>JBAZUV010000001.1:0-554508 GCA_041661185.1 Elusimicrobiota bacterium
CCGCGGACAGCTCCCCGGAGACATCGTTGCCGCCCATCACATAAAAAGTCCCATCGCTCGCCGCCATCCGCGGATTCGCGAACCCTTGCGGCAGCTGCGCGGTCTGCTGCCAAGCGCCCAGCGCCCCATCAGGACCCGCCTCGCTGTACCAGACCTCGGAACGCGAGCTCTGTCCGCAGCCGCGCGTGCCGCCGGCTGCGTAGACGCGGTTCCCCATTCCTGCCGCGCCGAAGAATGCCAGATCCTGCGCCATGGCCGTGGTCGCCAGCCACGGAGCATCCGACAGGCCCGTCTGCGGATGGCACAGGCCCTGGCTGCACGGCACGGCGTAGTACGCTTCCGCATGAGTCGCGCAGTCCTCCGTGTACCCGCCGTAGACGTAGACCCGTCCGCTCAACAGCACGGCGCCGAAGCCGCTGCGAGCGCCCCACGGCATGTTCGGCAGGGGAGTCCATGCGCCTAAGGACCCGTCCGCCTGGACATCCGCATAGTAGGATGCGGCGAACCCGCCGCCGTAGCCCGCCCCTCCCAGAACATAGATCCGCCCCTGCGCATGGATCAGATTCACGCGCATGTTCACTTGAGGCAGCGGCGTGGTCGCGGTCCACGGACCCAGGCGTCCATCCGGAAGGATCGAGGCGAAATACACGCTGCTCCTGATCTGTCCTGCGACACCGCCGCCGGCGACGTAGACGCGTCCGCCGGCTTCCACGACGCCCATGCTGAAGAGTCCCTCAGGAAGAGGTACGGAGGACTGCCAAGTTGTCGGCTCGCCGCCGCCTGTCCAACGGAGTTGCGCCGGGAGAACTGTCTCATCGAGCAGAAGACGGATACTCACGGGCAAAAGGCCGGTCCCCGCATCCGCATAAGTTGCTGTCAGGATCGCCGAGGTAGAATTCAGGATTGCGCCCGCTGCGGGCGAGGTGATTGCTATGACCGGGGCCTGCGAATCTATCAAGAACGCGCTCTTTGCCGAAGCGGCGTTGCCTGCCGTATCCTGCACGGATGCCGTTACCGTGTGCGCGCCCTGCGCCAGCGCTGTGGCGGGCGTGAGGCTGGCAGAGACGTCCGTTACGAATGCCTGGGCGGTCACGTCAACGCCGTCCAGGATCAAACGCACCGAACTTGGATCTATGCCTGATTGCGCGTCGGCGTAACTGGCGACGATCTGCGGTATGGCCACGGTCAGGGTACTGCCGTTGACTGGGAGGATGCTCAGGCTGGGCGGCGTTGAATCTGGTGACAGTACTGTGATGGCAACGGCATGTTCCAGTTCTTGGTTGTCTAGATTGTCGCGGCTATGGAAGGCCAGCGTGTGCGTGCCCTGCGTAAGCGAGAATGCCGTGGTGAAGGGCGCGGGCGCCGCGCCATCGAGCGCGATGAGCGTTGCGGCCACGCCAGCCCCGGCGTCATCGGCGGCGAACGCCAGAACATCAGTCGATATCAACACGAGAGAGGTCGCGTCGCTCACTTGGCCGTTGACCAGGAGGTCCGTGCTCGGCGGAGTGGCGTCTACGGTCAACGAGCGGATGTTTATGGATTCTGTGTTGCCTGCGGTATCCACGCTGAAGAAGGCGATGGAATGGGGCCCGTCGCCGGTCAGCGTGAAGGGCGCGGTGAAGGTTGTGAAGCTTGCGCTGTCCACTTTGTAGGAGATCTGTGCAGGCTCAGAGGCGCTCAGGCCCAGCAGCGTCGCATTGGTGACGAAGACCGTGCCGGAACTGAAGCTGGGTGTACCGATGGTGAGCGTGGTGACCGGGGTCAAACTATCGATGAAGAATGTCGAGTTCAGCGAGGCTGCGTTGCCGACCAAGTCGGCCACCACAGCCGTGATAATGTGCAGGCCCTGCGCCAGCGGCGTTGCGGGAGTGAAGCTGGCTGAGGTCTCCGTCATGGCGGATTGGGCAGTTACGTCAACGTTGTCCAAGGTCATACGCACTGAGTTTAGATTGATGCCCGGGCGCGCATCGGCGTAGCTGGCGACGATTTGTGGTATGGCCACGGTCAGGGTACTGCCGTTGACTGGGACAAGGCTTAGGCTGGGCGCTGCGGCGTCGACGAAGACCGTGCTGCTGCGAAGCACCTCGAGATTGCCGAGGCGGTCCGCGCTCTGATAGGTGAGCGTATGCGAGCCTTCGGCCAAGGCGAAGGGACTTGCGTAGGCTTGGAGCCCGCTGTTGTTGTCCTGGAAGTGCGTGGAGGACAAGCCGGAAGCGACGCCGTTGGTCTCGGGGTCGAGCGCGCTCAGGCTGAAGTATGTGCCGGAGGATGCGTAAAATTCCGAGCCGACGTTCGCTTGCTGTCCGCCGGAGAGCGCGAGGGTGGTTTGCGGTGCGGTATTGTCGACGGCCACGGTCGAGAAATGGATGCTTTCCGCGTTTTGCAGGATGTCCTGGGCGAAGTAGGACAGCAGGTGAAGGCCATCAGGGTCCGTCTCCAGCATGAGGCTAGAATTGAAAGCCTGTCCCTGCGCGGGAGCGGGGTTCTGCGCCAGCAGACGCTGGATGCCGTCCACGTTCAGACGCAGCGAGGCGACCCCGAGGCCGATGCCGTCGGCTGATATCAGATCGTCGAGCGCGGAGAGGGTGAATGAAGTTTGTCTCGTGACGAAGATGGATCCATCGGGCCCTCCGGCAGCTTGCGGCGCTCCCATTGCGAACGTGGTGCGTGGAGGGGCCATGTCGTGAAGGATGCTGAAGGCGCCGGAAACGGTCGTGGTGGAGTTTCCTGCGCTGTCCGTCGCGGATATTTCCAGCAGCCAGAGACCGTCATCGAGGGTCGCGGGATCGAGGACTGCTCCAGAGAGCACGGGCACTCGGGCCGGCTGTTCGCCGCGAGGCCGGCCGAGGTCCTGGATCTGGACCAAGGTCGCGGAAACAACGGGCGCGGAGTCGAGCGTGTCGCTTGCGCTAAAGGAGACTTCCAGCATGTGCCCCGGGAGGAAGGTCCCGCCCGCCACGGGAGAGGCGATGGACACGACAGGGACTGCGTGATCCCAGATGAAGGAGTCGGCGCCCGCGCTGAAGGGGCTCGGTTCGCCGAAGGTGTCGAATACTCGCACCTGCCAGAAGTAGCGGCCATCGGGCAGGGAGGCGGAGAGCAGGAAGGCCGGGAAAGAGGAATCCACACGGCCCGTGTCGAAGGCCGGAGCGTCCCATGAGCCGGCGACGGAACTCAGGCGCAGGGTGAAGGCCGTCTGGGCGTCGGCGGGATCCGGGTCGGTGAAGGACCAGCTGAAGGCGACGCTGGAGGTGTTGAGCACGGCGTTCGTGCTGGAGTTGACCGCCAACTCCGAGGGTACAGAAGGAGGTTGATTAGGCGAGTTGAATGCATGGAGTGTTCCGGCATCGGTCATGACCATGACCCAGCCGCGGCTGATCGCCGGGGCAGCGCTCACGCGGCCATCCAGTGCGCTCTGCCAGAGCGGCGTTCCGGTCTGGGGATCGAGCGCGTAGAGGTTCTTATCGTTGGAGCCGATGAGCAGGGCGCCTTGGACCAGGGAGGGCGAAGAGTAGATCTTGTCGCCCGTGGCATGCTTCCAGAGCAAGGAGCCGTCGGCCTTGCTTAGCGCGTAGACAGAGCCGTCCAATGCAGCGCAATAGACGGTCTGGCTGGACACAGCGACGCCGCCAAAGACAGGGGCGCCGATTGGGTGGTTCCAGCGCAGGGAACCGTCAGCCGTCGAGAGGGCCCGGAAGGAGCCGTCATGCGAGCCCAAAAAGAGCGTATCGCCGTCTGCGGCCGGAGTGGCCCGGATCGGGCCGGGGAAGGCGCAGCTCCATAGGAGCGCGCCGCTCTGCCGGTCAAAGGCAAAGACCTTTCCGCCTTGGGCCGCGACGTAGACGCGCAGGGCGTCGACGGCCGGGGAGGACCAAGCGTAGTCGCCTCCCAGGTCCGCGCTCCAGCGCAGGGTCCCATTAGCAACGTCTAAGGCAAGGAGCTTGCCGGCGTTGCTGACGATGAATGCGACTCCATCGCGGATGGCGGGAGAGGCGTTGACCCCGCTTCCAATGGGGTGGCTCCAGAGCACCGCGCCGTCCGCTGTATTAAAGGAATAGACCATGCCCTGCGCCGAAGCAGCGATGAGGCTGCTGCCGGCCAGGGCCGGAGCCAGATAAATCGCGCCTCCGAGCTCCGCGGACCAGGCCGCGGAACTGGTATTGCGGTCAAAGGCCGAGAGCCGGCCCGAAGGCGAACCCGCGAAGATCCGATCGCTGCTCAGGATAGCGGAGGCGAACCCGAAGGCGCTGGACCCGGTCTCGAAGGTCCAAGAGGAATGGAGCGGCACATGGATCGTTTCCTCGGCATTGTAGGCATTCCGCTGGGAATCGAACTGGAATGCCGGCCAGTCGGCAGCTTGGAGAGAATGAATACTGCCGCAAAGGGACATGATGAGTATCCCAAGCGCATTGTTCTTTTTAGAAATCCAAGCTTTGATTTCCTTCACGTCAACTCTCCTCGGGATGTACAATATGTTCCCGCGCTTCTTCTTCTGTTTCGCAGAGTAATCCTTTGTCGATGAGGCTGAGGTCCGAATCGCCGAGAAATTCCTTCGAAAAATCGATTGCGTCTGTGAAACTGCAAATATAAACAGAGATGGGTAGATGAAGGTTGTTAAATAAGCTTTTGCCTTTTTGACAGGTAGCCAAAATGACTTTTCGAACCTCTTCGTTGGTGCAATATACTGACTTTGGTATCGGTGATTTTAAGTCCACAAGAGCTAAGTCATCTCTGACTGTATTTTTGAGTCTCCTTATGATTTGGCACGGCAAGGGGCCATATGGGGTGCCTTCAACGGGAACGAGGTAGTAAGTTTTCATGATGATGTTTAAAAGGGATATGGATTATGAACCTCAATGGGTGGCTTAGTAATAGTTATGCGTTGCCCTGCATTGGGAATTTCGATTTGCGACCAACCGCCTCTGTGCCACGGGTAAATTTTCGAAGCTGTTGTCCTAATTAGATTTTTTGTGTCGCGCAGCATTCCAGAGATATACTTCTCCCCAGTATTTTGAGGGGGGTCGGGCAGACCAGCTTCAATGCGATACCTTGTTCTTGGGCCTACAACGGTATCTTCAAGTGCATATCCTAGGAAAGGATCCTTATCTGTCCAGAATCTCCCAAACTGTGTCGCACGCAAGCCTCCAAAGACGCGGTAAACAGTCATTCCGACTTCGATGTCTTTTGTATCGCACTCTGTTTTTGGCTTAGCTCCTATAAATGTGCCCAGTTTTGGCAATTGGTATGCCCCATAAGAGGGTATTCCGGGAATGGCGACGAGGCCTGTGGGATCGTTGTTGGTTATGGGGTTGTTGGCTGCATAGGCACACCGGCTGAATTGCTGCGGGATTTCCACGCGCACTTTGTAGAAGTTTGGCGTTGTGACAAGAGATAGGGGATCGGTTGTGGTCCATCTCGCTATCGATGAGTCGAAATATCTCGTTCTGTTGTACTGCAATTGGGCATCGGCATCATATTCCCTTGCCGTGAATTTGAGGGCGTTCTTGTCGTGTTCAGTCACGTTGGGCTTGCCGAAGGCATCGTAGGTGTAGAGCTGGGCTGGGTCGCCTTCCTGGTCGGTCAGCATGCGCACGCTGCCCAAACCGTCCTGCAGCATGAAATAGGTCTGGCCCTGCTCGTCGGTGATGGCCAGGGGATCGTCCAGGTTGGGCGTATGGGTGTAGGTTCGGCGGAAGGCTGCATTCTGGTCCAGCTCCGCTGCCACGTTGCCCGTGTTATCCACGAGGTATTGGGTGACGCCGCGGCTGTCCGTCTTCTTCGATCTCACTCCCAGCGGCGCGGGGGTGAAGCGCAGGTCAGGCAGTTGGGGCGCGTAGGCATACAGGCTGTCGGGCAGGGCTTCGCCGCTCAGATGATGCCTCAGGCCGCTGATCTTCTTGGGCCGGTCGAAGGGATCGTATTCGAAGACGGTCGGCGCGTTAGGCGGCGCGCGCAGTTGGGCCAAGCGTCCGACCGCGTCAAAGGTGTAATCAGTCGCGCCCGCGCTCAGGAGTCGGTCCGCGAGATCATAGGTGTAGTCGATGGTCTCGGTGACTGAGGGTGCCTGTCCGCTCGGGAGGGGGGAGGTCGGATACTTCTGCGCTTTCGTCAAACGGGTGCGGTTGCCGACCGGATCATACTGATAGTCCTGCGTCAGGCCGAAGGGTTCCTTGACCTGGGTCAGCCGGTCGAGCTTATCGTAGGCATAGGCATGCTTGCCCAGGTTGTCGGTCATGCTCGTGCGGTTGCCGTTGGCATCGTATTCGTAGGCAAAGCCGTCGAGCAGGGCTCCGTCCGACTTTTTGTGCAGCATGTTCAAGAGTTGGCCCTTGAGATCGTAGGAGTAGGTGGTGGCGACGTTGTTGGGGAAGCTTCGTTGGATCGGGCGGCCTGCCGCGTCGTAGCTGAAGGAATAGGTTCCTTCGCTCGTCTGGCCGCCGCGGCTCACGGGCGCGATCATGGAAGTGAGGCGGTGTCCGGCGTCGTAGTTGTAGCTCGACTGTTCTCCTCCCACCGACAAGGTCTTTCGCAGTCCGTCCCGGTCGAAGCTGAAGGAAAGCGTCTTATTAAGGGTCGGATATTGGAGCTGGGTCAGCCGTCCTGCCGCATCGTAGACATAGTTGGCGCTGATGTCGGGCGCGCTCATGGAGGTCATCTGGTCGAGGACGTCCCAGCCCAGGGTTGCGAGCACGGCGCCGGACTGTCCCTTGATGATCGTCAGGCGGTTGCCTGCATCGTATTCGTAGCGCAGTTCCTCGTTGTTGGGCTTGATGAGCTTGGTCCGGTTGCCCAGGGCATCGTATTCGAAGCGTGTGGCGTTGCCCAAGGCATCCGTCTGGGAGAGCAGTCGTCCCGCTGAGTCGTAGGCGAAGAGAACGGCATCGTGCCGGTTGGCGTCCACGATCTTGAGCAGGCGACCGCTTGCGTCGTAGCTGTAGCCCCAGATGCCGTTCTCCGCGTCCGTCACTTGAACGAGGCGGCCGAGATCATCATAGGCATAGCGGGTGGCATTGCCCTTGGCATCGGTCTTGCTAAGGAGGTTCCCACGGCTGTCGTAGGCCTGCGTGAGGCGGTTGCCCAGAGGGTCCACCGTTGCCGTCAGGCGGCCGTTGTTGTCGTATTCGTAGCGGGAGATCGCGCCGTCGGGAGCGGTTTCGGAGATCTTGCGGCCGCCGGCGTCATAAGTGAAGGCGCGACGGTTGCCCAGGGCGTCAACAACGGCTGAGAGGCGGTTGTCGGTCCCGTATTCGAAGCGCGTGACATGGCCTTCGGGGTCGGTTTGCTCGGTTTTGTTGCCGACGGCGTCGTACTTATACGCGGTCCGGTCCTGGAGCGGGTCCACCGTGGCTGTCAGGCGGCCGTTGGCATCGTACTCGTAGCGAGAGATGTTGTTTGCTGCATCGGTGAAGGTAGTGCGGTTTCCGGCGGTGTCATAGGTATAGCGGGTGGTGCGGCCCAGGGCATCGGTCGTCTCCGTCAGGCGGCCCTTGTTGTCGTAGGTGTTCGAGGCGGTATGGCCCAATGCGTCCTTTGTCCCGATCAGCCGACCGGCGGCATCGTAGGTGTATTCGGTGCGGGCACCGGCAGGGTCTATGGAGGCGGTCACTCGGCCGGAGAGGTCGAATTCGCTGTGCGTCATGGCGCCGGAGGGGTCCGTGGTCGTCAGGAGATTTCCGAGGGCGTTGTAGACGTAGCTCGTGATGCCGCCGGCAGGGTCTACAGCATTGAGGACCCGGTTGAGGACATCGTAGGTGAAGCTCGTGCTCTTGCCCGCGGTATCGGTGATCTTCGTTTGGTTGCCGACGGCATCATACTCGAAGGAAGTGCTTGCCCCGGCGGGGTCGGTCTGGCTCTGCATACGGTTGAGCAGGTCGAAGATGAACGACGTCACGGAACCTGCAGGGTCCGTGATGGAGGTCTGGTTGTTGCTAGCATCGTAAGCGAAGTGGGAGGCTGAACCGTCTGGCATCTGGAGGCGGGTCAGCCGGTTGAGAGCGTCGTACTCGAAGCGGGTGACGTTCCCGGCGGCATCGGTCAATGTGAGCCGGTTCCCGTTCGCGTCATAGGTGTAGTGCGTCACGGAGCCTAAGGGGTCCGTGCGCGAGAGCCGTCGGCCGTCGGCATCATAGGTGTACTGCGTCACGGAGCCGTCCGCGGCGGTGTCCGTGAGCATCCGGCCGCGGGAATCGTAGGTGAAGCGCACGGTCCCGGAGGGACGCGTGAGGGCGATGAGCCGATTCAGGGAGTCGTATTCATAGGTGAGGACTTCGCCTGAGGGCTCGGTCCGCTGTGTGCGGGCGCCGATGAGGTTGTAAAGGAAGGAAGTGACGGCGCCCATGGGGTCGGTCAGCTTCGATATTCGGCCGCCGGCCTCGTACTCGTAGCGGGTGACCTCTCCCAAGGGCCCGGTCGCGGAGACCAGCCGTCCGAGGGAGTCGTAGGCGAAGGTCCGCGCCTGCTGAGCGGCGTCGGTGATGGAGGCGATCTGGTTGACCGTGTCGTAGGAGTAGGAGGTCTTGCGGCCCAGCGGGTCCTCCACGCTGAGCATGTTGCCCGCAGGATCGTAGACGAACTTCGTGAGTCCGTTGAGAGGGTCCGTGACCACGGTCAGTTGGTCCGCGGAATCATAGGCGAAGCGCGTGAGCGCGCCGCGAGGCCCTGTGTGAGAGGCGATGTTGCCGTTGGCATCATAGGCATAGCTTGCCGTGTCGCCAAGCGGGTCGGTGACGCGGGTCAGGCGGCCATTGGCGTTATAGGAATAGGTCCAGCGGTCGCCGAGAGGGTCGGTTTCCGCGACGGTATTGCCGTTGGCATCGTATTCAAAGCCGCGGGCGCTGCCGGCCGGGGTGGTGAAGTTCGTCAGCCGGCCGGCGGGGTCATAGGCCATATGATAGGCGGCTCCATCTGGAAGAGTGATGGATACGGGTTTCCCGCCGAGATCGTAAGCCAGGCTGGTGGCCTTGCCGTCGGCATTGATGAGGCGGGTCGGGCGGCCTGCGGCATCGAACTCGAAATGGGTCGTGTTGCCCAGTGCATCGGTGGCGGAGATGCGGTTGCCGGCTGCATCGTAGGTGAAGCTCGCCACGGCTCCGTCCGGCCGCGTCAGCGATAATAGCTTTCCGCTCCAATCGTAAGAGAGCTGGGTCGTATGCTGGAGAGGGTCGGTCACTGAAAGAAGGCGGCCCATCGGGTCCACGGAGAAGCTGGTCTTGCGCCCGGCGGCGTCGGTCTTGGCCGCCAGCAGGCCATTGGCGTCATATTCGTAGGTCGCGGCGTTGCCGTTGGGGTCGGTGATCTTGACGGGTTTGCCGGAGGCGTCGTACTCCATGGAGACGCTGCGGCCGAGAGGATCCGTCACGCGCGTCGGGAGCCCGGTCTTGTCGTAGAGGTACTGGCTGACGCCGCCGCTGGGATCGGTGCGCGAGGTCAAGTTGCCCATGGGATCGTAGCTGAGCTGGGTGACGCCGCCTTCCGGGGACTCTAAGCGCGTAGGGCGGCCCAGCGCGTCGCGGCTGATATGCAGGACGTTCCCAAGCGGGTCGGTGAGCGTTGTGGGGTGTCCGACCGCGTCGTAGGCGATGGAGTTGGCGCCGGCTGGGTCGCTTTGCCTGATAGGCCGGTTCAGCGCGTCATAGCTCGTTTCGTGGACGCTGCCGCGGGCATCGGTGAGCCTTGTCGGCAGGCCTGCGGCGTCGTATTCGATAGATACGGATGCGCCGAGGGCGTCGGTCGCCTGCGTCACGAAGCCGCGGGCATCGCGGACATAGGAGACGGCATTTCCCAGGGGGTCAATTTCGCGGTTGAGCCGACCGTTTGCGTCATATTCGAACTGGGAGGTCTCGCCGAGGGGATAGGTGATCTTTGAGACATGGCCCGAGGCCAGACGTTCAATGGTCGTTGTTTTCCCATTCTCATCCGTTTCGGAGGCGATGCGGCCGAGAGAATCGTAAGCATAGGTCTTGGCAGCTCCGCCGGGCCGTTCAAGGCGGACGCGGTTGCCGGCCGCATCATAGTCCATGGAGGTGGTCTTGCCGCGCGCGTCGGTGTAGGAGACGATGTTGCCTGCCGCATCGTAGGTGAAGGCGGAAGCGTTGTTCTCGGCGTCGGTCCAGGATGCGAGGTTTCCCTTGGCGTCGTAGCCGAGGAGGATCGTCCCGCCGTTGGGCAGTCCGGCGGAAAGGGGTCTGCCGTTGGAATCGAGGGTGAAAGAGTAGGCTGCCCCTGCCGCGTCCGTGAAGCCGGTTTTGTTCCCTTTTTCGTCGAAAGACCAATGCGCCGTCGAGCCGTCGGCCTCGCTTACCTGCTTGAGATTGGCCGACGAGTCGAAAACGAGCTGGGTGACTCCTCCCAAAGGATCGGTCCTCCCTGTCCAGAGGCCGTCGAGGCCGTAGCGGTCTGTTGTCTGACTGCCTTTAACGTCCGTCACGACGCTCTCGACCTTATCGACGCCGAGAGTGAGGGAGAGCGCGGCGACGGTGTTGCCGGCAGAGTCTTTTTCCGTCACGACTTGCCGGAAGTCATTGTAAACGACGCTTCCGGAGGGATAGCCGGTCTGCGAACGAGGATCGTTGTATGAGAGGAGACCGTGGTTCGCGTCATAGGAATAGCTTGCTTCATAGCCGGGGGCGCTCACATGCACGAGATTCCCGGCTGGGTCATACGTATAGGAAGTCACGTGTCCGGCGGGGTCTGTCATGGACGCGATTCGGCCTTGGGCGTCGTGCGAGAAGTTCAGGGCTCGGCCGGATGGATCCGTGATCGAGGAGAGATTTCCGCCATTGTATGCGAGTTGGACCGTATTTCCGTTCTTGTCCACGATGGAACTCAGCCGGCCATTCGCGTTGAAGAGATAGCGGGTGCCTTGTTTCTGGGTCAGGGTATAGCCGCCGCCGACCTCCGTGCTCATCCTCGTGAAGGTCCCGGGAGGGCCGCGGAAGCTTCCGTCGCCGTTGGGAATGAAGGCGCGGGTGCCGCCGTCGCCCCAACGGACGACCAAGGACCCTGCCTGGGGGCCCGGCTCGACGGACATCCCGTAGTTGAAGCTCCAGCCTTGGCCGAAGGGTCCGCTGCCGAAGTCGAGGCTGTTGTAGGTGCGGACCAACTGGAGGAAGAGCGCTCGGCCTGGGATGAGGGCGTCCTCTACGGAGTAGAAGAGATTTCCGTTAGAGGTGTTGATTGGGCTTGCGGTGACGCCCGCGACGGTCTTGACCCCATTGTAGTTCCCGCTGACCAAGCTGGGGGCGCTAAAGGATGTGTACTGTTTGAAGGCATTCGGTGAAAGCACCTGGAGTGGGTCCGTTGCGGTTGGCTCGGCGCGGCAGATGCCGCCGCTCTGGGTCAGAAGCTGGGGGTCTTGCGGCCTAAACGACGCGATCGGGTCGGGAAGTCCGCTCAGGGCGCCGGAGAGCGTCGGCGTCTTGACGGCGAGGCTTCCCAGGCCGAGGTTTCCGAAGAGGGCGCTGCTGCGGAAGGGCAGGCTTGCGCCGCGGAAGCTTGAGAGCAGTCCGCTCGACCAGCCCGACATGTTGCGGAAGAGGCTGCCGAAGTTCCCGAAAGAGAATCGTTCGTTTTTGAGGTCTTCTCCGACGGTTTTTAGGAACTTCCCGCTGTCGAAGCCCACTTTTACGTCGCTTACGTTCAGATTGAGGCGGCCTGAATAGTCTCCTGAGATGAGTCCGACTCGCATGGAGTTGAGGCCGTAGTCGATCGCCGTCTTCCCGAGGGGCTGATCGCCGAGCAAGCCGACCAGGTCGAGCGAGCTGGAGAAACCCGCGCTGTTCAGGTTCACTTGCAGGCCGTCGAAACTTTGGGCGAAGCTCCAGTCGAATCCTCCGAGCGCGCTGTAGCCTAGGTTGAGGCCGTCGATGCTGTAGCCTGCGTTAAGGCCCGAGCGGGAACTGTAGCCCGCGTTGAGGCCATCGACGCTGTATCCGGCGGACCAGTTGACTTGGGGCTTGTCGAAGGAGCCGCTGAGATCCAATCCTACGGACATCCCCGGCGGCAGGTAGCTGGTCCAGTCGCCGGGAATGATCCCGAGCGTTGCTAAGTCGGAGAGGTTGAGCGAGCCTCCTGAGCTGCCGATCATGCTTTGGAGCTGTTCGCGCGAGCTATGGCCGTCTCCCATCATATCCACTCCCCAGGCCATCCCGTAAGCTATCCACTTGCCGCCTGGAATGGAGTTGATCTGGCTGTTCATGAAGAGCTTTGAGGCTTGGTCAACGCTGTTGAAAAGTGAATCGCTGATGGGGATGCTCGGAAGGATATCGACGTTCGGGAGGATATTCGGTATGTCGAATCCGAACCCGGCTACGCGATAGATGGTCCCGTAGGAGTTCTGTGAGGTTCCCGGCAGAGCCGGTGCGGAGTTGGAATTGCTGTCGCCATAAGTGACGGCATTGGGCTGCTCGCCGCTGTCATTGGTGGGCAGGCCGGTCAATGACACGGCGTAGGGGATGGAGAGGAGATTCGTTTTTGCGGATTTCTCAAGGAGTTCCGGCAGGCTTGAACGAGGAAGCAGGCGTGCCGTGACCGTGATGAGTCCCAGGCTTCTCTCGAAAAGAGCCTGGGAGGCGGCCGTCATCTGTTCCTGGGCGATGGTCTGCATCTGGGCGAGGACTGCTGCCTGGTTCTGACTGGTGATGGTCCCGTTGTTGATGCCTTCTTGGAACAGCCAGTTCAAGGTGTCGTTGATTTTGAAGAAATAGGCGGGACAGGAGTACGGAGGCTGGCCGACTAGGGGCGCGGCCTGTCGCCAGAATTCTTGGACCGCGAAATGTTCCGCCATCTCCGTAAAGTATCCATCCCAGCCGCCGACCGCAAGCGTGGTGACCGCCACGCCGGAGGAGTCCGTCAGGGCGAGCGAGGGTTTGAACGAGACAGGAGGAAGCCCGACGGAATCGCTCGGTCCGCCGACGTCCCAAGTTTTCTTGAGGGTGGCGCTGAATTCCACTTCCGCGCCCTGTAGGGGGCCTCCCAACTGCGAGAGGACCAGCGCCTTGATGAGGACAAGAGAGCCCGGCGACGCCACGCTGGGGGCGGCGAAGACGGCCATCGTGGAATCGATCACGTTGAAGACGAGCACGGTCACCGAGGATCCTTTCGCGTCGTAGTTCCCCATCAGGTCCAGGGAATGCGCTTCGATCGAGAGCGTGGAGGTCATCCTCCCGATCGGGACCTGGCAGTTCCAGAGGGTCAGCCCTTCCTGCGTGGTGCCCAAGAGCGTCGCGGTGGAGAATGCTCCGCTCTCTCCTGCGCGTACGAGTATCTTCTCCGGGGCGGAGATTGAGTCTCCGGACGCGCCTTCCACGAGGGTATAGGTTCCTGAGATGACTGCGAGGGCGCCGGGGCTCAATATCTGGGTCTGAGGAGGGCTGTTGTCCACGACGATGCCGATGAAGCGGGCTTCTTCAGCATTGCCTATCTTATCTACTGCGTAATAGGAGAGGACATGCATCCCTTCGGTGGAGATCCGTATCACTGCGCCGAAGTTCGTCGAGATGACGATATCATCGAGCGCCACGACAAGGCTCTGCACCCCTTCGCCTGAAGCGTCGCCGATCGTCGTTCGGTCGTCGATGGACGCGAAGCTGAGAGGCGTCTGCGGAGTGATGAGCGTCGGGTCGATGCCTGCGGCGGGTTGGCCGATGGTCAGGGTGCTCCGCGGGGCCAGGATGTCCGCAGGCGTGGATGGCGGATCGATCCGGATGCCGTTGCTTGTGCCGAGCCTGCTCCATACGCCCGCGGCGTTCTTAGTTCGGACGCTGGCGTAGTAATCCTGGCCGCGGACGAGAGAGAGTTCAGTCGCAGCGAGATCTGAATTGGCGCCGACCGAGCGCTCAAGCGCGTCGTTGCCTGAGAGGTGGATGGGAGCGATCAGGGTGTCTTCGTAGAAATCTCCCGTGGTGCCGAAGAGGCCCGGCGTGCCTTGATTTAGTCGTGGTCCGAACGTGAGTATTTTGTCGTCATGCAGGACGGCGACGCCTGTGTTTCGGATCTCGGGCATGTTGCCGATCGCCGCCCAGGCATTCAGGAGTCCGTCGCTGCCGATATGGGAGGCGTATACGGCGAGAGATTGAGACTGTCCTGCTCCTCCGATCGCATAGAGAGTCTCATCGCTGGCGGACAAACCCGCGTGCAGCGAGTCCGGGATGTTCTGTTCTTGGCGCCACTGCGTGATGAGCCCGTCGACGCCTGGGGCGGCGGAGTATGCAGTTCCTCCGATTAGGAGATAGATGCGGCCTCTGTAGGTGATGGCGCTGGAGGTGGCCGGCGCGATGGCTGCCGGCGGGTTGGGGATGCTTGTCGTCTGAATGAAGCTCCCAATCACGCCGTTCTCTCCGATAGGCGCGACGTAGACTTCGTTACTGGAAGTCCCCATCGTATAGAGCCGTCCGTTCAAGATGACTGCCTGCAGGGTTCCGTTCGAGTTCAGGCTCGGCAGAGTTCCAGCCGTCGTCCAGGCCAGCGGGACCTGTGAGGCGATCGCCGTATAAATAGTCGCATTCGCGGAGCCGGCGGAGTTTCTTCCTCCGAGGACATATAAGCGCCCTTCGCTTGATACGACGGTCATGCCCTCTAGTGCGATAGGGAGCGCATCGCGGTAATCATAATCCCAGTAGATGTCGGACTCCTTATCTCCAGGGATGCCTGGAGGCGCGAGAACTTTGAAGGGAGTCTTGAGAGCCGCGCGGTAGACGTCCGCTACGGGGACGCTCGCGTCCGAGGGGATGCCTCCGAGAATGAATGCTGAACTGCCGCCGGAAGTCGGCAGTGATGTCCAACCGAATTCCCTCGCCTTGGTTGGTTTTCGTCCGTAGGAGCCGTGATTGGGCAGGCGGTGCCATGCGCCGACATTACCGTTCGGATGGATTTCCGTGAACCAGAAGTTGCTTGCGCCTTGGGAGATGTTCCAATGATAGATGCGATTCTGGGCTACGACCGCCCGGCCCTTGAAGGGATATGACTGCAAGAACGTCGAGAGTTGCCATGAACCGTTTTCTCCAATGGGCGGGATCCCGAATTGTGGGGTTGCGCGCAGTACGGAAGAGACACGGGATCCCTCATCTCCTCCGATGACGTAAAGAGTGTTGTTGTCGATCGCGACACCGGGTGCATATTTAGGGAATGGAAGGGCGGTCATGGGGGACCAGGAGCTTCCCCAACCCTTTGGTGGGATTGTGCCGTAGTTGGTAGGAGAGGCTTTGTAAACGGTTCTACCACTGCCCATGACATAGATGTCGCCATTTATGACGCAGGCGCGGGGATCCGCCCCAAGCGGGGACGGCAGGGGAACAGTCTTCGTCCAGAAGCCCGGCTGGCCCTGCGCGGGGATCGTCCCATCCGCATTGAGTTTCGCCGAGTAGACGAAGGGGTCGCTGCCGCCGATGAGGAAGGCGTAATCACCGACTACTGCCATGTCAAAATCAGTATTCAAGCCAAGGAACATCGGTGAGACCGGCTGCCAGGAGGTGATTTGTCCGCTGGTGCTTTCAATCTGTGCTTTGTAACCTTCTCCTCCGTAGGTGAAGGCATAGATCGTGTTCTGAAAAATGAAGCCGGTATGCGCGCCGTTCGGGGGAGCCGAGACCGGCTGCCAAGGTTCCAGGGAGCCATCGGAGGCGATGTGCGCGAAACGCGCTTTCCATCCCGTCTCCGTGCTGAAGGCATAGATATAGCCGTTATGGTAAGCCAGGAATCCACGATAGGATCCTGGGGGAGCAGCTGTCTCCACCCAACCGCCAAGGTTTCTGTCGCCCTGTGAGCCGATGGAGATGAAGTTGTCGGTGATTGGAGAATAGGGATCCTGACTCATCCATTGGAACGCCAGAGCGGAGCTGGAGATCGTGTGCTCTCCGGCATCGAAGACGAGCGGGGTTGTAGGGAAGCCCTCGATGTTTTCTAGGGCGGCGATGAGGACGAGGATGTCCGTCTGGATGGGAGAGAATCCCGCGACCTGGGCACGGACCGTGTCGATCTCATTGGTGGCCGGGGCGACGAAGGATGTCTGCGCGATACCGTCCGTGCCGGTCGCTGCCGTTGAGCCGAGTCCTGCCGTTCCTCGCGTCAGGGAGAACTGCACCTGCACTCTGGGGACCGGGTTTCCGACGTCATCGGTGACTCGGACCATGAGAGTGGCCGTTTGGCCGGCCACGATGGCTTGCGGGGGAAAGACGAATGCGGCGAGCGACGGGTCGCCAACGGTCGCGGCTTGGACGACGTTCGAGATCGGGGAGGCATGCCCGGCGGCATCGATCGCCTTGACGGCGAAGTAAAGCTGAGTCCTGGGAGGAAGCCCTTCGGCGATGAAGGTCTCCTGGCTGCCGGATATTCGAGGTGCGGGTGGGCTGAGAATCCCGGTTGCAGAAGGGAATGTCGCTTCCGTGATGGGAGTCAATGAATATCGGAGGTCATAGGAGGTCGCCTGCCCGATGGCCGCATCTTCGCCCACGGCGGTCCAGGTCAGCAGTACGGAGGATGAGGATGGGGCTGAGACTGCAAGGTCCGCGATTTGAGAAGGGGGGATATCTGCTTGGGCGTTTGCGCTAGCCGCGTTGGAGAGTCCGCCTTTGTTCCCAACCTTGTCCACGGCCTCGACGGCAACGTAGTACTGCTGTCCGGGCGCAAGGCCCACAAGCGTGAAGTGTTCGTGCGTACCGGGAATTCCTGGAACGATGTTTTGCGCGGCGGTCTGCGCCGCGTCGAACGCCGCCTGGTCGGCGATCGGATCGATGGAGTATTTGAGGATGTAGCTTGTGGCATTCCCAATCAGACCATTGTCGCCGACGGCGCTCCAAGCGAGGTCGATCTCGCCGCGCAATCGCCCGGTGGTTGCGGCAAGGTCATTTATAGGAGATGGCGGAAGTATGTCCAGCATTGCCGTGGTCGTGCTGGCGATGTTCGAGGCGGCAGATAGGTTGCCGGCGTCATCCGCGGTCTTGAGTGCCAGGAAAAACTGCGTCTGGTCTGCAAGCTCAGTGATCGTAAAGCTCTGTGCTGTGCCGGCGACTGCGGTGGTCTGGATTTGGACAACGAAGGGCGCTGAATCGAATTGAGCGGTGGTGAAGGGGGAGAGCGCGTACCTAATGATGAATTTCGCCGGAGGGATGAGGTCGCCTGCGTTTCCGTTATCTCCAGGAGCAGTCCATGCTAGGCGAATAGTTGAGGATGTGACAGCAACGACGGAGAGCGTCGTAGAGGAGGGAGCAATCGCGTCAATGGTCTTTGTGCTGGCAATGGTCGATAGAGGCGATTGATTGCCTGCGCCATCCGAGAGTTTTAAGGCCGCGAAATAGACTTGATCGGAAAGCAGGCCTGTGAAATAGCGGCTTTCTTGTGCACCAGCTGCAACATTTGTGGCGAAGGTGACTCTGAATGAGATCGGCGGAATGTTTTGAATACTGTCGAAATTGGCCGCAGAGATCGGAATGGTTGCGATGCGGATCGAATATGCGCCGCCTGTGATATCGCCTGTCATGTCATTATCGCCTGTGGCTGTCCAGCGAAGCCGGAAGGTCGAACTGGTCACATCCAGCATCGATATGTCGGTGATTTGCGCAGGCGGCGTATCCGCTGTTGTTTGTTCGTCGGGGTTCCCAATCGCACGAATTACGTGATTCGTTAACTCTGCGGTATAGAGATTCCCTTCTGTATCGGTTTCAATATGCAATGGTGATCCGATTCGAGTCGATGTCGAGGAGGCCGGACTGCCGTCACCGGAAAATCCGCGAGTCCCATTGCCGGCAAATGTTGTGACAATATTTGACGTTAAATTAATCTTGCGGATGCGTGCATTGTCGTAGTCTGAGATGTAAAGGTCTTGGCCGCATACCGCCACTCCTGAGGGGGAACTAAATGTGGCAGTAGAAGCAAGGCCCCCATCGCCGCTGAAACTTTTTACACCTGATCCGGCCACGAATATCACTTGTCCGATCGGGTTTATTTTGAATATTTTGTTCAAGGTTTTGTTTGTGAAGTAGATGTTCCCCATCTGGTCCGCGGCTGCATCAGTTATCGTTCCGGTCGATAATGTCGTTAGAATTCCTGTCGGTGTGAGCTTGCGCAAGGCCGACTGATCGGCGATGTAGAGGTTGCCGAGGCGATCGACGGCTACGCCGGTCGGTTGTAAATCCATGGTCAACAACGTGGTGATTGCACCCCATATGTCAACTTTACGGATTCTGTAATTGGTGGTGTCGGCGATAAAGATGTTGCCTTGATTGTCCACGGCTACATCATTCGCAATATTGATGGAGGCATTCGTTGCACGACCACCGTCTCCGCTGAAACCGCAGGAGCCCGTGCCGGCGACTGTTGTGATTATTCCTTGGCTGTCTACCTTGCGGATGCGACAGTTTGCTGAATCGGCGATGTAGACATTACCGGTGTTGTCCACTGCCACACCATACGAATAGTTTAAGGTTGCAGTGCTGGATAGCCCGCCATCTCCGCTGAAGCCTGCAATCCCTCCTTTGCCTGCGTATGTGGTGATGATTCCTGGCGCAAAAGTCGTTGAAGGCGTTGCACTCACGTTTGGAGTGACGCTGAAATTCCCGGCGCCGTCAAATGCTTTTATGGCGAAGTATACGGGTTTGCCTGCAGGGAGGCCACGTAGGAAGAACTGATGGGGAGTTCCTGGGACTGCTGACAAGGGCGGATCAGGGACTTTATAGCCTGATTCGAAAGTGCTGCCGAGGATCAAGGGGAAGGTTGCGTAGCGGATTTCGTAGGAGGTCACGAGACTGGGGATTGGTCCGCTTAATGAATTCCTTGTGTCAGACGGTGCGGTCCAGTTAAGTCTTACCAGTGAGCCAACGATGGTTGCCGTTAAGTCGTTAATCGTCGATGGCTGTGTCGTGTCTGGTAGCGGTGTCCGTTGTTGGACACTGATTCCACGTGATATGGGAAGAGTGGGGAAAGTCTTTAGGATAGTGTTGGCTTGTGTGTCGATGACCGTCAGATTTCCTCCGCAATAAAGTTTGTTCCCATCAGGAGTGAATCCCCACCGTTGTGTGCTGAGGAAACCCGTGTTGATGAAAGTGTTTAGCGTAACGGTTCCAGAGGTGCTGAATGGGAATGTTGCCACAAATATTCCCTGTAAATTGCTGCTGTTCTTTGCGGAGATGAAGGCTTTTCTAGCATCATTCGGTATAACAGCAATGGTGTTGATGAAGGTTCCAGTTATGAAAGAACTCAGGAGGCTGCCAGAGGTGCTCATGTTTTTTACTGTGCTTTGCGCGCTTACTAGGAGTTTGGTGTTGTCTGGAGAAACTTGGACGAAGAAGCCATTGCCGGTAGGCGGGATAGCAAGTGAGCTTGTGGAAAATGTTGTAACGTCGATTATGTTGATTGGACCACTTGGGTCTGTCGGGACGTATATTTTCTTTCCGTCTGGTGAGAGTGTCGCCGGATTACGGCCGAGGCTGACGATGGGGGAGCTTCTAAACATAACGGCGGCGTTGGAATCGTTGATTTTTGTTAGATCCAACACGATGAAAGCGTAGCGTCCGATGATGAATGCACGCTTGCTGTCTGTTGTGATGACGACGCTTGAGGGCTCAGAAAACCCTGTTCCTGTGACGGAGATGTTGGAGATGACCTTGTTGCTGCCTGTGTCGATTGCTGAGACACTTCCCGAGAGGTTGCTGACGACAAGCGCCAGAGTGCCGTCGGGCGTTACGGCTGTGTCGGTGGCTCCACTGCCTACTGTTAGTTGGGTCACGATGCTATCGTTTGCTGTGTCGATTACGGTCACGGTGCTTGTGTTGAAGCTTGGGACGTAGGCAAAGTAAGCTCCGGCTGGGCTCGCCAGCAATAATATCGACAACGCGATCAAGCTGCTACGTATTCCTGTTGTCGCGCGCGGATATCTCTTTGCGAAGATTCTTGCGGTAAAGAAACGATTAAAAAAATGGGATGCGGAAGAAATCCATAGGCAGAGCGGAAATATGGAGGGGGGAACAATGCGGCGGCTTGATGGATCGTGGCTCGGCGCTGACAAGGCGACTCCTTGCCCTTGTGTCCCAAGGGCTGGGATTCACACTATCCAGACACAAGGGTATAGCGGGCGCAAGAGGTTTTCAACCCCAATTGGCTGCAATTGTTTAAAAATAAGGATTATTTAATGCGTCAGTGAGTATTTGGTGAGGATTAGGAATTGCTTGCTGGTGGGGTGCGCCCGACTTTGATTGGGGAAAGCCTATAGCCGATTCCTCGTACGCATTCGATCATCTCTTCCGAGCCGGGGCCGAGCATCGTCTTTAGGCGGCAGATGGCCATCTCAAGGCTATGGCGCTTGATGCGGTTATTCCAAACGCGGTCGATGAGGTATTCGTGCGGGAGCACCTGGCCGGCATGTTTGGCGAGTTCATAGAGCAGTTTGAACGAGGCAAGTGGAAGGGGGGAGATGACTTTCCCATTGAATGTGGCGGTGCGATTTTGAGCGTCCATCGTGAGGACATCGCCTAGGCGAAGAGTCATGTCCTGAAGGGGCGAGGGTTGGCGGCGGAGCAGGGCGTGGATATAGCCGCGGAACTCATCTGAGTTCGTGATGGGCTTGCGCAGATAGTGATCCGCACGATGCTGGAGGGCGAGTTGGCGCGTGACATTGGAGTCCCTGTCCGTGAGGAGCATGACTGGGAGGTCTCGCGTGCGGTTGTCACTCTTCAGGCGCGAGCAGACTTCCAGGCCGTTCATGTCTGGAAGTCCTAGGTCTAAAATCACCAGGGAGATCCGGTTTTCAAGTACTAGGGACAGCCCGCTTTTCCCGTCTGAGGCTTGGAGGACGGAATGTCCCTCGTCTTTCAGGATTCGGGACAGCATCGACGCTGACTCAGGATCGTTTTCGATGAGCAGGATCGTCGATTGGTCCGGCGGCGAGGGTCGGCGGGAGCGTCGGCCGCCGGCGTCGTCCAGACGAGCGTTGATAAGGATGGCATCGAGCCGTCGCAGGAAGATATCCGGCGAGGAGCAGATCTCGACTTTATCGAGGAATACGTGGGCTCCGGCGCGGCAGGCTTGGGCTTCATCCTCCGCCTGTTGTTGGATGCCGGAATAGACGATGATGGGGACGCGATTCGTTTGAGATTCGGATTTCAACTGGCGTAGGACATCTTCTCCGCTGAGCATGCATTCCGGCGTTTCCAGGTTCCAGTCCAGGATGATGACGTCCGGGAGGGACTCTTGCGCCAGTTTGAGCGCATCGGTTCCTGTCTGCGCGGTAGTGACGGTGTGGCCGGATTTTTCCAGGATGCGGGACATTATTCGGAGAGAAATCGCGGAGTCGTCAACGAGCAGGATCGAACTCTCGCGGACGGTTCTGCGTGGCTCTGCTTCAGGGGACAATGGGGCCTCTGTGCATCCTGAACGAAGGATATGAGCAATGACGGCTTCAGTGCGCAGCCCGGATAGTATTCGCGCACCGGAACAAATGCTCGCTAAGCCCAGCGAAATGAAGTGTATATCCGGCTCATTGCTTCTGTCAAATCAAAAGTCTTGGATGGAGATGAATTACTTCTCGGGGACTCGCTGGGGGAGGGTGCGCAGGGCTCGGCGGGAGAAGCGCAGGGAGGCGGAGGCGGGCATCCAGAGGGAATGGAGCCAGCTTTCGCCGCTGTAGCGCTTGAATTCGGATAGGCCGTTCCGGCCGCCTGTTTTCTGCGCTGCGCCGGCTTTGGCGGACCAGATCGACTTCTGCTCCCGCGCGTCCCAGAGCAGGAGCTTTCCGGAAACCATGGGCATGGGGACGGATTGGAAGAGTTCAACATCGCCGAAGAGCAGCCGGTCGGCCTTGAGCCATTGGGCGAGTTGATCGGGCTTGGCGGCCTTGAGCTGGCCGCCTTGGGAGAAGCCCTTTCCTCGCAGGATCTCGTCGACTTCTTCAAGAGGGATGGTGGAGTATCCGCTGTCCTTGAGCATCCGATGGGCTAGTTTCCGGAGAACTATGGGGGCGTCGACGCTCGTAGTCTCATCCGAGAATGGGAGCACGGCCAAGCGGGGGGAGAACCACGTCGCAGGGGGCTGGATGTCCGAGGAATCAGAACTGAAGCGGGCCGCGATCTGCCTTGCGGCTGAATCGGCCAAGGCGTCTTTATCGATCCCGAAGGACGGATCTTTGACCGCTGGCTCCTTATTGCTTGTCTCGGAGATCGACGCGATTTCGGAGAAGGAGGTCTTGGCTGCGTCCTCGACCTCGACGGAGACCGGGAGCCGGATATCCCTGCTCCAGATCTTTCCAAAGGTGTTCTTGTAGGAATCTGCCTCGATCAAGCCCGGCTTAAGACGCAGGATGACGGCGGGCTTGAAGATGTCCTTATAAGGGTCAGGCTCACCCTTCTTCATGGACCGGAACGCGGCCACGTCGATGCCTGAACGCTTGAGCTTCCGGGCAACGGCCAGCGCCAGCACATCGCTCTCGACTGCGTAGGGATGCTGTTCCTGCATGGCCTTTTCGGCCAGCGTTCCCAGGAGGCCGGTGAAAGGATTGCCCTTCGCATAGGCCGGCTGCTCCTCCACGATGAGATAGACGGACCCCACCGCGATGCCGTTCTTCGTCGGGCGGTGTCTCTCGTTCGGCATGCTGGAGCATGCGCACAGAAGGAGCGGCAATGCGAGGAGGAACTTCGTTCCTTTCTTGATGGGCGTAACTGTTTCAGACATGCGAATGTTCCGTTCGCAGCCATTCTACTATTATGGCGACAAGATCGAGGTCCTTTTTATTGTAGATGATGCTGCGATTGTGGGGACAGTGTCCCCCGAATCAGGGATTTCTTTGCCAAATCACGAGGGAGCTGGAATTCGGGAGACACTGTCTCCCGAATCTGAGGATAGACGAGATAGAAATGACGATATCGTCCCAGCTCCCGCTCGTCAGTGCGGGGGATTGCCTTCTGCCGTAAACGGCGGGATAATTTTGACAGCAATCGTTTCCCATAAGTCGCCCGATCTCTTCCATGCTGCTCGAACTCATGGATATAAAATCCTATCGCCCAGTTCCGCATGGTCAGGCAGGCATTGACGCTCTTTGCCGCCTGAAACTGTAGATGTCCCTGGACTTGTATGATGGCCCTGACTAAAGAGTCGAAATCAGACGTTCTTGCAGTACGCTCGATTTCTCTGTCCATACCCCAAATACGACTCAGCCGGAAAATAGTTCCCTGGATTATTAGGGGTTTGACTTCCCTTTTGGGTGCAAAGAAATAGCCGGCGGGATACGCCCGCCGGCTGTTTCTTTGAGGATTAGCCGAAGATCGAGGTGAGTTTGGCCAGGATGGCGGCGCCTACGGCGGTGCGCACCATCATCTTCTTGCCGAAGTTGAGGATCGCCATGACTCCGGCGCCGACGAGCAGGCCCTCAACGATGCGGACCTTCCACTTCGAGGGGATGCCCTTCTCCGAGGTCATGAACTTTATGAGTCCGGCCACGGCCAGTATTCCGCCGGCCACGAGTCCTATCTGGGCCAGGAGCGGCAGGCCCGTGAGAAGGTTCAAGGCGCCCACGATGATGTTCGCGGCGCCGAGCGCGGCCAGGATGCGCACGCCCCAGGTCTTCCAGGAGCCGAGCTTCGAGAAGTCGACGTGGAAGCTGAGCCTTGAGAGCAGGGGCTTCAGGATCGGCTTGGGCAGCGGGACCGGCGTGATCTTGTCCGGCGTCGGGCGCTCCGCTCCCACGAGATAGACTTCCAGGTTATAGGAAGGGAAGGCCTTGATGCCGAAGATCTTGAGGGCTTGGTCGTCCTCCGATACTCTTACGGAGAGGACCGCGGCATTGTCCGTGTTCACCTTCAGGTCCTTCAGGTCGTCGCGGAAGAACACCTTGAAGCCGGTGCGCTCTCCTTTCTGTGTGATCTGGACCTTCAGACGGGCCACGAGGTCCTTCTTCAGGGTCGCCGCGTCTTTGGTCGTATCGGCATCCGCGGAGAACCGGGCGATGAGGACCTCCTTGCCGATGGCGGGCTGGATCTTGCTCAGCGCGGGCCCGAGGTTTTCGATGACGCGGTCCGCGGCGTTGTCGCCCTTCTGGTCGACGGCTTCCACGTCGAAGAAGGAAAGGCGGCCGTTCGCGCTCTCCGTGTAGACGAGGGGTTCGGCCGAGATCAGGGCCTCGCTGGAAAGGGTGTTCAAAAGCACCGAGGCTTGGGCGTGGGCGAAGGCCCGGGTGGCGTCGTCGTGCGCCGCGCTCGCGGCGCGGTCGAGTCCGCGCAGGAGGTCCATGGTCTCCTGGGCGAAGGCTCCGTTGTTCGTGTAGATCTCCATGGCGATGCGCGCCTGCTGGATATCCCGGGCGCTCAAACCGTCCTTTTCGTAGGCTTTCGCGATCACGGAGGCGAGGCTTTTGACGGCTCGCACATACTCGGCTTCCGCGTCCTCGAGAACGGCGAGGGACTGCGTCTCGTTCTTGGCCAGCCGGGCTTCGCGGATCTGAGCTTGGAGCTTCTCGGCATTGGGCATGAGGCCCACGAGCATCCGGTCGAATTCCCTGGAGCCTTCCAGATAGAGGGCGGCGCGCAAGGGTTCGCGGTAGGTGCGGCTGGTCGGGCGGAGGAACTCGTTGTTGAGCTGGCGGAGCTCATTGACGAAGCTGATGACTCCGGCGGGTTGGGCCGGCGTCACGCAGCTGCGCAGGGAAGCGGGGACCGGGGGCATGGGGATATTGGGGGAAAGCATGGCGCCGACCGACTGCGCGATCATATTGGCGTGCACGTTCGCGCTCATGAAGAAGAATGTTCCCATGAGGACTGCGGAAACGGCCTGCACCGCCGAGCGTCGGATCATAACGCCTCCCAAATACCGCGAGCGCAATAGACGAACAGTATATAAGATAAGTTAACCCCGCCGACTTTTTTGCACCCGGGCCGTTTGGGACAACCGGGCGTCTTCTTAAGGCCTAGGTAGAATTGCAACTAAAGGCCTGAGTTGTTGAAGGGGGGCTCGCGGGATAACGTTGTAGAATAGAGCCGGACTTATGCCTATTTTCCTTGCCGTGGTCAGCCGCCGCATCGGTCCCATCGAGCTGTTGCGAATATGAGATTGCGCATCGGGACGCGCGCCTCGCCCTTGGCCCAGGCGCAGGCGGCTTGGACCGAGGCTCTTCTGTGCAAGCGGCAGCCGGGCCTGGAGATCGAGAGAGTCCTTATCCGCACCAGCGGAGACGCCTTCAGCGCGGCATGGGCCCAGGGGCTCCCTGCTCCGGCGCAGTCTCCGGACGCGAACATAAAGGCGCTCTTCGTCAAGGAGATCGAGGAAGCTCTGCTCTCCGGCAAGATCGATCTGGCGGTCCATTCCTGCAAGGATCTTCCGGGGGAGTCGCCCGAAGGGCTCGTGATCTTCCATCCCGAGCGCGAGGATCCGCGGGATTCCTTCATCCCCGGCGAGAGCCCTTCCTGGGCGGCCTTGCCGAGGGGAGCCGTGATCGGGACCGCTTCTCCCAGACGGCAGGCCCAGCTCCTTATGGCGCGGCCGGACTTGCGATTTTCGCCCGTGCGCGGGAACGTGGGAACGCGGCTGCGCAAGCTCCGCGAGAACGGCTTGAACGGCCTGGTCCTGGCCGAGGCCGGGCTTCGGCGCCTGGGACTCAAGGAGCTTCGCCGCGAGCCTTTGCCGCTAGAAGTCCTGACTCCCGCGCCGGGCCAGGGGGCCTTGGCCTTGCAGACGAGAGCCGGCCATCTTGAGCTCGTCCGGCTTTTGGAGTCCGTGCAGGACGAGCGGACCGCGCGCGAGGTCTTTTTGGAGCGGGCATTCCTCCAGGTCATGGGCGGAGGCTGTTCCATGCCTCTGGGCGCATATGCTCAGGAGCGCGAGGGGAAGCTCCATCTGCGCGTGTTCTGGTCCTCGCGGAAAGAGCCCGCGCGATTCCTTGAGGGGAGCTGCGGACTCCTTTCCCAGGATGCGCAGAGGCTCGTCTCGGAGCTGGCGCAGCAGCTCAAATGAGCGGGAGAAGTCATCCAATAACCTCGCAGCCTGAAAACTGCGATTGCAGTCGCAGCGAGGTTATTGGATGACTTCTAGGCTCAGCGGAATCTGCGGTCCCGGCGCGTGGGCGTATCTTGCGCGGGCCATTCTCGCCGGGCACGGCCTTCCCGCCGAGCTTCAGAAAGCGCTGTCCGTTCCTCGGCGTCCCTTGGTCCTGGCGCTCAGGAACGAGGAGGAGCTTGAGGACGTCGAGGACGCCTTCGCCGCGCTTTCCCATCTTTTCAACGCGCAGGTCCGGACCGCGTTCTTCGCGGAGGACGCGGAACTGCGGGCCGCGTCCTTGGAGCGCCTGCATCAGGGAGCGCCCCTGGTCCTGGCGACGCCGGAGGGGCTATCGGCCCAGGTCCCCACGCAAAATGCCTATGCCGAAGGCCGTCTGCGCCTGTGCCGGGGAGAGGTCTTCGGCCGCGAGAAGCTCATCGAGAGGCTTTCCGCGCTCGGCTACCGGCGCGTGGAGTTCGTGGAGGGTCCGGGCGAGTTCGCGGTGCGCGGTGCGGTCGTGGACCTTCTTCCTTATGAACCCGAGCGGCCCGTGCGCGTGCTCTATGACGGGGATTGCATCGAGTCCTTGCGCGTCTTCGACCCGGACACGCAGGCCGGGACCTCGGAGCTTTTGAGCGAGGCCTGCGCCGCGCCCCTGGCCGGGGTCTTGGCCGGGATACCTTTGGCTGAAAGGCTCCAGGGAGGGCTCTGGCTCGTCGAGGAAGGGGCCGCGGTCCAGGTTCCGCCGCAGGCCTGGACCGTGGGCATTTCAGGCGGGCTCGACCTTTCTTCATCGGTCCCGCCGCCTTTTGGCGGGGACCTCGCGGTTTTCGCAAAGCAGTGCGCGCTGTGGCACGGACAGGGCGTGAAGGTATTGGTTTTCTCGCTCAACCGCGGCGAGGATGAGCGGCTCCAGGAGTCCTTGGAAGGCCGCATGGAGCCGGGCTGCGCGCAGTTCCTCATCGGACCTTTGCGCAAGGGTTTCGTGCTTCCGGCCATGGGCGAGGGTCGAGCGCCGCTGGCCGTGCTCAGCGCTTCCGAGCTCTTCGGCCGCTCCTATCGGCCCGCGCGCGGCTGGGCCGCCAAGCACTCCGGCGCGGGCCGCATCCGCTTCGGGGAGCTGCGCAAAGGGGATTACGTGGTCCACGAGGGCTACGGCGTGGCGCGCTATCTGGGCTTGGAGACCGTGAGCGCGCCCTTGTCTCCCGAGGGCCGGCCCTCTTCTTCCGACGGAGGACGCATCCTCGGCCGCTCCCCGGAGCAGGACGAGACGCGCTCGGTCACGGACTGCCTGAAGCTGGAGTTCCGCGGCGCCGACAAGCTCTTCATGCCGCTCTCGGACTTCAAGCTGGTGCAGAGGTTCACCGGAGCCGAGGGCCGCAAGCCGCGGCTCTCGGCGTTGGACGCGCGCAGCTGGGAGGACGTCAAGGATCGAGTGCGCGAGGACGTGCGCGAGCTGGCCGCGAGGCTGCTCAAGCTCCAGGCCGAGCGCGCGGCCCTGCCGGGCAGGGCCTTCGGCGCGGCCGGACGCATGGAGGAGGAATTCGCCGAGTCCTTCCCTTATGAAGAGACCCCGGACCAGCGCAAGGCCATCGAGGAGACGCTCGCGGACATGCGCGAGCCTCATCCCATGGACCGGGTGGTCGTGGGCGACGTGGGCTTCGGCAAGACCGAGGTGGCCATGCGCGCGGTGCTCAAGTGCGCGGGCGACGGGGCGCAGACCGCGGTGCTCGTGCCCACGACCGTGCTCGTGGAGCAGCATCTGCGTACGTTCCGCAAGCGCTTCGCGGGCTTCCCCGTGCGGGTGGAGGGGCTCTCCCGCTTCCAGACCCCGGCCCAGCAGAAGCGCGTGCTCCGCGAACTGGCCGAGGGCCGCGTGGACGCGGTGATAGGCACGCACCGGCTCCTGCAGGCGGACGTGCGCTTCAAGGACCTGGGGCTCTTGGTCATCGACGAGGAGCACCGCTTCGGCGTGCGCGACAAGGAGCGGCTCAAGGCCCTGCGCCGCGACGTGCATTGCCTGACGCTCTCGGCCACGCCCATCCCGCGCACCCTCTATCAGTCGCTCTCAGGCCTGCGCGGGGTCTCCATGATCCGCAGCGCGCCCTCGGGCCGCCAGCCCATCGCCACGCAGGTCATGCCCTTCGACCTCAAGCACGCCGCCTCGGTCATCGAGGCGGAACTCTCCCGCGGCGGGCAGGCCTTCTACCTTTATAACCGGGTGCGGGACTTGGAAGACCGCGCCCAAAGCCTGCGCGCGCTCCTGCCGGGCGCGCGCATCGCCGCGGCGCACGGACAGCTGGAGTCCGCCGAGCTTGAGCGGGTCATGTGGGAGTTCTCCCGCGGGGAGTACGACCTGCTCGTGGCCTCCACCATCATCGAATCCGGCTTGGACATCCCCACGGCCAACACGTTGATCGTGGAAGACGCGCAGGATCTGGGCCTTTCCCAGCTCTATCAGCTCAGGGGCCGCATCGGACGAGAGAGGCGAAAGGCCTTCTGCTGGCTTTACTATCCCGCGGACCCCAAGGAGGCGGGCAAGCTCTCCGAGGAAGCCCGGGCCCGGCTCAAGGCTTTGCGCGAGCTCACGCATCTGGGCTCCGGCTTCCAGCTGGCCATGCGGGACCTGGAGATCCGCGGCGCCGGGGATCTTCTCGGCGCCAAACAGCACGGCCATCTGCATGCCGTGGGCCTGGAGTTCTACTGCCGGATGCTCGAAGACGAGGTCCAGCGCCTTCGCAAGGGCTCCGGGGCCGTTCGCAAAGAGCCTGAACCTCCTACCGTGGATCTCGGACTGCCCGCCTATATCCCCGAGGAATATCTTCCCGGAGACTTGGAGCGCATCGAGTTCTACAAGCGCTTGTTCGCGGCCAAGACCGAGGCCTTGCCCGGCTTGGAGGCGGAGTTGGCGGACCTTTCCGGTCCAGCGCCTCTTCCGGTCAAGAATCTTCTGCGCGTGCTGCGCGTGCGCAGGGCCGGAGCGCGCTTCGGCCTGCGCAGCATCGCGCAGACGGGCGCGGGCGTCGAGATGTACTTCCATCCCGGAGCGGGCCCGGAGCCTGCCGTGCTTGCGCGCTGGCTCAAGACCCTCGCGGGACGCATGGAATTCCTCCGCTCGGAGGAGGGCGACGGCTTGCGCGTGCGCATCCAGGAAGATGCCGTCTCCTGGCTGGAAAAGTTCTTATCCCGCTGACAAGCCGGCGAAGCCTTCCGCATTCCCCGAGGCGCTGCACGCCGGCCGCGGCCGGAGCGTCCAGCAGAGATAGCCGGAGAGCATCGCCGCGAAGAAGCACCAGATGGATGCGTAGGCGTAGGCGAAGAAGGCATGGCTGATCAGGGCCGAGGCGATCAGCATGGCCCCGAAGCGGCGCATGACTCCGTCGGCGCAGAGGACCATGGGCAGGCTGCCGATGATGAGATAGAGGATGCGTACGGGCAGCACCCCGAGGAGTTGGAAGAGGAGGGTCCCGATATAGCCGTAGTGGATGGAGCTGCAGACGATGTTCGTGGTCAGCCAGCGTTCCGGGTCCGCGGCCACGGGCCAGAAGAGCAGCAAGCCCAGGATCAGCCCGAGCGCGCAGATCGTCCCCATGAAGCGGCGCATGCCGGTGCGCGTCTCCAGGATCATCGACGAGAAGGGCAGCCAGACGGGCCAAAAGAACAGCGCGAAGAACAGGAAAGCCTGGGAGTAGCGGACGACCAGGGGTCGGCCGCTCTCTCCTTGGGCCATCGTCTTCCAGACCATGCCCTCGAAGAACTGCTGGATCCCGAAGAACGCCGGGACCATGGCCAAGGGCAGGCGGCGGAGATCCCGGTTCTTGAAGGCGGACCAGACGCAATAGCCTCCGGCGGGGGCGAGCGCTGCTCCGGCGGTGAAGCTGGCTGTGGCTGAGAAGCACATGTCACTGTCTCCTGATCAATCCTAAGAAATCTCTTTGCCGGCTTATGCGCGCATCAGAACTATGCGGCGCATGTGCCAAGGGCGGTATTTTACAACTTCCCGGGGGAAATCTGCGGGGCGAAAAATGGTAGATTACGCGCATGAAGATCCCGGGGCTGGGTTTGTGCCTGATCGTCCTGACCCTTTTTTCCGCGGCCTGCCGTCGCGGAGGCGACCGCCGCATCGCGCGAGTGGGCCGCTCCTATATCACCGAGGCGGAGTTCAAGCGGAAGCTCTCCGAGGTGGCTCCTGATTATCGGAACTATGTCCTTACGCCCAACGGGCAGAGGCAGTTCTTGGACGTGCTCATCCGGGAGAAGCTGGTCCTGGAGTCCGCTCGATCCGCCGGGATCCATCGGCGCGCCGAGTACCGCGACCAGCTCGAGGCTCTGCGCAAAGAGGAGGAGGAGAAGCTTCGCGAGGCCGCGGACTATCTTCTCACGCGCATGTGGTTCGATGAACTGCGCGCCAAGGGCGTCCTGACGGTCGCCGATGCCGAGGTGAAGGAAGCCTATGCCAAGCATCCCAAGGAAGTGCAGATGCGGCATATCCTGGTGGCTTCAGCCGAAGAGGCGGAGGAGGCCTTGAAGCAGGCGCGTTCCGCGGGTTTCGCGCAGACCGCGCAGAAGCTCTCGCTCGACGCGGATACGGCCGCGGGCGGCGGACGCATGCCCCCGGCGGTCTACGGAGAGCTCATCGGCGAGTTCGAGCCGGCCTGGCACATGAAGGTGGGCGAGATCGCGGGGCCCGTGCGGAGCAAGTTCGGCTACCATGTCCTGTTTAAGGAAAGCGAGAGGACCGTGGAGTTCGAGAAGGCGGCCCCGCGGCTGCACGCTGTTTTGGAGAAGGAGAAGCTTGACCATGCCCTGCAGTCTCAACAGCCGTCGTTCCCAGTGGAGGTGCTCGATGCGCAGTTCAAATAGTCTTTTGCTGGCGGTCCTTTTGGCGTCCGTCCCGGTCTCGGCCAAGGTCCTCGAGGACGTGGTGGCCCGAGTCAACGGCAAGCCCCTGCTTTTGACGGAATATAAGAAGAACGTCCGTTCCGTCATGGAGAACTATCAGCGCAGCATGCCGCAGCTGCTGCGCGACGACGAGGCCGTCAAGGAGCTTCGCGGCAAGGTCCTGGAGCAGATGGTCGACGACGAGCTGCTCGCCCAGGAAGGCGACAAGCTCGGCGTGAAGATCTTCCAGCGCGAACTCGAGAAGGGCGTCGAGGAGATCCAGGAACGGAACTTCCGCACGGACGAGGAGACCGGCAAGAAGCGCAGCGATTCCGAGATGAGGGCCGCCCTGGCTGCGGAGCTGGAGAAAGAGGGACTCAATCAGGACCAGTTCCAGGAACGCATCAAGCGCCAGCTGCTCATGCGCAAAGTCATCGAGGAGAAGGTCCGGCCCCTGGTCAAGGAGCCCGATGAGAAGACCCTGCAGGCCGCTTTCGAGAAGCTCAAGGCCGTGGCCTCCAGCACCCAGGCGGTCAAGGGCATGCCCGAGGAGACCGCCCAGGCGTATCTTTCCTTCGGGATGCGCCTGCACGACAGCGTCTCCGAGCGCGTGCGCGTCTCGCATCTGCTCGTGAAGTTCTCTCCCGGAGCGTCCATGGTCGAGCGCAACCAGGCGCTCAAGCGCGCGGAGTCTTTGCGCAGGAAGATCGTCGAGGGCGCGGACTTCGCGGAGCTCGCGGCCAAGGAGTCCGACGACGCGGAGAGCGCTCCCCGCGGCGGCGACCTGGGCTTCATCCTCAAGAACTGGATGCCTCCGGAGTTCGAGAAGTCCGCTTTCTCCCTGCAGGTGGGCGATGTCAGCGAGCCCGTGGAGAGCAAGTTCGGCTACCATCTCATCCGCGTGCAGGAGAAGAAAGCCAAGGATTCCCTTTCCTTCGAGCGGGTCAAGGGCGATGTCGGGCAGTTCCTCTACACTCTCTCTTCCCAGACAGAACTGCAGAGCTACATCAAGAAGCTTCGCGCGGCCGCCACGGTCGAGCTGACTCCTCCGGCGGAGTAAGCCGTGGCCGTGCTGGCGTTCACTTGCGGCGATCCGGCGGGCATCGGCCCGCGGATCGCCGCGGCTGCTTCCAGGGACCCGCGGGTCCTGCGCGCATGCCGTCCTGTCCTGATCGGCTCGAAGGCGGCCTTCCGGCGAGAGGGCTTTTCATCCGGCGGGACTCCGTTCATCGATATCGGGCCCTGCGGAAAGGTCCCTGTCGGCCGCGCTTCGGCCGAGGGCGGGCGGATATCCTATCTCTCATTGCTCAAGGCCGTGGAGCTCTGCGGCCGCGGTCTGGCGCAGGGGATCGTTACCGCGCCCATCTGCAAGGAATCCTGGCGCATGGCCGGGGTCCCTTATCCCGATCATACGGCCGCGCTCAAGGGATTGGCCGGCGTCCCGCGGGTCGCCATGATGCTCATCGCAGGCTCGCTGCGGGCGGTGCTGGCTACGCGGCATATCCCGCTCATGCAGGTGGGCCGGAGCCTGGATATCAGGGTCGTGCGCGAGGCCGCTCTGCTCGCCCGGGAGGCTCTGCGCGAGCATGCGGGCATTCCGCGGCCGCGGCTGGGCCTGTGCGCGCTCAATCCGCATGGCGGAGAGAACGGGCTCCTGGGCTCGGAGGAGGGACGTCTGCTCGGCCCCATCGTGCGGACCCTGCGGCGTGAAGGGATTCGCTTGGAAGGCCCCTTGCCTGCGGATACCGCGTGGTCCGCGCATGCGCGGGGAGATTTCGACGCGCTCGTGGCGCTTTATCACGACCAAGCCCTGATCCCGCTCAAGCTCGCGGCCCGCTACGGCGCGATCAACTGGACCTTGGGCCTTCCCTTCGCGCGGGTCTCTCCCATGCACGGCACGGCCTTTGACGCGGCGCGGCGCGGGCAGGCGGACTCTTCCGGCATGGTCGAGGCCGCGCTCTGGGCCGCGCGCGCTGCGCGCACGCGCCGCGCATGAGTCCGGCGGCCGGCGGCCTTCCTTCGATATCCGTCGTGATCCCGGTGCGCGACGGGGCCGCGGATATGCCGCGCCTGCTCAAGGCTTTGGAGAAGACCCGCCATCCCGACTGCCGCATCCTCGTCGTCGACGACGCCTCCTCCGACGGGACGGCCGAGGCCTGCGCGGGCTTCCCGCGCGCGAAGGTCCTGCGCTTGGATCGCGGCCGCGGTCCTGCCCGCGCCCGCAACGTCGGGGCCGCCGCCGCGCGCTCGGAACTGGTGCTTTTTCTGGACTCCGACGTGGAGCTGCCCGAGGCTTCGGATATCCCGCTGGAGTCCGCCCGAAGATTCCAGGAGGATCCTGCGCTGGATGCGCTCTGCGGACCGAGCGCGGCGCAGCCGCTCGTGCCCGGTCCCGCGGCCTACAATGCGGCACTCTATCACGCCTACTACATGGAGAGCATCTTCCAAGGTCAAGCGGCGGTCGCGGGCCGCATCCTGTTCTTCGCCACGCGCTGCGGGGCCGTGCGGCGCTCGAGCTTCCTGCGCTCCGGAGGCTTCTATGAGAGCTTGCGGACCGTGATGAACGAGGACGGCGAGTTCGGGACCCGCGTCTGGCATATGGGCTGGCGCACTCGCTTCGACCGCGCATTGGGGCATGCGCACCGCTATCCCGTGCGCTTCACGAAGCTCGCGCGCTCGTATTTCCTCACGGCGCGCGTGCAGGCCTGCGTGGATGCGCGCTGGGAGAATTCCGAGGATCCTTCGATATCCTGGGCGGAGAAGGGCCGGCGCCTCTTGGCCGCGGCGCTGCTGTTTCTGTCCGCGGGGCTGTTCCTTCATCCTGGGCCCGCGGTCCTCGCCGCTTTCCTCGTACTATCGGCGATCCTGCTCCTGTCCTTCGGTCGTTTGGGCGCCCTGGCTTTATCCGAGGTCCCGGCCGGGCTTCTTCCTTCCTGCTTCCTCGTATATGTGGCGGTCACTCCGTTCATCCTCGCCGGGTACCTGCTCGGCCGCGTGCAGGCTGCTTGCGGCCGTTCCTATCTTCGGGGCCGTCCCTCGGACCTGCCCGAGCTTCAGGGTTGGGCCGGGTGAGCTCTTGGGCTCTGCGCCTGCGAACGGCCGGCGCCTGCGTGCGCGCGTTCTGCAGGCCCGGAGTTCCCGCGCATGCCGTGCTCTTTGTCACGGGACGCTGCAATGCGGCTTGCGGGCACTGCTTCAGCGCCGGCGTCTTGGACAAGGGAGAGGAACTCCGCTTGGAGGAGTATGCGCAGGTCGCCGCGTCCATGGGGCCCTTGGTCCAGGTCGTCTTCAGCGGAGGAGAGCCGTTCCTTCGCGGCGACCTGCCCGAGATCGCCGCGCTCTTCTATTCCCTCTGCAGGCCCGCGGTCTTCAGCGTGCCCACCAACGGCGCTTCTCCGGAGAGCATCCTGGAGGCGGCCGGCCGCATGGCCCAGGCCTGTCCGAAGGCTCGCTTCAATTTCCTCGTATCTTTAGACGGGCTCTCAAGCGTGCATGACCGGCTGCGCGGACGGACCGGACTCTTCGACAGCGCTCTTGAGACTTTGCGCGGGCTCCAACGGCTCTCTCTGAGCGAGAAGAATGTCCGCGCGCTCGCGTCCACGGCGGTGCTGGCGGAGAATCTCGAGGCGATCGAGCCTTTAAGCGGGTTTCTTTCGCGCGAGTTCGGCCCGGAGGGGCCGCTGCAGGTTCTTCAACTCGATGAGCGCGCGCAGTGCGCTCTCTACCGCGAGGAAGGGCTTTTGGAGCGGGCGAGGGCCGTGCTCGAGCGGTCCAGCCGGGCAAGGAGGCTTTCCGGACCCGTGCGGCGAGGGCTTGCGCGCATGTTCATCGACGGCCCCAACCGCTGGGTTCTGGAACGGACGGCTCCGGCGCGAAGACCGGTCTCCTGCGGCGCAGGGCAAAGGTCCGTAGTCATCCTTCCGGATGGGAGCGTGTTCCCGTGCGAGCCCTTCGCCTTCTCTTCGCTTGGCGGCGGGGGCCGGGCGCCCAAACTCAGGGATTTTCAGTGGGATATGCAGGCCGTGCTCGGGTCTTGCGCCTATCGTCAAATGGCGCGGGAAGTCCGCTGCTGCGCTCGGCCCTGCGCATGGAGCTGCGCCGGGAGCCTCGATCTCTTGTACTCTCCGTGGCGGCGGGCTTTTTAGAAGAAGCTCATCAGCGGCGGCAGCGCTCAGCGAGCTCGTAGGCCAGCCGATCGTAGGTGATGAAGCGCTGGACGTCGACGGAGCCCGGTTCCTGGCCGGGCGTCTTCAGGGCTTGCTCGAAAAGCGATTGATAGCGTTCCTTCAGCAGCGGATCCTTGATGATCGAGGAAGACCGCACCCAAGCGGTCTTTTCCAGCATCTTTTTCTTGCGCACCTGTCCGGCCCAGTAGGAGGCTTTGATGCCGATGACGCCGGCTTCCAGCTTGTGGATCATCCGGTCGGATTCCGAACAAGGCGTGTTCGTGATCGAGTCGCGCAGCTGGAGCTGTTCCTGGGGAGAGAGGGCCAGGAGTTTCTCGGGCGACGCGGAGGATGCGCCCTGGGCGGCCAATACATCCCGTACGGCTGAGGGGGTGTTCAGGGTCGCGTCGTAAGGGAGGATCTCCTCGGAGCGCGAGAGCCAATCGGCCTTCACGCGGGCGTCCTTGTCCGCCAGGACCATCTTCGAAGCCGCGTGATAGAGCCTCGCGCGCAGGGCTGCCTGCGTGCCGACGGAGGCGAAGGAACCGGTCACCAGCGCCTGGGTCCCGAGCGCGTCCGAGAGCCTGGAGAGTCCTGCCGGGTCCGTGAGGTCCGAGTCCTTCATGGACAGGGACGTCATCGCGGCTTCCACGCGGGCGGCGTCGACGATCTCAAGGCTCTTCGTCTCGGCCAGGCGGGCGGCGAGCATCTGCGCCAGAAGCCGTCCCTTGGGTCCCGTGATCCCTTCCAGAGTCATGAACGGGATCACGGCCACGCGCCGTACGTCGGCTTCTTGGGCGGCGCGGGCCAGCTGCCGCGACAAGGACGCGATCTCATCAAGCGCGAAGGCGCGTCCGGGCACGAACAAGATGAACGATAAGAAGAGGATGCGAAGGGAGTTCTGCGGCATAGGCGTCACGACCTCGTCGTCAAGAAATGCTGAGTTCCTGCGGTTCTCAGACTGCGGATGCGCCACTGTCTCCGACGAGGATATTATAGCAGATCAGGCGCCGGTCCCGCTTTTAAGGGATCGCGACGTCGCGACCCTTAAGAAGCTTGGAGTCCACCCAGGACCTGAGCAAGTCCTTGGATTCCTGGTCCAGAAGCAGGTAGGCGACGCCCCAGTAGACCGTAAGTCCCAGGCATCCCGATAAGAGCAGGCCTGCCCAGCTGTGCACGTATCCATGGAATACCAGGGCCGCCGCGGCCAAGGCCATTGCGGCCGTGCAGGGCCGGACCAGGGCTTCGTCCGCGAAGCTTCGCCAGCCGAGTTCAAGGAAGCGGCGATGGACCATGTAGATGGACACCGGAGTCGTGATCCAGTCCGCGATGAATACGGCCAGGGCCGTCCCCGTGATCTCCCAGCGGGGGATGAGGATCGGCCATAAGCAGGCCAGGAGGGTGAACTTGAGCAGGAGCATCCAAAGGGGTATCTCCGGGGCGTCCTTGGCCCATGAAAGATATCCCGCGGTGGTCGTCGAAATATAGGCGAGATTGGCTCCGAGCAGGAGGCGAAAAGGCCATGTGCTCCTTTCGCTGAATTCAGCGCCCAGCCAGAGAGTCAGGAATTGGGGGATGAAAGCGAAGGCCAGGATCGTGAAGGGAAGGATGACGAAGAGGGATAGCTCCGTGACTTTGAGATAGAAGCGCTGCAGCCTCTGCGTCTCTCCTCGTCCGTGCAGATCTGCCAGCAAAGGGAAGGTCGTGCTTTGGACGGCTCCGCAGAACGTGTTGAGTTTCTGGACCGTGGAGGTGGCCACGACGTAATAACCCAATTGCGCCAAAGGCAGATAGGCGCCGATGAAGACGCGGTCGACCTGGAAGATGAGGACCCAGAGCAGGTTGTTGATGAGCCCTTTCGAACAGAAGAGCAGGAATCCCGGGCGGATCTCGGCTAAGGGTTCGGAATCCTGCAGGATCCTTCGGCGGCACGACCATAAGGCGCTTGCGGCCAGGAGCATGTTGACCGCGAAGAATGTCGCGCCGAGAGCTTCGATGCGCGCGCCCAGGAGGAGCAGGAGGCAGGAGACCGCGGAAGCCGCTCCGGATTGAGACGCCTGCATGAGATTGTAGCGGCGGAAATCCTGGGCTCCGTAGAGGATGGCGATGCCGAATTGAAGCATGAAGTAGGCGGGGGTGGCCGCGGCCGTCCAAGCGAACAGGCTTTCCGCGGCGGGGAGCATGGAGGGTCCGATCCCGAACAGCGAAGAGACATGCCGGCGGCCCAGGTAGAGCGCGAGCCCTCCGAGTACGGAGGCCGCGAACTGAGCCGACAGGACGAAGCGCAGAAGCTCGCCCAAGGGGGAGGCTGTCCCGCGATGGTCCAACTGGGCGGTGTATTTTTGGATGCCGAGGCTGGTGGCGAAGCTCAATAGGTGGAGATAGCCGGAGATCGTCCACATCAGGGTGTAGAGCGCGTAGCCGTCCGCTCCAAGGTGCCGGACCAGGACCGGGGTGGCGGCAAGATTGATGAGAAGGATGGACCCTTGGGAGAGGAGGAACGTGGAAGTCCCTTCCAGGACCTTGGGACCCAGCGCCTGGCTCATGCGTCCTCCCGGGGCTTCAAGATGAGGCCGCAGCCGCTGCCGCCGTCGATGCGGATGTCGAGAGCGCTTTTCAGGCGCACGTGGCGCAGGTAGGCTGTTTCCCGCAGGGCAGGCTGCGAGGAGAGCCAGTCCCAGTCCACGGCGCGGTCCTCGGACTCCGGCCGGAGCGTGAAGTAGCCGATGCCCAGGGAGGTCACGTTGTGGAAGAAATGGGCGCCGTAGGAGGGGTCGACCGCGAAGCCTTCCAGGGCCGTCTCGATGATGGCCCGCGCCGAGGAGATCTGGTTCCATTTCACCGGGATGCCCAGCCGGCGGTCCGCGGAACCCCAGCGTCCGGGGCCCGCGAGCAGGCAGAAGCGTCCCTCCCGCTTGAGCGTCTCGTTGATCTCCCCGATCTCGCGCGCGATATCCAGGGTCCTGGCAGCATCGAAGGCCGCGGGTTTGACGTAGAGGATGTCCGCGACGTCTTGGATGTCTCCGTCGCCCAGGGCTTTGCTGCTGCGGCAGAGGACTCTTTTGGGGTCCGCGTCCGAGAGATCGGCCTTTTTGCGGAGCCGGCGCGAGATCATGGGCCGCATCTGCAGGATGTTGAAGTCCACGGGACGCTGGGCGGAAGGGTCGTAGGTGAGCGCGAACTCCAGTTCCACGTGGGAGCCCATGGCGTCCATCCCCAGGTCGCAGAGGAAGAGCAGGATCTCAGCCAAGGGGAAGAGCTCGTTCTTGAGGATGGGCGCGAAGCTCACGATGCGCGTGCCGGGGCGGCCGATGCCGTCGTAGACCGCGTCGTTTTCCGAGGAATAGGTCGAGCCCGCGATCGCAAGGGTCCCGTCGGCCTCCGCGGCCTCCAGTCCCAGGCGCAGGATGTGCGGCTCCGCGTCGAAAGAAAACTCCAGGTCGGAGCGGGAGGTATCCACGGCCAGGAACTCCCGCTGGGAGTTGTCCAGGAAGTCCTTGATCGTGGAGAACTGGTGGAGGCTGCGGGGGTGGGCCGGGGAGAATCGGAGAGAGCGGTAGCCGTCCATGATCGTCTTGCCCAGGCCCAGGGCCATGTAGGAGATCCCGTCCTCGGCCTGCATGGGCTCGATGGGGTAGTAGTTGTAGCTCTGCGCCATGCCGGAGATGTCGGGGTAGAAGCGCCGGCCCTCGTCGTGCGCCCGGCCCACGATGCGCTGGATGATCACCGCCATCTTCTCCTCGTCGGGCAGGCGCGCGGTGAAGCGGAGATAGGAGCGCGCCTCGACTGAGAAGGTGGAGGCGTAGACGAGCTTTACGGCGCGTTCGAGCTGGCGCAGGCGCACGGCCGGGTCCGGGTCGCTGTTGGGCAGCATGTAGGTCTTATAGACCCCGGCGAAGGGCTGGGAGCGCGCATCCTCAAGCATGGAGGAGGAGCGCACGGCCAGGGGTTCCTGCACGCGCGCGAGGAAAGTCTCCAGGTCCTTCTGGACGTAGGAGGGAAGCGGCGCGCGCAGGAAGGCCTCGCAGAGATCCTCGTTGCTCCCTTCCGCGCGGATGACCGGCAGCAGGTTGTTGTGCTCGACGAAGAATTCGAAGACGTCGGTCCCGAGCACGGCCGTGTTGGGGACCGTGAGGCGCACGCCCGGGAAGCGTTCGGAGACCTCGCGTCGGCTCAGGGCGAAGTTCATGAAGGCCAGGCCGCGGGCCTTGCCGCCGATGGAGCCGCTGCCGATCTTCACGAAAGGGCTGTCGCGGTCGAAGTAGCGGCCGTCGAATTGAAGGATGGCTCCGGACTGCGTGCGGTGGATGGACTGGTGCATGGCCTCGAGCAGGTGCTTGCGAAGGCCCTCGACGTCCGCGAACTCCGAGAGCTTGCGCGGACGCAGCCGATAGGCCAGCTCGAACTCCGTGCGCGCCATGAGCCACTTCGAGAAATGGTTGTTGCGGGAGTGGTATTCCAGGCTGGAGGCGGGGATGCTGCGCAGGAGGGTCACCAGGGAGTGAAGGTCCGCGGCGCGCCCGACCTCTCTCCCGTCTTCCAGGCGGAAGACGAACTCCCCGAAGCCGAGGTAGTTGAGCATGAAGCTCTGCAGCTGGCGCAAGAGCGAGGGGGACTTCTTGTCCAGGAAGGAGGCGCCCACGGCCGCGGCCTTGGAGGTGAAGCGAGTGTCGGAGGACTGCACGAGCACCGGCATGTCCGGGTCCTGCGCCTTGATGCGCTCGGCCAGCCGCAGTCCGGCTTCCGGGTCCAGCCGGCCCTGGCTGGGGAACTCCACGTCCGTGATCACGCCCAGGAGATTGCCGCGGTAGCGCTCATAGAGCGCCCAGGCCTCCTCTTCGCTCGAGGCCAGCAGGATCTTGGGCCGCGCGCGCATGCGCAGCATCTTGTGAGTGAGATTGATCCCCTCGGTCATGAGCAGATGCGTCTGCTTCATCAGTTCCGCGTAGAGCAGGGGCAGATAGGCCGAGCAGAAGCGCACGGAGTCCTCGACGAGGAGCACGGCCTGCACGCCCGAGCGCTGGATGTCGTGGTCGATGTTGAGCCGGTCCTCGGTCAGCTTGATGATCGACATGAAGATGCGGGGGTCTCCCAGCCAAAGGAAGATGCGGTCGAAGGCGGCCTGCTCCTCGGCGGAGAGCCGGGAGAATTCGAGGGAGTTGAAGGCCAGCAGCACCACGGGCAGGCGCGGCGCGAAGGATTTTACCTCGCGCGCGAAGGCCGCGGCCTCGGTCTCTCCCACCTGGGCCATGGTGATGACGATGTCGAATCTCCGGCCCTCGCGCAGGCGCGTCAAGGCCTCCTTGGCGCTGGAGACGCGAGTGACGCGGGGCGCGTAGCGGAGGTTCAAGTCCAGGTACTCGCTGAAGACGAGCTCGGTCAGACGGTCGTCGTCGGCCAGCAGGAAGGAGTCGTAGGGCGCGGCCACCAGCAGGACCTCGCGCAGCCGATGCGGCATGAGCTTGTCGAAGCCGCCGAACTGGATGTCGTAGTCCCCGAAGAGGTTCTGGTGGGGATGCCGCTGGGGTTCGCCCATTATGGGATTATAGTGAAAACGAAAGGGCCGCGCGGGGTTTCCGCGCGGCCCTTTCGGGTCGGAGCCATCGGTGCCTGGCTTGAACCCGAGCCTGCCGAGGGTTCGTGCCTGGCACCAGCCGTTAGACGAGTCCCTGGGCCAGCATGGCGTCGGCGACCTTGCGGAAGCCGGCGATGTTGGCGCCCGCCACGTAGTTGCCCGCGACGCCGTACTCCTTGGCGGTGTCCACGCAGGACTTGTGGATGCTCACCATGATGCGGTGCAGGTAGGCGTCCACTTCCTCGCGGGTCCAGTTCAGGCGCTGGCTGTTCTGCGACATCTCCAGGCCCGAGGTGGCCACGCCGCCGGCGTTGGCGGCCTTGCCGGGCGCGAAGAGGATCTTCTTGGCCATGAAGGCTTCCACGGCCTCGGGGGTGGAGGGCATGTTCGCGCCCTCGGCCACGAGCGTGCAGCCGTTGGAGAGCAGGGTCTTGGCGTCGGCCCCGCTCAACTCGTTCTCGCAGGCGGTCGGGAACGCGCACTGGCAGGGGATGGACCAGGACTTCTTTCCTTCCAGGAACTGCGCCTTCGGGAACTTCTTGACGTATTCGCGCAGGCTGGCGCGGCGGCTGAAGACGAGCTCCTTGGTGAAGGCCAGCTTCTCGCTGTCGATGCCGTCCTGGTCGTGCACGGTGCCGTCATAGTCCGTCATGGCTACGACCTTTCCGCCGAGCTGGTTGATCTTCTCGACGGCGTGCAAGCCCACGTTGCCCGCGCCCGAGATGATGCAGGTCTTGCCCTTGAAGGTCTCGCCGCGGGTGGCCAGCATCTCCTGCGCGAAGTACACGCAGCCGTAGCCGGTGGCTTCGGTCCGGATGAGGCTTCCGCCCCAGCCGATGCCTTTGCCCGTGAGCACGCCCTCGAAGCAGTTCTTCAGGCGCTTGTACTGGCCGAACATGTAGCCGATCTCGCGGCCGCCCACGCCCAGGTCTCCGGCGGGCACGTCGGTGTCCGCGCCGATGTGGCGGAAGAGCTCGGTCATGAAGGACTGGCAGAAGCGCATGACTTCCGCGTCCGACTTGCCGCGCGCGTCGAAGTCCGAGCCGCCCTTGCCGCCGCCCATGGGCAGCGTGGTCAAGGCGTTCTTGAAGATCTGCTCGAAGCCGAGGAACTTGAGGATGCCGAGGTAGACGCTGGAGTGGAAGCGCAAGCCGCCTTTATACGGGCCGATGGCGCTGTTGAATTGGACGCGGAAGCCCCGGTTGACGTGGACTTCGCCTTTGTCGTCCGTCCACGGCACGCGGAACATGATGACTCGCTCGGGCTCCACGAGGCGCTCGAGGATCTTGGCTTTGAGGTACTCGGGGTGGCGCTGCAGCACCGGCGACAGGGACTCCACGACTTCCTGCACGGCCTGGAGGAATTCCTTCTCTCCGGCGTTCTTGCGGGCGACTTCGGCCATGAAGCCGGACACGAAGCTGCCGTGCTTCTCGCACGACGGGGCGGTCTTAGTGGGCATGTTTTTCTCCTAAATATTTTACGACGACGACTCAAAGATTCTGAATCTTTTTCCCCATACTGTCAAATACCGCGATCAACCCAAGAATCCAGCATTTTGAAGCATTTTTTGCCGTTCAAGGTCCGCGCAAAGAGGCCTCAGAGGAGGGCCTCCAAGCGGGGTGGGACCAAAGGCCTATGCGCAGCGGGCCCAAAGCCCGGGCTCGTGTGGGTCTTGCGGCACTGCCGCAGAAGGGGAGCCGGGAGCATACTCAATGCATGAACATCTTCTCCTGGATGATTCTCGCAGTCCTGGCGGTTCCGGCTCCGGCGCAGATCCTGGTGGAGCCTTCTCAGCTCAAGGACATCCATAAGAGCCGCAGCCTCCTGCAGGAAAGGCTCAGGCCCGTCGAAGTCGACGGCGCGCCCCTGCATAGCCTGCTTCGGCGCCTTTCCGAGCAGGGCGAGACCACCCCGGGTCCGGAGGGGAAAGGATCCTTCCGTTCTTTCGTGAGGAGCGTGGACGCTGAACCTGGAGTCGAGGAGCGGTGGATACTGCAGGTCTTCGAGAGCGAGGAAGGGCTTCCTGATCCGGAAGGCAGCCAGGGTCCCGCGGTCCAGCATCTTGCGTACCGGCGCTCTTATTCCGATATGGTGGCCATCCATCAGCGCATCCGGCACTCCCGGGCCGGGGATCAGACCGATGAGTGGAAGTATGTGCTCGCGGCTTCCGGCGCGATCCTTTCCGTGGAGCATAATCTCGTGGTCGTCGTGCGCAAGGACGGCGAACTCAAAGTCGACGAACAGAACAGCCGTTTCCTTCGAATGTCTCCCAGGGACCCGGCCGTGCTCTCCCGCTGGGGCCGCATGGTCCGCACGCTCCTGACCCTGGGCGCCGTGCGCGTGGCCTAATCCCGAATTTTTATGCTAAACTCAGAGGAGATAGGGGGATATTGCTATGGGAAATGAGAAGTTCATGAAGCCTTTGACGCCGTCCGCCGACCTCGCCGCGATCGTCGGCGTCAGCCCGCTTCCGCGCACCGAAGTGGTCAAGAAGCTCTGGGAGTACATCAAGAAGAACAGCCTCCAGGACGCGAAGAACAAGCGCAACATCAACGCGGACGAGAAGCTTTTGAAGGTCTTCGGCGGCAAGAAGACGGTCAGCATGTTCGAGATGACCGCGCTCGTCTCCAAGCACTTGAAATAACCGGCCGCAAAGCGAAAAGAGCAGGCTTCCGTGTAAAAACGGAGGCCTGCTCTTTGTTGTAAAAAAACTTATTGGAGTTCGATGCGGGCCGGCAGGGAGGGGAAGACGAGCTTCCCCTCCCGGATGAGGGCGGGCTTTCCGTTGATGAAGGCCTTGCGGCCCGAGAGTTCCTTGGGCAGGGAGAGCGTGAATCCGCCCGCGGGGGCCGCGTCGCCTTGGGCGTCGAAGACATAGGAGCCCTGAGGCGTCCGCTTGAAGCCGTAGGAGATCTTTCCGAACACCGTCGGCAGTCCGCCGATCTTCACGCCCGACTCGGAGTCCAGCCATTTCGGGTCCAGGCCCGCGCCCACGACCAGACGGTCCTCATCCTCATAGGCGAATACCGCGCGCGCGGCATTGATGAAATCCGCTCCCACCCAGGTATGCGGCATGTCGCCGATATAGTTGGGGCTGCGGGGGTCCGGGTGCACGACCTCGGCCAATTGGTTCCAGCCCGCGGGCCGCACGGGACTGCCCAGGAAGAAGCGCAGGACTTCCAGCGCCTTTTCGCGTCCGCCCATGCGCACAAGCGCGTCCGCGTTGCGGATCTCATAAGGAGTGTAGGAGTCCTGGCGGGAGGTCATGATCGCGCCGCTCTCGATCTTCGCGATGCGCTTCTTGAGCGCGTCATGGTAGTAGTCGAAGGTCGCCGGTCCCAAGGGGCGCGGAAGGTGCGCGGCTTCCTCGGCGGCCACCACGCCGATCGTGGTCCCGGTCGGGTCGACGTCGCCTAGGTCCGCGCAGCCGGCCAGGATGCTCATCCCCTTGCGCTTGGCCACTTCGATCATGGAGGAGTAGAGGTTCTTGCGCAGTTCAGAGGCGTCTTGGCTGAAGCGCCCTTCGTCTTCCTTTTGGCCGAGGACTTCGGCCAGCCGGGCGCCGTCCTTGAAGCCCTTGAGCATCCAGAAATCATCCCAGTAGCTGTGTCGCGCCGGGAAATATCCCTCGTGGCTGTTGGAAGGGGGGAGGATTCCGTAGTAGATGCTTTTCTCCGGATCATCGCGGTATTCCGGAGTCTTGCGCTTCTCGATGAGCCCTTGCCCGTAGTCCAAGGACTTGCGCACCGCGGGGTAGATCTCGCTCAGCATGGCGTGGTCTTTTGTGAAGTCGAAATATTGGCGCGCGATGAAGGCGAACTCTCCCTGGCTGTCGTATTCCTGTCCTTCGCCGGTGCCGTCCGGGTTGAACTTCACGGCGCGCTGCCCGTCCTGGATCACGAACGGGACCAATCCGTCCTCGCGAATGAAGCGGGTGAAGGCGCGCAGGAACCTGGCTACGGGCTCGGGATGGCCCATGCGCAGGAGCGCGGTGCCGGAGACCGCCCCGTCGCGCATCCATGCGTGGCTGTAGTTGCGCGAGCCGGGCATGAACCAGGGATCATCCGCGTTGATGAGGATGTAGGCCAGATTGGAGCGCATCATCTCCGTGAGCTTCTTCTCGGGGATCTGGATGTCCACCTTGTCGAGGATGCTTTTCCAGGACTTCTTGGTCTGCGCGAGCAGGCCGTCGAAGCGTTGGGAAGCGTTCGAGCCCTCGGGCGCGGGCGGGACCTCCGAGTCCTTGTGCTGGGGATAGGCCACGATGATGTCGGCGGATCCTCCCGCGGGCACGTCCAAGTCATAGAGCGCGGCCGCGCCCACTTTTCCCTGCGGGTCCGAGGCCTGCCGGGTCTTGGGCGCGTGTCCGTTCTCAAGATGTTCGGCGATCTCTCCCGCGTCCAAGGCCGCGACCCCTGCTTCCGAGGGCTTGGTCAGGGAGACCAAGGCTCTGCGGCCGTCGGCCATGAGCGTGGCGTCGCGGCCCGAGAGCACGAACTTCGCGTCCTTGATGGGGCTCATCCCGCCGTTCTGCCAGATCGGGTTGACTTGTATGGGCCGCACGGCCAAGGACAGGCTGCCCTTGAAGGGGGAGGTGCTTTCGTTGACGAAGCGGTAGCGTACGTAGGTGGAGGCGCTTCCGGGCTTGCCCTCCGAGAGGGCTTTGACCTCCATGCTCCAGCCCGCGCCTTTCCATTGCACGGCCGGCACCGGGAGATAGCCGTCCTCCAGGCTCTGGCTGCGCTCCACGTCCTCGGCGTCCACGAGCTTTTGGCCGTCGTGGATGAAGGGCGTCACTGAGAAGCTTCCTTTATAAGGCTCCACGACGCCGGTCTCTCCGAGCAGGGACTCCGCGTCGTCCTCGGGAGAGCCCACCACGGTCCAATACTCCTGCTCGCGGGAAAGCCATTTGTTGAGGCGTCCTTTTTTCAGTTTGGGCAGGAGGGCCTGGTATTTTTGGCGGATGTTGGCGCCTTCGCCCGGAGCCTTGAGCTCGATCTCCGCGATCTCGCAGCCGGACTTGTTGCCGGGCTCGAGCAGGCGCAGGCGCAGGAAGCGCGCCGGTTCCTTGAGGGAGAAGAGCACGGTCTCGCGGCTGCCGTGGCCGTTGACGACGCTGCCGGCGGCGGTCCAGTGTTCCGCGTCGGCCGAGGACTCCACCGCGTATTTTCGGGCGTACCCCTTGCCCCAGATGATCTCCAGGCCGCCCAGTTCTTGGGGCTTGATCAAGTCCAGGACCAGGGTCCGTTCGCCGGGCAAGGAACTGCGCCAGAAAGTTTCCGGGTCGCCGTCGAGGATATTGTCTATCGGGAAGCCGTCGTCGGAGGCGTCCGAGGAGAGGATGGGGCGGTCCTTCGGGTCGAGGAAGGAGATTTCCCAGATGGAATTGCCCCAGCCGCTGCCGCGGCGGTAGCATTGGATGCGCAGATAGCGGGCCGCGACCGGAGCGAAGCGCAGGATATCCCGGCCGCCGTCTCCCAGCTCGACGTTGTAGACCGTGCGCCAGTTCTTGGCGTCGTCGGATATCTCCGCGCGGTAGCTCTCCGAGTAGGCGGCTTCCCAAAGGATATCCAATCCGGCCAGGGCCTTGGGCGCTCCGAAGTCCGCCTGCCACCATTCCATGTCCGTGGAGGCGCTGGCCCAGCGCGTGGTCGTGGATCCGTCGACGGCGGCCTGCGCGGGCATGTCGTTGTAATCAGTCGAGGCCGAGGTCTTCCAGCCCGAGTCCTGCGCATGAGCCGGCGGCCGCGGAGAAATGAATAGGCCGGCCAAGAGGAGGAGGGCGGACGCGGACCGTATCCCGGATGTTGTCACAGGAAGCTCTCTTATCCGAATGATAACATTCGGAGGCTGTCCGCGGCTGAGTATTTAGTCCCGAAAAACAGGGCCCGAAAGGCCTATGTTTTGCCGGCTCCAAAAGGGTCGAAAAAGTCTTTGGGCGGCCGGCCCATCGTGTTGACGAGCTCCCCGATGCCTTGGATGCGGCAGCGCACCCTGCTCCCTCCTTGGAGCAGCTTGCCTTGCGGCATTCCGACTCCCGAGGGCGTGCCCGTGGCGATCACGTCCCCGGGCTCCAGGCGCATGAGGCGGCTGCAAAAAGAGACCAGCTCGTAAACGTCGAAGATCATGGCGCGCGTGCTCTCGTCTTGACGCTTCTCCTCATCCACCCAGAGTTCCAGGCGCAGGTCCCGCGCATCCGGGATCTCGTCTGATGTGACGATCCAAGGGCCCAGGGGGCAGAAGCCGTCGGCCCACTTGCCGTGCAGCCAATCGAAGAAGCCGTCCTGCGGCCGCTTCTCCCGGCCCTCGGCGTAGCTCACGCTGCGCGCGGACACGTCATTGGCGATGGTGTATCCCGCGATGCACTCGCGCGCCTCTTGGGCGGAAACGTCCTTGCAGGTTCGTCCGATCACCGCGGCCAGCTCGATCTCGTAGTCGATCTGCCGGCTATAGCTCGGCCAAGGGATATCCGCGCCCGGGTCGAGCACGCAGGTCCCGGGCATGAGGAAGGGCCGAGGCGTGGTGCGGAGCTTGGGATTCTCGGGCAGGCTGTGCCCGCGGTTGAACTCCTTGTGATGCTCCGCGTAGTTGACCGCCAGGCCGATGAGCTTGGGCGGCCGCAGGATGGGCGCGCGCAGGCGAACGGCAGAGAGCGGGTGGACCTTCCCGTCGCTTGGGCGCAGGGTCTTCATGCGCGCAAGGGCCGCGGGCCCGGCCTGCAGGGCTTCGAGCACGCTTTCAGGGCCCTCGGGCCAGGCTGAACGAACCTCCAGCAGGCCTTGCTCCGTGAGCAGGCCGAAGAAATCCTCGCCATCCTTGTTCGCTGTGGCCAGTTTCATGAGAGCCTCGCGGCGAGCGTTTTTTTTAGGAAGGAGAAGAATCTTCCTTTTTCCCAGGTGATGCGCACGTATTTCGTGACGCTGTTGTAGGGGACGTTCGGCGTTCTTTGCCGGCGCCGCAGGTTCAGCGCTGCCTTGCGGCAGGTTCTCAGGCATGCGCCGCAGCCCAGGCAGCGCTCCTCTTTGACGCGCGCGCGGCCGTCCTCTAGGGAGAGCGCCTGGATCTGGCAGGTTTTCACGCAGAGCCCGCAGCCTGCGCAGAGTCCGGGCTCTGCGTGCAGGAGATAGGGGGAAGGGGCCACGGAATGCTCTATGCCTTTGGTCAGGATGCCCGACAAAAGCCCGCAGCAGCAGCCGCAGCAATTGCAGATGAAGCTGGGCTTTTGGCGCACGTTGTCGGTGACGTGGATGAGTCCTTTCTTCCCGAGTTCGCGCACCACGGACAGGAGCTCCGGCACCTCGGCTTTGCGGCCGAATCCTCGCCGGACCACGAAGTCCGCGGCCGTGCCCAGGCTGATGCAGGTGTTCTCCCAGCTTGCGAGCTTGCAGGTCCGTCCGAGCAGATGCTCCTTATGGCGGCAGTAGCAGGTTTGCAGCGCTCCGCCCTGGCTCTCGAGAACCACGGTCTCGACTTCTGCGTAGGTCGCGGCCCGGGATGTGACCGGGATGTCGGCCCCTACCAGCGTGCGGCCAAGCGGGGTCTTGGAGCCGAAGACCTCTTTCCAGAGGTGCTCGGAGGTGTAGCGGTCCAGGAGTTCCGCCATCCTTTGGGCCGGGATGCCGGGGTGCAGCTTCATGAGGCTGAATTCCACGAAGCCGGTCACGGAAGGAGAGAGCATCCAGAAGTTCTTTTCGCCCAGCGGGAAGTCCAGGACCGCGCCCTTCTGCGCCAGGCCTTCGAGCACCCGGTCCGTGCGCTCCATCGGCCAATGAAGGATCTTTGATAGTTCGAGGGAGGTGGCTTCCTTAAGGGGGAAGGCCGCGGCCAGCTGGGCCTCTTCCTGGGAGAGGAAGAGGCTCAGGAACTCGCGGATATCCGGAGCGTCCGGCAGCCCGACCGGATATTGATCGAGCCGGTCGATGAGCCGGATGAGCGTTTCCGGATCCAGCATCGAGGACTGCATGGGCAGAGGCTTTTCTCAGTCGCCTAAGCTGATGCCTAGGGCGCGGGCGGTTTTTACCAGGTCTCCGTCTTTGGGAACCAGGCGCAGGCGGCCGACGGCATCGATGATAGGCACATCCGCGATGTCCGGAGGCCTCAAGGCCGTCATGCGGCCGAACTTCTTGTTCGCGATGAGGTCTACGGCGCTGGTTCCGAAGCGCGTGCAGAGCAGCCTGTCGAAGCTGGTGGGTCCGCCGCCGCGCTGAAGATGGCCGAGCACGCAGACGCGCGTCTCCTTGCCCGTGCGCTTCTCCACCTCGCGCGCGACCTGGGCGCCGATGCCGCCTAAGCGCACCTCGCCGTCTTTCCTCGCGTCCTGCGTGACGGTCTTCCCGCCCGCGCAGGCCGCGCCCTCGGCGGCCACGATGAGGGTAAATCGCCTTCCCGAAGCTTCCCGGTCCGCGATCTTCGCGCAGATGCTGTCGTAGTTGAACGGGATCTCCGGGATGAGGATCACGTCGCCTCCTCCCGAGATGCCCGCGGAGATGGCGATCCAGCCCGCGTGGCGGCCCATCACTTCCAGCACCATGACGCGGTTATGGCTCTCGGCCGTGGTGTGCAGGCGGTCGAGCGCGTCCGTGGCGCAGGCCACGGCGGAATCGAAGCCGAAGGTGATCACCGTGCACTCGAGGTCGTTGTCGATGGTCTTGGGGACTCCGACGACGGGCACTCCCTTCTCGAAGAGCTGCTGGGCGATGGAGAGCGAGCCGTCGCCCCCGACGCAGACCAAGCCCTTGAGCCCGAGGAAGGATACGTTCTTTCGGGCCTCTTCCAGGATCTCCGCCGGGATGGCGCGCGTCTCTCCGTGGCCTATCTTGGCGGCGAAGCGTCCGCGGTTGGAGGAGCCCAGGATGGTTCCGCCCTGCGCGAGCAGGTGTCCCATGTCGTGGTATTCCAGCGGCAGGGTCTGAACCGGCGAGAGCAGTCCCTCGTAGCCGCCCAGGAATCCGAGCGTGCTCCAGCCGCGATACTGCGCGGCCTTGACCACGGCGCGGATGACCGCGTTGAGCCCGGGGCAGTCTCCGCCGCCCGTCAGGATGCCGATGCGAGGCTGGCTATTGGCCATGGCTTTCCTCCAGGGGTTCGGCGCGCAGCTTCCCGCCTTCCTTGATGAGGACTTCGACGCGGTGCTTGGCCTCGTCGAGCCGCTTGTTGAGTCCCTGGGCGAGCTTCACGCCTTCTTCGAAGAGGGTCAGGGACTCCTCGAGCTCTTTTTGGCCGCCCTCGAGCTGGCCCACGATCTCTTCAAGCCGGTCCAGCCCTTTCTCGAAAGTCTCGGTCTTCTTCTCTTTCATGATCCTCTCCTCGCTCCTCGCCTCCCCGGCGGAAGCCGGGGCCCAGGTTTCGATGTGTTCCTGGATTCCGGCTTCCGCCGGAATGACGGATACGGCCTCAGCCTATTCTACGCGGGCCGTGAAATCTCCTTTGCATACGCGCACGCGCACGCGTTCGTCCTTCTTGAGCTCCGCGGCGCTGTAGATGACCCGGCCGTCCTCGCGCTGGGCCACGGCATAGCCGCGGCCCAGCACGGCCAAAGGGCTCAGGGCGTCGAGCTTGCCCGCGCGAAGCGCCAGGTCCTTGCGCGCGTGCTCCATGCGCATGCCCATGCCCGCGGCCAGACGCTGGGGCCCGAGCCGGCGCAGGCGCTCGCCTAGGTGCAGGACGGCTTGGCGCAGGCTCTGCGGCAGACGGCCGAGCAATTCATCGACGCGCTGGGCGCGGTCCTCATAAAGTCTGCGTCCGTCGCGCAGGACCGGCGAGGACGTCAAGCGGGCCAGGGCCCGGGAGCGCTCCTCCCAAAGTCCGCGCAGGGCCGTGCGCAGACGATTGATCGAAAGGGCCAGGCTCTCTTGCAGGGCTTCTTTGTCCGGCGCGGCCAGTTCGGCCGCGGCCGAGGGCGTGGCCGCGCGCACGTCCGCGACAAAATCCGCGATCGTGAAGTCCGTCTCATGGCCCACGCAGGAAACGACCGGGATGACGGAGGCCGCGATGGCGCGGGCCACGGGCTCTTCGTTGAAGGCCCAGAGGTCTTCCAGGGACCCGCCTCCGCGGCCGACTAAGAGGACGTCCGTGTCCGGGAGGAATTCATTGAAGTCTTCTATGGCCTGCGCGATGCGCAGGGCCGCGCCCTCTCCCTGCACGGGCACGGGCAGGATGCGCACGTGCAGTCCGTCGAATCTGCGGCGCAGTACGCTCAGGATGTCGCGCAGGGCCGCGCCCTGCAGAGAGGTCACCACGCCGATGCGCTCCGGGACCGCGGGCAGGGGACGCTTCCTTTCCTGCGCGAAGAGCCCTTCGGCTTCCAGCTTGGCCTTGAGCTGTTCAAAGGCGAGTTGCAGGCTGCCAGCGGATTTCGGCCGCATCTCCGAAACGATGAGCTGGGTGCGTCCGGAGCCAGGATAGTGGCTCACGCGGCCGCGCGCGAGCACTTCGAGTCCGTGCTCCAGCTTGAAGCGTACTCCCGAGGCTGCGCCCCGAAAGAGCACCGCCGCCAGTTGGGCCTGCGCATCCTTGAGCGTGAAATAGGTGTGGCCGGAGTCGTAGGCCTTGGGCTGGGAGATTTCTCCGCAGACCCAGACGTCCGAGAAACCGGCTTCCAAGAGCTCCCGCACCCCGCTGCTGATCTCAGAGATGGAGAGCGGCCGCTCCGGCGTGGACGCGAAGGGGAGTTCGGAAGGCTGAGAGGACCGTGTGTTCATGCGGTCTTCTTGCCTTTCTTGCGAAGCTTGCGCAGGCGCTCGGCCATGGCCGCTTCCCCGCCTTCCTCGGTGGGCTCGTAGAAGGCCTTGGACTGGGGCATGTATTCCTGCGGCACATGGTGTCCCGGGAAATCGTGGGGGTACTTGTAGCCTTTCCCGTGGCCGCGGGTCTTGGCGTCCATGGAGGCGTCGCGCAGGTGCAGGGGGACATCCCGGCTCGGGCCTTCGCGCACCTCGCGCAGGGCCGCGTCCACTCCCAGGTAGGCGGCGTTGGACTTTGCCGCGCAGGCGATGAAGGTCACGGCTTGGGCCAGGGGGATGCGGCATTCCGGCATGCCCAGTACTTCCACGGACCGGAAAGCGGCCGAGGCCACGAGCAGGGCGCGGAAATCCGCGTTGCCCACGTCCTCGCTCGCGCAGATGAGCACGCGCCGTGCGATGAAGCGGGGGTCTTCTCCGGCTTCGAGCATCTTGGCCATCCAGTAGAGCGCGGCGTCCGGGTCCGAGCCCCGCATGGACTTGATGAAGGCGGAGATATGGTCGTAGTGCTCATCGGAGGATCGGTCGTAGCGCACGCTGCGATGCTGGATGGATTCCTCGGCGTTCTTAAGGTCTATGCCGCGGGTCCCGTCCATTCCCAGCGGGGTCGTGAGCGCGGCCAGTTCCACGGCATTGAGCAGGCGCCGGGCGTCTCCCTGCGCGCAGCGAAGAAGATGCGCGCGCGCGTCGGCTTCCAGGCGCAGATGCAGGCAGCCCACGCCGCGCTCCTCATCGGACAGGGCGCGGTCGAGGATCACGGCCAGGTCTTCCTCGCGATGCGGCTTGAATTCGAAGGCCGTGAAGCGCGAGAGAAGGGCCGCGTTGACGTAGAAAGAGGGGTTCTCGGTCGTCAGGCCGATGAGGGCCAGGTCTCCTCGCTCCACGAAGGGCAGGAGCACGTCCTGCTGGGTGCGGTTGAAGTGATGAATCTCATCGACGAGAAGGAGCGTGCGGCCGCCGGAGGCCAAGCGCATGCGCGCGGTCTCGACTGCCTGCTTGAGATCGGCCACCCCGGCGGCCACGGCGTTGAGCTCCAGCACCTGGGACTTCGTCTTGTCGGCAATGACGCGCGCCAAGGCGGTCTTGCCCGAGGCCGGAGGCCCGAAGAAGAGCACCGAGCCCACGCGGTCGGCCTCGATGAGCCTGCGCAGCATGCGGCCGGGGCCCAGCAGATGCTCCTGGCCCACGAACTCTTCAAGGCCGCGCGGGGCCATGCGGGCCGCCAGAGGCCGGTCCTTCAAGGGCGTTTCTTCGGGGAAGAGTCCTTTGCGCGCGCTCAAGGGGTCGTAGCGCTCCGAGACTCCAAGGCGGACTGAAGAGAGACGATCATGGACTCCACGTTCTTCTCCTCGGAGCGGCTGAAGGTCTCGGTCTGCGAGCGCAGCTTCTGCAGGTCGGCTGCGAACTCGATGGCCGTGAGGATGGCGAGCTTGGAGGAGTCCACGGTCTTGGTCTGGCGTTCGAGCTCCTTCATCTTGTCGGTGACCTGCTGGGCCAAACCCAGGATCTCCAGCTGGGTGAGCCCCTCGATCTCCAAGCGGAGCTTGCGGCCGTAGACCTCTACGTCGACTTTTTCATTGATCATGAAGCGATCTCAAGGGCGCGGTCGAGCTTGTTGCCGAGCCGTTCCAGGCGCGCGCGCAGGCGGACCTGCCGTTCGCCCAGCTGGCGCAGGCGGCGCAGCTCCATCTCCAGGCGGCCGTTCTCCTCTTCGAGCCGCGCGTTCTCCGCGCGCGTCTTGGCCATGTCTTCTTCCAGCTTCTTGACGCGGCGGGACGCCTCGACGACGAGTTCTTTGAGCTGGCTGAGCTTGGCTTCGCGAGGTCCTGTAGCCATGGGCTATGCAGGCATCCCTCAGCGCAGGCGGCCGCCGAGCTCGGTCTGGAGCAGGGCGAGAGCCTTCTCCATGGAGGCCGCGACTTCCGCGTCCGTGAGGGTCCTCTCCAGCGAGGAGAAGCTCAGGCGCAGGGTCAGGCTGCGGTCCTCGGGAGCGATGCCTTTTCCGGTGAACACGTCCACGAGCTCCACGCGCGAAAGCATGGCGATGGAGAGACCGTGAAGGGCCGTTGCGATCTCTCCGTAGCTTCGGGTGCGGGGGAATAGCAGGGAAAGGTCGCGGACAACGGAGGGAAATGGAGAGACGGCCGCGGGCGAGCGGCGTTCGGCCTTGCCCGCGAGTTCGGCCAAGGCATCCAAGTCCACGGTGAGTCCCGCGGCAGGCCGTCCAGTCAGGTCGAAGGCCGCAAGCAGGCGAGGATCGAGCGAGCCGGCCCAGGACATGGCCGCTCCGTTCAGGGAAGCGCCCACGCAGGCCTTTGGATGGAAGATGCTTCCTCCCTCGCAGGGCATGGGCGCCTGCGAAGCAGGCAAGAGGAGTTCCAGCAGGCCCTTGGCATCGTAGAAATCCGCGGGACGCGTCTTGTCTCGCCAATGCGGCCGCGCCAAGGACTCTCCGAGGAAGAGCGCGGAAAGGAAAGTCTTCTCCTGCACGGATTTCCCGTCTTCGCCGAGCGCGTAGACCCGTCCGATCTCGAAGAGGCGCAGGTTTTGCGCGCCGCGGTCCACGTTGTGCGCGGCCGCGCGCAGAAGGGCGGGCCACAGCGAGGTTCGCAGACGGGCCTGTTCGTCGGAAAGCGGGTTGCCGATCTGGGCGGAGCGCAGGGCGCCGCGTTCGCACCAAGCCAGGGCGGCCTCGCTGGAAAGATCGTAGTTGACGGCCTCGAAGAAGCCCTGCGCGGCCATGAGCGCGCGGGCCGTTGAGCAGGTCTTCACTATGGCAGGCTCGGGGTGCGCGGGCAGGGCCGCGGGCGCAGGCGCGTCCGGGATCGCATCGTAGCCGATGTGGCGGGCGACTTCCTCGGCAACGTCCTGCAGGATGCAAAGGTCGGGCCGCCAAGAGGGCGGATGCAGGACCCAGCCCTCGGCGGAGTCCTCCAGACGCTCGGATAAAGAGGAGAGCAGCGGCCTCAGTTGGGCGTTATCCAGGGAGGTTCCCAGTACACGATTGATGTCCGCCGCGTTTAGGCGGATGGACGGAGTCTCGCGGCGGCCCGGATACGCGTCCACCGCGGCTCCGGCAGAGGGCTTGCCGCATAGGCGCATGATGAGCTCCGAGGCGCGCGCCGAGGCCAGGGCCGCGCATTCCGGATCGGTCCCGCGCTCAAAACGGTAGGAGGATTCCGAACGCAGCCCCAAGCGGCGGGAAGTCGCGCGCACCGAGCCGGGCTTGAAATGAGCCGCCTCTAAAAAGCAGGCAGTGGTCTTGTTCGTGGAGCCCGTGGGCATGGAGCCCATGACTCCGGCCAGGGCCACGGGCCCGGACTCGTCGGCGATGACGAGGTCCGAGTTCTGGAGCTCGTAGGTCTTGCCGTCCAAGGCCGGGAGCTTCTCTTGAGCGCGGGCGCGGCGCACGAAGAGCTTCTCGCCCTTGAGCGTCGCGGTGTCGAAGACATGCAGGGGATGGCCGTACTCGAAGAGCGCGTAGTTGGTGATGTCGACTAAAGCGTTGATGGGCTTCTGCCCGACGGATTCGAGCCTGCGGGCCAGCCAGCCCGGAGAAGCGCCCACGCGCAGGTTCTTGAACTCCCGGCCGATGTAGCGGCCGCAGAGCTCAGGCTCCGCGATCTCCACGGGCCGCGTGCGCACCGAGGCGTCCTCGGCGACGGCTGCACGTCGGGGAGGCGGCAGGGATTTGCGCAGGTGCACGCCGATCTCTCGGGCCAGGCCGAAGACCGAGAGGCAGTCGGGGCGGTTGGCCGTGACTTCGACTTCAAAGACCGTGTCCTTTTCCGCCAGCAGGGCCGCCGCGTCCGCGCCCACGGGGACGGCCTCGTCGAGTACCAGGATGCCCGAGGCTTCCCCGGAGAGCCCCAATTCGGAAGTCGAGCAGAGCATCCCCAGGGATTCCACGCCGCGGATCTTGGTCTTGGAGATGAGGAATCCGCCGGGGAGCTTGGCGCCGGGCAGGGCGAAGGGCACTCGCTGTCCCTGGGCCACGTTGGGCGCTCCGCAGACCACGGAATATATCTCCTTGCCGTCGGAGACGCGGCACAAGGAGAGCCGGTCGGCGTTGGGGTGCTTCTGCACCTCCAGCACGTGGCCGATGACCACTCCCGAGAACGCGGGTCCCAGGGCCTCCATGGAGTCCACGTCGAAGCCCAAGGACGGGAGCATGCGCAGAAGTTCGTCAGGCGAGAGCGGGACAGGCAGGAACTCCGAGAGCCAGCGGTGCGAGATCTTCATTATTGCCAGCCCTCCAGGAAGCGGACGTCGTTCTGGTAGAACCAGCGGATATCCTGCACGCGGCCGCGCATCATGGCGATGCGCTCCACGCCCAGTCCCCAGGCATAGCCCGACCAGATCTCCGGATCATAGCCGGCGTTTCGCAGCACATTGGGGTGGACCATGCCCGCGCCCAGGACCTCGAGCCAGCCCAGGCGCTTGCAGACCGCGCAGCCTTCCCCGCGGCAGAGCGCGCACTGGATGTCCACCTGCGCGGAGGGTTCCGTGAAAGGGAAGAAAGAGGGCCGCAGGCGCATGCGGGTCTGGGGGCCGAAGAGGGCCTGCAAAAACGAGCGCAGCGTGCCCTTGAGGTCGGCCAGGCTGACGTTCTTGTCCACGTAGAGGCCTTCGACTTGATGAAAGACTGAAGAGTGCGAGGCATCCGCGTTCTCATGGCGGAACACCCGGCCCGGGGACATGATGCGCACGCTGGAGCAGGGGCGCATGCTTTGGAGCGTGCGGATCTGAACGGGGCTCGTGTGCGTGCGCAAAAGCAGGCTTCCCGGCGAGAGATAGAAGGTGTCGTGCGAGTCCTTGGCCGGATGATCGTCCGGGATGTTCAGGGCCGCGAAGTTGTGGAAGTCCGTTTCCACGTGAGGGCCTTCGGCCCAGGCGAAACCCATGCGGGAGAGGATGGCGCAGAGCTCGTCTAAGGTCCGAGTGAGCGGATGCAGGCGTCCGCAAGGGGAGGAGCTGCCGGGCAGGGAGAGGTCTATCTGCAGGGAGTCCAGATCCCGCTGGAGGGCTTCTTTCTCCAGAGCGGCCTTGCGCTCATCCAAGGCCTGCTCCATCTTCACGCGCAGGGTGTTGGCCATGGAGCCCAGCCTGCGCTTGTCTTCTACGGAGAGGTCCTTGAGGGATTTGAGGACGTTGGTCAGCGCGCCGTCCTTTCTGCCGAGCAGCTCCAAGCGCCGCGCTTCCAGGGACTGCAGATCAGCGGCCGAACGCACGGACTCCAGACCGCTGTCGAGTCCTTGAAGCGCCGACTCGACTTGGTCTGGAGTCATGAAGGGCCTCCGGCCCGTGAAGGGGTTTACGCGCCTTTCGAAAGCGTGACGAGCTGCTTGAAAGAGCCTTCGTCGTGCAGGGCCATTTCGGAGAGCATCTTGCGGTTGAGCGTGATGCCCGCGCGCTTGAGGCCGGCCATGAAGCGGCTGTAGGTCGTCTGCTCTTCGCGGCAAGCCGCGTTGATGCGGGTGACCCAGAGAGAGCGGTATTCGCCCTTGCGGTCCTTGCGGCCCGTGTAGGCGTGGTTCAAGGACTTTTCGACCTGCTGCTTGACTATGCGCCAACGGTTCTTCTTGTTGGAGTAATAGCCCTTGGCGAGCTTAAAGTACTTCTTCTTGTGTTTGCGGGTGGTGACGCCGGGTTTGATTCTCATGGTCTCTCAAGCGTACGGGAGCAGTTTGCGGATCTTCTCACCGTCGACTTTATTAAGGTAGCTGTCGGTGCGGAGGCTGCGGCCGGTCTTCGAGGGCATGGGCGTGAGCAGATGCCGCAGGCCGGCGCGCTTGAACTTCCACTTACCGGAAGCGGTCTTCAGAAAACGTTTCTTTGCGCCGCTGTGACTCTTGATCTTCGGCATGATGACTGGCTCCTTCCTGTGCGGCGCGGCCTTGCGGACCGATCGCCTAGTGCTTGGGCGTCAGCGTCATGAACAGCCGGTTCCTGTCTTTCAGGGGCTGCTGTTCGACGCTCGCGATCTCCGCGAGACGCTCCTGGATGCTCTTAAGCAGGTTGAGGCCCAGGTCCTGGTGCTGCATCTGCCGTCCACGGAAGAAGACCGTGACGCGGACCTTGTCGCGGGCCTTCAAGAACTCCTGGATGTGCCGGACCTTGACGTCCAGGTCGTGCGCGCCGATGACGGGGCTGAATCGCACTTCCTTGAGGATGCCGGCCTTCTGGTTCTTGCGGGCCTCGCGTTCCTTCTTCTCCTGCTCGTACTTGAACTTCGCGAAATCCAAAAGCTTGCAGACCGGAGGGTTTGCGTTCGGGGCTACTTCGACAAGATCCAGTCCTCGGCTGCGAGCCAAGCTCAGAGCCTCGGGGGTGGATTTTATCCCGAGCTGCGTTCCTTCGTTGTCGATCAAGCGGACGGTAGCCGTCCGGATCTGCTGGTTAACGCGTGTCAAGCGAAGAGAACTATACCATCTTTCGTCGAAATGGTCAATCTAATATCTCGACCTCACCCATTTTTGTGGGCGGGGCCCGACGCGCAGGGGATGCACTCTCCCTTCCCCCGCACCCCTGGGAACCAGTTTCCCCCAAACCCGCGGCGTGAGCGACTCGGGCAATGGCGGGGCCCCCCTCTACGGGAGCGGGAGAGTGCATCTCCTGCGCGCCTTCCGCTGGTTTCTTTGGGTGAGTTCGAGTCGGGGGCAGGGGTCGTTCGTTAAGGACGGTCGTTTCTGAGAATTCTTCTTCCCTGCTTTATTGTCAGCGGCTTCAACAGGAAAACGATCTCGTTGAAAATAGTGAGATGTCAGCGAGCGTCAGCCTGAGCGTGGGGAGTTTCGGCGCTCCATGTCTAAGAGGCGGAAGACTTTGTCCAGGAACGCCTTCTTATAAAAGGGCTTGAGCAGGATGTCCGCGGCGCCCTGGCGCGCGGCTTCCGAGGCCGCGTCGCGGTGCCCGGTGATCACGAGCGTGGGCACGCGCCGATCCTCCGGAAGATGCTGCATGCGCTGGAGGATCTCCAAGCCGCTGATGCCGGGCAAAAGGAGGTCCAGGAGCATGAGGTCGTAGCGGCTGCGCTCGATCATGTCGAGCGCGTCCTGGCCGTCGTGCGTGGTGGAGATGACCAGGTTCTCGGAGATGCCGGCCAGGAAGAGACGCAGGATCTCCACCATGCCGGGGTTGTTCTCCACGATGAGGATTCGCTTCTTGTCGAGCTTGCGCTGGCTCTCCACGAGCACCTGCGGGGTGTCGGGCTCGGTCAGCGGCAGCGCCATGCAGGCCGTGGTGCCCTTGCCGGGACCGTCGGATTCGATCCAGATGCGTCCGCCGTGGAGCTCCACGATCTGGCGAGAGAGAGCCAGGCCGATGCCGAGTCCGGGCGTGCCGCGCGTGAGCTCTTTCTCTGTGTGGTAGAAGCCGTCGAAGATGTGGGAGAGGGCGTCCAAGGGGACGCCGCGGCCTTCGTCCCGGACCTGGATCCAGACCTCGCGCGCGGGCCGGGGCTTGAGCGCGACCTGGATGCGGCTGTTGTCCGGGCTGAACTTGCAGGCATTCGAGATGAGGTTCTGCAGGACCTCGGCGAAGGGTTCGGGGTCGGCCAGTATCCAGACGGGTCCGGGCGTGATGTCTTTCTCGATGAGGATGCCGCGGGGCGGCTCGGACCAGCGCGAGCGCAGGTGCTCGGCCATGAGGGCGCCCAGATCCACGGGCCGAAGGAGCACGTGCTGGGTGCCGAGCGCGGATTCCTTAAATGAGAGGAGGCGGTTGATCATCTGCAGGAACTGCTCGCCCCGCGAGCGGATGGCCGTGACCGCGGCCTTCTGGGGAGGGGAGAGTTCGCCGAACTCGCCTTCCTCCAGGGTCTTGGCATAGCCCAGGATGACGGCCAGGGGGGTGCGGAGTTCATGGCTGACGCCCGCGATGAACTCGTCCTTCATCTTGTTGACCGCGCGAAGCTCGAAGTTCTCGGTCTGCAGGGACTGGACGTCAAGGGCCCGGTGGATGAGGTGCTGGAAGTCGACTTCCGTGAGCTCGGTGCGGGAGATGTAGTCCATGGCCCCGCGCTTCATGGCCTCGACGGCGACCTTTTCCTTGCCGATGGAGGAGACCATGATGACCACGATCTTGGGGTGGAGCTGGCGGATCTGATCGAGGACCTTGAGGCCGTCGTCGTCGGGGAGCCAGTAGTCCAGGAAAACGACGTCGAAGAAGCTTTCGCGCAGCATGCCGAAGGCGGTCTGGGCGTCGCCGGCGTCCTCGACCTCGAGGGCGACGTCCTTGACGTCGGAGAGGCGTTCTCGCAGGAGCTCGCGGTTGGCGGGTTCGTCGTCGACGAGCAGTACGCGTATCCTCTGCAAAGTGGGCTCTGTCATCCCCGCATTCTACCTTAAAACATCGTGCGGAGTCCCTGATGAAAAGAGGGAAGACGGATTATGTGCGGCGGGAGTCAAGGGATATGGGTTCGCGGGGCCGCATCGCCTCTCCGTTCGGACGATGCTTTATCCTCACCCGATCGGTACCGCGATCGGGTTCCGGACACCCCGCAAACCCATATCCCTTGCCCCCCGCCGCCGTGGTCCGCACCCTTCATTGAACGGGACAGAAAACAGAGACAGACGCCTGATGAAACAAGGCAGAATGGCGGACATTTCATCGCTGGTCGTTCAGTAAGGAAAGCCGAACCTTGGCGGGGGCCCCTGCCCCCGGCCATCGTGCGCGCACCCTTATGACAGGTCCTAAACTTGATGTTGCAAAACGCAACATCAAGTTTTCGATTTCCTCTGCCGTCAATTGAAAGACGAAATCCTCAGATATCTTTATAGGTTCGTTCGGAGCGTCTTAGGACGTGGAGAACGGTGACGTTTTGTCGATTATCATCGATGGCATAGAGTATTCGCCAGTTGCCGACACGGACTCGATGGAGGGCGCCTTTGAGTTTGAGCGACCCATGCGGACGGGGATCATGTTCTAGTGAGAGGATGCGCGAGCGCAGTCGGGAGAGGTCCGGCTCATGGATATCGTCAAGGTCGCGGACAGCGCTGGCCGCGATCAGGACTTCATGCATGTTTGCTCGCTCGTTTGGCAAAGTAGTCCTTGGCCGAGACGGCCTTGCCGGGGTTCTTTAGATGCACTTTCCAGGCTTTCTGGGCCGTCTGTAAATCTTCAAGTTCTTCGCTGTAAGTCGATTCCACGGCCTTGCGCAGCAAGTCCGCCATGGGACAATGCATCTCGATAGCCAAGTGCTTAAGGCCGCTATGTAAGTCTTCCGGCAAATAAATCGTTGTTCTGATCATAGGGATACCTCTTGGCATAGTATGACATACAAACATACATATGTCAATGGCAGTTTCAGTTGGCTGAGTTCTCACCAGACGGGTTTAAGAAATCGTTCAGCATTCGAACTCTCCCTATCCCCAATTACGACCGACCCCTGAAAAAGTTCCCGTGCCGAAGGATTTCCCAGCGGATTGCTGGTCGATTCCGTGCCGGTGCTGTGTCTTGGAAAGATGTTTTAATTGCTTGGTGAAGAGTGAAGATGCCGGACTACTTTCTCTGCGAGTGCCCCGAGAACGGCGCCGAGAATCCCGCCAAACAGAGGGAACAGTCCCTGATTCAAGATGACCGATGGCTGTCCGGCAAAGAAGTCAATGAGGAATGTCTTCTCGATAATGACTCCTCCGATAAGCCCAAGAAGGGCTCCTGTTCCCATGAGCCAAATTAAAGGGCGAACTTTTTTCATATGTGGTTCCTCTCAATATTTTCAATAGGGACCCCAATGCATCAAATTGTATTTTAAAGTGCAATTAGATGTATGTATGGCTACAAGATCGCGTAATGGGTTCATGGTTGAGCCTGATATCTGTTTATTGGGGCGCGGGGGGGAGTTCGTTTCAGGAAAATATTCCCCCGCGCGGTCTCGCCGCCGATTCTTCTGAGGAAACTTCCTCTGAATCATGAGGGGTAGCGGGGAACAGCTCCGGCAGAAGGGGGAGGATAAGGGTCCGAAGGGGTGTCCGCAAGCCGATCGCGGAACCGATCGGCTGAGGATAAAGCCTCGCCGCACGGAAAGGCGAGGCGGCCCCGCGGACCCTTATCCTCCCCCTTCTGCCGGAGCCCGGGAGCGCTTTCCCCTCTGTTTTTAGGGGAATTCGTTGAATCGGGGGTGGGATTAAGGTATCCTATCGGCGATTTCATAGAGGGGAAAATCGCCGAGATATGATCGAAACACGACAGACGCATCCCGATATCGAACGCATCCTCATCTCCGAGGAACAGCTCCGCAACCGCATCCGCGAGATGGGCAAGGAGCTTTCCAAGGAATACGAGGGCCGCAATCCGGTCATGATCGGCATCCTTAAAGGCAGCGTCATGTTCCTGGCCGACCTCCTGCGCGAGATCACCTTCGAGTGCCAGGTGGACTTCGTCAGCCTCGCTTCCTATGCGGGCGCTTCCTCTACCGGCGTCGTGCGGACACTCCTCGATCTGCGTGAATCCGCCCAGGGGCGCGACCTCATCGTCATCGAGGATATCGTCGATTCCGGCCTCACCCTGAGCTATCTCCTCCAGAATCTCGGCACCCGCCAGCCCCGCTCGCTGACGGTATGCACTCTGCTCGACAAGCCCGAATGCCGCAAAGCGCCTGTTCAGCCCAAATATGTGGGATTCCGCATCCCCAATGAGTTCGTCGTCGGCTTCGGCCTTGACTATAACGAGCGATACCGCCAGCTTCCCTATATCGGCGTGATGAAGCGTTCAGCGCTTTGAGACCCTCCATGGATCCGACAAAAAAGAACATCAAGCAGCTTGTCGTCTGGCTGGCGGCCTTCGTGCTCCTGCTCATGCTCTTCCAGAACATGAAGACCGTGGATGCGGAGACCGAGATCCCCTATTCCGCCTTCAAGACCAAGCTCAAGGACAAGCAGATCACCCGCGTGATCCTGCGTCCAGACATGATCCACGGCGAGTCCAAGTCCGCCGAGGGCAAGATCGAGAAGTTCCGCACCTATCCCGTCAACGACCTCGAGCTCGTCAAGGAACTCGACGCCGCCGGGGTCCAGGAGTTCAAGGGAGAGCCGGACCGCAGCTGGGTCACGGCCGCGCTCGTCAATCTCGGCTGGGTGGTCCTTTTCTTCGGCGTCTGGTGGTTCTTCCTGATCCGCCAGGCGCAGATGGGCGGCAAGCAGGCCCTTTCCTTCGGGAAGAGCCGCGCCAAGAAGCAGGCCTCGGATCCCAAGAAAAAGAAGACCACCTTCGCGGACGTGGCCGGCTGCGACGAGGCCAAGGAAGAGCTCCAGGAGATCGTCGAGTTCCTCAAGGAGCCCGCGCGCTTCCAGCGATTAGGCGGCAAGATCCCCCGAGGCGTCCTGCTCTTCGGCGCTCCCGGCACGGGCAAGACCCTCTTGGCCAGGGCCGTGGCCGGCGAGGCGGACGTGCCCTTCTTCTCCGCTTCCGGCTCGGAGTTCGTGGAGATGTTCGTGGGCGTGGGCGCCGCGCGCGTGCGCGACCTTTTCGACCAGGCCAAGAAGGACGCTCCGGCCGTGGTCTTCATCGACGAACTCGACGCCGTGGGCCGGCACCGCTTCGCGGGCATCGGCGGCGGGCACGACGAGCGTGAGCAGACCCTCAACCAGATACTCATAGAACTCGACGGCTTCGACAACAAGGACGGCGTCATCCTCATCGCGGCCACCAACCGGCCCGACGTGCTCGATCCCGCGCTCCTTCGGCCGGGCCGCTTCGACCGCCACGTCAATGTTCCCGCGCCCGACAAACTCGGCCGCGAGGCCATCTTGAAAGTGCATGCCCAGGGCGTGCGCATGGCGCCGGACGTGGACATCCCCATCATCGCGCGCCGCACCGCCGGCTTCGTGGGCGCGGACTTGGCCAACCTCGTCAACGAGGCAGCGCTCCTGGCCGCCCGGCGCAACAAGGAGAACGTGGGCATGGACGAACTCAAGGAGGCCGCCGACCGCGTGGTGGCCGGGCCTCAGCGGAAGAGCCGCGTCATCTCCGAGAAGGAGAGGCGCATCGTGGCCTATCACGAGTCCGGGCACACGCTCATCGCCAAGTCCCTGCCGGGCACGGACCCCGTGCACAAGGTCTCCATCATCCCGCGCGGGCCGGCCTTGGGCTACACGCTCCAGCTTCCGGAAGACGACCGCTACCTCACTTCCCGCACCGATATCCTCAACCGGCTCTGCATCCTCCTGGGCGGCCGCTGCGCCGAAGAGCTCATCTTCAATGAGATGACCACCGGAGCCAGCGACGACCTCTCCAAGGCCACCGTCTTCGCCCACCGCATGGTCATGGAGTTCGGCATGAGCGAGCGCATCGGCCCCGTGGCCTATCACAAGGACGAGGAAGTCTTCCTGGGCCGCGACATCGCGCGCGGGCCCGGCTACTCCGAGTCCACCGCCGAGATCATCGACCAGGAGGTCAAGCGCATCCTGCAGGACTGCCAGAAGCGCGTGCAGGGGATACTCCTCATCCATCGCGCAAGCCTCGATCGATTGGCCGAGCGGCTTATGGAAAAAGAGGTGCTCGAATCCGTCGAGGTCAACGCTCTCCTGGAGGGCGTCCAGGCCCCCGCTTAATGGCCACGCACTCGCTCTTCGGAACCGACGGCGTTCGCGGCATCCCCGGGCAGGAGCCATTGACGGACCGCACCGTCGAACGGCTCGGCTTCTCGGCCGCCGGAGTCTTTCTGGAGCGCTTGCGCCGCGCGGGCGGCAAGAATGCGGCCGCTTCTCCCCGCATCATCATCGGCCGAGATACCCGCGGCTCGGGGCCGCGCTTGATGAAGGCCTTGGTCTCGGGCTTCGAGCGGGCCGGCTGCTCCAGCGTGGATATCGGCGTGGCGCCCACTCCCGCGGTATCCTACTGCGTCTCGCGCACCGGCGCGCTCTGCGGCGCCGTGGTCTCGGCCAGCCATAATCCTTCGGAATTCAACGGCATCAAGTTCTTCACCGGCGCGGGCTATAAGGCCCCGCTCGACGTCGAGTCCGAGATCGCGGCCCGCATGGACTCCCTGCCGGAACTGCGCGGCCGTCTGCGCGGCGCGCGGGCGCAGCCCTGCAAAGACGCGATGCGCGAGTACCTGGATTTCTTGAAGAGCACCTTCCCCGCGGACCTGGACCTGCAGGGCCGGCGCATCGTCGTGGACGCCGCCCACGGCGCGGGCTATGCCGTGGCCGCGGAGCTTTTCCGCTCCCTGGGCGCCCAAGTCTTCTCGCTGGGCGATAAGCCCAACGGCCGCAACATCAACGAGGGCTGCGGCGCTCTCTCGACGGACGCCCTGCGCCGGGAAGTCGTGCGCCGGCGCGCGCACTGCGGCATCGCGCTCGACGGCGACGCGGACCGCGCGGTCTTCTCCGATGAGCATGGACGGCTCCTGGATGGAGACGTGCTCATCGCCATGTCCGCCCTGCACCTGCACGAGCAGGGCCGCTTGCGCAAGAACGCGGTGGTCCTGACCGTCATGTCCAACTACGGGCTGGTGCGCTGGCTCGAAGAGCGCGGTATCCTCGTGGAGCAGGTCCCCGTGGGCGACCGCAACGTGACCGATGCCCTGGAGAAGGGCGGCTACGACTTGGGCGGCGAGAACTCCGGGCATGTGGTCTTCCGGAGCTTTGCGCCCACCGGCGACGGCCTGCTCACCGCTCTGCAGACCCTCGCGGTTTGGGCCTCTTCGGGACGGCCCTTGAGCGCCTTCCGCTCCCTTTATCGCCCCTATCCGCAGATCCTCAAGAACGTGCGCGTGGAGCGCCGCGTCCCGGTTTCGGAACTGCCGGGCTTTCAGCGCTCGCTTCATCGCGCCGAGAGGCAGCTGGCCGGACAGGGCCGCGTCTTCGTACGCTATTCCGGCACCGAGCCGCTCCTGCGCATTTTGGTGGAGGGGCCTCAGGACGGGGTCCTGCGCCGGATGGCCGCGGGCCTTGAACAAGATTTTATCGGCGAGGTCGCAAAGACTCTTGCCGGGAGGAGAGCGCATGGCCGTTAAACTCGGAGTCAACATTGATCACGTCGCAACGCTTCGCCAGGCTCGCGGAGGCGTGGATCCCGATCCGGTCGGGGCCGCCCGCGTCTGCCGCCAGTCCGGCGCGGACATGGTCGTCGTGCATCTGCGCCAGGATCGGCGCCATATCCAGGAGCAGGACCTCGTGGAGCTCTGCAAGCTCTTCAAGCGCGGGGTGCACCTGGAGCTTTCGGACGCCGCGGAGATGGTCGACATTGCCGTGCGCGTCAAGCCGGATTCCGTGTGCCTCGTGCCCGAGGATCCGCGGGAGAAGACCACTCAGGGGGGCTTGAGCGCCGCGGCGCTGGACTCCGCGTCCCTGCGCCATGCCGTCGAGCGTCTGCGAAAGGCCGGCATCGGCGTGAGCCTCTTCGTGGACCCGGACGCCGTGAGCCTGCGCAAGGCCAAGGCCCTGGGCGCGGACGCCGTGGAGATTTGCACGGCCCGCTACGCCGAGGCCGCGGGCAAGCGGGACCAGCAGGAGGAGCTCGAGAACATCTCTCTGGCCGCCTACCTGGCCGAGGAGCTCGGCCTGGAGCTTCATGCCGGGCACGGCCTCGATTACACGAACGTCGGGCCCGTGGCGCAGATTCCGCATGTCCAGTGCCTCAACATCGGATTCTCGATCATTGCGCGGGCCATGTTCACGGGACTTAAGCCCGCGGTCTCGGAGATGAAGCGCCTCATCCAAGCCTCCCGTTAATAGGGCGGTGCCAGGCACGCCAGGGTTGCCGGGTGCCAGGCACCGAGAGGTCAGCGAACGGAGCTAATATGTGCGGCATCATCGGATACGTCGGCGGGCGCGATTGCGTCTCTCTTCTTATGGAGGGACTGCGCAGGCTCGAATACCGCGGCTATGACTCCGCGGGGCTCTGCGTAGCCGACGTCCAAGGGCATCTGAACCTCGTGCGCGCGGCAGGCAAGCTCTGTGCGCTCGAGGAGGCCGTGCGGCGCAGCCGGCCGCAGGGCCGCACGGGCCTGGGGCATTCTCGCTGGGCCACCCACGGCAAGCCTTCCGAGGAGAACGCCCACCCGCATACGGATTGCGGACAGCGCTTGGTCGTCATCCATAACGGGATCGTCGAGAACCACTTGGAGCTGCGTTCCCGGCTCCAAGCCTCCGGCCACCGCTTCCGCTCCGAGACAGATACCGAGGTCCTCGCGCATCTCATTGAGCAGTATCTTCCGCCGCCGTCGAGCGGACGGCCTGCCCCGGCCGCGCAGCGGGAAGCCGCGCTCGCGGCCGCCGTGCGCAGCGCCTTCGCCGAGGTCCGGGGCGCCTATGCGGTCGCGGTGCTCTGGACCGAGGCGCCGGATCTGCTGATAGCGCTCAAGTCCGCTTCTCCTTTGGTCGTCGGCTTAGGCGAGGGGGAGACCTTTCTCGCCTCCGACGTGCCCGCCTTCCTTGACCACACCCGGAAGGTCGTGTTCATGGAAGACGGCGAGATGGCGCTTCTGCGCAAGACCGGCGCGGAGTTCTCCAAGCTCTCCGGCGGCGCGGTGCAGAAGACTCCGCAGACCATCACTTGGGACCGGGCCATGGCCGAGAAGGCCGGCTACAAGCACTTCATGCTCAAGGAGATCTTCGAGCAGCCCCAGACCGTGGCCGACACTCTGCGCGGACGCCTGCATCCCTTGGAGCCGGGCTCGCTGGCCCAAGAGACCGGCCTGAGCGTCGAGGCTCTTTCCTCGGTGCGGCGCGTGGAGTTCCTGGCCTGCGGCACCGCGCACCATGCAGGGCTCATCGGTAAATATCTCGTCGAACATCTGTCCGGAGTCCCGGCCGAGGCCGAGATGGCCTCCGAGTTCCGCTACCGCGATCCCATCCTGGACCCCGACTCCCTGGTCGTGGCCGTCAGCCAGTCCGGCGAGACCGCGGATACGCTTTCCGCCATCCGGCTGGCCAAGATGTCCGGGGCCAAGGTGCTCGCGGTCTGCAACTGCGTGGGCTCCGCGCTCACGCGAGAGTCGGACTACAATCTCGCCACGCACTGCGGCCCGGAGTTCGGCGTGGCCTCGACGAAGGCCTTCACCGGGCAGCTGGCCGCGCTTGCGGTCTTCGCTCTGCATCTGGGCATGGCCCGCAAGAAGATCGACGCGGTCCGCGCGCGGCTCTTCGCCGACGAGCTCGTGCGCCTGCCCGCGCTCTTGCGCGAGACGCTCAAGCTCGACGCCCAGGTTGAGGAGATCGCCAAGAAGTATTTCAAGGCCCGCGACTTCCTCTACATCGGCCGGCACGTCAACTATCCCGTGGCCCTGGAAGGAGCGCTCAAGCTCAAGGAGATCTCCTACATCCATGCCGAGGGCTATGCGGCCGGCGAGATGAAGCACGGCCCCATCGCGCTCATCGACGAGAGCCTGCCGGTCGTGGCCGTGGCCACGCAGTCCTCGGTCCTGGACAAGATGCTCTCCAATATCGAGGAAGCCAAGGCCAGGGGCGCGCATGTCATCGCCTTATGCACCGAGGGCGAACGGCGCTTGGACGGCCGCGCGGACCATGTCCTGTATTTGCCGCGCACCGAGGAGTTCCTGGCGCCCGTGCTCAACGTGGTGCCCTTGCAGCTCCTGGCCTATCACGTCTCCAACCTCCTGGGCTGCGACGTGGACCAGCCGAGGAATCTCGCCAAGAGCGTCACGGTCGAGTGAAGAAAGAGCTCCTGCTCAAAGACCTGCGCTCCATCCTCCCTGTCCGTCGGGCCGACGCGCATAAAGGCGATTTCGGGCATGCGCTCATCGTCGCCGGTTCCCGCGGCATGTCCGGCGCCGCGGGCCTGTGCGGCCGCGCGGCCCTTCGCTCAGGCGCGGGCTTGGTCACGCTCGCCCTGCCGGAATCCGCGCGGATCCCGGCGGTCGGCTGCGCGCCGGAGGCCATGACGCTCTCGCTCGAAGAGAGTTCGCAGGGAATGCTGCGCACCGAGTCCGTGGCCAAGGTCCTGGCGGCTCATAAGGCGAGGGATTTCAACGCGCTGGCCGTGGGGCCCGGCTTGGGCGCCCACTCGGACGTGGGCCGCGCGGTCGTGTCCTTGCTGGCAGGCCTGCGCATCCCCGCGGTCGTGGACGCCGACGCGCTCAACGCTTTGTCCCAGCTGCCCGTAGACCAGGTCCGCGCCCTTTTGGAGCGGCGGCAGTCGCCCTGCGTGCTGACCCCGCATCCCGGCGAGGCGGCCCGGCTCCTGCGCTCGACGGCGCAGGAGGTCCAGTCCGACCGCCGCGCCGCGGCCGCCGAGATCGCGCGCAAGTTCGGGGTCCTCTGCCTGCTTAAGGGCCACCGCACGCTCGTCACCGACGGGGAGCATGTCTGGACCAACAGCACGGGCAATCCCGGCTTGGCCAAGGGCGGCAGCGGGGACGCGCTCACGGGGCTCATCGCGGGGCTGCTGGCCCAGCTCTGCGCGAAAGATCCCTCGCCGGAGCCCTTGGAGGTCCTCAAGGCCGCGGCGCTGGGCGCTCATCTGCACGGCTTAGCCGCGGACATCGCCGTTCGCGAGAAAGGCGAGCGCGGCCTGCTCGCTTCCGATGTCATCGAGACTTTTCCGCAAGCTTTCCGCAAAACCGGCCTCTGAGCGTTGGGGGCGCAAGCTATTCTTCCATTTATGATGCGCGGCAAGATGAAGAGACCGTCGGGGAGCAGAGAAGTGCGTCGCAAGGCTCTTTTTCCCCGGCATTCCGGCAGAAGCCGGGGTCCAGCAAGCAGGGTTCTTCCAAAGGAAGAGGATACTCTGCGTGCGGCCGGTTCTCTGGCGGACTGCGTGCGAGAATCCGGCGAGGGAGCGCTCATCTGCTTGCGGGGACCCTTGGGCAGCGGGAAAACGGTCTTCGTCCGCGGATTCTTGCGAAAGCTCGGGCATAAGGGCGCTGTGCGCAGCCCCACCTTCGGTCTTATCCACGAATACCGCCGTTTGCGGCCGCAAGTCCTTCATCTGGACCTTTATCGTCTAAAACCCCGGGAATCCGAGGGCCTGGGCCTGCGCGAACTCCTACGCGTGAGCGGCTGCGTCTTCCTCATCGAATGGCCCGAGGCCGCCCAGGCCCTTCTTCCCAAAGACCGCCTGGAACTTTCCTTCGCCCATGTCCCCAACGGCGGCCGCCGCCTGCGCCTGCGCGCCCTCGGTCCTCGTTCCAGACGCCTCACCGCCGCGTTCTGATCCCGTTCGTTATGTCGTCACTCCGGAACAAACCGGTCCGCTCGTCATTCCGGCGAAAGCCAGGACTTGTGTTCCGTCATTCCGGCGGAAGCCAGGATTTGTGTTCCGTCATTCCGGCGAAAGCCGGAATCCAGGGACTGTCTAGAATAGCTTCTTGAAGACTTCGTCGGGACAGTCTTTCTGCGGCAGATGTCCGCAGTCCGGATAGCGGAAGAGGCGGGCGCCTCGGATGCCGGAGGCATAGCGCTCGCTGATGGACGCGGGGAGCAGCCCGTCGGGCTCTCCCAGGATGACCACGGTCCGAGCGCGGATCCCTTTGAGCCGGCCGTCGAGCAGCTCCTCTTTTCGCAGGGCCGCGACCATCTCGGGCGCGCGGCGCTCCCGGATGCCTTCGGCGGCTTGAGGGAAGACGTTGGAGGGAGGCAGGGGCTTGGAGGGGTGGGCCTTTTGGAAGAAATCCTTCATCTTCTCAGGCGTGGGATCGGCGAGCGTCCGCGCCGTCTGTTCAGCCAAGCCGCTGGGATCGTCGAGGCCCGCGGCGTTGAGCAGGAAGAGCCTGTCGGTCCCCGAGGGCCACTGGAGCGCGATGTCCGCGGCGATCCAGCCGCCCAGGCTGTTGCCGACCAAGGTCCAGCGAGGGCAGGTCCCGGCCAGGGCCTCGCGGACCGTGCGCGACATCGGACGTATCCCATAACCTTCCAGGGACGCGGGCGCGGCGGAGGCTCCTACTCCCGGCAGGTTGAAGGCGAAGAGCTTGTATCTGCGGGGAGTCTTCCGCTCCTTTGAATCCACCAGGAGATCGCTCCAGGTATCGGCGGAATCTCCCAGACCGTGGATGAACGCCACGCAGGCGCAGTCCGCGTCGCCGGCGGCGCAGGTATCGCGGGAAAGGACCTCGAGTCCGCCGATGCGCGCGTGCCGCACTCCTCCGGACCATAGCTTCGCATTGAGGATGAACCCGTGGAGATCGAGAGGCCTTTGCCAGACCCAGAGGCCGAAGGCCGAGAAGAGCAGCAGGCACGCCGCGCACGCGCGCAGGATCGTTCGTTTCATGAGGGATTTATTATCGCTGTTGCGGCCGTGTTTGCGCAAGGAGATGCGTCTGGGCGTCATGCCGTTGTCAAATGGAGTTCATCCGGCCGCTATTGGCGAGGCGAGGTTTTTCAGGTATCCTCAAAGAGGGGTGCCCCATGGGTGGAGAAAAGATATTGGTCGTCGAGGACGAGAAGGATATCGTCCGGCTCTTGCGCTACAACCTGGAGAAGGAAGGCTACTGCGTCGCGGCCTGCCACGACGGAGAGGCCGCTCTCGAATGCTTCCGCAAGGAACGCCCCGACTTGGTCATCCTGGACCTCATGATCCCCAAGCTCGACGGCATCGAGGTCTGCAAGCTCCTGCGGCAGTCCTCCCAGGTCCCCATCCTCATGCTCACCGCCAAGAAGAGCGAGGTGGACCGCATCCTGGGTCTCCGGATCGGAGCGGACGACTACGTCACGAAGCCCTTCTCGGTGGGGGAACTCCTGGCTCGCGTGCAGGCCTTGCTGCGCCGCGCCGCGCATCCTGTCGTGAACGCCTTGCGCGCGGGGGCTCTGGAGATGGACTTCGAGCGCCATGAGCTGCGTCTTGAAGGAAAGCCGGTTTCGGTGACTCCCAAGGAGTTCGAGTTCCTCAGGCTCCTCGTGCAGTCGGACGGGAAGGTCCTCACCCGCGAGGAGATCCTCGAACGCGTATGGGGATACGACCGTTCGATGGACATCGACACGCGCACCGTCGACCAGCACATCGCCCGTCTGCGCCGCAAGCTCGGAGCGGAAGGGGAGCGCATCCTCACGGTCACCAACGTGGGCTACCGTTTCCGTCCGTGAGTTCCCGCTCGCGTCTTTACATCATCATCCTCACCGTGGCCGCGCTCTCGAGCGCGCTCGCCGGATTCGCCGGCTGGCGTTCCGTCCGCACCCAGCTCGTCGGACAGCTCGCGCAGGGCCTTCTGGAGAAAGGGCGCATACTCGTGCGCGAGTTGCCCGCGGGCGGCGCGGGAACGCGAGGCATCTCTGCGTGGGTCTCCAGAACCGCCCCTTTGGCGGAGGCCCGCATCAGCCTCATCGCCGCCGACGGCCGTTTGCTCGCGGACTCGAGTCTGAGTCCGGAGGAGTTTGCGCGCGCGGAAAACCACGCGGACCGTCCGGAGTTCGTCGCGGCTCGGCGAAAAGGGAAAGGGATCTCTCTTCGGCACAGCCATTCCACGGGCATGGACTTCCTTTATGCCGCCGTGCCCGTCTCCAAAGGGGGCGATTGCGCGGTCCTGCGTCTGGCCATGCCGTTGGACCGAGTCGATGAGACGCTCTCCCGCATGCGCCGCAGCATCATCGATTACGCCTGCATCGCCCTGCTCATCGCGCTCTTCTTCGCCGCTTTCGCGGCCGCGATCATCCGTCGTCCGCTCATCCTCCTGGCCGAGGCCGCCGACCGCATGTCCGCGGGCTCCGGCGCCGTTCCTCAGCGGGGGTGCGATGAGCTCGACCGTCTGGCCGAGACGCTCCACGGACTCTCGCTGAAGTCTTCTCAGACGCTCCGAGCGCTCAAGGAGGAGAAGTCGAGGCTTCAGGCCACGCTCGCGCACATGGCCGAGGGAGTCGCCGTCGTGGACGCGCAAGGGTGTTTTCTCGAGGTGAACCCCGCGATGGAGTCGCTCTTCGGCCTGGAGTCGGCGCGCGCGCGCGGCGCGCCCCTCATCGAGATACTGCGCCACGGCGAGCTCAAGGCTCTGCTTGACCGCGCCGCAGCGGGGAAGGGGCCGGCTTCCGGAGAGCTCACGCTGTTCACTCCCGGAGAGCGCGTTTTCGAGGCGCATGCCACGCCGGTCCTTGAGAGCGGATCCCTGCACGGGATCGTCCTGGTCCTTCACGACATCACCCGGCTGCGCCGTTTGGAGGAGATGCGCCGCGACTTCGTCGCCAACGTCTCCCATGAGCTGCGCACGCCTCTGGCTTCGATCAAGGGCTTCGCCGAGACCTTGCGCCGCGGAGCGCTCGAGGATCCCGCGCACCGTCTGGAGTTCGTGGAGACCATCGAGACGCAGGCCGACCGGCTGACTCGCCTCGTCGACGACCTGCTCGAGATGGCTGCCGTCGAATCCGGTCGCCGTCCTCTGCGTTTGGAGATCATCGGGCTCTTGGACTTCGCGCGGGAGGTTGCCGCATCCCTGGCGCCTCAAGCGCGCAAGCGGCGCGTGCGCGTCGAGATAGGCATCGACGCGGGCGCTTCGGTCAGGGCCGACCGGGCTTCCCTGCGTCTGCTCCTTCAGAATCTTCTCGACAACGCCATAAAATATAACCGCGATGAAGGGACGGTGACCGTGACGGCGCGGTCCGAAGAAAAGTCCGTCGACCTTTGCGTGCGCGACACGGGCATCGGCATTCCTGCCGCGGACCTGCCCCGCGTCTTCGAGCGCTTCTACCGCGTGGACAAGGCGCGCTCCCGCGAACTCGGCGGGACCGGGCTCGGCTTGGCCATCGTCAAGCATCTGGCCGAGGCCCACGGCGGCCGAGTCTTCGTCGAGAGCGTCGAGGGGGAAGGGTCCTCCTTCCACGTCTTCCTGCCGCACGACCGGGTCTAAGCGTCAAAAAAAAGGCACGCCTTCGGCAAAGGATCCCAATACGGCGCTGTTACCATTCCCTTATGGAAAGGAAATGGTCCTTCGCTCATGCGGCCCTTCTGCTCATCGTGCTTGCGCCGTGCGCTCCGGCGGCGCCGCCCCCTTTGACCGTCGTCTTCGTCGTCGACCAGATGCGCGCGGATTATCTCGCGCGCTTCGGCAAGGAGTTCTCGGGAGGCTTCGCTCGGTTCGTCAAGGACGGGGCGGTCTTCGAGAACGCCCGCCAAGCGCACGTGCCGACGACGACCGCCGTCGGACACGCGGCCATCGGCACGGGACGCTTCCCGGCCCAGCACGGGATCGTGGGCAACGAGTGGTGGGACAGGACTCTGGGACGCATGAGAGCATCCGTCGAGGACGAGGAATACGGCCGCAGCCCCCTCAATCTCCGGGACGAGACGTTCGGCGACATCCTCAAAGCCGTCCGTCCGGCTTCGAAGGTGATCAGCCTTTCCGGGAAGGATCGAGGAGCCGTTCTTTTGGGCGGCCGCCGCCCGGACCTTGTGCTCTGGTTCAACAAGAGCGCCGGACAGTTCGTGACGGACACGTATTATGGTCGGATGCCCGATTGGGTGTGGGACTGGGATGCGCGGCTCTCCATCCCCCTTGCCGAAAGGGATGGATTCATGGAAAGCCCGCGCTTCGATGCGCTGCTGCTCGAACTCGCCGGAAAGACGGTCGAGAACGAACGGCTGGGGCTGGGGAAAGGGCGCAGCGATCTTCTCTTTATCAGTCTTTCGGGCACCGATATCATCGGGCACAAGAAAGGGCCCGACAGTCCGGAGATACGTGAACAGCTTCTCGGCCTGGATAAGAGCCTGGGAGCCTTCCTCTTTTATTTGGACGGCCGTCTCGGCGAGGGGCGATATCTCGCGGTCTTGACCTCGGATCACGGGGTCACGTCCATGCCCGAGAGCGCCGATGGCCGCTCCAAGGGAATCCGACGCATCCTGCAATCCGAGTTGGAGGATGAAGTAGAGGCGGCTCTGCGCAAGAGGCTGGGCGAACCCGGTCTTCTCGACCGCTGGCTGCTGGGATTGAGGTCCCCGAACGTCTATCTCAATAAGCCCCTGGCTCTTGAGAAAGGCATGGACGATCGGCTTCTCGCCGAAGCCGCGGACATCTTGGGAAGCCTGCCCGCCGTCTTGGCGGTCATGCGGCCCGAGGACCTCTTGGCCGCTCGCGCCGAAAAGGGCCCGTATGAGGAGATCTTTCGCAGAAGCTTCTATCCCGCTCGTTCGGGGGACCTGCTGGTCCTTTTAAAGGAGAACATGCTCGTCGCGGGTCTTCCGGGAGAGACCAGCCACAGCCTTCCCTACGACCAAGATTCCCGCGTGCCGCTGGTCTTCATGGGAGAGGGGATCGTTCCCGGAAGATACCCGGCGCAGGCCTTGGGCACGGATATCGCTCCGACCGTGTCCTCCTTTTTGGAGATCCCGTTCGAACCGGCGGCCGGAAGCCGGGTGCTCAAGGAAGTCCTGGCAGAGGACGCGCTCGGTGCGCAGTCCAAGAGGCCCTCATGAAAAGACCCATCGCCGTCGTCCTCGCCGCGTCGCTCGCGGTCCTGCAGCCCGGAGCGCTCATCCAAGAAGCCCGCGCGCAGGTCTCGGCACGGATGGCCGGAGCGAACGTCGTTCTTCCGGGACAGCTGTCGATCCCCGCCGTTTTGGCCCCGATGGAGGAAGGACAAGGAAGCCTCCCTGCTCACTCGGCCGGCATGGGCCTTTCGCTGCCTCTCATGGATGTTCAGGCGCCCGCCGCGCTCGTCCCGACGTCCTCGATCGGGGAGGCGCCGATCCTTCCTTCGTTCGAGGACGCCGCTGTCGCGAAGACGGAGCATTCGGCGGGATCATCGGTCTCGGCGAAGCCTCGCGCCGTCGTGGAAGCGAAGAGAAGTCCTTCCTCGGACCGCCCGTCCTTGATCGATACCCTGCGCGGCTTCTGGACCGAGCGCTCGAAGAAAACGGCTTTATCTCATCCGGCTGCCGCGGAGTCCTTGCCGGAAAAAGGGCGGGCTCTTTTCGATGGAGACAAGCTGAGGGCGTATCTTCTTCGCCCGGACGGCACGCATTCCTCCGTGAGCTGGGAAGGACTTCCGGCCGTTCTGGCCGCCGATCCTGATTATAGGGAGGCCCTTGCGCGCAAGGGCCGCATACGCCTTATCGTGGACAAGAACGCCGCTCCCGGCGGATTTTCCGCCGGGGATGCGCAAGCGATCGCGGACATCCTGGCCGGATCCGGGATCTCCCGCGGCATCGAGGTCGAGAATCTGGGCAAGGCTCCGAAAGAGACGCCGATATCCTCGTCCGGCGTCGGAGAGTCTCCCGTGCGCAAGAGCGGCGGGGTCCTCTCATCCTTGCCGGTGCTCAGGGAGGTCTCCTTCCTGGCGAGGAATCTCTCCGCGTCCATGCGCAAGCTCGAGCGTTCCGAGGTCACCGCGGGGCTGCTGTCGAGCCTTCCGGGCTTCATCAACAGCATGATCTTCTACGTCGCGCTGTTCTTGCCCCAATACCGGGCGTCATTCGCGGCCATGGTCGCCTTGACCGTGCTCATGAAGGCGATCCACAACGTGGGCGTCGGCATCTGGACGAGCTTCCAGAACCGGCTCATGCTCCAGCGAGGAAGCTCCTATCTCACGACCTTCAATTTCGGCTACGGACAATCCACGGCCGCGCTCTATCGCGCGATCGCCTGGTCCGCCCGTCCCAGCGCCACCCTCCCTCCCTGGGATATCCGGTATTGGCGGGATATGTCCGTGATGAGCGTCCTGGGCACCGTGTTCTACACGATCGGGAACATGGCGGCCAACGAACTCTACAACAAGGGGCTGCTCTCCAGGCGGGGGGTCACCTTCCTCCAGCAGCTGCGCGCCGGGGTCGGCGACATCGACGGGATATTCTACAAGGCCGGCTTCATGGGCTTTTTCTGGATCGCCTTCGCGATCCATCAGTTCCTGGACCTCGCGCTCTATCCTCTCGCCGCCTTGCTCAAGGCCCGTCCGATACTCACCCTCGCATCCGAGGACGTCGCCTCCACGAAGGAATTCAGCGACCTTTACCTTCCGCATGCCGACGCGGCGGGTTCTCCCATGAAGCGGCTGCGCCAAGCCTTGCTCGGCGCTCCGTTCATCGCGCAGTTCGTCTCGATCGCGCGGTTCCTAAAAAGGCGCTTGGGGAGGCTCTTCGCTCCTGCCGCCTTGTCCGCGGCCGTTGCGTTTTCTCCGCAGATCTTGGCGTCCGCCTATGAGCAAGGGGCCGCCGGCACCGCCTCCCAACCCATCGAAAGAGTCCTCTCGCGCCTGCCGCGCCTGACCCCCGTGCTCGACGCCTCCGGAAAGGCGAAGATCATCGCCGACAGCGTGGCCCAGCCGGTGCTGACGGACTACCCCGACGGAGGGCTGGGGGTCTTCAAGCCCATCCGCATGCCCAAGACCGATCCGAAATACAAATATGAGTGCATGAAGGCGCTCTGCGAAGTGGTCTCTTCCCATATCGCCGCGAAGATGGGGGTCCCCACCGTACGCTACCGCCTGGCGCACGCCGATATCGACGCAGAGGAGCATATCGGCGTGGTGACGCCGTATCTGCCGTCCCTTAAGACGCTCGTCGAGGCTCCGGAACTCGCCGATCACATCGTCAACGCCGAGGAGTTCACTCGCGGGGCGGTCATCGACGCGTGGCTGGGGAACACCGACCGCATCATCAGCCGCAAGAACGTATGGGTCATCGAGGACAAGGGCGAGGCGAGGGTCCTCTTCGGCGACTATGATCAGACGTTCAGGCCGCACGCCGCGCTCTTCGGCATCCCGAAGACTCAACTGCAGCTTCTGCCCCGCTACGCGAAGCCCGAGACGCTGCGCCGCATCCTGGCCGATATCGCCAAGCTCGACGATAAGACGATCCGGGCGTGGGTCGGGGAAGCCTTGTCCCTGAGCGGGGGGATCGGCGACGGTTGGGGGGAGTATTTCTCCGAGGTCCTCATCGACAACCGCGACGAGCTCGGCGGAACCCGCGCTTTCGACGAGCTCCTTTCCGGCCGGAAGCCCCGCATGAGCCTGAGCGCCCCCGCGGCTGCCTCGCTGGCCGACAAGGTCCTCGCGGGGCAAAAAGACCCCTCGCGCATCGGCGCGCAAGTCGATGCGGCGATCAAGAGGATGGAGATCTATTTCAGCACCAACGGCGACCTGCGGGCGCCCATGAGAACGCTTCTTGAGGAACTTGCCCGACGCCGCTTGGCCCAAGAGGACGGCCCCTACGAGTTCGCCGAAGGCGACTTGACGCTCCTGGCTCCGCTCATCCACTTCGTCTGGTCGTCCTTCGAGCCCGCCGAAGCCATCGGCGGCGGCCTCGAATACCATCGGTGAGAGAGGACTCCGTTTTGAATAGGCCTTCATCGACAGCCGAGGTCTTGGGGCCGGTTTTGGAGACGCTCGATGAGTTCGGCCGAGACGTCGGCTGGGGCCATATGCCGCCGGAACCGCTCGAAGCGCCCGTCTCCATCGACGAACTCCAGATCGACTTCACCCCTTCCCCCGCGGATTGGAGGGACCAGATCCTCTATTCCGTCATCATCGACCGGTTCAGCCGCGCCCGTCCGTTCAAGAGATGGGGCGATCCCGCCGACGGACGCACGCGCCACGGCGGGAACATCCGAGGACTCATCGAGCGGCTGGACTATCTGAAGGGCTTGGGCGTCACCACGCTGCAGATCAATCCGATCTTCATGAATCCGCCGGCCGGCTACCACCAATATTGGCCCGTGCATTTCCTGGCGGTCGACCCGCATCTGGGCACGATGAGGGACTTCAAAAAACTCGTGCTCGAGGTTCATCGGCGGGGCATGTACATCGTCATGGACATGGTCTTCAACCATACGGCGCCGATCATCCAGTACGACGGGGACGTCCGGTTCGGCCCGCGCAAGAGCGTCAAGCGCTGGCGCTATCTGCTCAAGCCCGTGGAACTCGCCGATGAGCGGCATTACAGCCTGCGCGGAGACATCAACGATTGGCATGACGCGCGGCAGTGCGCCGAGGGAGACCTCCCCGGAGGCATCAACCGCCTGCGCACGGAGGACCGCTCCACCCAGGACATCCTCCTCAAGATCGCCAAGTGGTGGATACGGGAGACGGACGTCGACGGATTCCGCCTGGATGCCTATCCCCATGTGTCCAAAGACCTCTGGACCCGCGTCTTCAGCGAGATCCGGGACTATGCCGCGAAGCTCGGCAAGCGGGACTTCCTTCTCATGGGGGAGCTTTTCGACGGGGATCCGCGGCATTACGTCGGAGAGCTCCGAAACGGCCGGCTCAGCGCCGCCTACAACTACCCCGCGTATTTCTGGAACAACGCGGCCCTGCACGCGCAGGCCGCTCCCGAGGCGCTTGCCCAAAGCCATGAGGCCTTGTCTTCGCTGCTGGGGGACCGGCTCCACTACATGGTGAATTTCATCAGCAACCATGACCGGGTCCATTTCCTCAAGGAGAACGACGACGCCGGCCTGCTCCGGTTCGCGCTGGGCTGCATCCTCACGGACATCGGGATCCCGTATCTATATGGAGAAGAGCAGGCGCCTCGGCAGGTTCCCGGAAGGGAGCTCTTGGATGTGGAGGCTCCCCGCGAGGACCGCTTCATCCAGGGACGCTTCAAGAATCCTTGCTCTCCCTTGGACGGGTTTTCCACGGGCTCTCCCGAATACCGGTTGATGAACGCGCTGATCCGGGTCCGCAAGGACGTCGCCGCTTTGCGCCGAGGCGAGAAGCATGTCCGCTGCGCCGAGTCTCGGGGTCCGGGTCTCTACGTTTTCAGCCGGATCCACGAAGGCCGGGAAGCGCTCGTGGTCCTCAACAGCGCGAACGAGCCTCGCGGCGCGCGGGTCTGGGTGGATTCCAGCCTCACCCCTGCCGGCACGCGGCTCATCGACGCGCTCGACGCGGAATATTCCTCGACCGCGTTCTCCGAGGATGGGAAGGGCTCCCAAGTCGAGGTCCAAGCGCCCGCCTACGGCGTGCGCATCCTGCTGGAAGAACGTCCGGGAGAGCGCCATGAAGGATAGTCCGCTCATCGAGTTCGATCCTGGGGTCCTGCGGGGACTGCGGTCCTGCAGGGTCCGGCCGAGCCGGAGCGATCGCGCGTATCTGGCGACCAAGACCTTCGGCGTCAATCTCGCCGTGCGCGGTGCTTTCGCGCTTTCCGGCATCCACGGCGGAGCTTCGGCTGCGAGGGTCGTCTGCGCGTTGTCCTGGCATCAGCTCCAGGACGCGGCCTGCACGCTCTACGGCCGGTCCTACTTGAACCTGCTCGCACGCGCAGCCGGAGGATTGAGGATCGCCGGACGCGGCATCGGGGACCTCGTCTTCGTCTACGTCCAAGTCAGCGCTTCCGAGGTCCTGACCCGCCTCATCCTGGGTCCCGTCGGCAATACTCCCTCGGCGCTGACCCTTGCCGGCCTCGGGATGGTCTTCCTGAACGTCGGGCAGGGCATGATCGCCGGAGGCTCCATCATCCCGGCGATCAATCAGGTGCGCAAAGCCGGCTTCATCGGAGAGCGAGCGTGCATGCACATCTACCAGCTCTCCGGCCTGACAATCCACCTCGGACTCCTGGCGACTTTCGGATACCAAGCCCTCCATGCCTGGGCCACCGCGGCGCTCTCCATCGCCTCCTGGTCCTTCTATGCCGTTGCCGTGGCGATCGATAGGGGGACGGATCTGCCCAAGGGAAGCCGCCTCCAGGTTTGAGCGCCCGCGGCGGGGCAAACGAAACGACCCGGAGGGTTTCCCCTCCGGGCCGTTCTTTTGGCGCGCCGGACCGATCAGTAGTCCAAGCGGGTCTCCGAGGTCAATTCGAAGACCTGCGTCTCAAGGATCTCGCCTGAAGGGCTCAGGAGTTCGACTTGCAGCTTATTGAGTCCCGCCTGCAAGGGGAGCATCTGGACCGCCCCATAGTAGCCATAAGGGATCTCATAGCGCTCCGGACGGAGCGCGCTGGTCAACGGGACCTTGACCGGGCCTTCGTTGCCGACGAAGTTCATCATCGGCGGGAGGAAGGCGGAGATGGGATGGGTCCCGTCGGAATCCCTGCTCTGCACGGAGATCGACAGGTTGCTCACCCGGACGCCGGTCGTTCTTGTTTCCGTATGCCGGATCACGGCATCGATGCTGCCGCAGCGGTCCCCGTGTCCGGGGATGACGCACTCGAAGCTCAGTTCTTGCTGCAGTTCAAGGGTCACGCTTCCGAGGGCGTAGGTCCCTTGGCGCGAAGGCGCCTGCGCGGGAGACGCCGACTGTCCCATCACGGAGTCCCCGAAAGCGGCGAATACGAACAAGGCTGCAAGGCTCGATACGACCCCGATCTTCTTCATCATGTCTCCTCCTTGATTTCCCGACGCTTCAAGTATATCCATCCGGTTTGACGTTCAGGTGACGGCGGGAGAACGACGGCATGACCCCCGCGTCAAAAAATGTTCACGCGTTCGAGGCGCGGCCGCAATGGGTTTTCTCCGGGAGGACTGCTTGAATATCCTCGATGCTAACGCCGAGGATGAGCGCTCCGCGCTCCCCTCAATGACAGGAGACACTCATCATGAAGAACGCCGCGGTCTGGGCCTTGCTGGTCTTCGGGCCGATCCTTCCGACGCAGGCGCAGGAATTGAAGCTCTCGAGCCATCTTGAGAGCGTGAAGTTCAGCGGAGATTTCCGCCTTCGCCAGGAGAACTTCAAGAAGATGACGCCCAACAAGTACGACCGGAACCGGGAGCGGTTCCGTCTGCGCCTGGGCGTCGAGGTCCAGTTTCCCAACCAGGTCCTGAGCGTGTTCCGCTTCGCTTCGGGCACCGGCGAGCAGGTCTCCACCAACCAGACCTTCACGGGCATCGGCAGCCAGAAAGGCATCTACATCGATCAGGCCTATCTCGCCTGGCGGCCTTCCTTAGGAGAGAACGGCAGCGCCTATCTTCAATCGGGCCGCATGCAGAACGCTCTTTGGCAGACGTATTCCTCGGATGCGCTATGGGACGCGGACTTGAACCCGGAAGGGGTCGGGGAAGGGATTGAATATCTGTTCCCGGACACCGGGGTGAGCCTCTTCGCCAACGCGCAGCAGATGGCCGCGGCGGAGTCGGCCAACAACACGGCGCGCCCGTTCTGCTTGAGCCAGCAGCTCGGGTTCGAGACGCGGCTGCCGGTCAAATCGCGACTGCGCATGGCCGCGGCCTACCACCACTGGACGAACGTCGATGCCTTCGCCTTCGGCCAGGGCGTCACCCAGGACGGGAACCGGCGCTATTCGACGAACGTCCCGAAGAACCTCTTCGGAGTGGGGGAAGTCACGGCGGAGCTGCGCTCCTGGGTCGGCCGCCTGCCCCTCTCCGTGCAGGGCACCTATCTCAACAACCTGCGCGCCAGGGACAATCTTGGGTCCGCGGAGAACTACGGCTACCAGACCGGCTTCATCCTGGGGAAAGCCTCCGGCGCGAAGACCTGGGAGGCCGCGTACTTCTACAAGTTCCTGCGCACCGATGCGACGATCGCCGATGCCGTCGATTCAGACTTCGGCAACGGCGGGACCAACCGCAAGGGCCATATCCTGTGGCTGGCCTACAGCCCAAAGGATTGGCTGCAGGTGAAGGCCAAGTATTTCATCACCCGTCTGCTGGCGGACAACCAAGGCCAGACCGACGACGCGATCAACCGCGCACAACTGGACTTCCAGGTGAAGTTCTGAGAAAACATAGGAGAATGAAAACCATGAACATCCTTAAGAATATCCGGAGATCGGCCGCTCTCCTCGTCCTGCTGGCCGCAGCCGCATCCGCCGCGCAAACGACGAACCTCAATGGGGCCGGGGCCACCTTTCCCTACCCCATCTACTCCAAGTGGTTCGACGACTACCGGCAAGCGCGTCCGGACGTGCAGATCAACTACCAGTCCATCGGTTCCGGGGGCGGCATCCGGCAGATCACGGCCCGCACAGTGGACTTCGGCGCCACCGACGGTCCGATGACGGACAAGCAGCTCTTCGCCGTCGACGGGAAGATCCTCCATCTGCCCACCGTGCTGGGCGCGGTGGTCCCGGTGTTCAACGTCAAGGGGCTCTCCGAACTCAACCTGAGCGGAGAGGTCCTCGCCGACATCTTCCTCGGCAAGGTCCGCATGTGGAACGACAAGGCTCTCGCCGACCTCAACCCCGGCGTCGAGCTTCCCTCCGCGCCCATCACGGTGGTCCATCGTTCCGACGGGTCCGGCACGACCTACTGCTTCGTCGACTATCTGAGCAAGGTCAGTCCCGGATGGCTCAAGGGCGTCGGGCGGGGGACCTCCGTGAACTGGCCGGTCGGCCTGGGCGGCAAGGGCAACGAGGGCGTGTCGAGCATGGTCAAGGGCATGCCCGGGGCCATCGGCTACGTCGAACTCATCTACGCCAAGCAGAACGGCATCGCGTATGCGTCCGTGCGCAACAAGGCGGGCCGGTTCGTGTCGGCGGATATCGAGGCGGTCACCGCCGCGGCGGCCGCTTCCTCCCGGACGATGCCCGCGGACTTCCGCGTCTCCATCACCGACGCGCCGGGCGAGAAGGCCTATCCCATCTCGACCTACACCTGGCTGCTCGTCTATCAGAAGAACACGGCTCCTCGCGGGGAGATCCTCAAGGGCTTCCTGCGCTGGATGCTCAAGGACGGACAGAAGAGCGCCGCGTCCTTGGGCTATGCGCCCCTGCCCGCCGAGGTCGCCGTGAAGGTCGCCGCGGCGGCGGAGACTCTGCGGTGATCCCCGTCATCGCGCGCAGCATCGCGCGAAGCGGCGTCAAGAAAGTCGCCGGCCCGCGCGAGCGGGCCGGCGACCGGGTCTTTCAAGCCGCGCTCTGCGCGGCGGCCATGAGCGTCGTCGCGCTCGCGCTCGCGCTCGCCTGCCGGCTTTCCATCGATTCCCGCCTGCTCTGGAAGGCGATGGGGCCCGGCTTCCTCTGGGGCACGACCTGGGACCCCGTCGCCGAAGTCTTCGGCGCGCTGCCGTTCATCTTCGGCACGCTCGTCACTTCCGCGCTGGCGCTCCTCATCGCGGTCCCTTTGGGCATCGGCGCGGCCGTGTTCCTTTCCGAGATGGCGCCGCGCCGGGTCGCCGCGGTCTGCGGCTTCCTCATCGAGCTCCTCGCCGCGGTCCCCAGCGTCATCATCGGACTCATGGGCATCTTCGTGCTGGTGCCGGTCGTCCGATCCGTCGAACCGTTCCTCATCTCCACGCTGGGCCGGCTGCCTTTATTCTCCGGCTTCCCTTACGGAGTGGGCATGCTGAGCGCCGGACTCGTGCTCGCGATGATGGTGCTGCCCTACATCACCACCATCACCCGCGAGGTGCTCATGACCGTCCCGAGCTCTCTTAAGGAAGGCGCTTTGGCCTTGGGCGCCACGCGCTGGGAGACCGTGCATACGGTCAGCCTTCCTTATGCGCGCTCGGCCGTCGTGGGGGCGGTGTTCCTCGCTCTGGGCCGCGCGCTGGGAGAGACCATGGCCGTGACCATGGTCATCGGCAATACGCCGAAGATCTCGGCTTCCCTGCTCGATCCCGGCTACAGCATGGCCGCGGTCATCGCCAACGAGTTCGCCGAGGCGACCTCCGACGCCTATGTCCATGCGCTCATCGGCATCGGCCTGGTCCTCTTCGTACTGACGCTCCTCATCAACGGCTGCGCCCGCTGGATGATCCTCCGGCTCGCGCGCCCGGCGGGCGCGCGATGAGATTCCCCGACTACGCGCGGCGCAAGCAGGTCGACCGGTTCGCCACGGCGCTCTCGGCCGCCTGCGCGTTCTTCGCCCTCGCGGCGCTCTTTGCGATCCTCGGCTACATCGCGTCCAAGGGCGCGGCGGCCGTGAACTGGGATTTCCTCACCCAGCTCCCGAAGCCGGTCGGAGAGATCGGCGGAGGAATCGCCAATTCCATCGTCGGGACCGCGAAGATCGTCGGCCTGGCCGCGCTGCTCGGAGGTCCCATCGGCATCCTGGGGGGCATCTATCTCAGCGAGTACGCATCTTCCCGCACGGCTTTCTGGGTCCGGTATGCCGCGGACGCGCTCAACGGAGTTCCCTCCATCGTCATGGGGATATTCGCCTACTCCATCATCGTGCTGCCGCTCAAGCGCTTCAGCGGCCTGGCCGGGAGCATCGCTCTGGGAGTGATCCTCATCCCCATCGTGCTGCGCAATACCGAGGAGTTCATGCGCCTGGTCCCGCGCAGCGTCCGGGAGGGCGCGCTCGCCCTGGGCATCCCGCGCTGGAAGTGCGTTCTGCGCGTGGCTCTGCCCACCGCCGCGCCCGGCGTGCTCACCGGCCTGCTGCTGGGCATATCGCGCATCGCGGGGGAGACGGCGCCGCTCATCTTCACGGCTTTCGGGAACCGCTTCTGGGATCAAGGGATGCTGCACCCTATGGCGTCCCTGCCTCTGACGATCTATACCTACGCCATCTCGCCCTATGAGGATTGGCACCGCCAGGCTTGGGCGGGCGCCTTCATCCTGCTGATGTTCGTTCTGACGGCCAATATCCTGGCCCGGCTCCTGATGAGGCGCCCCACCGGAGGACACTCATGATCCCGACGATCGAATCCGCCGTGCCGACCGAGAAGTCCGAGAAAGTCTCCGAGGAGGAGCGCCGCGTCATCCTCTCGGCGCGGGCCCTTCGGGCGGGCTACGGCGCGGCCGAGATCCTCAAAGGGGTGGACTTCCCCGTGCGTGAAAGGGTCGTCACGGCCGTCATCGGCCCCTCGGGCTGCGGGAAGTCCACGCTCATCCGCTGCCTCAACCGCCTTCACGAGAGCGTGCCGGGCGGCTGGTGCGAGGGGGAACTCCTGCTCGACGGAGAGGATCTCCTGCGGATCGATCCCGTGCTCCTGCGCAGGCGCATCGGCATGGTCTTCCAGCGTCCTAATCCGTTTCCGAGCATGTCCATCCGCCAGAACGTGGCTGCCGGGCTCACGCTCAACGGCGTGCGCGCGCGCAGGGTCGTCGACGAGCGCGTCGAGCGCGCGCTCAGCGACGCGGCGCTCTTCTCGGAGGTCAAGGACCGTCTCGACGAGTCCGCCCTCGGACTCTCCGGCGGCCAGCAGCAGCGTCTGTGCATCGCCAGGGCGCTGGCCGTGGAGCCGGAGGTCCTGCTGCTCGACGAGCCCTGTTCGGCGCTCGATCCCATCGCCACGGCGCGCATCGAGGAGCTGCTCTTCGAGCTCAAGAAGCGCCTGACCATCGTGACGGTCACCCACAACATGCAGCAGGCCGCCCGCGTGTCGGACTACACGGCGTTCCTTCTGATGGGGGAACTCGTGGAGTGCGGCCCGACCCGGCAGGTCTTCACGCGCCCGGCGGACAAGCGGACCGAGGACTATATCACCGGCCGATTCGGCTGAGGAAGGATCCATGACCATGAAAAGGCATTTCGACGACGATCTCCAGGCGATGCGCTCCCGCCTGCTCGAGATGGGCGCGGCCTGCGAGGAGATGGTGCAGTACGCGCTCAAGCTCTTGGCGGAACGTTCCTCTCAATACATGGACGAGGTGCGTCGAAGAGAGGATATCGTCAATCGATTGCACGTCGAGGTCGACGAGCAGTGCCTCCAGCTCATCGCGCGCTATCAGCCCGCCGCCGGCGACCTGCGCATGATCGCGGCCGCGCTCAAGATCAACTCGGACCTCGAGCGCATCGGCGACCAGGCGGTCAACATCGCCGAGAACGGGATGTTCTTCATCGCGCAGCCGCACATGATGCTCTTCCATGTCCCGCGCATGGCGGAGCTCGCCTGTTCGATGCTCAAGGACAGTCTCGACGCCTTCTCCCGCAAGGACGTGGAGAAGGCCCGCGCCGTGCTCCGCAAGGATGACGAGGAAGACGAGCTCAAGGGCCGCGTCTTCAAGGAGCTCATGGCGCTCATGCAGTCGGATCCTTCCACGATACAGCGGGGGCTCGACATCATCCTCATCGCCCGAAACCTCGAACGCATCGCCGACCACGCCACCAACATCGCCGAGGACGTCATCTTCATGGTCGCGGGAAGGGATGTGCGGCACGGTGCGGGGCGTTGACGGCAGCCCTGACCTTCTTATTTGATAAAATCGAGGTGTGAAGGCTCGTCGAAGAAGAGACACGAACATATTGGCCGTGGATACCACGGGCCAGACGCTGAGCTTGGCCTTGCTGGCGGGGGACAAGGTCCTTGTCTCCTCGCCTAAGCGCAGGCGGCCCCACGACGAGACCCTTTTCAGCGAGACCGAGAAGCTGCTCGGCCGCGCAAAACTCAAGCTCGAAGACCTCCACGCAGTCGCCGCGGCCAGCGGTCCCGGACGGTTCACCGGCATCCGCGTGGGACTGACCTTCGCCTCCATGCTCGGTGCGGTGCTGGATGTTCCTGCCATCGGCGCCAGTCTCTTGGAAGCCCGGGCTCGTCGGGAGCCGCCCGCTTTGCTCACGGGACAGCGTTTCTACGCGATACTCGAAGGATTCCAGGGAGAGAAGTTCATTCAGGGATTTCAATGGCGCAAAGGCCGGCTCCTGCCTCTGGGCGAGCCGGAATGGATCGAGTCCGGCCGCGTGCAGAAGCGCCTGCGGCAAGCGCACAAGCAGGGCGTCGTGCTCAGCGGTCCGGTCCAGGCCCAGGACCTGCTGGCCTGCGCGCAGGAGCGCCTTTCTCGCGGCGCGAAGGACTCCGCGATCCCGCTTTACCTTAAGCCCGCCTCCTACGAGCGCAAAAAATAATATGCGCAGCGCGAGTCCTATCGATGTCGGGGCTCATGCGGGCATCGATCCATGAGGTCCGCGCGTTCCGCGGACCTCGAGGCCATACTGGCCATCGAGTCTCATTGGACGACCACTCCGCATTGGACGCGCGCGCAGTTCGAGTCCGAATTCTCCAACCCGCGCTCCGTGTTTCTTGTTGCCGAGGTGCAGTGCATTGCGGATGCAGGAATGAGCGGGCCGCGGGAAGAGTCCCGCGGGCGGCTCAGCGGCTACGGCGCGGCCTGGGCCGTCGAGGATGAGCTCCAGATCCTGAGCGTGGCGGTGAATCCCGAGCATGTGCGCCGAGGAATCGGCCGCGCCTTGGTGGAGGCGCTCTGCGTCCAGGGCCGCAGCCGAGGCTGTTCGCGCGCCACGCTGGAAGTCAGCCATCTCAATGCCGGGGCCGTCGCGCTCTATGAAGGATGCGGCTTCGTCGTTGTGGGCCGCAGGCCCAAGTTCTATAATGATGGTTCCGACGCCGTACTCATGGATAAGACCTTGTGAAGACTGCTTCCCTCTTCGCCCTCCTGTTCGCGCTCTGCTCGCCCGCGTATTGCGCCTCGGCCAAGGCGTCCTACGAGCATTATCTCAAGGCGCTGCTGCTCTCCAATCAGGGCGGCTACGACGCCGCGCTTCAGGAATACGAGAAGGCCGTGGAGCTCGACCCTCAGTCGGCTTTCGTGCTCCAGCAGGCCGCGGAACTCGCCATGGAGATGGGGCGCTTGGACAAGGCCCAGGCATTCGCGGTGCGCTTGTCCTCGATCGCGCCGGAAAGCACCGAGGCCGCGCTCCTGCAGGGACATGTGTCCTGGGCCGTGGGGGACCTGCCCGCGGCTCAGTCCTCCTTCGAGCGCGTCCTGGCGCGGTCCGGCGCGCCGGCGGAGGCCTCCCGCCGCGCCCTCTTCGCCTTGGGCAGTCTTCTGAGCGCGCAGTCGCCTGAGAAGGCCAAGAAATATTTCGAGCGCACCCTGGCTTCCAATCCCGAGAACGCCTCGGAGGTGGAGTACCAGCTCGCGCTCATCGAGCACCGCGCGCGGCATTTCGACGACGCGGCCAAGCATCTTCAGCGCTCCGTGGAGCTCGATCCCGACGATATGCAGGCCCGCTACACTCTGGCGCAGACCCAGGAGCTTCGCCGCGACACGGCCGCGGCCCTCGGGGTCTATGCGGATATCCTCCAGCGCGATCCCCGCAACGTGGGCTTGCTCGACCGGGTGGGCGAGCTCTATTTCATGCAGGACGACTTCGCCCGCGCCAAGGAGCACTTCCTGCGCGCCAAGATCATCGCGCCGGATCATCCTGCCACCTGCCTGTGGCTCTCGCTTTTGGCCGAGCAGGAGCAGGACTTCGCCTCGGCGGCCAAGAACCTTAAGGAAAGCGCGGGGCTCAAGGATGACGCGTCCCTGCATCTGCGCCTGGGCTACTACCTCACGCAGGCCGGCCGCTTGGCCGAGGCCGTGGAGGCGCTGGAGTCCGCGCACAAGCATTGGCCCGAGAACGAAGAGGTCTCCTACTTCCTGTCCCTGGGCTACGACGATCTGAAGAAGACGGACAAGGCCGTGGCCCTTCTGCGGGAGCTCCTTCGCGCGGTCCCCGACAACCGCGACGCGCGCTTCCAGCTGGGCGCCATCTTCGAGCGCGACGGAAAGATGCCCCAGGCCGAAGAGCAGTTCCGCGAGATCCTCAAGAAGAACCCCGCGGACGCTCCGGCCCTGAACTATCTCGGCTACTCCCTGGCCGACCGGGGGCTCAAGCTCGAAGAATCCGAGGGAATGCTCCGCAAGGCCGTGGAGCTCGACCCCAAGAGCGGCGCCTATCGCGATTCCTTGGGCTGGGTGCGCTTCAAGCGCGGCGCCATGCGCGAGGGTTTGTCCGATCTTCAGGAAGCCGCGCGGCTTCTGCCGGATGACGACACGGTGCTCGACCATCTGGGCGAGGCCTACTCCGTGCTCGGCGACACGGCCGCCGCGTGGAGCGCCTGGCGCGCCGCCCAGAGCGCGGTCGCGGATATGCCCAAGCGCGCGGAGGACGGCCGCAGGCCCTTGCCGGGCTACGGTAAAAAAGCCGAAGCCGCGGCAAAAAAGCTCTTGCCGGAACAGCTGGGCGCTTTGGAATTGCAGTCCTTCGCCCGGCAGAGGGGGGGATTCTCCCGCTTTGCAGCGCCCTGCATCCTGGAAGGCACGTTGCTCGGCAAGTCCGTCCGCCTGCAGGCCTTGCTGCGCTACCGCGAGCCCTACGAGATGAGCCTGGAGGTCCTGGGTCCCTTGTTCAGCACGCTCTTCAAAGCCGCTTTCACCGGGCCCGAGGCATTCGAGTCCGATCCGCTCAGCCTTCCCGGCGTGCCCGAGCCCGCGGTCCGCGACGCGCTCTTGGGCGTGCTCTCAGCGGCCCGCGGCTATCTTTCCGGACGAATCTTCGAGCGCCGCCCGGTCCTGCACCGCAGTTCCTGGCGCGGCCAGTGGGTCGAGACGCCTGAGATCGATTTCTACGGCGATGAAAACGGCCGCTTGCGCGAGGCCCGATTCTCCACCGGGCTCAAGCTCAGCTTCGAGGATTACCGCCGCCGCGAGGACCGCGTGCTGCCCATGCTCTGGATATTCGAGGGGAAGGGATTCTCCCTTCGCCTTCGCCTGGCCGAGCCTCAGGCCATGCCTGCCGGCGCGCAGGTCCAGCAGGTCGTTCCCGCCGGAGCTCAGGTCGCCCAATGAACATCCGCATCCAGTGTCCGGCGAAGGTGAACCTCTTTCTGGAAGTCACGGGACGCAGGCCCGACGGCTACCACACCCTGGCCACTCTCTTCGCCAAGATCAATCTCTTCGACGTGCTCGAATTCGAGTCCGCGCCGGACTACAGCCTGGAACTCGTCAATGAGACCGGCCAGGAGCTCTCCGGCGGCGGGGACAATCTCGTGCTTCGCGCGGCCCATGCTTTTCGCTCGGCCTTCAATATCGACGGCGGGGCCAAGATCCGCCTCATCAAGCGCATTCCCATGGGCGCGGGCCTGGGCGGAGGCTCCTCGGACGCGGCCGGCACCTTGATCGGCCTGGCGCGGCTCTACGGCATGGAGAAGCAGAAGGGCCTGCGGCCTGCCATGCGGGCCATGGCCGTCAAGCTGGGCGCGGATGTCCCGGTCTTCCTGCACCCCTCGGCCTTCTCGGACGGCCGCGGCGTGGGCGAGAAGCTCAGCCCTGTCCCGGTCAAGGGAAAGACCCCGGATATGCTCCTGATCTTCCCCAATATAGGGGTCCCGACCAAGGATGTTTTCAGCGGTTTTCAGCGTCCGGACCGCCCGTCGGTATTGACAGCGCTTTCCAATCTTGATAAACTCAAAAAAAAGCTAGGAAAAGGCGCGCCAATTTCAGAATGGGCGCCTTTGCTGTTCAATCGATTGGAAGCCGGGGTGCTTAAAGGCTGGCCGGAAGTTCAGCAAGCGCGCAGCATCCTGCAGAAGCTGGGCATGCAGGGAGTCATGATGTCCGGTTCAGGTTCGTCGGTGTTCGGATTCGTCCGTTCGAGAGAAGAAGGGGAAGAGGCGCTCAAGCGGCTTAGGCCCTATCCCTGGAAGGCTTACCTCACCTGCTTCATCGGGTGAGCGATGCCGAAGCGAATGGAGATCACCGAGATACGCGTCCATCTGCGAAGCGAGGACAAGCTGAAGGCCTTCGTCACCGTGACCTTCGACCATTGCTTCGTGGTGCGCAACATGAAGGTCGTTGAAGGAAACAAGGGGCTGATCCTGTGCATGCCGTCGAGAAAGCTGTCGAACGGGGAATACAAGGATGTCGCGCATCCGATCTGCGCGGATTTCCGCAAGCTTCTGGAAGACCGAGTCTTCTCGGCCTATCAGGAAGAATCCGCTCATCCTCGCGCGGCGCAGACGGGCGGCGAGCCGGAATGAACACTCCCGGGTGGTGTAACGGTAACACGCCAGCCTTTGGAGCTGGTTTTCCAGGTTCGAATCCTGGCCCGGGAACTCTTTTCCGAGCTGCAGTCGGGGGACGATCATGACGAATATGAAAGGCGCTCCATCGATGGGCATCCTGATCCTGGCCGCGGGCCAAGGCACGCGCATGGTCTCCGACGTGCCCAAGGTCCTGCATCCCATCAGCGGCCGGCCCATGCTGGCCTATCTCCTGCGTCTGGCCAACGCGCTCAAACCCGCGGGCGTCGGCGTGGTGGTCGGCCACCAGGAAGAGCGCGTGCGCAAGGAAGTCCAGGAATCGGCCAAGCTCTGGAATCTCACGCGGCCCATCACTTTCATCCGACAGAAGCGCCAGACCGGTTCGGGCGCGGCGGTCATCGAGTCCCTGCCCTTCCTTAAGAAATTCCAGACGGCCGTGGTCATGTGCGGGGACGCGCCGCTCCTCACTTTCGAGACGCTCTACGCTCTCACCGGCCTGCATACGCGCGAGAAGTCGCAGGTCACCCTGCTCACCGCCCGGGTCCCGCACCCCAAGGGCTACGGCCGCATCGTGCGCACGCCCTCCGGCGAGGTCCTGCGCATCGTGGAAGAGGCGCACACCAGCGGCAAGGAAGCCCTCATCAACGAGGTCAACTCCGGCACCTACTGCTTCGAGACCGAACTCCTGGTCTCGGCGCTCAAGGAGCTCAAGCCCCAGGGCCCCAAGAAGGAGCGCTACCTCACCGACGCCTTGGAGTCCATCCGCCGAAAGGGCGGCCGCCTGCTGGCCCATGTCACGCCTAATTCCGACGAGATCATCGGCATCAACACCCGGCTCCAGCTTGCCCAGGCCGAGCGCGTGGTCAACCGCCGCAACGTGGACCGGCTCATGCTCTCGGGCGTCACGATCGTGGACCCGGCGCATACCTACGTGGACTGCGACGTGGAAGTCGGCCAGGACAGCGTGCTCATGCCCGGCGTGATCCTGCGCGGCAAGACCCAGATCGGCAGGCAGTGCCATCTGGGTCCCTACACCTTCATCGAGGACTCCAGCATCGGCAACGAGAGCGTCGTGTCTTTCTCCCAGGTGCGCGGCGCGCGCATCCTTGAGAAGTGCAATATCGGGCCTTTCGCCAATATCCGGCCCGAGAGCGTGCTCGGTCCCCGCGCCAAGGTCGGCAATTTCAGCGAGGTGAAGGCCTCCAAGATCGGCTTCGGCTCCAAGGTCCCGCACTTGAGCTACATCGGGGACTCCGAGCTTGCCGAGGACGTCAACATCGGCGCAGGCACCATCACCTGCAACTACGACGGCGTGCAGAAGCACAAGACCATCATCGGCGCGCGCGCCTTCATCGGCTCGAACGTCAATCTGGTGGCTCCCGTGAAGGTCGGCCGCGACGCGAAGATAGGCGCGGGCTCGACCATCACCGAGGACGTGCCCGAGGGGGTCCTGGCGATCGCCCGGGCGCAGCAGGTCAACAAGGTCCGAAAATGACCGGAGCCAGCATGATCGAGCAGAGCCTCAAGCAGGATGCAGCCGCACAAAATCCCGAGGTCCGCCCAGCGGCGGTGCCCCAAGGCGTTCTGACCGCCGCGCAGAAGTCCGGCCTGCGGCTCTTCAGCGGCAACGCCAACCGCCCCTTGGCCGAGCGCATCTCCGCCTATCTCGGCGTGCCCGTGGGCCGCGCGGAAGTCGCGCGCTTCGCCGACGGCGAGATCAACGTCCACATCCAGGAGAACGTGCGCGGCCGCGACTGCTACGTGGTTCAGCCCACCTGCCGCCCCGCCAACGAGACCTTGATGGAGCTCTTGATCATGATCGATGCCCTGCGCCGCGCCAGCGCCGGACGCATCACCGCGGTCATCCCCTATTTCGGCTACGCGCGCGCCGACCGCAAGACCCAGCCCCGCGTGCCCATCTCGGCCAAGCTCGTGGCCAACCTCCTCACCGAGGCCGGGGCCCAGCGCATCGTGACCGTGGACCTGCACGCCGGCCAGATCCAGGGCTTCTTCGACATCCCCGTGGACCATCTTTACGCCGCGCCGGTCTTCCTCGACTACCTGCGCGCCAAGGACTTGAAGGACATCGTCTGCGTGTCCCCGGACGTGGGCGGCGTGGAGCGCGCCCGGGCCTTCGCCAAGCGCATGTCCGCGGGCTTGGTCATCATCGACAAGCGGCGTCCGCGGCCCAACGTGGCTTCGGTCTATAACGTCATCGGCGACGTCTCCGGCAAGACCGCGGTGCTCTTCGACGACATGATCGATACGGGCGGCACGCTCATCAAGGTCGCCGCCAAGCTGCGCGAGCAGGGCGCCGTGAAGATCCTGGCCGCGTGCGTGCACGGAGTCATTTCGAGCGGCGCCTTGGACGGCATCGCCCAGTCCGAGATCGAGCAGCTTATCATCACGGATACCATCCCGTTTTCTCCGCAGCAGCCGGGCAAGATCGTGCAGCTCTCGGTCGCGCCGTTGGTGGGAGAGGCCATACGCCGCAACCACTTAGGGGAGTCGATTAGCGAGCTTTTCGTCTAATAACGCCCGCAAGGGCGGCACTGAGGTCAAAATGGCAGAGTTCGAACTGAAGGTCAACATCCGGTCCGGAAAGAGCACCAAGAAAAGTCTCACGGACCTGCGCAAGGATTACTTGGTCCCCGGCATCGTCTACGGCGGCAAGGGCACCAACATCCAAGTCACCGTTTCCGAGAAGGAGCTTCTCGGCGCGCTCAAGCAGGGGGGCAAGAACGTCCTGCTCCATCTCAAGCACGACCAGGGCGAGGACACCGTGATCATCAAGGCCTTGCAGAGGCACGTGATCAGCAGCCGGCCCATCCATGCCGACTTCCAGCGCGTCTCCATGACCGAGAAGATCGAGGTCAGGGTGAAGCTCGTCATCATCGGCGAGGCCCCGGGCGTGAAGCTCCAGGGCGGCATCCTGGAGCACGTGCTGCGCGAGTTCCGCGTGCGCGCGCTGCCCAATGCCATCCCCCAGAGCATCGAGGTGGACATCAAGGCGCTCAACCTGGGAGACATCATCCACGTCGGCGAGGTCGCGATTCCCGCGGGGATCGAGGTGCTCGACGACGCCCAGCAGATGGTCGTCCACGTCGTGGCCCCGACCGAGCTCGAAGAGAAGCCCGCAGCTGAAGGCGAGGCCGGAGCCGCAGAGCCCGAACTGCTTGCCGTCAAGGGCAAGAAGGAAGAGGGCGAGGACGGCGAAGCCAAGCCTGCCGGCAAGGGCGATGCAAAGCCCGCGGCCGGAAAGGGCGACGCCAAGCCTGCGGCCGGAAAGGCGGACGCCAAGCCTGCCGGCGGAAAAGAAGGCAAGAAGTAGACGGTGGAGCGGCCGCGTCTTATCGTCGGTCTCGGGAATCCGGGCCCGGAATACGCGGCCACGCGCCACAACGTCGGTTATCTCGTCGTGGAAGGCCTCGCCCGGGAGTCGGGCGCCGATTGGCGCCCGGCTCCCCAGGGGCGGGGCCTTCTCGCCGAGGCCTCCCTGGCGGGCGGCTCCATCCGCTTGGCCAAGCCTCTGACCTACATGAACGCTTCCGGCGAGTTCGTGGGCGCCGTGGCGCATTTCTGGAAGATCCCGGCTTCGCAGGTGCTCGTAGTCTCCGACGACATCGACCTTCCATTAGGCCGCCTGCGCCTGCGCCTGCAGGGCTCTTCCGGCGGCCAGCGCGGCTTGGATTCCGTGCTCACCCATCTGGGCACCAAGCAGGTCCCGCGCATCCGCCTGGGCGTGGGCCCCAAGCCTTCTCAGATCGAGGCCGCGGACTTCGTGCTGGGGAGATTCCGCTCCGAGGAGCGTCCGCTGGTGCAGGAGATGATCGCGCGCGCGCAGGAAGCGGCTGCGGCGGCTTGCGAACGCGGCATGGAGGCGGCCATGAATACGTATAACGCGGCGGGTCCCGAGGCTGAGTCATGATTAGAACCGCCTTGAAATCTACGATTTCGTTACGGAACGAGGTTTCTGGATGAGTTCTCCCCGGCTCAAGGTCATCATAGGTCTCTTTTTCTTCTTTATCGGGCTGGGTTATCTTTATTTTCCGCGCATCGTGGAAAGGACCGTGATCTTCTTCCGCGAAGTGGTGTTCAACGACGCGCACATGGCGCTGGAACGCCGCAAGTGGGGGATATTCTTTCTGCTCTTGTCGATCCTCTTCCTTTATATGGGCTATTGCGCGCTTTATCCCGTGAAATGACGCTTAAGGAACAGGCCTCCCGCGCCGTTGAAGAACTCCGGCGCAAGGCTCCGGGTTTGGAGGGAGAGGTCTATCTCTATCGCGGAAGCACGCGCAGCCTGGAACTGCGCCAGGGCCTGCCCCATATCCAGCGCTGCTGCGAGGAATCCGGCGTGGGCCTGCGGCTTTTTCAAGACGGCAGGATGGGATTCGCCTCAGCAGGCGGAAGCGCCCAGGACGTGCTGCCGGGCCTCATCGAGAGCGTGCGCAGCCAATTGCCCCATCTTCCCAGAGACGAGCACCGCGTCCTTCCCGCCCTCCAGGCCGGCTCGGCCGGCTCCATCGAAGGCTTGGAAGACCCCGTGCTCATGAGCGCCCCTCTTTCCGAGTGGGAGGAGCGCTTGCGCGCCATGGAAGCCGCGGCTCTGTCCGAGGACAAGTGCGTGAAGAAGGTCCTGGATGCAGGCTACGGCGAGGGCCGCGCCGAATGCGCCATGGCCGGCACGACCGGGCTTCTTTGCATCGAGAGGGCCACGCACTGCAACGCAGGCATCGCGATCCTGGCCGAGCAGGAAGGCGAGGTACAGGTGGGTTCCGGCTCCTGCATGGCGCGATCCGCCGCGGGCATCGATCTGACTCTGGCGGCCAAGCAGGCCGTGCAGAGGGGCGCGGCTCTCCTGGGCGGCGTGCGCGAGAGCCCGCGGCGCAGGACCGTGCTCTTCGATCCATGGGCCGCGGGCGAGCTCTTGGACCTCCTGGCCGGAGCGCTCTCCGCCGAGGCCGTGCAGAAAGGCCACTCCTTATTCGCGGGCAAGCGCGGAAAGCGCATCGCCTCCGAATGCGTGAGCTTGATCGACGACCCGCGCAGGCCTTTTGGGATCTCGAGCTCGCTCTATGACGACGAGGGCGTGCCCACGCGGCGAAAGGACATGGTCCTATGCGGCGTGCTCCAGGACTTTTTCTACGACGACTACACCGCCCGCCGCGAGGGCCGCGCCTCGAACGCCAGCGCCTCGCGGCCGGGCTACAAGGGCTTGCCCGGGCCGGGCGCCACGAATTTCTACCTGGAGCCCGGCAAGTTCAAGCGCGAAGAATTGTTCAAGGACGCGCAGGACGGCGTCCTGGTGCTGGACCTTCTGGGCATGCATACCGCCGACGCCGTTTCCGGCGAGTTCTCGGTGGGTATTTCCGCCCTGCTTTTGCAGGGCGGAGAGCTTGGCCGGCCGCTCAAGGCGGCCATGCTCTCAGGGAATCTTTTCGAATTGCTCGACCGCGTTGACGCCGTGGCCGACGACCTCACCTTTCATGGGAGCCTGGCCGCTCCCACCTTCCGAGTTCGCGACCTGATGGTCGCATAAAGGAAGCGGCTGCTCGCCGCTTCCTGTCTCCTTATTCCGTCCCTATTCGTTGGTCTGTGAGGTGTTTCTATTCGTCACCCCGGCGAAAGCCGGGGCCCAGCCGACTGTCGTCATTCCGGCGAAAGCCGGAATCCAGCCGTGCCGTTGTATTAGGCTTCGTTGTCGACGGTGACGTCTACGTTCTGGTCGTCGCAGTAGACCGGGCCGGAGTGCCGGCCCGTGAGGTCCCCGTGCAGGATCAGCCCGGCCTGTCCGTGCGTGGTCAGGTGGACCTTGACGCTCATCACTCCCTTCCAAACAGGTCCCGGCAGCACCAGGTCCTCTTCATTCATTTGATAAGGCGTGGGCAGGCGCGGGTTGATGATCCTTTTGACTGCCACGGGGATGCCCGCCACATTGGAGGCGATGATGAACAGCACGGTGTTGGGCCGCTCGATCTTGCCTCGCAAGCCGGGACTGCTCTTGATGATCCCGGTCAGGGTGAAATGGCGGTCCTGCGCCTCTGGAGGCTTGCAGCCGGCCGCCAGAGACGCAAGGACCAGCGCCGCGCAAAAAAAGCGCAGGCTCGGTATTCTCAAGTTTGTTCCGCGGCGGGCGCTGCGGGCCGCAGATGCCGTATCGCCTGCCACAGATAGAGCGTGACCAGCATCGTGCTCAGCAGGAAGGCGAAGGGGATATTCCTGGGCAGGAACAAGGACACTATCTGCAAAACCACCACCGGCGTCTGCGCGTAGACCGCGACGCGGTAGAGGTCCGCATGCTCAAGCCCGGCGGAGAGCGCGGCATTGAGAGCCAGGCCGATGAGCGAGTAGACCAGTGCGGAGAGATGCTTCCAGACGAAGAAGATAAGCCAGGTCGTGATGAATCCGATGGGGTAGAGCGCCTTCTTGATGAGCGCGGCCACCTTGAGGTAGAACTCCCCGTCGATGCGCACAGGCTGCTTGTTGGCGGCCTTGGAGAGATCGTAGACCTCCATCTTGCCCTGGTTGGTGAAGTAGAGCGTGCTTTGAGCGATGTAGCCGATGACCTTTCCGTCGGCGAGCTCGGCGGGCGTCACGGGCGTGATGCGCGCGGTGTCCACGATGAAGGCCAGCTTGGTCTCGGGATGCTCGATGCGCAGCGGCCCTGGGATGGAGCACTCGATTTTCCCGTCCTGCAGGGTCATGGCCGGGACATTGGACGAGGCCCACTGCGCGGCCGCGTCGATCATGGGAGCCACGCGCGCATAGAGCGCCAGCACGACCGCCAAGGAGAAGAGCAGGCTCAGGTAGGCGATGTAGCCGGAGCAGGCCAGGATGGACTTCTTGGGCACCTCGCGATAGAACGGGAAGTCGATGAGGCTGCGCACGGGATCCAGGATCATGTTAGGGACTCTCCTTTTGAGCCTGCCGAGTGCGGCAGGCTTTTGTTTGTACACGCGGTGTCTTTTCGCCCGGCTCGGTGATTGGCCGAGCGGGCCGCCGTGAAAAGCCAGTCCGAGAGACGGTTCAGATACGAGAGATTGGGTTTGCCTGCATTGGGGCCCAGGGCCGAGAGGGCCCGCTCGGCGGTGCGGCAGGCAGTGCGCGCCAAGTGCAGGCTTGCCGCTTGCGGGGTCCCGCCCGGAAGTATGCAGGAATTGATCTGCGGCAGGTCCCCGGACATTTGGTCGATCTCATGCTCCAGGACCGCGATCCAGGAGGGGGTCGAAGGGTGGGGGGCTTCTTGGCCGGAGACGGTGGCGGCCAGGAGGAAGAGCTCTTTCTGGATGCGCTCAAGCGCATCCTCAAGCTGGGAGCGCTTTGCCGGCTGCAGCGAGAGCGCCGCTCCCAGCCTGGAGCTTAGTTCATCGAGCTCGCCGCAGGCCGCGATGACGGGATGGTCCTTGCGGACCCTTCCGCCCTTGCGCAGGCTCGTCATGCCCGAATCGCCCGTGCGCGTATATATCTTCATCTATTATCGGAGATGCCGAAGGAGGCATCTCCGATAGTCATTATGGAATATCCGCCCCCTGCCCGGCAATCCGTCGGGCGGAGCCTGCGTTGCCCTCCTTGCGCGCGTACCCTCCGCTCCGCCCGAAAGAGTGGTTCACCCAGCCGATTTCACCGCTGTCGGTAATAGCATTCACTTAGGCATACGCACACTGAAATTTAAAATTAATCATCATTTAAGCGTAATAATATACAAATAGTGATAGCAATACTATAAAACAAAGTATTGACATCGATTCGTTATGCATGCTATACTAAGGACGTTCGCTTTTGAAGGAGATATTTCAGCCATGGCAAAACTAACCCTTGAAGCCCTGACGAGCCACCTCTGGGAGTCCGCCAATATTCTCAGGGGGAGTATCGACGCTTCCGACTACAAGAACTATATCTTCGGCCTTCTTTTTCTGAAGAGGCTGTCCGATGTCTTCGATGAAGAGGCCGAGAAGCTGCTCAAGGAGGGCAAGAGCAAAAAAATCGCCTTGGAAGACCCGGACGAGCATGAGTTTTTCGTGTCGCCCAAAGCCCATTGGAATCATCTCACCGGCTTGACCCACAACCTGGGAGATGCCATCAACAAGGGCAATGACCTTCTTGAAGAGCACAACCGAGTTTTGGAGGGAGTCCTTTCCGCCACGGACTTCAATGATAAGGACCGGCTGCCGGACAGCACCCTGGCCAAGCTTATCATCCACTTCTCCAAGATCAGGCTTCGCAATGGGGACCTTGCCGAGCCCGATATGCTCGGCCGGGCCTATGAATACCTCATCGCCCAATTCGCCGATGACGCCGGCAAGAAGGGCGGCGAGTTTTATACGCCCAAAGAGGTCGTCACCCTGCTGGTGGAAATCCTGGACCCGCGGGAAGGCATGTATGTCTGCGACCCTGCCTGCGGTTCCGGGGGAATGCTGGTCCAGGCCGTCTACCATCTCAAGTCTTTGCGGCAGAACACCAGGAACATCGTGCTCCACGGGCAGGAGCGCAACATCGGGACCTGGGCCATTTGCAAGATGAACATGCTCCTGCACGGAATTTCCGGCGCCCGGATCGAGAAGGGAGATACTATCCGGGAGCCCAAGCTCTCGCAGAAGGGCAAGCTCATCGAGTACGACACGGTGATCGCGAATCCGCCGTTTTCTCTCAAGAACTGGGGCATCGAATCGGCTGAGAGCGATTCCTTCGGCCGGTTCAAGTACGGCATCCCGCCTCAAAGCTACGGCGATTTCGCTTTCGTCCAGCACATGATCGCCACGCTCAAACCCACGGGCCGGGCAGGCATCGTGCTGCCCCATGGCGTGCTCTTCCGGGGAGGGGCCGAGGGCAAGATCAGGCAGGGCATTCTCGAAGAGGATCTGGTCGAGGCGGTGATCGGCCTGCCGTCCAATCTCTTTTATGGCGCGAGCATCCCGGCCTGCCTGCTCATCCTGAATAAGAAGAAGCCGGCCCAGCGCAAGGGAAAGGTTTTTTTCCTTTACGGCGCGAAGGACTTCCAACAGCTTAAGAATCAGAACAAGCTGCGGCCGGAAGATCTCGAGAGGATCGTCAAGGCGTACCGTTCCTATGAGGCCACGGAGAAGTACTGCCGCCCGGTCTCCCTCGATGAGATCCGCCGCAACGACTACAACCTCAACATCCCGCGCTACATCGATATCACGGAGCACGAGGAGCCCATTGACGTCCAGCAGACCCTTGATGAGCTGGCCAAGCTCAAGAAAGCGCGCGCCCAGGCCGAGGAGAAAGTCGAAGGCTATCTCAAGGAGTTGGGCTACAAGGTGTAGGTATGGGATTCAAGAATAAGGAAGAGATCGACCGGATACTGAGCGCTCTCGGCGAACAACTAGCCGATGGGAACAACGCCCATGTGGATCTCCTGGTCTGCGGAGGTTCAGCCCTTCATGCTCTGCGTCTGGTCTCTCGGACGACCAAGGATGTCGATGTCGTGGCTTTAGTCTCCAAAGATGCCGCCCAACATCTTGCGTTGGGCAGCGCAAAGGACTTTCCGGCGTATCTTCTTGATGCGGTTGGAAAGGTGGCGCGGGACTTCAGCCTCACGGCGGACTGGCTCAACTCCGGCCCTACTTCGGCGTTGGACTTCGGCTTGCCGAAGGGCATTTTGGATCGGGCCGAGGTGCGCGAATATGGAAGGTCTCTGACCGTGCGATTCATCAGCCGCTACGACCAGATACATTTCAAGCTTTACGCCGCGGTGGACCAGGGCGGCAAGCACTACCAGGACCTTTTGGCGCTCCAACCCCTGGCCGAGGAGCTTGAGGCCGCTGCCCGTTGGAGCATGACGCATGATGTTTCCGAGGGCTACAGAGGGGAAGTGAAGCGGTTGCTCAAGGAGATGGGGCACGAAAATGTCGCTCAAAGAATTTAGGGAAGCCCTGCTGGACCGGCTTTTGACCTTCCTTTGGAGGGAGTGGTCGGTGTTGGGAGTATTGGGCGAGTCGGGAGCTGAGGACGAGTGGGTCATCGATCCCGAGCCGCTGCTCGTATTCTCCTTGCAGCTTGCCCGCTACGAGCCGCGGCTCTTCGATGAAATTCTGGCTTGGCTGGTTGTAAATGGGGATAGATTGGATGCCGCACGTTTACGGAGCCTATTGGGTAAGCAGGAAGTCGGCGTTGTCCGGGTTGTCGGAGGGACGTTGCAGTGGTCAGCGGATCGCAAGAAGGAACACGAGAGGAAATGGAGACGGATTCTCGAGCTGTGCGGGACTATTTGCGCGAAGCAGCCTAGCAAGGAGAGCGCGGAGGTCCTCTTTAGGGATAAGTCCGGGAAACCGCATCCTCGCGCGGATGGCGACAAGCGCGATCCCAGTTTTGCACTTTTTCATGTGAACCGACCTGCAATCAACGTGCAGAAGGCGTCACGGGCAGTACCGGTTAATGGACGTGCCAATCTCCGTTTTCTTCTGCGTCCGTTGTTCGGCACGGGAGCCAAGTCTGAGGCGATTCTTTATCTCCTGACGCATGAGGGAGGTCGTCCTCGGGAGATTGCGGATTCGGTCGGCCTTTTTTGGCTCAGCATCCAACAGGCGTTGCTCGATCTGTCGCAATCAGGCTTGGTGTTGACCCGGAGCAAGGGGAAGAAGGTTGAGTATTGGGTGCCCCAGAACAAGTGGTGGGAGTTCCTGGCTTCGGCCAGCTATGAGGGAGACAAGCCTCCGAAGTGGGTCAATTGGACGGCGATCTATTCCGCTTTATCGACGGCATGGAATGCCGTCGATGAATTGGCATTGGGAGCACATTCTGATTACATGAAGAGTTCCAAACTGCAAGACAGCCTTGAGATCGTCGGCCAAGAATTCGCCCGGGCCGGCTATGATGTTTCCCGCATGCCCAGGCCCGGCCTCCCGCCGGACGTGCATCAGAAGATGGCCCTGCGATTCTTGGGCGAACTCACCGGCGTGGAGCCGGTCTAAAGCTATGGCCAATCAAATGACCACTCTCAAGATGGGCCAAAAGTTCAAAAAAACCCCCGCCGGCGAAATTCCCGTTGATTGGACTGTTCAACGACTCGGTGACCTCGTTGATATCCAGATTGGAGGCACACCTAGCCGAAATAATCCTGAATATTGGGATACGGAGTTTCAGACGCAGAACCATTGGGCATCCATTGCGGATATGAAAAGGCATTGCCTTTTGTCGACAAAAGAACGGCTTACGGATTCTGGTATTGCCCACTCGAATGCAAAGCGTATTGCAAAGGGCACGGTATTGATGAGCTTCAAGCTTACAATCGGGCGGGTGGCAATCGCGGGCGTTGATCTTTACACCAACGAGGCGATCGCGGCGTTCCTGCCACATCGAGATATCAGCCCTGAGTTTCTCTACTACACGTTGCCGATGATCGCGGGGGCGCAGGAAGCTGATGTCGCCGTCAAGGGGCGCACACTGAACAAGGCGAAGCTGAATGAGATGCTGATGATTGTCCCTCCTTTGCGCGAGCAGAAGAAGATTGCCGAGATTCTGTCCTCAGTAGATATCGCCATCGAGAAGACGAATGCTGTAATCGATAAAGAAAAGGGAATGAACAGGGAGCTATTTGAGAAGCTATTTTCCTGTGGGATTGGGCACAGTAAATTTAAGGATACTGCTATTGGGCGGATACCCTCTGCCTGGGACATTGTTCCACTTAAGAATGCCGCTGTAATTGAGCGAGGGAAGTTTCATCATCGCCCCCGTAACGAGCCCAGATTCTACGGAGGCAGGCATCCGTTTGTTCAGACAGGAGACGTCACCGATTCAGGCGGGCGAATCCGCGAATATTCGCAGACATTAAATGAGGAAGGGCTTGCCATAAGCAAACTTTTTCCTAAAGGAACGATCGTTATTACGATTGCCGCGAACATTGGGGAAACTGCAATCGCCGAATTTGATGTTGCATTCCCCGACAGCCTGATTGGAATCGTGGCCAACGAGGAAGTGGATAATCGCTTTCTTGAGTACTACCTGCGGACTCGGAAGAGGCATCTGAATAGTTTGGCCACTCAAAGCGCGCAGAAGAACATCAACCTGGAGACTCTGCGTCCTTACCCCATCCCACTTCCTCCAAAGGCTGAGCAATCCGCCATCGCAGACATTCTTGATGCTATTGGTCACCAGGAACAGGTTGCACTCAAAACCGTATCTCGAATGCGCAGCCAGAAAGCCGCACTAATGTTCGAGCTGCTGACTGGCAAAATTCGAGTTTAGAATCATGGATCCCATCTGGGACGGCAAGGTTGCTCTAAAAGTTTCGAGTCGTTTGAAGCAATGCTTTCGAGTAAGGCAACGGGAGTGCATCTATTGCCGTGGAACGGCGGGGTCCTTCAATAAGGGCGAGCATGTCATTCCGCAAGCCTTTGGTACATTCGGGTCTGGAACTTGGGTCCTACACGATATTGTGTGCGACGATTGCAATCAGTTCTTCGGAGATAATCTTGAAGTCTACTTCAATAGGAGTAGCCCTGAGGCTCTGGAACGATTTGAGCATGGTAAACCTCGCAACGAAGCTACAGACATACATCGGGATAGAGTCTCGACCGTCTCAACGTCTCCGCAATCAAAAGGCATCAAGTTTGCGCCCATTACTCATGAACTGTTGCCGCAAGTCGGATTTCGACTTGCCAACCAAACAGAGGCAAGGGAGTTCTTCTCCATCGAACAATTGGAGGCAATGTCTAGCTTGGACAAGACAAAATATGACTTGAAAAGCCGAGATGGCATCAAGCTCATGGCGAATGATGAGGGGAGTCTCGACCGCCTCATAAGCCTTCTTGCCAAGCTCGGCATTGCTTTTAATAGGCAGAGCGAAGCTCCTCCTCTTGGGAAGCATCAAGTCACGCTGGAGAATATCATCAGGATTGATGAGGTGAACCTGCGAACGATTGCAAAGATCGCGTTCAACTACATGGCGCAGGTCAGGGGTTCAGCTTATTGCCTGCGTTCCGACTTCGATTCAATCCGTAGCTTCATCCGCTACGGGACGCGCCCCCCATTCGCTCCAGCTACTCCTTCGAATACGCCAATCCTGGCTTATGACACCGAAACAAAAAGGCAGACCCTCGGGCATATCATCGTTCTTGAGAAAAGGGACAATGGAAGCACAATCCAATCCCGGGTTTCGTTGTTTAATGGGATTACGTATACGGTGACCTTAGCGAAATTTTTCTCCGGCTCCTTTTCTTCGCCTGATATCGGCCACCACTTCGACTTCCAGCAGAAGAAAATCGACTCGCTCTCGACTGGGGGAAAAGATTATCGCGTGATCTGAGCCCATCTGAATGATAAATCCAAAACTTAACGAAGATACGCTTTCTGAAAAACCGGCCATCGCCCAGCTTCGGGCGATGGGCTACTCATTCATCCCCGGCGACCGGCTCGACCCGCAGGAAGCCGGGGATTGCGAGCGCTCCTCCCGTCGCGATGTCATCCTGGTGGATCGCCTGCGCAAAAAACTGGCCGAGCTCAATCCCGAGGCCACGGACGCCACCCTCGACAAGGCGATCCGCCATGTCACCAACATCCAAGGCAGCGGACTCCTGGATGAGAACAAGACCTTTCATCGGGAGTTCATCTCCAATATCTCCATCGAGCAGGAAACCGGCGGAGGCCGCCGCAGTCTGACCATCCGGTTCGTCGACTTCGACGAGCCCGAAAAGAACGAGTTCGTCGTCGTCAACCAGTTCTGGGTCAAGGGCCCGAAACTCACGGATCGCCCCGATATCGTCATCTTCGTCAACGGCATCCCCGTGGCCGTCATCGAGTGCAAGAGCCCTGTCGCCAGGGAAACCGGAGTCAACGACGCCCTCGGCCAGCTCATCCGCTATCAGAAAGAGATCCCTAATCTCTTTCGCACCAACCAGCTCCTCATCGGCATCAATCTATTCAAGGCGAAATACGGCGCCATCGAGAGAAGCGCCGAGGACTTCCACGAGTGGAGGGAGAAGCCCGGCGAAAAACTGCCAAATCTGAGCGCCCATCCATCCGTTAAAGAGATGCTGGCTCTCAAGCTCATTAAGAAGGCCGACCTTCCCGCGGTTCCGGCGGCCCAGGACGTCCTGTTTGCCGCCCTGCTCAACAAGCGGAACCTTCTGGACATCATCCGCAATTTCACGGTCTTCGATATAGACGACGAGGGCAAGGTCAAGAAGAAGGTCTGCCGCTACCAGCAGTTCACCGCGGTCCATAAGATCGTGCGCAGGGTGCTGGATGAACCCGAGAAGAAGGGCATCATTTGGCACTGGCAGGGCTCCGGCAAGTCGCTGACCATGCTTTTTGCCGCGCTCAAGCTTCACCGGGAAGAAGAGCGCCTTAAGAATCCCTATTTCCTAGTGGTCACCGACCGCAAGGACTTGGACAAGCAGATCGCGGACACCTTCTTGGACTGCGGCTTCCCCAATCCGGTCCGGGCCGAGAGTTCGCGCGAGCTCTACCGGATGCTCTCGGAAGGCGTGGGCCGCACCATCATGACCACGGTGCAGAAGTTCAGGACGCCGCTGGAGAAGCCTCTGACCACGGCCAAGAACGTCATCGTGCTGACCGATGAGGCCCACCGGACACAGTACGGCAACCTGGCGTTCAATCTTCGCAAGGCCCTGCCCAACGCGGCCTTCTTCGCCTTTACGGGCACGCCTTTGGATAAGAAGGATCGCAACACCTACAGGCTCTTCAGCCCCGAGGGCGAAAAGTATTTGGACAAGTACGGCATCATCCAGGCCGAGCAGGACAATGCCACGAAGCCGATCAAGTATATGAGCCGCTTGGCCGAACTGCATCTGGTGGGCGCATCGCTCGATAGCCTGCTCGCGAACCTGTTTCCCGACAAGAGCAAAAAGGAGCTGTCCCAGATCAAGCGGGATTACGCCACACCCGATGTTCTCTGCTCCGCGCCCAAGCGCATTGAAAGGATCGCCTTGGACATCGTGGAGCACTTTCAGGAGAGCATAAAGCCGAACGGCTTTAAGGCCTTGATCGTGGCGGAGAGCCGCGAAGCCGCGGTCCTCTACAAGAACGCCTTGGACAAACTCATCGACCCGGCGCTCTGCGCGGTCGTCATGACGATCGACGATAGAAAAGACCCGGATGAGTGGAAGGCGAAGTTCGCTCTTTCGGATGAGGATGAGACCGGCATCAAGAACCGCTTCAAGGACCCGAAAGACCATTTGAGCTTCCTGATCGTCTGCGACAAGCTGCTCACCGGCTTCGACGCTCCGATCCTCCAGGCCATGTATTTGGATAAGCGGCTCAAGGAGCATACCCTTCTCCAGGCCGTGGCCCGCACCAATAGGACCTGCGCCAGGAAGAACTACGGCTTGATCGTGGACTATGTGGGCCTCGGGCAGGAGCTTGCCGCGGCCTTGAAGGAGTTCAGCGCCGAGGACTTGGATGGACTTTTCAGGACGGACGACGTCGAGAGAGAACTTCGGGCGATAGCGGAACACCGCAAGACGAGCATGAGCTTCTTCAAGGGCATCGCGTTGGAGGGAGAGCCCAGGGCTGTTGTCCAGGCCTGCGTGCACGCGCTCAAGGAAGAGTCCGTCCGGGGAGAGTTCGACAAGGCCTACCGAGCTTTTGCCAAGAGCATGGACTTCCTCATGCCGGATCTGCGCATCGAGCCGTTCCTCAAGGATTTCAAGTTCCTGGGCGCTATTCGCGAAGGGGCCAAGAACCTTTATCGCGACGAGCGCCTGCGCTTGTCGGACTTGAGCGGCAAGGTGGAAGCCCTTATCCATGCCCATATCACCTCGGAGCGCATCGAGAGGCTCCTGGAACCCCTGACCATCACCGCCCCTGATTTCTCTGAAAAGCTGGAGGCCAAGGGCAGCGACAAGGCCAAGGCCGTGCACCTGGAATACGCCATCCGCGATACCCTGCACAGCCGCATCGCGGAGAATCCTGCATTCTACGGCTCGCTTCAGAAACAGCTTGAGGACCTTATCGAGGGCCAGAAGCAGGAGCGCAAAAACGACGCGGACCTCCTGCTTTCGCTGATGCAGATCAAGGATGCGGAAACGCACAAGGATGAGGCCGCTCGGAAGCTGGGCTTGGACGGCGGCAAGGAGTTCGCGTTCTACGGCTTGATCAGCGGGCATTCCAAGGATATCCCGGCAAAAACACCCGAGGAGCGGGCCTCCCTCGCTAAAGAGCTCATCGCGATCGTGGAGGAGCGCGCGGTCGCGGAATGGACCGAGCGCGAGGACATCCAGAAGGAGATGCGCCGCGAGATCAAGCGGCTGTTGCGGGCCAAGGGCTGCGGGGAGGAGGAGCTTCCTGCCCTGGTCCGGGAGATGATGGAACTCGCTCAGCAGTGGGTGAAGCGGTAGGTTATGCCGCACATCGTCCATAAGAAGCGCAGGTTGATCTACCGGCTGTACTCTACAGGCCGGCGCAAGACCATTGCCTTGAAGGTCCACCGGAATGGCTGGGTCGATGTCCGCGTTCCGCGGCATATCACGCGGGCCATGGCGCGCTGCTTCGTGGCGAAGCGGGCGGATTGGATACTGGATAAGCAGCGGTACTTCCAAGAGCTGCTCAAAGAGCATCCGGCCAAGGAGTTCAGGAACGGAGAGACCTTCCCTGTCCTCGGACGAAGCTACAGGCTTCGGCTTGAGAGAAGGCCGGGGCTATCGGCTCCATTTTGCAGGACGGACGACCGGAGGCTCAGAGTCTTCGTTAATGGACAGTCCGGCGAGGCTTTGAAAGACGCCGTGCAGGAGGCCATCCGGGATTGGTATCGCGCCCTTACTGAGAAGAAGGCGCGGGCGATGCTTCGCAAGCATTCCCGGGAGCTTGCCGTAGCGCCTGGCAAACTGCGAATAGTGGAGCAGGCGAAGCGGTGGGCCAGCTGCTCAAAGAACGGAGATATCCGCGTCAACTGGCGGCTGTCCATGATGCCGATGCCGGTTTTTGAGTATGTGCTGGTCCATGAGCTTTGCCATCTCAAGACGCACGATCATTCTCTGAAGTTCTGGCGGATTTTAAAGTCCGTTTTACCTGACTATGAGAAGCGTCGCGAATGGTTGAGACAGAACGGGCCGGGTTTCATCTTCTCGGCGGCGACGGTCGAGGGCATCGAGACGGAAATCATGGCCGGGGATTGCGCGAGATGATGGCTGTCGAGGATAAAGCATGGATATTGAGAAGCTTTCTTTGCGGGAATTGAACGCGCTCAAGCGCAAGGTAGATGAGCGTTTGCGGACAGTTGAAGGCGCCGGGCAGCGGTCTTTGGCGGAAAGGCTTTCCGGTGCGCAGACCGTCGAACTGATTGTTTTTGCCGTCAAGGAGAAAGCGATACGCTGTCGGATCCTTGAGAGCGGCGAGCCCGTGACTTTGCGTCCGGGCGCGGGCGTGCGCTTTGAGGCCGAAGCGCATATCCTGAGGGTTCAGCCTCGAAAAGCATGGACCTACGGCCGGACGACCTATCTCTCCGGCCAAGTGCTCGATATGCGGCTGGATATCCCCGCCCTCAAGCTGGTTCCTTTAAAGCTGAGGAATGAATGGAGATGGGACCCAAAGGAAGAGTATTGGGGAGAGGACAATGCTCCGATCATGGAATGCTTCAAGCCCATCATCGCGGCGGGGCCGCGTCCAAGCTTCGAGATGGAGCGGATATTGCCCGGCTTCGACTCTGATGACCCGGATTCCGATCCCATCGGCCAGGCTGTCGACGCCTATGAGGCAGGCGACATCTCGCAATCCCAGCGGATTTTGCAGCAATGCCTGGAAGAGGATCTGCGCGTGTTGGATGCGCACGCGCATCTCGGGAATTGGGCTTTCGGGGAGAACCGGCGCAAAGGGCAGACGGAAATCGCTCAGCGCAACTATGCGGCCGGCGTGGGCATCGGGGAATTATCGCTGGGCCCTGATTTTAGGGGGCTCTTGCCGTGGGGACGTATTCATAATCGCCCGTTTCTTCGCTGCCTGCATGGGCTGGGGCTCTGTGCCTGGGCCCTGGGAGATTTTCAGCAGGCAGGGAAGATCTTCGAGCGCATGCTGTGGCTCAATCCCAGCGACAACCAGGGCGTCCGGTTCTGCCTCCTCGAAGTCGCAGCCAAGAAGGACTACGAAAAATCAGAATTATGAGAAGATCGTGCAGGAGGACGGTCGCAAGGATTTGTCGGCAGCCATCCTCTGTTGGATGGGAACTTTCTGAGGGCTCGCTCGTATTCATGGGTGGGGATGAGGAACGTAAATGAAAAATAATGCCAAAGAAGGGACGGCCGGAAAGCCTGAGATATTGATCTATCAGGCTGATGACGGCCGGACTCGCATCGAGTGTCGTTTTGAAAATGAAACGATCTGGCTCTCGCAGGCATTGATCGCGGATCTTTTCCAGAAGGATGTTCGCACTATTAACGAGCATTTTCAGAACATTTATGAGGAGCGGGAACTCGTTCCTGCTGCAACTATCCGGAAATTCCGGATAGTTCGTTCTGAAGGAGCCCGGCAGGTCGCAAGAGAGATCGATCACTATAGCCTCGATGCCATCCTGGCCGTGGGTTTTCGCGTTCATTCGCAGCGAGGCACACAATTCCGGCAATGGGCGACTGAGCGTCTTCGGGAATACCTTATAAAGGGCTTTACGCTCGATGACGACCGGCTTAAGGGCCACGACAGGCTGACCGACTACTTCGACGAACTGCTTGCCCGCATTCGCGAGATACGGGCCAGCGAGGCCCGGGTCTACCAGCGCATCCGGGAGATATTCTCTCTGGCCGCGGACTATGTCGAGGGCCGGCAAGAGACGCAGGCGTTCTTCGCCGTGATGCAGAACAAGATGCACTACGCGGCGGCCGGCATGACCGCGGCCGAGATCATCCGGCGGAGGGCGGATGCCGACAAGCCCAACATGGGGCTCACGACTTGGAGCGGCAGCCGGGTGCTCAAGCGCGACATAACGACCGCAAAGAATTACCTGACGGAGAAGGAGATAGACACGCTCAACCGGATCGTGGTCATGTTCCTAGATCAGGCCGAGTTCCGCGCTCAGCGCCGCCAGGGCATCAAGATGCGGGATTGGACCGCGTTCTTGGACCAATTCCTCCAGCAGACGGAGTTGCCCATCCTGCCTGACGCAGGGAAGGTGACCCATGAGGCGGCCGGCGCTTGGGCGAACAAGCAATACGACGCTTTTGCCGAACAACGGCGGTTGGAGGCGGAGACCGCGGCCGAGGCTCGGTATCTGGATGATCTGCGGACATCGGCCAAGACGCTGGAGGAAGAGCGCAAAAAGCTCCCTAAAGCGGAGAAGAAGCGCAAAAAAGGGATGGTTAAGTCGTGAGCACTTTTAAGGTCGAGGTCGTCCGCGTCAGGCTTGAGCCGCATCCCAATGCGGACCGGCTGGAATTGGCCAAGGTCCGGGGCTGGCAGTGCTGCGTGGTCAAGGGACAGTTCCAAGAAGGCGGCCTCGGCATCTACATCCCCGTGGATGCCGTCCTGCCGGAGGCTCTGATCGATTCTCTCGGGATCCGCAAGAATTATCACAAGCGGCTGCGCACGATCAAGCTCCGCGGAATGGTGTCGCAGGGCCTGCTAATCTCCGCGGGGCCGGACAATACGGAGGGCCAGGACGTCACCGAGGCCTTGGGCATCACCAAGTACGATCCGCCCATTCCCGTGCATATGGCAGGCATCGTTCGCCCCGAGCACGCCTGCTTCCGGAAATATACCGACATCGAGAATTGGAAGAACTTCCCGGACTTGCTGCGGCCCGGCGAGGAAGTCATCGTTACCGAGAAAGTCCACGGGACCAACTTCCGGGCAGGCAAGTTCGATGGAGAACTCCATGTGGGTTCCCACCGACTCAGCCTCATGGAAGACCCTGACAATCTCTACTGGCGTGCCGCGGCCCTGCTTGGCCTCAAGGAGCGTCTTGCCGAAGGAGAAATTCTTTATGCCGAGATCTACGGCCAGGGTGTGCAGGACCTGACCTATGGCAAGAAGCCCGGACAGCTCGGCGTCATCGTTTTCGACATCATCCGCGACAACCGTTATCTAGATTGCGCCGCCTTTGCCGAGCGCCTTGCCCAGTCCGGCTGGCAAGACTTGGCTGCCCCGATACTGTACCGCGGACCCTGGAGCTCCGACATCCTCAAGCTGGCGGCTGGGGACTCCGTCCTGTGCCCGGGACAAATCCGAGAGGGAGTCGTCATCCGGCCTGCCGTGGAGCGCTTCGACCCGCGGACCGGCCGAGTCATCCTCAAAGCTCTTAACGATGATTACCTCCTTCGGAAGGACGCTACGGAGCACCACTGAGGAGCAGGGTGGGGGAATAGGCAATGACCGATAAGATCAAGGCGCTTTCCGCTGAGCTCGCGCGATTCGCTCGGGAGAGGGAGTGGGAGCAGTTCCACACGCCCAAGAACCTTGCCATGGCGCTTTCCGTCGAGGCTTCCGAGATCGTCGAGATATTCCAATGGCTTACGGAGGAGCAGAGCCGGAACCTCCCTCCGGAGAAGGCCCAGCACCTGCGCGAGGAGCTCGCGGACACCTTCACTTTCCTTCTTAAGCTCGCCGACCACTACGGCATCGACCTCATTGAGGCCGCCCACCAGAAGCTCAAGAAGAACGCCGAGAAGTATCCCGTCGAGAAAGCCCGCGGCAGCGCCAAGAAGTACGACGAGCTGTAAGCGCAGCCCTGATCCGGCGTTCCCTGTCTGGAACTTTTGCAGATAATCTGTCACAGTCCGTGACAGAATCAGGCCAACGTAAAGATAAGGAGCGGAAACTCGTTCCTGATGCAACTATCCGGGATTCCCTAATAGTTGCATGCTTTTTCAGTTGTCAAGTAATCCTTTACAACTGCTTTGGAACTTCTTAGAGGCTCACTCGTATTTATGGGCATTCGAGGGTCCCTATGGATGTGAGGCTGTAGGGGTGGCATCGAAGGAGGCCCGTTATGGAATCGAGCCGAGCAGCGCATCTTCATGACCGGATCCGGGATATCATCGAGTCTGCCCGCACGGGCGCGGCGCGCTCCGTCAATACTGCCCAGGTGGTCTCTAATTGGCTGATCGGGAGGGAGATCATTGAAGAAGAGCAAAAAGGCAGGCGTCGAGCTGGATATGGCGAATGGTTGATGCGTGATCTCGCGACTCGGTTGAATAAAGAGTACAGGCACGGCTATAGCCTGGCTAATCTGAAGCTGTTCAAGCAGTTCTATCTTGCCTATGCCGATTTCATTGATTCGGCAAAAGGCTACGCAGTGCGTAGCCTTTTGCGAACAGGAGAGCAGGCGATCGTTCCTGCAAAATTCCACGCACTGCGTGGAGAATCTTCGGACGCAGGATTGACGTCGTCGCCATCGCTGCCGTACGACGTGGGTGCGGGATCATGGAAGCCGGGCCTGCTGCATCCAAATCTTTCCTGGACGCACTATCGTGCGCTTTTGAAGGTGGATGAATTGAACAAACGAGCTTTTTACGAGATCGAGGCGATTAAAAATAATTGGTCGGCGCGGGAACTGGAGCGGCAGATGGCCAGTCTCCTTTATGAGCGGCTTGCGATGAGCCGGGACAAGAAAGGGCTGATGCGCCTGACAGCGAAAGGACATGAGGCTCGCAGGCCTGCCGATGTATTCAAAGATCCGGTGGTCATGGAATTCTTGGGCTTGCCGGAGTCCTCGCGGATGATGGAGACCGAGCTCGAAGAGGCGCTTATCGGCAATCTGCAGGGGTTCCTTTTGGAGATGGGAAAGGGCTTTGCGTTCGTTGCTCGGCAAGAGCGGCTCACCTTGGATGGGGATCACTTCTACATCGATCTGGTGTTCTATCATGCCGTCTTGAAGTGCTATGTGATCATCGACATCAAGGCCGGCAAGCTGACGCACCAAGACATTGGACAGCTCCAGCTCTATGTGAACTATTACGACCGCGAGCGGCGATCTAAAGGGGACAATCCCACGCTAGGGCTGATCCTCTGCGCGGACAAGAACGACGCGGTTGTGAGATACACGCTGGGACCCGACAAGCGCAAAACCATCTTCACCAGCCGCTACAAGCTGCATCTCCCGAGCGAGGCCGAGCTGCGCGCCGAACTGCGGCGTGAAGTCAAAGCCTTGTCTTCGGATTAGGGAGCCAGCGGGGTACGCTGGCTTTATAGGCGCGGTAATCTTCGCCGAAGCGGGCTTCCAGGCCTGGTTCCTCGATGAGCGGGATGTAGACGAGGTTCGCGGCGATGAAGACCAGCAGCCAGCCGAACACGGGCCAGGACCGAGTGAAGATTGTCTCGGCGAGTTGGACGATGAAGACGCTGATGATCATGGGGTTGCGGACATGAAGGTAAGGGCCGCGGACAATGAAGCGCTTCGGAGGGTCCCATGGCGCCGCGGTGCCCCCGTCGCCGAAGCGCACGAAGAGCCCGACGGTCCAGGCTGAGAGCGTCAGTCCGAGCAGGGCGATGAGCGCGGCGAGGAGGCAGCGGGGGCTCTCGATGGGCGCCAGGCTGTGGACGTAGGGGCCTGAGCGGAAGAGGTAGAGCAGTCCGCCGGGGATGAGCACGAGGACATTGAAAGGCAGTAGGAGGACCGCCGCGAGCCAGCGCAAGAACATGCTCGGATTCTAGCACAACCCAAGAGTCCCGCATGAGGGTTCCTAGAAAAGGTCCCAGGAAGGTTCCCAGATAAGTTCCCAGAAAACCAGGGAGAAGATCCGGTGGGGCTCAATAGAAGCCGCGCAGGAGGCCGCGGATGGCGGCTTTGGGCACGAAATACACCCGCTGTCCGGTCTGAGGGTCCTTCCACATGCTCGAGTCATTGGACTCGTCGCGGTTGTCGCCCAGCACGAAGAAGCTGTCGGCCGGCACGCTGAGCTGCGGGAGATCGTCGCCTTCTAGTTTTTCATTCTCGCGCGTGTGGCGCACGTAGCGCTCATTTAAAGGCTGGGAGTCCACGAAGACCTTTTTGCCGCGGAGTTCCACGGTGCTGCCGGGGCCGGCGATGACGCGCTTGATCATGTCCTCTGGCGGGGGCACGGGGGAGGCGAAGACGATGATCTCCCCGGGCCGGGGGGCGCGGAGTCTGAGCGTGACCTTGTCGAGCACCGCGTGCGTGCCCACCGGCAGGGTGGGCTCCATGGAGGAGGAGGCGGCATAGACGCCTTCGAAGACCCAGAGCCGCAGCAGGAGCGCGGGGACTGCCGCGAGCAGGAAGAGGAAGAGCAGCCGCTGAAGGGACATGGGCGTTTTCAAAGTATGTCTGATTTCGCGGGGAATTCAAGGGGAGCGCTTCGGCGGACGCGTTGATTCATGGCTCGGCAAGGCCTACAATCGGGTTATGAACAAGGCTGATATGATCGACGCGATCGCGTCGAAGGCGAAGCTGACCAAGGCGGATTCCAAGAAGGCGCCAGATGCGATTTTATGAGAACGATCATTGGGGCTTTGTTGGCGGCGATGGCTTGCAGTAGCGCGCGGGCGGAGGTGCGGCTGGCGCGCATCTTCGGCGATCATATGGTGCTGCAGAGAGATCAGCCCATCCGTGTCTGGGGTTGGGCCCGCCCGGGAGAGAAGGTCCGGGTGGAGTTCAGGGGACAGTCCGTACAGGCGGTCGCGGATGCGCAGGGGCGCTGGCTCGCGTCGCTCGAATCCGAGCCTGCCGGCGGTCCCTACGAGTTGACGATCAGGGGGGAGAACTCCATTACCCTGCGGGACGTTCTGGTGGGCGAGGTGTGGGTGGGCAGCGGGCAGTCCAATATGGAGTGGTCGGTCAAAGATTCGAGCAATGCGGTGCAGGAGCTGGCGCAGTCCGATTTCCCGCTCATCCGGCATTTCAAGGCGCCCAAGACGATCGCGTTTACGCCGGCCGAGGACATCGGCGAGGCGGTTTGGAAGGTCAGCGGTCCCGGGAACACCGGCGAGTTCTCCGCGGCGGGCTATTTCTTCGCGCGCAAGATCCATCAGGAACTGGGCGTTCCGGTCGGGATCATCAATACGTCTTGGGGCGGCACTCATATCGAGACCTGGATCAGCGCGAAGACTCTGGGCGCTCAGCCGGACTTCGATCTATCGTCGATGCCGGCCGACGCGGCCGGCTTTGCCGCGCGCTATCGAGAGCGCATGAAGGCTTTGATCTCCGCGTGGCAGACGGGGGGCTTGGATGCCGAGGGCCTCTCCGAGGCGTGGAAGGAGCCTGATTTCAACGACGGCGCGTGGTCCGTTCTGCGCGCGCCGAAGCTTTGGGAAGAGCAGGGGCTCGACGACCTCGACGGGGTGGTCTGGTACCGTCGCGCGATCGAATTGACGCCGCGGCAGGCTGCATCGGAGGCCGTGCTGCAGTTGGGGACGATCGATGACGACGACGAGACCTATCTCAATGGCCGGCGGGTCGGCCAGACCCGCGGCTGGGACGCGCCGCGGCGCTACAGCGTGCCGCAGGGCTTGCTCAAGCCCGGCAGGAACGTCGTGGCGGTCCGGGTGACGGACACCGGCGGCGGGGGCGGTTTCTACGGAAGGGATGAGGGGATGGCGCTCAAGTTAGGCGCTGAGAGCGTCTCTTTGGCAGGGGATTGGAAGGCGCGCGTGGAAAGCTTCTTGAGCAAGGACGAACCGGGGCCCAATGATCTGCCGACGCTTCTGTTCAACTCGATGGTAAGCCCGATCACGAAGCTCTCGATCGCGGGAGTTTTGTGGTATCAGGGGGAGAGCAATGTGCCGCGCGCCGAGCAGTACGCGCGGACCTTCCCGCTGATGATCGAGGACTGGCGCCGGCAGTGGGGTCGGCCGAACCTGCCGTTCTACTTCGTGCAGTTGGCCTCGTTCCTGCCTTTGGCGCGGAATGATCTCAAGGGGAGCTCCTGGGCGGAACTGCGGGACGCTCAGCGCCAAACTTTGAGCCTGCCGAATACGGGCATGGTCGTGGCCGTGGATATCGGCGATGCCGACAGCATCCATCCGCTCAGCAAGCAGGCCGTGGGCCTGCGCCTGGCCCTGCATGCGCTCAAGAACCAGTACGGCAAGAAGGTCGCGGCCGGCGGGCCGATGTACCGAGCCATGCGCGTGCGCGGCCATGAGGTCGAGCTCAGCTTCACGGATGCGGGCCTTGGCTTGGTCATGCCCCAAGGCGATGCTGTCCTTCGAGGTTTTGCCGTTGCCGATAAGCGTCGGGAATTCAAGCCTGCCCAGGCGCGCATCCAAGGCGACAAGGTGATCGTGTCTCGACTGGACATGCCTGATCCCAAGGCCGTGCGCTATGGCTGGGTGGACAACCCCCAGGAGAGCAATCTCTTCAACCGCGACGGCCTGCCGGCCTCGCCGTTCCGCACCGACGACTGGCCCCTCCAGACCGCCGGGAAAAAATACCGCTATTAAGAGTTGACCCCTGCCGCCAAGGGACCAATGGGCCTAGGGGGGGATGGGGCGGAAGACTCTAGGCGTTCTCGACGGGATTCCGGTATTCTATCTCTCGGCATATCGACATGGTCCGAAAACGGATGAACCCTGTGTTTTCCCTCTTGCTGCTGGCAGGGACTTTGCCTGCTGCGCTGCAGGCTGCGGTGGTCAGCGCCGGACAGTCAGCGGCATCCGCGCGGCCGGCGATCATCATCCCGGCGATCCCTGAAGCCGGCCTCAACGCCTCGCTCATCAACACTCTGCCGTTGCCCGGGGTCCTCGATCCGGGCGGCGCTCTTCTTTTGCCGGCGCCGATCTCAGCGCCGCTGCGCGGCTCCCATGTAGAGGCGCAAGTCTCCGCGGCTTCAACTGAACTGGGGAACGGGCCGGAAACGGGCCCGATCCCTGCAAGTTCGGTCATCCTTAAGAGCGAATCGGAGCCGATCTCGGACGCGGCAGCGCTTGCGTCCGAACAAACTTCCGCGCAGTCCGCGGCGTTCAAGACGCTCTTCGCGCAGAAGTGCAGCCGCCGGATAGGTGAGCGGGTTGCGGCGCTCAAGAAGATATTCACCGATAAGCGCGACGAATCGCCGACCAGGGACGGCGCGGCTGCGGCGGATGTCCGCGGCCCCATCATCGGCAAGGTTCGGCAAGGATTAGACGCTCAGGTCGCGGCCATGCGCCGAGCGGCGCCCAAAGAGGACGCGGTACTGCTCGATCAGATATCCGCGGAAGGCAGGGGCCTTCTCTCGGAAGTCGGGCAGCTGCTGGCGGCAGGGGAGATCGATCCGCGGGCCTCTTTGCGCGTTTCCGCGGCCGACGCGCCCAAGCCGATCTCGGACCGCGAACTTCGCATCGGCTTCTATCCCGTGGCGGCAGATCCTTTTCATTGGGGCCACTTCTTCATCGCCTTGCGCGCTATAGCGACGCTCCGGCTCGATAAAGTCGTCTTCGTGCTCCAGGGAGATGATTCCCGCAAGCCGACCATGACGCAGGCGTTCATCCGTCATCCCATGGGACGGGCCGTGCTGAAGTTCTTCATGCCTTTTTTCGAGTATTCCGACATCGCCCTCGGCACGGGATACGACGGTGAGACCAATCTCTTCCGGCTGCTGGCGCTCAATGGGGAGCAGCAGATGCGGATCTTCTATCTGGTCGGGGCGGACCATTACCGGCTTCTGGATAAGAACGGCAATCCGGACACCTTGGCGAAGATCGAAGGAAACACTCAGAACCCGGACATGGACTACCATCCCGCTCATCATAAGATAACCGTCGTGTTCACGGAACGGGAGGGGAGCGAAGCCGATGTTCCGACCTGGCTGGATGTCGTTTTCATGCCCAAGGTTCCTTTTACGGCCTCATCGACCTTGATCCGCGAGGGGCATCATGCCTTGATGCCGTACGCGGCTTATGAGTACGTGCAAAGGCATGCGCCGGGGCTCTACGGGGTGCCGGTTGTTCTCAAACGAGCGCTCGTACACGGCAGGCTCCGGAAGTTCTATGAGTCGTTGCCGGGGGGATTCCTCCGTCTTAAAGGAGAGGACCCGGTAGTGAGCAGGCTCCGCGCTTCCAAGGCGGAACTGTGGGCGGTCCGCCATGGAGAGAACGAGGCCAACCTGGAAGGGCTGCTCAACGGCCAGGGCACGGACAAGCCGCTGACCCGGACGCCCAATGAGAAAGGGGTGTCCGGCCGGCTCCAGGCGGAGTCTGCGGCCCGGGAGCAGTACCGGGAACTGGGCGGGGATGCCTGGGCGCGGCGAGTCCTCTCCGGCGAACTTTCGCCCGTGGTCCTGCTCCAAAGCCCTCTTCTGCGCGCGCGAGAGACCGCGGATGCGTTCAAGCGGCTCTTGAGCGCGAAGCGGGCGGAGCTTTCCAACGGCGAGTCCGCGCCCGGTCTTTATGAGGAAGACATTCTTCCCGATCTCGCGGAGATCGCCTACGGAGGATGGGACGGCCGGCCGATCACGGCGGGCGTCCAGAAGCTGGAGCTCTGGAGCCGTTTCGACTGCTATAAAGGGCTCGGGAAGGGCTTCTTCGACCGGTTCCCGGGCGTCAATGCCGCTGGGACGCCGGGGGAGAGCCGTTTCGACGTGATGCTCCGCCAGCGCCGGGTCTTCGACCTCATCACGCGGCGCTATGGCGGCCGCAAGGTCGTGCTCTTTACTCATTTCGAAACCGTGGTGGCCCAGCAGGCGGTGCTCGGCCTATTGCCGCGGGATCCCGCGGACGGAGCTCTGAAAGCTCAGCCGGTTCCGTACGCAACGCCCCTGCGGTTGGTTCCTTAACTCAGGTCGCGAACCAGTCTGTTTCCGGGGAGCCGATCGGACAACCGCGCCGGCGCCAGTGGAAGTAGGCTCTGAGCCGATGCTGCTCGATGCCGGAGGAGTCCTCTGGAGTCGTTGTCGGCGGGGAGTCCTCCGTAGTCGATCCGGGCGAGGAATCCTCCGGGGTCGATACGGTCGTCTCGCTGGATGGGAGCTCGATGTTGTCGTAGACGATTCCCAGCGCCCAGTCCCGGTATTTGCCCGGCATCTCCGTATGCTCCTCGGTGACCACGTCGAGCTGGTCGTACGGGTTTCCCGAGGGAAGCTTCTTATACTGCACAGGGAGCTTGTATGCGCCCGCGCGGGTCATGGAGTCCGCCGGCGCTGAGGCATCCAGGACGGCGCAGCCTTGCGGCTGATCGACGGGCATGTCGTTGCGTCCGCCCCAGCGCTGGAAGACGTTATAGTGTCTCTCCGCTGTTTTTCTCAGGATCGGGAACTCGAAGCGGGGCAGGCCTGCCGTGCGCTTCGAGCCGCTCTTGATCTCCCATCGCTGATAGGCGGGCTTCCAATCCGCCCAGCTTTCATCCCATTCCGTTCCTTCTTTCGAGTATTTTTGAACCGGATCGATGGTCACCACCAGCTTGACCTCGCCCCGCGGGGCCAGATCCCGGCTGAGCCGCAGAGAGAACATCCCGCCCCGGCTGAATCCGATGAGGACGAACTTGGGCAGGGGGGCGTTGGCCTGCCTCATGGAATCGAGCAGGCTGTCTAGGTCGCGCAGGAAGTTGTAGTAGGCCTTGTCGTTGACGCAGCCCATCTCCGCCCATTCATATTTCGCGTTCACGATGTCGATGACGAGGTCTCGGGTCCCGTATTTATCGAAGATCGTCGAGGCGACGCTTGCGCGGCTCGATGTCGTGTGGATGCGGAAATTCCCTTTCCAGACGCCGCTGCCGTCCTGATTCCCGCCGATCCGATCGGCGCCCGTGAGGTCTCGTCCGAATTCGGCGTCCTTCTTTTCGTTGGAGAACAGGTTCATGGCCTGCTGTCCGCCGACGATGATGAAGATGTGTTCAGGCGGATCGTTCCGGACTTGGCGGACGGCCTCTTCTAATCCAAAGCTCTGCGTCATGCTCAATAGGGCGTATGCGGGGAAGTCCTGGCGGCGGTCGTCGGTGTTGCGGATCGCGCACGGGAAGTATTTTTCAGCAGTCGCAGTCATTCCAGCCTCCTTGAGGACGAGGTTCTTTTACTATCTTGCGGTGCCGGAGGTCAACTGTTCGTGTGCTCGACCTCACCCACTTTTTCTAGCGGGTCCTGGAGTCGAGGGGAAGGGAGAAAGTCTCCCCTGCGCGACTGTTCTAAAAAGTGGGTGAGGTCGAGTTCACGCGGCGCTTGGCGGATAGGATGGGATGGCGCCTTATTTGACGGTCTTTGGGTCGAGCTTGGCCCGATCAAGACCGCGCCGCACGTGCTCCAAAGACATGAAGGTCTGCCAGACTCTTCCCGAGCGGGCGTTCTCCACGGCCAGGAGGATCGCGCCCTGGTTGATGCCCACGGCGTCGGGGGAGCGCCAGAGGCCCTCGGCGTTGAAGCGGGCCTTCCAGCGGGGATCGGTGTTGAAGGCGTCCGCGAAGCCGTATCGGCCCCAAATGCGGTTGCCGTAGCGTTTTTTCATTGAACGCAGGGCCTGGATGGAGAGTTTCGGCGTGAAGGCCGTTGATCCCCCTGCCGCTGCCGGAGCGATGGTCCCATCATGCTCGGCCTTGTCTGGATAATCGCCGTAGGCCTTGTAGCCGTCGGGTCCGTCGCAGGCAGTCCAGCCCCAGGAATTCGGGCCGTAGGTCGAGAACTCTTTCCGAGCCTTGATGGCTTCTTGCCGCTGAAGCAGCGTGGCTTTCACCGACTGATCGAAGTAGTCGTGGCCGTTGTCGAGCCGGCCTCGCAGGTCCAGCCATAGCTGGGAGAACTGGTGGGTGAAAAGCGGTCCCGATGCCTGAGTCACCGTGCCTTCAGGGCGTTTCCAGGCGTGCCAAGCCTCGGGGGGCAGCGGATGAGTGGGCGAGCCGAGTCCCAGCACATAGAGGATGATATGTTCGCTATAGGCATTCCAACGCGCGGCTATGAATCCCTGCGGCGTCCAGCCCATGGAGAGGGTTCGCTCATCGGGCTTGGCGCCGCCGTCGGTCATCATCCAGGGGAAGTCCACGCGCTCGTAGATCTCCTCGGCGAGGCGCTCGACCTCCGTGCCGGAGAAGTGCCGGCCCGCGGACAAGACGCCGGCCAGCAGCAGGGCCGTGTCGATGGAAGACACTTCCGAATCAGATATGGGCTCGCCGGAGATAAGGTACACGAAGTGGTAGAACCAGCCGTGCACATGAGGCTGGTGGTAGCGCAGCTGGTTCATGCAATTGAGCGCGCGCGAATACGCTTCCTTGTCCGAGATCCAGCCGCGGTCGTGGCCGATCACCAAGGCCGTCAGCCCAAAACCGGTGGCTGCTATCGAGGCCATGGAGGGACGATCGTCGTCTTCGAAGTTGGAGGCGCGATCCTTGGTCAGGCCGCTCCCCGGGTCGGTCTGCTCCCAAAAATACAAGAACGCCCGATGCTGCAGTTCGTCGAGGAACTTCTCGTCGGCCGGGCTCAGGGAGGCTGTCCCGGGCTGTCCGTCTCCCGGGTCCGTGCGGGCGGAGAGCACGGCGACGACGACGCTTTGCGCGGTTACGTCGGAGGCATATCCCGGTGAAGAGGAGAGGACGCAGGCGCAGAGCGCCCAGGCGAGCGGATGGGTGAAGCGAAGGGCGGGGAAGTGGATGCGCTTCATAGGCCGACCTTATTGGAGACGGAGGCTTTATCCATCCCCTTGTAGCGCCCGCCGAGCTCCATCAGTTCCGCGTGCGTGCCGCTCTCGGCCGCCGAGCCCTCATGCAGGACCACGATCCTGTCGTAGCTTTCCGCGTGCTCGGGTCGGTCGGCAAAGACCAGCGTCGTGCGTCCTTGCGAGAGGCGCTCGAAGTCCTGCTGGAACGAGCGGGCGGCGATCGAGTCCATCCCCAGGCCGAGGTCTTCTCCGATGAGCACGGCGGGGTTCTTGAGCGCGGCTCGGGCCAGGGCCAGGCGCTGGCGCTGTTCAGCGTTGAGGGAAATCCCGCCCTTGTCCGAAACGAGGGTGCCGAGGCCCTGGGGCATGCGCTTGATGTCGAGAAGGGAGGAAGCTCCTGCGGCTTGCAAGGCCGCCAGGAGCTCCGCATCTTCGACCTCCCGGGCGATCCCGAAAAGCAGGTTCTCGCGAAGGGTGCCGGAGAATGCGGCCGCGTCCCCGGCCACGAGCGAGACGTTGGCGATGAGGCTCTCTCTCTTGAGGTCGGCCACGTTCGTGCCGCCGACCAGGATCGAGCCTGATTTCGGGGAGTCCAGCCGCAGCAGAAGATCGATGAGGGATCTTCGCGCAGCCGTCTGGCCTCCCACGACAAGCACGCGCTCGCCGGACTTGACCGAGAAGTCCGCTCCCTGCAGCACATCCCCTTGCTCAGGGAGGGCGTAGCTTAGCCCGCGGAAGGATATCTCCGAGCCGGTAAAGTCCCGCGCGTCGGGCTTGTCCGGGGCGACTTCGAGGGCTTTGCGCAGTTCGCGGACCCGGCTCAACACGCCGTCCGCGGAGCGGCCTTCGTTGTATTTGTCCAGGATGCCTGAAAAAGAGCCGCGCAGATCGCCGGCGTAGCCGCGCAAGGCCATGATCTGGCCCACGCTCGGAGCTCCGGTGAGGATGAAGCTCAGGAATCCGGCGCCCAGGATCAGGAACTCGGAGAAGGCCGTTTGGAGGAAATCCCTGATCGCAGTGTAGCTCGAGGACAGCTTCGCGATATCGAGCGAGAGAGCCTCGTAGGCATCCGAGCGTCCGCTGTAGACCGAGGCCGCGTGTTTATCTCCGCCGGAGGCCAGCGCGTCGCGGTTCCCGGAGAACAGGTCCTGCCCGAGGCGGGTGAGGTCCGCCTGCATCGCGGAGAGCTGCGTCTGCTGGGCCTCGACCTTCCGGCTGAAGCGCGCGGATATGAACGCCAGGATCGGGATGGACGCCAGGATGCCTATCGCCAGCGGGAGGCTCGTCTTCACCACGAAGCCCGCGGCCATGGCCAGCTGGATCACGAGATACGGCATCTGGATGGGGATCTCCACGTTCTTGGTCATGGCCCTGCCCACGTCATAGAGCATACGCATCGTGATCTCCGGCGGGTCTCCCCGCCGTGCGAAGGAAGCCGGCAGGTGCTGGACATGCTCGAAGAAGGACATGCGCAAATCCTGGCGCATGCGCATCTTGATGCGCTCGATGAGGACCCAATGGTACTTGCTGATGATGACCCTCACCGCGGTCAGCGCGACCATGCCCAAGAACCAGCCCAGGGCCAGGGGAGCGGCGTGCGCCAAGGCCGCATCGATGAAGGCGCCTGTCGAGTAAGCCAGACCTGTTCCCATCACGGCCTGGAAGACGAGGATCAGGCGCGCGACATTCATTCGGGCGAGATAGGGGCGCCGCAGGGAGGCGAATTCCTCCTCGCCGAGGAACATCTCCTTGACGGTCGATACGAAGCTGTGCAGGCCGGCTGAGAAGCGGCCGTGCGCGTCTTTGCCGTCGGCCAAGGGAGAGGGGAGCGCGGCCGCGGACGTCGGAACGGCGGTCTTGTTCTTGAAGGGATGGACCCGGCTGCGTCCAAAGATGTCCGCGTCAAGATTCCATGCGCCCGACCAGATGGGGTCGTCCTGCACTTGCAGCAAATAGTCGGGGATCCCGGAGAACGCCTCATCCAGAGAAGAACGCGGGTCGTCGATCGCGGACGTTGTCCGCTCTTCGGAGAGCTTGGCGCCGAGTTCCTTGAGGGCCGCGGCAGGGCTTGCGGTGTTCTTGCCGGCCGTTTTGGCCGGAACCTCCGAGAGGAACCTCAGGGCGTTGGGCAGGAGCTCCGATCCCGGCAAAACAGCGTCCTTCGCGCGGGGCCCGGCCTCGAGCTCAAGCCCCTTTACGGCGGGGTTGAGCGATGCCGACGGGGCGAGGATGTCCCGGGAGAGGGCCGATGCATACGGCAAGGGAAGCGCGGTCCGTTCGTAGATCAGTATGGCTGGAGAAAGATCCGCCTTCTGGAGACCGGCTGATGGAGTCCTCGCTGACGTAAGGGCTCCCAGGACGGGGCTCAATGGTTGGGCTGCGACGGAGGAGGGCAGGGTCTGCGCTAGCGCCTCATAGGGCCCAGGTCCGGGAGAGAAGGCGAAGCACAGCAGTGCCAATGCCCCGCAGAGAGGACGGCTCGAATGTCCGCGCATACTTGATTATAGGGCTGGATTGACGAGTGCTAACAGGACCTTTTGGGCCGAAAATCGGGGCCAAGAGGCCTATATTTTAAACCCGGTTTTTTGTGCTGCGCGCAGACGGTCCGTCGGCGCCGAAGAAGGCGGGAGTTACTTGAGCAGGGCTGCGATCTTTTTTTCCAGTGCGGGTATCGCGAAGGGTTTTCGGATGAAGGAGTTGCCTTTCGTTCTCAGGTTTTCAAAGAATCCCTCGTTGTCCCGGCATACCGTCATGAAGAGGATGGGCACGGACTCGAGCGCCGCCTGATCCCGGATGCCTGCGCAGAGGGCATAGCTCTCGCTGCCGGGCACGTTGATGTCCAGAAGGATGATGTCCGGCTTGCTGCCGGCGATGAGGCCGGGCACTTCCGGCCCGTTGGGGACGCAGTGGATGTCGTAGTGTCCTTGCAGGGCGGTGTGGAGCAGCGCGCGGATCGTGCCGTCGTCGTCGACGGCCAACAGTTTTCGGCGAGACTCCTGATCGGCTGTGGTCATGTTTTAAGTTCCCCTTTGACGTCTCCAGGGATATCGAATGAGATCGTAGTTCCCTCGTCGACGGTGCTGCTCACTCGGATCGTCCCGCCGTGCGCTTCGACGGCAAGCCTGCAGAAATAAAGGCCCAGTCCGCTGCCGCGGCGTCCGGTCTGGTTGCTTCCTTCCACGCGGTAGTATTTGCTGAAAAGTCTCTTCAGATTCTCGGCCGCGATCCCGATCCCCGTGTCCGTGATCGAGAAGCGCACGCCGCTGTCGTGCGAACTTATGTCCAGGGAGACGCTGCCGCCCGCGGGAGTGTATTTGAGGGCGTTATGGATGAGATTGGACAGGATACGGCGCAGAAGCTCCTCGTCGGCATTGAGGTCCGTCGGGATATCCTCGGCGATGGTCTCTTTCAGGTCGACGCCGAGAAAGGCCGCGGTCCCGCGGGCGTCATCGAGGATATCATCGAGGATCTCCTTGAGGACCAGGGGGGCTTTTCGGGGAGTCAGCTCTCCCTGTTCCATGCGGCTTGTGTCTACGAGGGTCTCCAACAGGGCCATCTGAGAACGGCAGCTGTGCAGAGCGAGCCGCAGGAGCTTTTGCTGCAGCTTCACGTCGGGTGATTCCCGGATGACGCAGGAGAGGCAGCCCATGATGGAGGTCATGGGGTTCTTGAGGTCGTGGATGATGGCTTCGTTCATGGTCTTGCGAAGTCCGTCGATGAGGGCCGCACGCTTGCGGGCTTGGCGCAGCAGCAGGATGATGGTGAAGATGACTCCGCTCAAGACGACATTGAGGATCAGGGAGAAGGCATTCGGGATCCATCGGCCGGTCTGGAGGAAATCAATGGCGAAAGGGAATGCCGCCAGCAGGTAGACCAGAGGGTCCCTGATGGCGGAAATCGAAGCCGCAGCCTTCTTGATTTTACTTATCTGCATATAAGAGTTCCCGGGGAACGGTATTCCATGAGTGTGGCATATTTAGCCGGAAAAATTCAGTTGGCCTCAAATCTGTCCATGTCTGAATTTTTCCGGAAGGGGTTTCAACACGGCGACAACCGCAGCGGAAATACTGCATTGTCGTTCCCCAAGACCTCCCCCGGATTCCGCGAACAAAAACATCCCATCGTTTCCGTCTGAAAGGCAGGGCCAACTGCGGAATCCGGGTTGGCACCAAACTTAAACTTGATATTTGTCATCAGGTATGGTATTATGGAGGTGCGCTCAGACGATGGGCCGCATCTTTTGGGAGGGTCCGATGACCCCTTTGCTCGAGATACAAGACCTGCACGCGGAAGTGGAAGGCAAGCCTATCCTCAAGGGCGTGACGCTCACGGTCCGGCCCGGCGAGATCCATGCGCTCATGGGGCCCAACGGCTCCGGCAAAAGCACGCTCTCCAACGTGATCATGGGGCACCCGAAGTACAAGGTGACCCAAGGCCGCATCCTTTATAAAGGAGAGGACATCACGGGGCTGAGCGTTTTCGAGCGCGCGCGCCGCGGCATCTTTTTGGCTTTCCAGTATCCGGCGGCCATTCCCGGCGTGAGCGTGGGCAATTTCCTGCGCACGGCCCTCAAATCCGTGCACGGCGCCGAGGCCGCGCCGGTCAAGGGCTTCCGAAAGACCCTGCGCGAGAAGATGGCGATGCTCAAGATGGACGACAAGTTCGCCTCGCGCTACGTCAACGAGGGCTTCTCCGGCGGGGAGAAGAAGCGCCTGGAAATACTGCAGCTGGCCCTGCTCGATCCCGCGCTCATGCTGCTCGATGAGACGGACTCGGGCCTGGACATCGACGCTTTGCGCATCGTCTCCGAGGGGATCAACCGTGTGTTCACGCCGCAGAAGGGCATCTTGCTCATCACGCACTATCAGCGCATGCTCGATTATGTGAAGCCGAATTTCGTGCACGTGCTCTTCGAGGGGCGCATCGCGCAGTCCGGCGGGCCGGAACTGCCGACCGAGCTGGAGAAGAAGGGCTATACCTTCCAGCGCGAGCCGGCCCCGGCCGCGGGAGCCTGACGAAGGAAAGTCATGAGTTCTAAGGAAAGCGACGACCGAGCGAGCATCGGCGGGCTCAAGGACGACTATCAGGCCAAGTACGGCTTCAAGGACCCTGAGAACTACGTCTTCAAGGCTCGCAAAGGCTTGGACCGCTCCGTCGTCGAGGACATCTCTCGGCGCAAGAAGGAGCCGGCGTGGATGCTGGAGTTCCGGCTCAAAGCCCTGGAGACCTTCCTGGCCAAGCCCATGCCGCGCTGGGGCAGCTGTCCGGAGCTCGACGCCATCGATTTCAGCAACATCTTCTATTACCTGAAGCCTTCCGAGGGCTCGGCCAAGAACTGGGAGGACGTGCCCTCCTACATCAAGAACACTTTCGAGAAGCTCGGCATCCCGGAGGCGGAGCGCAAGTTCCTGGCCGGGGTGACCGCGCAGTACGAGTCCGAGGCCGTCTACCACCAGGTCCACGAGGAGATCACGCGCCAAGGCGTGATCTTCATGGACATGGACACCGGTTTGCGGGAGCATCCCGAGCTCGTGCGCAAGTATTTCAGCACCGTGATCGCGCCGCAGGACAACAAGTTCTCGGCGCTCAACTCCGCGGTCTGGTCCGGCGGGTCCTTCATCTACGTGCCCAAGGGCGTGAAGGTGGCCATGCCCCTGCAGGCCTACTTCCGCATCAATGCCGAGCGCGCGGGCCAGTTCGAGCGCACGCTCATCATCGCCGACGAAGGCGCCAGCGTGCATTATCTCGAGGGGTGTACCGCCCCGACCTACGCGGCGGATGCTCTGCACTCGGCGGTGGTGGAGGTCATCGCGCTCAAGGGCGCGCATATCCGCTACACCACGATCCAGAACTGGTCCAACAACGTCTACAATCTCGTGACCAAGCGCGCCATGGCGCACGAGGACGCCTTCGTGGAGTGGGTCGACGGCAACATCGGCTCGAAGATCACCATGAAGTATCCGGCGGTCTATTTGGTCGGCCGCGGCGCGCGCGCGGACATCCTCTCCTGCGCCTTCGCGGGAAAGGGCCAGCTCCAGGACAGCGGGGGCAAGCTCGTGTTCGCCGCGCCCGGGACCTCGGGCAACATCCTCTCGAAGTCCATCTCCAAGGACGGGGGCCGCAGTTCGTATCGCGGCTTGGTGAAGGTCCTTCCCAAGGCGCACGGGGCCAAGGTGAGCGTGCGCTGCGACGCGCTCCTGCTCGACGAGCATTCGCGCTCGGACACCTATCCCACCATGGAGATCGACGGCAAGCGCGCGCAGGTGGGCCATGAGGCCTCGGTCTCCAAGATCGGCGAGGAGCAGCTTTTCTATCTCATGAGCCGGGGCCTCAAGGAGAGCGAGGCCATGTCCATGGTGGTCAACGGATTCTTCGAGGCTTTTGCCAAGGAACTTCCCCTGGAATACGCGGTGGAACTCAACCGCCTCATCCAGCTGGAGATGGAGGGCTCGGTCGGATGAACTCCGCTACTGCGCTTGAAGACGTCCGGCGCGAGGCCCGCGAGCGCTTCTCGCGCTCGACCGCGCCCGCCAAGCATCTGGAATCCTGGCGCCGCACGGATTTTTCCCGGTGGAGCTTGGATGGGGCCGCGGCGCGGATGCAGGAACCTTTCTCGCCGCAGGACGCCGAGCGCGTCGCCAAAGCCGGCGGGGTGCTCTGCACCTTGGAAGAGGCGGCCGCCCGCTTCCCTGAGCAGGTGCTCCCGTCTTTGTCCTTGCGCGCGGAGGAGGCCTTCAGCCGCATGGAAGCCGCGAACCTCTCTTCCTGGAGAACGGGCGCTTTTCTGCGCGTGCCCAAGGGCGTGAAGCTTGCCGAGCCCGTGACCATCCGCTTCGCCCGCGCGGACAAGGGAGCGGCGTTCAGCCGCAGCTTGGTGATATTAGAGGAAGGAGCGCAGGCTCAACTCGTCGAGGAGCACGGAAGCCCTTCGGTGCAGGGCCAAGAGGACTGCTCCGCGGCGTTCTCTTCCATGCAGCTGGCCGCGGATGCCAAGCTGCGCTGTTTCTACCTGCAGGACGCGGGCGCGGAAGAATCCCATTTCTGGCATCAGACCGCGCGTTTGGGGCGCGGCGCGCACCTGGAGCACTGCTCCCTTCTCTTGGGCGGAGCCGTCCACAAGAGCGCGCTCGACGTGGGCTTGGCTGAGGAGGGCGCGCGCAGCGATATCCGCGCCGTGCTCCTGGGCCGCGGGGCTCAGCGCTTCGACACGGAGACGCGTCAGCGCCACCTGGCTCCCCGCACGCAGAGCGAACTGCTCTTCCGCGCGGCTTTGGGCGCGTCGAGCCGCTCGGTGTTCACGGGCCTTTTGCGCATCGAGGAGATCGCCAAAGGCTCCGAGGCTTATCAGTCCAGCCGCGGGCTCATGCTCTCGGACGAGGCGCGCGCCAATGCCACGCCGATCCTGGAGATCCTGACCGACGACGTGCACTGCAAGCACGGCGCGGCCGTGGGCCCCTTGGACATGGACCAGCTCTTCTATCTCGCCTCGCGCGGGATGTCCGATGCCGAGGCCGCGCGACTGCTCGTGATGGGCTTCTTCGAGCCCGTGCTCAGCCGTTTCCCGGACGCCGCATTGGCCGAACGCTTGGCCCGTCGCATCGAGGCAGCGCTATGATCGACGTCGAGAATATCCGGAAGGACTTCCCTATCCTTGCGCGCGTGATCCGCGGCAAGCCTTTGGTCTACCTGGACAACGCGGCTACGACGCAGCGGCCCCGCCAGGTCGTGGACGTGCTCTCCCATTTCTACGGACTGCACAACGCGAACATCCATCGCGGCGTGCACACGCTCTCCGGCGAGGCCACCATCCTGGCCGACAACGCGCGGGCCAAGGTGGCGCGCTTCATTGGAGCGCGCGATCCGCGCACGCTGATCTTCACGCGCAACACCACGGAGTCCATCAACCTCGTGGCCCGGGCCTGGGGGGAGAAGTTCCTCAAGCCCGGCGATGAGATCCTGCTCACGGACCTGGAGCATCATTCCAACCTCGTGCCCTGGCAGATGACGGCCGCGCGCACGGGAGCGAAGCTGGCGTTCGTCGCCTCCGAGCCGGACGGGACGCTCTCGGTGGAGACCGCGCGCAAGGCTTTCACGGCCAAGACGCGCATCTTCGCTTTCACGGCCCTCTCCAACGCTCTGGGCACCATCAGCCCGGTGCAGGAACTCGTGGCCTTGGCGCGAGAGCGCGGGGTCGTGACCTTGGTCGACGGGGCGCAGTGGGTGCCGCACCGGCCCACGGACGTGTCCGCGCTGGACTGCGACTTCCTGGCCTTCTCCGCGCACAAGATGTTCGGGCCCACGGGCATCGGCGCGCTCTACGGACGGCGCGAGCTTTTGGAGTCCATGGACCCGTTCCTGGGCGGCGGGGACATGATCAACGAGGTCTGGCTCGACCGGGCCACCTACAACGAACTGCCCTATAAGTTCGAGGCCGGCACGCCCAATATCGCCGGAGCCGTGGCTTTCGGCGCGGCCGTGGAGTATCTTCAGAAGATCGGCTTCGCGGACCTGGAAGCGCACGAGCGCCTGCTCACCGAGCGCACCCTGGCGATCTTGAAAGCCCAGCCGCAGGTCACGGTCTACGGTCCGGCGGACGCCGCGCGCAGGGGCGGGGTGGTGTCCTTCAATATCGCGGACGTGCATCCGCACGACGTGGGGCAGATATTCGACTCCGAGGGAGTTGCCGTGCGCGTGGGCCATCACTGCTGCCAGCCGCTCATGCGCCGCATGCGCACGCCGGGAACGGTGCGGGCCAGCTTCTACGCCTACAACACCTTAGGAGAACTCGACGCTTTCGAGCGCGCCCTGCATAAGGTGGCGGAATTCTTCAAGGTGGGGACACGATGAATCCTCATCGTCATCCCGGCGAAAGCCGGGCCCCAGGAGAATGTCTCTATTGGAGGGCGTTTTGATGGCCGAAGGCGATTCCGAACTACAGGACCTTTATCGGGAAGTGCTTATCGATTATTTCCGGGAGGGCGCGCATAAAGGGTGCGTGGAGAATCCTTCGATGAGCTCGCACGGGGTCAATCCGAGCTGCGGGGACGAGATCGAGCTCACCGCGCTGGTTCGAGACGGCCGCTTGGAGAAGATCCGCTACAGCGGGCACGGCTGCGTGATCAGCCAGGCCTCCTCGGCCATGATGGCCGAGGCCCTGGAAGGCCGGACGCTGGAAGAGGCGCGCGCGCTGACCGCGTCCTTCAAGGGCTTCATGCTCGAAGGCGTTTCACCCGAGTCCTTGCCCGATGAACTTTCCGAGACGCGCGCCTTGGAGGGCGTGCGGAAGTTCCCTTTGCGCATCAAGTGCTCGCTCTTGGGCTGGAACACCCTCCTGCAGGCTTTGAACGAAGCAGGCTCGACGAAGGGAGGCACGCATGCAGCCTGAAGAAGCGCAGCCGCCGGCGCAGGAACAAGCTCAGCCGCCGGAAGCCGCGCAAGCTCCGCGTCCCGACGCGTTCCCGAAAGTCACTTTCAAGCAGGTCGGCGAGGCCGTGCGGCCCGTGCAGGATCCCGAGATCCGCATCGGCATCGCGGACCTGGGCCTCATCTACGGCGCGAAGCTGGAGCCGGATGCGCGCGGAGGCGGCACGCGCGTGCGCCTGCACATGAGCCTGACCTCTCCGGCCTGTCCCTACGCGCCCATGCTCCTGGCCTCCGTGCATGCCGCGCTCGTCAAGATCCCGGGCGTCACGGACGCGGACGTGGACCTGGCCTTCGAGCCGCTTTGGGACCCGCGCTCCATGGCGAGCGAAGAGGCCCAAGAACAGCTGGGGATATTTTGAGGAGCGCTGGATGAGGATCACTTCTTCCGTCGAATACGCCACGCGCGTGATGGTGCGCTTGAGCGCTTTGCCGCCCGATGAGACCGCCACCGCGGAGAACCTGTCCGAGGCCGAGAACATCCCGCGCGACTACATCGACCAGCTCATGCTGCGCCTGCGGCGCGCGGGGCTGGTGCTCAGCCGACGCGGCGCGCAGGGCGGCTACGCCTTGGCCAAACCCGCGGACAAGATCTCGGTCAGCATGATCGTCTGCGCCGTGGAGGAGAGCGTCTTCGACCTCATCTGCGAGCGCTTCGCGCGCGGAGAGAAGCGCTGCTCCCGCTCCGCCGGCTGCGGCATCCGCCCGACTTGGGGCCGTCTGGCCAAGACGGTCGAGACTTTCCTCGAAGGCGTGAGCGTGGCCCAGCTCGCGGCTGAAGACGACTGCCATCACCGCGCCAAAGGATGCTCGTGAGGCGCGTCGAGCTGCACGCGCATTCCGCGTGCTCGGACGGGACCTGCGAGCCCGAAGAGGTGGTGCGGCGCGCGCATCTTCGCGGCGCCGTGCTCTTCGCCCTGACCGACCATGACACGGTCGAGGGCGTGAGCCGGGCGCGGGAAGCCGCAAAGGCTTGCGGCCTGCCCTTCGCCGGGGCCGTGGAGCTCAATACGCGCGACGGAGACAACATCCACATCCTGGGCTACGGCGTGGATGTTTCGGATGCGGCGTTCCTGGCGCGGCTGGAGGATTTCCGCGCACGCAGGCATGAGCGCATGCGCCGAATCATCGAGCGCCTGCGCGAGAACAAGGTGGACGTCGCTTTCGAAGAGCTGCTGGCGCAGAGCCAAGGCTCCCGCCGGCCGCTCGGACGGCCGCATGTCGCGGATCTGCTGCGCAGCAAGGGCGTGGTCTCGGGCCGCAAGCAGGCCTTCATGCGCTTTTTGGCGCCGGGCCGTCCGGCCTACGTGGAGCCTTTGGGTCCCACGGTGCGCGAGGCCATCGAGGCCGTGCGCAATGCCGGAGGGTTCGCCGCGCTGGCTCATCCCAACGAAGTGGAGGAGGAGACTCTTTCTCTCTACCAGCAATGGGGGCTCGAGGGCCTTGAGGTATACTATCCGATACACAGGCATGCGCTCGAGGCGCGGCTCCTGGCCTGCGCGCGCAGGCGCGGATTGTTCGTGACCGGGGGGTCGGATTTCCACGGGCCCAAGACCGGGCGCGAGAAGATCGCCACGGCCGAACTGCCGCAGGACGTGTTCGACGCTTTGATGGAGAGGCTTTTTAAAAAGGAATGAGAGTCATCGCGCATCGCGGAGCCAGCGGATATTTCCCGGAGAACACTCTGCCGGCGTTCCAGGCCGCCCTGGACTTGGGCGCGCAGGCCGTGGAGTTCGATGTCCAGCAGACTCGGGACAACGTTCTGGTCGTGGTGCACGATTCGGACCTGCGGCGCTTGAGCAAGAGTCCCAAGCGGGTGGGCGAGTGCTCCTATGAACAGCTCTCCGGCTTCGATGTCGGACGATGGTCCTCCGAGCGCTTCGCGGGCTGCCGCGTGCCGCGTTTGGAGCAGGTTCTTGAACTCCTTCTTCGCCGCAATACCGAGATCCATCTGGAGATCAAGCAGCCCGGCGCGCCCATGAAGCCTTATGAAGGGATCGAGGCTCGCGTACTGGAACTGCTCCTGCGGACCAAGGCTCCGCGGGCGCAGAGCGGCATATTGGACCGCGTGATCATCTCCAGCTTCCATCATCCGAGCCTGCACCGCCTGCGCGCCTTGGATAAGAGCGCGCGCTTGGCCTATCTGGCCGTCCGGCAGCCGGCCGAGGAAGCGGTCTGCGAGGCCGCGCAGCTTTCCTGCGAGAGCGTGAACATCCATAGCGGGCAGGCTTCTTCGGAGTGGGTGAAGCTCGCGCGCGCCAAGGGGATCAAGGTCTTGGTCTACACCGTCGATGATCCGGCCGAGGCCGAGCGCCTGCGCGGCCTGGGCGTCGACGGGATATTCTCGAATCTGCCGGACTGCCTGCGCGGACCCGCCAAGCTGGGGGGGACTCAGTGAGCCTGCGCGCCGTGTGCGCCGCGCGCGAACATTCTTCCTCCGTGCTCGACGCGGAGATCGACCGCCTCGCGGCCGCGGGATTGGAAGCCTTGGGCTACGGAGAGGCCGAGCTCGAGCGCTTGGCAAGAAAGACCCTGCGCATCGCGGAGCTCAAGAAAGAGAAGGATGCCGTGATCCCCGCGCACGTGTACCAGCGGCCGGAGATCCTGGCCGGCGCCGCGGATTTTACCGGAGATTCCTACCGCTTGGCCAAACTTTGCATGGGCGTCCAGAACAAACGCATCGTTTTCTGCGGCGTGCGCTTCATGGCTGAGACGGCCAAGATCCTCAATCCCGGGAAGGAAGTGTTCCTGCCTTCGCCTCAGGCGGGCTGCAGCCTGGCTGAGGCGGTCACGGCCCGCGACGTGCTCAGGCTCAAGGCCGCGCATCCCGGCGCTCCCGCGGTCTGCTACATCAACACTACGGCGGAGACCAAGGCCGAGTGCGACTGCGTGGTGACCAGCGCGAATGCGCCGAAGATCCTTCGCGCTTTGCTGCGCGAGCACAAGAAAATCATCTTTCTGCCGGACGAGTGGATGGGACTGAACCTGGCCGCGCAGCTGGGCGTGCGCGCGATCCGCAACGGTGAACCGGTCAAGGGGACGGGCAAGGGCTCCTCCTCGTCTTTGGTGATATGGAAGGGCCGCTGCGTGGTGCATGAGAATTTCGACGCGGAAGGGGTCAAGCTTTACCGCAAGGCCTATCCCGGAGTGAAGATCCTGGTGCATACGGAGTGCGCCCCGGCCCTGGTGCGCTATGCGGATTTCGCGGGCGGAACCGGCGGCATGATGGAGTATGTGCGCCGCACGAGCGCGCCGTCGTATATGCTGATCACCGAATGCGGCATGGGGGATTTCGCGCGCTCTGAGTTCCCGGACAAGCGCTTCATCCCCATGTGCCGGATGTGCCCGTACATGAAGCAGACGGAGCTGGACGCAGTCCTGCGATGTTTGGAGTCCCCATCGCCGCGCATGCGCGTGGAGGTGGACCCGGGCGTCGCTGATCGTGCGCGGCTGGCCTTGGAACGAATGTTCGAGCTGGCGGAGAAACCCTAATGCAAGACCAAGATGCCCCCCGTCCTTCAGACAAGTCCGGTCCCTCTCATGGCCGCAAGCCGTCGTATGGCCGCAAACCAGCCTACGGCCGCAAGCCGTCCTACGGGCACAAGGCGCACGGCGATAAGCCCGCGCACGGCGGACATTCTTCATCGCACGGCGAGCATAAGCCGCCTTATCGGGGGAAGCCTGCTCACGGGGACAAGCCGTCCTACGGCGACCGCAAACCCTGGCATGACCGGAAGCCTTCCTACGGTTCTAAGCCGCCGCACGGCGACAAGCCGGCCTTCGGCGAGAGAAAGCCGTGGCATGACCGGAAACCCTCGTATGGTTCCAAGCCTCCGCACGGCGACAAGCCGGCCTTCGGCGAGCGAAAGCCATGGCATGACCGGAAACCCTCGTATGGTTCCAAGCCTCCGCACGGCGACAAGCCGGCCTTCGGCGAGCGAAAGCCATGGCATGACCGCAAGCCCTCGTACGGTTCTAAGCCTCCGCATGGCGACAAACCAGCCTTCGGCGAGCGAAAGCCATGGCATGACCGCAAGCCCTCGTACGGGCCGAAGCCTGCATATGGCGACAAGCCGGCCTTCGGCGAGCGCAAGCCCTGGCAAGACCGCAAGCCCTCGTACGGTTCCAAGCCTCCGCACGGCGACAAGCCGGCCTTCGGCGAGCGCAAGCCCTGGCACGACCGTAAGCCTTCGTACGGTTCGAAGCCGCCGCACGGCGACAAGCCTTCTTTCGGCGAGCGAAAGCCCTGGCAAGACCGGAAGCCTTCGTACGGACCGAAGCCTGCATATGGCGACAAGCCGGCCTTCGGCGAGCGAAAGCCTTGGCAAGACCGGAAACCCTCGTATGGTTCCAAGCCTCCGCACGGAGACAAGCCGTCTTTCGGAGAGCGGAAGCCCTGGCAGGATCGCAAGCCGGCTTCTGAGAATAAGCCTGCTCCCGCGTCCGCATCTGCTCCCGCGCCTGCGGGACCCGCGAACCAGCGGGGAGTGCGCGATCCGAATTCCGTTGGGTCCGCGCCTGCTCAGGAACCCGTAGATAAACCGGCTTTGCCGCAGCAGCCGGTCTCTGCGCCGCCTCCGGCGGCAGTTCCCACGCCTAAGCCTGTTCCAGCGCCTGTGTCTGCGCCTACTCCAGTTCCTGAACCTGAGGACGAGACCGAGGCTGAAGATGAGGCCGGGGCTTCGCTTGAGATCGAGATCGATGCTCCGGTCGTTCCTGTTCCGCTGCAGGTCACGGGAGGTCTTCCGTGGGTGCGCTTGCGCTCGGCTTCCGCGAGCCCTCAGCTCTTCAAGCGGATGATCGACGAGGCGGACCCGCGCGCCAAGCCGGGCGACATCGTCGCGGTCTTCGACCGCAACGGCGCGTGTTATGGGATCGCCTTCTATAATCCCAAGAGCCTGATCACCCTGCGCATGCTCACGCGCGACGGGCCTGCCTTCGATGCGGACAAGTTCTTCGGCGGCTGTTTGGAGCGCGCGGTGCGCTTCAGGCGCGAGACCCTGGGCTTGGAGGCGTTCACCGATGCCTATCGCCTCGTCCATGACTTGGGCGACGGGCTGCCCGGCATCGTCATCGACCGCTACGGCGACACCCTGGTGCTGGAGTTCTACGCCCTGGGCATGTACCGTCAGGCCGCGCGCCTCGAAAAGCTCCTGCGCGTGCATTATCCGAACGCGAAGTTCGTGCACCGCGCCAGCCAGCACACCCAGACCATGGAGGGCCTGTTCCTGGAGGATGCGCGCGGACGCAGGGACCGGACCGAGGCCGCAGTGCCCAAGTCCTTCATCCGCGAGAACGGGATCGTCTTCGAGATCTCGCCCACGGGCGGGTTCAAGACCGGGTTCTTCTGCGATCAGCGGGAGAACCGCGCGGCCGTGGGTGCGTTGGCCGCCGGAAGGCGCGTGCTCGACTTGTGCAGCTACACCGGAGGATTCGGCCTCTATGCGGCCAAGGGCGGAGCCGCGGAGGTCACCTGCGTGGAGCTCGACGAGGATGCCTCGGCCATGGGCCAGCGCAACGCGAATCTCAACCAGTTCCACAAGCTCAAGATGGTCTGCGCGGATGCATTCGCCTACCTGCGGCAGATGGCGGATAATAAGGAGCGCTACGGACTGCTCATCTTGGATCCGTACAAGTTCATCGCCTCCAAGGACGGCTACGACGAGGGGCGGCACAAGTACATCGACCTCAACCGCCTGGCCTTGAGCGTGATGGAGCCCGGCGGGATCCTGGTGACCTGCTCCTGCAGCGGCATGGTGTCCTTCGAGGACTTCCAGCAGTTCGTGCGCACCGCCGCGGGTTCCAGCGGCCGCAAGGTTCAGTTCTTCCGCAAGAGCGGCGCGGGTCCTGATCATCCGGTGGCTGCGGAGCGCCCCGAGGGCGAATACCTGAAAGTCCTCTGGTGCCGCGTCTTCTAGCCGGAAAAATTCGTGCGCCTCGAATCTGTCCAGGTTCGAATTTTTCCGGAGGGTATTTCAACACGGCGACGACAGCGGCGGAAATACCGCATTGTCGTTTCCCAAGAAAACTCCTGGATTCCGGCTTTCGCCGGAATGACGAAATCCTTATTTTGGAAGCAGCGCGGCCAGGGCCGGGACTTTTCCCAGAAGGAGGTTGAGAAGAGAGATGTTCTCGTCTTCCGGGGAGGCTTGCGTGAGGTCGTCGTAGACGAAGCGGGCGCGCTCGGGGGAGTTTATCCAGGGCGCAAGCGCATCGGCCTTCTCAGCGGAAGGCATCGCGGCGACGCGCAGCCGGTAGTAGGCCAGCAGTTCCAAGAAGATATTTTCCTCGGTCGGCGGGTCCAGAGAGTCTTTTAGAGAGGATAAGGCGTCGGAACGTACGGCTCCGCCCATGTCTTTTGTGATCTTGTCCGCGAGCGCAAGGAGAATCTTCTTTTCTCCGGCATCCAGGCTCGCGAGCCAATGCGCCATTTCCAGCTGCGCGCGTTCGCTCGGGAAGGAGATGTCTCCGAGGCCGAACTTCGAGGGATAGTCGTGCTGGCGCATGGTGAAGAGTATCCCATCGAGGTGGTCGATCTCGTGCTGAGCCGTGACCGCCGAGGAGCCGGACAAGGCGATGCTTTGTTCCTGTCCAAGTTCATCGAGATAGTCCACGCGGATCGACCTCGGCCGTGAGACGAATCCCATGACATAGGGCAGTGAGAAGCAGCCTTCCATGCCGGAGAAGAGCTCGGGATCCAGCACGGTCACCTTTGGATTGATTATGACTAGGAGTTCAGGTCCAGTAGCGATGACCGCGATGCGCAGGCTTTTTCCGACCTGAGGGGCGGCCAAGCCTACTCCGGTGGATTTGTCCCCCAAGGTGGCGAGCATGTCCAGAATGAACTCCCGGATCTGCGGGCTCCTGACCTCCGAGGGGGTGAGTTCCGCTGCTTTTTGCAGCAGGATCGGATCTCCGATCGTGATGATGGGAAGAATCTCGACCTGGGGCGCGCGGAGTCCCTCGGCGGAATAATCGCGGCTTGCAAGGATTTCCGGTTGTTCAGAGGAAAGCATTCGAATCGAGGATGCCGGGACAGCCGCGACCGGAATCTGCGCGTATAGGGAACCGGCGGCTGCGCAGAGCAGGAGGACTGCGCTCAGAAGGCGGGTTGGTTTTGCGCGTGCTTTTCCCATGTGTATATATAAAGAATAGCGCGAACCCTCGGCGCAGGCGTGGGCCATTCGCCCTATTTAAAGGAAGACAAATGGCCTAGGAGTCTGTCCGAGTAATAGGTCCGGCCTGCAACTTCGGCTTCTGACCTATGCCTGCGTCGCTCCATCGGTCACATGATTCGATCATTATGCTCCCTCGTCGCTTCTTGGCTCGGTTCAGAATCCAAAGTTTCGCCGTGAAGCCTATTACTCGGACAGACTCCTAGGCCCGGCATCCGCAAGACCTGGAACAAGCAGGTCTTTTGACGATCGATTGACAGCACCGTTTAATTTTTTATAAGATTATAAAGTAAATCAACTTACTAACCATGTTTTCTCTTACCACAAAGGCAGGTTATGGCGTTGATGCGGTTCTGTACTTGGCCCGCCGATACGGCGACGGGCTCGTACAGCTCAAGAGCATAGCCGAGCGCCATGATATTCCTGCGCCCTATCTCGTTCAGATATTCAATCAGCTCACGCGCGCGGGTCTGGTCCTGGCTTTTCGCGGGAAGCAGGGAGGATATTCGCTTGCCCGCGATCCGAGGCAAACGAGCTTCCTCGATGTCTTGGAGGCTTTGGAAGGTCCCATTGAAATCGGGCAGGGCCGTCCGGATGGAGACGCTGTCAGGGACGTTTATGGCCGGGTAGAGTCCGCTGCCAAAGAGGTGCTGGACGTGCCCTTGTCCGAGATATTGGCTCGGCAGGACCAGAAGGTCGGCGCATTGGTTTTCCATATATAGAGGAGGGTTCTTATGGGGCAAGTCTACTCGGACATCAGTCGGACGGTCGGACGCACGCCGTTGGTCCGGATCAACCGGTTGGGCAGCGGGCTGGGCGCGCAGATCCTGGCCAAGGTGGAGTCCTTCAACCCCCTCTCCAGCGTCAAGGACCGCGTCGGCACGGCCATCATCGACGACGCCGAGAAGCGGGGGCTGATCAAAGAGGGCACCGTCGTCATCGAGGCCACCAGCGGCAATACGGGCGTGGCGCTGGCCTTCGTCTGCGCGGCGCGCAAGTATCGCCTGATCCTGACCATGCCGGAGACTATGAGCGTGGAGCGGCGGCAGATCCTCAAGGTGATGGGCGCCGAGCTGGTGCTCACCGAGGGCGCCAAAGGCATGAAGGGCGCCGTGGAAAAGGCCGAGGAACTCCGTAAGAGCATCCCCCAGAGCATCATCGCCGGACAATTCTCCAACCCCGCCAATCCCGAGATCCACCGCCGCACCACGGCCGAGGAGATATGGGCGGACACGGGGGGCAAGGTGGATTACTTCGTCTCCGGCGTGGGCACGGGCGGAACCATCACCGGCGTGGGCGAGGTCCTGAAGTCCCGCAATCCCGGCGTCAGGATCATCGCCGTGGAGCCGCAGGATTCGCCGGTGCTTTCCGGCGGGAAACCCGGTCCCCACAAGATCCAGGGCATCGGCGCGGGCTTCATCCCCGAGGTGCTCAACCGCAAGATCATCGATGAGGTCGTGGCCGTGTCCAACGCGGACGCGGGAGAGACCGCGCGGAGGCTCTCGAAGGAAGAGGGCCTGTTCGTCGGCATCTCCAGCGGAGCGGCCATGTGGGCGTCCTTGATCCTGGCCCGGCGGCCGGAGGCGAAAGGGAAGACCATCGTCACGGTACTGCCCGACACCGGGGAGCGCTATCTTTCGACGTGGCTCTTCGAGGGCGTGAAATAGAACCAGGGTTTCTGGCCCCCTGGTTCCGGCTGAGGGCCTAGAACGGGTAGGCCTTTTGACGGCGGCTTTGCGGACGATGGACCTATAACTATCCAATTCAATCAGATATAGAATACTCCTGCTTGTCATGGAGGAGTTGTGAACTCGATAGCGTTTTCGCTTTTTGCACTTTTATTGGCGGGAACCTCGTTTGCCGGGGACTTCTTTGGCGCTGGGTGGAAAGAAGTTGTCCGAGGAGCTCAAGCGGATATCCCGGCTGCTGCTGTCGCCTTAGAGCGAGCCTCCGGCGGACAGTATCATGAAGCATTATCCGCCGGCCCGATCCATCTTGCCGCAACAGATGCCTCTAGCGAGGGGAAAGGCTATGCGTTTTCCTTGCGCAAGGCGCGCATCGGACAGGAATTCCCGGTCGATACCCTGCTCGGATTCATCGTGGATAAAGAGAAGCGTGACATTATTCTCATCGGCAAGCGGACCGGGAAAGCTTCCTATGTGGATATGGATGATCTCACACAGGTCTTGAAGAGCGTCAGGCGGCAGCAGGTGCCGATCTGTTCTTTGGATCCGAACACGACAGATATCTATGCTCCTCCGTCTGCGCGCATCCAGGGAGTCGATTTGGACAGCCATTTTGCGAAGGTGATGCTCGAGGCGGATTATTTGATGAAAAAATTGAGCCAGAGAGCGGTCCAATCCAGGAATGTGCGCGCCCCTGGGGAGATGAGCTGCGAGGAATTCGAAGCTCTCTTGGAGGCCAACGAGCGGAAGACGTACTTCGTCCGGTATTGGTTCACGCCCGGAGATCATAAGGAAGGAGATGTTCTGCGGACGCAGAACGGGTCGGCATTCTCGATCAAGCCTCGGGTGCAGGTGCTCACGAGCAAGATGGCGGCGCAGACATTCGGCTTGGCTGATGACGGCGCGGCCTTGCCCAATGATCAGCGATTCGCCCAGGATATGTCGGAGAATTTCGAGGAGTTGAAGGTGGAGTTTCCGATATTCTATGAGCTTGAGAGCCTTTATCAATGGGCGAATATCCTCGGGGTCATCGTGGAGTATGTCAAGGACGAGTCTCTTCTTGGGGAGGTCCTTCTCCCCTGGGCGGATGCGCAGAGCCCCAGCTATCCGGAACTTTCGTACCCGCTGATCATAGATCCGCAGACCAAGCACTGCGGGGACCGTATCTACAGCGCTGTTGTGGGCGGAGGAGTGAACCTGGGCTACGATGAGTCTTCCGTACCGGTTCCAGACGCGGGATTGGACGCTTTGACCCAGAGAGTCAAGGATGCGCGGCCTGAAGGCGCTATCCTATGGGAGTTTGACCGATGAATAAAGGAGACAATATGAACCCAAGGGTATTGGCGATATTCGCGGCGACGATCTTGTCTGCCGGGGCCTTCTGCGCCTGCAAGGCGCAGCAGGACACGACAAAGGCTTCCGTGCAGGGCTCGGCAGTCTCTCAGGCCGCGTCGCGCCCGGAGATCACGGAGAATCACCCGGTGCTGGATCTGATTTGGAAGAGGTTCTATGATCCATCGGATGGGTTTGGTTTCAATTGGGATTCTCTTACAGTAAAAGGGATGACCGAGATCGCTGCATCACCGACGGCACAAAGTAGTGAGGCAAGGGAATTGCTTTGGCGGTATTTTAATGAACGCCATGAGGAATTGAGGGGTGAGATCCGGGCCGATTATCTCGCAGGCGGCATCCTCTGGCTGATTGATAAAGACGCGAAAGTTTTTGACGTTGTGGCTTCTAGGCTTGTCAATGTCGGGCCAGATGAACACTTGGATGCCTTGTTTTTCATGGCCTGGTTGATAAATGATAAACGGTTCGTGCCTGCATTGTGGGAAAGGTTCAGAGTTCTTGATAATGTCTGGGAAAAAATCGATTGTGCTGCGGCGATATATCGGATTGATAGGGACCCGAAGGCCCTGAAGTTTATTCGGCTTGTGGCTGCAGATAAAACGACAAAGTATGTTGGAGACCCTCTCCCGGACATGAAGGCGGAGGATTATCTTCAAGATTTGAAGGATGATGGGTTGATTGATGGGAAACAATGAGAGGATATATGAAATGGACGATGGTCTGTTTAATGCTATGGCTTGTCCCGGCCAATGCTGCGTTCAGCGGGGGCAAGGAGAATCTTTTGTCTGACCTACAGACGATGCTGAATTCTCTCGATCCCAATGATCCGGGTATGCAGTATCGGCGCGAGGTAATACAGGCTGCTATCAATCTTGGAGGAAGGCTGAAATACCAGTCAGGGGGTATTGGCGATTGTAACGAGAAGGGGGAGCGGGGATTCGATTGTAGCGGCTATGCCTCGAGTATTGTGGGTGCTATTTATCAGTTCCAGAGACGTTCATCATGTGATATGCATGCAAAGTTTCGAGAGGGGCAAGGGTTGAGTGAACAGGGGAAGCCGGGGGATGTGGTCTTTTTTCATAAAGACCCGTACAAGGGAAATGGAGAAGCAATTCCTGGAGCGGCTTCAATAGTGAACCATGTAGGCATATATCTTGGAGGAAATAATTTCCTTCATATAACAGAGTATGGCGCACGTGTGTCGTCATTCCTCGACTTCGCAAGTCCTAAGGGGAGCCCCCAAAAATTCACCTTCCAAGATCGGTTCGTGGCGTACGGGAGCCTTGATGTGCTGACTCCGCGGACGGAGGCGGAGCAGCAGGAGCTTGTGGCAGCGACTGGGAATGTGGAGGAGATCCGCATAGAGGATACCGATGAGGCCGGCGGGGTCTATATCTCTCCCGCGCTCGTCCTCAAGGCCATGCGGATCGATACGAGCGGCACCCTGGACGCTCTCGCGAAGATGATTCAGGGAATGGACTTCAGTAAGGACCCGGTTCAGGAGATCGTGCTCCCGCCGGGATTCGACCGCTAGAGGAGATGATGATGAATCTTTTGGCAGCGCTGCTGTTCGTTTTGTCGGCTGGACCGGTTTTTGCTTCGGCGAATCATGATGAGTCTGAGGATATCCTCGCGCCCGGCGGCGAGACGATCACCGTTCCTGCGCATCTTCACGTGGAGGACGGCCCCAGCCGGGCTATCTATGATGAAGCGAAGACGCGCTATCAGGTTGTTCATGCGGCTCCTGAAGCCGATCTTGTTTTCTTCGTAAAGGTCGAGGAGAGTTGGCCGGCTTTGGATGGGGAGTATGCGCGGCTGAGCGATCAAGCGCAGAACATCAACCAGGGTTTTGATGATCTGGATATGGCCGGGCAAATGAGCAGGCTGGCGGAAAAAGAAAAGACCTGGCGCAAGCATACCGGGGAATTCGAAGCGGAACTCGCACGTGCTGAAAAGTACTGCAAGCGGACGGTTTCGCCGGAAGAATATCCGTCTTTGGCGAGGGAGTGCGCGCAATTGCAGGAGAAATTGAAGGCTGCGGCAGCGGTGCTGGATCAAGAAGCCGCGGAGCTTAATCAAAACGCGGATGACGTCAAAGTGCGGTTCAATGGTCTGGTAGTCCGGCACAATGAGTGTGTGACCGCGATAGAAAATTGGAACGAGCGTGGGAGAAAGTTCATCTTATTAGCGAAGCGGGCGATGGATAACGGCGGCTCCGAGAAGTGCGATGCGGAAAAATTGCGTTCGTTGCAGTATACCCTTGTGACCAGTTGTCTTCCGGAGAAATCCTCTTGCGACTCCTTTGACGTGGCGCCCAGGGATTGCGACACTCTTAGGGTCCGATCCGGCAGGATACAAGAGTGTGTTCAGGCCATGGAAACGCTTAAGTCTGATTGCGGAATCACAGCCATCACCCCGGCATTGCTTCAGGACGCGCAGAATCGTTCAGAGATATGCAGCCTGCGGCTGCAGACCGAATGTAAAGAGTAAGTCCTTCTGAACTGTCGGTACTGTCGTCCGGCTGCCGCTGACTGATAGCGGCAGCCGGAATTTTAGGCGGGGGCGCTGAGAAGCGCCGCGAAGCGGGAGGCCATGGCGGCGGACCATTTGGCGGCGTAATCCCTTGCCAGGATCATCTCGTTTCGCGTGAGCGCGTAGGGAAGACCGTAGCGCAGATGAAAGGCGGTCTCCCCGACGGCGCGCTGCATGATCCAGCCAAGGTCTTCGAGGCTGAACGCGGCAGGCGGAGGCGTCCCATCGTCATCGAGGCTGGCGATCTCGAGGGTGAGGTTGAAGACGAGCCCGAGCTGCGCGGCCAGCCTTGTGCGCAGGGAAGGGAGATCCGCGTAGACTCGGCGCACCATGGATGCGATCTCCGCGGGACGGGTGCGGATCTTTTCAGCCAGCAGCGCGTCGTTGTCATCGATGTCCTTGATGAAGGAGGGGTCCTGCTCGGCTTTCTCCAGGATGAAGGTGAACTGTTCCGTGAAGGCTTCGATCTCCTCTTCCTGGAGCGGGTCTTCGATGAGGCCGGCGCTCTGGTTCAAAAGGGCCTGTTTGTGATGCGTAGCCTCATGCACAACGACCGGAGTCAGCCGGCGCGCAAAGCGCTTTTGAGCGGCAGGGTCATGGGAGAGCGTTTCCGGCGTATAGCCGTTGGCATCGAGCCAGCCTTCGATGAATCTTCGTCCGCACACGATGTTCCGCGAGCCCAAGACATATTTGGCGATGAAGGGTCCATCCTCCAAGGCTATTTTCGGCAGGGTCCCCGGGGGATAGAGGGCCAGGACGCGCGAGCCGGCCTGCGTCCCTTCGAGTTCCGAGAAGAGCGCGCGCACGACCGCGGACGGAAGCTCCGATGTCTGCGACAGCGAGGACTCGCTCTTTGAAGAGCTCTGGCCGCCGATCTTTTTGAGAAGCCTTTCCGAGAAGAGCTCCGGATGAGCCAGGGCGGTTTGGACCAGCGCGGAGGATCGTTCCTGTTGGGGAAGCGCGAACACCTTTTCAAGGTCCTTTTCCGCCTCCCCATGCTTTCCCTGCTCCAGGCGCTTGCGCAGGGCGATGCGGGCGTGAAGGAGCGCTTTGGTCTTGGTGATGCGGTCGTTGATCGCGAATAGCTCCGAATGTCCGACGCCGATGGAGACGGCGCGGGCCTCTTGCAGGAAGGCGCGCCAGGCGCGGGCATCCTCCGGTGCGGGCGCCTCCAGCCAGGAAGAATAGGCCTTCTTCGTCCAATCCCAGCGGCTCAGGTCGCGGATGTCTAAGAGCAGGGCCGTCCAATACTCGGCGCTCTTGCCGATCATCACGGCCCAGTCCCTGAAGGCCGCGGGCAGGGTCTCCCATTCGAGCGAGGCTCTTTTGGCCGCGGCTTCTCTCTTCGGCAGGAAGCGGCGGACCCAGTCGAGGAAGGTGCGCGTCTTGTTGAAGCCGAGCATGTCCAGCGGCGTGCCGCCGCGGATGCGCAGAAGAAGGCCTTGGTTGAGTTGGCGCGTCCTCCTCGTATCCTTGAGGAAGGAGGCCAAGTCGCTGAGGGCATAGGCTTTGGATAGCGGGCCGGCTGCCGCGGAGATATCGCTCTGCAGGAGCTGCTGCATGCGCTCGTCGCGGATGCAGCGCTCGGCGAGCTCCGGATCCAGGGACGCGAGCGCGCCGTCATAAGCCGCAGCCGCGGCGTGCGCGTCGAGTTCCGCGGAGACCGACGGCGCGGGAGCCAAATCTTTCGAGAGGGCCGCGAGGCCTCCGGCGACGCGTTTCTTGACGGCGGAGAGATCATTCTTCCCGGAGGCCGCGGGGACGAGCGTCGTCTTATCCGCTTCGCGCGGGAGCACGGCTGTTTCGGACGCAGGCACGAAGATCCCGCGGTCTGGGAGCGAGGAGCCGGTCTTCTTAAGAACGGGCGAGTTCGGCTGAGGGGTCGTCGCATCCGCGGGCAGCGCGAGCGAAGCATTGTCCCCGATGTCCGCGGGAAGGGGGGCATTCTCCGTTAGCGGTTGAGACGGGAGCTGAAGGATTTCCGGGACCGGGAGGCCGTTGCTGATCTCTGAGGGAGCAAGTCGGATCGCGCCGCCGAGGACCTGCGCGCCGGGCGCAGGCGCCTGGATCGGCGTCTGCACGAGCGCCGCTGCCGAGGCTGCCGCGCGGCAGCCGGCGAGCAGCAGCGCGCTCAGCATGAGCGTCGGATAAGTCCTGCGCAAAAAGGAGGCGTTCATCATGGGGTTATCATGATATCTTGTGGGGGAGAGATGCATGAGGCATTCGCCCTATTAAAGGAAAGGCGAACGGCCTATGTTATTGAAGCCAGTTGACGGACGCCGGCAGGTCCCGGCAGATTTTTTCTAGAGTCCCAGTTCGCCGGAGATTTGGCGCATGGCCGCAAGACCCAACTCCGCGAACTCAGGCAGAGGGATGCCGATCTTCTCGCATTCGCGGATGACGTCGCGGTCCACGGAGGCGGCGAAGCCCTTTTCCTTCATGCGCTTGGTGATGGAGGAGGACTTCACGCTCGCGAGCTTCTTGTCGGGATAGACGAGGGTGGTGGCCGTGATGAGGCCGGTGAGCATTTCTCCGGCGGCCAGGGCCATATGGAAGCGCTCGCTGCGGCCTTGGCCGGTGGATTTCCCATTATGCATGCGCACGGCTTCAACCATGGGCTGCGGATAGCCCGCGGCCGAGAGCATCTCGGCGCCGCGCAGCCCGTGGACTTTCGGGTCCGCGTTGACGAGTTCCACGTCCACGTCATGGAGCAGCCCGGCCAAGCCCCAGAGCTCTTCGTCCTCGCTTAAGCGGCGCGCGAGCGCGCGCAGTACGGCCTCGGAGGCGAGCGAGTGCTTGATCATGTTCTCGTTCTTCACATGCTCTCGCAGCAGCGAAAGGGCCTTCATCCTATCCAAGGGAGTGTCCATGCCGGGATTCTACTTTAGCAAGAGAGGTATAATCTAGGGATGGAAACGCAGACAACGCAGGCGCCGCAGAGCGACTTCATCCGGGACATCATAGAAGAGGACCTGCGCACTGGCAAGCATGCGCGCATCGTCACGCGCTTCCCTCCGGAGCCCAACGGCTATCTCCACATCGGGCACGCGAAGTCCATCTGCCTCAATTTCGGCATCGCCAAGCAGTTCGGGGGCGTCTGCCATCTGCGCTTCGACGACACCAATCCCAGCACCGAGGACGTCGAGTACGTGGACTCCATCCAGGAAGACATCCGCTGGCTCGGCTTCGACTGGGGCGGCAGCATGTTCTATGCCTCGGATTATTTCGAGCGCATCCACGACTACGCCGTGGAGCTCATCCGCCGGGGAAAGGCCTATGTCTGCGACTTGGCCACAGAGGAAGTGCGCAAGATGAGAGGTTCCTTCACGGAGCCGGGCAAGCACAGTCCCTTCCGCGAGCGCTCCGTGGAGGAGAACCTCGATCTCTTCAAGCGCATGCGCGCCGGAGAGTTCCCGGACGGTTCGCGCACCCTGCGCGCGAAGATCGACATGGCCTCGCCCAATATGAACATGCGCGACCCGGTGCTCTACCGCATCAAGCGCGCCCGGCACCATCGCACCGGAGACAAGTGGTGCATCTATCCCATGTATGATTTCGCGCATCCGATCTCGGACGCCATCGAGGGGATCACGCATTCCATCTGTACCCTCGAGTTCGAGGACCATCGGCCGCTCTACGACTGGACCTTGGAGAACGGGCCCGCGCCGTGCAAGCCGCGCCAGATCGAGTTCGCGCGCTTGAACCTCAATTACACGCTCATGAGCAAGCGCAAGCTCCTGGAGCTCGTGGAGCAGAAGCTCATGAGCGGCTGGGACGACCCGCGCCTGCCCACCCTGCGCGGCATGCGGCGGCGCGGCTACACGGCCGAGGCCGTGCGCGCGTTCGCGGCGCACGTGGGCGTGACGAAGTTCAACAGCCTCACGGAGATCGAGCTGCTGGAGAACTTCCTGCGCGAGGACTTGAACCGCCGCGCGCCGCGCTATATGGCCGTGCTCAGGCCCTTGAAGGTGGTCATCGAGAATTATCCCGAGGGTCAAGTCGAGGAGTTCGACGCGGTCAACAACCCCGAGGATCCCTCGGCGGGCACGCGCAAGGTGCCTTTCTCGCGCGAGATATACATCGAGCAGGAGGACTTTCGCGAAGTCCCGCCTCCCAAGTTCTTCCGGCTGACTCCGGGTCGCGAGGTGCGCCTGCGCTACGCGTACTTCCTCAAGTGCGAGAGCGCGGTCAAGGACCCCAAGACCGGCGAGGTCGTGGAGCTGCGCTGCACCTACGACCCGACCACGCGCGGGGGCAACGCGCAAGACGGCCGCAAGGTCAAGTCCACGATCCATTGGGTCTCGGCCGAGCGCGGGCAGAAGGCCGAGGTCCGGCTCTACGACCGCCTGCTCAAGACTGCGGAGCCCGAGAGCGAGGATTTCCGCGGAGACATCAATCCCAAGTCTCTTGAAACGCTCAAGGACTGCCGCATCGAGCCGGCCTTGGCCGCGCTTCCCGCGGGCAAGACCTGCCAGTTCGAGCGGCTGGGCTACTTCTGCGCGGATTCCAAGGACTCTCAGCCCGGCGCGCCCGTCTTCGACCGCACCGTCACCCTGCGCGACGAATGGGCCAAGCTCGCCAACAAAAAATAAGCTTGCCTCCATAAGCCGCGTCGTCATTCCGGCGAAAGCCGGGACCCAGCAACTGTCGTTAGCTGGATTCCGGCTTTCGCCGGAATGACGATCGACTGGACCCCGGCTTCCGCCGGGGTGACGGTGGGCGGGTGTTCATATAAGCAAAAGGCCCACTTGCGAGTGGGCCTTTTGTTGGAAGCCGATTTGCCCTAAGGGCCTGCGACGTCTTTTTCCCAATTGAGGTTCAATATCCGTGCGGCCGCTCAAAGCGTCCGCGGATAGTCTTGGAACGAACGGGGGACACACCTATGAGATCGAATCTTCTGCTGATCGCGCTTTTCTCGGCGGCGTCCGCGGCTTCGGCCGCCGGCTTCGGCGAGCTGTCTTATCCGGGCTTCGCGGCCCTGAAGAAAGAAGCCCTTTCCCAATCCGCAGGCGCCGAGAAAGTCGCGTCCCAGGGCGAAATGTCCTATCGCAAGAGAGAAGCCCTGAACGCGGTCAATGCCAAGCTCGCGAGCCTGCGCGAACTCGTCGGTCCGGAGATCAGCAAGGAGTATTCGGATAATCAGCTGGCCGATATCGGGCGCAATTTCGCGGCCCAGGGCAGCTCTGAAGGGCTTGAAGCGCTCAAGCAGAAGGCGTTCGCGCTCGCCGAGGCCAAGGCAAAGACCGAGGCCGACCAAATCCTGCTCAAGGCCCAGAAAATGGATTTCGAGAATGAGCTTGTGTATCTCGTCAAAGAGCTCGGGAAAGCGGTGCGGCATCTCGATGAGATCGGCGAGAACTATTGACCGGGATTTCCCGATAAGGACGCGGCCGTAAAGAGATGGATTGCTGATCGACGGCGTCAGGGGTTGAGTCTCGGAACTTTTCCCGAAGAACAAGGAATGAAAAGTTCCGGGATTTAGTCCTTGACGCCAAGTTGTTTTTAAAGAGGTGTCATCCATGAAGGGATCTATGAAGACTTTTTTGGCGGAGGGTCTCTCCGCGTCCATGCTGCTTTCTTGCTTGCCGACGGCGGCTTTGGCCCAGTCCGTAGCGCAGGCAGTCCCCGTGGTCCAGGGCGCGGGCGTGATCGCGCCGCTGGTCCCGCAGAATCAGATTTCCGGCCTATCCCTGCCGATGGTGATCGAGACTCCGGGCTTGCGCGATCTCTCCGGGCAGCGCGCGATCAGCGCGGGGCTGCTTCCCGAGAGCAAGGTCCCCGTGTCCGCGGCGTTCTTGACTGGTTCCGGGCTCAAGGCTTCGCGCCTGCCCGTGCTGGGCGTGGGGCAGGAGATCAAAGGCATCGTTCCCGGAGGAAGCGGGACCGGGCTTGTCCGCGGCCTATCGCAGGAAAAGCAGAAGTCCGGCGCGGTCGTTTCCATCTTCTCCGGCTTGAAGCAGAACGTCGCGCGCTTCGGAACCGCGGGCTTGGGCCTGGTTTTCGACGGAGTAAAGGCCGGGCTGGATGCGTCCGGCGTGTCCGAGCACGGAAATAATTCCCTTTCAGCCGGGAGCGGTCTCTCTTCGCAGGAACGGCTCCTTCTTCCCGCTCCAGCTTCGCAGTCCGCGCTCCTTCTGAGCGCGCCCGCGGCTGAACCCGCTTTGCCGGAGGTCGAGCATCTCAAGGACTTGGTTTTCCAGCCTTTGCCTGAAAAGACCGCGGACGTCTTGCCGCAGTCTGGACAGGCCGCGGGAGTGCGTCCGCGGGATAGCGTTCGCAAGAGCATCTCCGAGGCCTACTACTCTTTCCTTAAGAAAACGATCGAGGCGGACAAGAACGGCTCGGGCGGTTATTTCGACGGCGCCTTGTCCGCGCTCGCAAGCTTGCGCGGCCAGGAAGGCGCCCAACTCGCCTCGCGGCTCTATGACGCGGCCAAGAAGGATTACTTCCGCAACGACCCCATGCCGCTCAAGAAGCTGGGTTTCGCGCTCATGGATGCGGGTTATGTCGAGCAGGGCCGCTACATGCTGGAGGTCCACACGGCCTTGGTCATGAGGATCGCCTCTGTCTTCGGCGGGTTCGGGAACGTCCCGCTCTTGGAACTGGCCGTGGAGCTTTCCGAGCACGGGCAGAAGGACCTTGCCCGCAGGTCGTATCGCGCGCTTTTGCAGAAGATCGATGCCGCGGAAGTCGAACACCGCAAGCATCTGCTGGGTTCCTACGAGTACAAGGGGACCCTGCAGGAGCAGGGTAAGAAGCTCCTGGAGGAGTTCTTGAGCAGCAGGAGCATTTACTCGCATGTCACGCCCGAGGAATTCCATGAGCAGGTTCTGGCTCTTCCCCAGGGGCTCTATGAGTTCAATAAGGATGAGAAGGAGCCTTCCACCTGGCTGGAGAAGCATTATCTGGCGGATGTGAGAGACAACGGAAAGGTCGCCGGATCCTTGCGCGAGTCCTTGGAGAAGGTCCGCAAGGCCGATCCCTTCCTTGCGCAGGAGATGGAGGCCCGCATCGCAGTGCTGCAGGACGCGGCTTTGCGGGCCGTGCCGAAGCATCTGGGTTTCGTGATAAAGGACTGGGAACGGGATTTCTCGCTGACCTACAAGGGGGACATCCAGGCGTTCGTCTCCGACGCGGAGAAGGCTCCGGACGTGAATACGACGGAGAGTCTGGAGTCCATCCTCCTGTCCGGATACGGGGATCTGCGTTGGGGTTATCGCGAGGAGCTGTTGTCTCGCAAGCTTGCGTTCTTGGACGCGATTCCTGTGGGCATGGAGAAACTGTCGGCGTATGAAAAGCTTTCCGAGCAGCTCAGGCCCGAGGACTCGGACGCGGACGTCCTGCGCTTCGTGCAGGACTGGGATAAGGCTTTGAACGCCGCAGGTCCGGGCTTGGCCGAGGACTTCTACGCGCGGTTCGAACATTTCGGCGGCCTTGAGCAGCGCATGCGGGCCATCCAGGGCGCGTTTTCCGAGGCAGCGGAGCAGGTTGAAACTTCCTTGCTGGGCGCGCCGCTGGATGTCGCTCCGGCGCTGCGGAAATTCTTCATGAAGTTCGGCTCGGAGGACTTGCAGAAGGAGGTTCAGGGGATGCCGGACGACAAGTTGCGGGGCATCATGTCCGGGATCATCCGCGGCACGGCGGAGAATATCGCGAAATCATCAGAAGAGGATTCGGGGGAGAAGGTCCGTCCCGAGGTCGAGGCGGTCTATTCCTTGATGCAAAGGGCCATGCAGCAAGACGTGGCGGATGTCCTGGCCGTGCAAAAGGCGTTGCTCAGGGCGCTGCCTTTTTCTGCCGTCGACCTCATTTCATACGTCGTCGCGACGATGAATTCTTTTTATGAGATGTATGCGGAAATGAAAGGATTGGACGCCAAATCCTTCCGCATCCATTCCTCGCGGCCCAGCTTCCCGGAGAGCGCTTTGTATATGGAGCAGCAAGCGCGCATGGCCAGGGTCCTGCTCTCTCGAAAGAGCCCGCGCTTGCGCGCTTTCGGCCGCGCCAAGCTCTTGGGACTAGCGGAAGGCGTGGACATGGTCCTATCCCCCCGCGACTATACGACCAAAAGCGACAAGGTCTTCGGCGACCACGGGGGCTCGATTCATACCTTGTCGAAGCATAGCCCGGCGGCCACGAAGTTCAATGCGCTCGTGGAAGCCGCGTATGTCTCGAGCAAGGACGCGCCTCTGCTTCTGCGGGAGGCCGAGAGGCTTCTGCCCGACCTGGAACTGCCCTCCGCCAAGGGCAAGGCTTTTGAAGCGGAAGTCCTGCTGTATCCTCGAATGAGGCTCATGAACCTCTATGCTGAGCGCGGAGAGACCCAGAAGGCCGAGTCTCTTTATCGGGCCATCGAGTCTTCCTTGATGCAGGGTCTTCCCGAGCAGCAGCGGCTCTGGGACGCGGAAAAGGCCGCTGGGGATAAGACATATTGGGGAGGAGCCGAAGACGGCGTGAAGCTCCTGTCCTTTATGCTCCAGGACCTGCGCTCCCGCCAGCGAGCGGCCATTCTCGCGCGCTCCGGCCGGGGTTCCGACTCCATCGGCGAGTTCATCTCAAGTCTCAATGAGGGGAAAGGTTTTTCTCCTGAGTCGCTCGCGGCCGCGGCGTCCATCCTGGAGACGGTCCCGGGCGCCCAGGTTCAGGCTGTCGCGCTCTACGGCATGGCCGTCGAACGATTCTCCTCCATGCCCAAGGAAGAGGAGCATCTTTCCAGGGAAGGCCTGGATTGGTTCGTCGGGAAGATCGAGCAGAGCCGCTTGAGCGAGGGGGCCAAGGATGAACTCCTCGCGCAGTTGGCCGCGCACTGGAGCCGGACCGTGGATGCCGAGGAATGGCTGCAGCATCTGAGCTGGAGCGGCTCCGCGTCCGAGTCTTGGATGTCCCGCGTGATCAAAGGGCATCGCTTCCCCAAGGCCGAGGCCGAGCTGTTGAAAACGCTCGAGCGTCTGGTCGGCCAAACGCAATTCAAGGGCGAAGATTTCTACGACGACGACACGCTCAAGAGCTTGGCTCTTATCAAGGACGCGGCGGACGCTCGCTAACCCCGACGCGGCGCTCCGCGGAGAGGATGACGTTCTGCAGCAGGCAGGTCACGGTGAGCGGGCCCACGCCGCCGGGGACCGGGGTGATGAATCCCGCGACTTGAGCGGCCGGAGCGAACTCCACGTCGCCGCAGAGGTCCTTGCCGGAGCCGTGGATGCCCGCGTCCAGGACCACGGCGCCGGGCTTGATCCAGGACCCCTTCACAAAGGCCCTTTTCCCCAGAGCCGCGACCACGATGTCGGCCCTGCGCACGTGCTCTTCCAAGGCGCGGGTGCGGGAGTGGCAGAGCGTGACCGTGGCGTCGAGGCAGGATAAAAGATGCGCGGCCGGCCTGCCCACGATGCCGGACCTGCCGATGACCACCGCGTCCTTGCCCGAGGGGGCCACGCCCGTCTCCAAAAGAAGCTGGATCACGGCCTCGGCCGTGCAGGGGGAGAGGGCGCCGGCGGCCCTCATCTCGCGCACGCTCTTGGCGCCGTAGAAGCGGCCGAGATTGCCGGAGGTCACGCCCTCGACGTCCTTGTCCGGGCAGATGGATTCCACGATGCGGTGCGCGTCGAGCCCGGAGGGGAGGGGCTGCTCCACCATGATTCCGTCGACGGCCGCATCCGCGGCCAGTTCCTTGAGCACCCGCAGGACTTCGATTTCCGGGGCATCCTCCGGCAGGGATTCCACCGAGGATTCTATGCCGAGGTCCTTGCAGGCCTGCAGTTTGCTGCGCAGATAGACCTGAGAGGAGCCGTCGCCGCCGACCAGGAGCACGGCCAGGCGAGGGGCTGTTCCGCGCTCCTCGGCCACGGCCGCAGCTCTCTTCCGAAGCTCGGGCTTGAGCCGTTCAGCCGCGTCCCTTCCTTTAAGTAAGGTGCTCATGGGCGTCGTATCTCCCTTCGCAGGCGTTCGAGGATGCGGTGCACGCGCTCCAGGGTCAAAGCGGGCCGACCCGTGCGGCGGGCCTCCCTGCACCATGCGGCCAAAGGGCCGCGCACGGCCGGGGCATCCAGAGAGGGGACGGTCTTGCCGCAGCGGCCGGTCTTCTTCGCGAGCGCGATCTTTCCTCGCGGCAGAGTGCAGTCAAGCACCCTTGCGGCTTCCTCGCGCATGGCGGCTGCGAGTTCCCGCATGGCCGGGTCCTGCAGCAACTTGGCCGGGGGCTTGCGCAGGAGCGCGGCCAGGGGCAGCACGCAGAAGTACGCAAGCGCTTGTTCCAGTCCTTGATGTTGTTTTTGCGGGCGGGTTCTCGGCATGCTGGACGCTCAGTTTACAAGTTCGGGAAAGGAAATGAAAAGCCCGGCTCTTGCGAGCCGGGCTTTTCGGCGATGCGCAACGCTTTTTAGGCGTTGACCATCTTCGCCCTGGAGACATTGCCCTTCTTGTCCAGGTAATAGAGGAAGCCGGACGCCTTTTTCAGGCCGACCTTCTGGACCTTCTCCGGCTTTCCGCCTTTCTTTCCGCCCCGGGCCATCTTCGCGCGGGAGACATCTCCCTGCTTGTCGATGTAATAGAGGTATCCGGGCTTGCGCTCCACGCCGCACTTGTGAACCATTTCAGCCATGGTAAGAGTTCCTCCTGACTAATCTCCACCGCCGACGAGGCGGTGTGTAGAAGCGAGAATATCACATCTCCAAAAAAGTTGCAAGTTTTTTCTCGACGGAGTCCCGACGGTCGTCGGGTACGACGGGAGAATCCGGGGCGCGCAGAGAGACGCATGCGCTCGACGGAGACGGGCGATGTCCAGGCGCGCCGGGAGGAGTCTTATTTCTGCGTCGGCTTGAAGAGGGAGATCTGCGGCTCTTCAGGGCGCGTGATGAGGCGCTCTCGCAGCCACTGGTCGATGATCGGCTTCGAGAAGCGGTACTGCCGGCCGATGCGCGAGGCAGGGATCTTCTTGAGGCGGATGAGGTTGTAGATCTTCGAGCGGCCCAGCCCGAGGTACTGCGCGAGCAGCTGGATGTCCATGACTTCCGGGGGAGGTCCTGAGAATGGTTTGCGGGGGAGCTTTTTTCGTTTAGCAGCCATGGTGTCGAGCCTCGTTTGGAATCATTAGACGCTTAAACTTTATAAAGCGTGTCATATTTTGTCAAGAGCTGCTTTTCTCGACCTCACCCATTTTTCCTGGTGGAGGCGCGCAGGGGATGCACTCTCCCTTCCCCCGCGCCCCTAGGAACCAGTTCCCCCCAAACCCGCGGCGTGAGCAACTCGGGCAATGGCGGGGCCCCCCTCTACGGGAGCGGAAGAGTGCATCCCCTGCGCGCCTCCCGCTGCTCTTATGGGTGAGTTCGAGTCCGGAGTTAGTGGCTGTTCGTTGAGGAAAGCCTCAGGCAAGACGTTTCCATCACCCGGGGATACGGAAGTTTCAGCAACGGCTTTCCTTGAGTCCGCTTCACGCGTTAAAACTCGACCTCGCCCTAAGAAACGGCGGGTGGAGCAGAGTGGAAACACCCTCCCGCTCCCGTGAAGGGGGCCCCGCAGCTTGGGGGGAACTTGTTCCCAGGGGCGCCGGGGGAAGGGAGGGTGTTTCCACTCTGCTCCAGGACCCGCCAGAAAAACTGGGTGAGGTCGAGTTTCTTTCAGGGTTCCTTAAGGAGGAAGGAATAAGGTAGAATGGACGTCAGCCGAAGCCCGTGATCTTCCAGTCGAAGGACAGGCGCCGGATGCCGCGCGCGCCCGAGAGCGTTTTCTCTCTTGTACGGGATAAGGACTTTTTGCTATAGTGACAAAGATATATGCTGACCTATGAGACCGTCGTTATCGTCCAGCCCAAACTCTCGGATGAGGCCGTCGTCGAGTTCATCGATAAGACGAAGAAGACCATCCAGAAGGGCGGCGGCGAGATCCTCAGCGAGGACCGCTGGGGCCGCCGCAAGCTCGCTTACCCGATCAAGCACGCCCGCGAAGGCTACTACTTCTATCTGAAGTTCCAGGCGCCCGGCGCTCTGGTGCAGAAGATGGGGCAGCAGTTCCGCATCACCGAGGACATCCTCCGGTCCATGACCGTGCAGGCTCCGGACCGCAAGCCGATCCCCGTGAAGGCCGCGAAGACGGCGGTGAAATAATGGCCGTCGGCATCCGTCTTCCCGAGATCAACTCGCTGGTGGTCTCCGGCCGCGTTGTCCGGGATGCGGAAGTCACTTTCACGACCAGCGGGATCGCCAAGTGCGCCATGCGCATCGCGGTCAACCGGCGCGTGAAGGACGCCAAGAGCGGCGAATGGAAGGATGACGCTTTCTACATCGATGTGATCGCCTGGCGCGAACTCGCGGAGCGGTCGAAAGACCGCGCCAAGAAGGGCGCGCCGATCGTCGTCGAGGGACGCCTCTCCGGGCGCGAATATGACGACAAGAGCGGTCAGAAGCGCAGTGTTTATGAGATTGTGGCGAACCGCATCCAGTTCCTGGCCATGGCTTCCGGCGCATCGGAAGGCGGGCCGGTGAAGCCTTCTGGTGCGGGGGCCGCCCCGGCCTCAGAGTCCGGAGATTTAGAGGAGGTCCCGTTCTAGATGCTTGAAGAGAACGCTCAGACGACGCCGGCGAGCCCTGCCCCTGCGGCAGCGGCTTCGCCCGCCGCGGCCCATCCGGCCGCGCGCGCCCAAGGTGCACCGGCCAAAGGCGGAGGACGCGGACGTTTCGCGCCTCGCCGCAAGGTCTGCCGTTTCTGCGCCGACCACATTCCTTTTGTGGACTATAAGCAGATCCCGGTCCTGAAGAACTTCACGACCGAGCGCGGCAAGATATTGTCGAGCCGGATCACGGGGACCTGCGCCAAGCATCAGCGGCAGCTCACCCAGGCCATCAAGCGGGCGCGCGTCCTCGCGCTGCTGCCGTTCGTGGCCGTTTGAGCGGCCCCGGGAGTCGAATCCATGAAGGTCATTCTTAAGAAAGACGTAGAACATCTTGGGCAGGCCGGGCAGATCAAAGAGGTCCGCCACGGCTATGCGCGCAACTACCTTTTCTCGCGCGGTCTCGCGCAGGAAGCCACGGCGGAAGTGACGGCTTGGTACGAGAAGGGCCGCCAGCGCCGCCAGGTCCAGCTGGACAAGCAGGAGACGCAGGCGCAGACGCTCTGCGAGAAGATCGCCGGAGTGTCCCTGTCTTTCTCCCGACCCGTCGGCGAGGGCGGAAAGCTCTTCGGTTCCGTCGGAAAGTCCGACATCGTCAAGAGCCTGAAAGCCTCCGGGTTCTCCATCAATAAGGAAGCCGTGCGCATGGAATCGACCCTCAAAGAGGCCGGCGAGTTCGAGGTCGAGATCCGGCTGACCCCGAAGTCCTTCGCGAAGGTCAAGGTCAACATCGTTCCGCGCGCGTAGCCGCGCGGGGCGTTCCGGCCGGTCCTGACGCTGTTGGTCCCGGATGCTCCGGGAGGACGTCCTTCATCCATGCCGACCGATACGCTTCAGCTTCCTCCTCAGGCTCTCGATGCCGAAATGGCCGTTCTCGGCTCCATGCTCATCGAGAGGGAGGCCGTTGAAAAGGCTTTCGAGGTCCTGCGCGGCAAGGATTTCTATAAAGAAGCGCATTCCCGCATATTCGACGCGATGTCCGCCCTTCACCAGCGCGGACAGGCCATCGACGTCGTCACCGTCTCCGAGGAGCTCAGGGGACGCAAGCAGTTGGCCGACTTGGGCGGAGTCTCCGCTCTCTCGGAGCTCATGCACAAGGTCGCGACCGCGGCCCATGTCGAGCACTACGCCCGCATCGTCCACGATAAAGCCATCCTGCGCGACTTGATCCGCGTCTCCACCGAGATGGTGGGCCGCGCGTATCAAGCCGAGAAGGACCCGGCGGAGCTTCTCGATGAGGCGCAGCGGCTCGTCTACCAGATCGCCCAGCAGCAGTCGAGCATCGGCTTCATGGACGCCAAGTCCCTGGCGCACGAGGTCATCGAGCAGATCGAGCGGCTGGCCCAGCGCAAGGACGAGGTCATCGGCGTGCCCACGGGCCTGACCAAGTTCGACAAGATGACCGCGGGCCTGCAGAAAGGCGAGCTCATCCTCATCGCCGCCCGGCCCAGCCAGGGAAAGACCGCGCTCGCGCTCAATATCGCGGCGCACGTGGTGCTTCAGCCCAAGAAGCCCCAGCCCGTGGCCTTCTTCTCCCTGGAAATGACCAAGCACGCGATCATGACGCGCTTGATCGCCTCGGAGGGCCGCGTGGATCTCTTCAAGGTCCGCAGCGGCTTCTTCCCGCGCGACCGGTGGACGGACCTGACCAACGCGGCCGCCCGGCTTTCCGAGGCGCCCCTCTACATCGACGACACGGGCGCCTTGAGCGTGCTGCAGGTGCGCACGCGCGCGCGGCGCTTGGCCTCCGAGCTGCACGCCAAGGGTCAGGAGCTGGGCATGGTCATGATCGACTATCTCCAGCTCATGCAGGGAGGGAACCGGCGCGTCGAGAGCCGCCAGCAGGAGGTCTCCGAGATCTCTCGCGGGCTCAAGCAGCTTGCGCGCGACCTCAATGTCCCGGTCGTGGCGCTCTCCCAGCTTTCCCGCCGCACCGAGGAGAAGGGGCGCGCCGATCCCAAGCCCCAGCTCTCGGACCTGCGCGAATCCGGCGCGCTGGAGCAGGATGCGGACCTTGTGGCCATGATCTACCGCGAGGGCTACTACAAGCGAGACGATCCCACGGCAGCGAACAAGGCGGAGCTCATCATCGCCAAGCAGCGCAACGGTCCCACCGGATCCGTGCCCATGCATTTCCGCAGCGAGCTTGCGCGCTTCGAGAACGTCTCCGATGAGCCTGAGCCCGAGTCCGTGGAGGAGCAGGCGAGCTTTTGAGCGCGCGCCCAAGGCTCATCTTCCCCGCCCGGTTCCATCGGCCGACGTGGGCCGAAGTGGACCTTGACGCGCTTCAGAGCAATCTCCGACGTCTGCGCCGGCTGCTTCCCAAGCGCGTTTCCATCCTTTTCGTGGTCAAGGCCGACGGCTACGGCCACGGCGCCGTGCGCGTCTCCAAGGCCGCGCTCGAATCCGGGACCATCGACGGCCTGGGCGTTTCTTCCGTCGAGGAAGGCATCCTGCTCCGGGACGCGGGCCTTCGCAGGCCCGTCCTGATCCTGGGTTCGCTCTATCCTTTCGAGAGCACGCTCGCGGCCGTGCGCTACAATCTTTCCGTGACCGCCGCGTCCTTCGACGGGGCCCGGCTCATCGCGCAGGCCGCGCGCAGAGCCTACGGGCCCGCGCGCAGGTTCCGCCGCTTGCGCTGTCACCTCAAGCTCGATACCGGCATGGGCCGCATCGGCGTGAGCTGGCCCGCGGGGCTCAAGGTGGCCGAGCGCCTGGCGGCCGCGAAGGATGTGGACTTCGCGGGAGTCTATACTCATTTCTCCTCCGCGGACTCGGATTCCGAGAGCACGGCCGAACAGGCCCGCCGATTCCGCGAGGCCCTTCGGGAGCTGGAAGGCGCGGGCCTTCGTCCACGCTTGGCGCATGCGGCCAACTCGGCAGGAGCCTTGCTCTATCCCGAGGCGCGCTTCGACGGGGTGCGGCCCGGGCTGGCGGCCTACGGCCTTTGGCCGGGATTCAAACCGGCGCTCAGCTTGAAGACGCGCATCGTGTTTTTGAAGAATATGAAGGCCGGGATGCCGATCTCTTATGGAGGGCGCTATAAGACGCGAGCGGCCTCGAAGATCGCGACGCTGCCCATCGGCTATGCCGACGGCTTGCCGCGCGCGGTCTCAGGAAAGGGACAGGTCCTGGTGCGCGGCCGGCGCTGTCCCATCGTCGGCGCGGTGACCATGGATATGACCATGATCGACGTCTCTTCCGTTCCGGAGGCCTGCGTGGGCGATGAGGCCGTGCTCATCGGCTCCCAGGGTTCCGAGCAGATCCAGGCCGGTGAACTGGCCGCTTGGGCCGGGACCATCTCGTACGAAGTGCTCACGGGACTTAAATCCCGCGTGCCGCGCGTATATTTGCGGGAGAAGAAATGAGAGAACGCATCCTGGCGCTCTTCGGTTCCGAGGCCTTGGAGTGGGCGGAGTCCGTCGGGAAGGCCGCGCTGCTCGTGCGCTCGAGCCTGCTTTGGCTGATCCGCTCTCCCTTGGAGAGCCGGCAGACCCTGATCCAGATGCAGAGGATCGGCGTGGAGTCCTTCCTGGTCACGGTGATGACGAGCTTCTTCACGGGCATGGTGCTCGCCTTGCAGACCGGGTCCTCCTTTAAGAGTCTTTTTAACGAGCCTCTTTTTACCGGCACCATCGTGAGCTTCGCCATCGTCAAGGAACTCGGGCCCGTGATGACCGCGCTGGTGGTCTCCGGCCGCGCCGGCGCCGCGGTGGCCGCGGAGCTGGGCACCATGAAGGTCACCGAGCAGATCGACGCGCTCTACACGCTCGGCACGGACCCGGTGCGCTATCTCGTCATCCCGCGCGTGCTGGCCTTCCTGGCCATGCTGCCCATCCTCACCATCTTCGCGGACTACTCCGGCATCCTGGGCGGCTGCGTCGTGGCCAAGCTCAAGCTCGGGATTCCCACGAGCGTGTACTGGCACGAGGTCTTCGACCATCTCGAGAACAAGCAGTTCCTGCACGGGCTCATTAAGACCTTCGTCTTCGCGTTCTGCATCTCATACATCAGCTGCTTCAAGGGCCTGCAGACCACCGGCGGCGCCGAGGGCGTGGGCAAGTCCACGACTTCGGCCGTGGTCTTCAGCATGACTTCCGTGCTCATCGTGGGCTATTTCGTCACCGCCGTCCTGGTTTCCTTGGGGATCACGTGATCAGCGCGCGCGGCGTCGTCAAGACCTTCGGAACCCGGCATGTCCTGCGCGGCATCGACCTGGACGTCCAGGACGGGGAGACGCTGGTCATCATCGGCGGCTCGGGCTGCGGCAAGAGCACCTTCCTTAAGTCCGTCATCGGCTTGGTGCGGCCCGATGCGGGCTCCATCGAGGTCGACGGCATGGACATCACCCGGCTCAAGGAAGACGTGGAGCTCGCCGAGTACCGCCGGAAGTTCGGCTACGCTTTTCAGGAAGGGGCGCTTTTCGATTCCCTGACGGTTTGGGAGAACGTGACCTTCGGCCTTAAATACCTGACCGATATCCCGGCTTCCAAATATCGTCAGATCGCTCAGGAGCGTCTGGCCTTGGTGGGCTTGAAGGATGTCTCGGACATGAAGCCCGCCCAGCTCTCGGGCGGCATGAAGAAGCGCGTCTCCCTGGCGCGCGCCATCGCCGCGGAGCCCAAGTACATCCTTTACGACGAGCCGACCACGGGCTTGGATCCCATCATGTCGGACATCATCAGCGACTTGATCCTCGACCTCAAGAAGAAGCTGGGGGTCACGGCCATCGCGGTGACCCACGACATGAAGTCCGCCTGCAAGGTGGGCGACCGCATCGCCATGCTCCACGAGGGCCGGGTCCTGCAGGTCGATACCCCCGCGCGCATCCTCAAGACCGAGGACCCGCGGGTGCGGCAGTTCGTGGAGGGCCGCAGCGAGGGCCCCATCCACATGAAGCTGCGCGACTACGATGAGGAGGATTCAGCGGCGCCGGCCGCACCCCGCGCAGCGGGCGGCAGGGGTTGAGTCCCGCTATCGCCGAAACAGGGAAAGTCAAAAGACCCAACCCCTGACACCAAAATGCAATATAATAACTGCATAATTCCACAATCCGAACTGCCGGTAAAGGAGCAGTGGGCTTGAATGTCTAACGAGGCGAGAGTCGGCGCATTCGTGCTGGCGGGAATGGCTCTTTTGGCCACGGGCATCTTCCTGCTCGGGGACTTCACTTTCGAGCGCCGCTACACCGTGCAGGCGACATTCTCCGACGTGAGCGGTTTGGCCGAGGATTCCCAGGTCAAGCTCTCCGGCGTGGAAGTGGGCAAGGTCGGCCGTATGCGCTTCAACGACGGCAAGGTCTACGTGGAAGCCCGCATCCGCCATGGGGTGCCGATCTACCGCGACGCCGTATTCTCCGTGGGTTCCACCGGCATCATCGGCTCGAAGTTCCTGCAGATCGACCAGGGGCACGCGGCCGCGGGAATGCTCGAAGGAGGGGACACGGTCACGGGAGTCGATCCGGTCTCCATCGAGAAAGCCTTGGCCCAGACGCTCGCGAGCCTGCAGAATCTTTTGGGCGGGCTCAACGGCGAGGCCAAGCCCGGTACCCTGGCCGCCAACCTCAATGCTTCAGTCGAGCACGTGCGCAGCCTCACGGCCAATCTCGACGAGATGTTCGGGGACATCAAACCCGAGCTTACCTCAGCCATGCAGAGGATGGACAGCGTGGCCCAGAAGCTCGACAGCCTGCTGACCCGCACGGATCGGATTATGGCGAACCTCGACGAGGGCAAAGGTCCCATGGGCGCCTTGATCTCGGATGAGAAGATGCGGGCCGACGTCAAGGGAACCGTTTCGGACTTGCGCGAGACCGTGGGCAACGTCAAGGATATGGTCGGGCGCATCAACCAGTTCAAGGTGTACTGGAACTACGATTGGAGATATGACCATGCCATCCGCGGCTCGCACGGCGACATCGGACTGCGCATCGAGCCGCGCGAAGGCCGCTACTACTATGCGGGCGGCTCGAATCTGGGCAACGATTCCGACGTCTCCCGCAGGACGGACTATCAGCGCAAGAACCGGGTGGACGCGCTCCTGGGTTTCGGATGGGGAGGCGTGGACCTGGGAGTGGGCGTGCTGCGTTCCGCGGGCGGAGGCCGTCTGACCTGGACGCCCATGAAGGGCGATCCTCTTTGGGGGCGATTCAGCGTGATGGGACAGGCGTATGATTTCGGCCGCAACCGCGTCATCGAAGGGCGGACCTTCAACAAGCCGCAGTTCGACGCAGGAGCTTTGGCGCGGCTGCATCGCCTCGTGGGCGTGGGCGCGCGCGTGGAGGATATCGCGGAGGTCCCGCGCTATCAGACGTGGGTGAATGTGAATTTCGAGGATAAGGACATCGCCTACCTCTTCGGCATGGTCTCCTTCGGCGCGGCAGGGAGCAAGGGCCGCTCTAAGAGCAAGTAAGAGTTCGGGCTTCTGCCCGAGCATGTGCTGGATATGAAGCTTAAAGCCGTATATCGATGCCAGGAGTGCGCGCACGAGTCTCCCAAGTGGGCGGGGCAGTGCGCGGGCTGCGGCGCGTGGAATTCCTTGACCGAGGAAGTCGTGTCCATCGGCAAGGACGCCCCCTCCGCGCGGCCGCGCGCCCTGACTTCAACCTCCTCGGCCGTGGTCCGGCTCTCAGAGGCCAAGGGCGAGGCTCTTGCGCGCGTGCCCACCGGCATCGCCGAGCTCGACGGGCTTTTGGGCGGAGGAGTGGTCGCGGGGCAGGTCCTGCTCCTGGCCGGTCCGCCCGGCATCGGCAAGTCCACGCTCATGCTGCAGGCTGCCGCGGGGCTCTCGGGCAAGTGCAAGGCGCTCTACGTCAGCGGAGAGGAATCCCTTTCCCAGGTAGGAGACCGCGCGCGCAGGCTGGGCATCGAGAAAGCGGACATCACCCTGGCCTCCGAGACCGATCTGGACTCCATCCTCAAAACCATCGCCGATGTCTCGCCCGGGCTCATCGTGCTCGACTCCGCGCAGACCGTTTTTCGCCAGGACCTTCCCGGAAGCCCGGGCTCCGTGGTGCAGGTGCGCGAGTGCTCCTCCGAGCTTCTGCGCGAGGCCAAGGCTCGCGGCGCGGTGCTCTTCATCCTGGGGCATGTGACCAAGGACGGCTCGGTCGCCGGGCCCAAGGTCCTGGAGCATATCGTGGATACGGTCCTGCAGTTCGACGCCGAGGAGCGGCGCATGCTCCGCATCCTCCGCGCGGAGAAGAACCGCTTCGGTCCCACCTCGGAAGTCGGGCTCTTCGAGATGACGCAGAAGGGGCTCAAGGGCGTGGAGAACGCCTCGGCGCTATTCCTGGAGGAGTCCGCGCAGAAGTCCGCCTGCGGCCGCGCGGTGTCCGTCACGCTCGAGGGTTCCCGGCCCATGCTCGTGGAGGTGCAGGCGCTCGTCGTGCCCACGCGCTATCCCCTGGCCCGGCGCATGGCCACGGGGCTCGACATCAACCGTCTTTTCACGCTCGTGGCCGCGCTGGAGAAGCATCTTCACCTGCGCTTGGACGGCCACGATATATTCGTCAACATCGCCGGAGGCCTGAAGGTCAAGGACCCGGCGTTGGACCTGGCGGTCTGCCTCGCGATCGTTTCCTCGTCGCGGGAGCGGGCCCTGTCCCATGAGACCGTCTTTCTGGGCGAGGTGGGGCTTCTGGGCGGCGTGGGCCGCGCAGGCGTCCTGGACCGCCGCCTGCGGGAAGCCGAGCGCGCGGGATTCGGCGCAGCCATCGTAGACGCGCGTTCGGCCAAGGACCTGCCTAAGAGCGGGTCCCGTACGACGCTCAAGGTCTTGGGCGTCGAGGATATCGCAGCAGCCGTTTCACAGGCGCTTCCGGAGAAGGGCTCGCAATAAATAATATGACCGATCATCCCATTGCGAGTATTCAAGGAGAACATCGACCATGATGACGTGGATATTCCGCGCGTTGCTCGTCGCAGCCTTTCCGTTGGTGGTCTATCTCCAGATCTCGCGCACGGGCGCGGGTCTGGTCGTGGGCTTGGCCGTGGGCCTTCTGCTCGTGCTCTTCGAGATGCTCATCGAGAGCGTGAGCCTTCTGTCGCTGGTGGCCGGCCTGCTCGGCGCCGTGGCCGGGCTCGTGGTCTCGAAGCTGGCGGATTATCTCGTGCTCACCATGCTGAGGGATGCCTTCCTTCCTGTCTGGAACAAGTACGATCTCCTGCGCAATCTGGCCTTCGCGGTGATGGGCGTGGTGGTCTTCGTGCGCAAGTTCCCGGAGCTCGATACCTTGGACAAGGACATTCTGGCCTCCAGCAAGCGCCGGGGCCACGCCATGAAGGTGCTCGACACCAGCGCGGTCATCGACGGCCGCGTCGTGGACATCTGCGAGACCAAGTTCCTCTCCGGCACGATCGTGGTGCCGAGGTTCATCCTGAGCGAGCTGCACCATCTGGCCGACTCCGCCGACGGCATGAAGCGCGCGCGCGGCCGCCGCGGCTTGGACATGCTCGCGCGTCTGCAGGAGAGCCCGGACCTCGCGGTCAAGATCCTCGACAAGGACGTGCCCGAGGTGGCCGAAGTCGACGGGAAGGTCGTGCGCCTGGCCAAGGACCTGGGCGCGGGCGTGGTGACTACCGACTTCAATCTCAATAAGATCGCGGCTGTGGAAGGGGTCGTGTGCCTCAACGTCAACGACCTGACCACCGCGCTCAAGCCCGTGGTCCTGCCCGGCGAGAACATGACGGTGTTCGTCATGAAGGAAGGCAAGGAGCGCGATCAGGGCATTGGCTATCTCGACGACGGGACCATGACGGTCGTGGAGGAGGGCAAGCGCCACATCGGCAAGCGCGTGGACTTGACCGTGACCTCGATCCTGCAGACTTCCGCCGGGCGCATGATCTTCGGCCGCTATAAGGGAGATCGGTGAGAAGCCGCTCCGCTCATCGTCTCGCTCGGCGTTCAGCGGTCAGGCACGCATCCTCGACGAGGGCCGCGGCCGTGATCGTGGCCGGCGGCTCCGGCTCGCGCATGGGCCGTCCCAAGCAGTTCCTGCCGCTGGCCGGGCGCCCCGTGGTGGATTGGTCGCTCAAGGCGTTCCTGGACACGCCGGAGATCTCGGAAGTGGTGCTCGTGCTCGGCGCAGAGGACATGCTGGAACATGCCACGCGCCTGGCCTCCGAGCGCGTGAGCATCGTGCAAAGCGGTCAGACGCGCATGGGCTCGGTGAGAAACGGCTTCGCGGCCCTGCCGGAGAGCGCCCAGATCGTGGCCGTGCACGACGGAGCGCGGCCGCTGGTGACTCCTGAGATCATCCGCAAGACCTTGGCGGAGGCCGCGCGCCGCGGAGCGGCCGTGGCCGCGGTCCCGGTCAAGGACACGCTCAAGGAAGCGGATGCCTCGGGCCGAAAGGTCTGCGGCACTCCGCCTCGCGAGCGCTACTGGCAGGCGCAGACGCCCCAGTGCTATCGACGCGAGGTCCTGGCCCAGGCCTTGGACCGCTTCGCCTCGGACAAGGACGCTACCGATGAATCACAGCTCGTGGAGCGCTGCGGCCACCGGGTGCACTTGGTGTCCGCGTCTTATTCGAATCTGAAGATCACCACTCCGGAGGACCTGACCATGGCAGAGGCGCTTTTGGAAGCCCGCGAGGGACTGCGCCGCGAGATCCGCGTGGGGCAGGGCTACGACATCCACCGGCTGGTTGCCGGCCGGCCGCTTTGGCTGGCGGGGACCAGGATCAAGCATTCCAAGGGCCTGCTCGGGCATTCCGACGGCGACGCGGTCCTGCATGCCGCGGCCGATGCCGTGCTCGGCGCCTTGGCCGAGGGGGAGATCGGCATCGCTTTCCCGCCCACGGACCCGGCCTTCAAGGGCATCGCCAGCCGCCGCATCGTGGATCATGTGCTCAAGAAGGTCCATGCGCGCAACGCCGAGATCCAGAACCTGGACGTGACGATCGTGGCCGAGGAACCCAAGATCAAGCCGCATTATGCCGAGCTCAAGGGCTCTTTGGCCGAGGTCTTCCGCCTCGATCCGGCCCGAGTGAACCTCAAGGCCAAGAGCGGCGAGGGCCTGGATGCCGTGGGCCGCGGGGAAGCCATCGTCTGCCATGCGACCGCGACCTTGGCCCTGCGCGTCTGAACCGCGAGCCCTGCTCGGAATTGATAAAATAGGCTTATGACGACCGCACGATTGAGGCTTTACAATACGCTTTCCCGCGCGAAGGAGGATTTCGCGCCGGCTTCTCCCGACGGGACGGTCGGGCTCTACACCTGCGGCCCCACGGTTTACAACTACCTGCACGTGGGCAACTACCGCACCTACGTCTTCGAGGACATGCTGCGCCGCACCTTGGAGGCTCTGGGGCTGCGCGTGCGCCATGTCATGAACATCACGGACGTGGGCCATCTGACCAGCCAGGCCGACGAGGGCGAGGACAAGATGGAGCTGGGAGCGGCCCGTGAGGGCAAGAGCGCCTGGGACATCGCCAAGTTCTATACCGAGAGCTTCATCGCGGATTCCAAGAAGCTCAACCTGCTCCCGCCGCACGTGCTCTGCCGCGCGACCGACCATATCGCCGAGCAGATCGCGCTGGTCCGGCGTCTGGAGGAGAAGGGCGCCACGTACCGCATCGCCGACGGCATCTATTTCGACACCTCGAAGTTTCCGGGCTACGGACGCATGGCCGGAGGCTGCGGCCATATCGAGGGTCTGCAGGAAGGCGCGCGCGTGCAGGTCAACGCCGAGAAGCGCCACCTCACGGACTTCGCGCTTTGGAAGTTCTCTCCGACGGACGCCAAGCGCCAGATGGAGTGGGACTCTCCGTGGGGAAAGGGCTTCCCGGGCTGGCATATCGAGTGCTCGGCCATGGCCATGAAATACCTGGGCGAGACCTTCGACATCCACTGCGGCGGCATCGATCATGTGCCGATCCACCACACCAACGAGATCGCGCAGGCCGAAGCGGCCACGGGCAAACCCTTCGTGCGCTTCTGGCTGCACGGCGAGTTTTTAGTCGTCAACAAGCAGAAGATGGCCAAATCCGCGGGAGGCTTCATCCGGCTCACGGACTTGGAGGCCAAGGGATTCGATCCCCTGGACTACCGCTATTTCTGCTTCGGCGCGCACTACCGCCGGCAATTGGAATTCTCCTGGGAGGCCTTGGAGGCCGCCAAGACCGCGCGCAAGCGCTTGACTGAGCGCGCCAAGGACCTGGCCGCGGCGCCTTCGGGGAAGATTCCTGCCGAAGCCGCGGAGGCGTTCCGGGCGCGATTGGCCGACGATCTCGACGTGCCCGGCGCCCTCGCCGTGCTCTGGGACGGGCTCAAGGGACTTGCGGCCGCAGAGCAGCGCGGCTTGCTTGAGGAAGCGGACAAGGCCTTGGGCCTGAGGTTCTTCGAACGGACCGAGGAGTCCTTGGACGCGGACGTGCAGGCGCTCTTCGACCGCTACGTCTCTGCGCGCAAGGAGAAGCGTTTTGCGGACTCGGACGCTTTGCGTCAGGAGCTGAAAGCGCGCAATATTCTCATCAAGGATACGCGCGAAGGCTCCAGCTGGAGCCGGGCGTAAGAGGAACCAATGAAACAAGCGACGCGATGGCTCTATGGGACGCATGTCGTCGAGGAGTCCTTGTCCTCCGAGCACAACCGAGTGCACGAGCTTTGGATCCAGAGGGACCGGGGCCGCGATTCCGAGGAGCTCTCCCGCAAGGCTCGCGCGATGGGCGCGAAGGTCCGCTGGGTGACGCGCAAGGATCTCGATCGCCTGAGCACCGGCGGTCCGCATCAAGGCTTGGCGGTCCGGGTCGAGGCGCCCGACAGCGGGGACCTTGAGGCTTTCCTCGCCAATCTTTCCGAGAAAGAGCGCCGGGATCTCATCCTCGTGGCCTTGGACCAGATCCAGGACCCGCAGAACGTGGGCGCGATCGCGCGCAGCGCCGTGTGCCTGGGAGCCTCGGCCTTGCTCGTTCCGGACCGCCGCAGCGCGGGCTTGAGCCCCGGCGCCTCTCGCGCCTCGGCCGGCGCTCTGCAGAAGGTCCCGCTCTTCCAGGTCGGCAATCTCGCGCAGACCTTGCGCCGGCTCAAGGAGGCGGGCTTCTGGATCTACGGCGCGGATATGTCCGGAAAGCCTGCTTGGGAAGTCAGCTTCAATCGGCCTTTCGTCCTGGTCGTGGGTTCCGAGCAGTCCGGGATGCGGCCTCTGGTCCAGTCCCACTGCGACGAGCTTGCGGCCATCCCGCAGGTCTCGGCCGGAGGCGTCGACAGCATCAATGCCTCGGCCGCTGCCGCCGTTCTCTTGTATGAGGCCTTCCGGCAAGCGCATGGACGTTGACTGCGAAGGCGTGCCTCCGGCCTCGGATGCGAGGCCGCTGATCTACGTCTTCGCGTTCACGGCCTTAGTCTTCCTGGCTGAGATCGGGGCGGGACTTTGGTCCGGCTCCTTGGCTCTCTTGGCGGATGCGGCGCATATGGGAGTGGACTTGGCCGCTCTGGGCATCGGGCTCTTCGCGGCGTGGGCATCCCGCCTTCCGCCGGACCGGCGCAGGACTTTCGGGTATCGGCGCGTGGAGGTCCTTGCGGCCTTGGCCAACGGGCTGCTGCTCTGGGTCGCGGTGGGCGCCATCCTGCGGGAAGCCATGGAGCGCTTCCATTCCCCGACGCCGGTCGCGCATCTGCCCATGATGCTCGGCGTCGCGGTGCTGGGGCTCGTGTGCAACCTGGTCTCGGGGATGCTGCTCGTTCACGAGGAGCACGAGCACAATCTCAACGTGCGGGCGGTTTTCCTGCACGTGATGTCCGATGCCCTGGGTTCGGTGGGCGCCATCGTCGCCGGACTGCTCATGTGGGTCTGCGGCTGGTGGCTGGCCGACCCGCTGGCCAGCGTCTTCATCTGCGTGATCATCCTCGTGGTGTCCGTCAATCTGGTCCGCCAGGCCGTGCACATCCTATTGGAAGGCGTGCCGGACCATCTCGATCCCGAATGCATCCGCAGGACCCTGGAATCAGTGGAGGGAGTGGCTGAGGTGCACGACCTTCATCTCTGGAGCCTTTCCTCCGGGGCCGTGTCCATGAGCGGGCACGTCGTGCTGCGGCCCGGAGGGGACGCGCACAAGGTCCTGCGCGCCGGGATGGATGTCCTGGCAAAGGATTTCGAGCTCAAGCACGTCACTCTGCAGGTCGAGCCTCCAAAACCCTAAAAAGCATCCGGTCAGCCGAGTGAAGTTCCCACCGTCATTCCGGCGCAAGCCGGAATCCAGGAATATCTGGGTCCCGGCTTTCGCCGGGGAGGCGACTTTAGACGGTTGAACTGTTACAGGGCCCATGAATCCAATAGGCCCATTGGTGCCGATTCTTTAGGCCTTAAGGCTCTAGGGCAGAGCGGGGTTTTATGTGAAAATCAAAAGACATTCTGAGAGGAGCGATTTCAAATGCGCTATGAAAAGACGAATGACGCGATGAAGAGAAGCCTGGCAGGACTGCTGGTCTTCCTGCTTGCCGGACAGTCGCCCGCGCAGGCGATCTCCGCGGCGGCTCAGAATGTCGTCGCCGCGCAGGGAAGCGTCGTCCCCTTGCCTTCCATCGTTCTGTCGGCGAACCAAAACCTGCCGGGTGTTCCCCTGTCCCAGGGCTTTGTGGAGATGTCCTTGCCTGGGACTCTGCCGCAAGTCCAAGAAGCCGGACGGTTCCTCACGGAACATGCCGTTGCAGTCCAAGCAAATCCGAGCTTGAAGTCCATTGCCGTGTCCAATGCGCCGGAGTCTTCGGCAAAGACTCTCGTTGTCGCGGCTCAGGACTCTCCTGTCTCCTTGTCTTCCCAGGACCAAGGGGCTGAGGCGGGAAAAGAAAAAGCTCTGACGGCCCTTTCGGATGCGGCCGCAAAGATCCAGGGAGGGAACTCCTCGTCCCAAGGGACCCTCCATGCCGTTTCAGGCCTGCTCCAGAGGTTGTTCTCCGGCGGACGCTCCGCTGCGTCCGATGACGCCGCGGATGTTTCCAGCGTAGAGAGTCAAAAGTCCCTTGATTCCCGTCACCCCGGCGAAAGCCGGGGTCCAGGCTTGCTTTCGTCGCCACGGCGGTTGCTGGGTCCCGGCTTTCGCCGGGATGACGGATCGATAAGCTTTCGCGAGGGAGCGCGCGACAAATCTGATGCGGTAGAGCGCAAAACTCTTGGGAAAGACTCACTTGAAAAAGACTCAGCGACGGACAAGGAATCAGCTGAGGGCAAGGGCTCGGCCCCGGCTGAAGAAGAGGAGGAAGAATCCTGGGAGACTCTGGCTGTCTTGGCGGGCTTGAGCGCTGCGTTCGGGCTTGCGGCCCTTGGAGTTTCCTATGCGGCTTTAGGGCCGGCGTGGCTGCCGGGGCTGCTCTATGGCGCTTCCATGGTCGCGGGGGGCTATGATGCGCTGAAGGATTCCGCGCACGACATCCCGAAGGGCAAGTTCGACGTGCATTTCCTGATGCTGGCCGTGGCCGTGGGAGCCGCGTTCGTCCAGGAACTCCCCGAAGGCGCGCTGCTTCTTTTCCTGTTCTCAGCCTCCCATGCCATGGAACTCTACGCCGAGCACCGCACCCGCAAAGGCATCGACGCGCTGCTCAGCGCCGCTCCCAAGACCGCGCGCCTCGAGAAAGACGGGGTCGTTTCCGAGGTTCCCATCGAGCGGATCGCGGTCGGAGACATCCTCGTCCTGCTGCCCGGCAACCAGGTCCCGGTGGACGCCGAAGTGGTCTCGGGCCGCACCACGGTCGACGAATCGAACCTGACGGGAGAATCCCTGCCCATCACCAAGGAGCCGGGAGACTCCTTGCGCAGCGGCTCCTTCAACAAATCCGGCGTGGTGCGCGCGCGCGCCGTGCGCCCGGCCGCGGAGAGCACGTTCCAAAAACTGACCCGCCTCATCCATGAGGCGCAGAATCTGCGGGCGCCCAGCCAGCGCTTCACGGATAAGTTCAGCACGCCCTATACGTTCGCCATCCTGGGCGCCAGCGCCCTGCTTTTCGCGGCGCTCTGCTTCATGGGGATGCCGCCGTTCACCGTGCCCGTGGGCGGGACATCGGCCTTTTACCGCGCCGTGACCCTGCTGGTGGTGGCCAGTCCCTGCGCCTTGGTGCTTTCGATCCCTTCCGCGATCCTGGCAGCCATCGCCCGCGGCACCCTGCAGAGGATACTCTTCCGGGGAGGCGCCGCCGTCGAGCGCATGGCCTTGGCCGACGTCGTGGCCATGGACAAGACCGGGACTTTGACGACCGGCGAGCTGCATGTGGAGCGCGTCGAGGTCCTTTCGGGCGCGGCCCGGCCGGATGCGGGCATGAGCCTGCTGCGGGCTGCGGCGGCGCTCGAGAGGAATTCGACGCATCCCGTGGCCGCTGCCATCGCGCGCTACGCGGACGATCAGGGGCTCTCTGTCGACGAGCCCGAGGACTTCAAGGAAGTCGAGGGCTTCGGCGTGCAGGGCCGCTTCGACGGGAAGGAGACCCGGGTCGGCCGCAAGGCCTTCATCGAGTCGCAAGGCAATGTGGAACCGATTCCCGGCGGCGATGAGCTAGATCCTGGGACCATGTCTCTTTGGGTCGCGCACGGTCCCCTGATAGGACGCATCCTGCTGCGCGACGAGGTCCGGCCGGAATCCGCCGAGGTCGTGGCCAAGCTCCGGTCCATGGGCAAGCGCGTGGTCATGCTCACCGGGGACCGCGAGGAGGTCGCCGCGCGCATCGCCGAGCAGCTCGGCGTCGATGAGTACCGCGCGGGCCTGGCTCCGGATGAGAAGTTCAAGGCCGTCGAGGGCCTGAAAGCCGCCGGGCACAAGGTCGTCATGGTGGGCGACGGGCTCAATGATGCTGCGGCCTTGGCCGCTGCGGACGTCTCCGTGGGCATGGGGGGCGCGCGCAGCACCGACGCGGCATTGGAGAACAGCGACGTGGTCCTGATGAAGGACTCTCTGCAGAACCTGCTGGCGGCCTTCGAGCTCAGCGCCTATGCCCGCCGCATCATCACCGTGAACCTAGTCGTGTCCTTGGGAGTCATCTTGACCATGGTGGCTTCAGCCATCCTGGGGATCATCCCTCTATCGGTCGGGATGGTCATCCATGAAAGCAGCACCATCCTGGTCTGCATGCTGAGCATGCTGCTGCTTGTCCTTCCTCTGAGCGGAGAAAAGCAAGCCGCCCACGTTCCCGAGAACCCGGCGCGATCTTAAGGGGTCTCCTTCGATTCTCTGGGCCCCGGCGTCCGCCGGGGCGACTGAAAATCCGTCATCCCGGCGAAAGCCGGGACCCAGCAAAGGCCGTTGCGTCGTATTCCTGGGCCCCGGGTCAAGCCCGGGGTGACGCGATGCGGCTGCGCGTCTATTTCAATCCGAGAATTCGGTCGATCTTGGTCTTGAGCACGTCGAAGTCTAGCGGCTTGACCACGTAGTCGACCGCCCCGAAGAGCAGCGCGTCGTTGAGCGTGGCCGCGTCGCTCAAGCCGCTGACGATGAGGATGGGGATCTTGGAAGTGCGCGGTTGGGAGAGGATCTCACGGGTCAGGGTGATGCCGTCGATGTCGGGCATCATGATGTCCATGAGGATGAGGTCCGGCAGCTCCTTCTTCAGGAAGGTCTGGGCCTGCTTGCCGCTGGCGGCACAGGTCACGTCAAAGCCCATGGGAGGAAGGCCGCTTTCGTAGAGCTGGCAGATGCCCGCATCGTCGTCCACGGCCAAAATCTTCTTTTTGACGGCCATCAGATCCCCCTAGTGCACTTGTGTGTCGGTCGCAGTACTTGACCAAGCATCCAGCGAATAGCGCGAGCCGCGCCGGAGAAAGATGAGAACGGCCAGAAAGATCATGGCCGCATCCACGGACATGGCTTGGGGACGCGTCAGGTGGAGCGAGCCGAAGCAGCCGCAGCTTTCCAGCGAGATGTCCCGCACGAGCGTCGAGGCCAGGGCCGTGAAGAAGGTCAATGAGAGCGCCGCGGAGCCGGCTGCGGCCAGGGGCAGAAGGCAGCCGGACAAGAGCATCAGTCCCAGCAGGAGTTCGGCGAAGGGCAGGGCATAGGCGAAGGGGACGATGAAATCGGGCGGGATGATGCGATAGGCCTCCACGATGGCCGCGAACTCCCCCGCGGGTTCCAGGGTCTTCTGGACGCCGGAGGCCAGCAGGAGCCCCGCGAGCAGGAGCCGTGCGCCAAGACCGATGAACTCCTTTGTCCGAGGGCTCATTTCTTCACGATCCTTTCGATGAGATTGAAGCCGGGCCCGCGGAGCTGGCGCACTCCCACGAAGCGCTTGCCGTTGATGAAGAAAGTGGGGGTGGCGCGGACCCAATGGTCCTTGCCTTCCTTGCGGTCCGCGTCCACCGCGGCCTTCGCGGAGGGGCCGTTGCGGCAGGCGGAGAACGCCGCGGCGTCCAGGCGCAGTTCTTTGGAAAGCTGGGCGAAGAACGCTTCCGGTCCCTTCTCTGAGGCCCATTTTTCCTGGTTCTTGAAGAGCCGGTCGTGGAATTCCCAGAAGCGGCCCTGCTCTCCGGCGCATTCCGCGGCCACGGAGGCTTCAAGCGCGTGCTTATGGAAGTCCCAGGCCATATGCTTGAAGAGGATGCGGATCTTGCCGGGGAAGAGCGTTTGCAGCCGGCGAAGGGGCTCCTCGGAGGCGCGGCAGCCGCCGCATTCGAAGTCCGAGAACACGGCGATCTCGACGGGAGCCTCGGCCGGGCCCGTGCGCCGGAACTCCGGCGACTGGGGCCGATAGTCCGGGGTCATCGAGCGCAGCAGGACCGTGAGCAAGACCGCGCAGAGGAAGACTCCCGCGGCGCAGAACGCTCGACGGCCGGTCTGAGAACACATGCGGCAATAATACTATTTTGGGCCGCAGGAGTCGGGGTCCTCGATCGCCGCGGCGCCGAGGGGGGAAGCAGGCTTCGCTCCGCAGCCCGGGGCGGGGCCTCCGAGCAGAGGCGGCGAGCCGGCATTTGAGTCCGCTAAATTGGAGGGCGTCTTGGATGCCGTGGAAGGCGGGGCGGCAGCCTTGTTTTTCGCGGGGTTGGGCGGGAGAGGGGCCGCCTTCACGGCGGCGGAAGTCTTTGCGTTCAGGGCTTGCGCGGCCGCGGGGGGCAAAGCCGCGGGCATCTCCGCCTGCGGCGCAGGGGCCTTCCTGCATGCGCCCAGGAACAGCAGGCTGAGGAGGGCTGTTCTTTTCATGTGTTGAAGAGATTGAGGAATCGGTCTTCGTATTCGGAGAAGAGGCCGCAGTCCTGGAGTTTTTTGCGCAGGATATCCCGCGCTGAGGGATCCGTCGAGGCTTGCTCGAATAAGCGCTCGATCTCGTTTTTGCGCGCGCGGGCAGAGGGGCCGCCGGACTCGAAGAATCCTCTGCGCTCCAGGTCGTGCACATTGCCCGGGAACGAGCGGGCGGCTTCGTCCAAGGTGAACTTCATGAGCGCCAGGGACCAAGCCGCGTCCGGGCAGAGGATGAGCGCAGTCCGGCGGGACTCCCGGGCGTCCGCGTCTTCCTGGATGCGGCGGACCGTGTCGCGCGGGTCCTGATGGATCACGCTCGTTCGGAGGTCCAAGTTCTTGAATCGATACTCCAGGGCGCGCAGGAGCTCGCGGTACTCGCGGCCGAGCCATTGCTCGAATTCCCGGGAATCCTCGCCGAATCCCTCGAAGCGCTCCCGCAGGGACTGGGGGGTGAGGATCTTGGGCTTCTCCGAGACCACGCAGCCTTCCCTCAAGCGCGTGCGGTCCGGCATGTCGTCGACAGGAGAGACGAGATGGTATTCGATGCTTGTGGCGCCGAAGGTCGAGAGCGAGTGCTTGGGGATGCGCAGGACCTGAGTCTGCTCCAAGAACTTGCCGATGCGCGAGGGTTCTGCCATGCCTTCTTATTGTATCACGAGCGTGCGGATCAGAATCGGTATTCGACGCCGCCGCGATAGGCGCGGCTGGGCATGGGGACGTCGTTGGTCTCTTGGCGGTACTTGTTGCTGATATTGTCCACGGAAAGGGAGGCGGTCCAGTGGCCCATGCAGCGCGCCCGGAGCGTGGTGCTGAGGATATGGTAGGCCGGGAGCATGTTCAGAGTGGAGGCGGAATAGCGGCGCTGTCCGACCCATAGATTATGCACGTCCCAGTCCAGCCAGGTCCGCGGCCGGAGCGTGAGTCCGGCGGTGAATTTATGCTCGGGCGCGTAGAGGAGTTGGCCTTGGACTTGAGCCGCCAGTATTCCGGTGCCGCGCTGGGTCATGGTGTTGTTCGTGGTCCGCTGGAAGGAGTGGTTTCCGTAGAGCGTGAGCTGGGGAAGGAGCCGTTCGCTTATTTCCGTCTCGATGCCCCAGATGGAAGCTGAGCCGCTGTTGAGGACCTTTAGGCCGTTGATGGGCCCGCGCAGGCCGAGGATGTCCTTGGCTTCGCTGTTGAAATAGGTCGCTCCGAGGTGGTGGCGGTCCGCGGCTTGGAACTCCACCTTGGATTCGAAGGTCTGGATGTATTCCGGCGTGAGTTCCGGATTCTCGGCGATGGAGATGCCGGAGGCCTTGCGCTCATAGACTTCCCCGAAGTTGGGGGCGCGGAAGGACTTGCCGTAGGAGCTCTTCAAAGTCCAGTTCTCTCCGAGAGTGTAGACAAGGCCCGCGCGCGGCGAGAAGAAGCTCGGCGACAGCGAATTCTTGTCCCAGCGGCCGCCTGCCTGCAGATAGAGGTCCGGCAGGGGGCGCATCTCGAGCTGGGCGAAATAGCCCTGTTCCGTGATGTCGTGGCGGTCGGCATCCGTCACGTCCTCCCAGTTGTTGCGCAGCTGCATTCCGGAGACCAGGGAATAATCTTCATGAAAGGCCCAGGTGGCCTGCAGTTCCGTGCCGACGCGGTAGCTCGTGAGTATGCCGAGGAAGCTCTGGGCCTCGTAATAGTTCCAGTAGGCCCTGGGAGCGATCTCAAGAGTCTCCAGGGGCTTGAAAGGCGTCACGATATTGGCGAAATACTCCGCGAAGTGAGTATCGTTGTGGGTGCTGGGCGCGCTGCGCGTCATGGAATACTGGTGGATGCCCTGGTCGTAGCCCATGGAGAGCTCCGCGGGGCCGCGGTCGAGCTTGAGGAAGAGGTTCCCGCCGTATGTGGATTCGTTGTTGTTGATCAGATGCGGGCCTTGGGACTGGTAGTAGCGGCCGGAGACGAACATCGAGGCATCGTGCTTTTGCCACTCATGTCCGTATTCGACGCCCGTCTCCTGAGTGTTGAAAGAGCCGAAGCTTCCGCGTACGCGCAGGCCGGGATCCGTTTTCCCGCTTTTGGTGAAGATCTGGATGACGCCGTCCTCGGCATTGGTCCCGTAGAGGGAGGAGGCCGGGCCTTTGAGGATCTCGATTTTCCGTATATTGTCCATGGAGAGACGCTCATCCACGTCGAAAGAGCCGAAGAAGTAGTCGTTGACCGGCCGGCCGTCCATGAGCAGGAGGATGCGCTTGTTCGTGTGGATGGAGCTCCCGTTGAGGCCGCGGTTGTCCACGTGCACGACTTCGTAGTCCGCTATGCCCGTGGCCGATCTGCTCACGCGCACGTCCATGCCCGGGACCAGCCTGAGCAGATCGGCCAGGCTCAGCACGCCCAAACGCTGGATATCCTCGGCGGTGAATACGGTCACTGAGGCCGCGACCGTGCGCAGTTTCTGGGGCTTGCGGCCGGCGGTCATGACCATGGCTTCCTGCTGGAAAAAGTCGAAATCCGAGTCCGAGGCGTCCTGAGCGTATAAGGGAAGGGCGGATAAAATGCAGGCTGCGAATATAAATTTTGTCATATGACCAATTTCAGCATTTTGAAGGACTCCCGGTCAAAAAAAACGGCGTCTCCCCAAATCCGGTAAGCCGTAGATCGACGCGACGGACGCTCCACCTCCCATCTTCCGGGTACGGCCGCGCGCGTACCCGGAAGACCGGGGCCGAGGCTTTCGGTGCACTGATTCACGGCTTGGCAGAGGATTTAGGCGTGTTTCCGTTTATTGGCTTTGACCTTGCGCGATCAGGGAATCGGCTCTACAATAACCCTACCCATATGGCGAACCTTCCCGCAGGGGATTTCCTTGTCGTCCTGCTCTTCTATCTGCGCGACCCGCGCACCCGCGGCCTCATTGAAAGCCGCGTGCAGAAGCTCTGCGAGCCCGCGCATCCCTTCGATCTTCCGCAGGAGTCCCTGCGTTTCTTCCCGTCCTTCGTCGATTCCCAGGAAGAGCTGGGCTCGCGCCTCATCGACATCATCTTCCAGAAGGGGATGAATCTCATCCTCGTATCGGACGCCCTCGTGGAGTTCAAGGGGGAGGGGAAATTCACCACCTCCAACCTCGCGGACGTGGTGGTGGAGGGCTTCTATACGAACAATCGCCTCTGCAGCCTCATCTCCGTGGGCTCGGAGGACCTGCCGGACATCCCCGGCATCACCCTGTCCTTGAACCTGCGGACCGCCCCGCCCGAGGCCCTGCGCGGACTCATCCTCAAGGCGGGCGCAAGGCTCCATCTGCTTTCCGCGCCGAGCAAGGCTCAGTTGGATTCGCTCGGCGAGACCAACGTGCGCATCCAGGTCGTGCAGAGTCCTGAGTCGCTGAGGGAAGTCTTCCGTCTCAGGCACCGGATCTACGGCGTGACCGGCTATCTGGATTCCGAGACCGAGAAGAACCCGCTGGGGCTCGAGATGGACTACCACGACGCATCCGCGCTCCACCTCGTGGCCACGGACGAGGCCACCGGTGCGGTCGCGGGGACCATCCGCATGATCTTCGCGCACAAGCCCTGGGGGGTGCTCGATTCCGTCTTCGGTCCCCTCAGCGAGATCTTCCAGGCCCAGCGGGGCTGGTTCAGCGAGATCGTCGAAGAGTTCGGCGGGAGCCCCATGCGCGAACGCCTGCTCAAGCCCAGCTGCGCGCCCCTGCCGATCCTGCAGAACCTCCGGGTCAAGAACATCGCGGAATGGAACAGGATTCTCGACGGAGTCGAGGTCAGCCGCCTCATCGTCGCGCCGCAGTACCGCGGCCTGGCCATGGCGAACCTGCTCATGCGCTTGGCCATCGCCGCGGCCTACGATGCGGGCAAGGACCTCGTGCTTGGAGAGGCCCTTCCCACTCACTTGGGCATGTACCGGAAGATGGGATTCAAGACCATCGAGACCGAGGAAGGCCGCGCCCAAGCCTCGGGGCATTATAATTACACCGCGCAAAAGATCATCATCGACCTCAAGGAAGGCATGAAGGAGCGGGTCACGCACATCGCCCGGGGGGATCTGGCCTTCATCCGCATGGCCAACAAGCACCTGATGAGAACGGAGGGAGTCTCGTTCACGGTCCGGCTCGGGCAATACGTCATGAAGCCCGGACAAGACTCGTCGGGGACGGCCTCGCAATGAAGGATAGTCCGCAGGGTGCGCTCTCCGGCGATTTTCCCGTCGCCCTGATCTTTTTCCTGCGCGACGCGGCCCTGCGCCGGCTCGTCGAAGAGCATGCCGGGAAGCTTTGCGCTTCGGTGAACCCTTTCGACCTTCCCAACGAGGTCCTGCGCTTTCATCCGGTCCATGCCGCGTCGCCGGAGGAATTCGGCGCGCGCCTCATCGAAGTGCTCTTCTCCCATAAGGGGCTCCATGCGGTCGTGGTCTCGGACCAGCTCGTGGAGTTCCAGGGAGAAGGGCGGTTCACCACCTCCAATCTCGCGGACGTGGCTTTGGAGAGCTTCTATTCCAACCACCGCCTTTGCAGCCTCATCGCCTTGGGTCCCAAGGCTCTGCCGGACATCCCCGGCATCACCCTGTCCCTGGACCAAGGCGTCTGTTCGCCCGAGGCTTTGCGCGATCTCATCGTCAAGGCGGGCACGAGGCTCCATCTCCTCTCCCCATCCACGAAGGCCCATCGGGACTCGATCCGCGAGACCGGCGTCCGCATCCAAGTCGTGCAGAGTCCGCAGGCTTTGCGGCAGGTCTTCCGTCTCAGGCATCGGGTCTACGGCATGGCGGGCTACCTGGATTCGGAGACCGAGAAGAATCCTTTGGGTCTTGAGATGGATTATCACGACGGTTCGGCCGTCCAGCTTTTGGCCATGGACGATGCGACCGGCAATATCGCGGGCGTGCTCCGCATGATCTTCGCGCACAAGCCCTGGGGCGTGGTGGATTCCGTTTTCGGTTCCTTCAGCGAGATCTTCGAGGCTCAGCGCGGCTGGTTCCAGGAGATCGTCGAAGAGGTCGGAGGGGGGGGCATGCGCGAGCGCCTGCTCAAGCCCGGCGGAGCGCCCTTGCCGCTTTTGCAGAACCTGCGGGTCAAGGATACGTCCGAATGGCAGAGGATCGTCGACGGAGCCGAGGTCAGCCGCATCATCACGGCGCCGGAGTACCGCGGCCTGGGCGTGGCGCAGCTTCTCACGCGGCTGGCCATTGCCGCGATCTATGACATGGGCAAGGACCTCGTGGTGGGCGAATGCCAGCCGGTCCACATGCCCATGTACAGGAAGCTGGGCTTCAAGGCTATCGAGGGCGAGGAGGGCCGCGTCCAGGACGCCTCGGGGATATATCGGTTCAATTCCGGACAACGGATCGTCATCGATCTCAAGGAAGGAATGAAGGAGAAGGTCACGCACATCGCGCGCGGAGACCTCTCTTTGGTGCGCTTGGCCAACAAGAATCTGACCAAGACGGAAGGCGTGGCGTTCACGGTGCGGCTCGGGCAGTACCGGGTCGGCCCGCAGGAGGCCGCATGACTCCCCATGAGATGAAGGCGGAACACGCGAAGAAGGGGGAGGCGGAGTTGCCGGGCATGCGTCCCTTTATCCGCGACCTGCGCAGGCCCATCCTCGACCTCATCGGGCCTACCTATATCCTCGACGAGAGCTACTGTCTCGTGGACTGGAACCCGGCCTTCGAGGAGATCTTCGCCAAGGAGTTCGGCCTGCTCATCGGGACGCACATCAGCGCCCTGATGAACCACATGGACGACGGGGCCGAGGTCATCGACCGCTCCCTGAAGGTCTTTCAGACCGCCAAGGTCCCCTTGGTCCACGACGAGACCCTCACGATCCGTCACCCGCGTTTCGGCGCCGTGACCCTCCAGAAGATCGCGGGCCAGATCATGGACGAGAAGGGACGCACGAAGGCATGGTCCGTGAGCTTCAATATCCTCCATGCCGACCGCCTGCAGGAGCTCTGGCAGGAGATGATGGCGGCCATCGAACGGGAGATCGCCTGGTCCCAGTACGCGGTCGCTTTCGACAGGGTCTTCGAGGCCAGTCCGAACGGCGAGAAGGTCCTGGAAAAGGCCCTGTCCCACGCGCATGGGCGGGCGGAATGCCTGCATGTCGGGGTCGGCACGGGCACGATGATACTGAGGCAGATGAAAGAAAGCCAAAGCCGCGTCTGGGCCTTGGAGCCCAATGAGACCCTGCTGGAATTCTTCCGCAAGAAGCTCGGCGTCCAGCAGAAGCTCCTGCATGCCGACTATTCTCAGCGCTTGAAGGCGAGCAAAGGCCGTCCCCGGAGCCTCGCCATGTTTTCTCCCGGGCATTTCGACGCGGTCTTGATGTTCGACGGGCATTGCCGGGCCGACGACCTCCGACGCACCTTGGAGGATTGCCACCGGGTCCTCAAGAAGGACGGCGTCCTCTCCTGGACGACCTTCTCCAAGGAAACGAATTTCGAGGCGTTCTTCTCGTCTCTCAAGGAAAGCCTTGAGGCCGCGGGAGGCTTGAAGGAGCTGCGGCCCTACCTCCTGGCCTATCAGGAAGCTCTCAAGCGCCTGGATCCGCGCATCCGGAGCATGAGCCCGAGCCAGATCGAGGCCCTCCTCGCGGACGCGGGCTTCGAGGTCGTGCATATGGATCGTCTCGACTTCCAGGGCGGCTGTCTCTCGATCAAGGCCGTGCGCGCGGAAAAGGAGGCTTCCCACGCCTCGCCCGGCAGGCGCGCCGGAGTGCGCGTCACGACGCTGGAGGGCGGCGTCATCGACCTGGAGAAGGCCGACGTGCGGCGCATGATGGACGAACTCCTGCGCATCCAGGCGCGGGTGACCTTCGCCGAGGACCTCAAGTATCTCCTCGAAGAGCCTGCCTGGAACAGCAGTACGGAGATATTGGAGCTGGGCTGCGGCCCCGGCCACTTCCTGGCGAACCTCGCGCGCTACTTCCCTCAGAAGCGCTTCCTGGGCGTGGATGCGGACAAGGGCTTCGTCGATTCCGCGCGGAAATACTACGGCGCGGAGCTCTCCAACGCGTCTTTCGACGTCCAGGACCTCTACGCGTGGCGCACTGAACGCAAATTCGACTACATCCTTCTGCGGTTCGTGGCCCAGCATCTGCCCGACCATGCGGCCCTGCTCGAACGCCTCAAGGAGCTCCTGCGGCCCGACGGGAGGGTGCTCGTCGTCGACTCCGCGGATCAATACGCCTACAAGTTCGTGCCCCGCGTGCCGGCCTTGGAGAACGTCTTCACCCAGATGGCGTCCAGCGCGAAGAACGACCGCGAGGCGGCCTCGCATCTGATGGCCCTGAAGCTCATGAAGACCCTGGGCTACCAGAAGATGCTCGTCTCTTCCATGGGGGAGGAACGCACGCATCTGTTCATGAATTGGTTCATGCTGATCGCGGCCGTGGTCCGCAGGGATTTCGGCGTGGAGGTGGACCTTGGCCAGCTTTCCTTGGAGTTCCATAAGTGGAAGGAAGGCAAGCACAGCTACGGCCACTGGAGCCTGGAATACCTGCTGCTGGGCAGGTGATCTGGACCCCGGCTTTCGCCGGGGCGACGAACGAAAAGGGATTCCCCGCGTGCTGCGCTAGAAGGAGACGAGGTCCACGGCGAAGGGGTGCTCGTTGAGCACGAGGTTGAGCGAGCGTCCCTGGGCGTCGCCGAAGGCTTCCACGCGGTCGTCGAGCACTCTGCGCCAGGTCTTGAACTCCGCGCCCGGCCAGGACAATATCTCGATGCGTTCGCTGCGGTCGATCTCCTGCGCGACGTCCGCGCGGAAGCGCCGGGCCTCCGCTTCGGTCTCCTTGAGCACCACGATGCGCGCCTCGGAGCAGCGGCGGACGATCTTCCCGAGCTTGTGCAGCGCGACTTTGCCGCATTCCCCCCAGAGTTTGATGGTCCCGGTATCGTCGAAAGCTACGAGGTCCGGGACGAACTCCTGGTCCATCAGCGAGGGATGCTTGAGACTCGCCGACACCAAGGGGTCCATGTCCCAGAAGAGGATGTAGGCCGCGAGCTTGAGCGAAAGATGTTCGAGGGTCTCGGTCGTGTCCTGCGCCAGGACGAGCTTGCGGGAGCCGCCGTTGATGTGCAGGTCGCAGCGGATCTTCACGGCGCGGCCGGTTTTTTCCGGTAGATCTCGAAAGCGGGGCCCGCATTCGTTTCTCCCGGCGCGAGAGGGAGCCAGGGCACGAGAGGGGCGTACTCGAAGGAGGCGGCTTTCTCATACTCCTTCAAGACGGGCGGCATGGCCGGGGTGGAGTAGGAGTCCGGCCGCGCGAGCACGAGCCAATGCGGCAGAGCTTTCACGGGCGGAGGAGCCGGCGCTTTTGGGTCGAGTAATACGAGCGGGAACCGATCGAGCCGGAAATAAGGATAGTTCTCGGGCCGGGGGAGGACCCATAGGCCGATGGACTCCCGGCTGGAGACATGCTCCTCGATCCAGAGCCCGGCTCTCCGATAGGTGGATCCCGCCGAGCCGGCGTTCGCATAGCTGTGCGAGACGACCGCGGCCGAGAGTCCCAGATGGAGGAGCGCCGCGCAGACTGCGGCCGCATGGAGCGCGCGCGCCGGCTGCTTTTGCGGCCGCAGCCGGAGGGCCGCATAGGCGGCCAAGAGTCCGGCCAGAGCCGTTGAGGCCAGGCAATAACGGATGCCGCGTCCCTGGGCCGAGGCGGCCGAGTAGAAGATCGGCAGCATGGAGAAGGGAAGCGCCCATGCGGTCAGGCGCCAGCGCATGTCTTCGGACCGCAAGGCCAGAAAGAATCCGATGAAGGCCGAGAGTTCCACCGGCCATGTGAGGGCTCTGCGCAGGATATCCCGGATAAAGACCCAGGGCATGGGATTGCCGCCTGCATAGCGGGTCTCCAGCGCGAACTCCGCGCGCACTTCCGCGAGATTCGCCGGCCAATAGGGGTTGACGGCCAGCAGGCCCGCGGCGGATGCCAGCGCCGCCGCGCAGAGGCAGCCGGCTTCCTTGCGCCAGGCGGCGCCTTGCCGCACTCTTAAGAGCGCCGCGCAGGCCGGCAGAAGGCAGGTCCAGGCCGAAAGGCTGAAGGTTCCGGCGCCGATCCCGGCCGCGGCGCCCGCGGCCAAGTAGGGGACGATGCCTCCCTTTTGCAGGATGATCATGCTCGCGTGCAGGCAAGCCAGAACCCAGAGGGGCCAGACGATATGCTGCTTCATGAGATGGGACTGGATGAGTATTCCCGGAGACATCGCATAGATGAGTCCGGCCAAGAGCCCGCCGGCTTCGCCGAGGAGCCTGCGGCCCAGGAACCAGACATAGAGGCTTGCGAGCAGGAGGCAGAAGAAGGAGAATGCGCGGCCCGAAAGATAGAGGCCGGCCATGGCCGCGGGGTTTGCGAGATAGGCGTCCAGCCCGCGGGAAAGATGGATGAGACGCAAGGCCGCGGAGCCCGCGATCCAGGCGCCTAAAGGATAGAGGTAGCCGCCGCCGTAGAGGTACATGCGCGGACGGAAATCCAGTTTGCGGGGGTTCATCTTCGAGAATAGGATGAGAAAAGTCTGTTCGTCGTCATGCGCGGAGCGCAGATAGAAGGAGCGGATGCAGTTGAGGAGGATGTCCGGCGGCTGAGTCCATTCCCCGGGCGTGCGCTGAAGGCCCGAGAAGCTGGTGATCTCCTGGGAGGCCAGCATGAGATTCTCTCCCAGCGTGCGGTGCATCTCCTGCCAGCTCGTCTGCAGGCGTCGGCGGAACTCAGGGGTATCGAGTCCCGGAGGAATCACCCAACTCAAGCGCTCGGCGCCGGGCAGGCCCCAGCCCAGGCCCCAAAGCCCGAAGAAGGCCGCGCAAAGCGCGACCAAGCCGGCGTTGATAAGGGAGATCCTCGAGGGCATGATGAACCTGGATAGCTCAAGTCAACGATACCGGTTTGCCGGAACACCTGTCAATTCTTAGACGGCGCCAGGCATCAATAACTCCCGGAGTTAGTTCCATTGGTTGAGTGCCCGGCGCCGTAAACTGATAGAATCGCGGACCTTAGAGTGAAAGGAGCCGGATGATGAAGAAACGCGTGAAGCCTCTGCTGTACGCGTGCCTGTCGTGGATCCTGGTTCCGATGCAGGCATCGGCCGCCGTGCCGGAGCTGCATTTCAGCAATGAAGCGGCTCTCAATTACAACGATATCGCGGGGCCGGGCCGGGCGAACTCGTCCTTGACCCAAGGCTGGCGCTATTCGGACCAGCTCAACGTCAACGGCAGCGGCAAGGCCGGACGCTTCGACTACGACTTCAGCGCGGGCGGCAAGGCTACCGACGACAAGCGCAGCGACCTGAAGGTCTTCTCCCTGACCAATCTGCAGGGCCGCATCAGCGACGGCATGCACACGGCCATGTTCGGAGACGTCTTCGAGACCTTTTCTCAGTATGCGCTGGCCGGCGCCTTGAAGGGCGCGGCCTACCGCTTCTCGAAGGCGGATTCACGTCTGCCCGAGATCGCGGCCGTGTTCGGCTACGCATATCCCCGCTGGGACAACTTCTACGGGGACCATGCGGTCAAGACCGTGGAGCGCCAAGCCTTCGGCGCCCGAGTCAAGCAGGCCCTCGGGCAGGACTTCCGGCTCGGAGCCAGCGCGGTGCGCGCGGCGGACACTCATCGCCGCAACTCGACGGATGCCTTGGAGAACTCCGGGGTCTACACGGGCGATTGGGAGTATAAGCCTATCCCGGGACTGACTTTGAGCGGCGAGCACTCCTGGTCCAAGACTCTGGAGTCTTCAGGCGAGGGAGTGGAGAACACCCGCTTCAACGGCTCCGCTCACCGTGTGGAGGCCGTGGGCGACGGGGGCCCGAGCCGCGTGTCCCTGGAGTTCGAGCGGGTCTCTCATGCCTATCAGACTCTTCTGGGCGCGGCCACGCCGGACCGTCTTAAAGGAAAGGCGCAGTGGCGCTATCAGCTCCACCGGCGGCTGACCCTGCGTTCGGGATTGCTGTGGTTCCGCGACGACGTGGACAACCAGAAGTCCGCTCCCACGCACAACTGGCGCCCGGAGCTGGCCGCGACCTGGAAGGCGCCTTTCGGCAGGACCTCCGCTTCCGCCGACGGCAGCTATAAGTTCTCCCGCAGGTACGGTCCGGCCGCGGCTTCCGCGGACCATGTCTTCAATCTCAACTACAAGGACCGATTCGGAGAACTTGAGAGCGACAGCAATCTGGGCTACACCTACTACGACGCGAGCCGCAAGACCAAGGACTACACCTATAACACCGCCTTGAACGCGCGCAGGAGCTTGGGTGAGCTCGTGCTCAAGCCGCAGCTTTCCGCGGGCGGCTGGACCTCGAACGATGAGCTCAGCATGTCCTCGGAGCGCATCTATGAATATGCCGCGGGCTGCGGTTTCGAGGCTCCGCGCTGGAGCCTGACCGGGGACCTGCGGCTGGGCCAGAACTCGCTCGACAGGAGCGGCTCGGACAATTCGCGGAAGTTCTTCGCGGACATGGGCATCTATTACCGGCCGTCCTTGGCGCCTTTGCGCCGGACCCTGCTCTATGCGCGCGGCGGGCTCAATGAGTTCCGCTACACCGCCGCGGACCGCAACTTCCGCGAGCGCAGTCTGAGCATGGGCGTCAACGTCGAATTCTGAGGAGAGCGACATGAAAATAAAGAACATTCTGATATTGGCCGCGGCCCTGGCGTGCATCACGGCGCCCTCGCAGGCCAAGTGGTGGATCTTCGGGAAGGCCAACGAGACCGTGGACGTCAAATATCTCTACTTCAACGGGGTGTCCTCGGACGAGGGAGATTCCCAGCTGACCTTCTTCCGCTCCATGCTCCGCAACGGCTCCTTCCAGATCACGGGCAAGGCCGCGGCCGGCAAGGGCGCTATCGGCTACGTGCGCGTGAGCCTCGACGGCAAGAAGACCTGGAACGACGCCAAGACGGCCGACAACGGCGCTTTCGAGTACTCCTTCACGCCGGAGACGGGCAAGTCCTATGAGTTCTTCCTGGAAGCCGCGGACACCGCGGGCAAGATCAATGAGGTGGATTCCACTCGGCGCGAGCTCCGATTCTCCGATGAGGATCCCGGCTCCCAGGTGCGGGAGGCGTTGGAAGCCCTGCGCGACGCCTACAAGGCCAAGGACCTCAAGGCTTTCATGGCGCGCGTGGGAGAGGACTTCGCCGGAGACGTCGTGCTCCTGGAGCGCGCGGTGCAGAAGGACTTCGTCGCTTTGCAGAACATCGACCTGCGCTGGAGCGTGAGCAATATCGCGAGCGGACGCGAGGGCCGCATCCACGCGGCGCTCACCTTCAACCGCTTCGTGACGCTCGCGCGCACGGGCGCCACGCAGACCGACAGCGGAAGCACCGAGTTCGTCTTCGAGCCCGGTCCCAAGGGCCTGCGCGTCTACAGCATGAAGAACCCTTTGCTCTTCGGGGTCAGCGACCCGGACAATGTCGGCACGGGCGGAACGACCGGCAGGGGCAATCTCCGCCTGGATGATACGGGCAATCCCACCAATATCGAGTCCATCAACAACCACAACTATGTCTCCCTGCAAAGCTTCGGGCTGACCGAGGGCGTCGTCTACGAAGAGCCCAGCATGGGCGTGACGCAGGGGGATTTCGGCGTTCCCGCGGCGGCGGGGCCGATAACCTTGAAGACCGGGGTCCAGATCCAGGACTTGGGCGTGATGTCCATCCAGAACGTGAGCGCCGCGCCTGCCGGCGGCTACGGCACCAATGCGCATGCCAATATAGGGCACTGCTATGCCTTCAAGCTGATCAGCGGGAAGTACGCGGTCATCGAGATCGTTTCCATCAGCATGGCGGGCACGGATACGCGGTGCACTTTCAAATACCGGGTGTTCTGACGCAGGGGCCGTTTGCGCGGACGGCCCTCGATTTTTGCGGTGAAGTCCGGTGTAAGAGAGGTCTTTTATGAGGATGAGTCTTCTGGTCGTCGTCTGCGCGGCTCTATTCTTCTCGCCGGCGGTCCAGGCCGCCGCTCCTCTCAAGAAGACCTCGGACTACAATATCGCCAAGCTCGCCCTGCGCGACAACCAGGCGGAGATCGACCGCATCAAGGGCAAGATGGAGCCGCTCATCGATATCCAGAAGAACCTGCTCAACATGAAGCTGGTCTTGAGCGACATGCGCTACAAGCTCGACAATATCCGGGCTTCCAATCGCCTGGCCGATGCGGTCTGGTTCGGGGATCTCATGGCTTCCGTGGGCGGTCTGGCGACCGGCGGCCTTACGGCTCTGGCGGAGAAGGGGCTTAAGGAAGCCGCCAAGGTCGTGCTCAAGAGCGCGGCGGTGAACACGGCCAAGGATATGGCCATGCTCACTCCGGGGAGCATCGCGCAGTTCGTGGACAAGTCCTATTCGAGCGCGCAGGCGGGCCGCACCGCGGGCCGCGGACAGGGCTCTGATTACATCCGGCTCCAGGAACTGGGCAACCGCATCCGGGAGACCTGGAAGAACAAGGGCGAGGGCGACGCGGGCCGAGACGCCGCGCTCAAAGAGATCAGCCGCATGATGATCGAACTCGACGTGGAGGTGGAGACCGGCTATCAGACCGCGGAAGCCCAGGTCGTGGAACTGGCCAAGCAGGCCGGCAAGTATGAATCCGACGGAGCGCAGATCCGCGCGGAACTCAAGGACTACGAGAAGGATTTGCCGGCCCAGCTGCGCGATGAGAACGCGGACCGTTTCGCCAAGACGAAGAAAAAAGAAGAGAGCGCGGTGGACAAGAACCGGCAGACCCCGGTGCCTCCTCCTCCCTCCGAGCCCAAGGAAAGCGCGGAGGAGAAGCGGCGCAAGCTCCAGGCCGCCGTCGACAAGTACGTGGACGCTCTTTTTAAGCGCCAGCAGGACCTCAACACGCAGGCACATCAGGAATTGGAAGCGGCTGTTAAGAAATATCCCTCGGTCCTTTCCGCGGAATATGCCTTCGCCGGCTTGGCCGGGTTCAGCCGAGAGCCGCTCTGCGAGCGCTACTACGAGTGCGTGGGCGTGGAGAAGGGCGCGCGCAAGTATGTCTCGGACCTGCAGCTCCAGCAGGAGGATGCCAGGAAGCTCCTCGCGGAGCTGGAGTCCGGCCCGCGTGCGCGCATCGAGGTGGAATTGGGCGGAGTGCTTTCCGAGTGGTGGGGCGTGAAGAATCAGTACGCGCCCTTGGGCTTTCGCGTGGGAACTCCTCCGGATTTCGAGACGATCTCCTGCGTGGAGCGCTATCTCCGGCTCATCGCCGGAGCTCAGAGCTTTTTGGCTTCCACGGAGAGCTTCGTCGGCCAGGCCCGGCAGATCGAGTCCGCGGCCAAGGAGGCTCGCGGCCGCATCACGGCGCAGGCCGTGGAGTTCGCGGGACAGCTCAAGGCCGCCTATGAGGACTTGAAGTCCGCGCGAGGGCTTTTCAGGCGGGAGTCCTCCAAGCTTATGGAGCGCGCAAGCAAGGCCTCCGGCGAGGTGACGGGTTTTTCCTGGAAGATCCAGGTCGCGGCAGGCTACGACGGAGACCACGACCTTTCACGGCTTCAGAAGGAGTTCGCGCCTTTGGGCGGTTTCGCGCAGACCTGCGACGAGGCGCAATGGGCCTTGGCCACGCTTTATAACGACTTGGCCGGACGCGCCGGCCAAGTCGCGGCCATGGGCGCGAACCCTCTGGCCGGAGAGTTCGGCTATATCTCGGTTTCCGGCGAGCCTGAGGATAAGAAGGCTTGTTCCATGACGGGGATCCCGGACGCCTCGCAGCTCTCCGAGAAGACGTGCATGGGATGCTCTTATGAAGACGGGCAGCAGGTCGTCGATCCGACTTCTCTGCTGACGCAGGCGACTCTTCTCAAGCATTCGGCCTTGAAGTCCTTGCGCGACGCGGAGAAGACTCTTTCCGTGCTGGAAGAAGCGAAAGGAGAGAGCCTCAGGATCCTCAACGCCGGGGTGAGCGCGCTCAAGGCCAAGCTCGACGCGGCCGATGCCGCGGCCGTGGCCAAGCTCGATGCCCAGGCCTACGGCGAGGCGCTCGTCGACTTGGAGGCTCCGGCAAAAAAAGCGCAGGAGGACTACAACGCGGTCCAGCAGCGCATCCGCCATATGCCTTTCTTCTCCGCGGAGCCGCAGGACCTCAAGCCCGTGGAAGTGAAGACCACTCCGGGACGCTGGGGACCGGTGGTGGAGGGCTTCCAGCCGCTGCTTTGGGATCGAGGATTCCCATTCAAGGAGGCGGCTGCTCCTCTCGCCGAGCTGGAGAAGATCAAGAACGATTTCTGGGGCAAGGGCGCCGGGCGCGAACTTTCGGATGCGCGCTACCGCAAGGAAGTCGACGATAGGAACGCGGCCAACACCGCGCTTTCGGCCGCCGAGGAGGCCTCGGTCCGGGAGTTCTACGCGCGCTTCGCCAAGGCCTATGAGTCCCGCGACGATTCCGCGGTCATGTCCTTCCTGAGCAGCGGCTGGCAGGCTTCGGATGGGACCGCGCTCTCGGACGTGCAGGAGACTTTGCGCAGGACCTTCCGCACTTTCGACGAGATAACCTATCGCGTCGAGAATCTCAAGGTCCGCAAGCTCCTGCCCGGAAGCTATCAGGCCGATTACGAAGCGGTGATCCTAAGCCGCATCTTCCGCCGCAATCTCAAGCACGAGGAGAAGTCCTCGGTGAGCGAAAGTTTGGCCATGGATGCTTCAGGCAAGCTCAAGATCGAGTCCACGCTCAACGGCCGCTTCTGGTACGTGAAATAGTTTTTTGCGTCGCCGGTCGCCCCGGGGACTTATTCCGCGGGTACGCGAGGCTTTCGGAGCCTCGCTCTTCCTCGCTCGCTTGGCTCCTCAGCCGTTGTTGAAGTCTTTTTCGTTGCTTCGTCGAAGCTCGCTGCGAAGGCCCCGCTTCACAAGTCCCCGGGGCGACCGGCGACGGTGAACGATCTTCCTTTATAACGGCACAAGCTGGGTCCCGGCTTTCGCCGGGATGACGACACTTTTTTATATCGGGGTGTCGGAGGCGATGACTTTCAGGAAGGCGGGGCCGTAGCGTTCGAGCTTGCGCTCGCCCACGCCTTTGACCTTGCCCATTTCTTCCATTGTGCGGGGCTTGAGCGCGGCCATCTCCATGAGCGCGCTGTCGTGGAAGACCACATAGGGCGGCACGCCCAGCTGGGCGGAGATCATCTTGCGCAGCCTGCGCAGGCGCTCGAAGAGCTCCATGTCGGCGTCGAGTTCCGGCTCCGCGTCGCGGGAACCTTTCGAGGTTCTCAGGGACTTCGCCTTCTTCTGCTTCTTCACTCTGCTCGGCTTTGCGGAAGGGATGCCCAGGCGCACGGAGCCTTGGTCCTTGCAGAGAGCCTTGCCTGCCTCGGTGATGCGAAGAAGCGGATACTCGCCGGTCTCCGTGACCTCGAGCAGATCCTGCACGATGAGCTGGTCTATCCAGGCGCGCAGCGCGGCTTCTCCGGTGTCCTTGAGCAAGCCGAAGACCTGGAGCGCGTCGTGGCCGCTGCGCTGCATGCGTTCATCGGATTTTCCCAACAGGAGGTTCACGACGTAGCCTGTCCCGAAGCGGCCTTCAGCCCGCCAGGCCGCGCTCAGGATCTTCTTGGCCGTGAGCAGGGCCTCGGCATCCGGCAGGCTCTTGGTCTCGTCCAAGCAGACGTCGCAGGCCCCGCACGCCGCGGCCGAGTCCTGACGAAGGGTTGATTCGGCACTCCCCGCTGGTATGCGGGTCCCGCAGGCCGGGCCTTCGGGAGGATAGGGCGCGCCGAAATGCTCGGAGAGCAGGCGATGCCTGCACACGGGCGAGACCGCGTAGCGGCCGATGCCGCGCAATTGGCTTTCCAAGGCTCGGCGGCGCTCGGAGGAGAGGTCTCCGTCTTTCTGCGCGAGCCAGCGGTGCAGGGCCAGGTCCGAGGCCGCGAAGAGGAGCACGCACTCCGCGCTCAGGCCGTCGCGGCCCGCGCGGCCGGATTCCTGCTGATAGTGCTCCACGGAGCGCGGGGTGTTGGCGTGGACCACGAAGCGCACGTTCGAACGGTCGATGCCCATGCCGAAGGCGATGGTGGCGACCACCACGTCCAGGCGTTCGTTGAGGAAATCCTCTTGGGTCTCTCGGCGTTCATCGGGCTTCATGCCCGCGTGGTAGGGTTCGCAGGACACCCCGGCCTTGCGCAGGCCCGCGGCCAGGCGCTCGACGTCCTTGCGCGTCTGGGCGTAGACGATGCCGCCCTCGCCTTCATGCCTCTGCACGACCTCCAGCACCTGCGAGAGCTGTTCGCGGCGGGGGAAGGCGCGGTAGACCAGATTGGCCCGGTCCGGATGTCCGATGAGCTCCACAGGCTCGCGCAGGCCGAGCTGTTCGCGGATGTCTTCCTGCACCTCGGGCGTGGCCGTGGCGGTCAGGGCCATGCGGGGCGCTTTCGGGAAGCGGTCCAGGATCTCGGGCAGGCGGCGGTATTCCGGACGGAACTCGTGGCCCCAGTGGGAGACGCAGTGCGCCTCGTCTACGGCCGTCAAGATGAGCCGGGGCGCGATGTCTTCCAGCAGGTCGCCGACCAAGAGCCGCTCCGGGCTGACGTAGAGGAGCTGGGTCTCTCCGGCGGCCAAGCGGCGGTAGGCTTCGCCGCGGTGGTCGGCCTCCAGGTTCGAGTGCAGGGCATCCGCGGCCAGCCCGGCCTCGCGCGCGGCTGCCACCTGATCGTCCATGAGCGCGATGAGCGGAGAGACCACGAGCACCAGGCCCTTTCCCATGGCCGCGGGAAGCTGATAGCAGAGGCTCTTGCCGCCGCCGGTGGCAAGCACGACCAGGGAATCCTTTCCCGAGAGAGCGGCGTCCACGGCTTCTTTCTGCAGAGGTTTGAAGGAGCCGTAGCCCCAGCGTCGGCGCAAGGCCTCTTCAGGGGTTACGGCGCTATTGATGCCTGATGCAGGCATCAATGATCACTCCGCGGGAGCGGGAGGGAGAGGCGGGAAGTAGGAGACTTCGATCTTGCAGCGCAGCTGGAGTCCGCAGGCCTCGCTCGATCCCGCGAACACGGGCTCCTGGCACGCGCCGGAGCTCTCGGAGACCGTCTGGCGGGCTTCGATGACGGACTGGAGCTTGGCGGCCAGCTTGAAGGCGCCGGTGCCGCAGCGTCCCGGGCAGGCGACCGCGCAGTCAAAAACGTCCGAGGGGGTGAAGGAGAGATCCTTGTGCTCGAAGGCCGGCTGCTTGGGAAGGGAGAATTCGAGATGGATGGAAAGCTTCTGGACCGAAGGGTAGATGTCGCTCAGGAGGCTCGCGGAGCGCGCGCGGACCGCGGCTTCCCGGCTGCGCTGGACCCGCTGCTCGTTCTTGTTGGGGCCCGAGCGCTTGGCCCGACGCTTGTAATATTCTGCCATGTGAAAATGATACCACTTTGCGGAAGCGCTGTCTTAACTCGGGTGCGCTGAAAATTTGTAGCAGCGCACCTTTCAAAGCCCATGCATGATCTGAGGCAAAGTCTTCAGGTGAAGAGGACGCCCCTCCCATCCGCCGCTGTTGTTTCCCCGGTCAATATTATTGCCGCCGGATGACGAGCCATTGTTGTTGTTGTTGCTGCTTCTGCCGCTGGAGGGCGCCGCCTTCGGATGATACGTATCCTCATATTTTTTGACGAGCGTCTTGATGTTTCCATAGTCCGTATCCCGCCCGTGCCCATCGTCGTGCGTTATGTGCCATACCAAGTAGCTGACGCACGATTTTATGTCGGAATCGCTCGTTTCCGCATAAAGAGCCGTAAGATTCCCTGGATTAAGCCGGTCCCAGTACCTTGCGACATCATCCATGCCGTCATTGCAGGCCGAGTCCAGCCAGCCCGGATCGCGGTTCATGCAGGCGTTGGCGAGCATCAGTCCGATATTGACCACGGCAGCCTGCTCCGCGGAATTGAAGTCGGCAAGCTTATAGGGGAACCCGATCCGAGTCTGCGTGGTCCTGTTGCGGAAGACGCCCTCCTCAATGTCCGCCACATCGAAGCCGCAGCCGTCCGCGGATTCGCGGATATCCTTCAGGAACTTCCGTCGCGCCTCCTGCGATGCGGTGACCTTCTTTCCTAGTGTGTTGATGCTCCCCATGATGTTCCGGGCGGCCTCCAACTCCCGCGCCTTATTCGCCTCCGCCTGTTTCGCCGCGACCCGGTCCCCAATCGCATTTATCCGGGCCAAAAGCTGTCGCGCGACTCGCTTCTCCGCGAGCGATTGCGCCTGCTCCATCTCTTTCGCGTGAGCATCTGTATCGAGAGAGCGCGCCTGTTGAACAAGTCCCCATGCTTTCCCCATGGCGGAGTCCAATCCCTCCGAAGCTTGCTCTAAAACAGCCAGTTCCTCTTCGGAATATTGGACCTGCATCGGATAGGAATCGAAGTCCTTGATCTTCTTGTATGCGCACGCATAAATGTCCTTTTTGCAATCAGGATCAGCCTCTAAGATTTTTGTCCGCTCCTCGAGCTTTTCCTTGTAATGGTCGATCATTCCCTGAATATCATCCGCCTCTGCCTTGCTCAGCCCGAAGATGTCTCTATTTTCCCAGACTTCTTTATGCGTATCGATTTCTTCTTGCTCGAAAAAACGCCTCTCGATCCCGCCGCCCGGCTTGACGATGTGCTTGAAGTGCGTGGACTCATGGAATAGCGTCGCGGCAAGGACTGCCGGACTCGTGAAAGCGTGCTGTGTGAATTCCGCCAGCCCATCCATGGACGTTTTCGCGCGCGTGACCATCCCTTTCCCGTCACGAGTCTGGGGAATCGGAGGGATTTTCACGAGACTGCCGTCATTTTCGCGAAGCGGGCCTCCGTCCGCCCCGCTCATGGGACGAACCTCCTTACGGGCCAGATAAACCGGAATGAACGTGATCTTTCTGCCCACCTGCGCATCGGGGATCTGATTATAGCCCTGCATGTTCTCAAGCGGCATGCCGTAGGCCTTCATGGCATACTTGATGGCCTTGTTGTAGGCGATGAACTGCTCTTTCTCCATCGCGGCTATGGCCCTGTCGGCTTGTGCGGACATTTCCGTGGAGAACCCTGGACGACTTCTCGCATCCAGTTGTTCTTTGCGCGTCAAGATTGCCTGTTCTTTTAATTGATTGCCCCGATCAATATGCCTTTGACACTGTAGCGCCCATTCAAGCTCTTGCTGTGTCGTCGGTATGTGGACCGCAAAAGCCGGGATCACGGATACAATCATGATCGACAGGAGAATCGTTATGCGGCCCCTCATTTCACTGCCTTTGGAAGCACATTGAATTCAATCCAAGGCGTCTTCATCTTGCGATGCGAGGGGTTAGACGACAAATCAATCATGATTCCGATCTTGCGAAGCGCTTCTCCCATGTTTGAGTAATCATAGACGATCCGGACTTTATATTTGCCGGGCTCCCTCAACGGATAGAAAAACAAGTCCTGAAATCCGCCCGGCCTGCCGCGCCAATCGCCTTGATGGATATAGGTCCCGCTGTTGAGGACATCCCCCGGCTCAAGCCAATAACCGTGGAATTCCTCTTCTTTTTCAATCGGGTAGACTTTCATGTGCGCTTCCAACGGTGAAAGCCCTTGCGCGCGAAGCTCATTGGTCTTCTTGGCCTCGTCCGGGGTCATGAAGACGATTTGATCGCTGAACGGATATCTCGCTTCGATCTCTTTCCCATCCGGGCCCACAAGCTCAAAATACAAGAACTTCCTCATCTTCGTTTGGTCATATAAAGCGATGTTCGTGAACTCGAGCCCCCTGTCCGTGATGCGAAGTTTTTCCTTGCCTATGTTTTCTAGATGAATCTGATACCGGAGCAGTTCCCTGCGGCTGCTCTTAATCTTGGTCTTCTCTATTCGCAGAGTCAATTTGATCGGGAAAGAGGAGACAGAAACCTCGGCATCGGCTTTGGCCTGCGTGGAAACGACAACGCCGTTGCCTTGCGTGGGCATTCCCAACACAGGGACCTTCGCAGGAGCAGGCTCCGCGGAATAACCTGCCGATGCGAGTGAAACTGCCAGAGCAAGAGCTCTCAAGGCCGTGAACCTATTCCTCATATCATCACCTTATAATCCTTCTGGAAACAGATTGAACCGCACGAGCCCTTTTTGTCGAAGTTCCGGCGCGTTCGGAGAGATGAAATCGAAGACCTTTTTCACGGACTCGAAGAGTTCTTTCATCGCGGCGTTGTCCGCAGGCTTTTCAGCCTCACCCTCCGACCCTATTGGTACCCCTCCGATGAAACTCCCGGCTCCCGAAGGACTTCTTTGATAGAGGAAAACGGCCTTGGGCTTATTGATCGTGATTATATCTCCGCCGGCGGGATCCACGCGGTCGAAATACACATTAATCACCAATTCCCCGAAACGCACTTCCGCCCGATGGGAAGCCTCTACTGAAACTATTTTTTTAAGTCCTGGAACGCCTGAAACCAATTCGCCCTCATTTGCTCGCAACGCGTTCATCACGCGATCAAAGTTATCTTCCTGATAATATGCCGGCCGATAGGGAGATCCCAGTTGGGAGAGTCGCAGGGGCGATATCTCGCGGCCCTCTCCGGCTGAAGGGACATCAAAGGACATCTTGTCCGCGTGAGGCCAGGAAATCGCGGAGAAGTCCTTTGAAAAGTCCTGTGCTCCAAGAAGAGGACAAAAACCTGCATGGGAAAATAAGATCACGGCTGCCAGACTCAAAAAAGACGCTCGGCAAAGAATACTCATGAATAGTTTCTCCAAACAAAAGATTCGCGAACAACAGATTGATTATAACTTCCTTCCACAATTCTGCACATGAGCACTATGGACCTGTTCCTTATGCAAAAGGTCCTGTGATTATGTAGGCCTTTAGTCCTATTGGTTCGCCCTTGTGGTTGGGGGTTTTCTTGGGGAACGGCAATGCAGTCCGGAAAAATCAGACATGGACAGGTTTGAGGCCAACTGAATTTTTCCGGCTAACGGAAGTCGCCCCAGCGCAGGTGCACGGCGGTCAAGCCCGCCAGGACCGCGGTCTCGGCTCGCAGCACGCGTCCGCCCAGGATCCAGGAGCGCGCCTTCCCTTCCAGCTTCTTCCGCTCGGCGTCCGAGAACCCGCCCTCAGGGCCGATGAGGAGCAGTATCCTTTTCGGGTCCGCGGCCGGGGCCTGCGTTTCCCCGGAAACATTGTCGAGGCAGAGGAACAGGTCCGTCTGCGTCGCGAACGGAGAGGCGAGGAAGGCGTCGAAGTCCATGGGCGCGCGCAGTTCCGGCAGGGAACTGCGGCGGCACTGCTTGGCCGCGCGTATGATCTGGCCGGGCCATGCATGAGCCTTCTCATGGTCTAAGTCCTGCGGGGGCACGGAGTGCTCGGTCAAAAGCGGGAGGATGCGGCTGACGCCCAGCTCCGTGGCCTTCTGCGCCACGAAGAGCATCCTCTGGCGTCCCAGCACCGCGCAGGCCAGCGTGATCTCCACGCAGGGCTCCGGCGAGACCGAGAGCTTCTCATACGGGACCGCAAGCCCGCCGTTCTCGCTGAGCTCCTTGACGCTGGCGCGGAAGAATATCCCCGCGGCGTCGCGCACGGTGAAAGCCTCTTTGGGATTCACCTCGCGCCGGATCAGCCTGCGGGCCAAGTCGGTTTCGATGCGAAAAGGCGTTCCCAATCCGAGCGAGGGAAGTTCGAGCGGGCCGTCTCCAGCGGCATCATAGCGGCCCTTCTGCGTCCGCTTCACGTCGGACTTCCTGTGGAAGAAATGAGTCATGGCTTTGTCTCCAGAACAGCGGTGTCCGTTCGAACGACGTTCCACAAGCGCGCTGAACGCGCGCGCGGGTTCTCCCGGACTTCCTCGGGCGAGGGCTTGCGCGGCTGCGGGGACAACGGCTGCCAGAGTCCGGCCGCGGCCTGCGCGCACAGCGCGCCGCGCACGAGCGCTTCCTCGCCGGAATGGAAGGTCAGGATCGCTGCGCGGCCTTTTGGACGCACGAGTTTCGGCAGATCCGCAAGCAGCTTCTCTAAGGCCTCGTACTCGGAGTTGACCGCGATGCGCAGGGCCTGGAAGGTCCTGGTCGCGGGATGGGGCGCGAAAGCATCCTTCTTCTTGAAGCGCCCCGGTCCCAGGTCTTTTGCGATGCCCACGGCCGAAGCGAGCTCTCCGGTGGTCTTGGGCGAACGCCCCTGGACTTTGAGGGCCGATAGCGTTGCCGCGATGGCCCAGGCGTCGGGTTCGTTGCCGAAGCCGGAGAGCGTTTCCGCGATCTGTTTCTCGCTCGCGCTTTCCAGCCATTCGGACGCGGTCTTGCCTTGCGAGCGGTCCATGCGCATGTCCAAGGGCTCATCGGTCTTAAACGACATCCCGCGCTCCGGCCGGTCGAGCTGCATGGAGGAGACTCCGAGATCCGCGAGCAGCGCGTCCACTCCGTCGATCTTGAGCTCGGCCAGGATCTTCGCGGCATCCGCGTAGTTGCTTTGACGCACGGCGATGCGAATGCCCTCGGCGAGCAGGCGCTTCTCCGTCCGGGCAAGCTCCTCGCCGTCGCGGTCTATGCCGATGACCGAGCCCTTGGGGCCTGCGCGGCGCGCGAGCTCCTGCGCATGGCCGCCCCAGCCGAGCGTGCAGTCGAGTATCACCGCTCCGGCCAGAGGCTCAAGGGCCGATAGGACTTCGCCGATCATCACGGGCAGATGCGCGCCTGCCGGAGTCGAGCCCCTGGCCTTGGCCTTGACGACTTCCTCCGGGAAGCGCTCCGGGGAGAGTTCCTTGTATTTTTCCTCGAAGCGGCGCGGGTTCTTTCCTTTGTAGCGGCCGCGCCGACGATGCTGAGTCAGGAGCTTGGCGATCGGGATATCCGCGGGAACAAGATCGTATTCGAGAAGCTTCGAGGACTCGACCCACTTGGACTGGTCGTGGTCGCTCAATCGGATTTCGCCGGAGAAGCCGCGCACCCAATGGGCGATGAGCTCGATCTCGCCGGAATCATAGGCGTGCCGGACGCGGGTGAATTCCTCGCCGATCTCGGCCGAGATGCCCAACTCCTCGCGCAGCTCGCGCGCGAGCGCGGCCGCGGAGGTCTCCCCGTCCTCGATGCGTCCTCCGGGGAACTCCCACTGTCCCGCGTGCTTGCGCCCCGGCCCGCGGCGGGCGAGGAAGATCATGCCCGAACGGATGATGACCGCTGCGCAGACAGGGACCATAGAATAGATTCTATGAAATTCTCCGACAGTGCCTGATGTCGCCCAGGCGAAGGCCGGGGTCCAGGCTTGCAGCTTAACGGCAGCGGCTGGATTCCGGCTTGCGCCGGAATGAGGAAGATTCGTTTTCCTTGTAAGGCGGGCGTTTAAATCATAAAGTGATATCGAGTTGCATATGATAGCGATGCCGTTTTGTTGTCTACCCAGCTTGGGGATGTATCGATAAGAAGAGCTTAAACCCTTCGACTCGCCAGGACGTTCTCCGGGCATCAGCCCGGAGCGGCGATAAGATTTTCCACATAGTCGGGATCGGGGCTTCAGCCGGAGGCTTGCAGGCTTTCGTGCAGCTTCTGGGCGCCTTGCCGGCCGAGCCCGGCATGGGCTTCGTGCTCTTCCCGCATCTGGCCCCCCGGTACGAGAGCCATCTGGCCCAGATACTTTCCCGCGCCACCAAGCTTGCGGTCCGCACCGTTCGAGGCGGGGAGAGCGTCTTGCCCGACCGAGTCTACATCGTCCCGCCCAACCGGGAGATGTTCATAAAAGGCGGGGTCCTGCATCTCTGCGCGAAATCCGGGCGCGGAAACCCCATCGACGGCTTCTTTGCCTCATTGGCCAAGGATCAAGGGAAGCGGGCGATCGGGGTCCTTTTGTCGGGAGAGGGCACCGACGGCACAAAGGGGATGCAGGCCATCAAGGCCGGCGGCGGCGCCACTTTCGCGCAGGATGAGAAGACGGCGGCGCACGCGCGCATGCCTCAATCAGCCGTCCATTCCGGCTGCGCGGACTTCGTCCTTCCTCCCGTGGAAATAGCCAGGAGGCTGGGAGGCCGATGGGGCGGCTCCGCGCGGGATCCGGTCCAGGCCGGCAAGCCGGTCAGGCCTGATTCCCAGGGGAAGGGATCGTTCAAAAGGATCTTGGCGCTTCTGCAGGCAGGCAAGGGCGTCGAGTTCGATCTTTACAAGCAGAGCATGCTGCTCAGGCGCATCCGAAGGCGCATGTCCATCAGGAAGATCGGCAACCTGGAGAGCTACATCCGCGAACTCGAGAAGAAGCCCGCGGAGCTGGAGGCGCTCTATCGAGACGTCTTGATATCCGTGACTTCTTTTTTCCGCGAGCCGGAGGCCTTTAAATCCTTGAAGAGCAAGGTCTATCCGCGGCTGCTGCGGCGCAGAGCCTCGAAGCCTTTGCGCATATGGGTTCCCGGCTGTTCCACGGGGCAGGAGGCCTATTCCCATGCCATCAACCTGCTCGAGTTCCTCGAGGCCGAGGGCGTCGATGTCCCTTTCCAGATATTCGCCACGGACGTGAATGCCTCCTCGATCAGAAAAGCCCGCGCCGGATTCTACCCCAAGGAGATCTCATCCGAGATCTCACCCGGGCGGCTGCGGCGCTTTTTCGTCGAGACGCAGGGCGGCTGGCAGATCGCGCCGGCTATCCGCGCACACTGCGTCTTCGCCCGCCAAAACCTGGTGCAAGACCCTCCTTTTTCCAACATCGACTTGATCAGCTGCCGCAACCTGCTGATCTATCTGGGGCCGTTCTTGCAGGAGAAGGCGCTGCGGATATTCCATTACGGGCTCAGGTCCGAGGGCATCCTCATGCTGGGCCGCTCGGAGGCCGTGGGGGATATGTCGGAGAGATTCTCTCCTCTGGATGCCAAGAGGAAGATCTATTCCAAGCGGACATCCTCTTTGCACGCGGACTTGGAGGTCGTCCTTCCCAGCCGGTTTTTGGGAACAGAGTCCGTTCCTATCGCGGAACACGGAGTCCTGGCGGCGGACGACCTGAACATGGATTCCGCCGATCCGAATGGAGGGCTTTCGGACATCCTGCCGGTGCGGTTCCGTCCTAACGGCGTCATCGTCAACGGGGACCTCGAGATCCTCCGGTTCATCGGGGACACGACCGCTTATCTGCGGCCCATGCCGGGCAAGCCGGGCCTGAATCTTCGCCGGATGGCTTCAGAAGAGCTGCTTCTGGAGCTTCGGGCCTCGATCTACATGGCGAAGAAGTCGGGGGGCAGCGTCCGAAAGATCGTGGAGAATTCTCGTTCTGCGGCTGGGGGCAGACGGATCCAAGTCGAAGTGATCCCCATCAAAGCCTCCAGATTCCACAAGGACCGCTATCTGATCCTTTTCGAGGATGCCCCTCAGGCGGAACCCGAGAAGAAGGCCGACATCCGTCCGCGGCTTGCCGTCGACAGCGCCCAGATCATGCAGCTCAAGGACGATCTGGCTGTTTCCGACGAGCATCTGAAGTCCATCATCGCGGAGCAGGAGTCCACCAACGCGCAGCTCAAGTCCGTCAATGGGGAGCTTCTTTCCGGCAATGAGGAGCTTCAAAGCATCAATGAGGAGTTCGAGACCGCCAAGGAGGAGCTTGAGTCCACCAACGAGGAGCTCATCGCCTCCAATGAGGAGGTCCGGCAAGGCAATGAGGCGCTGCGCCGCACCAACAACGATCTGACCAATCTCCTGGCGAACATCGATATCCCCATCGTCCTGCTGGCGCCGGACATGACCATCCGCCTTCTCACTCCCGCGGCCGAGAGGGAGCTGCGCATCTCCCGCGCCGAGCTCGGGCGCTCCATCCTTAACGGCCGCCTTCTTCCCCAGGCTTCCGACCTGGAGCGGATGCTCAGGCGGGTGATCCGGACCGGAGAGGCCGAAGGACGGCAGATCCGGCATAACGGCCGCTGGTATCATCTCTGGATAAGGTCTTACCGGACCGAGGATGGAGAGGCCGACGGAGCGGTGCTCGCCTTGTTCGATATAGAGGAAAGCAAGCGGACCGAGAAGGAGCTGCGGTCTCTGCATGCGCGCGTGGTGTCGGCCCAGGAGCTGGAACGCAAGCGCCTTTCCCGCGAACTGCATGACGGGATCGGCCAGATGCTCTCCGGCGTGAAGTTCAGGCTGCAGTCCTTGCCGGGGAAGAGCGGCGCCTTTTCCAAGGAGACTCGCGGGAGGATCACCGGCGTGACGCAGGTCCTCGATCGCGCCATCGCGGAGCTCCGCCGAGTCTCCCAGGACATGATGCCCTCGGAGCTGGAGGATCTGGGCCTGCAGCCGGCCCTGCATGCCCTTTGCCGCGAGTTCAGCAAGCGCTTGGGCGTTCCCGTGGATTTCCGGGCGGGAGCTTTGAAGAGCATCGCTCCGGCTCTGGCTCTGGCTATTTTCCGCATCGCTCAAGAGGCGATCAACAACGTCGCGAAGCATTCCCGCGCGACCCGGGTGAAGGTGTCCCTTTCGCGGATGGGCCGCGCGATCAAGCTGATCGTCAGCGACAACGGCCGCGGCTGTTCAGGCGTCCGGATGCAGACGGGGGGGCGGCTGCGCGGCGGGCTCGTCAATATCCGGGAGAGAGCCGCGTCCGTCGGCGGGTCCGCTGATTTTTATTCCAAGGCGGGACATGGGACCAAGCTCGTGGTTCGAGTGCCCTTCAACGGCGCGGGCAAGGAATGAAAGACATGTCTCCGGTCAAGATCAAGGTTTTTTTGGTGGACGACCATCCCGTCATAAGGGAAGGGGTGCGCGCGTATCTGTCCAGCCAGGCTTCCATCGAGGTGATCGGGGAGGCTTCCGACGGGCCTGAGGCTCTGGGCAAGGTCAAGAAGCTCTCGCCCGATGTCATCATCATGGATGTCAGCCTTCCGGTGATGGACGGCGGGGAACTGGCCAAGCGCTTGCGCCAAATCGTCCCCAGATCCAAGCTCTTGGCCTTCAGCATCCATGCCGCCGAGGAGTATGTGGTGAGGATGGCGCGGTGCGGCGTGCACGGCTATGTGATGAAAGACGAACCCACGGAACATCTGCTCGGCGCCATACGGCATGTTTTCAAGGGCGGCCTGCATTTCCCCGCCGACATGGCCGACGCGATCCTGGCTCCCGGCATGAAGGCTTCCTCGGCCGAAGAGAGCGCTTCCGCGCTGACCGAGCGGGAACGGCAGGTGCTTTCCCTTTTGGCCGAGGGCTCGACCAACAAGGAAGTCGCGCGCAAGCTGGGCATCAGCGTCCGGACCGCGGAAACGCATCGGGATCATTTGTCGCGCAAGCTCAAGATCAGCACGGTCGCCGGCCTCACCAAGTACGCCATCCAGCACGGACTGACCTCTCTCAAATAGCCCCTCTCTCCGGCTTACGTAATACTACCGAGCAGGCTAAGCAGAATTCCAAATAGCCGCCGCATCGGCGATGGGATAGAGTCTCCGCACAGGGGGTTCCCTATGCTGCACAGGGCAGGTTCTTTTCTTCGTGCGCTGAGCCTTGCGCTTATTTCCTCCATAGTTTTCACGAGCCTGATGGAAGCCTTTGCCGCCAAAGCGGCAGAGCCGCAGCGTCTCTCCGCCCAGGGAGAACGCGAACTGCGCGCCATCGTGGCCTCGGGGCGCCTGGAGACTCTTCAGTGGCCTCAGTTCGGAGACTATCAGGTCGAGCTCGGGGAATTCTACCGTTCCGAGGACTACTCCCTGGTCTGGGTGCGGGGATCGAGACCGACGGCGAAGGCCCGCGCCGTCATCAAGCTCCTGCAGGCGGCCGACAACGAAGGCTTGCTCGCCAAGGACTACGACAAGCCTCTGTGGAAGGCTCGCCTCGCACGCCTGGACCGTCGCGTCCGCCCCGCCTCGGAGTCTGAGCTTCTGCGCTTCGACCTGGCGCTCACGATCTGCGCGATGCGCTACATCCTGGACCTGCACCTGGGCCGGATCAATCCGCAGCGTTCCCCCTCCGCTTTCGATGTCGAGCCGGATATCCGCGGCCCTTCGGATTTCCTCCGGAAACGCATCGTGCCCGCGCAGGATGCCGCAGCGGCGCTCAGCGCTTTGGAGCCTCCGTTTCCCGCCTATCGCCGCTTGGTGAAGGCCGTTGGGCGGTACAAGGAACTGTCCAGCCGGGATGACGGCGAGCCGCTCAATGCTTCCGTCCTGATCAAGCCTGGGGACCGATACGCAGGCGTGCCGCGGCTCACGCGCCTCTTGAGCCTGCTGGGAGATCTTCCGCCGCAGGCCGCTTCGGATGCGGACCCTGGGCTCTATGCGGGGCCGCTCGTCAAGGCCGCGAAGCATTTCCAGCGCCGCCACGGGCTGGCTCCCGATGGAGTGCTGGGAAAAGAGACGCTCCGCCGGCTCAACACGCCGTTGGATCAGCGTCTGCGGCAGCTCCGACTCACCTTGGAAAGGTGGCGTTGGCTGCCGCACCGTTTTTCCCGGCCGCCCATAATCGTCAATATCCCCGAATTCCGCCTTTACGCCGGCAGCGAGCCGCCGCAGAAAGTGGTGGTCGGCATGGCTTTCGAGCACGAGACTCCTGTTTTCTCGAGCATGCTGACCGACGTCGTGTTCCGTCCCCCATGGGATGTACCCATGAGCATCCAGCGCGAGGAACTGGTGCCGGAGATTGAAAAGGACCCTTTATATTTGGAGAAACACGGCTTTGCGGTCATCGATGAAAAAGATGCCGTCGTCAGCTCGGGCGCGATCAGCTCGGCGGTCTTGGACCGGCTTCGGGAGGGACGGCTTTCTCTCCGTCAAAGGCCCGGCCCCGGCAATTCGCTGGGGTTGGTGAAATTCCTTACGCCCAATACTCACAGCGTTTATCTTCATGGGACTCCTTCGAGGCAGGGCTTCCGGGAATCGCGTCGGGACTTGAGCCATGGCTGCATCCGTGTCGCGGATCCCGAGGCGCTGGCGGCCTGGGTCCTGTACGGCCGGCCCGAATGGACGCCCAAGCTCATCCGGGCAGCCATGGAGGGGACAGAGACGATAACGGTCAAGCTCACTTCGCCGATCCCCGTGTTCATCCAGTACGGGACCGCGGCGGTCGGGGAAGACGGCGAGGTCCGCTTCTTTGACGATATCTACAGCCGCGACGCGGCGGAGGGAGCGGCATTCGAACAGCGGGCGCGGAGGTAAGGCGTCTAAGTCACCAGCGCCGCACGCGGCCGATGTCGACGTGGAGGAAATCGGAGCCGGCATAGTATCCCACGCCTCCGCGCCGAAGCGCGAGCGCGGTGTCGCGCAGGCGCGAGGTCCGCACGCCCGGCAGGCGGATATCGACGGCCTCCGCCGCCATGTGCAGGCTGTTCCTGGCCACCGCTGAACTGCGGCTCCGGAGCCATTGATTGCTCCCCGGCGTGCGGTACCCGCAGATGACGGCGATCTCGGCTTGCGGCCGTCCCACTTGGGCCGCGAGTTCGGCGAGCAGGTCGAAGAGCCGCGGATCGTAGTGCTTGACCTTGTCCACCCGATAGTCGCGGAGGAATCGGTCGAGCTTCGCCAAGGCTTGAAGATCGTAGGCTTCTCCCCTGCGGTAGACCACGTCGAGGCGCTCGTGGGTATGGGTATTGAACAGTCGCAGACGGTACTCTCTCGGCGCCGGGAGCGTCCCGGAAGCAAGGGAGCAGGGCAGGAAGAGAACCGCCAGAAGAAGGTGTCTCATACCCACCTATAAGCGTAACAGGGATTCTCCGGTATTGCCAGGGCGTGATGGGAATCTTACTTATAGCCGCGCGTATAACTCCGCATAGCGGGCGGAGGCATGGGAAGAGTAAGGTGTCGATAGGGGTGCAGGCTGAAAGCCCCGCCGAGCGGATAAGAGGGGAAAGGAATCGATGAGAAAAGTATTGTTCTTTATTTGCATGTTCGCGGCTGGAGCTGGTCCGCTGTGGGCCCAGAAGACGGGCGATTACGGGGCGGGCGTCATCCTCGGCAACCCGACGGGCGGTACGGCCAAGCTTTGGCTCAATGAAAATCAGGCGCTGGATGCCGGTCTCGGCTTCAGCACGGACTTTGCTCTGTATGGCGACTACTTATGGCACGGCTGGAAGGTCCTGCCCCAGCCGGCCGAGGGCAGGCTTCCCGTCTATCTGGGGCTGGGCGCCCAGATCAGGACCGTGTCTCCCGAGGAATTCGGACTGCGCACGGTCGTGGGGATCGCCTATTGGCTGCCGAGAAATCCAGTGGAGATATTCTTCGAGCTCGCCCCCGTCTTCCGCCTGACGCCCGGCAAGAGCATCGGTCTGGACGCAGGCATCGGCCTTCGCTACTACTTTCTAGGACGCTAAGCTGCATATAAGCAGCGCCGCCGCCGGCGGTCCCTGCTGGAAAGACGACGACCTGATCCATGTCTTCGGGACTCCCGTCCGGTGCGGCGGGAGTTCCGGCAGATTTGGAATGGAGATCAGATGAAAATCATCAGACTCAGTGCATCGGCGTTTGCCGTTCTCTTGGCGCCGCTTTTTGCGTTCGCCCAAGACAACGGCGGATCAAGCGAGCGTGCGAACCCAGTGATGCCTTCCGTCTCGGATGTTTCACCTGCCAAACCCGCTGTTTCGGTCGTCAAGACCAAGAAAACGGTTCGCGGAAAGACCGCGATCAAGAAGGGCGCGAACCTGAAAAAAAAGAGCAAAGCGTTAGAAAAGCCGGGCCGGCGGCGCGCAAAGCATGGCTCGATGCTGAGGGAGAAGGGCGAGGCGCTGGGCGGCGGGGAAAATGAGCGGCTTGAGAAGGACGCCGAAAGGCTGAAGGCTCATGGCGAGAGGGAGAAGCTGCGCGGAGAGGTTCGTGAAAAACGCGGTGAGGCGGATCGCGGACAGAGCCGCCGCCGCTGATGTTCTTGCCTGTCGGGATCTTGTGTCTCCTGTTCCTATGGCCTTTCATGGCTTGGGCCGGGGATCTTAGCGAGTTGAAGGGGGTTCCGATCGATCTTCTGCGCGGCGTGAGGGAAGAGGCCCGGCCCGAAGGGCTGCTGACGCTGCTGGCGGCCGGGACCGGCGCAAGCATCGCGCGGTATGGAAAGACGACGACCTTCGATGATTTCCGCATTGCCGACGCCCAGCAGAGTCATGCGACGCTTGGCAAGCGAGGCGATGATTTCGGGGCCGTTATCGGATACCCCGGCTATCTCATGGCGGTCATGGGCACGACCTATTTCGCGGGCGGGTATGCCGACGCTTCCCCGGTGCAGGAGTTCGGATTGCTGGGCTTCGAGGCGTTGTCGTTGGCCGGGATACAAACGCAGATCCTCAAACTCAGCGTTCGCCGTATACGTCCGGACAGCACCGACCGAACCGCGTTCCCATCAGGCCATACTTCGGCATCGTTCTCCTTGGCCGCGGTGGCGGCATCTCAATGGGGCTGGAAGGTCGGCGTTCCCGCCTGCTTATTGGCGGGCTTCGTGGGCTATACGCGCGTGGATAGCAGGAGTCACTATTTCTCGGATGTCTTGTTCGGGGCCGGAGTGGGGATCGCCTCCGGACGGGCAGTCTATAAGGTCCGTCGGCATGCGCAGCCCGACCGATATGCTTTCGCGCCGTTCGTCTCCCCCGGCGGCGGAGGAGTAACGGTATTCTTCTGATGAAAACGATTATTCATGCGAGCCTCAGTATGGCTTTGATTCTGTTCCTGGTTCCGGCCTTGCAAGCCGCCGAAGTCCAGCGGTTCCAATGGGACGAGAGCCGCCCGAGGTTCAGGACATCGGAATATGTCGTCACCGGGCTGGCGCTGGCCGGTTCTGCCGTGAATTTCTATCTGATCCCTCCTCCTCGATCACCGGTCTGGAAAGGAGAGATCCTGTTCGACAAGGGCGCCCGGAACACTCTGCTGATCCGCTCCGAATCGAGCCGTGACGGCGCGAAAACACTTTCGGATATCTTGACCTTTCCGTTGATAGGATACGCCATGGCGGATGGCCCGATCGCTGCCGGCTGGACCGGCGGGAACAAGGACACAGCTATCCAATTGTCCCTGATCAACGCGGAGACCTTCGCCGTCACCGAAGTCCTTAACTTGACGGTTTCGAATATGATCCCGAGAAGGCGCCCGGAGGGCGCCGTGTGCGATCCAAACACGCAGTACGACCCGCATTGCGTGAAAAGCTTCTGGAGCGGACACACGGCCAACGTATTCGCCGCTGCTTCTCTGATCTGCGCCGAGCATGAAGCCTTGGATCTGTACGGCGGCAAGGCTGATGCGGCCGTCTGCGGGGCTTCGCTGGCGGCCGCTTCCGGCATCGGCGTCTTGAGGATCGCGGCCAACGATCACCATGCCTCGGATGTCATCGTCGGGGCCGCGGTCGGGGCCGCGACCGGATATTTGATGCCGAATCTTCTGCACTTCAAGGCAAAAAAATCCGGCTACCAGCTCGGCTACTTGATCCCCAATGCCGGGCCTAACGGCGGAGGACTCACCTATGTCAGGACTTGGTAGGTGAGCCTCTTGCCGCTGTTCCTCTGGGGCTACGGCCGGCGCTATTCCCGAGGATATGAGCCGCGTACGGACAGCGAAAAGAAGCCTATTGAGGAGTTCCGGCGCTGATGAGAAATCTTGGAATCCTTATTTTTATTTTTCTTCCCATGAGAGCCCATGCCCTGCCGCCCGCGGGGAAAACACCTCCAGACGTCGGCATCCTGCAGGCCGAGACCCGGGCCTCTTCAACCACCCCCGATAATGTCGGCCCCACCTCTCCTGACCGCGTGCTCCCAGGCGAGCCGGTCAAGCGCAAGAACTACTTCATCCCGGCTCTCGAGATCCCGCTGTTCCAATCGGCGCTCAATGGGGTCGACCGTCTTATTTATGGAGAAACAGACTACGGCTCGACCTGGAATAGCGGCTGGCGGCACGTCCGACGCGGTCCCTGGGTGGTCGATCAGGATGACTTTGCGATCAATCAACTCGGGCATCCTTATCAGGGTTCGATGTACTACGGCTTCGCGCGCGCCTCGGGCCTTAACTTCTGGGAGGGATTGATCTACAGCAACGTGGGAAGCTTCATTTGGGAAACCTACGGAGAAACCACCGATCCCTCCATCAACGATCAAGTCGCCAGCGGCACGGGCGGACCTTTTATAGGAGAACCTCTTTTCCGGATGGCGAATCTTGTCCTGGAGGGAGGCGAGGGCCCGCCTGGTTTTTGGCGCGAATTAGGAGCAGGATTCATCTCGCCGCCCACGGCGCTCAATCGTCTCCTTTTCGGCGAGCGCTATACGCCGATACTGAAAAGCCGGAATGCGGCGACTTTCACGCAGGTGCAGGCCGGCGCAAGCGTGAACTCGACGGTCAGGAATCCGCGCAGCGCCGATGAGGTCGGCCGCAACGCGGCCGTCGGGAACTTCGCCATGGCTTACGGCCTGCCCGGGCAGCCGGGCTATCTTTATCTGCGGCCCTTCGACTATTTCACCTTCGAATTGAACGGCCTGCGCGAAAACCATACCGATTTCTACAACATCATGACTCGCGGCCTTTTGTTCGGACAAAAATACGAGTCAGGAGACGACTATCAAGGCGTATGGGGCCTCTATGGGTCCTACGATTATCTTTCTCCGCAAGTCTTCCGGTTCTCCACTACGGCTGCATCTTTGGGGACCACCTTCCAGTGGCGGCTCTCGCAAAAGGTCGCGCTCCAGGGCACGGCCTTGGGCGGGATCGGCTACGGCACGGCCGGCACCATCGTGCCGCTGGGCGACGAAAAGGATTTCCATTACGGCGCCGCGCCGCAGGGTTTGCTCGCGCTGCGCTGCATCTTCGGGAAGCTCGCCATGCTCGACGCGACCGCGCGGGGCTATTACCTCAGCGGCGTGGGTTCCAGCAGGGCGCACGGGGTCGAGGAGCTCGCCCGCCTCAATGCCTCCTTTATCGTCCGGATATACGGACCGCATGCCCTGGGGATCAATTATCTGCTGACAAGCCGGGAGGCGCGCTACTCCAGCGCGAGCCTTCCGGCCAGGCACCAGTTAGTCGAGACCATCGGCCTCGCCTACAACCTGATCGGAGACATCCATTTCGGCGCGGTGAATTGGGAACGGAACTAATGCGAAAGGAGGTCTTATGAAAATACTGATCAATATCCTGGTCAGCAGCGTGGCCGTGTTCGTGACGGCCCGCCTGCTCCCGGGGGTGACGGTCGAAGGATTCGGCACTGCGATCGTGGTTGCGGTCGTTCTGGGGTTGGTGAACGCGTTCCTCGCTCCGGCGCTGCTTCTGCTGACCCTGCCGCTCAACATGCTGACTCTGGGGTTGTTCACCTTCGTCATCATCGGCATGCTGGTGATGCTCACGGCGCATGTGGTGCCGGGGTTCCGTGTGGCCGGCTTCTGGTGGGCATTGGCCTTCGCGCTCGTGCTTTCGGTCATCAACGCTTTTTTCCATGGGATCCAGAGCCTTTAGGCGCCCGGATGAACGGCTCTCCTGCGGTGCCCATGCTGACCAGGCGGGCCCATTTCATCACCTTCTTGGGCGCGCTCCTCGCTTGTGTCGCCGTCGTCCTATGGATGGTGGGGCCCTATCTGCTCTCGCTGTTCTTGGGCGGGACCCTGGCCATGCTGGTTTATCCGGTGTATCAACGGTTTCGGGCGCGGAAATGGGGTCCGCGGCTGGCCGCGGCCGCGGTCACCGCGCTCATGCTGCTGTTGGTCATCGTGCCGCTGACCGGTTTCTCGATCCTGGCTGTAAAACAGGGGATCACCGTCGGGCAGGAGCTTGGAGGGCTCAAGGAATTCTCCCCGAAGGCGATCACCGTCGTCTTGAGCCGCCGGCAGTTGGTCAGGATGGTCGTCGGCGACCCGGGGCAGGTCAATGCGCGGCTTAAGAGCGCGATCCAGGCCGCCGGACAGTTCACCCACGCGGCTGTCCTGAAGCTGGGCAAAGGCGTCCCGGAATTCCTTCTCCAGCTTGTCTTGGCCCTGATCGCCTTCTTCTTCTTCCTGCTGGACGGGGAGAGGTTCATGGACTGGCTCCTCGGTCTCGGCGCGCTCGATCGCAGCGTGCAGGAGCACTTAGTCGAGTCGTTTCGGGACACCACGATCTCCGCCGTCCTGGCGGGTCTCGCGGCCGCCGCTTCCCAGGCCGCCATGATCGTGACGGCATTCCTGCTCCTGGATGTTCCTGGGGCGTTTTTGGCCGGAGGACTGACGTTCATCTTCGCATGGATTCCCATGGTGGGAAGCGCCCCGGCTTCTCTGGCGGGGCTGCTCTATCTCTACGTGCAGGGGTCGGCGATCAAGATGGCCTTGATGATGGCGCTGGGGCTCGCGGCGAGCGTCGTGGACAATATGGTCCGGCCCATGGTCCTCAAGGGCCGGGCCGGCATGCATCCGCTGGTGGGGCTTGTCGCCATTATCAGCGGCATCCAGATGTTCGGGATGCTCGGCGTCTTCATCGGACCGATCCTATCGGCGATGCTGCTCTCGCTTCTCAGGAGTTGGCCGGTCATCGGAGGAGGATTCGGGATAGGCTCGAAAGCATAGAGACGGATGGGTGAGCGGCTATACGCAGTTCATGTCATCCGCGGGGCTTCAAGAAACAACGGTGACGGCGATCAAAGGAGGGCGTACCATGAAAGCAATGCGTTCTATATCTCTGATGGCGGCAGCGGTGGGATTGCTGGCGTTGAGCGTGCCTGTGCATGCGTCGAAGATGGACAGCCGCATCGAGTTCTCCGCCAGGGAGTCGTATGTGTTCAGAAACTTGCTTCTGGGGGATGATATCAAGGTCGAGTCCAAAGACGGCGTCGTCACCTTGACGGGGACCATCGCCGAATACTTTCACAGATCATTGGCCCAGGAGACCGTCACGGACATCCCCGGCGTCAAGAGCGTGGACAATAGGCTGGAAGTCAAAGGCGCGTCTCCCACCGCGAACTCGGACGCATGGCTCCGCGATAAAGTGAAAGCCGCGCTTCTGTTTCATCGGAGCGTGAGCGCCCGCACGACCGAGGTCGACGTCAAAGACGGCATCGTGACCCTGCGAGGCGATGCCGCAAGCCAGGCGCAAAAGGAGCTGACTGCCGAATACACCCGGGATATCGACGGGATCAAAGACATCAAAAATGAGATGGTCGTGTCCGCGGTTTCGGGGAAGACGCACCGGACGACGGGCGAGAAGATCGATGACGCTTCTATCACCGCTCAGGTCAGGATGGCCCTGCTGCTCCATCGGTCGACCAGCGCGCTCAATACCACTGTCGCAACGAAGCGCGGCGTGGTCGCGGTGGGCGGCAAGGCCAAGAATACGGCCGAAAAGGACTTGGTGACCAAGCTCGTCGAAGACGTGAACGGCGTGAAGAGCGTAAAGAATCGGATGGCCGTCGAGTAATCCGAGCAAGAGATATTGCATCGATGCCTGCATGAGGCATGGCCCCGAAATGGGCCGGACTCATGCAGGCCTCTTTTTTCTTCAGGGGCCGAAAGCTTGTCCCGCCAGGATCGAAAGGGACCAGCGCGAGCGGCTTTGGTTGCTGCTGAGCGCGTAAGCCAGATCGATGCGCACGGGGTCGTTGCTTCCCGAGCGCGACGGCGCCAGGCGCAGTCCCACGCCCACGCTGTTCTTGAGGTCGGCCAGTTTGATCGAGCTCGACGAAGGCCACACATACCCCGAGTCGTAGAAGGCGACCGCGCCTACGTCGAGCAGCCGCCACAGTTCATCCCAGATGAAGATGCGGTCCTCGATATTGAACAGGAAGCGGCGGCTGCCTGAGAACTGGCTCAGGCCGTAGCCGCGCAGGCCGTTGACCTCGCCTAGGGTCAGGGGCGCCGCGGGGTCGAGATGCCAGCCAAGGTCCAGGGAGGTGTGAAAAGCCAGCGTCTGGTATTTGATGCCGCGCACGAAATACGATGCGCCCAACGAGGCGATACGATTGCCGTTGCCGCCGTTGACATACTTCGAGCTGTAGCCGGAATTCAAGAGCAGGAGCTGTTGCGACCAAGTGAAGCCCTTGCGCATGATGATGCCGGGCAGAATCTGCGATTCGGTAGTCGACAAAGGGCGGAAATCGGGAGCCCATGACACGGTCGGGAAGACCCCGAATCCAAGATTATAGTCCTCATCGTGCGTGAATCTCTGTATGCGGCGCACCGTGATGAAGTCCAATTCCTCCCAATCCCCGCCGAGTTGAAGGAAGCTCAACTGCTCGCTCTCAGGGATCGGGCCGGAGGGTTCGCCTGTGATCGCGCGGAAATGGGCGTGGCGGGTCAACAGGCCGAGCTTGACGTGCCGCGTGCGCTCCGTCGAGGTCGCGATGGCGATGCCGTAGCTGATCCCGGCCTCGCCTGCGTCCTTGCGGACCGTGCCGACCGAGGTCTCTCCTGAATAGGTCGAGGCGGTGTTCTCCGCGTAGTTCGCGGTGCAGCCGAAGGCCGCGTGCGCGATCGAGGCGTAGAAGGGGCGGTTCAAGGCCAGCGAGTAGCTCGCGCTTCCCGGTGATGATTCCGCGCGCATCGAGTATTCCAAATGCTTGCGGCCCAGGAACTGAGGATCCTTCCAAGCGGCGGATTTGGATGCGGAGCCCCCGTCGCGGCTGTAGACGGCGGAGACCGTCTTGCCCCAGCCCAATAGATTGTGGTCCGCGAACCCCGCTTTCCCGCTGGCCACGCCGCCGGCGCGCTTGAAGTTCGCGATGACCTCGAGCGTCCAGGAGTCGTAGGTGCGCATGATCACGTCAACGCCGCCGTTCTTGTTGACCTTCGCCTCGGCTTCGGCGTGCCGGATGAAGGGCAGGAGCCGGAGATTGCGTTCCGTCTCCGCGACCAAGGCCGCGTTGTAGCGGTCGCCGACCGCGAAGAGCAGTTCTCGTTCGATGACGGTATCGCGCGTCTGGATGTGGATGCCGTTGGCGGCCCGATATAAGAGTTTGTTTTCGGGGGGGGAGTCCGTTTCAAAGACATCGTGGGTCTCGATCTTTATCGAGGAGATGATGAGGCCCGCGGGCAGGCGGATGGCCGCGCGCGGCGCCGCTGCCAGCGGCGCCGCGTGCAAGCAGAGCAGCAAGAGCAGAGGATGCAGAGCGGCTATTTCAACTGCTTGCCGATATGCGTCCAGGCTTTCTTGAGCTCTTCAGTCACATGCTTGAGTTCCGAGGCGCTGACCCGTCGGACTCTTCCGTAGCGGGCCGCGGTCTCTTCAACGATGGAGTTGAAGGCTTTCTCATCGACTTCCTTCATGTTCTCCATCTTTTCCAGGACCTCTCCCTTCGTCTTGAGGACCCAGCCTTCGATCGCCGCGCGATTCTTGGCGCCCCTTTTGCCGTAGAGGAAATAAGCGCCGGCCGCCGCGACGGCCATCCCGATGCCTGCTCCCACGATCTTGTCCCTGGTCTTCATCGTCCCTCCTTATATGTCAGGCTGCCTGAAAATCGAGGGTATCGGCATGGGTCATGGCAGCTGCGTTCATGCGGATACAGTACTCTTCCCGCTCATTTGGCCGCTATACGGAGTTCTACCTTTCTGGATGCGTATAATTACGCATTGGCGCAAGATATTCAGATATCTAGAATTCAAAACGCGTCCGGCCGCATATCCGAAAACAGAGGGGATATCGGGCCGGACCGAACAGGAGATGAAAATGAACAAGGCACGGGAAATCGGAGCGCAGACGGTCATCGCGGGGATCGCCGTGGAGTATCCTCGCGAGAGAGAATGCATCACCGGCCGCGAATACACATTCCGCGTCGCGGCGAAAGAGGCGAGCCGGGTGGAACTCTCGATCGATGAGGGCGAGTGGCGGACCTGCCGCCAGGCCGACGGTCATTGGTGGTATGACTGGTCGGGCTATATGACGGGAAAGCATCAGGCCGTGGCCAGGATCCAGCCGCAGAACGACGGGCAAAAAGACACGTCCCGGGTCTGCCGCTTCAGGGTGGAATTGCCTTAAGCGCAGTCAAGGGATCAAAGCCCGATCTGGCCGGCCGGTATTGGAGAAGCGAAGGCGCGGACCAATAACGGCCGGCCCCATCGGGGAAGCGTTTTTTATCGGAGATCCGCGGAAGCTGCCGTTCGCAAGCCGTCAGGACCCATGCTGCCCCCTGCGGGCAAAAAAGAGGAGCGAAGATATGCTGTGTGACTTTCTTTTCGAGCATCGAGAGAAGATCCTGGCCTTGACCAAGGAAAAGACCGCCGCCATATCCGAGGCGAGGCCGAAGTCCGAGGTCCTGGAGAGAGGCCTGCCTATTTTCTACGACCATCTCATCTCCGTGCTGAGGGAGGAAGGGGTTCCTCGCTGCGAGATCCACGCCAAGACCTCCGTGCCGGCGACCTCCGAACACGGCAAGGAACTGCTGCGGCTCGGCTACACCGTGTCGCAGGTCGTGCATGGCTATGGGGTCATCTGCCAGGCGATCACGGAGACGGCGGACAACCTGCGCATCGGGTTCGGCGCAAGGGAGTTCAGCGTGCTCAATCTCTGCCTGGACAAGGCCATCGCGGAGGCGGTCACGGAATTCGAAAAAGTCCGCGACACTCAGTCCGATTTCGAGGAGATCAAAAGGCTGGGATTCTTCACGCATGAACTGCGCAATGCCCTTTCCAGCGCCAGCTTGGCCTTCCACCTGATCAAAGAGGGCGCCGTCGGCACCCATGGCAATATGAGCGGGGTGCTGGAAAGGAATCTTCGCCGCATGCGGGACCTCATCGACGGCGCTTTGTCGGAGGTGCGCATGAACAGCGAGCCGCTGCTGGACCGTCGTTCGCTCTCGCTCATCGACGTGGTCCAGGAGGTCGAAGCCACGGCGGTCTTGGTCGGCCGTTCCAGGGGGGTCCGGCTGTCCGTGCAGGTCGACCCCAAGCTTCAGGTCCATGCCGACCGTCAATGCCTCATCTCCGCGGTGGCGAACCTGGTTCAAAACGCGATGAAGTTCACGAAGCCCGACACGGTCGTTTCGCTCTTGAGCCGGGAGGACGACAAGCACGTCATCCTCGACGTGGAAGACTGCTGCGGCGGGCTCTCGGACGGGCATGCCTCGGAGCTCTTCATCCCTTTCGTTCAAAAAGGCGCCGACCATACGGGCTGCGGACTCGGGCTGGCGATCAGCCGGCGCGCTATCGCGCGCAACGGCGGAGACATCTCGGTGAGCAATATCGCGGGGAAGGGATGCGTCTTTTCCATAGCGCTTCCCAAGCCTTCCGAGCAGCCTGCGCATCCTCCAAGGTCCGCATCCGACGCGCTGCCCGCCGAGTCCGATAGCGGCCGTCGCCGGAAGGCATAGCTATCGAATTCAAGGACTACTACGCGGCTTTGGGGGTGAGGAAGGACGCCTCCGCCGACCAGATCAAGCAGGCGTACCGGCGCTTGGCCAAACAGCACCATCCCGACCTTCACCTCGACAAGGACAAGGCCCGCGCCACGGACAGATTCAAGGAGATCAATGAGGCCTACGAGGTTCTCTCCGATTCCGCGAAAAAGTCCAAATACGACCAGCTCGGCCCGGGTTGGGATGCCGCTCAGGCGCCTCCTGCTGCTTCCGGCGCGAGCGAGAGGCGCCAGGACTTCCGCAAGGGAGCCGAGGGGGAGTCCTTTTCAGGCTTCAGCGATTTCTTCGAGACGGTCTTCGGGCAGTCTGGAGTCCAGGGATTCGGGAGGGGCGAGGAATTCGAGGGCGGCCCTGGGAAAGGGCAAGACGTTGAAGCCGAATTCGCGCTCTCTCTTGAAGACTCCCTCCTGGGCGGAGACAAAAAGATATCCATCCTCGCGCCGACGCTTTGTCCTGCTTGTCGAGGCTCGGGGCGCCAAGGCGGCCGCTTCTGTCCGGCTTGCGCGGGCGTAGGCGAGGCCAGGCAGGAGCGGTCGATCACCGTGCATCTGCCCAAGAATATCCGAGACGGCATGCGGCTTCGGCTGCGGGGCCAGGGCGGCGCCTCCTTCCGAGGCGCGCCTTCGGGGGACCTCTTCCTCAGCATGCGTCTGCTCCCGCACCCTGACTATAAGGTCTTAGGCAGCGATCTGGAGGCCGCGGTGAGGGTGATGCCCTGGGAAGCTGCCCTGGGCGCAGAGATCGCAGTCCCCACCTTGGAGGGCGGACTGCGCATCCGCATCCCTGCCGGAACGCATTCCGGCCGGAGGCTGCGCATCGCGGGCAAGGGGCTGGGCAAGGAGGGAGGCTCCAGGGGCGACCTCTATGCAGTGGTGCGCATCGACATCCCCGAGCGCAGCAACGAGCGCATGGAGCGGCTCTATCGCGAACTGCGGGAGGCCGGAGCATGAGTTCCGAGCGGCTCGTGACGCTGGCGGCTCTCATGGGGATCGAATCAGATTTTCTTGAGGAGTGCGTTCTGTACGAGGTCATCGATCTGGAGGACTCTTCTGAGATCAGTTCCGGTTTGAGTCCCTCTCAGTCGGCCCGGCTCAGGCGTTTGCAAAGGCTCTGCCGGAGCCTGGACATCGATGTCTTTGCCGGCTGCATCATTCTGGACCTTCTCGACCGAATGGAAGAACTGCAGCGCGAGATCGATAGTCCTCGGATTCGGCGGATCGGGTAACTTTAAGCCTCCTGTCCGGTCTCGCTGAAGAACGACTTGCGCAGCCATAGGGCCACGTTCACCAGGCCGATGAGCACCGGCACCTCCACGAGCGGGCCGATGACCGCGGCGAAGGCCGCGCCGTGGCCGATGCCGAAGGTGGCTACTGCGACCGCGATGGCGAGCTCGAAGTTGTTTGACGCGGCTGTAAATGACAGCGACGTCGCCACGGAGTAGCGCGCTCCCGCGCGCTTGCTCAGGAAGAACGAGACCGCGAACATGACCAGGAAGTAGATCAGGAGCGGCACGCCGATGCGCAGGACGTCCAGCGGCGACTCCACGATGCGTCGTCCCTGGATGGAGAACATCACCACGATGGTGAACAGCAGCGCGATCAGGGTGATTGGGCTGATGGCTGGAATGAATCGGCCGTGATACCATTCTTTCCCGCGTGCCGAGACCAGCGCGAAGCGCGTCGCCATTCCTGCCAGGAAGGGGATGCCCAGGTAGATGAACACGCTCTTGGCGATCTCGGCCATGGTGATGTTCACCACGGCTCCGGCGAGCCCCAGCTTGGCGGGCAGCACGGTGATGAAGAACCAGGCGAAGACCGAGAAGAAGAGCACCTGGAAGATGGAGTTGAAGGCAACCAGGCCCGCGCAGTACTCCGTGTCGCCTTGGGCGAGTTCGTTCCAGACGATGACCATGGCGATGCAGCGCGCCAGGCCGATCAAGATGAGTCCGATCATGTACTCGGGATAGTTCCGCAGGAAGAGCACCGCGAGCACGAACATCAGGACCGGTCCGATGACCCAGTTCTGGATGAGCGAGAGCGCCAGGATTTTCTTGTCCGCGAACACGCGGCCGAGCTCCTCGTAGCGCACCTTGGCCAGGGGCGGATACATCATGAGGATGAGCCCGATGGCGATGGGAATCGAGGTCGTGCCCACGCTCGATGCCGCGTTAAACGAGGTCACCGCAGTCGGGAAGAGCCAGCCTAAGCCCACGCCCGCGGCCATGGCCAGGAATATCCATAGAGTCAGCCAGCGGTCCAGAAAGGATAGTTTCGATGCAATCGTGGGTTCACAGTTCATTTTGCGTTCTCCTGGGGGATGAGGATGAGCGGCAGGCGTTGCCCGTGCGGAGGAAGAGGGGCTGGTTCTTGCTCATAGGATGTGAAAAATATGTCCGAGGCTGAAATATATGCCAAGCAAAACGAGGACTGTTCCCGTGGCGGTTCGCGTCCAGCGTTCCAGCACGGCGGTCCGTTCATAACTCTTGGCCAGGGAGGCTGTTCCTCCTGCGATGGCGGCCGCAAAGAGGAGCACAGGCAGTCCTGTTGCGATTCCGTAAATGAACGGCAGAAAAGCGAAGGAGCGGCTCTTGATGGCCAGCGGGATGAGCGCGCCGAAGAAAATGGCGGCTGAAACAGGGCAGAAGGCCAACGCCAGGAGGAAGCCCAGACCGGCCGAGCCCAGGGCGCCGCTGCGGGCAAGTCTGGAGGTCCAGGCTCCACTTGGCCGCCACCCCCCGAATTCAAAGGGTAGGAGGTCCAAGAGGACCGCGCCGGTCAGGACGAGGATCGGTCCAAGGACCTTGTTGATATGGCGCTGTAGGAAGTCCGAGAGTATAGGGACGGACAAGCCGGCTGTTGCGATAAGCATGGCGAGCCCGGCGTATGCCGCGGCCCGCCCAAAGGAATAGGCCGTGCCGTAGGCCGCGGCTTTTCTGCCGGAGGGGCCGCTGCGCAGGCAGAAAGAGAGGGCAGCGATGTTCGATGCCAATGGGCAGGGGCTGATGGATGTCAGTATCCCGAGCCAGAAAGCCGTTGCCGCTTCTATCATCGCTATTTTAAGAAGCTTCCTGTTTCCGTTCTCACATAGGCCATGAAGGCGTTCTTGTCGCTGAGGTGGTCCCATACGTTGTTGAGGACCTTGTGGCGGACTTCCTTGCCGCCGGCTTCCGCGATCAATACGAGCGACTTGGTGTAGAGGCCGTAGTCCTGGATATAGTGCCTGTTGGACGGCTCTTCAACGTTCACGACCTCGAATCTCAGCCTTCCTGAATCGAGCTCCTTGCGCAGCCCGGTCTCGATGGCTTCCCGGGAGTATTGCTCGATCTTGATGCAGTTCGAACACCGTGCATTGCCGTGGCAATAGCGCGCGATCACGACCTGCTTGGCGGGCTGCGCTTTGGCGGTCGTTGTCTTCGATTTTCCTGATGATCGCGCGGCCGTCTTTGTCGGGGCCGGTGCGGGCATGGCCGCTTCCTGGACGGCGGGTTTCGACTCGGCTTGAGGCGCCGAGGCCGACGCAGGCGCGAGCTTGGCAGTTTCTTGGATATCCGGCTCCGATTCGGTTCGCGGTGCGGGAGCGTTTTCCTGGAATAGGGCAAACGCAATGCTGATCGCCGCGAAAGCCAGCAGGCCGCAACCGATGTTCTTTTTCATGCCGCGATCATTTCAACCATTCTTTGACCATGTCGGCGGTGGGGACCTTGCCCTCGCAGACCTTCTTGCCGTCGATCATCACGGTCGGGGTCATCAGGACCCCGCGGGAGGCCATCTCCTGGATGTCCTTGATCTTGACGATCTCGGCATCAGGGCGCAGCTCGGCGGCCACGGTCCTGATCACTTCCTCGACCTGCGCGCATCTGCGGCAGCCCGGCCCAAACACCTCGATCTTCATGTCAGTCTCCTATTGTTTTCGTCGCCCCGGCGAAGACAGGGAGAATTCTCGTCATTCCGGCGAAAGCCGGAATCCAGGCGTTGCTGGGCCCCGGCGTTCGCCGGGGTGACGGCTCCGTTGGCTTCCGCCGGGATGACGAAGGGGGGCATGTAAAGAAGCGTTGGACTCATTGCGCTAGAAAAGCATGTTGAATAGGTAGCCGACCATAAGGATGCCCGTGCCTACCACGCCGACGAAGACGGCGATGAGGCGGGGCTTTAAGACTTTGCGCAGGATGATGGTCTCGGGAAGCGAAAGCCCGATAACGGCCATCATGAAGGCCAGCGCGGTTCCCAGGGCCGCGCCCTTCTCCAAGAGCGCCAGGATGATGGGCACGATGCCCGCGGCATTGGAGTACATGGGGATGCCGATGGCTACCGCGACCGGGACCGACCACCAAGCGCTCTTTCCCATGAGCGAGGCCATGAAATCCTCGGGCACATAGCCGTGGATGCCCGCGCCCACGGCGATGCCTAGGGCGACATACGGCCAGACCTTGCCCACGATATCGCGAACGGCCATGCGGCCCTCGCGCAGCCGCTCGCGCCAATCCAGAGAGGGGTCTTCCTCTTGCGCGCCGGGCCGGGTCTGGTAGACCCAGTCCTCCACATAGCGCTCCATGCGCAAGCGGCCGATGATCCAGCCCGAAGCAATGGCGATGCCGACTCCGGTCCCCGCGTAAAGCAGGGCGACCTTCCAGCCGAAGAGCCCGAAGAGCAAGACCAAGGCCACCTCGTTGACCATAGGGGCTGAGACCAGAAAGGAGAAGGTGACGCCCAAGGGCACTCCTGAGGTCACGAAGCCGATGAACAAAGGCACCGCTGAGCAGGAGCAGAAGGGGGTCACGATGCCCAGGAGCGCGGCCAGGACATTGCCCACGGACTCCCTCCGGCCCGCCAGGATGCGGCGGGTGCGCTGGGGTGTGAAGAATGTGCGGATGATGCCTACGATGAAGACGATGAGCGTCAGGAGCAGCATCACCTTCGGAGTCTCATAAAGGAAGAACTCCACGGCCGAAGAAAGATGCGATTCCGGGGCCAAGCCCAAGAGTCCATAGGTCGACCAGTGCGCGAAAGAAGCGAGCTGAGAGTAGACCGCGGCCCAGAGCGCCAGCAAGGCCGCTGCAATCAGCGCGGTCCTACGAATGCCGGGCTTGGGATCAAAACTCACTCAGGAACCTCATATTGATGAGTTCTAGGCACGGGGAGGACTCTTTCTTTGTTTCGGAGCGTCGCCGCATAAGGCTTGGCGGTTTACCTTTGCCGAGGCTTTCCGGTCCTTGCAGATCGTCTCGTCTGTCCGCATCTCCGCCAAAAGGGTCTTGAGCGCCTTGCCGGATGGCCCGCTCAGCGCGGATACCGAAAGCGCATAGTCCACCCATAAGCCGTTCTTGCGCGCCTCGACCAATCCGCAGTCGCGCAGCACGCGCAGGTGCTGGGACATGACGGACTGCTTGAATCCCAGCGCGGCGCAGAGCTCGCAGACGCACATCCTGCGGCTGGAGAGGGCTGCGAGTATGCGCAGGCGGCTGGGTTCGGCGGCGGCGTTCAGTCGGCGAAGGGTCTCGGAAAGGGACATGGGCCGCTCCTGATTAGTATATGCGCAACTACGCATATAGTAGCGCATGCGCGCCTCCGCGTCAATCGCCCGCGCGACACGGCGGTGGGGTGGGCCATCCCTTGATGCACTTGCGCAGGTCGATAGGCCTAGGTGGGTTGTTCCTCTTTGGCCCATGCATGGGGGTGTCGTGAAATGCTCAGATTAAGGACATGAAAAGCATCCTTGTTGCTTATTGTTTCTTCGTCTTTCTGCCTTCTTGTTTATCGGCGGCCGATGTTCAGGAAGTCCCTCTGGTGGAGGGGATCGCCTATGAGGCTTCGGCCAAGCCGAGCGGACGCTGCTGCGTCCAGAAGACCTCGTTTTTCTCCGCCAAGACTCCGGGGCTCTATCGCCGCGGCGACTGGGGGGCTTCCCTGGGAGTCCGATTCTCGGGCAGGGCCGAGTTCTCCTCGGATGCGGGCTGTTCCTGCGGCTGCTGCGAGTTCCGCCAGTACATTCGTGGACGCTATGCCGTCAATGGCCGGGTTGTGCGCCATGAACTATCGCCCGGACAATTTTTGGACGGCCAATGGCGCGAGGACGGCGGCGTGGAGCGGGCCGGAGCCCGCGACCGGTCCTACGAGGATGTGTTTTTCGGGTCCAAGGATGGCGAGGTGATAGGCGCGGGCCGCTACGGCCACCGCAGCGACGAGCAGTATGATGCGTCGATGGACCGGTATGTGTCCGGAGCGCCTTCTTTTGAACTCGACCGAGCCAACGGCTGCTTTTATACCATGAACGACATGCCGGTCCTCCAGGGGCGCATGGGAGACCTTCTCGAACTCAAGGCCGACTTCGAGCAGCGCATCGTGGACGTCTGCAACAACGATGCCGTGCTGGCCTCCGGAACCTCGAGCGTGGAAATGTCCTGGACCGCCAACGAGGCCGACATCCTTAAGCAAGGCGACTGACTTCGCCGGCCTCCGCAGAGCTCCGCGGGTGCGCGCGTTTTGGCGGCATTGTGGGCCGGGTAGGATTCTGTTAACATCAGGCCTTAACGGAGCAAGGCAACCTCGATGAAAATCGCACTTTTGGCGTTCTGCGCGGCGTTCGCGCCCGCGGCTCTCATGGCGCAGACGGCGTCCACCGCTGCGGCGCGCGCCGTAACCCTGGACGAGGCCTATCGGCTCGCGCTGGCCAAGAGCGAGGCCCTCGCGCAAAGCGCGGAGGGCGTCAAGGAGCTCGCGGCGGCCCGGCGCCGGATAAGGGCGGCTTTCCTGCCGGCGCTCTACGGCGAGGCCTCGGCGGTCTCGGCTGAGAAGTCCGCGGGCAAGGGGCAGGCCGGGCTAAACCTGAGCTACGACCTTTTCTCCGGCATGCGGGACTATATCTCCATCCGCGCCGCCGGCCGCAGGACCCAAGCCGCTGAGCTCGCGCTGGCCCGCGCCAGGCAGGACCTGTATCTGAACACGGCTCAGGCCTATATCAGTCTTTCCAATGTTCGGCAGGAACTCGCGATCCGACAAGGCCAGCTCTCGGTATGGGCCGATCGGATCAAGGAATTGCAGAGGCGGGAGTCCGTGGGCCGCTCCCGCAAGAGCGAGGTCGTGGCCGCGCAGGCCCAGCTCGCGCAGGACGATTCCGCCCTTCAGAACGCCAAGGGAAGGGAGGATTTCGCCCGGCTCGAGCTGGGCTTTCTCACCGGATTGGAGGGGGAGCTCGCGCCGGAACTCCTTCCCGTGCCGGGACATTCCACCCGGGAGGCCTATCAGCTCAAGGCGCAGAAACGCTTCGACGTGGAGGCGGCCCGAAAAACGTTGGAGGCCGCCCGGTTCGACGTCGACGCGGAAAAGCACCTTCGCTGGCCTTCCGTGAGCGCCGGGGCCAACTACTACTTTGCGCGTCCGGCGGCCAACAAGAACACGGACTGGGACGCAACCGTGGGCCTGAGCCTGCCGCTATTTACCGGAGGCTTCATCGGCGCCTCCGTGGATCAGGCCGAGGCGCGCGCGCGGTCCGCGGAGTTCGCCCTGGCTTTTGTCGTCCGCCAGGCCCTCACCGACGTCAAGGAAGCCTACTCCCTCCTGCATCACTCGGCGGCCACCCTGGAGTCCCTGACGAAAGCGCTCGCTCTGGCCGAGGAGAACGCCAAGATGCAGAGCCGGGATTATACCTACAGCCTTGTGACCAACCTCGACGTCTTGAACGCGCAGAACACGCTGCTGCAGACCAAGCTCAACCTGGAGCAGGCGCGCGCCCAGGCCTGCCTGGCCGGCATACAGCTCGATGTCGCCGCCGGCGGTCCGGAGGCTCCATGACGCTTTCCGATCTTTCCATCAAGAACCCGGTCTTCGCGTGGATGCTGATGATCGGGCTCATCGTCTTCGGCTGGATCGGCTTCTCCAGCATGGGCATCAGCCAGATGCCGGATGTGGACTACCCGGTGGTCAACGTCTCGACCACGCTCGAAGGCGCGGCGCCCGAGGTCATGGAGACCCAGGTGGCCGACGTCCTTGAAGGCGCGGTGATGAGCATCCAGGGCATCAAGGACGTGTCCTCGTCCTCCAAGCGCGGCCAGTGCAGCATCACCATCGAGTTCGAGCTCGGCCGGGACATCGACGCGGCCATGCAGGAGGTCCAGTCCAAGATCTCCCAGGTGCAGCGGCACCTTCCCAAGGACATGGACCCGGTGACGATCACCAAGACCAATCCCGAGGACCAGCCCATCGTGCGCGTGGCGCTTTCCGGAGACAGGCCGCTCAAGGACCTGATGTCCTTTACCAACGACACGCTCAAGGACAAGTTCACCACTATCGCGGGCGTGGGCGACGTGGACATGGGCGGCTTCGTGGACCCGAACCTGCGCATCTGGATCGACATCGACAAGCTCAACGCCAAGCAGCTCGCCGTGGAAGACGTGATGAACACGGTGCTCAATCAGCACGCCGAGATGCCGGCCGGCTACATCAGCTCCGGGCGGCGGGAATTGAACGTGCGCGTCATGGGCGAGACGGTCAGCCCGGAGGCCTTCGCCGATCTCATCATCACGGGCCGGGGCGGGGCCCCGATCTGGAGGACCTTCCGCATCAAGGACGTGGCCCAGGTCGAGGACGGCCTAAACGACATCCGGCGCATCGCGCACACCAACGGCAAGGTTTCTGTGGGCCTGGGCATCATGAAGCAGCGCGGTTCCAACGCCGTGGCCGTGGCCAAGGCGGTCCGCGCCCGGGTGGACGAACTCCAGAAGACTCTGCCTAAAGACATGCGGCTGCAGGTCGTCAACGACACCACGCGGTTCATCGAGGACTCCACGCACGAACTGAACTTCACCCTCCTGCTATCGGCCCTGCTGACCGGCTTGGTCTGCTGGCTATTCCTCGGGTCCTGGTCCTCCACGCTCAACGTGCTCTTGGCCATCCCCACCTCCATCATCGGCTCGTTCCTCATCCTGTATTTCATGGGATTCACCCTCAATACCTTCACCCTGCTGGGGCTCTCCCTGGCCATCGGCATCGTCGTCGACGACGCCATCATGGTGCTGGAGAACATCGTGCGCTACAACGAGCAGGGCATGGGCCGGGTCAAGGCCGCGCTCGTGGGCGCCCGGGAGATCACGTCCCCGGCCGTCGCCGCTTCCCTGGCCATCCTCGCCATCTTCGTGCCGGTCATATTCATGAAGGGCATCATCGGCAAGTTCTTCTTCCAGTTCGGCGTGACCATGACGGCCGCCGTGGTCCTTTCCCTGCTCGAAGCCTTGACGCTCGCGCCCATGCGCTGCTCGCAGTTCGTGGATTCCGGCCGCAGCACGGCCATGGGCCATTGGATGGATCAGGCATTCTCCTCTTTCGCCGCGCTCTACAAGCGCGCGTTGGAAAGGGTCTTGCGGCATCGCTGGAAGACCCTGGGCATCGCCGGCGGGATATTCGCGCTCTCGCTGCTCATCGCCTTCAAGCTGCCCATGGAGTTCACTCCGTCTCAGGACCAGAGCCAGTTCATGGTGCGCCTGCAGACGCCCATAGGCTCCTCCTTCGAATACACCACGGAGGTCATCGGCAAGGTGGAGCAGTGGGTCATGCGCCAGCCCAACGTGAGCAGATGTTTCGGCTCGATCGGCGGCGGGAGCGTCAACAGCGGCATGCTCTTTTTGACCTTGAAGCCCAAGGGGGAGCGCGTGCCGCTCAAGCCCGGAGGGCATAAGCCGAGCCAGCAGGAATTCATGAATTACGTCCGCAAATCCATCAAGTCCACCGAAGGATTGGACCGTGTTTCCATACAGGATCCCTCGCAGTCCGGCTTCACGGCCAAGCGCGGCTATCCCGTGGAGCTCAGCCTGCGCGGTCCGGACTGGGAGACGCTCAGCCGGCTGGACCAGGCTCTGATGAAGCGCATGAACGACTCAGGCAAGATGGTGGACGTGGACACCGATTACCAGGCCGGCATGCCCGAGGTCCAAGTCCTGCCGGATCGGGAAAAGGCCGCGGCGCATGGGGTCAATATCGCGTCCATCGGCGACGCCGTCAACGCCATGATCGGCGGAGTGCGCGTGGGCAAGTTCACCAAGAACGGCAAGCGCTACGACATACGCCTGCGCTTGGTGGACAAGAACCGCAAGACTCCGGGCGACATCGGAAAGATCTGGGTGCGCAACAATCGCGGAGAGCTCGTTCGCCTCTCGGAAGTCATGAAGATCGTGGAGAAGCCCACCCTGCTGTCCATCTCGCGGCGCAATCGGGAGCGCGCCATCGGCATCTTCGCCAACCCGGCGCCGGGAGTCTCCCAGGCCGAGGCCCTTGCGCAGGTCCAGCGCGATGCCAAGGAGCTCCTGCCGGAGGGCTACCGGATCGTGCTCTCGGGGAGTTCGCAGACCTTCAAGGACTCCACAGGCAGCCTGCTCATGGCGCTGGTCTTCGGCATCTTCGTGGCGTACATGGTGCTCGCCTCGCAGTTCAACAGCTTCATCCACCCCGTGACCGTGCTCCTGGCCCTTCCCTTCAGCATCACGGGCGCCTTCGTGGCCCTGCTCGTGGGGCGGCAGTCGCTCAACATCTACAGCATGATCGGGCTGATCCTGCTCATGGGCATCGTCAAGAAGAACTCCATCCTCCTGGTGGAATTCACCAACAACAGGCGCCGTACCAAGGGGATGGGGGTCCACGACGCCCTGCTGGAGGCCTGTCCCATACGCTTGCGGCCCATCCTGATGACCTCGTTTGCCACGGTCGCGGCCGCCATCCCGCCGGCGCTGGGCCTGGGTCCTGGGGCGGAGACGCGCGTTCCCATGGCCCTGGTGGTCATCGGAGGGGTGCTCTTCTCGACCTTTCTGACCCTGCTGGTCGTGCCCTGCGCCTACAGCCTGCTCTCTTCTCTGGAAAGCACCCGCCACAAGGCGGACCTCAAGAAGGCGCTCCAGGAGCTGGGAGAGCTTCCTCTTGATTGAAGGCAGTCTTGCGCGGCGCGCCGGTTTGCCAGTTCCCGGCATTTTCAGGGCGCGGAAATCTCCCATAGAGACATGCGTAGAATTCCGTATAGCGACCCAAGGCGCAGGAAGTATAATGTAAGACGTTGACTGGAGGGACAAATGAAAGGTGATGCGAAACTGATCGGTACGCTCAATTCTCTTCTGGCCGACGAACTCACGGCCATCAGCCAGTATATGGTCCATGCCGAGATGTGCGAGAACTGGGGCTACGGCAAGCTCCATGATCATTTCAGGAAGCGCTCCATCGACGAGATGAAGCATGCCGAGCGGCTCATCGCGCGCATCCTCTTCCTGGAGGGGACTCCCGTCGTCAGCGAGCTTCGCGCGATGAAGATCGGCGCAGAGGTCCCGCAGATGTTCGGCGGCGACCATTTTCTGGAGTTGGGCGCCATCAAGGCCTACAACGCCGCCATCGCCCAGGCCGTCGCGGCCAAGGACAACGCCACGCGGGAGATGCTCGAGGATATCCTCAAGGATGAGGACCGCCACATCGACCACATCGAGGAGCGCCGGGACCAGATATCGCAGATGGGCATCCAGAATTTCCTCAGCGAGCAGACCAAGGATTAACCTGAGGTAGGGGATCGTCGAATTTGTTAAAATAGGACGTCGGCCGAGGGCGTTCGCATCCAGCAGGCCGCTGAGAAGTTCCTCGTGAGCAAGCCTTCTGCTCTTCGTGGTGGTGCCAGGTGTCATTTTTGGCGCCATGATCCAAATAGCAGGAGGAGTATTGAGTCCGTCTCGCATCACAGAGATGAAGCCTGAACTGTCTATGGATGAACCTGCCGCTTTTTGCGGACTCCTCTCCTGTGCCCTGGAACGCCGCGCCGATCTGCTGAGCCGGCTGCATGCTGAAGAGACCGACGCCTATCGGCTCTTCCACGGCACCGCGGAAGGACGGCCGGGCCTGACCGTGGACCGCTACGGCGGCTTGCTGCTGGTGCAGAGCTTCCATTCCCCTTTGCCGCAGCCGGAACTCGCGGCGCTGGAAGCCTTCTATGCCGGGGTCTTTCCGGGCCTGAGCGTCGTCTACAACGACCGCAGCCGGCCCAATTCCCGCATCCTCAACGAGCTTTCGCCCGAGTCCGTGGCCGCTGCCGTTGAGCCGCGCCAGGCGCGGGAGCTGGGCGTGCGCTACCGCATCCAGGGGCGGCACGCGGGCCAGGATCCGTGGCTCTTCCTCGACCTGCGCGCCGCGCGCCGCCGCGTGATGCAGGAAGCGGCGGGCAAATCCCTGCTCAACGTGTTCGCCTATACCTGCGGGGTGGGCATCGCCGCGGCCAAGGCCGGCGCGAGTTCCGTGATGAACGTGGATTTCTCGCGCACCTGGCTCGACGTGGGCGAGGAGAACGCGCGGCTCAATGAACTGTCCTCTCCGGTGAGCTTCGTTCACTGCGACGCGTTCGCGGCATTGCGCCAGCTTTCCGGACTGGGTCAGCCGCGCTTCGTGCGCCGCAAGCGGCTGCCGGACTTTCCTGAGCTTGGAAAGCGGCAGTTCGACCGGGTGTTCTTGGATCCGCCCCGCTATGCGAAGAGTCCCTTCGGCGTGGTGGACGTCGTTAATGACTATGCGGCGATGTTCAAGCCTGCCTGGCTCTGCACGGCCGAGGGCGGAACGCTCATCTGCTGCAACAATGCGGCGCAGGCCGAGCGGGAGACGTGGCTGGACCAGCTGGAGCGCAGCGCCCGCAAAGCCGGCCGCCCGATCCGCGAGGCGGAATGGATCTCGCCGGAAAGCGACTTTCCAAGCATCGACGGACGGCCGCCCTTGAAGATCGTTCTTTTAAGGCCGTAACAGACGATAAACGGAGGACGCACCATGGGCTTCTCTTCTTTCAACTTCGATCCTAAGATCACCGCGGGCATACACGCGCTCGGCTACACGAAGCCGACGCCCATACAGGCGCAGGCCATCGGGCCCGTCATGCAGGGCCGCGATGTGATGGGTTTGGCCCAGACCGGCACCGGCAAGACCGCGGCTTTCGCCCTGCCCATACTCCAGCGCCTGCTCAAGGGCCCCCGCAGCGTCACGCGCGCCCTGATCCTGGCGCCCACGCGCGAGCTGGCCGACCAGATCCAAGAGGCCTTCCGCGGCCTGGGCCGCCAGACCGGGCTGCGCAGCCTGACGGTCTACGGCGGGGTGGGCTTCGGGCCGCAGGTCAGCGGCCTCAGGAACGGCATGGAGATCGTGGTGGCCTGTCCGGGCCGCCTGCTCGTCCATCTTCAGAACGGCATCTTCAAGCCCGCGCATGTGGAGGTCCTCGTCATCGACGAGGTCGACCGCCTCTTCGACATGGGCTTCATGCCGGATATCCGAAAAATACTCAAGCGCCTTCCGCCGCATCGGCAGACCTTGCTCTTCTCGGCCACGATGCCCGAGGATATCCGCAAGCTCTCGCACGAGGTCCTGCGCCAGCCGGTCACCGTGCAGGTCGATCACGCCGTTCCGCTGGCCACCGTGTCCCATGCCCTCTACCCCGTGGCCGAGCACTTGAAGACCGCCCTGCTCTCCAAGCTCCTGGCGCAGGACGGCAAGTCCTCCGTTCTGATCTTCACGCGCACCAAGCACCGCGCCAAGCGCCTCTTCGAGCGCCTGCAGGAGCAGGGTTTGGCCGCGACGTGCCTTCAGGGGAATCTCTCTCAGAGCCGGCGCAAGTCCTCGCTCGACGGATTCCGGGAGGGCCGCTACAACATCATGGTCGCGACCGACATCGCCTCGCGCGGCATCGACATCTCGCAGATCACGCATGTGATCAATTTCGACGTGCCGGATACGACCGAGGCCTACACCCACCGCATCGGCCGCACGGGCCGCGCCGCCAAGACCGGGGATGCCTTCACGTTCGTCACGCCGCAGGACGAGGGCATGGTGCGCGACATCGAGCGCGTCATGCGCAAGAAGCTCGAACGCCGCCAGCTCAAGGATTTCGATTATTCGGCCAAGCAGTCCGCCGCGCCCGCGCACGCGTCCCATGCGCCGCATCATCAGGGTCATGGGCATGCGCCCCATCATGCTCATCATGGAGGGCATGCAGCCGGCCATCCGCACCCCAAGGCTTCCCACGCCGGGCACCACGCCCGACCGGCGCACTCTTCGGGAGCGTCAGGACAGCCTGGACAGTCTGAGCAGGGGAAGAAGCCCGCGGGAGGCTTCCACGGTTACGGACGCTTCAGTCGATTCCATTCCCGCGCGCGCCGCCCCCGCTGAAGCGGGGAGAGGCGGCTGATTCGTCGGAGCCGTTTGCCTGTCTGAGCGAGAGGCGCACGAAGGTCTTGCTGGCGCCTGTTTCACCCGCGACCTTGTCGATCAGTTCCGCCTGGCTCAGGCCCCGGCCGATGGAGCGGCCGTAATGGTTGTGGGCGCGCCAGCGCTGGATGCTCGCCCGGAGGATCTTTTGATTCTCCCGGTTCTGCGTGAAGGCTCCGGAGGGCTCATGGGCTTCGACGTTTTTTTGGGTTGCCATGGGTTTATCCCCGCCGCTGCTTCTTCTTCGAGGGAGGGCGGCTGATCGGGCGGCGCGAGGCGTCCGAGCTGCACGCGCTCTTGCTCCCGAAACGGAAGATGGTGACCTGCTTCTTGTGCTGCAGCTGGGCGTAGAGCTCGTAGAGGAGATTTCCAAGGTCCTCCCATCGCCGCAGCTCCGGCTCGGAGGATGTCGCGCAGAGGCGGTGGATGAGCCGGATCTGGTCTTGGATGTCCGGCAGACCCACGACGATTTTCGGATGCGGACCTCGGGAAGCGTTCGTGCCGGCCATGTCTATCTCCTTGCGGCCGGCAGTCCGTGAAAAAAGCCTATCGGGGACTGCCGGGAAGGCGCCGCGCTGCATTCGATGGCGTCGGATTCAGTATAACAGTTATAAGGCGCCGGGCACCGTTGTCAGACGGGGTTGCATTTCGAATTCGAAAACGGCACACTGAAACACAGGAGAAAACAGCATGCACATGGCGGATGCCCTGATCTCCCCGGCGGTCGGGGGGGCGATGTGGGCGGTTTCGGGCGGGCTCATCGGCTACGGCGCTAAAAAAGTGCGGGAAGAGGCCGATGATCGGAAGATCCCGCTGATGGGCGTGCTGGGCGCGTTCATCTTCGCCGCGCAGATGATCAATTTCTCCATCCCCGGCACCGGGTCGAGCGGGCATCTCGGCGGAGGGATGATCCTTTCCATCCTGCTCGGGCCGCATGCGGCGTTCCTCGTCATGGCCTCCGTGCTCACGGTGCAGGCCTTGTTCTTCGCGGACGGGGGGCTGCTGGCGCTGGGCTGCAACATCTTCAATATGGGCTTCTTCACCTGCTTCATCGCCTATCCGCTGATCTATCGGAAGCTGGTCTGCGGCAGTCTCGATAAGAAGCGGGTGCTGCTGGGCGCCGTCCTGGCCGGCATCGTCGGCCTGCAGTTGGGGGCTTTCAGCGTGGTGCTGGAGACGGTGTTCTCCGGCGTTTCCGAACTGCCTTTCAAGACCTTCGTCTTCTTGATGCAGCCGATACACTTGGCCATAGGACTTGTGGAGGGGCTGGTCACCGCGGGGGTGGTATCCTTTGCGACGGCCGCCCGTCCGGAGATCCTGACCGCCGCCGCGGAGCGGACTCCGCTGGGCGGCAGCGTTAAAAAGGCCGCGCTGGGCATTGCCGGGGCGGCGATCCTCATTGGGACAGGGCTGAGCTGGTTCGCTTCGGCGGACCCGGACGGCCTCGAATGGGCCATGCTCAGGACCTCCGGCCAGGAGGCGCTTGAAAGCCGCGGTAAACTCCGCGGCGTTCTGGCTTCCTGGCAGGAGAAGACCGCCTTTCTGCCGGATTACAGTTTTAAAAAAGATGTCTCTGCGGCAGAGGCTGTTCTTGCCGGGAAAGCCGCGGCCGAGCCGGGCGCCGGGGGGAAGTCCGCTTGGCCCGCGGTCGATTCCGGAACCTCCGCGGCCGGGCTTGTGGGCGGCGTGATGACGCTGCTGCTGGCCGCGCTCATCGGGATCGCTTTGAAAAAACGGAACGCCGCCGCATGAGCGCATGAACAAGCTCGGGAAAAACCTCGTGGATATCGGCTACATGGACACTCTGTCCGCGGGCCGGAGCTTCCTGCACAAGCTCGATGCGCGCGCCAAGCTTTTGACGACCGTGCTTTTCATGGCGGCCGTGGTTTCCCTGGATAAATACCAGGTTTCCGCGATGATCCCGTTCTCCTTGTATCCGATATTCTTGATCGGCGCCGGGAACCTGCCTGCAGGATATATACTCAGGAAGACGGCGGTGGTGGCGCCCTTCGCTGTTTTTGTGGGGATGTTCAATCCGCTTTTAGACCGGCAGATATTGTTCCACCTCGGCTCATTCGGAGTCTCGGGGGGCTGGGTTTCTTTCCTGTCCATACTGATCCGCTTCTCGCTGACGGTTTCCGCCGCCCTGGCGCTGCTTTGCGTCACGGGCATCAACGCCCTTTGCGAGGCGCTGGTGAGGGCGGGCGTTCCCAAGCCGTTCGCGGTCCAGCTGTTGTTCCTGAACCGATACCTGTTCGTGCTCACGGGAGAAGCCGAGCGCATGACCCGAGCCCGCCGGCTGCGCTCCTGCGACCGGGGAGCGACGGCTCCGCGCGCATTCATCCAGATCGTCGGGCACCTGCTCCTGCGCACCATGGACCGCGCCGAGCGCGTTTACCGGGCCATGCTCTGCCGCGGCTTCGACGGGCATGTGCGCGTCGTCCGGTTTTCAAGGATCGGCCGCGCTGAGCTGGCGTTCATCCTCGGCTGGGCGGCCTTGTTCGCGGTCTTCAGATCCGTAAATCTCCCGGTCATCCTGGGACAAGCGGTCGCGGGAGCATGGAAATGAGCCACCACATCATCGAAGCCGATGCGATACGATACTCTTACCCCGACGGCACGGCCGCGCTCGGCGGCGTCTCATTTAGGATAAGCCACGGGGAATCCGTCGCGCTGGTGGGGGAGAACGGGGCGGGAAAATCCACCTTGCTGCAGCATTTCACCGGCTGCCTTTTTCCTGAGTCCGGGAGCCTGAGCATCGGCGGGGTCCCTGTGTCGAAGCAGAACCTCTTGGCCGTGCGCCGGGCCGTGGGCATGGTCTTCCAGAATCCCGACGACCAGCTCTTCATGCCCACGGTCTTCGAGGACGTGGCCTTCGGCCTGCTGAACCTGGGCGTGCCCGAGGCGGAGCTGGAAGGGAAGGTCATGGCTGCGCTGGAAACGGTCGGCGCGCCGCATCTGCGGGCTCGGCCGCCCTACAGGCTTTCGCAGGGGGAGAAAAGGGCCGTTTCGATCGCCGGGGTCCTGGCCATGTCTCCGGATATCCTCGTCATGGACGAGCCGACCTCGAACCTGGATCCCCTCTCGCGCAGGCGCCTCATCGGCCTCCTGAGGACCTTTCAGCACACCAAGATCATCGCCACGCACGACTTGGATTTCGCCCTGGAGCTGTGCGAAAGGACGCTCGTCATCCACAAAGGGAGCATCACCGCCGACGGCCCGACCCGGGAGATATTCCGCGACGAGCAGCTGCTCATGCGCAGCAGTCTGGAAAAGCCGTTGTCGCTCGGCTCCTGAGCGCGGAGTACGGCGCCATCATAAAATTGGCATAATCAGGGAATGGCTGGAGAGAAGATCCTTATCGTCGAAGATGAGAAGCCCCTCGTCAAAGTCCTCAAATACAATCTCGAGAAGGAAGGCTATCGCGTTGCCGCGGCTTTCGACGGAGAGGCCGGGCTGCTGATGTGGCGTCAGGAGCGGCCGGATCTCATCATCCTCGACCTCATGCTCCCCAAAGTTGACGGCTTTGATTTCTGCAAGACGCTCCGCCGGGATTGCCAGACTCCCATATTGATGCTGACCGCCAGGAAAGAAGAAGTCGACCGCGTCTTGGGCTTGGAACTCGGGGCCGACGACTATGTCACCAAGCCTTTCAGCGTGAGGGAGGTCCTGGCGCGCATCAAGGCCATCCTCAAGCGCGCCTCAGGGAAGTCTTCTCCCGGCATCGTCCGCGCGGGCGCGCTCGAGGCGGACCTGGAACGCTATGAGACGCGGGTCAACGGCAAGCCGGTTTCCTTGAGCCCCAGGGAGTTCATGTTCTTGCGATGCCTCTTCGAGGCCGATGGGAAGGCTTTGTCTCGGGACCAGCTTCTGGAGAAGGTCTGGGGCTGCGACAAGTCCATGGACATCGACACGCGCACCATCGATCAGCATGTCGCGCGCATGCGGGAGAAGCTGGGGCCGGAAAGCAAGAGGATCGTCACGGTCAAGGGCGTGGGCTACCGGATCAAGCTGGATTGATGCATAGATACTGCTTCATCGAGGTCCTGCTGGGAGCTGCGGCGAGCGCGGTCCTGGCGTTCTTCTGGCTTCGCCGTTCCATGAGCCGCCCCATCGCCGAGATCGCGGCTGCCGCGGAAAGACTGGCGCGAGGAGAGCATGACGCCCGGGTGAGGCTGCCGCCGACCACGCGGTTGGGCCGCTTGGGCGCGACCCTGAACCTCTTGGCCGAACGATTCCAGCACGATATCAGCGAGCTGCACCGGCTCGAGCATGTGCGCAAGGAGTTCGTGGCCAATGTCTCGCACGAACTGCGCACTCCGCTGGCCACGATCAAGGCTTATGCCGAGACCCTTCGCGAGGGCGCCCTGGAAGATGCGGAGAACCGCCTGGAGTTCATTTCGGAGATCGAAAAGAACGCGGAGCGCATGACAAGGCTCGTAGACGACCTTCTCACCATTTCGGCCCTGGAGTCGGGCAAGATGCCTCCGGTCTTCGAGCCGGTGGACCTCATGGATATCGCGCGCGAAGTCGTCGTCGGGATGATGGCGTTGGCGCAGAAGAAGCAGGCCATCATCCGCCTGGAGACGTTTCAGGGCATTGCGCGGGTCCGGGCCGACAAGAACCAGCTCAAGCAGGTCTTGACCAATCTCATCGAAAACGCCGTCAAATACACCGGAGAGAAAGGGATCATCAGCGTCTCGGCTTCCATGCAGGAGGGCCGGCCCGCCGTCTCGGTCCGGGACAACGGCTGCGGCATCCCTGCGGAGTCCATTCCCCGCATTTTCGAGCGCTTCTACCGCGTAGACAAGAACCGATCCCGCGAGTCCGGAGGCACCGGCTTGGGCCTGGCGATCGTCAAGCATATCGTCGAGGTCCACGGCGGCTCGGTGAGCGTCGAGAGCACGCTCGGCGAAGGCTCGGTCTTCCGCTTCACGCTCCCCGCCGCATGAATCGTCCCCCCGGCGAAAGCCGGGGCCCAGGAATTGCTGGATCCCGGCTTCCGCCGGGATGACGGACATCCCGTTTCCCGGGCTGTCACGCCGTTGTCACATACCTTTTACTTCGTCGCTATCGGATGCGCGCGGCTTTGCGCGTATCATCTTCGCATGGCATTCACATTGATCCCGAAAGAAGAGAAGTTCTTCGCCTTGTTCGATGCGCAGGCCGCGCACGGAGTCGCGGCGGCCAAGGCTTTCCGAGAGCTGGTGCTGAACTGGGAGCCGCAGTCCCCGCTCATTGAGAAGCTCCATGAGATCGAGCATGAAGCGGATCTCTCCACCCACGAGATCAAGGACAAGATCAACCGGACATTCATCACCCCGTTCGATCGGGAAGACATCCACCTGCTCGCCAGCGAACTCGACGACATCGTGGACATCATCAATGCCACGGCCGTGCGCATGAGCCTCTATCGCTTGTCCGAATGCCGGCCGCAGCTCTGCGGGCTTGCCGATATCCTCTGCCAAGCCGCGGAGTCGATTCAAAAAGCGATCGCCTGCCTGTCGGATCCCGCAAAGAGCCGACGCCTCATGGACTGCTGCATCGAGACCAACCGACTCGAGAATGAAGGCGACAAGCTCCTGGCCCAGGCCATCGAGGAGCTCTTCCGCGCTCCCACGGACCCCATCGAGGTCATCAAATGGGAGCGGATATATGAGGCGACCGAGGCGGCCATAGACAAGTGCGAACATGCGGCCCATACTCTCGAAGCCGTGCTCGTCAAACAGGGCTGAGCCATGGAGATATCCGTCATCCTCGTCATCGCCCTGGCCTTGGCATTCGACTTCATCAACGGCTTCCACGACTCGGCCAACTCCATCGCCACCGTGGTCTCCACCCGGGTCCTCTCGCCAAGGTCCGCGGTCCTATGGGCCGCATTCTTCAACTTCATCGCCTTCCTTATGTTCAAGCTGCACGTGGCCGCCACGATCGGGAAAGGCATCATAGACCCCGGCATCGTGGACATCCGGGTCATTGCCGCGACCTTGATCGGCGCCGCGCTATGGGACCTTGCCACATGGCACTGGGGCCTGCCCTCAAGCTCGTCTCACGCCCTCATCGGGGGGTTCATCGGCGCGGCTTTGGTCAAGGCCGGCACATCGGCCCTGATCTGGGAAGGCATCATCAGGACCGTGGTGTTCATGGTCATCGCGCCGGTGTTGGGCATCGTCTTGGGCTCGGCGATCGGAGTGGCGGTCTACTGGATATTCCGGCATGTGATGCCGGGGCGTATCGAGGGGATCTTCCGCAGAGGGCAGCTCGTTTCCGCGGCTCTTTATAGTTTGGGCCACGGCGGCAACGACGCACAGAAGACCATGGGAATCATCTCGGTACTGCTTTTTTCAACCGGCTACCTGGGAGGGGAGTTCCATGTCCCGACATGGGTCGTGCTCTCCTGCCATGCGGCCATGGGCTTGGGCACGCTCTTCGGCGGCTGGCGCATCGTCAAGACCATGGGCCAGAAGGTGGCCAAACTCCGGCCCGTGGACGGCTTCTGCGCGGAGACCGGCGGGGCCATGACGCTCTACTTGGCCTCGGCCTTGGGCGTGCCGGTGAGCACCACGCATACCATCACCGGAGCCATCATGGGAGTGGGCTCTCTTCGGCGTTTGACTGCGGTGCGCTGGGGCGTGAGCGGCAATATCGTCCTGGCCTGGCTGCTCACCATCCCCGCGGCCGCCCTGGTCTCAAGCCTCTCCTATTGGCTGATGACCCTTCTGAAATAACCGTCTTTTTTATTCCTTCTTTTTTCCGAACAATCCCTGGACCATGCCGGCTGCGGCTTTTCCCGCGTCCGAGATATCCTTCGTCCCGCTTTTGAGGAAGCTGCCTGTGCCCGACGCGGCCTTGATCGCGGACCCGGTAAGCGCGCCGAACATCTCCTTTGCGGCCTCTGCGATCGTGGCGCCGCCGGATTTGCGGCCGATATCGCGCAGTTCGATGTCCGGGAGAGGGACGCTCAGACTCTCGCTTCCGAACGCGCTCAGGTTCACCTTGCCGTTGGTCGCCTTGAAGAGGCCGATCTCGACCTTCGTCTCTTTCCGAGGCTTCTCGCTCTTGGGCGAGGAGGGGAAGAAGGACTCCGCGTTCTTTTGGATGCGCGAGAGGTTGCTGCCGGATAAGCTTCCCTCAAGGGTGACTTCCAGACCGTCCACCACGATCTCCCGGATGACCACTCTGTCGGAGCCCAGGGACTTGAGGTCCACGGATAGGCGCACGGATCTGAACTCGAAGGCGCCGGGGGTCTTATAGCCGGCGGGATTCCCGATGAAGAGGCCGCGGATGCGTCCGCTCCCGGAGAACGGAGAAAGGACTACAGAATTGAGGCGCACTTCGGTCCGGGTCACTTTGGGACCCAGAGTCTCCACTGCGGTCTTCACGATGGAGCCCAGCTTGATGTAAATGACGGCGGCCGCGATGATGAAGACCGCCAGGCAGCCTCCGGCGCAATAGAGCAGTATCTTTTTCATGCGGGGATTAGAGCATTTTCCCATTCTCGACCTCACCCACTTTTTAGAACAGTCGCGCAGGGGAGACTCTCTCCCTTCCCCCGCGCCCCTGGGAACCAGTTCCCACCCACCTGTCGCACCCCGCGCATTCTGCTCGGGGCCTGAAGGCCGACGCGAGAGAGGTTTCATTTCTCGCGCCGGTGCTCCCCAAGGGGCTTACGCCCCTATGGCGCCGTCGGGATGCTTTGCATCCCAGGACGGCTGTTACCCCATTAAGGTGCGCGGGCCATGCCGCGCATCTTAATAGGGGCCCCCCTCTACGGGAGCGGGAGAGAGTCTCCCCTGCGCTCCTTGCGTTCTTCAGGGTGAGGTCGAGTCTGGAGATAGGGGCTGTTCGTTGAGGAAAGCCTCAGTCAAGACGTTTCCATCACCCGGGGATACGGAAGTTTCAACAACGGCTTTCCTTGAGTCCGCTTCACGCGTTAACACTCGACATCACCCTAAGAAACGGCGGGTGGAGCAGAGGGGAAACACCCTCCCGCTCCCGTGAAGGGGGCCCCGTAGCTTGGGGGGAACTGGTTCCCAGGGGCGCCGGGGGAAGGGAGGGTGTTTCCACTCTGCTCCAGGACCCGCTAGAAAAAGTGGGTGAGGTCGAGTTTCCCATTCCCTTGCATCTTGGCATCCTCTCGGTAAGGAGTTTTACCTAGGGTCCTGCGTATAATTTCTTATAGGCAGGATATGGGCAGGCGGCTAGGATGATATCTGGAAAGGAGACAAGAGCATGAAGGACAATCCGTTGAAGCAATTAGGAAGGCTCGGCCAATCCCTCTGGCTGGACTATATCCGGAGAGATCTGATGGCGGGCGGCGGGCTCCGGCGCCTGATCGAGGAGGATGGATTGCGGGGGATGACCTCGAATCCGGCCATCTTCGAGAAAGCGATCGCGGACAGCAGCGATTACGACGAAGACATCCAAGCCATGGCGCTGAAGGGGAAGAGCGTCGGCGCGATTTATGAAGCCCTCAGCCGGCGCGACGTGCAGAGCGCCGCCGACGAGTTCCGGCCTCTCTACGACAGGACCGACGGCAAGGACGGCTATGTCAGCCTGGAGGTCAATCCCCACTTGGCGCACGACACCCGCGGCACGCTGGATGAAGCCCGCCGGTTGTGGAGCGCCTTGAACAGGCCCAATGTCTTCATCAAGGTCCCGTCCACGGACGAAGGACTGCCCGCCATCCAGCAGCTCATCAGCGAAGGGATCAATGTCAACGTCACGCTGCTCTTCGGACTGCCCCGCTACCGGCAGGTCGCGCAAGCCTACATCGCCGGCATCGAAGCCCGTCTGGCCCAGGGAAAGGCTGTAAGGCGGGTGGCTTCAGTGGCCAGCTTTTTTTTGAGCCGCATCGATACGCTGGCCGATCCGCCGCTGGGCAGGCTTGCCGCGCAAGGCGGCAAGGATGCAGACCTCGCGAAAAAAGCGCGCGGGCAAGTCGCCGTCGCCAGCGCGAAGCTGGCCTATCAGATATACAAGGAGATCTTCGGCAGCGATCGGTTCAAGAGGCTGGCGGCTCAGGGCGCTCTGGTCCAGCGGCTGCTCTGGGCCAGCACCGGCACTAAGAATTCCGACTATAGCGACGTGAAATACGTCGAGGAGATCATCGGGCCCGACACGATCAATACGGTCCCGCTGGAAACCCTTGAGGCCTATCGCGACCATGGAGAGCCGAAAGCCCGGCTCGAACAAGATTTCCAGGAAGCCTGCCGGGTGCTGGAGCGGCTGCCGGAACTGGGCCTCAGCATCGACGCCATAACGCAGCAGCTGGAGGACGAAGGGGTCGCGAAATTCAACAAGCCGTTCGACAAACTGATGGAGACCTTGGCGCAAAGGTCCTCCCGGAAATGAATACAAAGACTCTTGACCCGGAATCGCTCCGAAAGCTGGATGCTTATTGGCGCGCCGCCAACTATCTGTCGGTCGGCCAGATCTATCTTCGCGACAATCCTCTGCTGAAGCGTCCGCTGATGCCGACGGATGTGAAGCGCATGCTGCTGGGGCACTGGGGCACGACCCCCGGGCAGAACTTCATTTACGCGCACTTGAACCGGGCCATTAAAAAGTACGGCCTCGACATGATCTACGTGTCCGGCCCCGGACACGGCGGCCCGGCCGTCGTGTCCAACACCTACCTGGAGGGCACTTACAGCGAGATTTATCCCGACATCAGCCAAGATGAGGCCGGGCTGCGGAAGCTCTTCATTCAATTTTCGTTTCCCGGAGGCATTCCCAGCCACGCATCGCCGGAGTGCCCGGGCTCGATCCACGAGGGCGGCGAGTTGGGCTATTCGCTCAGCCATTCGTTCGGGGCGGCGTTCGATAACCCCGGACTCATCGTCGCCTGCGTCGTCGGCGACGGAGAGGCGGAGACCGGACCGCTGGCCGCGGCGTGGCATTCCAATAAATTCCTCGATCCGGCAGCCGACGGCGCGGTGCTGCCGATCCTGCATCTCAACGGCTACAAGATCTCCAACCCGACTCTCCTCGCGCGCATCACCCGCGAGGAATTGGAGCAGTTCCTCCGCGGCTGCGGGTGGACGCCCTTCTTCGTCGAGGGCCATGAGCCCGGGCTGATGCATGAGGCTATGGCCGCGGCCCTTGACGCGGCGGTGGAGCGGATCAAACAGCTCCAGCAGAACGCCCGAGTCCACGGCGACCTTGCGCGTCCGCGCTGGCCGATGATCGTTCTCGCGTCGCCCAAAGGCTGGACGGGGCCGAAGAAGGTCGACGGGCTGCAGGTCGAAGGCGCCTTCCGTTCTCACCAGGTGCCGCTCTCCGACCCGGCCGCCCGCCCCGAACACCTCAAGCTGTTGGAAGATTGGCTGAGGAGCTACCGGCCGGAGGAGCTTTTCGACGCGCAGGGCCGCCTGAAGCCTGAACTGGCCGAACTTGCGCCCAAGGGCGAAGGGCGCATGGGCGCCAATCCCCATGCCAACGGCGGCCTGCTGCTGCGCGATCTGCGGCTGCCTGATTTCCGCGGCTATGCGGTGGACGTGCCCTCGCCGGGAGTGCGCGGCATCGGCGACACGCGCGTGCTCGGGCTGTTCCTGCGCGATGCGGTGAAGCTCAACAGCGAGCAGCGGAATTTCCGGGTCTTCGGCCCTGACGAGACCCTCTCCAACGGTCTGGGGGCTCTGTTTGAGGCGACCGTCCGACAATGGAACGCCGCGACGCTGCCCAACGACGAATTCCTCGCTCCGTCCGGGCGCGTGCTGGACTCGATGCTCAGCGAACACCAATGCGAGGGCTGGCTCGAGGGCTACCTGCTCACCGGGCGGCATGGACTCTTCAACTGCTACGAGGCCTTCATCCACATCATCGACTCGATGTTCAACCAGCACGCCAAGTGGCTGAAGGTCTCCTCGCAGCTGCCGTGGCGGCGGAAGATCGCCTCGCTGAACTACCTGCTGGCCTCGCATGTCTGGCGCCAGGATCACAACGGCTTCACGCATCAGGATCCCGGCTTCATCGACCATGTCATGAACAAGAAGGCCGAGGTGGTGCGGGTCTACCTTCCGCCGGACGCCAACTGCCTGCTCTCGGTGATGGACCATTGCCTGCGAAGCCGCCATTACGTCAACGTCGTGATCGCGGGCAAGCACCCGGCGCCGCAGTGGCTGACGATGAGCGCCGCGGCCGAACACTGCGCCCGGGGCATCGGCATCTGGGAGTGGGCCGGCAGCGGCCGGGGCTCCGAGCCCGACGTGGTCATGGCCTGCTGCGGCGACGTGCCCACGCTGGAGACGCTCGCCGCCGTCTCCATCATGCGCGAGCATCTGCCCGGCCTGAAGATCAGGGTGGTCAACGTCGTCGACCTTATGAAGCTCCAGCCGCAGACCGAGCATCCGCACGGGTTGAGCGACGCGGATTTCGACGAGCTCTTCACCCGGGACAAGCCGGTCATCTTCGCCTTCCATGCCTACCCGTGGCTGATCCACCGGCTCACCTATCGCCGCGCCAACCACGAAAACATCCATGTTCGCGGCTACAAGGAAGAGGGCACCATCACCACGCCCTTCGACATGACGGTGCTCAACGACCTGGACCGCTTCCACCTCGTGATGGACGCCGTCGACCGCCTGCCGCAGACCGGCGAGAAGGGCCGTTGCCTGAAGCAGCGGCTCAAGGACAAGCTCATCGAGCACAAGCGCTACATCGTCAAGCACGGCGAAGATCTGCCGGAAATAAGCGGCTGGAAGTGGGGCAGCTCCCAATGAATCCCGTCGGCTTTGCACGCAACGGGTGAGTCGGCGGGCAGCGGACGCAGTTTTTCGAAACGGCTATTTCGGCGACGCGTTTTGCGGCAGGGCTTCTCCCATCACCAGCTTTACCGCGTGGGCCGCTCCGTCGTCGACCAGCGCGATGGCGCTCGGATCGGCCGGCTTGCCGTCGAGCTCCGCGGAAACGACCCCTCGGCAGCGGTGTCCCGGGTTAGACACCGAGATCACGTAGCGCGTCCGGCCGAAGAGCCACGAGATCTCATACTCGGACCAGGAAGAAGGGATGCAGGGGTCCAGTTCGAAGGCCGCGCCGCGGCGCTTGAGTCCCAGGATGCTCTCGAGCCCTGCGCGGTACATCCAGCCCGCCGAACCGGTGTACCAGGTCCAGCCGGCTCGGCCGGAATGGTCGGGGTGCGCCAAGACGTCGCCGGCGAGGACGTAGGGCTCGCCCTTGTAGCGGCCGACGTCCGCGGCGCTGCGCGTGTGGTTGATGGGGTTGAGCATGTGGAAGAGCTCGGCGGCCTCGTCGCCGCAGCCCTGCTTGGCCAGGGCCATGACGATCCAGGCGGCCGCGTGCGTGTATTGGCCGCCGTTCTCGCGCGCGCCGGGCGGGTAGCCCTTGATGTAGCCGGGCGACTGCTCCGAGCGGTCGAAGGGCGGCGTGAGCAGGAGGATGAGCCCGGCTCCGCGGCGGACGAGGTGGGTCCGCACCGCGTCCATCGCGCGCTCCGCCAGGCGCGGCGGGGCCGCGCCGGAAAGCACGGCCCAGGCCTGCGAGATCGAGTCGATCTGGCACTCGGGGCTTTGCGCCGAGCCCAGAGCGACGCCGTCGTCGTCGTAAGCGCGCCGGTACCACTCGCCGTCCCACGACTGCTCGAGCACCGCCGCCAGGCGGCTCGCTTCGGCTCGGCAGCGCTCGGCTCGGGGGGAGTCTCCGCGGGACTCGCACAGGGGCGCGAAGTCGCCGAGCACTGCATATAGGAAAAAGCCGAGCCAGACGCTTTCGCCCCGTCCTTCACGTCCCACGCGGTTCATGCCGTCGTTCCAGTCGCCGTTGCCCATCAGCGGCAGGCCGTGCGCGCCCGAGGTGAGTCCGCGGTCGAGCGCGCGCGTGCAGTGCTCGAAGAGCGAGGCTCTTTCTGCACAGACGCTCGGCCGGCAATAGCTTTCCTGCTCGCCGGGCGCCAGCAGCGGGGACTCCAGGAACGGGACGCTCTCGTCGAGTATCCCGGAGTCTCCCGTCGTCTTCACGTAGTGCGCGACGGCGTAGGGAAGCCAGAGAAGGTCGTCGGAGCAGCGGGTGCGCGTGCCCCGGCCGCTGGGCGGATGCCACCAATGCTGGACGTCGCCCTCCAGGAACTGACGGGCGGCCGCGCGCAGGAGGTGCTCCCTCGCCAGGTCCGGCCGGGCCAGCATGAGAGCCAGCGCATCCTGAAGCTGGTCGCGAAATCCAAAGGCGCCGCCGGGCTGGGAGTAGCCGGTCCGCGCCCAGAGGCGGCAGCCGAGGTTCTGATAGAGCAGCCAGCGGTTCATCAGGAGATCGAAGGAGTCATCGGGCGTTTTGACCTGCACCGCACCGAGGGTATTCTCCCAGCCTTGGCGCACGCTCTCGAGCGCCGCGCGCGCCGCCGGGACGCCGCCGTGTCGGACGATCAATTCACGGGCGTGCGCCGCGTCCTTTCCCTGGCCGAGGAGGAAGACCATGCGGCGCGTTTCGCCCGGCAGGAGCTTCACCGGGACCTGCAGCGCCGCGCACGGATCGAGGCCGGCCCCGAAGCGTCCCGAGAGCGTTTCCCGGAATAGCGCCGCCGGACGGGAGAGCGAGCCGTTTCGCCCGAGGAAGGAGGTCCGGTCGCCCGAAGACGACTTCACCGCGTCGCTGGAATGGAGGAAGGCCGTTCGTCCCGCGAAGTCGTTGTTCCAGGCGTTGGAGGCCAGGATCGCCCCGGTCTGCGCGTCTCGCTGGGTTAGGACGTTCAGGTGCCGGCCGTCCTGAGGAGGCCCCAGCGACCACTCGTTGTAGGCGAAGATGCTCAATGCGCAGGGCGAGCCGCTCTCATTGCTCAGCGTCAGGAGAGAGAATTTCACGGGGTCCGCCGCGTCCACGAAGATCTCCAGGCGATGACGGATCCCGTGGACGGCGCGGTCGAAGCTCGTGACTCCGGCCGCGTGGCGGATCACGAAGCGGCCGCCTTCGCTCGTCCGGGGCAGCGGGCCCGGCGTCGGAGACCAGACCGCGCCCGTTTTGTCGTCGCGGACGAAGATCGCCTCGGAGGTCGGGTCGCAGACCGGGTCGTTGGCGAAGGGCGTGAGCCGATTCTCCCGGCTGTTTTCGGACCAAGTGTATGACGAGCCCGATTCCGTGACGACGGTTCCGAAAGCCGGGCCGGCGAGGACGTTGGCCCAGGGCAGCGGCGTCCCCTGGGCGCCTTCGAGGACGATGGCGTACTCGCGTCCGCCTTCCGTGAAGCCGCCCAGACCGTTGGCCATGACCATCGGCGGCGCCTCCGGCGGCATGCAGGGCTTGCCGTTTCGCGGGGCCCGCCGCGTCGGGGGCGCGGGCTCGCGGGACGCGCGCACGGTCCAATCCGGCGAGGGCCGGTCGAGCTGCTGCGAGAGGCCTCCGCGGTCGCTGCTGAGGATGGCCCGCGCGACGGCCTGGAGCAGGAGGCGTTCGGCTTCGGGCATGCGGTCCGCGCGGAGCAGGTATGCGCCGCCGGGCCGGTGCTTCCACGTCCGCCAGGGACCGTTGTCGAGCAGCGCCGTCAGCTGGGCGTGGACCTCGTCGTAATAGCTCACGGGATGCTCGTTGAGGATCACGACGTCCGCGAGCAGGCCCTTGAGCCGCCAGTACTCCTGGGCCTGGAGGATCTGGCGCGCGAGCGCGAGCCCGTCCTGCGAGAGGACGCGCACCAGCACGATCGGCAGGTCGCCCGAGATTTCGTGCGGCCAGAGTCCCGATTGGCCCAGCGTGCTGCGCGTCATGACCTCGGGAGCGGCGCGCAGAGAGGCGTCGTGGTAGAGGACGCGCGAGGCGAGGCGGTCGAAAAGGAGCGTTTCCTCGATCGAAAGGCCGAGGTGGCGCCGGTTGCTCTGGGCGTGCGCGAAGGCCATGGCGAAGGTGCGCGCCGCGGCGCTGGGATCGCGGTAGCGCTGGACGAGCGCCAGGGCCATCTCCCGGCTCGACGCCGCGCCCGTGGCGAAGGAGAGCCTCGCGACGGCGCCTGGCGCCAGGAGGATGCGCCGGCGCAGGCTGACGATGGGATCGAGCAGGACGCCGGTCGTTCCGGTCAGCGGGCGCCCATCGAGCGCCTGCGGGTCCTCGGGACCGCGTCCGCGTCCGAGGAAGCGGGCCCGATCGCTCTCCCACTCCATGGGGCCTTGCGCGCGTCCGTCGAGACTAAGGACATGGACGGCCCATGCCGGCGCGTCTTCCGGAGAGCGCGATCGTCGCCGGCAGAGCAGCGCGCCGGCGTCGGCCAGATATTCCGACTCCACGAAGAGCTTGCCGAACGCCGGATGAGCGAGATCGTCGGCCGGCGGAGCCAGGACGATCTCGGCATAGCTCGTGACCTCGAGCTCGCGTGTCCGCTCGTCGTGGTTGGTCACCGTGAGGCGGCGGACCTCGACGTCGTCCTCGGGAGAGACGGCGATCTCCAGCTGGGTGGCGATTCCGTCGTCGCGGCGAAGGTAGGTCGCCTTGTCGATGGAGAAGGTGACGAGGGGGTTTTCTCCCTCCGTGCCGATCGGATGATGCGCCGTCGACCAGACGCGGCCGCTGCGCACGTCGCGCAGGTAGAGGAACTGGCTGCCGGGGTCGCGCGTCGCGTCCGAGCGCGTCCGGGTGATCGCTCGTCCCGCGCAGAAGCTGGCGCCGCCGCCCGCGTTGGTGACCACCACGGTGTATCGGCCGTTCGAGAGGAACTGGGCGTGAGGGAAGGTCGTGTAGGCGGAGCGGAATCTGCGCACCGCCGCCGCGGACACGGGCGCGGATATCCGCGTTCCGTCGTCCGGCCGCGGGCGGATGATCAGCGCGTGGCGCGGCGCGCGCTCCTGCAGGAGGAGCTCGGTGGCCCGCACGCGAGGATCGGCGTGGAATCGCTCCACCATCCGCCTTCCGTCGAGGACGTTGGCGATGGCGGTCAGCGCCATGCCCTGGTGATGGGCCATGTACGTCTTCACGATCGCGCCGGGAGGTCCGCGCCGGTCCGGGATCCGCGCGGTCGGCTCGTCGCTGCCGCGCGGGGTGTAGTCGACGGCATCGAAATAGCCGTATTCGCCCTCGAGTCCCTCCGCTTTCAGGCGCCGCAGGTTGCCGGCGGCCGCCGCGGGGTCGACCAGGGCGGCCAGCGCCGCGGCGTAGGGCGCGATCACCAGTTCGTCGCCGAGGCCGCGCTTGAGGCCCAGGCCGGGCACGCCGAAGGCCTTGTATTGATAGTTGTCGTGGCGGTCGACGAGCGTGTAGGCGCATTCGGAGATCCCCCACGGCACGCCGCGCGCCTTCGCGTAGTCCTGCTGAGCGCGCACCGCCATCCGGCACGACTCATCGAGCAGGGTTCCCGGATATCTGCGCATCACGAGCAGCGGCATCAGATATTCGAACATCGTCGCGCTCCAAGACAGCAGCGTCGGCGTGCCGTGCACGTTCGTCACGGAGCGTCCCAGGTGGAACCAGTGCGCTTCCGGCAGGTCTCCCTTGGCGATGGCCAGGAAGCTCGCCAGACGCGCCTCCGAGGCGAGCAGATCGTACGCGGCGACGTCGAGCTTTCCCGGCCCCTCCGCGTCCGCCGCGCGATACCCGATCGCGAGCAAGCGCCGCTGGGGGTCATAGAGGAAGCGGAAATTCATCGCGTCGCCGAACGCGGCGGCGCGCGCCGCCAGGCTCTCGAGCTTCGCGCGCGCGTCGAGGGGTTCGAGGGTCGCGGAGGGATCCAGGCGCGCGAGCTCCCGGAGCCCTTCGGCCAGGGCGATGAGCGCGCCGTAGAGATTCCCGCTGTCGACGCTGGAGACGTAGCGGGGAGTGAGCGCGGCCAGACTGCGCGTGTCGTACCAGTTGAACAGGTGGCCCTCGATGCGCTCGAGGCCCTCCATCGTCGTCAGCGCCGCGTCGATCTTCTCCAGCAATTCCGGGGTCTTGATGAAGCCGAGATCGTGCGCCGCGAGCGTCGAAAGCAGGCCGAAGCCGATATTGGTGGGAGAGGTCCGGTGCGCGAGCTTCGGCTCGGGAGAGAGCTGATAGTTGTCCGGCGGCAGGCCGTGGTCTTCCGGTCCCATGAAAGCCGCGAAATAGCCCCAGGTCTTGCGGGCCGCGGCGCGCAGGAACTCCCGGTCCTCCTCGCCGAGCTCGGCGTCCTCCCGCAAGATCGGCCGGCTCAGCACGCACGCGATCATCGGCGCGGCGGCCCACAAGACGAGCAGCGGCGCGGCCGCGGGCAGGGCACAGGGCCGGAGGATCGCGACCAGGGCCGCGCCGGCCAGCGCGATGATCGGACTCGCCGCCATCGCGATGAAGAACGACCGGGCGGCGGATGCTCCGGCGGGGCTCACGCCGCGCGCGGCGCTTGCGGCGGAGGTCTCCCACTCGAGCAGTCCTTGATGCGTGATCAGGACCCGCGCGAGCGTGACCAGGACGGCGTTGGCCGCCTCATGCGCCTGGTCGGCCAGCAAAACGAGCTGGAGCGCGATCCGCGCCAGGACGCATGCCGCATCTTCCCAGAACACGCGAAGGAAGCCTTGCCACGACTGCCGCGGCCTCGGGCCGTTGAGCGTCTCGATGGAAAGCAGGTACAACGGGAACGCGATGGCCGCAATGACGGCCGCGGTCCAGCGTCCGGGGCTTCCCGGCAGGAGCGTCCACGCGAAGAGGAGAAGGGCGAGTGTCGCGGGAGCGACGAGGCTTCGGCGAAGGTTGTCGAGGATCTTCCACCGGGCGATCGGCGAGAGGCGGTTTCGCCGCAGGCCGGTGCGCGTCGGGACGAAGGGGAAGAGCCATGCCAGGAGCTGCCAGTCGCCGCGCATCCAGCGGCGCGCGCGGCGCGCGTACGCCGGATAGGTCGAGGGATAATCGTCGACGACCTCCACGTCGGTCACCAGCGCCGTGCGCGCATGAAGCCCTTCGAAAAGGTCGTGGGACAGGAGCGCATTCTCGGGCACGCGGCCGTTGAGCGCCGCTGTGAAGGCGTCGACGTCGTAGAGCCCCTTGCCGGTGAATATCCCTTCGCCGAAGAGGTCCTGATAGGCGTCCGAGACGGCCGTGGTGTAGGGATCGACGCCGGTGTGGCCGGCGTAGAGGCGCGCGAAGCGCGAGCCGGCGGCGCTGGAGCTGGTTACGCTGACGCGCGGCTGGAGGATCGCGTAGCCTTCAGTGATCCGTCCGAGCTTTTCATCGTAGTGCGGCCGGTTGAGCGGGTGCGCGATGATGCCGATGAGTTTTTTTGCCGCGTCGCGCGGCAGGCGCGTATCGGAGTCGAGGGTGATGCAGCAGCGCACGCGCGGGAGCGCCGACAAGTCCCCCGTCTGGACGGTGAAGCCCGTGTCCTTCGCCCCGCGCAGGAGGGCATTGAGCTCCTCGAGCTTGCCGCGCTTGCGCTCCCAGCCCATCCAGGACCCTTCGCCGGGGTTCCAGCGGCGCTCGCGATGGAGCAGGAAGAAGCGGTCTCCCCGCCCTTCGCTCAGGCGCGCGTTGAGTTCCGCGATGCCGCTGCGGGCGGCGTCCAGGATGGCGTCGTCGTCCGGCGTTTCTTTCGCGTCCGCGTCCGTGAAGTCGCTGAGGATCGCGAAATGGATCCGGGGATCGAGGTTGCCCAGAGCAAGGACCTCGATATGCTCGACGAGCTCCCGGGTTCCCTCGACGCTCGTCAGAAGGGTGGGCACCACGACGAGGGTCCGAGCGTCATCGGGGATCCCCGCCAGGAGGTCCAGGCGCGGCAGGCGCCGCGGCGGCGCGAACCACGCGGCGAGGCGCTGGATGAGGGCGATGGCCGCATCGCTGGCCGGCAGGAGCAGCAGCGCCGCGAGGACGAGCCGCATGCGGATCGAGCCTCCGTCGCTTCCGACAAAAGAGAGCGCGGCCGCGATCAGCGCGCCGGTCGTCAGCGAGATCGCGCTCAGATAGACGAACCCGGCGTGGGCGAACGCCGCGCGCCTCAAGCGCTGCAGCGGGCCGGGATGCCAGGCTACGTCCTCTTCAAGGGTGCGGCGGCCCTTTCCGATCAGGTGCCAGCCCACGTGCGCGGCGCGCGCGGACGGCCCCCCGGTCTCGGCCGCCAGGCGGGCGCTTTCGACGGTCCTCAGGGCCACGCGCACCTGGGCTTCCGCGGCGGGCTCGGCCAGTTCCTCGATGGACTGCCGGTAGCGGTCCCGGCTCAAGAAATCCATGCGCGGGTAGATGCCGGCGGGATCGCGCCTGAGGACGCGCTCGACGAGACTCACGGCCTCGACGTACTCGCTCCAGTCCAAGGCGGAGACCAGGCGCATGCTGGTGATGACGTTGGCCGTGGAGACCTGGGAGACGGCCTCTCGCTGGTGTTCGCAGCGGATCGCTTCCTCGGGCGTCATCGGCAAGGCGGCCAGATGCGCGTCGAGGCCTGCGCGAACGGCTTCAAGGCGGGGCCCATACTCCCGCACGCGCTGGAGGAGCTGCACGATCTGCGCGAGATGGAGCTCTCGGGGCAGCGGCGGCGGGACTCCCTTGCCCGCCGCGTCGATCCGGGCCACATACGCGTCCGCGGCCCGCCGCGCCGCGCGGGCGGCCAGGATCTCCTCGGTCAGGCGCCGCAGGTTCTCGATGAGGGCCAGCTTCAGCATGCTCGGCCATGCCCAGAGCTCTCCGATCGTCAGCGGGGCGACGGTCTGGAAGCTGTCCAGGAAGCGCACGAGCTGAGGGCGGTCCAGGCGGCTGTCGCTGTGGCGGATGAGCTCTACGGCCAGGGCGTAGACGCGGGCGTGGCCGGCAAGCTCGCGCGAGGCGAGCTTGGGCAGCTCGCGGTAGTAGGCGCGCGGGAGGTTTTGGTGCACTTCCCGGATCTCGGAGACCGCCAGGTAAAAATTATCCAGGAGCCACTCCGCCGCCGGAGTGACGAACTCGCCTTGGTGCACGTCGTCGGCGAGCGTGCGGTAGGCCTCGCGCAGGAGGCGGGCGTTGTCCTCGAAACGAGGGAAGACGCTGCGCGCCGCGCCTCCGGAGGGGTCCACCGTGAACCGGGCCGCCAGCGCGCGGGCCCGCTCCTCCAGGCGCTCGATGCTGAGCAGTTCATCGCGCAGAGGCTTCTCGGCCCTGGGGGCGGAGCGGAACCTTCCGCCGAAAGATCCTGAGGTGAACGCTGCGAAGAAGGAGTTCTCAATCCGACCAAAGTCAGAGTTTCGCAGCATTCCTTTCAGTGTATCTTTATAATCCTTCCTTCAGGTATGCGTAATACTCCGTATAGCCGTTTATGATGCACGCGGATTCATGCGAAGATCCCGCATTTGGGCGGCTGTTCCGGGATATCGTCGAGCAGGGCGCAGACGTCATGATCCAGACCAATACCCCCGGCGCCGTGCAGTCGCTCATAGACGAAAGACGCCGGTAGCGGAAGGGAGCGGAGATTCCCTCGTCGCTAGGCGGCGTCATGACTTCCGGCCGCGGGGCTCTCAGTAATTCTCCCTCCAGGATCGCGTATAATTCCGAATAGATTCGCTTGGGACAGGAATATACCATGCGCATCAGTAGAGGCGTTGTTATAAGGGGGAATCGATGAAAATCCTCGTTGCCTATTATTCGATGTACGGGCACGTCTACAAGCTGGCGCAGGCCGCCGCCGAGGGCGCCTCGGGCGTGAAAGGCGCGCAGGTTTCTCTCAAACGCATACCTGAGACCCTTCCAAAAGAAGCGCTTGAAAAAATGGGAGCGCTGGATGCGCAGAAGGAGCAGGAGAAAGTGCCGGTATGCGCCGTTGACGACCTTGCGGCGGCCGACGCCGTCATCTTCGGCACGCCTACGCGCTTCGGGAACATGTGCGGCCAGATGAGGCAGTTCCTTGACGCCACAGGCGGGCTCTGGCTCAAAGGCGCCATGGTGGGCAAGGTCGGCAGCGTGATAACCAGCTCCGCCACCCAGCATGGGGGGCAGGAATCCACGCTCCTCTCTTTCCACATCACGCTCCTGCACCAAGGCATGGTGGTCGCCGGGCTGCCTTACGCCTTCCAAGGCCAGATGGGCACGGCTGAGATGACCGGAGGTTCGCCCTACGGCGCGTCGACCATCGCCGGTGCGAAGGGCGAGCGGATGCCGAGCCGGAATGAGCTTGCGGGCGCGAAGTTTCAAGGCAGGTACGTCGCCCTGTTGGCCGAACGCCTCGCGGGGATAAAGATCGGCTGACGTCGGCGAGCAAAAACGCCCCCCGGCTCTTCAAGGCCGGGGGGCGCTTTCGTGATCGTCGGGGCGCACGCCGCGGCCTTCTCCCGGCAGGCTGGCTTCCCTCAAGAAATAGCTCCTTTGGCTGCCTGCGGAGTTTTACTTCCTGCCTTGCGTATAATTCCGCATTGGCACAATATGGGTGTAGTAAATGGCAAGAAATGCTTATAAATCAAGTAGCATATTGACTTTGAGCAAATTTGCTCATTATAATGAGTTAAATTATGACATTGCCTAAATTCAACCGCCCCATCCTTAAAAAAATACGAACACGGCTGCAGGAAGATCGTAGATTCATCCAAGTCCTGATCGGCCCGCGTCAAGTGGGAAAGACCACGCTGGTCCGACAATTCCTGGAGGACGCTGATATTGCGCACCACTACGCATCCGCGGACGAACCATCACTGCACGACCGGACGTGGATCGAAGCGCAGTGGGAGATCGCTCGCTTGCGGGCCAAGCATGCGGACAAGCGCGGCGCGCTGTTTGTTTTGGACGAGGCGCACAAGACGACGCATTGGTCGGAAGCGGTCAAGCGGCTCTGGGATGAGGATACCGCTTCGGGCATGAATCTTAAAGTCGTTCTGCTCGGGTCATCTCCTCTGCTGATACAAAAGGGTTTGACGGAGAGCCTTGCCGGCCGCTTTGAACTCATCCGAGTTCCGCATTGGTCGTTTGCCGAAATGAAGGAGGCTTTCGGCTGGAGTCTGGATCAATATCTCTATTTCGGCGGTTATCCAAGCTGCGCGGAGCTCGCCGCGGACGAGGAGCGCTGGCGCCGATATCTGCAGGATTCGTTGGTGGAGACGACGCTGTCTCGGGACATCCTGCTGCAGACTCGCGTCGATAAACCGGCATTGCTGCGGCAGCTTTTCCGCCTGGGCTGCGACTACTCGGGACAGATACTCTCCTATCAAAAGATGTTGGGACAACTGCATGATGCCGGGAATACGGTCACGCTGGCGCACTACCTCGAGCTGCTCTCAGGCGTCGGCATGCTCACGGGACTGCAAAAATATTCCGGAACCCGTTTGCGGCAGCGAGGCTCCAGCCCAAAATTCCTCGTGCTCAATACGGCCCTCATGACGAGCGGCGCCGACCAAACCTATGGCGCGGCTCGCGAGAATCGCGACGTATGGGGAAGGCTCGTGGAATCGGCGGTGGGCGCGCATCTGGTCAATGGCCTTTCAGGAACAGGCACGGAAGTGTTCTATTGGCGCGAAGGCAATCGCGAGGTGGATTTCGTGCTGAAAGGGCACGGCCGCGTCACGGCCGTTGAGGTCACCAGTTCGCGCCGCAAGGATTCCTTGCCCGGCATGGCGGCGTTCGCCGAGGAGTTCCATCCGCAGAGGCAGCTTCTGGTCGGCGGGCAAGGGATCCCGCTTGAGGAATTCTTGTCGGCTCCCGTCGAGAAATGGGTGGCGCCTTGACGGCTGCCGGGCACGCATAAGCGAGTTTATCGATTCCAGCAGTAAACTCGCCATATTTGATGGGCTGGAAGGTCGACCGCAAGTTAAAAGGAGAACCGGAAGCATTCGCTTCCGGTTCTCCTTTTGAGTTATCAGATAAACTGGCGGGCCCGATGGGGGCAATTTCCTACTGGTTTGAAGCGGTATATTGTTCCTTTGGTCCAGGAAGTGCATTTTATCCCTTCTCTGACTTTGTCTTGGCCCATCGAATTGAAGCGCATCCCCAATGGCGAAAAGGTCATCGTTGAGGTCTTGACTTGCCCTGTCCCTCAATTTGAGGTAGTCCTTATGTGAAAAGTTTCCAATCCCGTCGTCCCCTAAGACGATGGGGGCAATTGCGCTAAAAGGGGGTATGCCGTGACTAAGCCGAAGGCGGGCCAGGATTATCTTACGACTACTGGATTGCCGGTCCGTTTCCTGAAACGGGACAGCGGATGCATGCTTTTGCAGAGTCTTTGGACGGATAATCGGTTTCTTGTTCCTGAGACCTATCCGCTTAAGCCCTTGAAAGAGAAGCCGTCTGGCCCGGATCTGCGCTCCACTCCGTACAAGGAGTCCACACGGCCGACGCCGGAGGAGAGGAATCGGCCACTGGCCCCTGTCATTGATGCTCTGCTGATGGAGGGCAGGTTGACCATGAAAGGCCTCGCGAGAGAGGTCAGGCGGCGGGCCAGTGCGGCGTGTTGGGGGAAGGACGTGCGGGCCAATATTCGATCCCGGATAAGCTGGTTGCAGAAGCGGGGGATGGAATTCCTCCGAGACGGTGGCGGCCGGCTTTGTATTCAGCGGAAGTGCGAATAGCTGACTATATTAAGGCGTGCTGGTTAGGTTCTCGAATCTGGAATATTCTACTTCTCGCCACGCTTGAAGTTAAGATATTCCAGATCATAAGCATCTTGGATGTTCTCGCCCTTCGTGAATTTTCGCAAGATTGCCTTAAATGCCGAATCAGTGGTTCCGAACCAGTGTAAGTAGTATCGCGACTTGATGACGCTTAGGGCTGATTGGCCCAGCGGATTGTAGTGTAGTCGGCACCAAAGCGCATGATGGAAAGTCAGTCCAGTATGCGCCAAGTTATCGCTTTTCCACTGAGATATGATGATCAGATTCTGGTAATGGAAGAAATTCACTGAAGCAAGAAGATTTTTCGTGCGAATGTATTTCACCACGGAGAACGGTCGACTGGTATTGGGTGCCACATCTGGAGCATCCGTAGCCCGCAAATCCTCAAACGAAGGTGGATAGTTAAAAAATACATGGTAAAGAGAATGCCCGACGGCTGTTGCCTGGCCAAGATTTTTTATTTCAAAAGGGATGTCAAAACGGTGGGATTCGTTTTTCCACTCGGCTTGAACGGGTGCTGCCGCCGGAATTACATCCAAAATTGGGCGTTGTGAGTAGAGATATACATAAAGGGAACTCGCAACACCGACGATTGCTGCGACGTATCCCCAGGCTTTGGAATGAAAGAGGGAGATGAATTTGTCACATAAGCCGCCCTGCTTGGTAGGACTTCTGGAATACTTTTTGGCTTCCTGGAGTGCTGATATCCATTTGGCATATTGGCACCGAAGGAGCTTTATGCCCACAGTTTCATCGCCAACCTTAATCTCGGCTTTTCTGGAAACCTCCTCAAGTAGTTTGCTTTCTCTACCGCAGTAGCGTTCGATGAGGGCAATAACCTTAATGCGATAGCTGCCCACAATCCCAATCTCATCTTTTACATCCCGATATGAGGATGATTGCTCCCTGGTGAGTTCACGTATCAAGTCATCGATTTCGGACGGGGGTTGGGACGCCTTGCCCGGGAGTGCCTCTAGATTTGTGCGGATCAAAGCGAGGCATCTATCAATAGCGTTTCCAAGAGGGCGAAACTGTGCGAGCGTGAAGTATCCCCTGCCTTGAAAATCGGTTGTCCCGCTGCTTTGCGGGATTTCTAAATTCTCTATATCCCCAAAAAGATGGGGATCAAGTTCTTTTAGGCGTGCTATTGTTCGGATCGCTCTTTCAAAAAAAGGCCTGTGCGAATCGGGATCAAAGTACCTTCCACCAGAGCCGAACACTTGTCCAGAGAGATGGCGGTGTAATGTGTCAAGCTCTGGAAGATGCTTTTGGGCAATTTCGCTATTCACGAATCTATTCTCTGAAAAGTGGATGTGTCTTTTTGATCTCCGCGACCATTTCTCGATGGAATCTCTTCCAGCCCTGAGAGCCTGTGTAGTTCTGTTGGAGCTTGCTGGTTTCCCAGTTCTTCCATCCTGTTTTTAGGGGTTGGAGGTAGCTCTTAATTGTTTCGTGATCGAGAGTCCCGCCATGTGTCCGCAGCATAGACTTCAGGAGTTTTAGGAAAGCAGATATCCCCCGGTTAGTAGCTATGATGTAACGGTTGGGATCTGCCCATTCCTTTTTGAACAAGCTTTGAATTGTTGAGAAATAAGTGCGAAGAGCCGTGTTGTATTCATCGGCGGTATTTGCGGTATAGTGCTTTCTTAGCAAGCCGCGGGGGCCCAAGAGTCCTTTGAGATCGTAGCCAGCGAAGCCTTTAAGCGTAATACGCTGGTCGCCGACATCTAATAGTCTAATGGCCTTCTTGAAGGGGCTGATCTTGTTGAGTTCTACGACGACGCGGATGGCCATGAGTTCATTGTCCGCTTGGCAGAGGACATCATCCTTGGTGTATTTGAGATATGCGACAAGATTTGCATCCATCCTTCGGGAGTTGTCATTGATCGCGATAAACGCATCGCGCTTTTGTGAGTCGTCTAACTCGCGAAGCCCAGTCACAAGAACGCCGTAATTGCGCTGGGTTATCTCATCGCAATGGCTGAAGCCAAAAATCCGATGTTGGCCATCAATAATCTCCATCGAGGCATATTCGAGCGGGATGCTGAGTGCGACAAATCGCGAATCGCATCTGGAAAAATTGACAGGGTTGTCATGTTCGTTTTTGAACCTATCAGCATTCTTGAGATTATGGGAGACAACCTGTGGGCTTAGATGAAGCACGACGTTTGTTGGAAGGATAGAGTCTCTTTGAGAAAGAAATTTGGCAATGCTTGGCAACCGCTTGGTCGATAGCATGCGCTGGTAGGCATTTGCGTCGCCTTGAGCTCGGCGAAATATGGCGCAGGTTTTGAGGAGCTTTTCAGCAGGCATTGAGAAGAGGAAGAGTTCGGTGGTTGAGTGCTTATTGGGTTGGGTAAGTCGGACAGCCGGGACCGTGAGTGTGGCTTTCTCCTCTCTTGTTGTTATGCCTAGGGAATGAATGATTTCATATCTGGACCACTTCCCAATAGCGTTTGCGATGGCCTCGAAATATGCCAGCTCATCGAGCCCCCAAACCGTATCACCATTTTCTCTGGCGAACTGCCGATCTGCTTCGGTAATCTCGTGTTCTGTTGAAATAAATAGGACGGCATCCGCTTTCAGTTTCTTTTTGATAACGTCGTAATCGTGAACATGAGTCGAAAAAGACTCTTTGAGTTCCTTCCGTGCCTTATTCCACCCTACGATAGATATATCGAGTTCCTCTTCGGTAGCAAAAAGGTCGAGAGTCCGTTTCTTGCCACGAATATCCACCTCCTTTTCTGCGGGGTCGCTGGAGTGCGGCTGAGTTTTGAATCCGGCTTTGGAGAAAAGTTGCCACACGCGTTTGTTTAGGTGCGAACCTTTATTAATTGGCATAGGGGCTATACGTCAATTAGGATGACCTTAACGGGCACGGCCGGGAAGTGGCGCTTGAGGCGTTCAATGTCGTAAATCAGTTGCTCGCCATAGGAGACGCCCGTGGACATCTGCTTATGCATCGCATGGCAGGGCACGATCTCAATGCCGACATCTGCCTTGTTCTCATTGAAGAAATACTGAAACTTGGCCATGTCGTAGAACATGAACGCATACTTTCCGAACTGAACCTCGACGAGGACTCGATTCTTGACGAAGTCTACCTGCTTGAAGGCCCCCTCCACACGTATGGGGTAGTTCGGAAGCTCAATGGTGTAAGTGTCGCGAAGCTCCTTGTAGCCTCTGGCGTGGAACGCGGAATGAAACAGCGCGTTGATCTCCTTCGGGCTATAGAGGAGTTCGCCCGGCATGGTCTTCTCTTTGCTGACCTTCGATTTCTTGAGATTCTTGATGCTAGCAATGACGTCGTCGATTTCTTTCTCAAGTTTCGGATAGCGCACCTTTAGAATTTCGCTACCTCCCAGGTGGGAGTACTCGTAGGCTTTATGCACAGATTATCTCCTTGAGCAGTTTCTTGCCCGCTCGACTCCGTTTGCCATCCAGGAGGAATAATTGGTCGAGCTTGTCCTTCCCATTGCCATAGGTGGTCTCTGGCGGCAATGATAGGCGCGAGCTCTTTGGGTCGTAGATCGGGCGGTTCATGGGTCGGGTACGGAGCTTCCCACTGGCCGCAAGCATGATGCGGTCTCTCGCGACCTTGATGTAGTTGGGCATGATGTCCGCACCAGCGGCCTTGCGGCCGTGCCGGATCGCGGCTACGGCTGTCGTGCCCACACCCAGGAATGGGTCTAGGACTCTGTCTCCGGGGTTGGTCATCGAAAGCACTAGGCGCTCGATCAGTTCCACCGGGAACTGGCAGGGATGGATCGTCTTCTCTACATGGTTGTGCTTTACGTTTGGGATGACCCAAAGGTCTCCGGGATTCTTTCCGAGTGGGTTGCAGGAAAGCTGTCCCGCTTTCGGCCCCTTGAAGTATTTCTTGCCGGGATATTTCTGGGGGATTCGGACGGGATCCACGTTGAAGATGTAGTCGGAGGACTTGGTGAACCAGTTGATCGTTTCGTAGCGCCCGGAGAATCTTTTTGAGCAGTGCAGGCCATGCTCGAAGTGCCATATGATCCGATTGCGCATGCGCAGGCCAAGCTTGGCGAATATCGTGTAAAGTGGGATATCCAGCGGAACGATTTCGTCCTTGCCGATGTAATTGCCGACTTGCCAGCAGATGCTGCCATTGTTCGACAAGACCCGGACACACTCCTTTATGACTGATTCCTGTTGCGCTAGATACTTCTCCAGCGAAACGCGTTTCTCATAGGACTTCCCGATGTTGTAGGGCGGTGAAGTGACGATGAGCTGGACAGAGCTAGCGGGCATCGAAGCCAGCAGGTCTAAGCAGCTTCCTTGGAAGAGTACTACGTCGGCTTGGGGCTCATAGGACGAAGATATGCCGGGACCATTGGTTTCCCGGACGAGATGGTGGCCTTTGCGGCGTGGAATGCGATATTTAGTCATTGACCTTTCTGAGCAAGCGGCTCAGCTCCCTGCGATCATAGAGACGGTACTGGTTCACGGGGTGTCGCCGACACACAAGTTTCCCGCTGCGATCCCATCTCCTTAATGTAAGAGCGGACACCCCTAAAAGTTCCGCAGCATCTTTTACCGTCATGAATTCTCGAAAAGTTTTCATTGCGGTCACCTTAATCAACGTTAATCATTCTACTAAGCATCAGCGATCGGGTCAAATTTCTCATGCATGAACGGACTTGAGCTGTGCCGGAAACGAAGGTAGCTTGGGGTTGCCCTATAGGGCAAGGAGGCTACAGATGCTTAATGAATCGAATCCGCAGTCTGATACACCGAAGGTTCTGCGGATCACACTGGCCATGCCGGTCCGCTTGCGGCGCATCACTAACGGCGAGAAGGTCATCTGGCAGACCGGGCCCGATGACTGTGGAGTTGAGATCGTCGACGTGACAGACGACGCGCGTGCCCGACTTCAGGAGCTACTTAGAATTCTCGACGACGCCGAGCGTCAGCTACGCAAGCGGCGAAAAGTTCAAATCCCGTCGGGCCCTAAGACGACGGGGGCAATTACCCACCACAAGAACGAAGGCAAGTAGTCGGTAAGCGGGATGTGCGATTTGTGGAATTATTCGGAAGCGCCTCGGTGTCCTCGACGAGAAAAATGGGATTGCGCTCCGTCGAGAAGTTCAAATCCCATCGTGAGGTGCAGTCGGGGGCAAAAAAACACCGGCGCAATTTCTCTTATTATTCCTAGAGAAATTGCGCCGGGTTATCGCCAGAAGAGCTGGCGGGGTCGACGGGATTCGAACCCGCGGTCTCCGCCTTGACAGGGCGGCGTGTTAAACCAGGCTACACCACGACCCCAAGAAATGAATCTTCCTGAAGTCGATTATAGCACATCCCGGCCCGGGCTTCCTCAAAAAGCGGGGCGCGATTTCCGCGCCGCCGGCGAAAAGCGCTAACGTTCTTTTTGGTCGTCGCGATCCATCATCTCAACGAGTTCGGAAAAGTCCGAGCTGAGGGTGCTGAAGCGTTCCTCGAGATGCTCCCATTCGGGGTCCGCATCCTTCACTTGGACCTTCTTTGTCGACGAGCGGACGGATTTTTTCGCCGGCTTCGCCGCTTTTTTCTTGATCGGCATAACCTTAGTATAGACCCCGGATAAAATTTCCGCCAGGGGGGACCTGCTTTTTACGGCAGGAGGTCCGCATAGGCTCCTTCAAGAAGGTCTTGACGCCGGATGCCCAGTTCCTTTATAAAACCTTCAGCAATGGCGCGGCCTTGCTCAGGGCTCTGGTCCGGCCGCAGGCAGACTTCGATCTCAATGAAGCGGCCCATGGACTCGACCTCATCGAAGTGGATGCGCGTCTGTCCGCACAGGAAAAGGGTCCGCTCTTTGCGCACGACCTTGCCCTGGCCCAAGGCTTGGGCGAGCAGTCTTCGCATGCCTGCGGCATCGGCCACGGACGACATCTCGAAGGAGGACTGCTTCGGACCCGCGGTGTCGGGCCGCCGGTAGAAGATCATATAGCTTTGCGCGTCTTGGCCCAGATCGCGGAGCTTGAGGCGTCCGCGGGAGCATTCGAAGAAGGTGTCTTCCTGCCGAAGCTTCTCCTCGCGGTCGGCCAAGGCGCGGGCGCGCGCTTGCTGGGCGTCCCAGTCCGCGGCGCGGGCCTTGATCTCGATGTTGGTCATGGGGAAAGTGTGGGCAGTGCAGGGTTCGAACCTGCGACCCCCTCCTTGTAAGGGAGGTGCTCTACCGCTGAGCTAACTGCCCGAAGCGTCCGTGCGTCCCGTCCCGCATATTATCTCAGATTTACAGACCCCTTGACGAACGGCTCCCCGCAGTCTATAACTTGACGGGTAACCGAACCATGAAAAAAACAAAGAAGACCTCATGCCGCAAACCGAAGGCCAAGCCGTCGAGAACGGGTGCGGCGCGCGCGAAGAGCTCGTCGAAGAGCGCCGCGAAGTCTGGCGCTTTAGACGCGCCGGAGGCCGCGTTCAATCCCGAGGAGTTCCGCGTCGAGGAGGCGGCCCCGCGCGCGGAGCCGCGCTGGATCGAGGTGAGGTGTCCCTACTGCGACGAGCCCTTCGATATCCGCGTGGATCCTTCCGCGGAGGAAGGGCAGAGCATGGTGCAGGATTGCCAGGTCTGCTGCAAGACTATCCAGATCTCGGTGGACATCGAGGATGGAGAGATCTCCGTCTTCGCATCCCGCTCCTGAGCGCCGCGGTCGTTAACGAAGCTCTTCCAGGGTGAATTCCGTGCCCAGGTCGATGCGCGAGGAGGCCTCGGCCAGGGCGCGTTGAATGCGGCTTAGGCGCAAGTTCTTCTTTTTCGCCACGGTCAGGGACAGCGTGGGGGTCTCCTCGTCGAAGGAGGCCTCCTCTATTTCCGGCAGTTTGCGAAGCTCCCGGAGGATGGCGCGCTTGCAGGCCTCGCAGAGTATTCCTCGCAATTTCGCGGTGTGCCGTCCTGGGGCCAGGGTCTTGGGCAGGATCGCTTCCACGGCCTTCGGCGCGGGGTCGGCTGCGAGAACCGAAACTGGGCTCGCAAAGGACAGGAATAAGGCGGCTAAGAAGATATGCATGACGGCCACCGTATCATAAAGGAAGGCGCTCCCTCCAGTTTTAATAGTAAACTCTGGTCGGGCCGATGAAGCGCGATTGCGGCCTGGGATATTCGGCGGAGGGTTCGATGCGTGTTCTCAACGGTTGTGCAATATGCGGATCCGGCGTATGGGCGCAAGTCCCTTCGTTGTTCCGTGCTTGCGGGTTGGACGTGCTGGCTTTCAGCCTGTTGACCGCGCTCGCGGCGCAGGCTGCCGTGCATCTTCCTTTTTCTCCGGTGCCCGTGACCGGGCAGACGCTCATGGTGCTTCTGGCCGGCGCGCTTCTGGGCCGCAAGCGCGGGGCCGCTGCCATGGCTGCGTACTTGGCCGAGGGGGCGTGCGGCCTGCCGGTGTTCGCGGCCGGCGCCTTCGGCATCCCGCATCTTCTGGGGCCGGCGGCCGGGTATCTGCTGGCCTTCCTGCCGGCGGCCTGGGTCGTGGGCGCGCTCGTGGAGAAAGGATGGGACCGGGGCCTGCGCGCGGCTGCGGCGTTCTTTATGGGGAGCATGCTCCTCCTTTCTTGCGGAAGCCTGGGGCTTCTGCGCTTCATGCCGCTTTCCGCTTGTTTGTGGTCCGGCTTCCTGCTCTTTGTGACGGGCGAAGTCCTCAAGATAGGCGCCGCGGTCTCAACCCTGGCTGTTTTCCGCAAGTAAGACCCACACCCCAACTCGGCATCACCGAAGGGAACAGCGGGTGGCGGAGGGGACGCAGACCTTCTTCCCGCTCCATTCGTGCGGGTGGAGGGTATGGGGCGGGAAGAAGGTCTGCGTCCCAGGCCGCCAGGACCCGCCATGAAAATGGGTGAGGCCGTGATTAAAATTCCCATTGACAGAGTTGCAGAGTTCCGTTAAACTCCCAAGATACGCTTTGGCGCACCCGTTTGCGCTGAGGGACGTGTTTTGCCGATGAAAAAGACTTGGATACTCGACGTGCTGCTCGGACTCGCCGTGTCCCTTTTCGTGGGGGGCTCCTATGTGATGCAGGGAGCTTTCCTGGAGAGCCTGGAACTCAAGGCTTACGACGCGCGCGCGAAGTTCCGTCAGAGCCTGGAGCCGCCCACGGACGTGGTGCTCATCGCTATCGACGACGACTCCATCGCGCGCATGGGCCGCTGGCCCTGGCCGCGCACGCGCATCGCCGAGATGCTGGACCTGCTCGTTGCGGCCAAGCCCAAGGTCATCGGCTTGGACATCCTCTACAGCGAGCCCGAGGTCAACCCCGCCATCGCGGAGCTTGAGAATCTCAAGACGCGCTACGGGGAACTCCTTCAAGGCCGCAACATCGTCCAGAAGAAGGGCGTGGATTTCCAGAACGAGTTCTCCTCCATGGCGGTCCGTCTGGATACGGACTCCCGCCTGCTGGCCTCGCTGACCACGGCGCAGAACGTGGTCCTGCCCATGTTCTTCTCCGGCGGCGGCCTGCTGGGCGCCAAGCCCGAGGAGCTCCCGCCCGCGCTCTCGAGCGCGGCGCTCACCGCGCGCGTGACGCGCGCCGAGGCCGGGTTCCAGGACGTCGAGGGCGGAAAGCCCGTGTATCCGATCCTTCCCTTCCTTAAAGCTTCGGCCGGCGTGGGACACGTGAGCATCTATCCGGATCTCGACGGCGTGGTTCGCCGCGAGGTGCCCGCGGTCAAGTACGGCGCGTCCTATTTCCCGTCCTACGCCCTGGCGCTCACGGCCCGCTACCTGGGCATCAAACCCGACGAGATCCTTGTGACTCCCGGCAGTTCCATCGAGCTGGGCAAGCTCAAGATCCCGCTCGACGAGCAGCAGTCCATGCTGGTCACCTTCAACGGTCCGGACCATACCTTCCGCTATTATTCCTTCCACGAGGTGCTCAACGGCAAGGTGTCCATGGACGTGTTCAAGGACAAAATCGTCATCCTGGGGCCCTCGGCCGCGGGCATCGCCACGCTTTACGTGACGCCCGTGGCGCAGTCCCTGCCTTCCGTGGAGTTCATCGCCAACGTCATCGAGAACATACTGGGCCAGCGCTTCCTCGTGCGTCCGCCGTGGGCCGTGCGCCTGGAACTGGGGCTCATCGCTTTCTGCGCATTCTTCGTCATGTTCCTCCTTCCGCGCCTGAAGGCCTTGGGCGGCGCGATCATCACGGCCCTGCTCTTGGCCGCGGCCATGGGCGCGGGCGGCTGGCTCTTCGTGGAGCGCGGGGAGTGGATCAAGGTCATCTATCCCTGCTTCCTGCTGGCCGCGGGCTACGTCGTCATCGTGACCAAGCGATTCCTCGTCACGGAGAAGGGCAAGGAGCTCGTGGAGGCCTCTGCCATCGAGACCAACAAGATGCTCGGGCTTTCCTTCCAGGGCCAGGGCATGTTCGACCTTGCGTTCGAGAAGTTCCGGCTCTGCCCGGTCGACGACAACATGAAGGAGACGCTCTACAGCCTGGCTCTGGACTTCGAGCGCAAGCGCCAGTACGGGAAGGCCGTCAACGTCTACAAGCACGTTTCGGCGCACGATCCCAAATATAAGGATATCGTCGAGAAGATCAAGACCCTTTCTGCCGCGGCCGAAGGCGCGGTGTTCGGCGGCATCGGCCAGAAGGGCGGGGAAGGCACGGTGATGGTGACCGCGGGCGCCACCAAGCCCATGCTCGGCCGCTACGAGATCATCAAGGAACTCGGCCGCGGAGCCATGGGCATCGTCTATCTCGGCAAGGACCCCAAGATCAACCGGCAGGTGGCAATCAAGACCCTCATGCTCGAGGAGGGCGGCACTCCCGAGGAGACAAAGCAGATCAAGGAGCGCTTCTTCCGCGAGGCCGAGAGCGCGGGCACGCTGAATCATCCGAACATCGTGCGCATCTACGACGCGGGCGAGGAGCAGGACATCTGCTACATCGCCATGGAGCTGCTCGACGGCCATGATCTGACGCGCTACTGCGGCAAGGAGAACCGGCTCGATGCGCTGACGGCCATGGAGTACGTTGCCCGCGTGGCCGAGGGGCTCGACTACGCGCACAACCAGGGCATCATCCACCGCGACATCAAGCCCGCCAACATCATGCTGCTCAATGACGGCTCCGTGCGCGTGGCGGACTTCGGCATCGCGCGCATCGCGGCCTCCTCGAAGACCGCCACCGGCACGGTGATGGGCACTCCTTCCTATATGAGCCCGGAGCAGATCGCTGGACGCAAGGTGGACGGCCGCTCGGACCTCTTCAGCCTGGGAGTGACCCTTTTCGAACTGCTTACGGGCGAGAAGCCTTTCAAGGGCGGAGACGGCATCGGCACGCTGCTCTTTCAGATCGCCAACGAGCCGGAGCCGGAGCCTTTGCAGATCGAGCCCAAGCTGCCGCGGCGCGTGAGCGCCATCGTGCATAAGGCGCTCAAGAAGAACGCGGACGAACGCCACCAGAAGGGCTCGGAGTTGGCCGCACAACTGCGGGCCTGCATCGAGGCCGTCAAGAGCGGCGCCGGCGATGAGGCGCAGACCGAGGAGGTCACGGCTGCGGCGGTTGTTCCTATCGTGGAGGCTGCGCCTGTCGTTGAGCCTGCGGCCGTCGAAGCTCCAGTTCCTGTCGTGGAGGCCGTGCCGGAGCCGGTCGTCGAAGCTTCTGTTTCGGAATCCACGATCGTTGAGTCTCCCGTGCCGGAACCGGCAGCGACTTTTGAGATCCCTGTTCCCGTGCAGGAGACCGCGGCCGTTGACGCTCCCGTTTCGGAAGCCGCGGTCATGTCCGCGCCTGTCCAGGAGTCCACGTTCGTGGAGGCTCCTGCTCCTGAGCCCACGGTGGTCGAGGCTCCTGCGCCGGAGCCGCAGATCCATCTGCAGCCCTTCGATGTCCCTGCGGACTCCGAGCATACAATCGTCTTGGAACTCCCGCCCGTGCCTGCGGCTTCCGCTGAACCCGCGGCCGCGCCGGCGCCGCAGCCCGAGTCCGGCGCGGAGCATCATTTCACTTTCGAGACGGACCCTATCCCGCCGCCTTCCGCGGAGATCGAGCTGGGTCCCAGGCCGGGAGGCGGTCTTGTCCGGCCGCGCACGCCCGGAGAGATCGCCGCGGCTCTGCCCGGCGAGCCGCCGGCTTCCGCCGCGCCCGAGGAGCCCTTGGATCCGGATGCGACCATCCGGCTCGATCCGCCCGGGAGGAGCGCGTGAGCGCTTTGGAACTGGCCGGCCGCACGGACACCGGCTGCGTGCGCGAGCGCAACGAGGATTCCCTGGCCGTGGAATTCGACATCGGCCTTCTGGTGGTGGCCGACGGCATGGGCGGACATAATTCCGGCGAGGTAGCCAGCCGCACGGCCGTGGACACCATCGTGGGGAACGCCCGGAAGATGCTGGGCGGCAGCCAGATCGTGGTCCCCGAGGGCGGCGAGCCGGGGCGTTCCGTGCGCGCGCGCCAGCTCGAATATCTTCTTAAGCTGGCCAACACCGTGATCTTCGAGAAGGCCCGCGCTTTCCCCAAGGACCACGGCATGGGCACGACCGTGGTCGCGGTCCTGGCCGATGAAAAGTCCTTGACCGTGGCGCACGTGGGCGACAGCCGCCTCTATCTGCGCCGAGGCGGGACGCTCCAGCAGCTTACCGAGGACCATTCGCTGGTCATGGAGCAGGTCCGCCACGGCCTGATCACCCGCGAGCAGGCCGAGGCCTCCAATCTGCAGAACATCCTGACCAGGGCCCTGGGCACCGACGAGCAGGTGCAGATCGACGTCTCCGAGCATCCTCTGCTTGCCGGGGACACGTTCCTGATCTGCTCCGACGGCCTGACCAAGATGGTCTCGGAGGCCGACATCTCCGATATCCTGGCCGCTGCTTCGAGCGCGGACGATGCGGTCGAACGCCTCATCGCTTCCGCCCGCGAGGCAGGGGGAGCCGACAACATCACGGCCGTCGTGGCGCGCCTATCGGGTCCGCATGAAGGGATCCGGGGATTCTTCTCAAGGCTTTTCGGAGGGTAGTCAGCATGCCCAAACTCCTGCTCAAGTTCAATGCCGCGGTCATCAAGGAGATCCCGATCGATAAGACCGCGATCACCGTGGGCCGCAAGCCCGACAACGACGTGGTCATCGACAATCCGGCCGTGAGCGGGCACCACTGCCGCGTCCTGCTTTCCGGAGATACGTTCTTCGTGGAGGACTTGGATTCCACCAACGGCACCTTCGTCAACGAGAAGCGCGTCATGAAGTCCGGCCTGCACCACAACGACGTCATCGGCGTGGCTAAGCACGCGCTCGTTTTCGTCAACGAGCAGGAGGCTGCGCAGGCCGCCGGGAATAAGCCCACGCCCGAGCCCGAGGCCACGGTGATGCTCTCGGCCAAAGCGCAAGAGGATATGGCCAAGGCCTCGGCCGAGGCGGCTCCCGGCAAACTGGGGGCTCTGCGGGTGCTCAAGGGGCTGGTGGCGGAGGCTGAGTACGAGCTCAAGGGCCTTTCCACCTATATCGGCAAGTCCGACCGCGTGCAGGTCCCCATCAAGGGCTCCGGGCTCTTCGGCTCCGCGCCCGAGGTTGCGGCCTCCGTTCACCGCAAGCCCGAGGGCTATGTGCTGGTGGCGGTCAAGGACGGCTATCCCGTGCTCAACGGCCAGAGCGTCTCAGGGCAGGTCCCTCTCAAGGACGGCGATATCATCGAAGTCGGCTCCACCACCCTGCAGTTCTATTTGAAATAAGCCTCATTCGTTTAAAAAAAGAGCGGCCGCGTATTTCGCGGCCGCTGCTCTTTTCGTTTCGTCATTCCGGCGGAAGCCGGAATCCAGGAACTGCTGTTGAATCGTACGCCTGGGTCCCGGGTCAAGCCCGGGATGACGACTTATGTTAGTCGATGGTCCAGGTGTCGGCGCCGGCCAGGAGCTTTTCCAGATCGTCGGCGCCGGGCTTCTGGGCGGCTTGGAACTGGTCTTCCATGAGGGCCTCGTAGGTCTGGGCTTCCACGGAGCGGAACACGCCCACGGGCGTGGGGAAGTCCGGCGGCTCCAATTGGGTCAGCATGTACTGGTAGTCGGCCAAGGCCCTCTCATCGTGCACGAGCAGGTCCGCGGGAGGCTTGCCCGGCTCGAAGGAAACGACCTCGGCCTTGCCGTCCTTGCGGCGGATGCCGCGGTCCTTGTTCTTTCCGAAGATGAGAGGCTTGCCCTGCTCCAGGCGCAGGAGCGCGTCCTCGCGCGTGGCGCGGTCCTCGACCGCGTAGAACGCGCCGTCGTTGAAGACCACGCAGTTCTGGTAGATTTCTATGAAAGAGACGCCGTTGTGCCGGGCCGCGCGCTCCAAGGTCGCGCTGAAGCTTTCGAGGTCGGTGTCCACGGCGCGGGCCACGAAGGTGGCCTCCGCGGCCAGGGCGAAGCGCAGGGCATTGACCGGCGTCTCGATGGTGCCGTGCGGAGAGGACTTTGTGACCTTGCCTTTCTCCGAGGTCGGCGAGTACTGGCCTTTGGTCAGGCCGTAGATGCGGTTGTTGAAGAGCAGGATCTTGAGGTTCAGATTCCTGCGCAGGGTGTGGTTGAGGTGGTTTCCGCCGATGGCCAAGCCGTCGCCGTCGCCGGTCACGACCCAGACGTTCAGGTCCGGATTGGCGAGCTTGACGCCCGTGGCGATGGCCGGGGCGCGGCCGTGGATGCTGTGGAAGCCGTAGGTGTTCATGTAGTACGGGAAGCGGCTGGAGCAGCCGATGCCGGAGACGAACACGGTCTTTTCGCGAGGAACGTTCAGGGCGGCCAGGGTCTTCTGCACCTGGGCCAGGATGGCGAAGTCTCCGCAGCCCGGGCACCAGCGCACGCTTTGTCCGGAGGCGTAGTCCTGGCGGGTCAAGACCTTCTTCTCGGGAGTGGGTTGGGACATGGCGGTCATCCTTTCTTTGAACGGAGTATCTCGATGATGCGCTCGCGGATCTCATTGACGCTGAAGGGCTGTCCTTTGACCTTGTGCAGTCCTTCGACCGGGAGCATGTATTGGGAGCGCAGGATCATTTGGAGCTGGCCCAAGTTGAGTTCCGGGATCAGGACGCGCTCGAAGCGCTTGAGTATGCCGCCTAAGTCCGGCGGCAGGGGATGGATGTGGCGCAGATGCACGCTGGAGACGCTCTCCCCGGCGGCCTGCAGCTCCTGCACCGCGGAGGTGATCATGCCGTAGGTGGAGCCCCAGCCGACTACCAGGAGCTTGCCCGAGTCCTTGCCTACGATCTTCGTGGGCGGGATATCGGAGGCCGCGCGGGCGATCTTCTCGGCGCGCTGCTGGGTCATGTGCTGGTGGTTGTCCGGGTCATAGCTCACGAAGCCCGTGACGTCCTGCTTTTCCAGGCCGCCGATGCGGTGTTCGTAGCCCGCGGTTCCCGGCGCCACCCAGGGCCGCGAGAGGGTCTTGGGGTCTCGGCGGTAGGGCGCGAAGGAGGCGGATTCCGGAATCGAGGCGGTCTCGAACGCCGGGAGTTCTTCCAGCTTGGGGATGCGCCAGGGCTCGGAGCCGTTGGCCAAGTAGCCGTCGCTGAGCAGGCAGACCGGGGTCATGTACTTGACCGCCAGGCGGCAGGCTTCCATGGTCATGTCGAAGCAGTCCGCAGGCGTGGCCGCGGCCAGAATGATGAGGGGGGACTCTCCATTGCGGCCGAAGGCGATCTGAAGGAGGTCGGATTGCTCGGTCTTTGTCGGCAAGCCCGTGGAGGGGCCGCCGCGCTGGACATTGACCACGACCAAGGGCAGCTCCGCGATGACCGCCAAGCCCAAGGCCTCGGATTTGAGCGCCAAGCCCGGGCCGCTCGTGCCCGTGGCCGCAAGGGCGCCGGCAAATGAGGCGCCGATAGTCGAGCAGACGGCCGCGATCTCATCCTCAGCCTGGAACACTTTCACGCGTTGGGCCTTCAGGCCCGAGAGCACCTGCAGGATCTCTGAAGCCGGCGTGATGGGATAGGAGCCGTAGAAGAGTTCCCGGCCCGCCCGCTTGGCTGCCGCGACCAGGCCCAGGGCCGCGGCTTCGTTGCCCGTGATGTTGCGGTAGCGGCCCGGACGGATAGGCGCTTTTCGCACGCGGTAGTGGTGTTCGAATATCTCGGTGGTCTCGGCAAAGGCATGGCCGGCCTGCAGGGCGCGCAGGTTGGCTTCCACGAGCTTCGGGTCCTTCTTGAACTTGGCGCGGATCCAGTGCTCCGTGGGCGTCAGGGACCGCTCGTACATCCAGTACATAAGGCCCAGGGCGAAGAAGTTCTTGCAGCGCTCGACCTGCTTGGGCGGGAGCTGGAGTTCGGCCAGGGCGCGGTCCGTGAGCGTGTTCATCTCGATGGGGATGACGCGGTAGCCCGAGAGGCTTCCGTCTTCCAGGGGGTTCTTCTCGTAGGCGGCTTTCTGGAGATTGGCGGGCTTGAAGGTGTCCGTGTTGGCGATGATGATGCCGCCGGGTTCCAGGGCCTTGAGATTGACCTTGAGGGCGGCCGGGTTGAAGGCCACCAGCACCTGGGGCCGGTCCCCGGGGGTGAGGACTTCCTTGGAGGAGAACTGGATCTGGAAGCCGCTCACGCCCGCGAGAGTGCCGGCAGGGGCGCGGATCTCGGCCGGGTAGTCGGGCAGGGTGCTCAGATCATTGCCTGCCGAGGCTGTTGTCGAGGTGAATTGACTGCCGGTCAGCTGGACCCCGTCGCCGGAGTCTCCGGCGAAGCGGATGGTGACCGCGTCGATCTCCGAGACCGGCTTGCGGGACGGCGGATTTTTCCCTGATTTTCCTTCTTTGGCTTGAGTGGACATGGTTTATCTCATGGGGAGCGTCTGTGTGGGTATAATAATATAAAATCAACCTTAGCGCGTTTAGCGAAGGAGCGGCTCCATGAAACTGCTCGAATACGAAGCAAAATCCATTTTCAGCGGTTACGGCATCCCGGTGCCGCGCACCGGCGGGGTGATCACCAAGCTCGGACAGCTTCCAGCGGCTCTTCGTCGGGCGGGCAAGGGTCCCTGGGTGCTCAAGGCCCAGGTGCTGGCCGGCGGCCGGGGCAAGGCCGGGGGCGTCAAAGTGGTGAAGACCCCGGCGGATGCCCGCGCGGCCGCGCAGGCCATGCTGGGCATGAGGATCGCCACGCACCAGACCCACGGCGCGGCCCTGACCGTGCGCGAGGTCTTGATCGACCAAGCCAGCCGCATCAGCCGTGAGATTTATCTGTCCGTGGTCCTGGACCGCCGCGAGGCCTGCCCCGTGGTCATCGCCTCCGCCGAGGGGGGGATGCAGATCGAGGAATTGGCCAAGTCCAAGCCCGAGGCCATATTAAAGGAAGCGGTGGATCCTTCGCGCGGCCTTGAAAGCTTCCAGGCCCGGCGCTTGGCCTTCCGCTTGCGCATCCCGGGCCCGCAGATCCCGGCCTTTGTCCGGCTCGCTCAGTCCCTTGCGCGCGTGTTCCTGGACTACGACGCCTCTTTAGTCGAGGTCAACCCTCTGGTCATCACCGGCTCCGGCGAGCTCGTCGCTCTGGATGGAAAGATCGTCGTCGACGACAACGCCCTCTTTAGGCAGAAGACCCTGGCCGGCCGCAAAGACGGTGAAGCCAGCGCCTTGGAGCTGCAGGCCAAGAAGGTCGGCATCTCCTACATCGGTTTGGACGGAGACATCGGCTGCATGATCAACGGCGCGGGCCTGGCCATGGGCACCATGGACACCGTGGCCCTGGCCGGCGGCTCGCCCGCGAACTTTCTTGACGTGGGCGGCGGCGCGACCGCCAAGCAGGTGACCGCGGCTTTCAAGATCCTGCTCAAGGACCGCAAGGTCAAGGCCGTGCTGGTCAACATCTTCGGCGGCATCATGCGCTGCGATGTGATCGCCCAGGGCGTGCTCGAAGCGCTCAAGAACGTGAACATGAAGGTCCCCCTGGTGGTGCGCTTGGAAGGCACCAACGTCGAAGAAGGGAAACGACTGCTCAAGGAATCCAGGGTGCGCCTGACCCTGGCCGACACTCTTTGGGACGCCGCGCAGAAGGCCGTGACAGCGGCTAAAGGGGCTGGCAAGTAACAATATGACCGATTGGCCAAGGGTGCTATCGGGCTGCGACTTCGTCTCTCGTCACTCACATACCGCAGAGGGTATGCTCGTTCCTCGATCCTCGTCTCGCTCCAATAGCACATTGTCCGATCAGTCATATTGTTACTTGTCAGCCCCTAGGAGGGCGCTTAATGAGTATTCTTCTTAATAGGGACAGCCGCATCGTGGTGCAGGGATTCACCGGCGAGACCGGGACTTTCCATGCCAAGCAGTGCATGGAGTACGGCTCCCTCATCGTTGCCGGGGTCACTCCGGGCAAGGGCGGGACGCGGCATTTAGACGTTCCTGTCTTCGACACGGTCTCGGATGCGGTGAAGGAGACCCGCGCGGACGCTTCCCTCATCTTCGTGCCCCCGTCTTTTGCCGCGGACGCGATCCTGGAGGCCGCGGAGGCAGGCGTGCGCGTGATCATCTGCATTACCGAGGGCATCCCGGTGCTGGACATGGCGCGGGTCAAGCGCGTCCTTGCGCAGCGCGAGGCCGCGGGCCAGAGCGTGCGCTTGGTCGGTCCCAACTGTCCCGGAGTCATCACGCCCGGACAGTGCAAGGCCGGCATCATGCCCGGCTATATCCATAAGTCCGGGCCCGTGGGCGTGGTGTCGCGTTCCGGCACCCTGACCTATGAGGCCGTCTGGCAGTTGACCCAGCGGGGCATCGGGCAGTCCACGGTCGTGGGCATCGGCGGAGACCCTATCGCGGGCTCGAACTTCACGGACATCCTCAAGCTTTACGAGGCCGATGATGAGACTAAGGCCGTGGTGCTCATCGGCGAGATCGGCGGTTCCTCCGAGGAGGAGGCCGCGGAGTTTTACCGCCGCAGCATGAATAAGCCGGTCTTCGCCTTCATCGCCGGCAAGACGGCCCCGCCCGGCAGGCGCATGGGCCACGCGGGCGCCATCATCGAGGGCGGCTCGGGAACGCATGCCTCCAAGGTGGAAGCCTTGCGCAAGGTGGGCATCCGCGTCATCGAGAACTTAAGCGGCATCGGCGCGGCCGTGGCCGAGGCCATGCCCACCGCGGCGGCGCGATGAATCTGGCCATTGCCTTCGGCGCGGGCCTGGCCAGCTTCCTCTCGCCCTGCGTCCTGCCCATCATCCCGCTCTATCTGGCGTATCTGTGCGGGACTTCCTATCAGAACCTGCTGGCTCAGACGGATAAGCGGACGACGCTGCTGCATTCGTTCTGCTTCGTGCTGGGCTTCTCGCTGGTCTTCATCGCTCTGGGCGCCTCGGCCTCGGCCTTAGGCGCCGGTCTTTTGCAGTGGCGCGGGGTCGTCGAGCGCATCGGGGGGCTGGTGCTCATCCTCCTGGGGCTCTGGATGGTCGGCCTGCTCAAGGCCGGCTTCCTGTATCACGAGGCGCGCTTTCACTTCCACGACAAACCCGTGGGATTCGCGGGTTCCGTGATAGTGGGCGCGGCCTTTGCCGCGGGCTGGACTCCCTGCGTGGGGCCCGTGCTGGCCGGCATCCTGATCATGGCCTCCCGCGAGGACTCGGTGCTCAAGGGCGTGCTGCTCTTGACGGCGTATTCCGCAGGCTTCGCCCTGCCCTTTTTGGCCTGCGCCTTGGCCATCGATCGGGCCACCCAGCTTATCCGAAAGCTCTCTCCGTACCTGTCCAAATTGGAGAAGTTCGTGGGCGGCCTGCTCGTGCTCATGGGCTGCATGCTGGCCGCCGGCCGCTTCGGTCAGTTCTCGTCGTGGATGTTCTCCCTCATCGTCCGCTAGCCTGGATCCCGGCTTTCGCCGGGATGACATCCATCGTCATTCCGGCGGAAGCCGGAATCCAGGGGGAGTCTTTTGGGCCTAGTATAGGCTAGGTCCTTTATTGGTTCTTCCCTAGGTCCTCGACCTCAGTACCTTGCTGGGGGCTTTCCGATAAAATCCGCATGGAGTGAGTTCCAGATACCGACTCTTCTTCGCGGGGCTGATGCTTTGGCCTTGCTGCGCTTGGCCGCAGGCGGTCGTTGCGCCGGTGCCCGGCAGCGCGTTCGCGCCTCTTGGCGCGGCGGCAGGAGCGGCTGCGATCGCGCCCTTGAGCGTTGCCGCGCCGGCGGTTCTGCCGACGGCTCTGCCTGCGCTCAGCGGCGACTTGCGATTGGCCCAGCGCGTCATCGAGACCTTGGGCTCGGACCGCTTCGAGGGACGGGCTCCGGGTACGCGGGGAGGGGAGCTCGCCGAAGCCTATGTCCGGGACTTCTACAAGCGCTACGGCATGGCGCCCGAGAAGGGCAAGGACTATCTTCAGCCCGTGAAGCTCAAGGGCTACACCGCCCAGGGCTTCTCCATCGACGACGGCCGGCAGACCCTGGAGTTCGAGAAGGACGTGGCCGGCACCTATGCCGCTGATGAGAAAGAGTTCGATCTCTCGGCCGAGGCGGTGTTCGTGGGCTTCGGGATCAAGACTCCGATATGGGACTGGGACGATTTCAAGGACGCGGACGTGAAGGGCAAGCTCATCATCGCGCGGGTCAATGATCCCGGCCTCTACGATGAGACGATCTTCGAGGGCAAGACGCTGACGTATTTCGGCCGCTGGACCTATCACGTCGAGGAGGCCCTGCGCAGGGGCGCGGCCGGCATCCTGCTCATTCATACCGATGCGACCGCGGGCTACGGCTGGGAAGTGGTCAAGAACTCCTGGGGAGCGGAGGCCCTGCTTCTGCCCGAGGACGCGAACAATCCCCTGAAGTTCCGAGGCTGGGTGCAGGAGAAGAGCCTGGAGCGGATGCTTTCGGCGCACGGCGTCGATCTGCAGAAGCTCTACGAAGCGTCGAGTTCCAGGGATTTCAGGCCCGTTCCCTTGGGCTTCTCCCTGCGCGTGAAGGGAAAGCAGGCTCTCCGGGAGCTGACCGCGCACAACGTGGTCGCCGAGATCCCGGGCAAGGTGAAGGAGCGCATCGTGCTCAGCGCGCATATAGACCATCTGGGCAAGAAGGGCGACAAGATCTTCAACGGCGCCATCGACAACGGCTCGGCTGTGGCGGCCATGCTCATGCTGGCCAAGGAACTCCAGGAACATCAGAAGGACCTGTACTACACGGTCACGGTCCTGGCCTCCGAGGCCGAGGAGGCAGGGCTCCTGGGCAGCCGGCAGTATGCACGCTCCACGGACAGGGACACGGTCGTGGCGAACATCAATTTCGAGTCCACGCCCGTCTGGGAGAAGGCGAAGAGCATCATGGGCGTGGGCGCGCGCTATTCCACGCTGGAGGATTCGCTGAAATCCGTGGCAAGCAAGCGCGGCTGGGACTATTCCGAGTTTTCCTTGGTCGACCAGGGCTTCTTCTACCGCGCCGACCAGTTCTCATTCGCCCGCGCCGGGATCCCTTCGCTCTGGATCAGCGCCGGGGAGGATGATCTCTCCGGCCAGCGCAAGTATTCCAAGTTCTGGAAGACCGATTACCACACGCCCAAGGACCGCTTCGACCCCCAATGGCCGTTGGGCGGCCTGGAGCAGACCGTCGAGGCCGCCCAATCCCTCATCGACGAACTCGGACGCACGCACATCCGCCCCCAGTGGAAAGGCGAGCCCCCCTTCCCCATGGATGGGGTTGGAATTAAGATGGATTCTGTCCGAACGCCATAGCGACATTTTGACACTTGAAAGACTTTCCGGTTAGGTCTTTTGGGGTCCTGAACAAGACCCGATAGACCCAGGTAATTTTACCGCACGAGGATTATCCTGTACGGAATCGGATGGATTCTAGGATACTCGACGTTCTTTTCCTGCGGCCGGGCGGACGATTTCCGACGGTCGATCATGATATCGGTTCCGCTTGGGATGCGGTGTCTTGCGGATCGCATCAAGTGCGCAGGCACGACTCGAATTATATTTTTTGGAAGATCCTGTTATCGTGTCGAGCGAGTGAGTATTTTTTCGGGCGAGGCTTGGCTTCCTTTGCATTGCGATGGGTATTCAAAAAGACTTTTGGGGTTTCTATCGAGGAGAGCGCGAGTCGTGCCGAATATTGTTCGGGAATGCTCCAGGATGAATGCACGTATCGTTCGGCGGATGGATATCTCGCCGCAGTCTGCGGCATGATCGCTCATCTGAAGAGACTCAATGCCAGCCAGAAAGAATATGCCTTTTCCTTGGGGGCGGGCGTCTGCGTGAATCTCGTCGACTATCGGAAAAGCGACAGCATCGTTGAATATGCTCGACGGGCATTTAAAGAGAAGAATTTCTTGTCGCTGCTTGCGGAGTCTTCTTTGGACGGGGCGGGGGATGCCGCTGATCTGGTTTTCCTTTCGGCGCATTCTCCTGAAGAGCTGCTTTTCGCGGCGCTTTTGGCGCTGCATTTGAAGGCGAGGAATCCGCGTGCATATATTTGCCTTTATGAGCATGGATATGAAAATTTCTCGCTTCAGCCTCATCTGAGCGAACTTGAGAGGAATCGTCATTTCCTCGGCATTTTTGAGAGCATATTGGTGGGGCCTGCGGATGTCCCGGAGATGACTGCCGGCATCGTGAAGTGCGCTTCTTCGGACGTCTATCCTTGCGGCATTCTTCGGCGGGCCGATGTCCCAGGTCTTGGGACGGCCCCCCAGGAGAAGGGGGCGTTCCCTCGCTCGCGGCCGCTACCGACTTTTTCGCCGATGCCTATCCTGTGGACGCGTTTGAATCAGGAACGTTGTTATTGGGGGCGATGCTCATTTTGCGTCCAGAACCATAAACATGGGGGAGGGCCGGTCGGAGGATCCGGCGGGATGGAAGATTCGTTGAGGAGGCTTCAGACTGCTCGGGAGGCGGGCTATCGGCATGTCATACTTTCCGACGAGGCCTTGTCTCCTGGAAGATTCAGGGAATTGTCGGCAAGGCTTCTGCTGCTGAAGCTGGATCTGCGATGGGCGTGCCGAATCCGGTTCGATGGAGAATTTCGGAGGGAGGATTTCTTCCGGGCAAAAGAGGCGGGCTGTTTCGAGGCCCTTTTGGGGCTCGAGAGCGTCTCTCCACGAGTCCAGCGGCTTATGAATAAGTATCCCGAGAATCTCGAGCGGAAGCATATCGAGGATATGCTGGCGTGGATGCGTGAGGCGGGGCTCGGGAGTCATGTGAATATTTTGGGAGGGTTTCCAGGCGAGACGGTCCAGGAGCTTGAGGATACCGTCGGCTTCGTTGCCGCTCATGCGAAAGTGACGCCGAATATGACGCTTACCTGCAACTGTTTCGAGCTTTTCCCTGGATCGGAGGTCGCGGAGGATCCCAATCGCTATGGGATAGAGGTAAGGCCTTTCTCTGGGGATGTCGCCCGGGGGCTTTCATTCTCCGTGCGGGGAGAAGGGAACGGCGGCTCGCGGGACCAGCGTCCCTATGTGGATGAGATGCGGCAGCGATTGTTTTCAGAGGCTGGCTGGGGGACTTTGCTGAATACCGAAGAGGGTATGGCTGCGCTCGGTTTATATATGGATTCCGGCCACGGAGCGGTATTCAAATCCATGCTGGACAATGTATTCGAAGCCTCAATAAAGGGGAGCGCATGCCGACGATCCTCTTGACGGGAGGGACAGGCAATGCCGGCAGCCATGTTGCACGGCAGCTTCTTGCCCATGGATATGAAATTCTTGCCGTGTCCCGGAGCAAACCGGATTTCCATTGCCGTCATCTTCGTCGAGACCTTCGCGATTTAGAGGGGATTTCTTCCGAGATCGAATCGACTGATGGGATCATTCATTTGGCGAGTCCGCGCAGCCAAGACGCGAGGGTTACGGTGGAGGAGGATGTCCTTTCTTTTCATATTATCTGCCGATACTGGCGAAAAGGCAGCCTGATCTTTGCCAGTAGTCAAGTGGTTTATGGCGTTGCAGTCGGGGACATATGTGAGGACTCGGCGTACCATCCTTGCGGATGGTACGATTTGGGCAAGATCATTAATGAGCTCCAACTGCAGATGGCGTGCATGGAATCCGGTCGCGGGGCGGGAGTAAGTTTGAGGATACCGATCCTCTTCTCTACTGGGAGGAGGAGAACGGATCGTCAGTTCATGACAGATATTCTGGAGCACTGCCGCAAGGGCGGATCATTCGCTTTTGAGAGTGAAGCGGACTTATATGCGAATGGGACCTCTTTTATTGGGGAAGAGGATTTCGCAGCGGCCGCCGTTGCTGCTCTGCGTATCGACCGGACAGGCGAGTATAATCTCGCCGGAGGATTTTGCACGTGGAAAGAACTTATCGAATGCGCGCACCGTTTTCTGGGTTCGAGGCCGCGTTTTATTCTTCGCAGGGGGGGGTATAGCATGCCGGATGAGCTGCGCCTCCCTAGTTCGCGTGCGCGGTTGGACTGCTCGAAATTTCAGAGGGCAGCAAATTGGATCCCGAAAGAAGCGTTAGATATGCTTGTCGCCCGCTATTTCCAGGAAGATCAGCTGGAGAATGGATGAGTCTTGCGGGATGTTTGGGCGGAAGGGGATAAAACGCATGTTGCTGAGATCGAAATGGGTCCATCATTATCAGCGAGGGAGCGATGTCGTCTTGTTTCATGCGCTGACCGGGGAGGCTCTATTTGGGAGTTCAGCGCTGCTGTGTTTGTTCCATTCTTTCCCGGGTCAGGATGTCCTGTCTCAGGGACATCCCGGATTTAAGAGAGGGGAGAGCGATGCTGTCGTCGGTCGGTTGTGTTCTAAGAAAATGCTTGTCCTTTCGCCTTCGGAAGATGATGGGATGGCGGATTCGTTGCTGGAGAAGGCTGATGGATTTTTCAAAGGGAGGAATAGGCTGTCCCTTCTTTCTACGGATGCATGCAATCTTCGGTGCAGATATTGCTATGTGCGCAATAAGGATCACTCGCCGACATTGATGACGGTGGATACTGCGAGGCGTACGGTCGATTACTTCTTCCGTTTGACAGGGCGACAGGGGGATGAGCGAGAACTGCACTTTCACGGCGGAGAGCCATTGCTCAATCTCCCGGCGGTATTCGCCGCTGCCGATCGCGCGCTGGAATTGCAGGGGGAGGAGTTCTCGGCGGGGCTGTCGCTTTCCCTGACGACGAACGGGGTCTTGTTGGATGAGGAGGCGGCGCGTCAGTTTGCGAAAAGGGGGGTCCGAATCTCTGTTTCACTCGATGGGCCTCCCGATGTTCATGACGTATATCGGCGCTCGAAGGAGGGGCAAGGCAGCTGCGAGCAGGCAAGACGCGCGATAGAGCTCTTGCGTGCTGAGGGGGTTGACGTGCAGATTGCATGCACGTTGACGCCGGAGGTCCTCTCGAGTTGGGACAGGGTCGTGAGCTATTTTGTCGATGAGGTGGGCGTCGATTCTGTAATAATAGGGACGCTATTGCTGTCTTCTTCCGGAGAGAAAGGAATGTCTTCGGAGATGTCCGAGGGGAGGTCTGCGGGGGCGGCCATTCGGAGCGTCATCGGTGCGGCCGAGAAGAATCGCTTCGAGGATATAGATATTCTGCCTCGGATTAGAGCGTTTTCGAAGAAAAGGGTTTATTTGAAATCGTGCGCGGCGACCGGCGGACAGATGGCTGTCGATCCCGCCGGGAATATAGGGCCGTGCCATGGGTTGTTGGGGGAGTCTCGGTATTTCCCGCGGAATGTTTTCCGAGACTATGATGAGGATATCGGCGCAAACGAAATGTTTGTAGAATGGAGTCGTCGTAGTCCGTTGCGCTTTCCTGTTTGTCGGCGATGTCCAGCCATCGGCATCTGCGGCGGAGGATGTCCTGCATCTGCTTTGCGGGACAGCGGGGATATTTGGGCGGTCGATCGCAGGACATGCTGGTTGGTCAAGCCGCTTCACGAGTGGCTTATGTGGCGTGTCTTCGATCAAGACGAGAGGCGTTCTGAGGGCGACGTTCGATTGGGAAGGAAATGAGCATAGCCGGATAGGAGGTCTTATGACGAAGGCGCAAAAATTGGTGTTCTTGCCGCTGCTGCAGGTCCTGATGTCGTTTGTCGGAGGCGCTCGGCCCGTGATGGCCGCTGATTTGCAGGTGCGGGAGCCTTCTGATAATGCGTATCTCACAGTCATATCGGTCGCGCATGCAGGAGAAGAAGGGTCGCGGCCTATCGGTCGACCGTGTGCGGTTACAGGGGTTCGCGGCTGATCTTTTAATGCAGGATGCGCCCCGCCTTTTCCAGGCGGGGCGCATCTTTTTTATGCAGACTTCCTTTGCCCGAATCGTCCGATCTCAGACTTGCCATAAATCATCTCGACGAATGGCATGCTGAAAAACTGTATGAGGAGTTGTGGGGGCAGGATTCCTCAGGTCCATCGAGTACTGTTACAGGGATTGACAGTATTGAAGTACAATACTCACTATGAGCGACAAAGCGAAGGCGAAGGGATCGAGATTCCCATTTTATTTTTCGGTGATTTTCACGATTATTCTTGTGCTTTTGCAGGCTGTCGGGTTGTTCGCTCCGGCGGACAACCGTTGGCAGGATAATCTGTATCGTTGGCGCGGGATGGTTCAGGGAGATCCTCGTATAATTTTCGTGGCGATCGATGACCGATCCATTCAGTCGGTCGGACAGTACCCGTGGCCTCGCAGTAAATATACAAAACTGGTCGATGAAATTTTCCGGAATGGAGCGAAGGTCGTCGGTATAGATATCCTTTTTGTGGATCCTTCCCAGCCGCAAGAGGATGATGCGCTCATCGCACTTACACGGAAATATGGTGAAAGGATTGTTCATTCGATGGCTTCGGATCCGTCCTTTCAAAATGAGATTCGTTTCATGCGTCCCTTTCCACGTTTGGCTGCCGTCACTCGTTCATTGGGGATGGTCAAACAGGAGCCTGAGGATGATGGGCAGGTGCGAAAGCTTCCGTTATTCATGGGGAAAAGCGTTTATTACGATGATTGGTTGTCCGATCCGGACCGAGTCCCAGGATTCGGTTTGAAATTGCTGTCGCTTTATGAGGGCAAATCTCCGAAAAGCTATTTGGAGCGTTTTCCGAACTGGATCAGGATCAATATTCGCGGGAAGACGAAGAGAGTCATCGGGAAGACTGTCGATGCCAAGGGTGAGACTATAGAGATCGAACAGGAGGTTTTTGGCATCGCACGCATCCCTGCTTGGAAGCTGCTCTCGAATTCCTTGAGCGCCGATGAACGCAAGAGGTTCAAGGGGGCGATCGCCATCGTGGGTTCTTCCACGGTCGGGGCATTCGACCATTATCCTACGGCATTCGATTCAATGTCTCCGGGTGCGGAAGTGTATGCGAACTTCATCGATAACCTTTTGCACGACAGCTATTTCCGATCGGCATCAGGGTATGCCATTTGTTTGCTCATAATTCTTTTTGTGAGTGCAGTTTGTTTCTTAAGCGTACGGCTGAGTCCGTTCTATACGGCTCTTTCCTTTTTGGGTATGGCCGTGGGTTGGCTTGCCGTGTCTTGGATATCCTTTCAGCATCTCTATATCCTTGCGTTCGTGGGGCCGATGCTGGCCATCGCGGGAACATTCAGCGTGCTGCTCATCCATCGCGCGCTGATGGAAGAGCAGCAGAAGCGCGAGGTGCGGCGGATGTTCGGGCAGTACGTCTCGCCCGAGGTCGTGGACATCCTGGTGCAGGATCCCTCGAAGATCCGGCTCGGCGGAGACCGGCGGGATATGACGGTGTTCTTCCTCGACATCGCGCACTTCACCACCATCTCGGAGAAGATGTCGCCTGAGAAGCTCATCAAGTTCCTCAACAGTTATCTTACGGAGCTCACTGATATCATCCTCAAGAACCACGGGGTCGTGGACAAGTACATCGGCGACTGCATCATGGCCTTCTGGAATGCGCCCCTGGAGGTCCCGGGGCACCGCGTGCACGCTTGCGTCGCGGCCGTGGAGTGCATCGCGGCCATCGAGAAGCTCAACCGCGAGTACGTGGACCCCACCATCCCGGAGAGGCCCTCCGTGCGCATCGGCCTCAACGCGGGAGAGGTGGTCGTGGGCAACACGGGCTCGGCGCGCAAGCTGGCCTACACCGTGCTGGGCGACGACGTGAACCTAGCCAGCCGCTTGGAAGGCGCCAACAAGTTCTTCGGCTCCACTATCATGGTCAGCGAGAACGTCTACAAGGAAGCTGCCGGAGTGGTGGAAGCCCGCGAGTTGGGCCGCGTGCGCGTGGTGGGCAAGGCCATCCCCATCCGCGTCTACGAGCTCCTGGCCAAGAAGGGCGCTCTTTCCGAGCATTGGCAGCAGGCCCTGCCCGAGTATTCCAAGGGAGTGGAGCTCTACAACGCGAAAGATTTCAGCGGCGCTCTCTCTCACTTCGAGAAGGCGCTCAAGGTCCTGCCTGAGGACAAGCCCTCCAAGCTCTACGCCGAGCTCTGTAAAGGCTATCAGAAGTCTCCGCCTGCCGCGGATTGGGACGGGGTCTTCAACCTGACGTCGAAATAAGGATGGTTCCCGTGAGAACTAAGGCTATTTCGTCCAAGCAGACTCCTCTTGAGGAGGTCTCTTTCTGCTTCGTGGACACGGAGACCACGGGAATCTCTCCCGCGCGGGGCAGCCGGGTCTGCGAGCTGGCGATCCTGCGCGTGCGCAACGGGCAGGTCGAAGGCGAGCTCAACGCCTTGGTCGATCCTCAGTCGCCCATCGACCCTTATGCGCAGGCCGTGCATGGGATCACGGACGCCATGGTGGCCGGCCAGCCGACTTTTGAGGCGTTCGTTCCGAAGGTGGAGACCCTGTTCTCCGGTGCGGTGTTCGTAGGCCACAATGCGAACTTCGACGTGAGCTTCCTTCGCTCGGAGTTCGAGCGCGCCGGGCGCGGCCTTCCGGAGCTGACCGTGCTGGACACCCTGCGCTGGGCCCGACGGCACTACAAGTTCCCGTCGAACCGGCTGGGGGCATTGGCCGAGGGCTTCGGCTTCGACACCCAGGGCGCGCACCGCGCGGGCCGCGACGTGGAGCTGCTCAAGCGCGTCTTCGACCGCTTCGTCGAAGATTTTCGGACCAAGAAAAAGATCCATACATTGGAGGGGCTCATCACGCTTTGACGTCTAGTGCGGCACAATTCCCTTTGCGTTCGTCGTCCTGGGCCTGACCTGACGGCCGTCATTCCGGCGGAAGCCGGAATCCAGGATTGCGACGGAGTTCCTGGGTCCCGGCTTTCGCCGGGACGACGAAGAGGGATGAGCGTGCCCCGCAGGAGGAGACAATGGCTTCAATGACATCGGCGAAAGTGATCCGCGCTTCGCGCGGCAAGACGCTCCAGTGCAAGGGCTGGCAGCAGGAAGGCGCCTTGCGCATGCTCATGAACAATCTCGACCCGGACGTGGCCGAGCGGCCCGAGGACTTGGTGGTCTACGGCGGCAAGGGCAAGGCCGCGCGCAACTGGGAGTGCTACCACAAGATCGTGGAGAGCTTGAAGATCCTGGAGGGGGATGAGACCCTGCTGGTGCAGTCCGGCAAGCCCGTGGCCGTTTTCCGCACGCATGAGTACGCGCCGCGCGTGCTCATTGCGAACTCGAATCTGGTGGGCAAGTGGTCGGACTGGGACGTGTTCAACGAATTGGAGAAGAAGGGCCTCATGATGTACGGCCAGATGACGGCCGGCTCCTGGATTTACATCGGCACCCAGGGCATCCTGCAAGGCACCTACGAGACCTTCGCCGAGGCCGCCCGCCAGCACTTCAACGGCACGCTCGCTGGACGCTTCGTGCTCACCGGCGGCTTGGGCGGCATGGGCGGAGCCCAGCCCCTGGCGGCCACCATGAACGGAGCCGCGTTCCTGGGCATCGACGTGGACCCTTCCCGCATCGAGAAGCGCTTGAAGACCGGCTACATCGATTTCATGGAGACGGACTTGGACGCGGCTCTTAAGCGCGTCATGGAGGCCAAGCTCACCAAGCGCGCGCTGTCCGTGGGCCTGGTGGGCAACTGCGCCGAGCTCCTGCCGGAGCTCGCGCGCCGAAAGGTCCCGGTGGACCTGCTCACGGACCAGACCTCGGCGCACGATCCCCTCATCGGCTATATCCCCAAGGGGCTCTCGCTGGCGGAAGCGGCTCGTCTGCGCAAGAAGGACCCCAAGGCTTACGTGGAACGCTCCATGGAGTCCATGGCCGTCCATGTGCGCGCCATGCTGGACTTGCAGAAGCAGGGCGCCGTGACCTTCGACTACGGCAACAATATCCGCACCATGGCGCACAAGGCCGGGGTCAAGAACGCCTACGACTTCCCGGGCTTCGTGCCTGCCTACATCCGGCCGCTCTTCTGCGAGGGCAAGGGTCCCTTTCGCTGGGCCGCGCTCTCCGGAAACCCCAAGGACATCGAGGTCACGGACAAGGCCGTGCTCGATCTCTTCCCCAAGGACGAGGGCCTTCATCGCTGGATCAAGATGGCGCGCGAGAAGGTGCATTTCCAGGGCCTGCCCGCGCGCATCTGCTGGCTGGGCCAGGGCGCGCGCGCCGAGATGGGCCTGCGCATCAACGAGTTGGTGCGCCAGGGCAAGGTGGATGCGCCCATCGTCATCGGCCGCGACCACCTGGACACCGGCTCCGTGGCGAGTCCTTACCGCGAGACCGAGTCCATGAAGGACGGCAGCGACGCGGTGGCCGACTGGCCCATCCTCAACGCCATGCTCAACGTGGCTTCCGGGGCTTCGTGGGTGAGCGTGCATCACGGCGGCGGGGTGGGCATCGGCTACTCCCAGCACGCGGGCCAGGTCTGCGTGGCCGACGGCACCAAGATGATGGACGAGCGCTTGGAGCGCGTGCTCACCAACGATCCGGGCATCGGCGTGGCCCGGCACGCGGACGCGGGCTACGAGATCGCCCAGCGCACCGCGCGCAACAAGGGCCTGAAGCTGCCCATGCTGGACTGAAGCTCTCGAAAAAGCCCCTCGCTCTGATAGAGCGGGGGGCTTTTCGTTGGTCGTTTGCGGGACTTTTTAGGTCAGTCGATGCGTTGGTACTTCTCGGCCGGGAGATTGCAAATGGGGCATTTGGCCGAGGGCTTGCCGATCTCGAGGTTGCCGCAGACCGGGCAGAGATAAATCTCGGAGGAGGCCAGGTCCTTTCCCGCGGCTACGGCTTCCAGGGCTTTCTTGTAGAGGTTCGCGTGAACCTCTTCGGCTTTGAGGGCCCAGGCGAACATGGTCTTGGCGCGGTGCCCTTCCTTCACGGCCTCTTCCAGCATGGGCGGATACATCTTCGTGAACTCGTAGGTCTCGCCTTCGACGGCGGACTTGAGGTTGTCCGCGGTGGAGTTGATGCCTCCCATGGCGGCCAGGTGCCCGAGCGCATGGATCGTCTCCGCCTCGGCGGCGGCCTTGAAGAGCTTGGCGACTTGCGGAAAGCCGTCCTTCTCAGCCTTGCGGCTGAAGGCCAGGTACTTGCGGTTGGCCTGGCTCTCTCCCGCGAAGGCGGTCTTGAGGTCTTCCAGGGTGCTCGACGTGGTGTTGGGCATGGGCGTCCTCCTGTGAAGTCTCCGGCTGATGCGAAGATTATATCTTACTGCGTATCGGCTGGACCCCGGCTTCCGCCGGAATGACGGCGGGAGCTTCAACCGGCTGACCTGTTGCCATTTGCTTTGGCGGATGGGTCTTAGGGCCCACATTTATATGGGTCCAAATAGTCGTGTCCCCCGTCATAAAAAAGCCCTTGCAGAAACGGAACCCTTCGCCAATACTTATTATTACTGCCTGCATAACGTATGCAGGCATCAATAAGAATGGAAAAAATGCGCCGTCGCTCTGCGCTGTTTCGAGGCATCGCTCTCCTGCTTTCCATCTGCATCCCGGCAGGGAGCATGGCTCCCTTGTGGGCCCAGTCCGGAGCCGCTGCGCAGGCCGCTTCAGGCGAAGCCGTTGCCCCTGTCAACGTCCAAGGAGTCGGTTCCGTTGTCGACGCCGTTCAACCGGTTCCTCTCGATCTCGGCCTCGGCCTCCAACCCGGAGCGGTCCTTCCGGTCTCGGCGCTCAAGATTCTCGCAACACAGGCCCTCCAGCCGGCCGCATCCAAGAAAGGGCTGGCCTTGCCCGCTGCTTCGATCCTGAAGACGGCGCAGCAGCCGTCGGAGACCGGCCGTGCGCAGGAGACGGATGCCGCGGATGCTCAGCCGATGGACAGCCCTCACCGCGTGAAAACAGGAGCAGGCAAGTCCGCAGCAAAGAAGCGGAACGCTTCGCACGCGGCAACGATGCCGGCGGGTAGGGACCAACAGCCTGCGCCGGCAGAGGCGCAGCCGGGTCATAAGCCCGCGTCCGGGCTGGAACTTCTGACCCAGGCGGTGAATGCCCTCGCCGGCGCAGCCAAGAGTCCCTCCTCCATGGCCGGGAAGGCCCTTTTAGACGAGACGTTCGCGGGAGAGCGGCGTCAAACCGCCGAGCTCGACGGCATCCCCGGTTTCATCGACGGCGCGCAGCTTAAGTCTCTACTTCTCCCGAGCGCCCGCGTCCAGGACCCCGAAACAAAGGCCGTCCTTGAAACGCTGGGCCTGACGCGCGCGCGCTTCAAGCAATTGGCCAGGGCCCAGGCCGATTTCCATCAGGCGATGCTCAAAGAGGAGCCCTCTCTCCAGGAAACGGGGTACTCGCTCAGGACGCAGAAGCGCTTTTCCAGGGCCGTTCTCGCGCTGGCCCGCCGGCTCGCGCAGGAAGGCGTCGGCGACCCTCTCGGGAAAGCCCTTCTGCTCTCCTGCCAGAGCTATTACGGCGACCCTGTCGATTCCGGCGTCTTGCTTCATAAGCGCGAGCGTTTCCTGATGCTGATCAAGAGGCACTTCGGCGGCTTCATCTCAGCCGCGAATATCGCGACGGTCGAGCGTTTCAGCCGGACGATGACGGCGGCCCAGGAGAGCGTCTTGGGCATCCCGGCCGCCTCTTTCTCCGGCTCGCCCGTCTTGATGCGGGCGGCCCGCGCGCTGATGACCGCCAATCCCGTCCTGCTCAAACCGGCCTCGGGCAGCGATGCGGCGCTCATGGACGCCTTGCGTTCGGTGAGCAAAAGCCTCGGCATCGAGCTCTCGACCTTCTGGTGTCATCCGCTTGAAGAGCAGCAGCTCGTGGGCTACAAGGTCCCCCGGAGCGATTCGGAAGGCTGGGTGTTCGGTCAGGCCGAACTCATCCGGCTCATCGCCAAGGCGCGAAGGGAGCCCGGCAAGCGCTTTGCCATGCTCATCAAGAACGTGGAGGCCATGGACCCCGGCCTGCGGCTCTCCCTGCAGGAGGCCTTGAACATGGGAGAGCTCAACGACCGCGAGCTCGGCGTCGTCGAGATCCCCTCGAACCTCCAGTTCATCTTCACCATGAACGAAGGCGCGGATCTTTCGGATGAATCCTTCCAGGACAGGGTCTCGGTCAAGAGCATCCAAGCCGGAGCGAATGCGAAGCTTGCGGTCCCGGTCTTCCAGCTGCCCAAGGGGGTGACGGAATCGAACTACCTCGACCATATCTCGATCGGACAGGCGGCCGGCGCCTGGCCGGTTCTCTCGCTGGCCGGCTACGACCTGCTGCTGGCCCCGGAGTTCTCGGATCAATATCTCATCACTCGGAATAGTGTCCAGGATCGGCTCTTCCAGAAGGCCGGCTTGGTCCTCGATTTCGAGACGTTCCGCCTGCTCGCGGCCATGGCCTGGGCGCGGAAGAAGCATCTTCCCATCCTCCGCATCGAAGGGCCCACGGGTTCGCGCAAGACCTTCTCCGCGGCCTCGCTGGCCCGGCTCACGGGCAGCCGCTTCTTCTCCAACCCCGTCAATGTGGATACGGGGCTCAGCGATTGGATCGGACGCTTCAAGCAGGACAAGAGCGGACGCTACCGCTTCCACGCGGAGACCGCTTTCAAGGAGCGCGTCGAGAGCGGCGGCGTGGTCGCCTTGAGCGAGCTCAACACCTTGACCGACCACAACGACAAGGCCGGCTTGGCGTGGTGGCTGACCCAGATCGCGGAGACCGAGCCCGACGCCGACGGCTATAGGACGATCCGATTGACGGACATCCCCGCGGCCGAGGGAGAAGAGGTCCCGGTCATCCGCGTCCATCCGCAGACGCTCATCGTCGTGGACGTCAATCCTGAGGGCGAGTACAGCGTCCGAGGCGCGATGCCCGAGGTCTTCAAGGAGCATACGCCTTCCTTGACCGTTTCCCCGCTGGTCAGCGGGCTCGACGCGCGCAGGGAGGCGGAGAAAACGGCGCTCAACCTGCACGCGGAGATGAATCTCAAGCACGGCTGGACTCCCAGGTCTGGAGGGGAGAAGATCCCCGGCTTGAAGGATGCGGCGCAGCGCAAGGCCTTGGCCAAGCGCCTCGTGGACGTCTTCTACCGCGTCTCTGTCGGCCAGGTCCGGGGGGAGTTCGGCTGGGGCGAGCACCGGGTCTTCTCGATCAGGGAGTTCAAGCGGATGTGCCAGGACGTGCTCTCCGGCTTGCGCCAGGGACGGACCGAGGACCAGGCGCTGGCCCAGGCGGCCTATACCCATCTGGCTTCAGGCTGGGAATCTCCCCAGGACCGCGGCCGCGTGCTCGAACTCCTCGAATCCGAATTCAAGCTCAAGGCCGTGCAGCCCGATATGGTCGCCGCGGTGCAGGATCAGCTCATGGAGAAGGGCCGGCCGCTTCATCTGCGCGTCGCGCCTGAGACCGATCTGCGCAGGGAGCTCGAAGCCCTTCGCGCGGCCTTGCCCGACACGGACATCTCGCTGGTCACCTTCACCGATGAGACCGACCGCTTCCAGCTGGAAGGGGACCTTGTCCCGGTCGGAGACGGCAGCCGCCTGGATTTCGGGCACGGGATCTTCGGGCGGCTGATCCAAAAGGCCCTCGGCCGACCCGACCGGAAGGTCCTCTACGTCTTCGACGACGCGCACAATCTCAAACCCGAGGAGATCGTTGCGGCCGACGAGTTCTTCCAGACCGGCGAGCTCCAGCCCGCTTCGCTGGGAAAGACCCTGCGCCTGCCGGCCAATGCGAACATGCTCTTCATCAGCCGGACCGATTCTCCGCTGCCATGGGCGGCCGCCGAGCGCTCGCGCTTCGTGGAGATGGTTCTTTCCAGGGACGAGGACTGGCTGGTCCGCACGGTCCGCGCCGCCTTCGAGCAGGCTTCCACGCATTGGCCCTCCGCCTTGGCGGACCTGCTTTCCCGGTGGACGCTCGACCTTCCGGAGGGCTGGTCCGAGGCCAAGGTCTTCCGCTGGGTCCAGAACACGGTCCAGGCGCTCGGCAAGAGCGGGCGTGAAAACTTGGCCGAGGGGATCGAGGATGCTCTGCGCGACAACCTTCTGATGGCCGTGCCCTCCAGCATGAGGGAATCGATGCTTTGGCGATGCATGACGCCCATCCGGCGGCTTCTCGGAACGCAGGACGCAAAGAGGAGCGCTTCTCCTCTTCGGCGCTTGGCCGGCTTTCAGCAGGAGTCCGCGGCCGCCTCCGACAGGATGAGCCAAGCTCTGAGCAAGCTGCGGAGGCTGCTCGGTGCCGCCGCCGCGGACCCTGCCGGGCAGGAGACCGATGAGCCGGCTCTCAAGCCGGGCGATATCGTCGAGACCTATGAGGATTCCGGAGCCCTGCCTTCCGGGATGCACGCCAAGGCCCTGGCCAGGACGCCGGACGGTCGGCACATTCTTCTGGCCGAGGAAGACAGGATCGAACTCCTGCGCAAAGACGAGACAGGGGCCTTCCGGAAGGTTTGGAGCCATGAGGTGGAGAACGCCGATCTCGTGGCCCTGAGCGACGATGCGGGTATGCTGGTCGCGTCAGGGAGATTCAGCGGCTTCAAAGCCTTCAAACTCGAGGGAACCGATTATCGAATGATCAGCGACATGGGACACGGCAAAGGTCCGGTCACTGCATTGGCCCTCACCCCGGACGGCAAGACCCTTGCCGCGGGATTCTTCCACAAACTCATTCCGTATGCATGGGACGGGAACGGCTATAAGGAACTTCTTGACAGCGGCCTTGGCAGCGGCGTGACTTCGGTCGGGATCACGGCGGACGGAGGGACCATCGTCGCCAGCGGGAAGTCGCATATGCTGTATGCCTTCCGGCGAAAAGGGGGCGATTTCGTCCACGACTGGCAGGATGAGTTGAGCGGCGAGCGGATGTCCACGGCGGTCTCTCCGGACGGGAAATATATCCTGAGCGGCAGCGGCGACGGGAGCGCGAGGCTCATGGTTCAGGATGAGTCCGGCCGACAGGCCGTCTGGGAGGAGGAGTCCGAGAGCAAGATCGTCCATGTCTCCCTCACTGCGGATGCCGGGCATCTCCTGCTCGTACATCTGGAGCCGGGCGGAAGCAGGATTCGGCTGCTGCGCTTTAAAGGCATCGAAGCGGGGCGACGCGTTTACGAGACGATATGGGAAAAGCGGGTCTCAGGGTCCGTCCGGACGGCCAGTCTCGCTCCCGACGCCGGGAGCATCCTTATCGACGGAGAGGTTCGTCTATTCGAGCCCGGGCATGTGTTCATCAAGGATGAAGGAAGCGCCGTGCTCCTGGCTTCCGACGCCAATATCCGTCGGAACGAACTTCCTGTCAAGGGACTCCGAAAGCGCGGTTTTGAGGCGCGCGGCAAAGACTTGGAGGCTGCCCGCCAAGAGTATCTCTCGGCTTGGGCCGAACAGAGGAGCGCGCTTAAAGAGATGGGGAGCGTGCTCGAACGGGACGCGCAGGAATTCCTCTGGGAGCGGCGCAAGCCCGGCGAGCTCAAGCCCCTCGACGTCGCCAAGCCGATCGGCCCCGCCGTGCTCGTGGACGTGATCGAACTCGGGCTCAAGCCTTCTCAACTGCGCATGTCCCCGGACGGCCTGCGCATCCTCGCGGCAGTGGAAAAGACGCTCTACCTCTTTGAGAGGGCCCGGACGGGGCTGCCTTTCAAGGAAATGTGGCGCAAGGATTTTCCCGAAGAGATCGGCGCGATCGCCATGACGTCGGACGGCCGGACCCTCCTGGCGGGCATCAATCCCAAGAAGGACGCCTGGAGCAACAAGCACAGCAAGGCCTTTGCGTTCCTCCAGAGCGAAGGAGGCTACGAACAAGTCTGGGAGAAGGACTTGATGTCCCAATCAAAGGCTCTCGCCGCGACCCCGGATGGGAGCACGATCGCGGTCGGGGACGGCTATGTCTTGCTGTATCATCGCGAGGCCGGCGGCCGCGGCTATGCACAGGAGCATTACGCCACGAATCTCATGCATACCGTCGATTCGATCGCGCTTTCGGACGACGGTTCGGCCGTGGCCGCGATCGGGACCGATTATAACTTTGACGGTTCGACGAATAAGGTTGTGCCCTCTGCGCAGGCATTCCGCTTGGATACGGCGGAAAAAAGGTTCAAAACGGTATGGGAAGAGTTCAGCGACAACTCATTTACGGGCGTTGCGATGTCTCCGGATGGGAAGACGTTCTATCGCTCGCACTCGAACAGCGTGGACGCCATCCAATGGGATGGGACGCGTTATGCCGCGGCCTGGAGCGGCGCGGCGGAAGGCTTTATCGACGGCTTGGCGCTCTCGTCCGATGGAGAGAGCCTGATCCATAGCCTCGCCTATAACGGCGCTTCGCTCTACCGGCATGGCGCGGGCGGGAACTACCAGGAAGCCTGGACTCTGCGCGAGCTCGCTCATCACAATGTGGGCAACTGGAGCGGCGCTCTGGCCCATGATGGCGACGGCACGAACCTCGTGGCCGCGGACGACAACGGACGTCTCATGGTCTTCTCCAGCGAGCCTTTCCTCGTGAAGGATGAGAAGACCGCCGTCATGCTCAAGAGCGGCCGTGAGGTAAGGCTTAAGGATGCGGGGGAGTCCGTCGAACTGCTTTCCGGGACCTCGAAAGCGCTTCCCTACGCTCCCGCGCCGGAGGCGTCGTTTAAGCCGCGCTACGGGGAGAAGCCGTACTACTTCGCCGCGGACGCGGAGAACAAGGTCTACATGAATTTCAAAGGGCGCTGGTATCCGACCCGGCACAAGCTCCTTGGAAAGGAAATAGGAGGCGTGTCCGCGGAAACGGCGCGGATCGCGGGAAGGGACGTGGAGGTGCGGGCCGTTGAACTGAGCCGACTCAGGAATCCGTATTCCGAGGACCCAGTTCCCTTGACTGAAAAAGATTTCCTTACGGAGACCCCGGTGACCGAAGAGGTCGAGGAGAGCGCGCTCAAGGCTTTCGCGGACGGCTGGGCCGTGGACCTCGTAGGCGATCCGGGAAGCGGGAAGACCGCCATCGCCAAGGAGCTGCCTTTGCTGCTGGGCCTGCCGCGCCATATCTTCCTTTCGCACGGAGGGCGGGAGCTCTCCGACCTCATCGGAGGACTGCGCGAAGACGAGTACGGCCGGCTCCAGCTCACGGCCGAGCCCACCCACGACGCAGAGGGACGCATGCGCTTCAAGATCCCGCTTTTGGACATGCTCGCCAACGGCGGCGTCTACGCCGTCGACGAGGGCGCGGTCGGCGAGAAGGGGCGCGAGCTCTTGAGCTGGTTTTCCGCCGTGGTCCGGGGAGACCGCGAGATCGTGCTCCAGGAGTTCCCGGGCCGTGAGATCGTCATCAAGGTCCACCCGGATTTCCATCTGATCATCACCCGCAACATTCCGGACTCCACGCCCGGGAGGTACAAGGCCAAGAGCGAGATCAGCTCCAACGTCCACTCGATCCAGGTTCCGGACGACGACGATCCGCTTACGCTCCAGCGGCTTTTCGCGCGCTTCCTCTCGGATGAGGGCGCTCCCATCGATGCCGCGGACGCGGCTCGCTTGGGAGGGCTTGCCTCGGACGTCTACCATGCCGTCAAACCGGAGCTTGGGAAGACCCTTGGAGGCTCCAATAAGGACGCCTTCTATCTTTCCAAGCGCGAGATCCGGCGCGCGGCCCGCCGCACCGCCGCCTTCCTGCGCGAGCGGCCTGCGGGACCCGCATACCAGCGGGGAGTGCCGCATCCGAATTCCGTCGGGGCGCGGCCGGGGGGAGACGCCCGCTTCGCCCTGTACAGGGCGCTGAGGATGACTTTCGAATCGATGTTCCCGAGCAGCGAAGACCGGGAAACCGTTCACAAGACAATACGGGAGCTTGCCGAGCGGCTCATCACGGAGGCTGATCTTGTCCGCGTCACGGAGAAGTCGGTAAGCGAACGGCAGTGGCTGTTCTTCTCCCGGCAGGCCGTCAAAAGAATCGAGCAGAGGCTCACGGCCGCACAGGCGCTTGATTCCTGGGACGCGCGCCTCATGAATGACGCCCTTGCCGGATTCCCGGCGCCCACTTCCCGGGAGTCCTGGCTCGAATATCAAGGCGAAGCCATGCTGAAGGAAGGCGAGCCGGTCCTCCTGCTCGGCGAGCGGGGAGCGCGCACCCAGGGCATCGTCGTTGCCATGGCTTCCGCCCTGGGGGCCGATGTGGAGACCTTGGACGCCGCGCCGGAGCATACCGACTTGGATCTGACTGGAGGCCTTTTCCCCATCTTCGGACTCAGGGCCCAGGACTCTCCGCGCTCCCGCCGCGTGCTCGGACGCATGACCCGGCATCTTAAGACCCTTTCGGAGATGAGGAAGGGCGTCGGGCAGGGCAAGCCTATCGTGCTCTGGATCCGGAACATCAGCCAATGGCCGGAGGAGCTGCGCACGGCCTTGAACGGGCTTTTGGAGGACGGCTACATCGACCTGCCATCGGGCGACGGGAGCGTGCAGCGCCTCTACAAGCCCGAGAACGTCTATTTCGCGGCCGAAGATTCGGACAAGCCCGGCCAGGACGTCTCCTCTGCGGCTTTCAACCGCTGGGCGAAGCTCGGAGTTTCCCAGGATACGCGCTCCGAGTTCGAATCCGTGCTCCGGTCGGAGTACGGCCTTGAAAAGCTGGAAGCCTTCTACCTGTCGAAGCTCTACGAGGCGGCGCATGATCCCTCCATCTGGACGCGGCAAGCCGGCGTGGAGGATCATTTCGGCGTCGCCCGGTTCTACACCGTTGCCCGGGCGATCCGGCGCGCGCGCTTTGAAGATCCGCGCTGGAAGTCCTTGGCGCAAGGCCTCAAGAGCGCGGGCTTCGACCCCCGAAAGAAGCCCTTCACGGTTCCCTCCGATCCCGGGCGGCGCAGGCTCTACGACGGCTACCGGGAGCTCATCGCAGGGTTCGTGGTCCAAGAAGCCGATCGCATCCTCGGAGCTTCCCTCTCCGATGAGCCTGTTTCCGGAGTCATTTCGGAGCGCCGAGGCTTCATGCGCCTCTCGCGGGCCGTGGCCGGTTTCTCCGAGCTGGCGGAGGAGGAGCCGGCTCTGCTCACGAAGGATGGGACTCTGAAGAGCCCGCTCAAGGCTATTGGGACGATCCCCGTGCGCGGCACGAAAAAAGCGCCCGCGCTCATCGAAGCCCTCAAGAAGTCGGGCGTGCGGCCCACCCAGGAAGCCCGCCGCCTGCTCGCGCTCCTGGCCCGCGCGGATTCGCTCTCCAAAGTGACGGCGCTTACCGGCAAGCCCGGAGGGATCAAGACGGCGACGGCGCATCTCTGGTCGCTTCTGACCGGCCGGCGCTTCTACAAGTACCAGTGCCAGTCCGCCAGCGAGTACTCGGACCTGACCATCGGCATGGCCGAAGACCCGGCCCGTCCCGGGGTTCTTGAAAAGAATCAACGGGAGTTCTACGAGGTCCTGCGGGCGGGCCATGCGGTGATACTTCTCGATGAAGCCAATGCCGCGCCTTGGGTGCTTTGGATACTGGAGACCCTCCTGCGCGGAGAGAAGACGGTGCATCCTACCTCTCCGGGCGAGCCGCCTTTCGAGATCGGAGAGGACGTCCAGGTCATCCTGACCTACAACCCGCATATCCGCGCGGGCCGCTACGAGATCGACGAGCGCCTGCTCGACGCCATGATCGTCGCGGATGCCGGGCTGCCCTCCGAAGAAGAGATGCCCGGCATCATCGAGACCTTCTACGGAGTTTGGGAAGGCCTGCGGCTCGGAGGACGATCTGAAGAAGAGTCGGATGAAAGCGGCGGCGAGGGGATCGACGGCCAAGAAGGCGAGGCTTCGGCGGGAAAGGCTGGAAAGTCCGCCGGGAAAGGCGGCTCCGGAAAGGGCAAACAAGGATCGGAGGCAGGCAAGGAGTCCGGGCAGGAGCAGAGCGGCGCGAAAGATCAAAGGGCCGGCGAATCCGGGAGTGACGGCCAAACAGCTCAAGGAGACGCGGCGAAGCCCAGCGCGGCCGATGGAGAATCCGGGAAAGGCGATTCTTCCGATGCCGCTTCTCAGGCCGGAAACGACGCGTCTTCCGATGAACCCTCGGCGACTGAGAAGGCCCGGTCTTCGGAACAGGCGCCCGATACGGATATGCCGGAACTGGCCGGTGATAGGGAGCCGCCGGAGCCGGCTCATGATACGGACTCGCCGGAACATGCCGGAGATCCGGATCCGACGGGAACGACGCGCGGCCAAGAGAAGTCGGCGCAGCCGGCTAAGGATGCTCACGAGGAGGGAAGTCGAGGCTCGTCCGGCAGTCCCGATGAGGGAGGCGTCCCCGTCGATGGAGCCGCTGATGAGAATGCCCGCTTGGAGCTCGGTCCCGGAGAGGAGAAACTTTTGTCCCCGGACGTTCCCGGCGATCATCCATCAGAGCGGGGGCAGGGGGCCTCTTCAGGAGCGCTCGAGCAAGGGGCGGGGGGGGCGGATCCCAACGAGGAAAAGGAAGATCGCCGCGTCGGCGAGGACCTGGAGAGGTTCCGCCAGGGCATGGAAATGGAAGGGACGGTCGCCGGGAATGTGGCGGAGGCCTTTGCGCGGGGAGCGATAGAGTCCCGGTCCGTGTTCCCGCGGATGATGAACGCTTTGCGGGAAAAGACGTGGAACTCGAAGAAGCGGTCCAAGGAAGGCTTCCGCGTCGACCCCATGGCGCTGATGCTCAACCGGGAGAAGAAGTTCATCAAGCGCGGCCAAGCGGACCGCATGCGCAGGACCGCCGCGGATTTTCTGTTCGATTTCAGCGTGAGCATGGCGGACGTAGTCGAGGATCTGGCCTTCGCGGTCAAGGCGGCCGGAGACAATCTGTGGCGTCTGCGCGAGGCCGCCCCCAGGTATTTCGACTACGACCTATCGTGGTTCGCGGGAGCCGATGAGCCCGAGACCGTGATCTCCCTGGGGGAGCGCATTGATGAGGCCGCCTTGAAGGACCGTCTCGCCGTGATGGCGAACCTGGCCGCGAAGGGAAGCGGCACGAATATCCCCGGCGCCCTGAAGGGGAAGCTGCGGGACTTCAAGGCTTCCCCGGGCGCGCTGCGCGCGAAGTCCAAATACGTGATGCTCTTCACCGACGGCGACAAGGAGGGCAACGGCAGCGCCGTGCGCAAGGAGGGCAGCGGCTACGTCCTGACCCCGGCGATGACGGACATCCTCGCGGAATACGAGAAGGCCGACGTTCATGTTATCGTGGTCGGTCTGGGAGAGGGCGCGGTCCAAGTCTCGGCGTTCAAGGGTCCCAAGCAGCACTTCATCCGAATCGCCGGAGGCCGGACGGACGATATCGTCGAGGCTCTCTCGAAGGTGGCCGAGCGCATGGGCATGGGCAAGGGCGCTCTGCCTGCCGGAGACGTCACCGCCGAGCTCGGAATAGGAAGCCGCTGATAAGCTCGACATCACCCGCTTTCCCGGCGGGTCCTGGCGGCCTGGGATGGAGATCCTCTTCCCGCCCCATACCCTCCACCCGCACGAATGGAGCGGGAAGAGGATCTCCATCCCCTCCGCCACCCGCTGTTTGTGCCGGGTGATGTCGAGCTGTGGGCGTGGGTATTACACAAGGAAGGCCGCGGCTTTAGAGATTTCTCTTCCCGGCAGTGAAACAGTTTTTTATGATAGAGGCGGAACATCGGGCTGATGCCCGATCCAGCTGCAGGACGATAAGGAGGGTGTATGGCCGATGATTTTTCTTTCGACGTGGTGAGCAAGGTGAACATGCAGTTCGTCTCCGAGGGCGTGCAGACCGCGCTCAAGGAGCTGCTCAACCGCTACGACTTCAAGGGCACGAACTCCGTCATCGAGCTCAAGGAGAAGGATTCCTTGATCGTGCTGGAATCCTCCGACGAGTTCAAGCTCCGCGCCCTCTTCGACGTGCTCTGCGCGCGCCTCTCCAAGCGGGGCGTGCCGCTCAAGAACCTCGACTTGCAGAAGCTGGAGACCGCCCTGGGCGGCCGCGCGCGCCAGAACGTCAAGATCACGCAGGGCATCCCTTCGGACAAGGCCCGCGAGATCGTGGCCGAGGTCAAGAAGTCCGGCCTCAAGGTCCAGCCCTCGGTGCAGGGCGATCAGCTGCGCGTGACCAGCCGCTCCAAGGACAATCTCCAGCAGGCCATGAGCCTGCTCAAGGGCAAGGATTTCGGCCTGGACCTGCAGTTCACCAACTACCGCTGAGTCGGGAATCCCGGCGGGGCCGGAGGTTCTTGGGGGGGGATTAGTCCGCGGCTCTCGTCGAGAAGGGCTTTGAACTCCGCCAGTCGTGCGTCGAAATCTCGCGAGGCCGCTTCGATGCTGCGCGCGATCATCGCGCCTCGGTCCTTGAGGGCTCTTTCCGCCCGGGCGGCTTCCTCGCGCGAATGCTCCAGCTGCGACTCCAATTCCGCGGCGCGCCTGAGCCAAAGCTCCTCGATGCTCCGGGCCTGCGCCGCGAAATCCCGGAGCAGGTCCTCGCTGCGGGCCTGGAGCTCCTCGGGCACGCGGGCGAGCGAGGCTCGCGCTTCTTCCTCGGACTGGCGCAGTCCTGCGCTCACCCGCTCGAATCCCGCCGAGAGCGTGTGGAGCATGGCCTCAAGTTCCTTTTGACGCAGTTCCCAAAGCCCGGCCAAGGACTCCGAGCGTTCGGCCGCCGTCTGGAAGGAATGGTCCCGCCGCTCCACGGATTCGCTTAAGGACTGCATGGACGCGGCCAGGCGGCGGAGTTCCGTTTCGTGCGGCTCCTGCTGCCGGCTCGCGGCCTGGTCGCTCATGAACTTGAGCAGGAAATCCTGCATCTCCTGGGAGCGCTTCTGAAGGGCATCGGCGAGCAGTTGGGCGCGCTCCTTGTCATGGCGGACGTCTGCTTCATGGCGCTCCCGCCGGAGCTGTTCCGCGGAAGCCTGGATCTGCTGCTCCACTTCCGCGCGGTTTAGGCGCAGGCGTTCGAGTTCGGCGCGTGCGGACCTGGAGCCCTCGCGCTCGCGCAGGAGCTCCTGCTCCAAGGACTCCAGGCGAAGACGGTATTCGTCGGGCTGAGGGGAAATAGGGGCCGCGGGCGGCTGCGGCGCCGCGGGGGCGCCGGCTTGGAGAGAGGGCGGTGCGGGAGAGGCAGGCTGAGCCGGGGCCGCTGCGGATTGCGGCTTCTCGCCGCGCAGGGCCGCGAGCATGCCGCGCAGCCGGGCTTCCGCGTCGCGAGGGTCGTCGCTCGTCGCCATTAGTCGGCCCTCAGAAGGCTGATCTCGATGCGGCGATTCATGGCGCGGCCCTCGGGAGTGGAATTGTCCGCCACGGGCATGAATTCGCCGTACCCGCTGCCGGAGATGCGCTGAGGCTGGATGCGGCCCGCGGTGACCAATGCCTGGATGACGTCGTGCGCGCGCGCCATGGAAAGCTCCAGATTTGAGGCGTAGCGGCCGCCGCGGATCGGGACATTGTCGCTGTGCCCCTCGACGAGGATGCGGTTGGGCAGATCGCGCACCGCGTCGGCGAATTCCATGAGCACGTCGCGCGCCTGGGGCTTGAGTTCCGAACTGCCCGATTCGAAGATGACGCGCTCGCGCAGGGTGATCAGGATCTTCTGCTCGGTCACGGTCACGTGCGCGAACTTCTCGATGCCCTTGTAGGCGAACTTTTTCTCGAGGTCGGCGGCCACGTCGGCTTCCATGGACCGGCGCGCGAGGCGTTCGATCTGCTCTCCTCCGGCCTTGCCGCCGAAGTGGGCCTGCATGGAGGAGAGGGTCTCGGCGAAGCGGGCCTTGGTGCCGATGGAGTGGACGAACATGATGAGAAAGAAGATCATGAGGTAGCTCATCAGGTCGCCGTAAGTGACGGCCCAGAGAGCTCCCCGGTTGAGGAGGTCCTCTAATTCATCCTCGCGTTCGCGCCAAAGCGCCATAGCTGTCCCCGCGCTCTTAATGTAATAGAGGGATGTTTCAGATTCACTACAAGATCGCGGGGTTCCTATGCCCTGACTCTTGATAAACATAGCGCATACGCTATACTATGGATATGAATCATCGTGTGGAGGGATGTGTATGAGGCGCAAAAGACGGTGGAGGGACCGGCTCAAAGAGGATTTGAAAAAGCCGGGGTTCAGACGCGCCTTTCAAGAGGCGCGAGAAGCATTAGTTTTGGCCGATGAAATATCCCGCGCGCGGGAGAAGGCGGGATTGACTCAGTCCGGTTTGGGCCAAGCTATCGGGACCACTCAATCCGTCATTTCCCGCATCGAGAACGGCGGCCAAAATCTAACTCTAGCCATGCTCCACAAGATCGCTACAGCTCTTCATCGGAGCGTAGAGATTCATCTCCGATAAAGATTGGTCAGGGTAATCCATGGCTCGGCGTGCGATATGCCGACCGTTCCAGTCGGTTTTTGCTGGAAATCAGAATTATCGATTTGTTGGTAAATGCCAGTGGAATAAGTAGAATTCGGTGTGCTAGACCTGCAATTATTCATAAAGCACAGACGGCAGATATATAATTGATATTTCCTCAGTCGGACGCACCTCGCCTTAGAGAACGCTAATGAAAATATTCAAATATACCGACCAGATCGGGGCAATGAAAATACTGGAAACTGAAACGATCCGATATACGCCACTTATAAACTTGAATGATCCGAGTGAAGGACGATGGAACATCGATATCGAGAGTGAGTGGAATACTTTGGTATCCCGGGCCCTACGGCGGATGGGACTCGTTTTTTCCTCTGATCATGCAAAAATAAAAGCCGCCAAACTCCCGAAGCTACGTGCGGCAATTTTCGATGAACTTCTAAAAGCCCAGAATAATCTTGCCGTTTTCTGTGCCAGCGAGATTAACAACAACCCTGCGATGTGGGCATACTACGCGGACCATCATCATGGTGCGGTTGTCGGATTCCACCGAAAGCATCCGATTTTTGACCTGACCGCTGGGCTAGAACCGTCACTACGAAAGCTGCACCCTGTTGTCTATCAGGCTGTGTATCCATACCTTCCCTCGTTTGCCGGCACTGGAAAAAGAGACTTTACGCCAGTGTATCTCACGAAGGGATCGGCATGGCGGCATGAACATGAAGTTCGCATGTTGCTGCCATTAGAGCATCTGAGATCTGTTGGCGGCGAGCAGGAAAAGAAATGGCTGCATCCGGCACCTTCAGATGCGGTAGCTGACCTAATCCTCGGAGTTCGCATGCCCCTCAACGAGCAAGAAAAGCTGACCCGTCTCATTCGATCTAATCAGAAATTGTCTCATGTTAAGATTTATCAGGCAAGGCTCGCAACGAACACATATGAAATTGAAATTATCCCGCTTGAGCGGCGAGCGTCTAGCTAAGCGCTTGTGTCGATGCGCGCTTTCTTTATGGAGTTCCAGTAGTGCGCGCGGCACCGCGAGGCGTTAGTGTTTTGGCCACGCGCAATCTTGTCAAGAATACGGAGCGCGGGATGATCAAGATTCGCTTTTGGGTGTCGCTCAGCACCGCACTCCTGCTCTGCGCGCACCCCGTACATGCTTTCGATCCGGCTCCTTTGCTTCGCGACACAACCGGCGTGATGAAATTGATGGGGATGAGTGATGGCAAACGATCCATTTATGCCAGTATCGAAGATACAAAGGACTACTTTCGCGCCGAGATCGTCGGGCGGGAAATCCGAGATGAAGGAAACGGGAAATACCGTTTCGATATGGTCCTTCCCTCCACGCATAGCGGCAGCAACCCTTTCTGGCTTCGTGTCAGTAGTTCGGGAGTCTACATCGAGCACGATTTTGACCTTGCGTTCGGCGGCAAAGTCCCCTTCCTGCTAATCCCTTTGAACGGACAAGCCCAGATGGAGTGGAGAAAAACGAACGACGACGGAGAGGAAATCTTGATAGCGACTGTTGTTGGGGCGACCGAAACGATTAAGACTCCAAGTGGTGAATATGCCGCCCTTAAAGTCGAATATGGGGCTTCGCCCGCTGCGTGCCTGACAGAACCATGCGATGGATGTACGGCCTGCGAAGCATTTTGGTTTTCCCCTGGCACAGGACTCGTTGCATATGCGGACACCAGCGGCGGTGCGCAGTACTACTTAATTGCACAGGGCGGAAAGAATCTGTCGCTCGATCCTCGGCGATATGAAGCATCCATGGAGAGGTTTAGTAAAGCTTTCCCGAGAATATTCAAATGATATTTTGCCGGGCAGTTGAAGTTGCGGCGGCTGAGCCTCGGCGGTAAGCGCATAATCAGGGTAGAAAGAGAGACATTCTCCGACGGGTGACGGGGGCGGGTGGGATCGGCCGGGTGCGAGCATAATCGTCGACTCAGCCGCGAGCAGAGGCCGATGGTAGGGGAGGGTCCGGTGGACCCTCCCACTGCGGAATCAGAGTCGTTCTGGGTGGGGTCTTGGAAGCCCGCCGCCCGGCAGGACCCGTCGGAGAATTTAAACGATTTCCTTTGACAAATAAAATCTAAACGTCAGGGTTTCTGGGTGGGTTCGGCGGGGATGCGGAAGACGAAGCGGGTGCCTTTGCCTGGTTCGGATTCTACCCAGATCCTTCCACCGTGCAGCTCGACGACGGTCTTGCAGATCGAGAGGCCCAGGCCGAAGCTCATCTTCACTTTTTTTCCGGCTTCGGCCTGCTTGAACTTCGAGAAGAGCTGGGTTTGCTGCTCTTTCGGGATGCCGGGGCCGTCGTCCTGGATCGCGAACTCGAAGCCCTCGTCGACGGGCTGGACCGAGAGCGTCACATGCCCGCCCGGCGGCACGAACTTGAGCGCGTTGCCCGTGAGATTGAGCAGGACGCGCTCCATGAGCGGGCGGTCGCAGCGCAGAGGGCGCGTCGCGGCCGGAGGGAGTATTTGGTAGGCGAGCTCCACCTGGCGCAGCTGGGCCGTGATGGCGTGCGACTCGCGCACGCAGGCCAGCAGGGCCGTGGGGTCCACGTTCTCGGTCCGCAGCTGGAGCACGCCGGTCTCGATGCGGGCGCTGTCCAGGATGTCGGCGATGAGGCTCTGCATCTGGCGCACCGCGTACTCGATCATGGAAGTGCAGCGCGCCTCCTTCTCTCCCAGCACGCCCTTGAGCCGCAGCACCTGCAGGAAGCCGTCGATGGTGGTCAAAGGGGTCTTGAGGTCGTGCACGATGAAGTGCATGTAGTCGTTCTGCACGCGTTCGAGTTCCTTCTCGCTGGTCACGTCGTGCAGGACCAGGAGCGTGCCGATCGCGCGCTCGCGCGGCTTGAGCGTGAGCGTGCGGCAGAGAAAGGAGCGCTTCTCTCCCGAGGCGTCCTGGGATTCCATGTTGGCGGAGGCGGAGTCCGAGAGCCCGGCGAAGAGGGGGGCCAGGAGCTTCTCGTGCAGGGGCGCCGGCAGGAGGCCTTGCACGCGCTCGGGGTTCTGCGCGCGCAGGATCGTTCGAGCCGAGGAGTTGAGGAAGAGCATCTTCCCTTGCATGTCCGAGAGCAGGACTCCGTCGGGGAGGGACTGCACCAGGGTGTCGAGCTTGTTCCTCTCCGCCACGAGCTCGTCGAGGTGGACCTCGTGCATTCGGCGCAGGGCCTTCTGCATCTCATTGAAGACCGCGCTGAGTTCGCGCAGTTCGCCCCAGCCGAGGTCCGGCAGGGTCTTGACGTAGTCCCCGTGCGCCACGCGGCGGGCTGCGTCGATCAGGCGCTGCAGCGGGCTTGCGAGCCGTCCGGAGAGCCAGAGCCCGCAGAGCGCCGCGAAGAGGGCCACGCAGCCCAAGAAGAGCGCGGCCTGCGCCGCGAACTCGCGGCCGACCGCGAAGGCTTCCTTGCGGGGCTGGATCGTCAGCGCGCGCCAGCCCAAGGAGAGCGCCGTCGCATGCGAGCCGACCCATTCTCCGCGCTTGACCGGAAGATGCTCCATCCAGCCGGCTTCCGCGTCCTTGGGCAGGGTCAGCCCTTCCCAGCCCGGTTCCGGGAAGTCGGCGGGCATTCCGGCCAGAGGCCGTCCGCGCTCGCCGAGCAGGAGGATCCGGCCTCCGGCGCCCACGCGCAGGCGGTCGAGCCGGTTCCAGAGAGGGGTGAGGTCATAGGCGGCGTAGAGCAGCTTGCCGTTTTCCAAAGGGTAGACCAGGGGAAGCGCGGCGCGATCCTTGAGGACGATGGGGTCGCCCAGCACCAGCCTGCCGGACTGCCGGGAGGAACCGACCAGCGGGTCTTGCGAACGGTCCTTGCCGGGCTCCGGCGGGAACAGGGCCGGGTCCGCGGTGCGCAGGGTCTCGCGGCCGTCGGGGCCGAGCAGGGCCAGCAGGAGGAAGCGCGGCTTGGCCATCGCGGTCTGCTGGAGGATCTTCAGGGTCTGGCCGTCGCCGCGCGAGCGGCCAAGCTCCAGGATGAAGGACAGGGACTTGTTGAGCTCCACGGCCTCGCTCTCGGCCATTTCCACGGCCATCGCCGCGGCCTGCGCGTGCATGATGCGCGCGTTCTCCTCAACGGCCTTGTTCGAGTTGAGGAACCATAGGCCCGTGATCAAGGCGGGCGCCAGCGAGAGGACGATCAGGATGGAGGCGAAGCGCGCGAAGAGTTTCATTGAAGGGACTTCATGCCGGACGCGCGTTTATGGCAGAATCCTCCCATGGCCGTATTGTATCCAAATCGAGGATGTTTCGCGCTCCTCATTGCGCTGACGTTTTTTTTGTCCGCGGCCGCGCGCGCGCAGGGGCTTGTCGCTCAATTGGGGGAGAAGGGGCGCATCGGCGAAGAGGACCTCGCGCAGTATTCCGCGTCCGAGTCCTGCTACGGTCCGGAGGCCGTGTCCTCGCGCAAGGCGGGCTTCATGACCTTTTTGGAGAGCGAGATCATGGAGGAAGTCCTGCGCCGCGAGTCCGGACCCCGCCTCAAGGATGAGGATTACGCCGCGGAGGTCCGGCGCGTGGATAAAGAGAGCCGCGCTCCGGATATCCTGGCCTGCATCAAGAAGAGCTTCGGCTCGAAGGACGGGATAGGCTTTCCCTCTTCCCTCGAGCGCAGGCGCTATGAGCGCGTATTCCTGCGCAAGCACATGATTCCCGCGGCTTTTTACCGCTTCCTGCGCTACGATCCCAAGGTGCAGGCGCAAGCGTATGCCCTGCGGGACAATGTCTTCCAAGAGGCCGTGAACGGAGCGTCTTTCGCGGACCTGGCTTCCCGGTACAAGGTCGAGTATGCGACCAAGGCCTACCGGGAGGAAGAACCCAAGGCCGATGGCAAGGCCGGCATGCCCATGGCGTGGACGCCTTTCGAGAAGAAGTTCATCGATGAGAACTTGCGCGAGCTGTCTCCGGGCAAGGTCCTGGGCCGCGTCATTGAGGGCAGCGAGGACCTGCGCATCGTCCGCCTGCTCGATGCGCGCGAAGGCCGCTATGAGTTCGAGTGGCTCATCATCCGCAAGCGCGGCGTCCAGGATTATTTTTCCTCGGTTCCGAAGATCAAAACGGTCATCCATGATCCAGGACTGCGGGACTGGATATCCGGCATCTCAGGCAACCCCCTGCTGAAAGTCCTTTCCATCCGCTAAACCGTACCCCGGCTTTCGCCGGGGTGACGGAGTGTCCGTCACCCCGGGCTCGACCCGGGGCCCAGGGATTGCTGGCCCCCGGCTTTCGCCGGGGTGACGTTTTGGGGTTGCGGATTCGGCGATTTTCACTCCTGTTTCAAAAATAAGGCGTCTTCATGATTTGTTCATGTTTCCCTCTGGAAAGGCCGTTACTATAAGGGTAATTGAAGTTACCTGGAATCCCGCGGGGATTCCGTTACCCTATGGGCGTCAACGGAGGCGGTTTGCAGGGACGGGTCCAAGACGGCAGGGGATCGTTCGGAGGCATTCGCGGGAAGGTTCTTTCCGCGGGCCTCCGCTTCATTGCCCTGCTGATCTCTCTGGCGGCCTGCGCGCTTCCGGTGCAGGCGAGCACGCCGGGCAACGTCCAGTGGGTCATCGTCTCCAGCGCCGTGCTGCGCATCTCCTGGCAGCTCGATACCCCGGCCTCCGAAGCTCCCTTGGTGGTCCTTTCCACGGCGCCGGATTTCAGCGTCAAGACCGCCTCGGCCGCGGGTTCGGTGGGCCTGCAGGCCACGACCTATGCGATCCTGGGCAATACGCCCTATTATTTCAAGGTCAAGGTCGCCACGGAGCCGGACTCCAGCTATAGCGGCGCGCTCAGCACCCGCAGCCTTGCGCGCGTGCCCACCAATATCTATTTCGATGAGATCTCCACCGGCGCCGTCACGGCTTCCGCCTATTCCACGGGCAGCTATCATCGCCTCGACGAGGGGGCTTCGAGCGTGGATGTGGCCCTCGGCGGCAGCTATGCGGGCTGGCGCAGCGGGGGCAATGCCTGGACTTCCCGGGCGAACATGCTCACGCCGCGCGCCTACGGAGCGGGCGCGGTCGCGGGAGGGCGGCTCTATGTGATCGGCGGCAGCGAGGCGGACTATGTCGCGACCAATGAGGCGTATGATCCGGTGACGGACGCCTGGACCGCCAAGGCCGCGATGCCCACGGCGCGCGAACTCATGGCCGCCGCGGTCGTGGACGGCAGGATCTATGTGGTGGGAGGGACCAACGGCGGGCCCTTGTCCAAGAACGAGGTCTACGATCCGGAGTCCAATGCATGGGCCGCGAAGGCGGAGATGCCGACGCCGCGCCAGTATCTTTCGGCCGCGGTGGTCGACGGCAAGCTCTATGCCGTGGGCGGGACCAATGCCAACGAGATGTACGACCCGGCCGCGGATTCCTGGACGGTGCGGGCCGCTATGCCGACCGCGGACAATGTCATGGCCGCGGCCGCGCTCAACGGCAAGATCTACGCGGCGGGCGGCTATCTCAGCGGGCCCAAGTCCTACAACCAGGTCTATGATCCCGGCACGAACAGCTGGAGCAATAAAGCGGCTTTGACCACGCCGCGGGGCTGGCCTTCGGCCGTGGGTGTCCTCGGCGGAGCGCTCTACATCGCCGGAGGCTATGACGTCGCGGAGCTTTCCGTGATGGAGGCCTATGATCCCGCGGCGAACGCCTGGTTCTCCAAGGCGGGCATGCCGACGCCGCGCCGGGGAGGGGCCTACGGCGTCATCCGCGGCAAGCTCTATGCCGCGGGAGGGAACAACGGCGCCTTCCTGACGACTCTTGAAGAGTACGACCCCGGTTCCGCGCAGGACTTCACGGGACTTTCGCCCAACACGCAGTATGTGTTCAAGGCCCGGGCGCGCAATGCCGACGGCGTGGAGACCGCGGAGTCCCTGAACGTATCCACCTACACCCTGGCCGCCGCCAGCCATCCCGTCGCAGGCAGCGCGTTCCTCCAGGTCGACGGGGTTTTCATCACGATGCAGTGGTCCTCGGGCAGCGCGGCCGAGGGATTCAACGGACCGGGAGCGCGCTACGAATTGCAGGCCTCGACCGTGGCGGACTTCTCTCCCATCGCGGGGAGTTCCATCACCGCGAACCTTTACGGGGATATTCTGGGCCTGACCCCGCAGACCACCTACTACTACCGCGTGCGGGGCATCAATAATCTGGGGACGCGCTCGGATTCCTTCCACGTGCTGGGCTCCACGGTCACGGGCTTGCGCAAGCCCGGGAACATGCAATGGGTGTCCGTGTCGAGTACGCAGGTTCGGATATCCTGGGCGCTGGGCACGCCGGGCTCGGATGCGCCGCTCATCGTCCTCTCTACGGCTCCGGATTTCAGCGTGACCGCCGCCTCGGCGACCGGCAGCGTGGGTCTGCAGACCACGACCTATGCGATCCTGGACAACACGAGCTACTACTTCAAGGTCAAGGTCGCCACGGACCCGGACACCGGCTACACCACGGCCATCGTCACGCGGACCTATGCGCGCATCCCTGAAAGCGTGTATTTCGACGAGATCACCACCTATTCGATCACGGCCTCGGCCTACGCTTCGGGTGCCGCGTTCAGCCGCATGGGCGAAGGAGCCTCCAGCGTGGACGTGGCCCGGGACGGGGCTTATGCCGGCTGGACGGTGTACGGAGATTCCTGGACAACGAAGGCGGCCATGCCCACGGCCCGTTACGCCGCCGGCGCGGTGGTCGTCGGCGGGAAACTCTACGTGATCGGCGGCGGGAATGGCCCCTATTTGGCGGATAACGAGGTCTACGATCCGGTAACGGACGGTTGGACCGTGAAGGCCGCGATGCCCACGGCGCGTCGCTGGATCACGCCTGCGGTCGTCGGCGGAAAAATCTATGTCGTCGGCGGGACCAATGGCCCCAATCTGGCGGATAACGAGGTCTACGATCCGGTGACGGACGGTTGGACCGTGAAGGCCGCGATGCCCACGGCTCGGCAAGCCGCAATAGCGGCGGTCGTCAGCGGGAAGATCTATGTGATCGGCGGCTGGGTCACAGGTGGGAGTGCGTATAACGAGGTCTATGATCCGTCCACGGATGCCTGGACCACGAAGACTGCGATGCCCACGCCGCGCTATAGCGCCGCGGGCGCGGCCATCAGCGGGAAGATCTATGTGATCGGCGGCATCGACGGCTCCAGCCTGGCGGATAACGAGGTCTACGATCCGGCAACGGATGGTTGGGCCGTGAAGGCCGCGCTGCCCATGGCTCGCTACAATGCCGCGGCAGCGGTTATCGGCGGGAAAGCCTATGTGATCGGCGGCTATGACGGTTCTTCCAATCTGGCGATGACCGAGGCCTATGATCCGGCAACGGACAGTTGGGCTGAAAAGACCGCGATGCCCATTCCCCGTCAAGCCGCGGCAGCGGCGGCTGTCGGCGGAAAGATCTATGTCGTCGGCGGAACCAACGGTCCCAATCTGACGACGAACGAAGTCTATGACCCCGGCGTGGCGCGGGCATTCGCGGGGCTCGCGCCGAACGCGCAATATTCGTTCAAGGCCAAGGCGCGTGACGCGCTGGGACGCGAGAGTGCGGAGTCCGTGACGGTCTCGACCTATACCCTGGCTGCGGCCAGCCAGCCTCTTTCCGGGAGCATATTCCTGCAAGCGGACTGGAACCATGCCTTGCTGCAGTGGTCCTCCGGTACGGCCGCGGCCGGGTTCAACGGCCCGGGCGCGAGCTACGAGCTCCAGGCCTCGACCATGGCGGACTTCTCTCCCATCCTCGCATCCTCCGTGACCGGGAATCTCTACGCGGATATCGCGGGCTTGGGGCCGCAGGCCACCTATTACTACCGCGTGCGCGGCATCAACAGTTTGGGGACGCGCGCGGATTACTTCCATGTGCTGGGCTCAACGGTCACCGGCCTGCGCAAGCCGAGTTCCGTGCAGTGGGCCTCGGTGTCGAGTACCACGGTCCAGCTCTCCTGGGTCCTGGACACCCCGGCTTCCGAGGCGCCGCTCATCGTTCTCTCCACTGCGTCGGATTTCAGCGTGAGCCTGGCATCGGTCACCGGGAGCGTGGGCCTGCAGACTACAAGCTATGCGGTCTTGGACAACACGAGCTATTACTTCAAGATCAAAGTCTCCACGGACTCGGATATCGGCTACACCGTCGCCATCGTCACGCGCACGCATGCGCGCGCGCCCGAGAGCGTGTATTTCGATCAGATCACCACGTGCTCGATTACGGCCTCGGCGTATGCCTCGAGCGCTGCGTTCAATCACATGGGCGATGGGCTTTCCGGCGTGGTCTTGGCCAAGGACGGCGCCTACGCGGGTTGGACCGTGTTCGGCGACTCTTGGACCACGAAGGCCTCGATGCCGACGGCCCGCAGGCATTCGGCCGTGGGCGTGATCGGCGGCAAGATCTACGTCGTCGGAGGGAGCGTCAGCCTGACGGAGAACGAGGTCTATGATCCGGTAACGAACGCTTGGACCACGAAAACGCCCATGCCTACGGGGAGGGGCGCGTGCAGGGGCGGCGTGCTGGGAGGCAAGCTCTATGTCGTGGGCGGATCGATCGGGATATATATGGATGATAACGAGGTCTACGATCCCGTCTCCGACGCATGGGCGGCGAGGGCGCCCTTGTCGGTCGCGCGCGACGGGGTGAACGTCGCGGTCGTGGGCGACAAGCTCTATGCCGTCGGCGGCTGCAACGGGGGCTGCCTTGCGCTCAACGAGGAATATGATCCTTCCAGGGACGCATGGACCTCTCGTCAGGTGATTCCTTCCGCGCGGGGATTGGGCGCCGTCGGCGTCGTGGACGGGAAGATCCACGTCATCGGCGGTTGGAACGGCGCGGCCCATTCTGCCGTGCATGAGGTCTACGATCCTGCGGCGAACGTCTGGACGACGGGCGCCTCGTTGCCTGCGGCTCGCTCCGGCGTGGCCGGCGTCGTTATCGGCGGGAAGATCTACGCGCTCGGAGGATTCGACGGCGCCTATTTGGCGAGCAGCGAATCCTATGATCCGGCGACCGACGGTTGGACGGCGCGGCCCTCTCTCCCCACTGCGCGCTACGTTCCTGTCGCGGCGGTCATTGGCTCGAAGATCTACGTGGTGGGCGGAGAGGACGGCGGCGATCTCGCAGTAAACGAAGCTTATGACCTCGGCTTGACGCAGGCGTTCACCGGGCTTGCGCCGAACACGCAGTACGTCTTCAAGGCCAAGGCGCGCGATGCCTTGGGCCGCGAGAGCGCGGAGTCCATCGGCGTCTCCACGTATACATTGGCCGCGGCCAGCAGTCCGCTTTCCGGGAGCGTGTTCACGCAGGTCGAGTGGAACAACATCTCCTTGCAGTGGTCCTCGGGCAGCGTCATCGGAGGGTTCAACGGTCCGGGCGCGAGCTACGAATTCCAGACCTCGACCATGGCGGACTTTTCGCCGCTGATCAGTTCCGCGGTCACCTCGAACCTATATGGAAACGAGGCAGGTCTTGCGCCTCAGTCCACTTATTATTTCCGCGTGCGCGGAATCAACAGCGCGGGGACGCGCTCGGACCTCTACCATGTGCTGGGTTCCACGGTCACGGGCGGGCGCATGCCGAGCCATGTGCAATGGGTGTTTGTGTCCAGTACGCATGTGAACCTCTCGTGGGAATTGGACTCCCCGGCCTCGGAAGCGCCGTTCATCGCGCTCTCCACGGCCCCGGATTTCAGCGTGAACCTGGCCTCGGTCACCGGGAGCGTAGGGCTGCAGACTACGAGCTATGCAGTCCTGGACAATACGAGCTACTACTTCAAGGTGAAGATCTCCACGGATCCGGACATCGGCTACACCGTCGCCCTCGTCACGCGGACCTATGCGCGCATCCCGGAGAGCGTGTATTTCGACCAGCTCACCACGTATTCGATCACGGCCTCGGCCTATGCTTCGGGGAGCGCGTTCAACCGCATGGGCGACGGGCTTTCCGGCGTCAGCCTGGCTCGGGACGGTTCCTACGCCGGATGGACCGTTTTCGGGGATTCCTGGACCACCAAGGCGAATTTCCCGGCTGCCCGACCAGCGGCCGCAGCCGCGGTGGTGGGCGGGAAGCTGTATGTGGTCGGCGGCGATGTGTCGGGGGCATCGGCGCTCAACGAGGTCTACGACCCTGTCTCGAATTCCTGGACCACGAAGACTCCGATGACCACGGGGCGTTCGGACTTGGTCGCGGCGGCGCTCAGAGGCAGGATCTATGCCGTGGGCGGCGTCACGACTATCCCCGTCGACGTCAACGAATCCTATGACCCGGTCGCGGACAGCTGGAGCACGAAGGCTCCGATGCCGGGTGTGCGCGCCTATATGGCTGCCGCGGTCGTGGCCGGAAAGCTCTATGTGGTTGGAGGCAGCGGCCCCTCGAACAAGAATGAGGCCTATGACCCGGACACGGATGCGTGGAGCACGAAGGCCGTGATGTCCACTGCGCGAAGCTATCTCGCCGCGGCGGAACTCGGGGGAACGCTGTTCGCCGTGGGCGGAGACAACGGGCCGGTCCTCACGACGAACGAAGCCTATGACCCGTCTCTGGATGCATGGAGCACGAAGGCCGCGATGCCCACTGCGCGAAGGGGTCTTGCCGCAGTGGCTGCGGGGGGGAAGTTGTTCGCGGTGGGCGGGACCAACGGCTCGAATCTTGCGGCCAACGAGGTCTATGACCCTCTCTCGGATTCCTGGTCCGAGAAGGTCCCGATGCCTACGGCTCGGCAGAGGCATGTCGCGGCATTCGCTGGAGGGAAGATCTATGTGGTCGGGGGATTGGTCGCAGGCAATACGAAGAACGAGGCCTATGACATCGGCGTGGCGCAGACTTTCACAGGGCTCGGACCGAATGCGCAGTACTCGTTCAAGGCCAAGGCCCGAGACGCCTTGGGCCGGGAGAGCGCGGAGTCCGTGACGGTCTCGACGTATACCTTGGCCGCGGCGCTCCCGGCTCTCGGGAATGCTCCGTTCCCGGGGGTTTTCTCCTCCAGCATTACGGTGGCTTGGTCCTCGGGCGCGGCCGCGAGCGGCTACAACGGCCCGGGCGCGAGCTATCTGGTGCAGGCTTCCACGAAGTCGGATTTCTCGCTCATCAAGGGCTCCTCGCTCACCTATGCCACCTCGGCCCTAGTCGCGGGGCTGGATATCGCCTTCGCGACCTACTATTTCCGCGTCCTTCCTTATAACAGCTACGGGCAGTCAGGCGAGTTCACGGCCTTGGGCTCCACCACCGGCTATATGGCCGTGGTCATGAACGCCGTGGATCTGGCGCCTGCCCAGGCTTATCAGGATCAGGAGACCGCGTTCATCCGGTTCACCTTGCAGAGCGCCAGCGGCACGCCGGCTGTTTTCTCGGGCATGCGCATCATCAAGCTGGGCTCCATCGCGGATGCGGACGTCTCCCAGGCCGCGGTCTATCTCGATGCCGTGGCCGACGGGATCTTCGATCCGGTCCAGGACCTGCCTCTGGGTTCCGGGAGCTTCAGCGGCGCGCTCGCTTCCTTGAATTTCGGCGCGAATGCCCAGGGCCTGAGTCCCGCGGGCAAGACTTTCTTCGTGGCGCTCAAGCCCAAGGCGGATGCCGCGCTGGGCGCCACGCTCGGCGCGCGCATCGCGGCCGCGGGAGACCTTTCCTTCACAGCCGGGCAGGGGGCCATGGGCGGCTTCCCGGCTAATTCCACTCCCGCGCCCGTGCAGGATTCGCCGAACAATCTGAGCTTCACGCCCACGGACGAAGCTCCGGCCTCGGCCGTGCCGAGCCAGACGGACGTGCCCATGCTCAAGCTCCACGGGCAGGCTTCTTCCGGAGGCCGCAGCGTGATCGACGACGTGGTCGTGTATCTTGCCGGGACCTTGCCGTCGAGCAGGATCTCGGCGGTCAAGTTCTGGCGCGATGCCGATGCGAACGGGACCTTGGATCCGGGCGCGGACTGGCTGCTGGGCAGCGATGCGTTCCTGGGCGGGGTCTCCACCATCACGATGAGCGCGGTCCAGTCGAGCCGCACCGTGACCTCTTCTCCCGCGGACTTCTTCCTCAGCGTGGACCTGGCCGGGTCCGCGGCTCAGGGGGATATCTTCTCGATCCGAGTGGCCACTCCCTCGGAGCTGCATCTGGCAGGAGGCGTGGATTCCGTGCTCTTCTCCACCACGCCCATGAATTCCGGCGAGGTTGTGGTGGGCGTGCCCAATGTCGTCAATGTCTCCTTCATCAGCGAGGGCTCCCAGTCCGTGGAGCAGGGCGCCGCCTACGCGGTTCTGCGGGCGACTTTGACCGTGGATGCGTCGACTGCGCGCATAGACCGCATCCAGCTCAATCGTTCGGGCGCGAGCGTGGACGCGGACGTGTCGGCCGTGCGCGTGTATTTGGATCAGACCGCCGACGGCGCTCCGTACAGCCCGGCCACGGATGCTTTGATCGGACAGGCGGCCTTCTCCGGCGGCACGGCCGTAGTCGACATCGACACGGTCACGCTCACGGCCGGGGCCACCGCCGTGCTCTTCATCCGCTGCCAGGTCAGCGGCGGCGCCAATCCCGGCGACACCCTGGCCGCCTCGATCGTCAACAATACCTATGTGCGCACGCTCGGCGCCTTCACCTCCGTCGTGGGGGGCTTCCCCTTCACGAGCGATGTGAGCACGGTCGCGGCCACGGTCAACACGATCTATCTGACGAGCCTGGACCAGACCGGGCCGCTGCTCCAGGGGACCACGAACGCCGCGTTCCTGCGCCTGGGCGCGCGCACGGACCGCAACATCGCGGACTGGTCGGCCTTGACCGTGGAGAGGCTGGGCACGTCCCAGGACAGCGATGTGGCGGCCGTGAAGGTGTACCGGGATGAGAATGCCGACGGCGTGCTCCAGACGGGAGTCGATTCTCTCCTAAGTTCCGGCGTGGATGTCTTCTCCGCCGGGAGCGCGAACGTCTCCTTCCTCTCTCCGCAGAGCGTGGTCACCAGTTCCCGCGCGTATTTCGTCGCTCTCTCCCTGTCTGCGAGCGCCGTGCCGGGGCGCACCGTGGGCGTGCGGGTATCCACGACCGCATCCTTCATGGTGAATTCTCCGAACAAGGTCTCCACCGGGCCTTTGAGTTTCCCCATCGACACCGTGCCCGCGGCCATCGGACAGTATCCCAACGTGGTGAGCGTGAGCACGCTGAGCATCACTCCCGGAGCGGGCGCCTTGCCGGGGGTCACGGATATCGGAGTGCTCCGGCTGGACCTGCGCACGGACGTGTCTCAGGCGCAGTGGTCCCTGCTGCGCTTGGACCGTGCCGGGACCTCCGTGGACGCGGATGTCTCCGCGGTCAAGGTCTACTACGATCTCAACGGCCTGGGGAGCTTCGACTCCTCGAACCTGGGGCAGTATCAGCTGGTCAGTTCCTCGACGATGACGTTCAACGACCAGGGCACGGCGGGGACCGTGCTCTTGGATCTTCGCACGCCGCAGACGCTCGGGACCGCGCCGAAGACGTATTTCGTGGCCGTGGACCTTGCCGCGTCCGCGATCCCGGGACGCACCGTGGTGGTCCGGGCCCTCAATTCAGCCTATCTCAGCGTGAACGCTCCCAACTCCGTGGCTGCCGTGAGCTTCACCGCAGGAGCGCTCACGATCAACGCTCCGCCGAGCACGCTCTATATCCTCGCGCACGATTCCGCGCCGGCCTCGGCCGTGCAGGGGACTTCCGGCGCAGCCATGCTTTCCATGAATCTCTGGATGGACGCCTATTCCGGACAGGTCTCCGGGCTCACGGTCGCTCGCGCGGGGTCGGGCAGCGACGCGGACCTCTCGCGCGTAAGGCTCTTCCGGGATGCCGATGCCGACGGGGTCCTTTCGGTCGCGACGGACGTGCTCCTGGCCAGCGGAGCCTTCTCCGGCGCTTCCGCGGCGTTGACCTTCGGGGCCGAGACGATGACGACTTCCACGCAGACCTGGTTCCTGGCCTGCGATGTCTCGCCCACGGCCGCGGCCGGAGACACCTTCTCGCTGCGCATCGGAGCGCCCGGGGCCGTGAACGTCCTCTCTCCGGATTCCATGGGCGCAGACGGCTTCCCCATCCAGTCGAGCGCCGTTTCCGTTCTTCCCACTATGAACGGGGTCGCGGTGAGCCACCAGGACCGCGCCCCCGGCTCCGTGCTCCAAGGGGCCACGAACCAGCTCTTCCTGAATCTTTCGCTCAACACCACTTCCACGGCGGTGCTCTGGTCCTCGGTGCGCTTGCAGAAGCTGGGCACGGCCGATGATTCCGACGTGGCGGCCGCGCGCATCTATCTCGATTCCGACGACGACGGGGCCCTGGACTCTCCGGGGGATGCGCTCATCGCCTCGTCTTCCTCTCCGTTCGTGAGCGGCCTGGCGCAGATGAGCCTGAGCCCGGCGCAGACCCTCGGCGCGAGCGCCAAGCGCTATTTCGTGGCCTTGGACCTGGCCGACCGCGCGGATTACTCCAAGACCCTGGGACTGAGCGTGGCCGGCACCGCCTCTTTCGTGGTCCCCGCGCCCAACTACATCATCGGAGGGGGCTTCCCGAAGAATTCGAGCCTTTCCTCGATCGCGAAGGTGCCCGACGTCCTGAGTGCGGCGCCGACGAGCCTTTTGGGTACGGGCGCGATCCAGGGCAGCGACACCCCGGCCGTGAAGCTGGGGATGAGCGCGTCCCGGTACAAAGCCGTGCTCGACCGGGTGCGCGCGGACCTTCTGGGCAGCGCCGCGGATTCCGACGTGCAGGAACTGCGTCTTTATAAGGACATGGACGGTGCGGGCGCCTACGATGCCTCGGACCTCTTCATCGGCAGCGCGGCGTTCTCCGGCGGGGCCGCGACCGTGGACCTCTCCTCGGTGCAGGTCGTCAATGCCTCAAGCTCGGTCTACTTCGCGGTGCTGCGCATGAGCCCTTCGGCGAGCGTGGGCGCGACCGTGGGGCTGGCCTTCACGGGCGCTTCCGTGTTCCGCGTGGTCTCTCCGGATTCCACGGCTTCCACGAACCTGCCTTTCCAGACGGGCTTGGCTTCGATCATGGACGTTCGGACGCCTTCGATGCCTGCGGTGGTCATGCCCGATGGCCGCGCGCAGAAAGCTTTCGAGTCCCTGCGCTTCACTTGGGCTTCCACGGTCTTGTCGGGCTCGGTGGTCTACGCGGAGTATGCGCTGGGCACGAGCGCGGGAGGAGAGCAGGTCCGCGCCTGGACCTCCTTCTCGCCGTCTCAGGCCGAATTCACGGCTTCAGGGCTCATGCTGCTCAGCGGCTCGACCTATTACGTCAGCGTGCGCACGCGTTCGGACACGGGCTATACCAGCCCGGTGGGTTCCGGCGAGGGCGTGCTCGTCGACTTCGTCCGGCCAGGCAAGCCCGTGGTGGACGTCCAGGTGGGGCAGAACGCGGTGGTGCTGAGCTGGTCCGCGGCGAGCGCCGGGCCTTCGGGAGTGCGGGGGTACTTGGTCGAGTACCGCAAGGCCGATAGCCCGCTTTGGTACAACGCGCGGACCAACGGCCGCAGCGTGAATGCCCAGAGTCTGCGGCCCGCGGCGCTTTTGGACGCGGAACTGGCCCAGTCGCCCTTCTCTCCCGCAAGCCTTCCTTCCGGGACGCTTTTCCTGCGGGTGAGCGCGGTAAGCCTTGCCGGCGGGATCGGAGATGCCTCCGATCCCGTGAAGGTCCAGTTCGGAGCCCTTCCGCCCGAGGGGATCAGCGGGCTTTCCGTCTATCCGAATCCTTTCGACTCCCGCAAGCGCGCCGCGGTCGTGGTCTATTCCCTCTCTGAGGCCTCGGACGCGGACCTGGAGGTCTATGACCTCTTCGGATCGAAGGTGCGCGGCATCCATTTCTCCGCGGGTTCGCAGGGCGGACAGGCCGGGACCAATGAGGTCTCATGGGACGGGGCCGGCGACTCCGGCGCCAAGGTCTCCATGGGCGCGTATCTGTGCGTCATCCGTTCCGGCGGGGCCAAGGCGGTCAAGAAAGTGGGGGTGATCCACTGATGCGGCCCCTGCTCCTCTTCGCCGTCCTGGCGCTTGGGGCCTCGCCCGCGTCCGCCGCGGGAGGCAGGCCCGGCGACATCTTCGAGTTCGCGGCAGGCGCCAGGCCCGCGGCTATGGGCGGGGCCTATACGGCCATGGCCGGGGACGCTAATTCCCTCTACTACAACCCCGCGGGGCTCGGGCGCGTGCGCGGACACGAACTCTCTTTCCAGCATTCCCAGCTCTTCGAGGGAGCGGCCTATGACTACCTGGGCTATGCCCTGCAGGGGCCCCTGGGCGGCTGGGGCGCGCAGGTCCTGCGCTTGAATTCCGGCGCCATCGACGGCCGCGATGAGAACAACCAAGCCATCGGAGGCTTCTCGTATGTCGAGCAGGGCCTGGGTCTGGGATTCGGGACGCGGGCCTTCTTTGACGGCCGGATGTCCTTGGGTACTGGGTTGAAGATACTTTCCCGCAGCATGGGCGGGGTCGCCAACCGGCTTTACGGCATCGATCTCGGCTTGCAGTTCAATCCGCTCTCCATGGATAGGCGCCTGCGCTTGGGCCTGGTCGCGGCCAATGCCGCGGCGTTCAAGACCGGGGAGACCGACGACCGGCTCCCCATGCGCTTGAAGGCCGGCGCCGCGCTCGACCTATTCGACGGGATGTCCGTGGCCTTGAACATGGATTCCGACCAGGAGCTGCAGTTCGGCACGGAGTATCGGATCGGCGCGGGCGCTTTCCGCGTGGGCTATCAGCAGGACCGGGGCCCGACCTTCGGCGCGGGGCTTCGCTTTCTTAAGCGCTGGAACCTGGATGTCGCGGCCGCGCACCACAGCGTGCTGGGCATGACCACCCACGTTTCTCTGGGCTGCCGCTTCGCCGAGGGACGCACCGAGACCCGCGCGCAAGGGAGATTGAAGAAGGAGTCTTCGGCGGCGCAGCGCGCCTTGGAGCAGCAGCGCTATCTCCAGGCCCTGGATCTTTTCTCCGAGAGCCTGCGCAGCAACGTGAGCGAAGCCGATAAGGACCGCGCGAAGACCTCTCTGCGGGCCGGACGGCTTCGTTCCTTGACCCAAGCCCTGGATTTGGCCGGACGTCCCGAGCGCGCCAAGGCGCTCGAGCGCCAGGATGAGCAGGGGCGCTGGGGCCTTTCGGCGGTGAGGGCCTTCATCGACCGGGAGGACGCAGCGGCTCTGCTCTTCGCTCAGGCCGCTCACGGCACGGATACGGAGCAGGAACCGTATAAGGCTTTGATGGATTCCATCGCAAGTCTGACCTATCAGAAGCCCGCCCAAGACGAGATCCTGCCCGCGGCGGCGCTGATCGCGCGCAAGCTGGAGAAGTCCCTGCAGTCGTTTAGGGCCCGCCGGTTCGAGGAGGCGGCGGAACGCTGTCGGGAAGCTCTGCTGCTCAAGCCGGATCATCCGCTTGCGCTCGTGCGGCTGGGCTCCGCCTATTTCGCCATGGGTCTTAAGGATCGCGCGCTTTTGGAGTGGCGCAAGGCTCTTGAGTTGAACCCGCAGGACGAGGCATTGAAGGATTTCATGAGGCGCATCGAGGGGGAAAAGCCATGAAGCAACCCATTACGGCGGCGATATTGATCATCGGGCTATTGGGCGCGGGAGCGTCCGCCACGCTCATCGATGAGGAGGCGCGGGTCTCGGAGGTCTTGCGCGCCCGGCTGCAGTCCGTGCTGGACCAGCGCTTCGGCCCCAACCGCTGCGCGGCGCAGGTGCAGGCGAGCTTGAAGCTCTCCAACGACGCTCGGGGCTGGGTCTCCAGGATGCTCAGGCCGCCCGAAGACCCCAAGCCCGGGGCAGGTTATTCCTGGGCGTGGCTCGGCAGCAGCGCGGCGACCGGCGGGGACGGCTTCGTCCTGCCGGGCTATCCGGATGCCCAGAAGCCCGATGAGAAGGCAGGCTCTTCGGCGGAGCCTTCTGCCGGAGCCGCGGCGCAGATAATCTCGGCGTACGGGACAGAACTCGAACGGGTCAATGTCCGCATCGTCTTGGACTCCGCCTTGCCCAAGGCCGCGGAGGAGGAGGCTTCCGTGCTCGCGCAGGAGACTCTGGGCTTGAGCCGCGTGCGGGGGGATCAGTGGAGCTCCGCGCTGGGCGCCTTGCCGGGCGCGATGGACCGCATGCTCCAGGATCCGGCGACGGTCTCCTCCCTGGCGCGGACTTCGGCTTGGGCCGGAGCGGTCCTGGTCTTCGCCCTTATGCTTGCGGCCGGCTTCTGGCTCTTGGCCGGAGCTTTGCGCCACGGCGCGGAGCGCTTGAGCGCCGCCTGGCAGCAGGGTCTTGCGAGGCCCATGCAGGTCGAGCTTCGGGGGCTGGGCGGCTCCGGAGTCTCCGCGCTCGCGCAGGGACGGCCGGAGGAAGCCTCGCAGCCTCTCGGAGAAAAGACGTCCGGCCCGGCCGCGGACGCGGGTCCCGCGGAGTACATGGACATCGATGAGCAGCATGTCGACCGGCTCGCGCATCTTCTGGCCGGGCAATCCGCGGAGGACGTCGCGCTCATCATGCCGTACCTGTCTCCGGGCGTGCGGGAGAAGTACCTCTCGACCCTGCCGCAGGAGACGGCCGGGCGCGTCCTTCTCTCGATGCGGCCCTTGCGCTATGTGGACCCGGAACTGCTCAAGAGCCTGCGTTCGGAGCTCGAGCGCCGCGTGCGCGGCGTGGTGGGCGGAGAGGATCAGGTCCTGGATCTTCTGCGCTCAGCCGATGAGTCGTCGAGACGGCGGATGCTGGAGGCTTTGCTCGCGCAGGATCCGCAGGCCGCAGCCGCTTTGCGCGCGAGCCTTGTCTTCTTCGAGGACCTCGCGGGCTTGAGCGCCGAGCATCTGGCGGTGCTCGCGGCGGCCGCGTCCGTGGAGGACTTGGCCACGGCCGCGGCGGAGGGTCCGGAGGTCCTGCGGGACGGACTGCGCGGCGCTCTGCCGGGCGGCGCCCAGCGGGTGTTCACCCAGACCGCGGAGATCGCGCGGGGCGCTTCGGACCCCGCGCGCATCGCGAAGGCCCGCAAGGCGGTGCTCCGCGCCGCCGAGGAGCTCATCCGCGCCGGACGCATCGCGCGTCCCGCCGCGGGGTCTGTTTTAGGGATGGAAACCAAAGGGTGATTTGTAAGAAGGAAAGGAGGATGCGATGGATTATTACACTCTGACGGGGCTCTTCTTCGGAGCAGTAGTGCTCATCGTCGGGGCCCGGCACGGCGGGGCCTTGAGCGCTTTCGTCAATCCGCACGGCCTCTATATCGTCATCGGCGGGACGATCTGCGCGACCATGGTCAACTGTTCCGGGCGGGAGATCCGAGGAGTCCTGCGCTCGCTCAAGTCCGCGTTCCTGAGTCCCGCGCACGGAGAGCCCGAGGTGATCATTCCCTTGATGGTGGACCTTTGTCGGCAGGCCAGGCGCGGAGGCCAGAGGGCTCTTCTTGAAGGAGTCCGCCAGTCCTCGGGCGGCGAGTTCCTGTCCCGAGCCGCGGAGACCTGCGTCACGCTGGGGGAGCAGTCCTTGGCGCGCACGGCCTTGGAGCGGGAGATCAATCAAATGCGCCTTCGCCACCGGGAAGTCGGCAATGTCTTCAGGACCATGGGGCTGCTCGCGCCGATGTTCGGGCTTCTCGGGACCTTGATCGGCATCATCTCGGTCCTGCGAAATCTCACGGACGCGATGCAGACCGGGCCGGCCATGGCCGTGGCCATCTCATCGGCCTTTTACGGCATCCTCACCGCGAACCTCTTCTGCGTGCCCATCGCCAACAAGCTGCGCATGCGCAGCATCCAGGAAGGACTTGCGCAGGAAGTGATCATGGTCGGGATATTGTCCATCGTCTTCTCCCAGCGCGTTCCCGCGGCCTTGGAGGCGGAGCTTACCGGCTACTTGGAGGGACGCCGCAAGACCTTCGAACAGCCCGCTGAATAAGTTTGCTATAACAATCCCGCTCGTCATCCCGGCGAAAGCCGGGACCCAGTAGCTGCCGTTATGCCGTAAACCTGGACCCCGGCCTCCGCCGGGTCGACGAAGAGCGCCATAGTCCTTGGAACTCGAACTTTTATTGATATAAAACGTAACAAATATGGGAAGAACGGAAGAGCGGATGCCGGGAGGATGTTCTATCGACTTCCAGGTTTTTGAGGGATTCATCCGGCAGTGGGCGGATAAGGCCTATAACTTCGCTTTCCGCCTCTCCGGCAACGAGCAGGACGCGCGGGACCTTGTGCAGGAGGCTTTTGCCAGGGCTTTCGAGCACCGGGACCGCTACGATGCGCAGAAGCCGTTCGATACGTGGCTCAACAGCATCCTGCGCAATGTGTTTTTGGACCGGATGCGGCGCTATGAGCATCTGAACGGCGTTTCCCTGGATGCGCAGCCGCCCATGGAGGACTCCTCTTGGGAAGAGATTCTTCCAGGCCGGGATGCGGAGCCTATCGATGAACTCCTCCAGCGGGAAGAGGAAGGCCTGTTCCAGGAGGCATTGGCGGTTTTGCCGGAGCATTATCGAGCCGCGTTGGTCCTTTGCGATATCGAGGGACTTTCGTACGAGCAGAGCGCCGTGATCATGGGGTGCCCCATCGGGACGGTACGTTCGAGGGTTCATCAAGGACGGCTTCTTCTGCGCAAGGAGTTCGAGAAGCTTTCGCGCGGAGCTATCGGAGGAAAGTATGAACAGCGTGCATGAAGGATCGCTGATCTCGGCGTATGTCGACGGGGAGCTCATCGGAGAGGAACGCCATCTCGTGGAAGCTCATCTGGGCGCTTGCGCGTCCTGTCGTTCTTTGGAGGAGCGCCTGCGCCGCATGAAATGGGCTTTGGCCGCTGTTCCGCGGAGAAAGATTCCCGCGGACCTGCTCGCCTCTTTGCAGAAGCTCTATTCGCCCAGGTCCGGCGCATGGGCGCGCCTGAAGTCGAGCTTGTCTTTGCCCAGGATCTGGGTCCCGGCCGGTGCGGCCGCCTTGGCCGCCCTCATGCTCGGGTTATGGTTCGGGCCGGTGAGATCTTCCCAGGAAATCCCGCTGGAGCCCTTGCTCGCGGCGCACGCGCGCTACCGCGCTGAAAGCTGGGTGCCCAACGGAGACCTCCTGGCCGCGGCTTTCTCCAGGGCCGTGGACTCTCGATCCGAGGAAGAGCGTGATTAAAAATCGTCCGACAACCGCATCTCGACTGCGATCGCGGCTTTCGGACGGCGGTTGTCGGGGGAGTTCCGGACTTCGGGCCGCGGCATTGCCGCTTCTGCTGGCGATCCCTTTGCTTGGGGCCGGTCATCGGCCGGCGCCGGAGCCCGTGGAGCTTCTGCGGCGCGTGGCCGCCGGGCCTACGCGCGGATATGAAGGCCACATGACCGTGATCCGGTGGTACGGCGGCAAGACCTCGGCGGATGATGCGCGGGTGTTCTTTCATCCGCCCAACCGCTATCGCTGGGAATTCCTCGCTCCGGACGGGAAGATCGAACGGCTGGTCGTCAGCGACGGGGAGAAAGAGTCCATCCACTTGATCGGCCAGAATCGCGTGCTCGAGGGAAGCGCGCTTAAGAGCGCGCCCAAGCCGCAGGGCACGGATTGGAACTTGGAGCTTCTTTTGAAGAATTACCGCATCGAGAGCCTGGGAGAGGGGCGCTCCGCCGGGCGCTCGGCCTGGGGCTTGGACATCGTTTCCAAGGACCCCCGCAAACCCGGCCAGCGCATGTGGATCGATCAGGAGACCTATGCCGTGCTGGAGAGCCGGCTTTATCGAGGGAAGGGCCGCTTCACGGTGCTCTCGCGGCTCTCGCGTTTCGAGCCGCGCAGCGATCCCGACGATTCGCTGTTCTCCTTTCAGGCCCCGGCGGGAGCGAGCGTCGAGGAGCATAGCCTGGACCCGGATTATTTCTCGCTGGAAGAGCTGCGCAAGGCCACGGGCCAGCGCTTCGATTTCCCGCAGGAGCTGGCCGGAGGATTCGTCTTCGAGAGCGCCGACTTGTTCGAAGTGGACAAGAACAGCGTCCGGCAGGCGCGCTATACCGACGGCTTGGCCGAGATATCCCTCTTCCAGACCGACCGCCGCATCCGCGTGCCTAGGGAGGCCGCCTCTCTGCTTCCCAGACCCGGGGATCTCGGGCTGACCGGGGCCGGTCGCTTCCTGCGCTTCAAGCGCGGACGCATCCACTATGCCTTGATCGGCGACGTATCCAAGGAACTCCTCTCGCAGATCGCCGCGAGGTTATAGCGCATGAAAGCGGCCCAAGGATTCGGACGGCGGCTCCGCGCGCTCGAGCGGTTGACCTATTTCCTGCCGCTGGTTCCGTTCATCACCGATGTCATCGAAAAAGGCGGATTGCCTCGTCAGCCCAGGGACCTGCTGACGGAGTCGGTCGCTGCCGTGGGCATCATCGGCTTCATCCTGCTCATGCGCCGGACGCGCAAGCACATCGAGAGGGTCGATTCTCTCCGGCAGGGGCTTTCAGAGGTCGCCGTGCATGATCTCAAGAACCCACTCACCTCGGTGATCGCGGCGGTCTCCGCCGCGATCGATGAGAGCGAGGATGCCCGTCGACGAAGGCTCTTGCAGCTGGCGCTGAGCAGCGCGAAGCGGCAGTCGCAGCTCATCGATACGCTCATGGAGATCGATCGACTGGAGAACGATCAGCTGCCCCTGCGCAAGGGCAGTCTCCGGCTCCAGGCGCTCATCGAGGATTCTTTGGCCGAGGTTCGTCCTGTCGCCGATGAGCGCGGCGTGGAGCTTTCTTTCCTCAGCCCGGCCGAGACCGAGGACTTTTGCGCGGATGAGGACCTTATCAAGAGGGTCCTCGCGAATCTCCTGCAGAACGCCTTGAAGTATGTTCCGGACGGCGGGAGCGTGAGCGTTCGTGCGGTCCATCAAGACCGAGCCGTGGCCTTCGAGGTCGCGGATACGGGTCCTGGTATCCCGGCGGAACAGATCGGACGCCTCTTCGGGAAGTTCTATCGCGTGGAAGGCCGGGATCAGAGCAAGAGGCGCGGCACGGGCTTGGGGCTCTATTTCTGCAGGCTCGTCGTGGAAGCGCACGGTGGGACGATCCATGCCGACAACAAGCCTTCCGGCGGCCTGTCCGTCACCTTCTCCATCCCCCAATAAATCGTTCTCGCCGTCGTCCCGTCGTAAGCCGTTTGTCGTCATTCCGGCGAAAGCCAATCGTCGTCACCCCGGGCTTGACCCGGGGCCCAGGGATCGCTGGATCCCGGCTTGCGCCGGGATGACGGAGATCGATGAATGGTTCCCCACTCGTCATTCCGGCGGAAGCCGGAATCCAGGCTAGTGCTTGTGGCGCTGCCACCAGGCCAGCACGCTCAGGCTTGAGATGACGGCCAAAAACAGGATCACGAAGAACATCATGGGATGCTGCTGCATGGGGAAGGAGACGTTCATGGAGAAGATGCTCACGACCAGCGTGGGCACCATGATGGCGATGGTGATGAAGTTGAGCGTCTTCATGAGGATGTTGAGGTTGTTGCTCACGATGGAGACGCGCGCGTCCATGAGGCTGGCCAGGATGTTCGAGTAGATCTCAGCTTGCCGGTAGCACTGGCCGTTCTCGATGACGATGTCGTCGAGGAACTCCACGCCTTTCTGCGACAGGCCGATGCGCTGGGCGTTGTTGCGCAGCTTTTCGAACGTGAATTCATTGGAATTGACGGCATTGAGATAGAAGACCAGGGACTTCTCCAGGCTGAAGAGGTTGATGAGGTAGCGGTTCTCCATGGAGACGTTGATCTTGCGCTCGATCTCGTCGGAGATCGTGTTGATGACGCGCAGGTGCTCCAGGAAGTGGAAGATGGAGGAGGCGATGAGGCGCAGGAAGACCTCCTCGAGGGTCGCCACGGAATGGAACGGCTTGCCCGCGAAGAGGGGAAGGTCCTCGGAGAGCACCACGACGAGGCGCTCCTTGTAGAGGAAGAGCCCGGCGGAGGCGACCTTGAAGACGAACTGGTCCTTGGCGGAATAGTTCTTGGGCCGCTTGAAGATTACGGCCAGATGGTCCGGCTCGAATTCCAGGCGCGCGGGTTCATCCGGATCCAGGGACGATGTCAGGGTGTGGGCGTCGAGCTTGAGCTCGTCGACCAGGCGCGTCTTTTCAGCTTCAGTGGGTTCGCAGAAGACCCAGACCGGAGCGGTCTCCGCGGGATCTTCGGCCAGGCGGCCCTGCGCAAAAGAATATTTCCTGAGCATAAGCAGAAGGATATAAGCAATTTATGCCGCGGTTTGCGATGCTAGTGCTGCGACCGGTACATAACCGAAAATCGCGCGGTCAAAAGATCGGTTAGGTGTCGGTCGCAGCACTAGCCGGGCAGGGCGAAGGAGAGCAGGAGGAGCAGGGTGAGGGCGACGAGGATGGCGGTGGTGGACCAGCCCACGATGTTCTGGAACTTGCCGTTGACGTGCGCTCCCATGATCTTGGGGTTGTTGACGAGCGTGATCATGGAGACGAGCACTACGGGCAGGAGCATGGCGTTGAGCACCTGCGAGCCGAGCGTGATGGTGATGAGCGGCGCGCCGGGGATGAGGATGATGCCGACCGCGACGGCCAGGATGAGGGTGAAGAGCGCGTAGAACTGAGGGGCTTCCTCGATCTTTTTGTCGATGCCCGCCTCGAAGCCGAAGGCTTCGCAGACGTAAAAGGCCGTGGCCAGCGGCAGGATGGCCGCGGAGAAGATGGAGGCTACGAAGAGGCCGAAAGCGAAGAGCTCGGAGGCGAAGTGCCCGGCGAATGGCCGCAGGGCCAGGGCCGCGTCGCTGGCCTCATGGATGACGACGCCGTTCTTGTGAAGGGTCGCGGCGCAGGCCGTGATGATGAAGAAGGCCACGACCACCGTGGCCACGCAGCCCAGCACCACGTCCCAGACCGCGTAGCGGTACTCCGAGATCTTTATGCGCTTCTCGATGACGGCCGACTGCATGTAGAACTGCATCCAGGGCGCGATCGTCGTACCGATAATTCCAAGCACCATCCCCAGATAATCACTGTTCACATGGGCGCGCGCGGGGATGAGCGAGCGGCCGATCTCAGACCAATCGGGCTTGGCCAGGAACGCCGAGAATACGTAGGAGAAGAGGCAGACGCTGAAGAGCAGGAAGAGCTTCTCCGAGGACTTGTAGTTCCCTTTGACGACCAGGAACCAGACCGCGATCGCGGCCAGGGGCACGGAGAGGTATTTGCTCACCCCGAAGATCGCCAGGCTGCCGGCCACGCCCGCGAACTCCGTGGCCGTGTTGCCGATGTCCGCGAAGAGCAGGCCCAGGAAGATGATGAAAGTGATCTTGACCCCGAAGTTCTCCCGGATGAGGTCGGCCAGGCCTTTGCCCGTGACGATGCCCATGCGCGCGTTCATCTCCTGGACCACGGTCAAGGCGAGGAAAGAGGGCAGGAGGGTCCAGAGCAGGCCGTAGCCGTAGACGGCGCCGGCCACGGAGTAGGTGGTGATTCCACCCGCGTCGTTGTCCACGCTTCCGGTGATGAGCCCCGGGCCGAGCACGGCCAGGAAGATCACGGCGTTGCGCCAGAAAGGCCGGTTGCGCAGCTTTTCCATGAATGCGCTCATGCGGCGTCCTCGGTCCCGCGCAGCTGGGGCGCCACCGCGAGGAAGGCGTCCTTCATGGTGATGATCCCGCGCACGCGGTTTTCTTCATCGACGACCGGCAGGACCGTGAAATCGTATTTTGCGAAGAGGGCGGCCGTGTCCCGCAGGTTCAGGTCCTGGGGGATGCTCACGACCCTTCGCCGCATGAGCATGCGCGCGGAAACCGCGGGGTCGACGTTGAGGAGCTGGCGCAGGGTGACTACGCCCACGAGGCCGCGTCCATCCTCGACGTAGCAGTGGCGCACGGCTTCCCGGCGCGGGGAGGATGCGCGGATCTTGTCGAGCATCTGGCGGGCGGAGGTCTCCGGGCCCACGCGGAGGAATTCCGTGTTCATGAGGCTCGCGGCCACTCGGCCCGAGACTTTAAGGAGCTCGGCGAACTGCGAGGCTTTCGCCGGCTCCATCCGCGCGAAAAGCTCGTTCTTGAGGCGCTTGGGCGTCTGCGCCAGGAAATCCACGGCCTCGTCGGCGGCCATGGCCTCCACGATCGTGCGAAGGTGCCCGATCTCCAGCTGCTGGGCCGTTTGCGTGCGCACGGCCATGGGCAGGGACTGGAAGACCTTGGCCAATGTCTCATGGTCGAGCGCGCGCAGGATGGCCGCGCGCTCCTCGAGACCCAGGTCCGTGAAGATCTCGGCCAAGTCCGCGGGATGCAGCTCGGAGAGCTTGGAGTGATGGACCTTGAGCGCGAGGGCTTCGGCGCCGATCTCATGCGTGATGGGCTGGACGAATTTCCAGGAGATGAGCCGATCCTTCATCTCGAAGCCGAAGAACAGGCGGAAGAGCGCCCCGGTCCAGCGCGACCAGCCGAGCCTGCGAAGAAGGCCCGGGATGCCCACGTCCATATGCACGAGCCAAAGGCTCTGGTCCTCGCGCAGGAGGTGCAGGTCGTTGACGCGCACGACCTTGGAGCCGGAGATGTCCACGATCTGCTTGTCCCAGAAGCTGGCCTTCAGGAGGATCTCGTTGTCCGGCAGGCGAAGCTCGCGGGAGAAGGCGGCGGGCAGGTCGACGACGGCGGCGCGGCGGTCTTCTATCCAGCGCACGTTCTTCCAGGGGATATAGGCGCGGGGACCGCGCCGGCCTTTGCGAACCACGATGCCGCTGGCGCGCGGATACATCTCGCGCAGTCCCGCCGCGATGTCCTCGCAAGTCCCGATCCTTTTCCCCGTGGACGCGTCCAAGACCGGGATTCCGATGAAGAAGGTCAGATAGGTGAAGGTCGTCGAGTCCATGCGCGCGTATAGTCTACGAAACCCCACGCGCCTTTTCATTAGAAAATGACGGTTCGGCGAAAGCCTGTCAATTCGTCATCCCGGCGAAAGCCGGGACCCAGGTTTCGACGTGCTCCCGGATTCCGGCTTTTCGCCGCAATGACGGATTCGGCCTTAACTGACCGGCATTGCGGTTAATCGTTCGCGGATAAGAATAGCGCGACGCTGCCGTCTGTTACTCCAGCGAGAGTAATGCTGGCCGGGAGCGTCGTGCCTCCTCCGCCGACGATGGCTCCCAGTCCCTTGATGATCCCGACCGACGCCGCTCCCAAGTCGACTCCTCGCAAGGCAGGCCCGGCGCTGCATGTGAACGCAAAAAAATACTGACCGGGTTGGATGTCGATCGGCGCTCCCTGCATGGAGACGACCTTGGCTCCTGTCGTGGCCGTATCCGCGGAGCCGGCGCCGCCGCTGGCTGCGAGGTTGCCTGCGGCGTTATATAGGCCTACGTCTCCGCTGCTCCCAAGGACGCGAGTGGAGACCCGGAACCGAATCTGGCTGAGTCTGAGCACGCCGGGTACGGTCACAGGGATCAGATAGACCGTATTAGCCGTTAGAGTGAGGTTCGCGTTCGGCGTAAAAGAGTGCGTGACCACCGTGACTGTCGCAGGATAGACCGGGCGCCATTGCGAGGTCGCGGCATCCCATTTGATGGTCATCCCATCCGAGGGCTCATCCGAAGCCATCATGTGGGTCCTCAGATGCGTGGCGTCCACCAAGTCGTTGGCGGTGGATTCGATGCTCTTATTCGTCAAGGCTTGGCGGGAATCCGTGTCCGCCATGGTCTTGTTGGATGTGCCTGTGCCTATGAATAAGAGATTGTCGTCAGGGTTCCAGCGCATGACTCCCTCGCGGGAGGGGACGCCTCCTTGAGGAAGGATGATCGCCGACCTTGCCGTTATCGTGCCCGCGGTCACGATGGATTGCACATCGACGCCTCCGGATCCCCACACGCTCAGCGTGCCGGCTTCGATGCGCATTCCTGAACTGGCATAGAGACTGAAAGTCTGGTTCCCCGTCGCGGTGAAGCTGGAAGTCTTCGTGGCCATGAACGGACCGCTCACGGTTCCGCTTGACACATGGAAAACGGCTCCCGGCTGCTGCGCGGTGCTGACCCATAGATAATTAGTGCTGCCGGCCGCCGGGATGTCGGCATAAAGCGCACGGAAAGCGTAGGGCACCATCAAGAATTGCTGGCGGGGAGTCATGGGACTCTCCGGAGAGACCTCAATCTCCAGATAGGCGGAGGTTCCCATGAAGAGTCCCGCGGGCAAGCTGGTCTGGGCTCCGAGTTCCGTGGAGAATACGCCGTTGTTGACGCGGATGGTCCTGGTCTCGCTCCAGAGTTCGCTGCCGCCCGTGGGGACGGCGAAGATTCGGAACGTCATGCCGATGTCGCCGCTGCGCGGGTTGCTCATCGTGTCCAGCAGTTTCCCTTGGAAGTTGATCCTCCTTGGAGCGGCGTGGCTTATTGATGAGAATCCCATCAATGCCGGCAATAATGCCGCCCATAGCGTCTTGTTTTTAAATGAGTTCATGGTGCGTTTTTCTCCATTACGGGTTTAGGAAACATCCGAACCTTTCCGTATCTCATTGAACAAGCTGCTGATGCGATCCTCCAATGCGCGGAAGAGCAGTGCGTAGAGGTCCATGGGACCGTCCAATGGATCGGGCAGGTCCCATTCGATATAGTTCTTCGCCGGCACTTTTTCGCCGGACTCCTCACAGCTGATATCCGCCACGTAGTCCCATCTGATCAGGGGAAGGCTCGGGAATCCCTGCGGATTGGACCGCCGCATCTTCAGTCCGTTGAGCTTGAGTATCTCGACGGCTTTGGGATCGACCTGCTCCGTCGGATGGGCGCCTGCGCTGTCGATGATCCATGAGCCGGGAGCCAATTTCCGGCCGATGGCCTCGGCAATCTGGCTCCTGCATGCATTGTGGCGGCAGACGAACAGGATGGAAGGCGGCATGCTACGCAACCTCCAACGGAGCTTTGGGCTCTTGGCGAATCTGGCTCAGTTCCGTGATGAGATTGCCCGCCCAACGGTAGATGTTGTTCTCTTGGAGGGTCTCCCTCATCCTCTTCATTCGGGCGGCCCGGTCTTCCGGGTCCATCTCCAGGGCGTAACGAATGGCCTCGGCTGTCTGCTCGATGTCGTAGGGATTGACGATCAAAGCATCCCTGAGTTCCCTGGAGGCTCCGGCGAACCGGCTCAGGATCAAGGCGCCGTCGTTGTCCTCGCGGGAGGCCACGAATTCCTTGGCGACCAGGTTCATTCCGTCGTGCAGGGACGTGACCATGCAGAGGTCCGCATTCTTGTAGAACGGCAGTATCTCTTGGTGGCTATGATGTTTTTTCAGGTACACCACCGGCTTCCAATCCCTGGCTTTGAACCTCCAGTTGATGCGCTCCACTTCCGCATCCACCTCGGCCAGGAAATCGTGGTAGCGCTTGATGTGCGTGCGGCTCGGCGCGCCGATCTGCGCGAAGCTGAAATTCCCTTGGTATTTAGGATATTTCTCCAAGAAGCGTTCGACCGCGCGCAGCCGTTCGAGCACGCCCTTGGTGTAGTCCATTCGTTCTACGCCCACGCCAAGGAACTTGGCTTTGGTCCCCAGTTCCTTGAGCAGGGCAGGCCGGTCCATGAGGGCATTCCTTTCTGGAAGGACATCTGGGAATGCGTTGGGGAATGCCACGCTGATAGGGAAGGGCTTGACCAGAGCGGCATGGCCTTCCTTGATGACGGAGAACCGCTCCCAGTCGATGCGGGATTCCAGGACCCTGTCCACGGTATCGAGGAAATTGTTGCAGTGGAACTGGGTATGGAACCCGATCAGGTCCGCGCCGAGCATTCCGTAGAGGAGTTCTTTCTGCCAAGGGCAGATGCCGAAGGCTTCCGGGTTGGGCCAGGGGATGTGCCAGAATACCGCGATCCTGGCGTCCGGGCGTTTCTCTTTGATGAGCCTTGGCAGAAGCGCGAAGTGGTAATCCTGGATCAGGATGCAGGGTTCCTCCACTCCCTCGATTTCAGTCAGGGCGGCTTGGGCGAACTTTCGATTGACTTGTTGATAATGAGTCCAGTCTTCGGCCCTGAATATCGGCCGCGCATGGGCGATATGGCACAGAGGCCAGATCCCTTCGTTGGAAAAACCGTAGTAGTAGCCGTTTTCCTCTTCTTTTGTGAGGGCCACGCGCTTCAACGTGTAGCGAGGATCTTCCGGAGGGACCTTGATCCTATTGTGTTCATCGACGGTCTCCCAGTCCGCGTCTCCGGCTCCGTGGGCGATCCAGGTCCCGCCGCACGAGCGAAGCACGGGGTCCAGGGCCGTGACCAAGCCGCCGGCCGGGATAATGGACTCGATCTTGCGGCCTTGGTAAAAATGCATGTAGGGTTCGCGGTTGGAAATGATGAAGAGGGGCTTCCCCTTGAGCTTGGTCTTGACGTGTTCCGTGAGCCGCTCGGGAGTCCAGAGCGATTGGGCAGTCTCGCGCAGGCGTGCTTCTTGCTCCGCCGCGGTCTTGGCCGCGCTCAGGTGCGCCGCGAAAGTCGTGACTTCCTTGGCGATGGGGGCGAAAAAATATTCCTTGGGCATGGTGAACGGCGCCGCTGTTTCACCCAGGCGAAGCTTCTTCATCCATTCCGCAGCCTGCGCCATGGGGCCGGCGATGCTCCATTCCACGACGAGCAGGGTCACGAGGGAGATCAGGATCATTTGGATCAAGACGCGCAAGAATGTGTGCCGCCATATCCGGGAAAGGTGGTTTTGAATATATGCCGCATCATGAATGATGACTAACGCCCCGGCGATTTTTTCTCCGGAGCGCAACGGCAGGGAACGCAGATGCAGTTTTCTCCCGCTGAGGACCTTGAATCTGCCGATGTGTTCTCCCGCGCTCATGGAGTCGGTCGCGATTTTTGGAGTGGTCGGCAATGAGGATGCGAGACTTTGAGTGACGGCCAGCAGCGTTCCCTTGAGGTCGTAGACCGCCACCCCTGCCAGCCTTTCGCGGTTGCCGAATTTTTCCACCAGCCGTTGAAGCTTTGGGGAAGGGCCATTTTCTAAAAGAGGCTCGGCGGATTCCTGGAGGCTCTGCGCCAAGAGAAGGGAACGGCGGTCCAGGTCTTCCTGCTGCCGGAGTCTTTCTTGACGCGCTTGGAAGAACGCCGAAAAAGCCGCCACTGAAGCGACGACAACGAGCACCGAGATGATCAGTCTGAACGTTATACGCATATGTTAAGCCTCTGAATGCGGCATCTTCGTGCGTCCAGGCCGGCTTATTGCATGACTTCTAAACAAAAAAGCCGCCGTGGGTATTATCCCCCAGATGGCGGCCCGACCATCCAAATCCTCCGGAAAACAGCATTATTTCCGGACCCTTTATTTTTAAATCATACGAAAATTTTATTGAGATGTCCTTGATCCTTCGCATTGGGTCGCGGCGGATGCTGGATCGCGAAGGAGCGGATCAGGAGTCTTTGCTTTTGAGGCGGCGGCGCAGGAAGACGTCCATATCGTCGAAGAGGGAGTAGGCCACGGGAGTGATCAGGAGCGTGATGAGCAGGCAGAGGGTCTGGCCGCCCACGATGACCACGGCCATGGTGGCGCGGTTGGCCGCGCCGGGCCCGCGGCCCAGGGCCACGGGGATCATGGCCGCCACGAGCACGAGCGTGGTCATGAGGATGGGCCGCAGGCGGACCTTGTTGGCTTCCAGGATGGCCGCGTCGCGCTCCAGTCCGCGCCTGCGCAGGGTATTGGTGTAGTCCACTTGCAGGATGGCGTTCTTTTTGACGATGCCGAAGAGCATGAACACGCCCATGATGGAGAAGATCGTCAGGTGCTGCCCCAGGAGCAGGAGCGAGAGTATGGCGAAGGGCACGGCCAGCGGCAGGGAGAGCATGATGACCACCGGGTGAAGGAAGTCCTCGAACTGCGAGGCCAGGATCATGTACATGAAGATGAAGGCCAGGCCGAAGGCCATGAGGAAGCCCGTGATCATGCGGCCGAACTCGCGGCTCTTGCCGGCCATCCCGGTGAAGTAGTCGGGCGGCATCTTGAGGCTCTTGGCCGTGCTCTCGGTCAGGGCGATGGCCGAGCCCAGGGAAGCGCCCTGCATGTTGGCTACGATGCCGACTTGCCGCTGGCGGTTGATCCGGTCGATCTGCGCCGGGCCGCGCTCCTCGACGAGCGTGGCCACGTTGTCGAGGCGCACCAGGGGGCCGCGCGAGGAGGGCAGGAGCAGGGCGCCCAAGGTCAGGCTGCGGTCGCGGAAGGATTTCTCCACTCGCAGGCGCACCTCATAGAGCTCGTCGCCTTCCTTGTACTTCGTGATGTCTTCCTCTCCGCCCACCATGAGCCGCAGGCCCTTGGCGATATCCTCGACCTTGACCCCGAGCTCCTGGGCGCGGTCGCGGTCGATGCGGACCTGGATCTCCGGCTTGGCGAAGGCGAGCGTCGTGTCCACGTCCACGATCCCGGGGGCGGCCTTGAGCTTCTCGACGATCTTCTCCGCGTAGAAGCGCAGGCGCTCCAAGTCCGGCCCGGCGATGTAATACTGCAGTTCTCCCTGCTTCTTCTCGCCGCCGAAAGGCGAAATGGGGACCACGCTCAGGCGCAGGCCCGAGTATTTCTTGAGCGCGCGGCGGGCCAGGGCCATGATCTCGGACTGCTCCTTGCGGCGGCGGTAATCGGTCAGGCCCACATAGACGGTCGCGTCGCTGACGTAGGAGCCCTCGCCTTCTCCCAAGGAGGATAGGAGGGTGCGCACGCCCGGCAGGCGGCGCAGCTCCGTTTCCACTTGGCGCAGGATCTTGTCGGTCTCGGTGATGGAGGTTCCTTCCGGGGCGGAGAAGCGGACCTCGAACTCTCCGGAGTCATCGGGCGGGATGAAGTCCTTTCCCACCAGTTTGAGCAAGGGAACTACCGAGACCGCGATGGCGGCCGCGATCGCGACGACCTTCCAGCGGTTCTTGAGCGCCCAGACCACCATGCGGCCGTAACGCTCGCGCAGGATCTCGTTGAAGCGGTCCACCCAGAGCTGGAAGCGGCCTTTGGGGCCTTTCTCGATGCGCAGGAAGCGCGCGCAGAGCATGGGCGTCAGAGAGAATGCGACGAAAAGGCTCACGGCGATGGCAAAGGCCACGGTCAGGCCGTAGCTCTTGAGGAAGCGGCCCACGATGCCGCCCATGTAGGCCAGGGGCAGGAAGATGATGAGCAGGGAGAGCGTGGTGGCCAGCACCGCCAAGCCGATCTCCTGCGTGCCTTCGGAGGCGGCTTGCGGCGCCGGGATCCCGTCCTCTTCCATGTGGCGGAATATGTTCTCCAAGACGACGATCGCGTCGTCGATGACCACGCCCACGGCCAGCGCCAGCCCGAGCAGGGTCATGTTGTTGAGCGTGAAGCCTGCCGCGTCCATGAGGATGAAGGTGGAGATGATGGAGGTGGGGATGGCCAAAGAGGCGATGAGCGTGCTGCGCCAGGAACCGATGAAGAGCAGGACCGCGAGGCTGGCCAGTATGGCGCCCAGGATCAGGTGCTCCTGCACCGTGGCCACGGAGGCGCGTATGAAGGAGGATTGATCCCGGATGACGCGGGCCTCGACCCCGGTCGGGAGGGTCCCGATCAGGTCGCCCAAGCGTTCTTTCACCGCGTCGATGACCTTCACCGTGTTGGCCCCGGACTGCTTGAGCACGATCAGAGAGACCGCTTCCTTTCCGTCGAGCCGCGCCAGGGAGCGCGCCTCCTGCGAGGTGTCCTCCACGCGGCCTATGTCGCGGATGCGCACGGGCACGCCGCGCACATTGGTCACGACCACCTTCTCGAAATCTTTCGGGCTCTTGACCCTGCCCATGGTGCGCAGCACGAGCTCACGGCGGTCCTGGTCCACGCGGCCGCCCGGGATCTCCACGTTCTGTTCGCGCAGAGCGTCCTGCACGGTCTTGGCGGCCAAGCCGTAGGCGGACATCTTCGGCGGGTCGAGGATGACGTGGATCTCGCGCTCGCGGCCGCCGACCATGGAGATCTTTCCCACGCCCTGCACGGATTCCAGGCGCTCCTTGATGCGCTTCTTGGCGATCTCGGTGAGCTCGCGCAGGGGAAGGTCGCCGCTCACGGCCACGGACATGACCGGGACCGAGCCGGAGTCGAACTTCTGCACCACGGGCGGGTCCGTGCCCTGCGGCAGCAGGCGCAGGGTGCGGTTGACCGCGTCGCGGACTTCTTGGGCCGCGACGTCGCCGTTCTTCTCCAATGAGAAGGTGATCATGAGCTGGCTCAAGCCCTCGTAGCTCGTGGACTTGAGGTCCTCGATGCCGGAGGTGGTGTTGACCGCTTCCTCCAGGGGTTTGGTCACCGAGGTCTCGACCTCCTCGGGCCCGGCGCCGGGCAGGGTGGTGGAGACCAGGACGAAGGGGAAGTCGATGTTGGGGAAAAGGTCCACGCCGAGGCGCGCATAGGAGAAGAGGCCGAGCACGGTCAAGGCGCACATGATCATGACCGTGAAGACGGGACGGCGGATGCAGACCTCCGAGAGCTTCATTTCACGGGCTCCTGGCCGGCTGCCGCGTCGGAGAGTACTTCCACGGCGCTGCCGTCCTTGAGTCCGTAAAGCCCGAATACCGCGACTTGCTCGCCGGGCTCCAAGCCCTTTTTGACCTCGATGAGTCCGTCGCTGTGCAGGCCCGTGAGGATCTCCCGCTTATGGGCCTTCCCGTCCTTGATGACGAACACCGAGGGGCCGCTGCCGTCGACGACCGCTTCCGCGGGGACGGAAAGGACCTTCGCCGCGCTTCCCAGCACGAGCGTCATCTCGCCGAACATGCCGGAGCGGAGCATGCGGCCGGAATCCTTCAGCCTGGCTTCGACCATGGTGCTGCGCGTGGCCGTGTCCACGACCGGACTCACCCGCGAGAGCGAGGCGGCAAAGACCTTGTCGGGCCAAGCGTCGATCTTCAGGCGCGCTTCTTGTCCCGCGCGGGCGCGGCTCGCGTAGCGTTCCGGCAGCTGGGCGCGCAGCAGGAGTTCGGAGTCGTCGACGATCAAGGCCACGGGGGTCTGGAGCGTCACGTTCTCTCCCTGGTCCAGATACGTGCGGGCCACCACGCCGTCCAAGGTCGAGGGCACGGGCGCGGGCTCGAAGCGCACGCCCACCTCATCGCGCTCGACTAAGGCCACGGGCTGGCCTTTCTTCACGCGCTCGCCTTCCTTTAAGAGGTTCTTGAGGAGCTTGCCGGGCACGCGGCAGAAGAGCTCGGCTTCATCCTTGGCCTTGACCGAGGCCACGAGCACGACCGTTTCCTCCACGTCCCGGCGTTCGACCGCCGCGGTGCGGACCGGGAATGTGTCGAGGCGTTCTTCTTGAGCCTGCTTGCGGCCGCAGGCGCAGAGGACGAGGAATGCGGATGCTGCCAGGATAAGTGAACGGGGGATCATGGTGTTGTCTCCTCGACGACGGGTGAGCCGGCGGCCCGTTCCAGGGCCGCGAGTTGTGCGCGATAGTCATGCAGCGCCTGCGCGTAGAAAAGGCGGGCCCGCTGGAGCGCGAGCGTGGCGTCGGTGAGCTCCAGCTGGCTGGATTGTCCCGCGCGGTAGCGAAGCTCCGTAGCCTCCAGCGCGCGGCGGGCCTGGCCCACGGCTTCTTCCTGGCTGCGGGCGCGTTCAGCGGCTTCCTGCGCGGAGAGCCAGGCCTGCTTGAGGCGCACGCGCACGGAGCGGCCGATCTTCTCGGAAGCGGTGCGGGCGAGCTCGGACTGGATGCGCGCCTGGCGGATGCTCTCCGAGATGTCTCCGCCCGTGAAAAGGGGCCAGCGCAGGAGGAGTCCTCCCATGGAGCTCGTCGCGCGTTCCTGGTTGTCGGGCCAGCGGTCCGGGGATTCCGAGTACCACTGATAGTTCGCGGTCAGCGAGAGCCAGGGCAGATTCTTTCCCTTCAAGGCGTGGAACCGGGACTCGGCTTGGAGCGCCCGGCTGCGCGCTGCGCGGTTGTCCGCGTTGCTTTCCAGCGCGCTCTGCACCAAGCGCTCATAGTCCGGCAGGCGGCCCTTGGGCGCCTCGAGCGAGCCCGAGAACGATGTCGGAGAGTCTACGTCGAGTCCCAGCACGTCCTTGAGCAGGATCGAGGAGACCTCCAGCGCGTTTCGCGCCTGCAGGAGCGCGGGCTTGGCATTGGCGGTCTCGACCTGCTGGCGCAGCAGGGTCAGGTCGCTGTCGAGGCCTTGGCGGTAGCGCTCCTTGATCGTTCTCAGATGATCCTCGGAGGAGGCGAGATTGTCCTGCTGGATGCGGGCCGTGTCGCTGGCCAGGAGCACCGCGTAGAAGAGCCGGCGTACGGCCAGAACCGCGTCTTCCTTGGAGGCGTCGAACTGCGCCAGCTCGGCCGCGACGCCGGTGCGCGCGGCGCGGATGCCGGAGGATACCGCCCCGCCCGCGAAGAGTATCTGCTCCAGGTTCGCGGAGTGCCGCATGCTGTAAGGCTGAGCCACGATGACTTTGCCTCCGCCCATGAATGCGGAAGGCCGCTCGAAGTTGCGCGTGTAGCTGCCCAGGAGGGTGATGTCCGGGGCCAAGGAGCCCCAGGCGCGGCGAAGCTCGCTTTGCGCGGTCTGCAGATTCAGCTGCGCGCTTTCCACGTCGAGATTGTTCTTGAGCGCGAGGTCCACGGCTTCCTGCATCGTCAGCGTCTTGGGCGCGCTCTGGGCCGAGGCCACGGATGCGGCTAAAAGGAGAAGCCCGACTATCATGATGCGGCCTCCGGTGAGCCGAGTCCTTTGAGGAAAAGGTCCAGCAATTCCTGGACCTGCGAGCGCAAAGGCGTCTTCCCGCTGTTCTGCAGGAGCTGGCGGACCTTGAAGAGCCGGACCAGGGAGAGGAAATGGAGCGCGCCCAGCTGCGGGTCGTGCGGCCTGAGCAGTCCGGCAGCCACGGCTTCGCGGATGCTGCGCACAAGGATGGACAGGTGCGCGCCCGTGCGCTCTCTCAGGGGCGCGGCTGAACGTTCTTTTCGGAGGAAGGGGTCGCGCCGCACGAGCAGGGTGGCTAGGTCCGGGTTCTCGTCCATGAAGGAGAGATGCTCTTGGGCGATGATGCGCAAGGCGTCCAGAGGGGGGGCGCCGCTCGCTTTTTGGAGGCGGCTTTCAAGCTGGGCTGAGAGGTCCGAGAACACGGCGCTCATCAAGGCCTGCTTGTCGCGGAAATAGAGGTAGAGCGTGCCCTTGGCGATGCGCGCCTTCTTGGCCACGTCGTCTACGCGCAGGTCCTCGAGGTCTTCCTTGACGAGCACCATGCGGGCCGCGTCGAGGATGCGGCGGCGGCGGGTCTCGGGAGGCTCGGCGCAGGGTCTGGACATAGGTATTAATGACTGACCAGTCAGTCATTAATATACCCCGAAAGCTCCCTGAAGTCAATAGCAGCCGAGAGTTCCCATTGGGCCCAAGGCTGCGTAGGTACAAAAGGCTTCGCGGGCTGGGCCTTATGGTTCTTTGCGAGGTTCTTGGGGCGCGCTATACTTGCTGCATCAAGATATGACGGGGATCATGAATAACGGAAGTGGGAGCTTCTTTTTTTCCCTGAAGAGGGCTGTCGCCTGCATCGTCGCAATCGCTTTCCTTATAGGCGTCCAGGGGCCGGCGGTGAGCCGCGCATTCGCGCAAAGCCTGCAGAGCGCGTCCGTCGTCTCGCCTGTGCAGACTGTGTTTCCTGCGGCGGTCGTTGGCGGCCGGCCGGGACTTTCGGGGATAGCCGAGGATCGTCTTCTTGGAAAGCCCGCGGAACTCCTTTTGCTGCCTGCCCCGTTTCAGGCCGATGAAAATGGCGCAGGCGTTGTCGGCGCCGCTGCGCCGGTTGCCCATGCTCAGGATATGCCGCAGGCCAGCGATGTCGCGGTGCAGCCCGTCATTGCCGATGCTGGAGTAAATCAAGATGTTGCTGCGCCGACAGTACAGTTGAAATCCGGGAATCTGTTTTCCCGGATCAAGTCCTATTTCCATCGGGGGAAGCAGGAACAGACGCCTGCGTGGGACAGCAAGGAAGTCCAGAGGGTCCGGGAGCTTGTTCGCGCGAGTCCGACGCTTCATTCGCTGGAAGCGCAGAAGGCTCTCTCCGATGCCCTGAAGGATCAGGCCGCATCCGTGGAAACATCCCGCCACGGCTTCATGCGTTTTTGGGACCACGGCGCGAAAGCGGATTCTTCCGAGGCCGCGCCTGTGCCTTTCGCTGGATCCGTGGAGCGGCTGGAGAACGGAGAGCGCGTGTTCGCGCCGGAGCCGGAAGGGTTCGAACTCGATAAGGCCACGCTCAAGGACTTGCAGGTATTCTCCCAAAACGGGTTGTTCTCGCAGCTCGATAAGACCCGCACGTATTTCGGCTCCCGGCGCTTGGCCGGGCTGCTCAAGCGGCCGTTCTTGGACGCAGGCGAGATCCAGCGAAGACAGGAGGCCGTGAAAGCCATCGCCTCGGATGAGGCGCTTCGCGCGCGATTGCAGGAGGGCTTCAAGCGCTTGGATGGGAAGGCGGACAAGGGCTTGGCCGAGCATTTTAAGACCTTGGAGGGGCTCTTCGGCCCGGTCTACTTGATGGGGTTGTTCTTCGGCTTTTGGCTTCCCGGCGCTTTCATCTTTTACGGCTGGAGCCCGCAGGTGATCCAGGCGGTCATGACCTACTTCATGATCGTCGGAGGGTTGTTCAGCAATATCATCGCGTTCCGGGAGAAGCTCGGTCAATATAAGAAGGCGTTCCAGTTCGCGCGGGAGATGGCGGGTCCGCTATCCAAGAGTTCCTCGCCGGCCCTGCGGGAGCTCGGCAACATATTCAGTTCCGTGTCGGACAAGAAGCATCCTCTAGGGCTTCGCAAGGTCGCGGGCTCGTTCTTTCACCTGCTGCCCCGGTCTTTGGGCGTGATCCTGGACGTGTTCTTTTTGTGGGGGACCAAGACCTTGTGGCGTCCGATCCACCTGCTCAGGAAAGTCAAGGCGCGAGTGGCGCATCTCCTCGGCGCATTGGGTGAGTTGGATGTCTATCTTACTTTTGCGGAACTGCTGGCAGCCGGCGGGCCGTGGTCCATGCCCGTCATCGAGGCTGGGACTCAGGCCAAGCTGCGCATCGAAGGGGGCCACCATCCCACGGTGCTGGCCTTGCGCGGAAAGGACTCCGTGGCCAATGACGCGGACCTGCAGGCGGGCCAGGGATTTGATGTGGTCACGGGCACGAACATGGGCGGCAAGTCCACGTATCTTCGCATGGTCGCTCTTTTGACCCTGCTGGCCCAGATCGGCGCGCCTGTGCCTGCGCGGGCCATGATATCGACTCCCTTGGAACTTCTGACGAGCGTGGACGTCAGCGACGACCTCCAATCAGGCAAGAGCCTCTATGACGCGGAGACGGACCGGCTCCTGCGCATCGTGCAGCAGGCGAAGTCATCGACGCGGCTGCTCGCGATCATGGACGAGATCCTTCAGGGAACGAACCCGGAGGAGCGCACGGCCGCGGAGCGCGCGGTGGTGCGCTATCTTGCGAACACCCCGAACCTTTTCCTCGTGGCCACTCACAATCTCTCCATCGCCGACATCGAAAAGGAGACCCCGGACTTGCGCAACTTCCATGTGGCGGGAGAGGCAGACAAGGACGTCTCCCGCTATAGCGTGCTGCCGGGTCCTGCCAAGGACCGCAACGGCATCCTGACCTTGGAGCGCAAGGGCTTTCCCGAGAGCATCGTCCAAGATGCGCGTGAGCGCCTGAGCGCGTCGGAAAAGTAGTTCCGGCAAAGATCACCCTCGAAATCCATCCGACAGATTGACCTGGATCAATCATTTACCCAGGCCTTGATTTTTAGCGGTGCCTGTCGCTCAACCCATGGAACCAACTCGGAGCGCTGATTCCATTGGTTGAGCGACAGTCACCAGTACTCGACGTGCGCATGGTTGGATATAGGCCCTAAAGCCTATTTTTTATATAGGCCTTGACGAACGTAGACCTATATTGACCCATATAAACTTGATAAGGGATGCCGCTTCGGGTGTTGTAAAAAAGCGAATATACGCGCCTGATTGTAGGGGGATATCTGGATAACCCTGTGGATATCTCAAAAAACATATATTTAAAGCTCATTTAGATATCTTTTGATATATAATTATCGATGTTGGCCGTAGGGGTTTGCAGCCTGCATATTCCAGGTTCACGACAATGCCGGTCACTTAAGCGGTCTTCCTTGTCTCCCCGGCGGAAGCCGGGGCCCAGGCTTCGACGTGCTCCTGGATTCCGGCTTCCGCCGGAATGACGGATTCGGCCTTAAGTGACTGGCATTGAGGTTAACGAAGGGAGACATTTCATGAGAGAGATGAAAGGCGGAGAAGATGTTGAGATTGCTTTTGAGAGGGCTTTGCGGCTCGCGGGCCGGGAGAGGAGCCTTTTGTCCGGGCTGAACCTCGCGGGCTCAGTGCGCATCCTTCGCAGGCGGTTGCGCATGACCCAGGCCCAGCTCGCGCGGCGCGCGGGCCTGCCTCAGCCGCATGTGGCGCGCATCGAGTCAGGACGCGGCGACGTCCGCTTGAAGACGCTTGAGCGTTTGCTCGGAGCGATGTTCTGCGATGCGTTCGTTCTTCCTTTGCCGCGCGCGGACCTTCGCGCGGTCACGGAGGAGCGTTTGCAGGCCACGGCGCGCAAGCGGGCGGCGCGTTCTCTGCGGACCCTGGAGTCCGGCCTGGGAATGTCCGCGCAGGATACGGCCATGCACGTGGTGCGCTTCGAGGAGCAAAGGCTGCGTTTGAAGAACTCTCCGCTGGATTGGGACGGACTCGCGGAGCGCGCCGGCGATTCCTAGACAGCGCGCTTTGCGCGCGCGAAGGTGTATAATCCCAAGAAGTCATCCAATAACCTCGTTGCATGACGAAATCGCAGATTTCAGTGCGAGACAAGGGAGAGGAGTCCCGGTGGGACTCCGAACGACCGCGCAGCGGGCTGGGGTCGATGAGCGAGGAATAGCACCGCTATTTGAGCGAAGAGGGACGCAGTCGCAGCCTGAAAACTGCGATTGCAGTTGCAACGAGGTTGTTGGAGGACTTCTAGGAACGCGCGAAGGGAGAATCTTCATGAAAAGAATCTGCACGGCGAAGGAGGCGGTCCAGGACGTCCGCGACGGAGCCTCCATCATGGTCGGGGGCTTCATGTGCTGCGGAGGGCCCTCGGGCCTGATGGATGCTCTGCTCGAAAAGGGCGTCAAGGACTTGACCCTCATCTGCAACGACGCGGGCCTTCCGGACAAGGGCATCGGCAAGCTCGTGGTCGCGGGCCGGGTCAAGCATCTCATCGCTTCCCATATCGGGCTCAATCCCGCGGCCGGACAGAAGATGCACTCCGGCGAGATGAAAGTCGAGCTCGTGCCGCAGGGAACCTTGGCCGAGCGCATCCGCGCCGCCGGCGCGGGCTTGGGCGGCGTGCTCACGCCCACGGGCCTGGGCACCGAGGTGGAGAAGGGCAAGCGCATCGTGGAGGTGGACGGCAAGCAATTCCTCCTGGAGACGCCCTTGCGCGCGGATTTCGCCATGCTTTCGGCCAACGAGGCCGACCGCTACGGCAACGCCTATGTGGCCAAGTCCGCGAGGAACTTCAATCCGATCATGGCCATGGCCTCCGACCGCGTGATCGTGGAAGCCGCCCGCGTCGTCGAGCCCGGACAAATCGATCCGGATCGCGTGAATATCCCGTGCGTCTTCGTCACGGACGTCGTTCGGGGAGGCCGGCATGGCTGAGGACAAGCGCGTACGCATCGCTCGGCGCATCGCCCGGGAGCTTCCGGACAACTCCTTGGTCAATCTGGGCATCGGCATGCCGACTTTGGTGGCCGACTATCTTCCCAAGGATAAGACCATCCTCCTGCACTCCGAGAACGGGTTCATCGGCCTGGGCCCTCAGCCGGAGGCGGGCAAGGAGGACCTGGACTTGGTCAACGCGGGCGGCAAGCCCGTGACCATGATCCCGGGCGGCTGCTACTTCGATTCGGCCATGTCCTTCGCGATCATCCGGGGCGGGCACTTGGACGTCACGGTGCTGGGCGCCTTGGAGGTCGACGAAGAGGGCAATCTCGCCAACTACATGATCCCGGGCAAGATGGTGCCGGGCATGGGCGGGGCCATGGACTTGGTGGTGGGGGCCAAGAAGGTCATCATCTCCATGGAGCACGTCAACAAGAACGGCGCCTCCAAGATCCTGCCCAAGTGCACGCTGCCGCTGACCGCGCGCAAGGAAGTGGATCTCATCGTGACCGAGCTGGCCGTCATCCGCGTCACGCCCCAAGGCCTGGTCCTTGAGGAAGTGGCCGAGGATTCCAGCGTGGAAGAAGTCGTGAGCAAGACCGCCGCGAAACTTAAGATGGCTCCCCAAATAGGGCGCTTTTGAATAGGCCCCCGCACGGCATTGGCGGGGGTTTTCGGGGGAGAAAGGGGCGTTGTTTATAGAGGATAATATATGGAAAAAATAGTCATCACCTGTGCGGTCACGGGAGCGGAGACCACTCGCAAGCACAATCCCAATCTGCCGGTCACGCCGGAGCAGATCGCGGACTCGGCTCACGAGGCGTACTTGGCCGGAGCCTCCATCGTGCACCTGCACGTGCGCGACGAGCAGGAGAAGCCCACGCAGGACGTGAAGGTCTTCAAGAAGGCCATGGAGCTCATCCGCAAGAAGTGCGATCTGGTCATCGAGGTCACCACCGGCGGGGCCGTGGGCATGACGCCTCAGGAACGCCTTCAGCCCGTGACCCTGGACCCGGAGATGGCCTCGCTCGACTGCGGGACCGTGAACTTCGGCGACGAGCATATCGTCAACACCCTGCCCATCATGCGCGAGTTCGCCTCGCAGATGAAGGCGCGCCGCGTGCGGCCCACCCTGGAATGCTTCGACCTCTCGCACGTCTACGGCAGCCATGTTCTCATTAAGGAAGGGCTCGTGGAACCGCCTTACCACTACGGTTTCGTGCTCAATGTCCCCGGCGGGGTGAAGTACGAGCCCGAGGTCCTCGATTTCTTCGTGCGCCGCGTGCCCGCGGGAAGCTTCTGGACCGTTATGGGCATCGGCGGGAAGGCCTCGCTCATGTCTATCTACGGCGCCGTGGCCATGGGCGGCTTCATCCGCGTGGGCATGGAGGACAACGTCTATTTCTCCAAGGGCGTGCTGGCCAAGAGCAACGCCCAGCTTGTGGAACGCGCGGTGCGCATCGCCAAGGAATCCGGCCTGGAGATCGCCAAGCCCGGCGACGTGCGCAAGCTTCTGCAGCTGAGGGGATAAGATGAAGACCACGCTTGCCAAGAAGGGGAATCCGTTCGGGACGCACCGCGTGCTCGAGCCCAAAGGGGTCCTGCCCCAGCCGGCCAAGAGGGTCGACAACTCCATGGACGTCCTCTACGACAACGAGATCCTCGCGGACGTGGACACGCTCAACGTGGATTCCGCGAGCTTCACGCAGATCAAGCAGGAAGCCCAGGGCGACGAGAAGCGCATCCGGGAGATCATCCTGCGCATCGTCTCCGAGCGCGGCAAGCTCCAGAATCCCGTGACCGGCTCCGGCGGCATGTTCATGGGAACAGTCTCCCGCGTGGGAGCGGCCCTGGCCGGCAAGTGTCCTTTGCGCAAAGGGGACCGTATCGCGAGCCTGGTCTCGCTTTCGCTCACGCCGCTTCGCATCGACGAGATCCTGGAGGTCAAGAAGGACGTGGACCAGGTCCGCGTGCGCGGACAGGCCGTGCTCTTCGAGAGCGGCATCTACGCCAAGCTGCCCCAGGACATCCCGGCCTCGCTGGCCCTGGCCGTGCTCGACGTTTGCGGCGCGGCCCCGCAGATCGCGCGCTTCGCCAAGCTCGGGGACACCGTGGTCCTCATCGGCGCCGGCGGCAAGAGCGGGCTTCTGTGCGCCTACGAGGCGCGAAAGCGCGTGGGCGTGACCGGGACGGTCATCGGCATCGAATATTCCGAGGCCGGTTTGGAGCGCCTCAAGAAGCTGGGCTTCTGCGACGAGGTCTTCAAGCTCGACGCGACGGATGCGGCTGCCTGCTACGAGAAGATCCATGCGGCGACCGCCGGGCGTCTGGCCGACTTGGTCGTCAACTGCGTCAACATCCCGAACACGGAGATGGCCTCCATCCTCATGTGCCGCGAGCGCGGGGTGGTCTATTTCTTCAGCATGTCGACCTCGTTCACCAAGGCGACGCTCGGCGCCGAGGGCGTGGGCAAGGACGTGGACATGATCATGGGCAACGGCTATGCCCAGGGCCATGCCCAGATCACGCTCAATATCCTTCGCGAGTCCAAGGCCATCCGGGAGCTCTATGAAAAACTCTATGCGTAAGCCGAAGCCCGTGCGCGCCGCGAAGACCCAGCCTTGCGGTTGTTCCTGCGGGGGCGCTGATCCCTGCACAGAGGCCGCGCCGGTCTCCAGCGCTTACGCTTGCGTGGACCGTCGGAGAATCGCCGCTTTCAAGGACGTTTCCGAGAAGGACTGGAACGATTGGCGCTGGCAGCTGCGCAACGGCATCAAGACCGTGGAGGCCCTGCGCAAGGTCGCCAAGCTCGACGCCGATGAGACGGCCGAGGTAAGCCGCTGTCTTGAGAAGTTCCGCATGGCCATCACGCCCTACTACGCGGCGCTCATGGACTCGGCGGACAAGAAGTGCCCGGTGCGCATGCTGGCGGTCCCGAGCCTGGCCGAGCTTAAGGACGACCTTTCGGACTTGGACGACCCCCTGCACGAGGACGTGGATTCTCCCGTGCCCGGGCTCACGCACCGCTATCCGGACCGCGTGCTCCTGCTGGTCACCAACATCTGCTCCATGAACTGCCGCCACTGCACGCGGCGCAGGCTGGTGGGCTTCGAAGATGTCCACCTGGCCAAGGAGAACGTGAAGGCCGCTTTGGAGTACATCCGCAAGACCAAGACCGTGCGCGACGTGCTCATCTCCGGCGGGGACCCCTTCGTGCTCTCAGAGGACGCGCTCGAATGGGTGCTCAAGGGCCTGCGCGAGATCCCGCACGTGGAGATCGTGCGCATCGGCACGCGCACGCCCGTGGTCCTGCCCATGCGCATCACGCCGGAGCTCACGGCCATGCTGCGCAAGTACCATCCGATCTACGTCAACACGCACTTCAACCATCCCAAGGAAGTGACCGCCCAGGCGCAGGAGGCCTGCGCCCGATTGTCGGATGCGGGCATCCCGTTGGGCAACCAGTCCGTCCTGCTCAAGGGCGTCAACGACTGCCCGGCCGTGATGCGGCGACTGGTGCACGACCTGCTCAAGATCCGGGTCAAGCCCTACTACATCTACCAGTGCGACCTCTCCCGGGGCATCAGCCACTTCAGGACCTCGATCGCCAAAGGCATCGAGATCATGGAGAACCTGCGCGGCCACACCACGGGCATGGCGGTCCCGACCTTCGTAGTCGACGCGCCCGGCGGCGGCGGCAAGATCCCGCTCATGCCCAACTACCTCGTCTCGCAGTCGGACCGCCGCCTGGTCCTGCGCAACTACGAGGGCGTGCTCACGACCTACACCCAGCCCGAGCGGGCTTACTCCGAGGACTGCGGCTGCGAGTACTGCAAGGACGTCCGCTACCGCCCCTCCGAGGGAGTGGCGAGCCTTTTGGCCGGAGAGAAGCTCTCCTTGGAGCCGCAGGGCTTGGCCCGGCGTCAAAGGCATTCTTAGCCTCCGACGGCCTTTCTGATGCGCTCCAGACGCCTAAGATCCCTCCATCCCGCGTGGCTGTTCGCGGGAAGTCTGTTCGCGACAGCCGTCCTTCTGTTTTCCGCGGAATGCGCTTTCCGGAAGATCTTTCCCTCTCCAAACGGCGAGGTGGAGGATTATGCCCGGTATGTCTCGGAGTCCTTGGGCCCGTTTTTCCGGCTCGATATGCGCGGCGGCCGCGCGACCCTTCGGCAGGTCCCGCGGCACCCGATGTTTCCGGAGAGCCAGACGCTCTTTTTGGAAAAGACGCCGGGCCGGCTTCGAGTCGTGGTGCTCGGAGAGTCCAGCGCCTTCCTCCTTGCGCAGAGCTTGTCTGCGCGCGTGAAAAGAAATGGGCTGGATGCGCGCGTGGAGATCGTGAACATGACGGCCGGGGGCGCGGGCATGGAGCACGTCCTGCGCAGGTTCCACGAGGCAGCGGAACTTTCTCCGGACGCGATCGTGGTGCTCTTCGGGCATAACCTTTTCTACCGCCATCCGATAGCGCTTGCAGAGCCCGCGGCGCTGCGTCCAGCCCTGCGCCTGCTCAAGCGCAGCCGGCTTTTCCTATGGATATGCGGAAGGATGTTTGGAGTCAACCTCCTTCATGCGGAAGATTTCCATGTTCCAGGCCGCTGGAAGGCGTATCGAGCGGTCCTGTCCGGCATGGCTGAGGCGAGCCGCAGGCGCGGAATACAGCTTGTTCTTTGCACCGTTCCCGGGAATCTTCGGGTTCCGCCGCAGGCATCTCTGCAGCAGCCGCCTCCCGGCGGTTGTCTGGAAGCGAAGTTCCTCTATTGGTCCGGCCGCGAGGAAGAAGGCATGCGCATGGCCGAGGCGCGCTTGTCCGGCGCCATGTTCTCCTGGGGAGATTTCCAATTGGGGGAATGGCTCTGCCGGGCCGGTCGCTACGGCGAGGCGCGCAAGTCCCTGCAAAAAGCCTTGGACAACGACATCCGCCGCTGGCGGGCTTCCACCGCGGTCAATGCCCTGATTCGGGATGTCGTCCGCGAGAAAGGGCTGCGGCTGCTGGATTTCGAGAGGATGTTCGCGCTTGGCGCTCCCCACGGCATCCCGGGCTGGGAGAGCTTTCAGGATGCGCAGCATCCGTGGACGGCCGACCAGGAGGCAGGAGAGGTGCTGCGCGCTTTCCAGATAGCTTCCCGGCCGGAGCCTCGCGCTGAGCCGGGCCCGCAAGAGCGGGCCCGCGTGCTGGCGCATGTCGTGAACGATTTCTCGCTGAAGGACCGGCTTTCGCGCGCCGCGGCCCTGACCTTGGCCGAGTCCGGTCTTTTCTCTTCCGCGGCCGAGATGGAGGCCGCGATCTCAGCGCAGCAGCGCAGCCCGGAGGAGACCGGCGCGCTTTTCTCCTGTTTTTCGGAAGCGCTCTGGCGTTCCGGGCGAAAGGACGATGCGGAGCGTTTCAACGAGAAAGCGCGGCTTCTTGCGCCTATGGACGCGGAGCCCTTTCTTCAAGAAGCGCTCTTCCGGCTCTCGGCCGGACGCACGGACGAGGCCCGGTCCTGGCTTCAGAAGACCCTGGCGCTCAGCCCGAACCATCCTGAAGCCGGCTATTATCTGAAGAGGCTGTCTCTGGAGAACGAACGGCCGCGGTCAGGGCGCACAATGCAGCAGTCCAATAGCGGCGTGGAAGATTGATCCGTTGTTTTGTTGCCGGGTTCTTATAGCCGAAGGAAAAGGCTGGAGCCCGCGAGCACGGAGCCGTCGTCGAGGAGGCTCACGGTTCCGAGGGGGACTTTGGCCGCGGAGATGATGCGCGTCTTCTTCGTCTTCGCGTCGATGAAGGTGTAGGTCTTGGCCTGTCCGTGGTTGAAGGCAACGAAGGCATAGCGGCCGTCCTGGCTCATCCCGGCCTGCAGGATGCGCTCGCCGGCGGGCGTCGAGAACAGCGCGCGGCCGAAGGCATCGTAGAGCGCGGCGTTCCAGCGCCCGTTCTTTCGTTCGAAGAGAAGGACCGTGGCTCCGTCCTGGCTCACGAAGACCGGCTGGATGTTCCCCGGGAAATCGCCGCTGCTGCTGGACCAGAGAATGTTTCCGTTGGCGCTGAGATAGGCGAAGCTTCTGGCGGATGCGAGGGTCTTCTCCGTGCGCCCGGGCAGGATATGCTCGACTTTCTGCAGATGCCAGGCGAAATATCCATCCTTGGATATCCCTCCGGATACCGTGCGTCGGAACGTGTCGCCGCCCTTCTTCTCATCCCAACGTCCCAGGCCGAGCATCTGGACTTGGTCGCCTTGCGGGTCGTAGAGGGTCAAAGAGGCGGCTGTTCCGGTCCAGCGGCTCTTCATGGCCGAGTGCGCGGAGGGGGCCGATGTCAGAGCGTCGCGCAGGTCTTGGTCCACCGCGATGTCCGGGGAAGCGAACCCAGGGTTCTCGGGGATGACCGGCAGGAAAGGGGGAAGGGCTTGCTCGGCTCGGACGTGGGTCCAGGCTCCGGCCAAGAGTAATGCGGATGCGAGTCCCAAAGAACGCGCTCTTCGTCGGTCCATGCTTAGAGTATACCACGAAACCGGACTTCCGAAGACCGAGAAGCGCCGGAGGCGTCGTCGGAAATGCTAAATTGCGGGAACGGACAAGGGCATGCGAAAAAGAACGGCTTTGAACCGAAAGCGAGGCGCGAAATACAGGGACCTGCAAGTCTCGGATGTGATCGACGGCCTGCGCGGCCGCGTGATCTTCATCACGGGCTCGGCCAAGAATGCGGGCAAGACCACCTTTCTCAATTATGCCCTGAACTGCTTGAGGCCCGCGCATGGCCGCTCCCGTACGGCTTTCGGAGGCGGCGCTTCCTCGCGCTGCCGCTCGGTCGGCCCTGTCGGATTCTTGAGCGTGGGCGTCGACGGCGAGCCGGAGGACTTAGTGTTCGGCAGCCCCAAGCCGCGCGTGCGCGCCGCGGCCGGAGACCTCTTGGCTACCACGGACCGCTTGCTGGCGGCTTCGGATGCGGGCTGCGAACTGCTCCAGGTGTTTCCGGGGACAACGGCCTTGGGCCGCATGGTGCTCGCGCGCGCCTCGCGCGAGGGCTTCGTGGAGCTGGCCGGGCCGGAGAACAACAGCCGTTTGCCGGAGCTCATCGAGGCTCTGCAAAAGAAGGGCGCCAAGACCGTGCTCATCGACGGGGCCGTGGACCGCGTCACCCAGGTCTCCTCCGGTGGGGCCGCGGGCTTCGTGCTGGTCGTACGCGTCGATCCGCGAAAGCTCGGGAGCGCGCAGGACCTCCTGCGTCTTCAGTCCGCGCTTTCCCGAGTCGAGGTCCGCGGAGGTGCGCTCCCGGAGGATGGGGCCGACGTCGAGGGCGCGCTCACGCAGCAGAAGCTCTCGGCGCTTCCGGTTGCTCTCCGGGTCCTGCGACTGGAGGACCCGGGAAAGGTCTTCCTCTCTTGGCGCGAGTGGCGCGAGGCTTCTCGGACGAGGAAATTCCTTTTCAAGCAGGGTTGCGAGTTTCTGGGCTGCTGCGCGGTGCTTTTCGATGTCTCCCGAGAGGACTTCGAGCGAGGATTGGCGCCGGAGGACCTGGCCAATGTTTTTTATAATCCCTATGAGGAACCGGTATGAGCCGCGCACGAACAAAGATGTCCCGCGAACGGTCCACGGCTGAGAACGCCGTGGAAGCCGGCGTGCGGAATTTCGCGGAGCTCGACGCTTTCCTGGAGGCTCTGAAGCCGCTTTCTCCCTACGGCCGCGCGGCCAAGGCGCGCATGGGGCTTTGCTCGGACCGGGAGGCCTTGGATCAGGAATACGGCCGCATCGAGGCCTTCCTTCGCTGGAGGAAGAACCGGCGTCTGGATGCCGCCAAGGCGGAGGCCGCGCTCGGCCGCGTGCCGCTTCTGGATTTCGACCTGCGTGCGCAGGCATTGGGACCGGCGGAGCTTCTGCTGCTCAAGAGATTCCTGCTCTGCGGCCGCTCCACGCTGGCGGCTTTGCCCGAGGCTCTGCGCCGCGCCGTGGACGGCCGTTGGGAGTGCGACGGACTTGTCGGCCTCCTTTCCAAGGGAAGCGGGGAAGATGAGGAGAGCTTCCGGCTCTCGGATGTCCATCATCCGGGGCTCAAGCGGGTGCGCCGAGGGATCGGGCAGGCGGATGCCGGGCTCAAGCGCCTGCGGGAGCGGGTGTTCCTGGGCGTGCGCAAGCGCACGGGCTTGGATTTCTTCCATCGGGAGTTCGTGATCGCGGACGCACAGGAGGCTCGGCGCTTCTACGGCGATAAGACGCTTTTCATAGAACCGCACGACGGCTCGCGGGTCATCATCAAGCCCGTGCTGGGTCCGGCCGGGCTCAAGCTCGGCGCCCGGCGGGAGAAGCTCGCCTGCGAGGAGCGCCGGTTGGAGGCCGAGGTCCTGGCCGCGCTTTCCGCGGACGTGAGCGCCCAGGCTGATCGCATTGAGCGTCTCTGTCTTGCGCTTTCGCGCGCCGATCTCCTGCTGGCCAAGGCGCGCCTGGCGCAGGAACAGAGGCTGGCGCGGCCCGTCCTTCAGGAGTTCGGTTCCGCGATCCGGCTGCGCAAGGCCCGGCATGTGCCGCTCGAACTGCGCAACCGGGCTTTGGGGCTCGACTACACTCCGCTCTCCTGCGACCTGGAGAGCCGGGTGGGCGTCCTGCATGGTTCGAACATGGGCGGCAAGACCGCGGCCTTGAAGACCGCGGCCCTGCTGCAGCTGCTCGCGCAGTGCGGGCTCTTCGTTCCGGCCGAGTCCTTCGAGACCGTGCTCTTCGAGCGCATAGACTATGTCGGCGAAGGCGGGTCGGAGCCCGTGGCGGGCTTGAGCTCTTTCGGCTTGGAGCTGCACGGCCTGCGCGGCCTGATCCGGGACCGCTCGCTCCATCGGCTCGTGCTCATGGATGAGTTCGGCAAGGCCACGAGCTCGCGCGAAGGCGCGGCCCTGCTCTGTGCGACGCTCGCGCTCTTCTCCCGCAACGCCGGCTACTATGCGCTGGCCAGCACGCATCTCTCGGGCCTGAGCCTGCCTCCCGGGGGCGCGGCCTACCGGATGCTCGGGTTCGATGAGAAGGCTTTCATGAAATCCGTGGGCGCGCCGGCTTGCTGCGGGAAATCGTGCGAAGCGGCTGAGGCGGACGATCGTTCCTCGGAGAGGGTCCTGCCCGAGGCGCTCCGGCGCATCCACCGCTTCATGCGCTACGAGCTCATCGCCGACGACGCGCAGGTCCGTTCCAGCGACGCGCTCAAGGTCGCGCGCGTGCTCGGCTTGGACGCCGACGTCGTGGACGCGGCGGAACGCTTTCTTGAGAGCAAGACGGAGTTCAATCCAGCCGATCCAGGTAAACCATGAAGGATAAACACACACCGAAGACAGCGGGCAAGGTCGTCTACAAGCTCGGCTTGTCCAAGCCGCTCATCGCGGTTGCGCGGCGCAGGGCCGCGGCCATCGCGGGGCCGGTGCAGGATTTCATCGCGGGGCATACCACCGTCGCCGTCGAGCGCGCGACGCTGCGCCTCTTGGGCGCCGACGGCGCGAACGCCGACGGAGTCCCCGTTCCCAATCTCATCGCGCAGTCCCTGCGCGAGCGCATCGGCTCGGGCCTGTCCCAGCATTATCTCAGCGCCTTGCTCCGCGAGGGGAAGACCCCTGCCCAGCTTAATGAGGCCGTGGCCGCGGGCTACGACCTCTCCAAGGTCCCTCTCGCCGACAAGAAGAGCCTGCAGGTCAAGGCGCGCGAGCTCGCCGGCTGGATGTCCAAGCGCATCCGCGCCAATGTCGCGCACCGCGATTCCAAGCTCAAGGCCTTCGCGGCCAACGTCAAGAGCCCCATGCTCTACGTGATCGTGGCCACGGGCAACATCTACGAGGACGTCAAGCAGGCGCAGGCCGCGGCGCTCCAGGGCGCCGATATCGTGGCCGTTATCCGCACCACGGCGCAGAGCCTGCTCGACTACGTGCCTTACGGCGCCACCACGCAGGGCTTCGGCGGCACCTACGCCACGCAGGAGAATTTCCGCATCATGCGCGCGGCGCTCGACGAAGTGGCCGAGAAGGAGAAGCGCTACATCCGCCTGGTCAACTACTGCTCGGGGCTCTGCATGCCCGAGATCGCGGCCATGGGCGCCTTGGAGCGCCTGGACATGATGCTCAACGACTCCATGTACGGGATCCTCTTTCGCGACATCAACATGTACCGCACCTTCGTGGACCAGAACTTCTCGCGCATGATCAACGCGGCCGCGGACATCATCATCAACACCGGCGAGGACAACTACCTGACCACCTCCGACGCGGTGGAGAACGCCGACACGGTGCTGGCCTCGCAGTTCATCAATGAGCGCTTCGCGCTGCAGGCCGGCATGCCCAAGCGGCTCATGGGCCTGGGCCACGCCTTCGAGATGGACCCGGAGCTCAAGAACGGCTTCCTCCTGGAGCTTGCGCAGGCGCAGATGGCGCGCGAGATCTTTCCGGAGCATCCCTTGAAGTACATGCCGCCGACCAAGTTCATGACCGGCGACGTGTTCAAGGGCTTGGCCATGAACACGCTCTTCAACTTCGCCTCCAAGGCCACGGGCCAGGGCATCCATCTCTTGGGCATGCTCACCGAGGCCATCCACACGCCCTACTTGCAGGACCGCTACCTGGCCATCCAGAACGCGCGCTACGTCATGAACAGCATGGCCGACTTCGCCGACGAGGTGGAGTTCAAGAAGAACGGGCTCATCGTGCGCCGCGCCCGCCAGGTCCTCTCCGAGGCCGCGGATCTGCTCGGGCAGGTCGAGAAGCTCGGCCTCTTCGGGGCCATCGAGCAGGGGCTCTTCGCCGAGGTCAAACGGCCCAAGAACGGCGGCAAGGGCTTCGACGGCGTCGCGGAGAAGTCCCCGGACTACTGGAACCCTGTCGAGGACTTGCTTAAGAAACAGCTTGGGATACGCGGATGATTCACCCTCTTCTCCGCTGCGCCAAGGTTGTGTGTCGGGAGATAAGGAAGGATTCTATATGATGGTGAAACCTTACGGGGATACGTTGGATGACGGGGCGGTGCAGCTCTCCTTTTCTTTGCCCGTGCCTTTCAGCGGCAAGGCCAAGGAGGCCGCGCGCCAGCTGGTTATCAAGATGGGTTTCGCGCACTGCGACATCGTGCACGCCGCGCCGCTCTCGGAGACCTTCACCTTCTTCACGGCCTATGCCAAGACCGCGGCGGCCGTGGACTTCGACCGCGTCGAATACGTGGAGGCCTTGGCCGACAAGAGCCTCTCCATGGACGAGGTCAACGCGTTCATCAAGAAGAACTTCAAGCGCAAGCTCGTGGTCGTGGGCGCGTGCACGGGCTTTGACGCGCACACCGTGGGCATCGACGCGATCATGAACATGAAGGGCTACAACCACCACTTCGGCTTGGAACGCTATCCCATGATCGAGGCCTTCAACCTGGGCGCGCAGGTGCCCAACGAGGCCCTGCTCGCGCGGGCCAAGGAGCTCAAGGCCGACGCGGTGCTCGTGAGCCAAGTGGTCACGCAGAAGGACACCCACGTAGGCAACCTCACGAACCTCGTCGAACTGGCCGAGGCCGAGGGCTTGCGCGAGGACCTTCTCCTGATCGTGGGCGGTCCTCGCATCGGCAACAAGCTCGCCCGGGAGCTGGGATTTGACGCCGGCTTCGGCCCCGGCACGTATGCCGAGGACGTGGCCACCTTCATCGTCAAGAAGCTCGAAGAGCGCCGCTCCCGCTGAAGCCGCGCGGCGCCTTCAGCGGTGTGTCCGTCAGTAGAAGTCGGACGATTGCCTGATAAAATACAGGCATGGACTTGATTACTTCCCGTCGAATCGAACGGGCCGACTGCCGAGCGTTTCGATTTCAGCGCCGAGCTGCGGCGAAACGGCCGGGACTTGCTTCGGCGCCGGCTGCGCAAGATCGGAGAGCAATTTCAGGATGGGTTCTGCGGCATCCAGATCTGTTAGTGCCAACGTCGGATCTTCTTTGTGTGCGAAGGATTGCTCCACGCGAAGAGGGATTGAGCGCGACCATTTACGCAGTCGGGCTTCAACGCCCGGGACATGAACATATCCGATGCTGACGACAAGATTGCGTCCGGAGAGTCCGGCTTGGCAATAGATATCCGCGATGTTGTCGCTGAAATCTCTGTTGCGCACATTTATCAAGATTTTGAAGTTTGATTCCAAGACGAGCCAAGCCTTATTCCCTGTTAGAATCTGTCCTTTCGAGAGGTATTGCAGCTCTTCGGAAAGGCCCATAGCCAGCAAGAATTTCTCATTGATCAGAGCGACATAGGCATCGTGATAGCGGATCGCCACTTGCTTGAAGGCTTGAACATGAAATGGGAGGGCATTTTTTCCGCCGAAATATCGGTCGATACAATTGTCTGTCGACAGATTCTGCGAAGACTCGGATATTGAATTCAAAATGTGCGCAACGGATTTGAGCTTTTCGTCGCCTTCAAAGGACGCGACAGCACTTTCCCATGCGCGCTGCGCATAAGGATTCCCTCGCGTTGAATAGGACATAACCAGTAAAGATCTCAACCACAAGCGGGACATCTCCTCCGGGAACATATCGACATCTTCATGCACTACTGTTTCCTCGAGCATCTTTTCGAAGACAGTTAATCCGTAGGCTAACGGAGGATCGATGGGATATAGGTCAACCTTCTGCTGGGGATCGAGGTTGAATTCTTTAACGGCTTGGGTCTTATCCCAGGGATAGAATCCTTGGTCCAATCCAGACTCCAGAGCGGTATAGAACTCGTCTTTTGCGCTGCGGCGGGCCATTTCTTGTTTGATCAATTTCGAGCTGGCGCAGTCGTGGCACTCGCCGATGAGCAGCAGGGTCGGCCGCGCGGGAAGCTTTCCCGGATCGCAATGGCTGCGTCCGGAGTCCTTGACTGCTGCATGCCAATCCCAAGCGCGGCCCTGAGCAGTCCACGCCAGGGTCGCGATGCAGAGAAAGGTCAGTCGCAGTGTCCGCATATATCATGATTATGGAAGAGGATCGTTCTTAGTAGGAGGGTCATTCGGCATGTTTGCTCTGGGCCTTTTGGCCTGCCGGCATCTCTGGGTAGGTCCTGCGAAGCCTCGGCCAGCCTGCGGCCGATGGATTTTATTCAGGGAGTTCCACGACATCTATTCTGTTTGTCAGGCCTCTCGGATACGGAAGGGAGCTTCGGATGATCGCACGGATGAAGAGGCATGGAAAATATTTGCTATACGGTGTTATACACTCTATACTATTGAGGTGAGAAAAAAGAACTTGGGCCGAAGCGATCGGGCGCTGCGGCGCTATTACGATGAGACGTCCTCGCTGGACGCGGGAGGACGGATCAAGTCCGTGGACGCGTCGTTTCCGAGGCCGCGCCGATTGGTCGCCCTGCGCCTCGATGAGGACGCGCTGGCCGCTATCCGCCGCCTCGCCGCGGCAAAGGGATTGAACTTCTCCACCCTCATGCGGATGTGGATCATCGAGAGGCTTCGCTCCGAGACGCGCTTTCGCTGAAGCGGCGGATCAAGGATTCTTTTCGAATCGAGAGACCTTCTCCAGCACGATGGAGCGGATCTCTAAAGGAAGGTTCTGCGAGGCCTCGGCCAGCCTGTGGGTGATAGTTTCTGCATCGAAAAAACCATCCTGCACCAGGATCGGAGATGCTTTCGATGATCCCCCGGGGAAATCCCCGGTGTCTATGCCGTCGTGGGAATAGCCCTTGCCTTTGATCCAGGTCAGGGCGCGGGGGGCGGCTTCTCGGTCATAGCAGAGCTGGAAGCCGTAGATCGAGCCGTCCGGCTCGAACCACACGATAAGATCGAAGAATTCGTCCGAGAACCAGCGGCGCGGCGGATCGTCGCGCTTCTGATGGACGTCCATGGCTTCGCGCAACATGGCTAAGATTTTACATATCTTCCGGAAGGATTCAGCGGAGGGAAGGCTGGAAAGTCTCCGCCTGCTCCGTCAGAAGCGAGCGCGCACGCTCGGCATCATAGGCGACGTTCGAGAGCGGGACATCGAGCTTCTCGCGCGGGGCGCTCACGCGCAAAAACGAGGAGCCCTCGGGCGCCAAGACCTCGACGAGATTAGGATTGGCTCCTGTTTTTCCGCGGGAAGAAAGAAGATTGATGGTTCGCACCCGCCGCGCCGGGACATCCTTCTCGAGGATCTTGACTCCTTTGGGAAGGAGGTCCGCATCCTCCGCGGGGACGAAAAGCTCCATGAGCTCGCCTTCCTTGAGCTTCCCGAAACGGCCCGAACCTTGGGCGATGCTCAATCGGTCGTCGTTGACGAAAGCGAGGCCCGGCCGCTGGATCTTGGAAAGATCCAGGATCTCCCCGGCATCCTGCCGAGCGAGCAGTCCCTCATAGTCCGGACCGGCCAAGGGCGCGGCGATCAAGACCATTGCCGCGGGAGCAGGCAGGAGCAGGGACGCGGGAGCCGCTGCCTGCTGCGCCAAGGCAGCACCCGGCAATAGAAGTCCCAAGAAAACGAATAGAATCATAGCCGCTAATACAGTATCGCACGAGTACCCTGGGAACGCTTGGGCCGACGGGCCCGCCGGATAAAGGCAAAGGGCCTATCGACGGCCTAGGCCTTTTGCAGAACAAACAGCCTTTGCGCGCAGATGAGAGAGCGGGCGGGCTGAAGGTCCGGAAAATTCGGCGAGATTCAGCATATACTATCGGGATGAAGCGCATCCTGGCCGTCGCCATAGCCGCGACGATCGCCGACGCCTCCTTTCCCGCGCATGTCCGGGCGCAGTCTCTCGTGGAGCCGGGCGGCGCCGTCCTGCCCGTGAAGCTCAACGCCGCTTTCCCGCTCGGGACCCCTCTCTTCGATAAGACCGTCCAGCAGCTCGACGGGACGGCGCCGCTGTTTCCCGCGAAGCCGACGGTCCTTGCCGAGCCGAACCAGGGCTTCGTCTCCCAGACTCCGAACAGCTTGGACGCGTCCGATCTTCTGCCTGCACGCCGGTCTTCTTCCATTGCCGAGCCGTCCGTTCACGCACGGACGGCTATCCGCGCGGTCGCGCCCGCCCGTGCCAAGACGACCGTCACAGAACTGGAGAGCACAGACCATCCCCTTGGAGTTGTTGCAGAGCCCGGCGGCTTGCCCAGCCTGGAACGGCTGGATGGCCGGCGGCAATATCCCGTGCGCGGACAGGCAGAGGCTTTGGCGGAACTTCAAACAGCGGCTGTTGGCGCGGCGCAGAGCCTGTTCGACGGGAGCGCCCAGGCCGAGCCCGAGGAGATCGTGCTTGTCGGCCCGGAGTTGTCCCATCCGCCGTTCATTGAGGTCGGCACGCCCATCCATGCGGCTGTCCGCCAAGGAGCGGAGCTGCTCCAAATAGAGGGCCGATTCATCCTCTTTGAGGGAAGCCGTTATCATTTGTTAGTCGATGGGGAAGATCGGGTGTATTCGTCGGCACCCGGCGGGCCGGGCGCTGAGAGCATCATCGAGCGGCTGTCCGTGAGTCCGACGAGCCTTCCTCGATCGGTTCCGTCCGCCGTGATGAGGGACTTCCTGGCCGTCCGGACAGCGTTGGCAAGCAAGCCGGGGACTTTGCAGCGCCAAGAAGGCCGGCAGGCATTGCTGGCGCATGTCGGAGCCATTGGGGGAAAGGTCCTTCCCCTATCCGCATCGGGCGGATCCGCCGCAGGGGGGGCGGCCGATGGGGAGCAAGTCCTGTCGGTAGCGCCGGAGGGGGACTCATGGCTCGGGAAGATCTCCGGGATCGTTTCTAAAAAAAACGGGGTGATGCGGATAGACTTCTCGCAGAGGGATTTGGGAGATGTCACGCCCCCGGGAAGCGCTCCGCCGAGAGTCTTGTCCCTCAATCCTTTGAGCGTTTTCGGCGCGGCCTATCCGCGGCTTCATCCGGATGCGATCGCCACTGCGTGGCATGAACTCAAGCATCTGTCCCGGCCCGGCGATGATCTTGTCAATGTTTTTTCCGACAGACTATTGGCGGCGGGAAGCCGCTATGGCGGCATATTCTGGCGTTCCGAGATGTCGGCATGGCAGATAACGGTCGCGGCCATGCTCAAGGAGTTCTTTGCCGCTGATAGGAGCGAAGATCCGGCCTGGATGCACCGCGTTCGTCATGCCGGCATCAGCGCTCTTTCCGTCCTCATCGAGCTTGCGCAGCAGATCGAGCTGATCTATTCCAGAGCCTACGAGGAATCGGCCGACGGACGCTTGCACGCAAACGCGTCCGGCGGCACATTGGATCTTGTCGGGAACGGCTACAGCGTCTCCCTGCGGGGGGAAGGACCCTTCTCCGTGGAAGAGCTGCAGGCCCACCTCCTGCAGACGGTGCGCCGCGCGCGGGTCGTCGGCGTGCGCGGCGAGTTGAAACAGGCTTTGCTAAGACAGCAAGCGCCGCGGATCCTTTGGGAGATGCTTCGGCACGCGACTCCGGGCCGCTTGAGTGTCCTGCTCAAGGACGCGTCCCTGGAAGACGAGAGCTTCATGGGTATCCCTCCGACGTCCATCATGGGGCTTCGGCTCCTGGCGGAGATATTCCACTGCGATGACCGTGATCCGCAGGGTCCGCTCGCGCTCGCGCAGGGCGGAACGATAGACTACTTCAGCCGTTTGACAGGGCGAGGGGTCAGGATCGACCGCTCGACCGGCCGGATCCAAAAGTTCATCTCGCTTCCGGAATCTGAACGCAAGAACATGCGGAAGGACGCTTTGCTTGGATATGTCCATGGAAAACCCCTGCATATCGCGGATTATGACCGGGTCGCCAGGACCCGCATAGAACGAATCCTGTTCACTTATGACTCCTCTGAAGCTTTCCGAAAGCTTATCGTGAGCATCCCCGGCGATAGGCTGCGCGCAGTACTTGCCGGAAGCATCGCCCGGGAAGAGGCCTTCCAGCCGATCATCCCTTCCGAATCACATGCGCTCGCTCTGCTGGAACACATTTTCCGTAACGCTCATCCTGTTCACGATGACGGCTTGACGTGCGCGGTGCGCATCGAACATGCCGACGGCGTGGAGTACCGCAACCGCATGACGGGGGTGGGAGTCCTTCTCACGCCGGGCATGGACGATATCGTCGCTTTTGTCTGGCGGCGCCCTGTCGCGCCGGTGCATGATCTTCGGCGCACCCGTTGGCACATGCAGCCGGAGAGTTTGCGGATACCTGACTGACACCCTGGATCGCGCGGTTGACCGCGTTGATCGAGAGCCTGGCCAGATAAGGGTGCGCTGAAAATTGTGCGCACCTTCTCCTGTCATTCCGGCGAAAGCCGGAATCCAGGGAAACATCCAACTCCTGGGCCCCGGCTTTCGTCGGTGCGACGAGGAGCGGAATATCTCCCCACTTTCCCACCCGCTTCCATTCAGCACACCCCCGACACTGTGCGGCCGAAAACTCGCTCCCGGCATGATATCATAGCGAGACGGTGTGCTCGATGACGGGAATCTCCCAGGCAGGTAGTGATGATATGAATGATGCTTCCAGCGGTTTTAACGACGAGACTTCCTCCGAGGAAGATTTTTCCAAGCTGCTCGGCGAATCCCTGGCGGAGGCCGAGAAGACTTTCGACGTGGGCGACCGCGTGCGCGCGCAGATCCTGACGCTCGGCGGCGAGGATGCCATCGTCGCGCTCGGCCCCGGCAAGGAGGGGGTCGTGGCGTCCGGCGAGCTCTCCGGCCGCAAGGCCGGAGAGAGCGTGGACCTGTTCGTGACCTCGGTCCGGCCCTTTGAGATCCGCCTTTCGGTTCATCCGACCGACAAGAACATCGCCCAGGACCTCCGGGAGGCCTTCGAGACCCGCCGTCCCGTCGAGGGCCGCGTCGCCGAGGTCTGCAAGGGCGGCGTGCGCGTGAGCGTCCGAGGAAAGAGCGCGTTCTGCCCGATCAGCCAGCTCGACTTAAAGCGCGTCGAGACCGGCGCCGAATTTATTGGGAAGACGCTCGCCTTCCGCATCACGGAGTGGGGCGAGGAGGGCCGAAACGTCGTGCTCTCGCGCCGCAAACTGCTCGAAGAGGAGCGGGGCAACTCGATCGCCGAGTTCTTCGAGCGAAACCCCGAGGGCTCGGTCGTGATGGGGACGGTCTCGCGCCTGGAGAAGTTCGGCGCGTTCATCGAGTTGCTGCCCGGCGTGGAGGGGCTCGCCCATATCTCGGAGCTCGCCTGGTCGCGCGTCGAGTCGCCCGCGGACCTGCTGAGCGTCGGCCAGGCCGTCGCCGCGAAGATTCTCGGACGCGAGACCGTGGAGGGTCGCCTCAAGATATCTCTCTCGCTCAAGCAGGCGACGCAGGCGCCCGCGGCCGCCCCGGCCGCCGTTGTCGTCGATCCCTGGGCGAAGTACGCCGCCGGGCAAGTCCTGGAAGGCAAGATCACGCGCAAGGAGCCCTACGGCCTGTTCATCCAGCTCGAGCCCGGCGTCGTCGGCCTCCTCCACCAGTCGAAGACCCTCGACCATCCCGAGTTCCACCTGGAGCGCCAGAAGGTCGGCGACGCGATCTCCGTGGAGATCGCCGAGGTCAAGCTCGCCGAGCGCCGCATCTCCCTGCAGCCGCCGCGCGACCCGGACGCCGATGAGTGGCGGAGCCGCCAGCAGGCAGAGGAGCCCTCTATGGGGACCTTTGCCGAGGGCCTGCGCGCGGCGCTCAAGAATAAGCAGGGCTAGCCGCCGACGACGCGGAAGATTCCCGCTGAGAGCGCCGCGCATGGTATCATGGCACCATGAACCGATTATTCTTCGCCCTGCTCCTCATCGGCGCGGGCATCTGGTGGATGCAGCAGCGCTCATCGCCGGGGCGTCTTGAGGGGAAAGAAGGGCTCCAGGCCGCGCTCGCTCGCGCCCAAAGCGAGGACAAGCGCGTCCTCGTGGTGGTCTCCGCGGAGAGCTGCATATGGTGCGAACGATTCGCGCATGCGGTGGAGGCCGATCCCGAGATAAAGGCCATCGTGGAAAAGAGTTTTCTCACCGTGCGCCTGGATCATCGCGCGGATGCGGGGCTGCTCACGGGCTATCCGCCCATCGATGGGACGCCGCACCTTTTCGTCTTGGCCAAGGAGGGGACCCTGGCCTGTTCCCAGGCGACTGAGCCGCTGGAGTCCGGGAAATCCTACGATCGCGAGAAGCTGCTGTCTTTCTTCAAGACCTGGGCCCGATAATAAGACGCGTGAGGGCCGTCTGACGTCTGCAAGGGTCAAGACTTCTTTATAATGAAGGGAGAGGTTTTCCGATCAGGTGACGATAACGGGCCTTCTTACAGATAATCTTCAGCCCAAGCAAGTTCGCGCGCCCTCGGGAGCGTTCGCAAGAATGAGAGCCGTCTGCCCTTCATTCCACCGCGAGTGGATTGTGCCTCGCTTATCTCACGGCTATTATTAGGATGTTATGAGCTTCTCCTGGAATGCGTTCAGCCCCATCTTGATTTCGATCGACATCGTCGCTCTTTTCTTTGCTGGGGGGTGTCTCGTATGGCGCTTCAAGCGGGTTGGTGGTTTGCCTGCGCAACCGGTCTGGGTTACCCTTAAAACATTCAGAGAAGCTTTCCTCCTTTCCGTCATCCCATGGATGATGGGAGTCCTGATCCTCTCAAAACATGGGATCCTCGGGCTGGCATTGCTGTCCAGGGTATTATGGACCCTGGCGACCGTCGGCGTGCCGCTGACGGCCCTGGCCCTGCTATTTAGATGGCGCAAATCATGGTTGTGGTTGTTGGTGCTGGTTCCCTTGGCATTCAAGTATTACGGAGAGGTCTGGGAGCCCGGGAACCTCGAGGTCGAAAGGATGCGTATCCAGTGCGAGGGATTGCGCAATCCCGTACGCATCGTCCACCTTTCCGACCTCCAGACGGACGGCATCGGCAAGATGCAGCTTGCGGCACGTGACGCGGCGAATGATTTTGATCCGCATCTTGTGTTTTTTACGGGAGACGTGCTGAACCATCCCACACTTACGGACAGCGTCGAAGCCTATCTCAACGGTTTCCGCAGCAAGGCGGGTGCGTTCTTCGTCACTGGGAACGTCGACGGAATGCTGGATGTCCCTTCGTTCTGTTCCGCAGCGGGCCTCGAGGACTTGGGCGGCAAGGCAAGGTTGCTCGATGTCGATGGTTCGCGCATCGGCATCATGGGGCTGGACCTGTGGGATTTTGCGGACACCCGGGTTCTGGGATCCCTCGTGTCGCAGACAGCTGGGGCGGATGTTCGGCTTCTTCTGTCTCATGTTCCCGACACCCTCAAGATCGCCAATTCCTGTCCCATCGATGTCCTTTTCGCCGGCCATACCCATGGAGGGCAAGTGGCGTTGCCGTTTATGGGTCCGCTCCTCACCATGAGCAACGCACCTCGCTCAATCACCAGGGGAGGGCTGCATCAGGTCGGGAACCTGAGAGTCATCGTGAGTCGAGGGCTCGGCTGGGAGGGGCACATCGCCCCTCGCGTGCGGCTGTTCTGTAGGCCGCATCTCATTCTGATCGAACTCGTCCCGCCCCCTCGGCTGCGGTAGAGTGTCCGAGAGGGTTGCTGGATTATCTCACGCCGGAGGATGCGAAGACTCCTTATCGGAGCCGGCTTCTCGCAGGGATGAGTCGATGGCGTACCAATTCACATCGCGGGTCGCGTACATGATTGCTCCTAGGATTGCCGTCAGGAGCACGCTACCCATTAAGAGGGAGTAATCCTGTAGCTGTAGGACCACGAAAAGGTACGCATATATTCCGGCCAATTCTGCCGCGAGGATCACGGTCTTCTTCCCGCCCTTGAGGAATGTCGCGCCGTACAATACACTCATCATGGTCACGACGATTGCCGAGAACAAGTAGGCCAGCCAGAAGGGCAGAAACTCGGAAAGTGACAGGAGCATGAGGAAGAATAGACACAGGGCCAATCCGACCAGCGCATACTGCAAGGGGTGTATCTTGAGCCCGGACAAGATCTCGAAGAGGAAGAAGGCGGCGAACACGATCGAGATGAACAGAATGGCGTATTTCACTGCGCGTTCGACATTCCGGTAGGAATCCACCGGTGTGAGGAAGGATACGCCGAAAAAGGAAGGCGTCAGCGTGTTCCGATCTGGACAGCTGCCGCTACGTTCTGTGGATTGCTGCGGATAGTTCCTCCCATAGAACGATACGTCCCACTTGGCGTCAAAGCCATCGGCTGAAACCGTCCGATTGGTCGGCAGGAATGCCCCCGTAAATTTCGGGTCCTGCCAAGGGGAATGAAGGGAGACGATATTTCGTACCCCTATGGGTGCGAACGCAATCGATGCGCTTCCGTTTAGGTTCACATCGAGGGAAAAACGGGATTCGCGACTGATGCGCATATCTTTTCCGATGATGGCATAGACGCCGGAAGTGAAGTCCGGGAGCTTGCTCCCTGGAAGCAGACGGAAGTCCTTGCCGGCCAAGGAGAGCGTCATCGCTCCTTTGGCACCGCGCAGATCGGGTATTGCGAATGAGACTACGGCGTCTTCATGAAGCACATTGCTTTCATTGATCTTGAGGGCTTGCCAATCCGGTTTCGGGAAATCTCCCGAAATCTTGAGATTGCCGGAATAAACGACCGCCTCATAGATTCCGCGGTGCAATTTTTTCGGGGTCACGTTCCCGGATATCTCCAGATGCGATGGGAGGAAGTAGGCGTTCGCTACGGCGGATGTTTGTATCTCCTTATCATACACCTTGCCGTTGACTTCTACCTTTTTTGTCGTCATGTAGTAATACCGATAAGGAATGACGAGAATAGGCCCGGCGATGGTCTGCGGGGTCCCCCATGATGAAGTGATTTCAGCGATGGCTTCGTTGCGCCGAGTCATCCGTTCGCCCATAGTGGAGCGGACGAACGCGGCGGGGATCAGGAGCCCGAGGGCGACAACTCCTATGCCCAGTATTTTTATTCCGGAATAGGATATTTTTTTCGTCGGACAATGGAACTCGGAAACTTTTTGACTCACAATGTCCTCCTGCATGACGGTCCGGTGAAGCTAGCATATCGAGGATTCTGTTCGCTATGGGAATTCGGCGCTTGCAGCCGGATTTCCAAGGCGTCGTCCCATAGTCAAAAAACAGAAAACGCTGTCCAGGATGGCTGTTGCCCTCACTAAGATGTGGCGGATAATACGGCCCCATTTTATACGAAGGCACTATCGCGTCATGATATCATGCCGGGAGCAGGTTTCGGGGTTTGGACGATCCTGGAGCATGTTAACCGTCGGTGTGAATGGAAGTTATTCCTTGGGCTTGAATCGGCGAGATAAAATAGACCGGCATCCTTTAACGCAATTCGGTCACCGTAGCACGGGCATCCCACCTTCTTTTAAATCGCAAATCAGCTTCTTTGACTCTCGACTTTCGTTCATAAGCCTCGGTTCGCCTGTAACCGCTCCAGGACCGCTACGACATGGCCCTCCAGCTGTTCCACGGTTATGTTCTCAACCTGCGGCGGTGCGGACACCGGTGGCTGGTGTCCTGGGTGTCCTTCGTCGAACTTGGGCGACGTGTCCTCGACGATCGGGCTGGCATATAATAGGGACTTGACACCCATATCAATTTCGCATTATATTATTATCGGTGCCTACTCAAACGTTCGAACTGCGGGAACTCTTCCATCTGATGCTTCTGCGGCATCTTTGCACGAGACTTTCAGGCCGTTCCTATGCGGTCAAGGGCGGGATATGCCTGAGGTTCTTCCATCGGTCCGTCCGCCTCTCCGAGGATATGGACTTGGATATCGTGTCGAGCGTGCGGGTGGAAACGCTTTGCAATGCCGTTGATTCCGTTCTCACGGGACGGGCGCTTCTCGCTTCCCTGATGCCCGCGGGGATCGTGAGGCTTTCCTCGTCGAGGCCCAAGCAGACCGAGACGACTCAGCGCTGGAAGGTCGGCTTAGTCTTGGCCGGCGGGGAAAGCCTACCGACGAAGGTGGAGTTCAGCCGCCGAAAAGACAAGATCGACTATTCCGTCGGCATTCCGGATCCGGATCTTTTGCGCCGATACAGGATGCCGCCTTTCGCCGCGCAGTATTATGATGCGACGGCCATGGCGGCGCAGAAGACCGCCGCGCTGGCTTCTCCGGCGCGCAATGCCTTGAGGGACCTTTTCGATCTTCACCATCTGCTTTTCATCGTCGGCGTAAAACCGGCCGAACTGTCCAAGAGGGCGGATCCCGCGGAGATCGAAGCCGCCGCGGACAAGGTTGGGAGATTCACTTTTTTGGATTTCAAGGAACAAGTGCTGCCGTATCTGCCGGATGAGCTTATCGGCCTCCATCACGATCCCGTCGTGTTCGAGAAGCAGAAAGAAGAAGTCGAGAGAGCGCTCTTGGAGATCCTCGCATGACTTCCGCGGAGATCATCGAGCTCATCGGCAAGCACGGCCTTCGGGTTTTCACGACCGCGGATTTCTTGACGCTGACCGGGATGGCGCCGGATGCCGCGACGCATGCGCTTGGGCGGCTTGCCGCGCGGGATTTGCTCGCGAGGTTGAAGAAAGGGATATGGGTCAATAAGTTCGGCGGAGACGTCCATCCCTACGAGGCGCTTCCGTATCTTCGGGCGCCGTGGCCGGCCTACGTGTCCCTTTACAGCGCGTTGGCCGATCACGGCATCGTCGCGGAGGTTCCGCATGCGGTCTATGGGGTCTCATCGGCTTTGCCTAAGCGCTATGCGACGCTGATCGGAGAGTTCCACATCCACCATCTGCCGCCGCGGTTGATGTGGGGATATGAAGCGCGGAGTTCCGGGCGAGGCAGCTATCCCATGGCGGAACCGGAAAAAGCCTTCCTCGATCTGGCATACCTGGCGCTGACGCCGCGCTCTCCTTTGGAGCTTCCACGGAAAAGGGGGCGCAAGTGGAATCTAGACAAAGACAAGCTCCAAAGCTATGCGAAGCGGTTCGGATACAAACCCCTGAGCGCATGGCTCGATTCAGAAGGGATACTGTAAGACGCCGACAGGCCTTTCGGCCTGCCTTGATGAAGGGGGAACTCATGGTGGCAAGATCAGGGAAACAGGCGTGCAAGGGGAAAAAACCTCCGGTAAAGATCAAGGTCAACGGGCAATGGCATGAGTTCGAGCCGGGCCGCGACATCGAGCCGGCGATGACGCTTTCCTTCCTGCTGCGGGAAAAGCTCGGCTATACCGGCCTTAAAGTCGCCTGCGACGAGGGAGCCTGCGGCGCCTGCACCGTGCTCATGGACGGCAAGGCGATCTTGTCGTGCATGACGCTCGCGGCCCAGGCGCACGGACATGAGATCCTCACCATCGAAGGCCTGCGCGAGGACGATCCGCTGATCCAGGCTTTCGCCAAGCAATGCGAGCCCGGCTACGGCACGGCCTTGCAGTGCGGGTTCTGCACCCCCGGCTTCGTGATGGCCGCAAAAGGCCTGCTGCATGAGAATCCGAAACCTACGTTGGGCGAGATCAAAGAGGGCCTTTCCGGGAACATCTGCCGCTGCGGCTGCTATGCCGGCATCGCCCGCGCGGTACAGCATGCTTCGCACCTCGACTGCGTGGCGGAAGGAGAAGGCGCGGTGCATTCCCCGCGGAAGTCCGCGCCCAAAGGCGGCAAGCCATGACTCCGCCCCGTCCCTACAAGCCCCGCGTGCCGCGCAAGTTCATCGGCGCTTATCGCCCACGGATCGACGCGCTGGAGAAGGCCTCCGGCAGGGCCGAGTTCGCAGACGACCTTACGCTCAAGAGTCGCTTCCCCGGAATGCTCTACGCCAAGGTTCTGCGCAGTCCCTACGCTCATGCGCGCATAAAAAGTCTGGATGCGGAGCCGGCCCGGCTGCTGCCGGGCGTCAAAGCGGTGCTCACTTATAAAGATCCGGAACTTTCCTCGCTCAAGCCCACCAGCGCGGGCTGGACCGACGGCGTGGACACGGTCTCCTACGAGCGCATGATGTGGGGCCATTTCCGCGACAGACGGGTGCTGGGTGATCATGCCTGCTGGGCCACCGATGAGGTCGGCGCGGTGGTGGCTGCCGAGAGCGAGCAGATCGCTGAGGAGGCGCTCAAGCTCATCGAGGTGGAGTGGGAAGTCCTGCCCTTCGTGCTCGATCCCCTGGAGGCGATGAAGCCGGGCGCGCCCATCATCCATCCCGAGATCGCCCCGCGCAACATCCTGCCCAAGGATGCCGTCGGCGGAAAGGACGTGTTCGTGGACAAGGGCGACGCGGACAAAGGCTTCGCCCAGGCGGACGTCGTGGTCGAAGCCGTCTCGGTGCACCACAACGCCACGCAGGCTTCGCTGGATAATTGGTGCTGCCTGGTGGACTGGAAGAGCGACAAGCTCACGGTGCTCTCCAATTCCTACGAGGCGGACCAGTCCCGGATGCACATCAGCCAGATGCTCGATCTGCCGATCAACAAGGTCCGCGTGATCAGCTCCTATGTCGGCGGGCAGTTCGGGCGCGGAGACACCGGGGATCAGCCCTTCTTCCTGTTCACCGCCCTGCTCTCCAAAAAGACCGGCCGTCCCGTCAAATTCAAGCACAGCCGCCGGGAGAGCTTTCACGACTCCCGCCAGCCCGCGATCTACACCGGGAAGGTCGGCGCGAAAAAAGACGGAACGATCACCACGATGTATTTCAAGTCCATCGGGAATTCCGGGGCGTACGCCGATCACACCATGTTCGCCCTGAAGTTCGCCCCGACCGAGATCACCGAGGCGGCGCTCGCCCACATCCCGAACGTCCGGATGGAGTCCTACGGCGTCTACACCAACAAGCTGCCCGCGTGCATGATGCGCGGAGTGGGCAACTCGCAGTTCAACCTCATCTTCGGCCATGTCGTGGACATGCTGGCCGAGAAGCTGGGCATGGACCCCATGGATCTGGCCCTGAAGAACTTCGGGCACGAGTGGGGCGGATTGCCGGACAAGAGCCTGGCCGCGGTCCTGCGCGAGGGCGCCCAGCGGATCGGCTGGAGTGCCAAGCGCCACAAGCCGGGCGCGGGACCGATCCATGACCGGGTCAAGAAGCGCGGCGTGGGCTTCTCTTTTCATCCCGCCTGGCATGCCGAGTGGCAGGAAGCGCGGCGCGGCGAGATCCGCGTCCGGATCACCGTGAACCCCGATTGCAGCGTGTCGCTGGACGCGCCCACCATCGAGACCGGGACGGGCTCGAACACCTGCAATGTCCTGGGCTGCGCCGAGGCGCTGGGGTTCCTCGGCATCACCCCCGGCGACATCGCATGGCCGCACACGGTCGATACCGAGACCAGCTTGAAGGATTGCGTCCAGACCGACAGCGCCGTCTCTTATCTGCAATCCGAGGTTCTCGCCCATGCGGCCCGCGAGGTCAAGAAGCGGCTCCAGGAAAAAGCCGCGAAGCTTATGAAGGCTGAGCCCGAGGACCTGGACATCGCAGGCGGGCGCGTTTTCCGCAAGGCGGCCCCCGGGAAAGGCATGAGCGTCCGGGACGTCTTCCGGAAAGGAGACATGCTCCCGGTGGTCGTGGAGATCGGCCGACCGCCCAATGCCGAGAAGACCGGCGTCCCGTACATCGCAAATTTTGCCGAGGTGGAAGTGGACACGAGCACGGGCCGGGTCCAGGTCCTCAAGCTCGTGGTCCTCAACGATTGCGGGACCGTCATGTACGCCTCCGGCGCGGAGGCCCAGCAGATCGGCGGCCAGGTCATGGGCGTGGGCGAGGCGCTGACCGAAGAGATCATCTACGACGAGGCCGCGGGCGTCCCTCTCAATTTCAACTGGATCGATTACAAGATTCCGACCATGGCGGACATGCCGGACATAGAGCCGACCCTGCTGGAAGTATGGAGAGGCGCGGGAGAGTACGGCGCCTGCGGCATCGGAGAAGGCACGGTGACCTGCACGCCGCGCGCGGTGCTCAACGCGATCTATAACGCTATCGGCGTGAGAGTCGACGACATCCCGGTCAAGCCGGAAAAAGTCCTGCGGGCGTTAGGCTCCGTAAAGAAATTAATGACCCATACGGAGCCTTAGGGAAGGCCTGAAATGAGAAACTTCGATCATCTGTCCGCGAAGTCGCTTAAAGAGGCGGCCGCCGCGCTCTCCGGAGCAAAGGGCCGGGCGCTCGCGCTCGCCGGCGGCACTGACGCGCTGGGAGCGCTCAAGGACAACATCCATAAGGAAAGTCCGGCGCTGATCGTGGATCTTAAGACGATCCCCGGCTTGAATTACATCCGCGAAGACAAGCGCGGGCTGAGCATCGGCGCGCTGACGCCGCTCTCCGCGATCGCCGCGCACAAAGCGGTCAACGGAAAATACGCGCTCCTTGCCCAAGCGGCGCGCAGCGTCGCGTCCCCTCAGCTCAGGAACATGGGAACCCTCGGCGGGAATCTTTGCCAGGAGCCCAGGTGCTGGTACTACCGCACCCCCGGCGATCGGTTCCATTGCCTGAGAAAAGGCGGAACGCATTGCGGCGCGCTTCTGGGAGAGAACCGCTATCACTCGGTCTTTGGAGGCGCGCGCGTGGCCTCGCCGGCCTGCACCGCGGCCTGTCCGGGGGGCGTGGAGATCGCGGACTATCTTGCCAAGGTGAGAGAAGGGGAGCTGGGCGCTGCCGCGGACATCCTTCTTAGGAATAATCCGCTGCCGGCCATGACCGGCCGCGTCTGCCCGCATCTGTGCGAAGGGCAATGCAACCGCGGTGCGTTCGACGAAGCGGTCTCCATCCGCGCCATGGAGCGTTTTTTGGGAGATCAGATCCTTGAGCGCGCCGCGGAGTTCCTGAAGCCTTCCGGCAAGCGGACGAAGAAAACGATCGCGGTGGTCGGTTCGGGCCCGGCCGGCTTGTCGGCGGCCTATTACCTGAGAGCGGCGGGCCATCAGGTGAGGGTGTTCGACAAGAGGCCTTGCGCGGGCGGGATGCTGGCCTATGCCATTCCGGCGTATCGGCTTCCCAGGAAAGTGGTCCGCGCCCAGATTGCGGCGTTGGAGGCGATGGGGATCGTTTTCGAGCTCAACAGGGAGATCGGTCCTCGGGGGACGCCCCTGCGCGCTCTCCGGAAGAATTTTGACGCCGTGTTCCTTGCGACCGGGGCTTGGGAGCAAAAGAGCCTCAGGCTTGAGAAGTCGGAACTGCTCGAGTCCGGCATGGCCTTCCTTGTGGATGGAAAGCCCGCGGGCAGGGACGTCCTGGTCATCGGCGGAGGCAATGTCGCGGTGGATGTCGCAGTCGGCGCGCGGCGCGCGGGCGCTCGGAGCGTCACGATGGCGTGCCTGGAGGCGAGAGACGCGATGCCTGCCTTCCCGGCGGAGATCGCCGAGGCCGTGAAAGAAGGAGTCCGCATCCTGCCGGGTTGGGGGCCGCGAAGGGTCCTTGAAGTCAACGGGAAAGTGGAAGGAATGGAATTCGTCCGGTGCGCTTCTGTTTTTGACGCACAGGGCCGCTTTGCTCCGAGCTTCGATCCGGCGAGCACGCAGAGCGTCAAAACCGATCAGATCATCCTGGCCATCGGCCAGAGCGCGGATCTTCGCTACGCCGCGGGGGTCAAGACCCTGAGGGGAGCGCTCGTCGCCGATGATGCGACGCAGGCCACCAATCTTCCCGGCGTTTTCGCCGGAGGGGACGCGGTCAGCGGCCCGGCATCGGTGATTCACGCCATCGCCGCCGGGCGCAGGGCCGCCAAGGCGATCGACAGCTATCTGAGCGGCGGCAAAAAACGGCCCGCCCTCGGTGAGCGCGCATCGGTGAGCCCGCTGCTCTCGCCGGATGCCGGCTGCTACGCCGCGTGCGCGCGGACCAGGGGTTCCGTGAGCAAGGGCTTGAGCCCGGAGGCGCTGTGCGCCGAGGCCAAGCGCTGCGTCAACTGTGCTTGCGTCGCGGTGAACGCTTCGGACTTGGCTCCGGCGCTGGAGGCTCTCGGCGCGAGGATCAAAACGACTCGGCGGACCGTGGCGGCCGAGGATTTCTTCACCGCCGGGGTGCTGCGGTCCACCGTGCTGGAACAGGGAGAACTGGTGGAGGAGATTCGGGTGCCGGTGCCGAAGCCGGGCCTGCGCCAGGGCTACCACAAGTTCAGGATACGCAACTCCATAGATTTTCCTATTGCCGGTCTCGCCGGCGCTTTCAACGTCCGCGGCGGGAATATCTCGGGCGCGAGGCTTGCTCTGAGCGCTGTCGCGCCCATCCCGCTCAGGCTCAAGGCCGTCGAGGAATATCTGGAAGGAAAGCCCGCCAACATGAAGACCGCCGCCGCCGCGGGGGAGCTCGCCGTAAAAGAAGTCCGGCCGCTGGCCAAGAACCGCTTCAAGGCCCAGATCATAAAAGCCCTGCTTCAAAAGGCGATCCTATCGGCCTGAAAATCGCGTGAGCGATTTTTAGGAGGGGTTGGCGGAGCCGTCCTCGGAAAGGGCGGCTTCGGCATTGGGAACGGTCGGAGGATTAGGGCTTGCTGCTCACCGGGCTGGGCTTGCCGGGATGTCTTCCCCGAGAGCGAGATCGTCGGAGACCGTGCCCTCTTTCTGCGCGGGGAATACGTAAGCGGGGTCGGTGCCCTTTTTCTGCTGGACAAGGATCTTGAAGCTGCCGTGGTCGGTCACGAATTTGTGAAGCCAAGACTCGTCGATCATGGACTTCAGCGTCGTTATCCATGAAGATTCATCCTTGGAAGCGGGGCGGCGGTGGTCGGCCAGCTCTTTTGGCCCGACCCCCAGGCCGATGGCGAGGTCTCCCTGCGGACCGAAATGGATCGGCATCAGGCCCGCCTGCGCGCCGCTCTTGGCCAGGGCGGTGAAGTTCTGATCCGTGGTCATGTCGTCTAAGGACGGCTCGAAGTAAGGGTTGTTGGTTCTGATGCCGTTCTTGTACGTGCGAAAATGGTTCAGCGTGGAGATCAGCTCGAGGATCGTGTTGCCGTAGTCGATCGTCATGGCGTAGCCCGACTTCAGCATCCGCGCGACCCCTTCGATGTAGCCGTCCGCCGCGACGTTCATGTAGACCGTCGCGCTCTCGTTCTCTTTTATTTTAGATCGAGCCGCGGCGTATTCGGATGCGTTCCTCTCGATGTGAGCGGCCAGCGCGGGGATCAGAGAGGCCGGGATGAAAACCTCCTGGAACAGCATGTCGCGCACCCAATCGCGATATTTTTCCTGCGGGAGCTTTGCGGCGAAGCGCATGAGCGCGCCGAAAGTTTTTTTGTCGAGATAGCGGTAGCCGGGGGAATCTTGAAAGCCGAACCGGCGGCGCAGCGCGCGGTCCGTGGACCGAACTTTTTCCAGCAGGCTTTTCGGAGCGGCTTCGGATCCCAAGGCGCTCAGCGCCGCTTCCTCGATCTGCGGGACCACGAAGGCGGCTTCGGCCTTCCCGTCCTTGGACAAAAGGACTTTGTGGACGCCGAACGCGTCGGGGAGCTCGTTTGAGACGACCAAGCCCTTCAGGCTCGACTCTTGGACGAATCGCAGGGGATCGCGGGCGTCGCCGGTCGCGGAGCGGAAGCGGTCGCCGAATTGCGCGTTCGCGGCCTTCTGCCGCTTGCGCAGCTCGGGAGAGCGTTCGTAGAGTACGTATTGGACTTGGTCGGCAAATGCCGCCCAGCCCGAAGAATTTTTCTCATGCTGTTTTTGCCGGACGTGCTCCAGGAAGTCGCGGGCCATCAGTCCGTTTCCGCCGCCGAACTCCGCGACCGTGAAGCGATCGGTTTCGGACAAGTCGCCGGCTTGGCGCATCCCGTCCCACATGCGATAGGCTTGTTCCGCGAGCATCCGGCCGAAGTCGGGAGACAAGGCCGTGGGGTAGGTCGTGAAATCTCCCTTGTCCCCGATGAGGACGCGGCCGCTCGTGTAATAGCCCGAACGGGGAGCATAGAGCATCTTGTCCATGTAGTCCTGGAAGGAATCGAAGCTTTCAGGGACGTGCTGTTGGACGCGTTCATCCAGGGAGACCTCGTTAAGGACGTCCCATATTCCCGGGCGAAGCCCGGCTTCGGTCGCCGGGCGCAGCGGCTCGGCGAGTGAGCGCTCCGGCGAGATGGGCGCGAGCGCCGGGAAATCTGAGGGACGGCTCGGCGCGTTCGCCGACTGCGTGAGATCGGTGTTCGCGATCGGATATACGGGGAGGGACGCGTTCGTCTGGAGGGGGAGGATGGGGCTTATCGAGGCGTTCGCGGCTTGGACCGGGACTTGCGCGACGACCTCTGCCTGAGCCGGTGCGGCGAATCGGCTCAGGACCGCGGCGAACATCAGGGATGATCGGACGAAGGCGCGCATCATGATGTAAGGATAAGACGTGGGATATCCGACTTTCAGGGCCCAAAGGCCCAATATCCGGTAGGCCCTAAGGTCCGCTGCGGTCCGACGATTTCAGGACGGGTTGGCCGAGCCGTCCTCGGAAAGGGCGGCTTCGGCGTTGGGGACGGTCAGGGTGGAAGGTAAAGTGAAATAGAAACGCGCGCCCTTTCCAGGCTCGCTCTCGGCCCAGATGCGGCCGCCGTGCAGCTCCACGAGGCCTTTGACGATGTTGAGCCCCAGGCCCAGGCCCTTGTGCATCTGGCGGGTCTCATGGACTTGGTAGAAGCGCTCGAAGACCTTCTCCAAGTCCTTCTTCTCGATGCCCTTGCCCGTGTCGGACACGCAGAAGAGCATCTCTTCCTTCTCGGGTCGGGCCTGCACCGTGATCCGGCCGCCCTTGGGCGTGAACTTGAGCGCGTTGGAGACCAGGTTGATGAGGATCTGACGCAGGCGGTTGCGGTCCGCGTAGATCGAGGACTTCGGGCTGGGCAGGTCCATGTCCAGGGTCAGTCCGCGCTCGGCGGCTTGCACCTGGAGCCCTTCGACGGTTTCGCGCACGGCCTCTGAGGCGAGGAAGGTCTCGCAGCGCAGTCCGATCTTGCGTTCGGCCAGGCGCGTGGAGTCCAGGATCTCCTCGATGAGGGCCTGCAGATGCTCGGCGTTGCGGTGGACGCTTTCCAAAGACCGCGTGATATCCTCGGCGGCCCATTCTTCGATGGGACGGCGCAGGAGGAAGGTCGAGTAGCCGAGGATCACGGCCAAGGGATTTTTGAGCTCGTGGACCATGTCTTCCAGGAAGCGGGATTGATGGGCCAGGTCCTCGCCTAAGCGCCGGATGCGGCGGTTAAGGCGCTCGTTGCTGCGGTGGATCTCCTGCGTGGCTTCCTGCACGCGGTGGTCCAGGTCGCGGCGCAGAGACTCGGTCTCATGGCCCTGTTCGAGCGAGCGGGTGTTGAGCTCGTAGCGCTCCAGGGCCCGGGTCGCGGCCGCGGCAAGGAGTTCGGGCGGACAGGGCATGGCCACGCAGTCGTAGGCGCCCTGCTGAAGGGCTTCGACCGCGCCTTCCTGGGTGGATATGGGCGTCAGGGCTACGCAGACCGCATGCGGGTCGCGCAGCTGCGCCTCGCGAAAAATGCGCACGCAATCACTCTCGGGCAGGGTGCTGTCGACGAAAAGGACAGGGTAGCTCTTCTCTGCGAGCAGGCGCCGGGCTTCGGCCGCGCTGCGGGCCGTTTCCGCCGGGACGCCGTCTTTTTCGAGGATGCGGCCGATGAACGGGAGGTCCGCGGCTTGGCCGTAGACTACAAGAACCGGGCGGCGAGCGTTGTCCCCAGGCATCGACTCATTATAAAGAAATTATCGCTGCATATCTGAAAATTTGTGGGCGCCATCTCCTGAAAAGGCCGCCGGGCCTGGATTATCTCAGACGATGAGCACGCGCTGATTGCGTGCCCCGGTCCGGACCCCTTCTCACGAAGGATCGGAATACGTCCAAGAAAGCCTTGCGCGCGCAATCGCGGACTCCGACGACGAACTCGCGGTCCGCGCGGCCCTGCGCGCCCGAGAGCAGCGCGCGCAGCCGCTCGATCGACGGCCCCAGGACGTCGTAGAGGCCCACCAGCGCCGAGAGCCTGCGGTCGATGTTCACGGCCGCGTCCAGAGCCAGCTTCTCCTGGACCTTGGGATCGGACAGATCCATTTTCGATTCCCGGATGCGCGAGAGGGAATATTCCTGCGCGACATGATAGCGGTTGTTGCCGAAGAAGACCGGGAAGGATTCTCCATCATTCTTCATCGCGTCCGCGGCGGCCAAGGTCGGCAGGCTGACGCGGAGCGCGAGGTCCCCCGTGCCGAGGTCTTTCTCATAGAACCCCTTGTCCTGCTTCGCGTATTCGTCATATTCTTGCGCGCTCAAGATCCTGCCGGAGAAGTCCCCGATGCGCTTGCTCATGGGAGAGACGCGCGCGCCCTGCGCGAACGCCTGCCTCAACGAGATATCCAGGACCGCGGACATCTCGATGACGGCGTCAAAAATGAACAACGGGTTCTGCGCGAAATCCGCGAGATAGCGGACATCTCCGGGCGCGGACTCCAAGCCGGAAGAGGTCCAGTCTCCCTTGCGGTCGTGCTCGGCCAGGATCGTCTTCGCGAACTCGTAGAGGCTGTTCAGGTTCGTGAACAGCTCGGTCGCGGAGAACGCGTTCATCCGCGAGTAAGAGGAACGCGATGGATTCTCTCCCGGGAACCCGCCCCCCCACGGATCCCTAAGAAAATAACTCCGCAAGGGCTCCAGTTCCCCCACATGGGCTCCCCGCTCCAGATAGGCATGCAGGAATTCGTGGAAAAGCTCCAAAGACGGCTTCGTCAGAACGGGCGAAAAATAGTCCAGGAAGATCACTCCCCGGCGGCTGAAAAAGGCCGTGTAGCGAGAGTAGAAATTCTCAAGCGGGCTCCAAGCCGCCACGACCCCGAAGTTCTTCTCCAACTGCGCCGCGAAGCGGTTGAGCCAATGGCGGCCCGAGGCGGAGATGAAAAGGAGGCCGCCGGAGACTTCTTCCAGGGCCAGCCCCATGGCCTTTGCCAGTTCCTTCTGCAGGGACAGCAGGTCCGCGTCCGAGAACGAGAGCCGCGAATGCAAAGGAGCGGTCTTGAGCTCGGCTACCGCCTCCAGATAGCGCCGCATGAGCGGCTCCTGGACGGGTAGGGACAGGTGAGACTCGATGAAGCCTCGGGTCCCGACCGGGAAGACCGAGTCAAAATACGGCCCGCCCGCCTGATCGAAGAAGCTCCGCGAAAGACCGCTCGCCTGAGGATCGGAGGAGTCCGGAGCCGCCATAGCCTGCGCAAATCCCTCGAGAGCCGCCGCGGTCCTGCTGCCGCGCGCAGACGGGTCCTGCGCCGCAAACGCCGCGGCCTGGGGAAGGACTGGAGCCAAAGGCGCCGGGAAAGCCTTCGCGTCGGACTCGGCCGAACGGACATCGAGCCCGGAATGAACGACGCGCTCCAGCGTGGGAAGCGTCTGCTCAGACGAGTCGAGCGGGACCGGCATGCCTGCGTCTGAATACGGGGAGCCGGCAGGCAGGGACAGCATCCGAGGGAGAGCGCTGTCGAGGCTCGCGCAAACAGCCGCGGGAACGACCGGGACGGCGACAGGGTTCACGGATGTCGCGGCATTTCCGGCCGCTGACTGCGCGTCCGCCCGCGCGGCCATGGCCGCGCAGAGCAAGGATGCGGGCAGTGCCGCGCAAAGGCGACGGAAGACCGATGCAAGCCTCACGAATAAACGATAGGAAATGTCCGACTGGGATCATTGGGTATTCCAGGCGCAAAGCGCGCTTCTTTAGACCCTGCCTTTTTTGGGACCTTAGACAGGGCAAGTCGCCGCTGAAAAGAGAGGAAGTCCCGAAATCCACTCCCGGCATTGCTTCCTACAGGTGAATGCCCGGCCCGGCCGGCGGGGCGGGAGTCCAAATTTATTAAACTACCGTCAGCGACCATGAAAAAACTGATATTGAACGCGGACTTGCTCACATTCACAGGCCCGGACGAGCCTCGTCGGGGCGCGCAGATGCGTTCGGTGGGGCTGGTGCGCGGCGGAGCCGTGCTCTTCGAGGACGGAAAGATTTTGGCCGCCGGTCTGCGGGACGTGGTCCAGCGCCATCCCGATGCGTGCAAGGCGCGCATCCATGACGCGGGCGGGCGCATCCTCATGCCGGGTTTCATCGACTGCCACACGCACCCGGTCTTCGCCGAGTCCCGTCTGCGCGACTACGAGCTGCGCAGCCAGGGGAAGGGCTATCAGGAGATCGCGGCCGCGGGCGGCGGCATCCTTTCGAGCGTGCGCGGAGTGCGGGGCGCGGACGTGGAGACTCTGGCCAAGGGGCTCTTCGCCAAGACCCAACGCTTCTTGGAGTGCGGGACCACCACGATCGAGGCCAAGAGCGGCTACGGGCTCGACGGGGACTCGGAGCTCAAGATGCTGCGCGCCATGCAGGCCGTGGCCGCGGGCTCTCCTTTGGAGATCCACCCCACGTTCCTGGGCGCGCATGCCGTGCCTCCGGAATACGCCGGCAAGGCCGAGGCGTACGTGGACTATCTCTGCCGCGAGGTCCTGCCCAAGGTGGCCCAGGAGAAGCTCGCGGAGTTCGCGGACGCTTTCTGCGAGGATGGATATTTCTCCGCGGCGCTCTGTGAAAAGTTCCTTTCGGCCTGCAAGGCCGCGGGCCTCAAACCGCGCGTGCACGCCGAGCAGTTCAAGCGCTGCGGCGGTGCGCGCTTGGCGGCCAAGCTCGGCGCGCTCAGCGCGGATCATCTGGATCGCGTGGAAGCCGAGGACTTGGCGGCCATGAAGGAGGCCGGGGTCATCGCCTGCCTGGTTCCGGGCTCGAACCATTTCCTCGGGATGAATGAGTTTCCTCCGGCGCGAAAGATCATCGACGCGGACTTGGCCGTGGCCTTGGCCACGGACTTCAATCCTGGGACCTGCCCGTGCTGGAACATGCAGGAGATATTGTCCATCTCGGTGAGCCGCATGAAGATGACGCCTGAGGAAGTCCTTGTGGCCTCCACGGTCAATGCGGCGCATGCTTTGGGCCTGGGCAAGACGCACGGCTCCCTGGAGCAGGGCAAGCAGGCGGACTTCATCCTGCTGGACTGCAAGGACTACCGCGAGATCCCCTATTGGTTCGGCGCGAACATCGTGACCACGGTGTTCAAACGGGGGGTCATCGTGCACGGAGACAGAGACTTCCACATATGAAGGTCCTGCTCTTCGACATCGACGGCACGCTCGTGCGCGCCGGCGGCGCCGGACGCAAGGCCCTCAACAAGGCGCTGCATAACCTCTACGGCCGCCGCGGCGCCATCCGCGAGCTCTCCCTGGCCGGGCGCACCGATCTTTGGAATTTCCGCGAGGCCGTGCGGCGCAGCGGCCGTCCCGTCACGCGCAAGGAGGTCGACCGTCTTCATCGCGAGTACCTGCGCCTCCTGCCGGAGTACGTGCGCCGCGCCTGCCGGGCGGGCGAATACGAGGTGCCCGTGGGCCTGCGCCGTTTGTTGGCGCGTCTTCGCCGGCGCAAGGACGTGCTGCTCGGCCTGGGAACCGGGAATCTGGAGAAGGGCGCGCGCATCAAGCTGGAGCCCTCGGGCTTCAACCCCTATTTCGCCTTCGGCGGTTTCGGCTCGGATGCCATGAGCCGGCCCGCGCTCCTGCGCAAGGCCGTGCATCGCGCCGAGAAGGCCGCCGGCATCCGCGTGGACGGGCAAGAGGTCTTCGTCATCGGCGACACGCCGTTGGACGTGGCCGCGGGCCGCAAGGCCGGGTATCGGACCCTGGCCGTGGGAACGGGCTTTGCGAGTTGGAAAGATCTGGAGGATTCCCGTCCGGACCATCTTGCGAAGGATTTTCGGGACACGGAGCAATGGCTGGCCTGGTTCAAATGCAATGCGCCGGAGGCTCAATGAAGAAGGACTGGTGGAAGACCTTCTTTAATCGCGCTGATTTCCCGATCGAACAGCTCGTAGATCCCGCGGCTACTCGCACGGAAGTGCGGTCGCTGCTCCGGCTCATGCGCTTGCCGCGAGGCTCGCGCGTGCTCGATCTTTGCTGCGGCATGGGCCGGCACAGCATCCCTCTTTCCCGGGCCGGGCTCAAGGTCACGGGCTATGACTATTCCAAGGATTATCTGCGCGCGGCCCGCGCCAAGGCGGGCCGGAAGGCCGGAGCGCTGGAATTCGTGCATGGAGACATGCGCAGTCTCCCGTATGAGCGCGAATTCGACGCGGTGATCAATCTCTGGACCAGCTTCAGCTATTTCCCGCGTCTTTCCGACGACCGGAAGGTGCTCTCCGGCGTGCGGCGCGTCCTTAAGCCCTTGGGACGGTTCTTCCTGGAGATGATCGACGGCAGCCGCGTCTTGAGGAGCATGCCGGCGCAGACCTCCAGCTGCACCGGACGGCTCTGGTGCCTGGAAGAGCACCGCGTGCGGCGCGGCGCGGACCCGGCCGTGCTCTCCAAGCGGCTTTTCGTGGACCCGGATGGGAATGTGCGCGGGGGGGAGACCTTTTCGCGGATATACACCTTCAGCCGCCTTCGTTCAGAGCTTCATCGCGCGGGCTTCGTCAATATCCGAATCTCCGGCGGCCTCCTGGAACTCGGAAAGAAGGCCGGCGCCCGCCACCGCATCCTAGCCGTTGCCCAACGCCCCGCCTAACGGGCATAATAGTGGTGCCAGGGGTCATTTTGCTTGCCTAACTCTGTGAGTTAAGCAAGCAAAATGACCCCTGGCACCAGAAGGCAGCAGAAAGGAGGGAGCATGAAACTTGTGGAATGCGTGCCGAATTTTTCGGAAGGACGGGATAAGGCCAAGGTGGAAGCTATCGTGGCCGAGGCCCGGGCCGTGGGCGGAGTGCGCATCCTGGACGTGGAGACGGACGTGGACCACAACCGCTGCGTGCTGACCTTCGTGGCGCCGCCCGAAGCCGCGGTGGAAGCGGCTTTCCGCGCGGCCAAGAAGGCCGTGGAGACCCTTGATCTTACCGTGCATAAGGGCGAGCATCCGCGCATGGGCGCGGTGGACGTGATCCCCTTCATTCCCGTGGCCGGGACCGATATCCGCGAGTGCGCGGCTTTGGCCGAGACCCTGGCCGAGCGCATCGGCCGGGAACTCTCCGTGCCCGTGTACCTCTACGACCGGGCGGCCCGCAGACCTGAGCGCCAGGACTTGGCCAAGGTGCGCAAGGGACAGTTCGAGGGCCTGCGCGAGGAGATCGGCAAGAATCCGGACCGGACCCCGGACTTCGGGCCGAACCATATTCACCCCACGGCCGGCGCCGTGGCCGTGGGCGCGCGCGAGCAGATCATAAACTTCAACGTGAACCTCTCCGGCGTGGACATGGAGAAGGCCAAGGCCATCGCCAAGAAGATCCGCACCTCGGGAGGCGGACTGCCGTCCCTTCGCGCCAAGGAGATCGACTTGGCGGCCAAGGGTCTTACTCAGATATCCACGGTGCTCACCGATCATCACGTTACGCCCATTTCCAAGGTCTGCGAAGCCGTGCAGAGCGAGGCGCAGGCAGCCGGAGGACGCATCGTGGGAACTGAGATCGTGGGACTGTTGCCCAGGCAGTCGCTCATGGACTATGCTGTCACGAGCCTTAAGATCGACAACTTCCAGCCGTCCGTGCAGGTCCTCGAGGACCGCCTGGAGGCCTTGGAGCGCTCATGGGACGCGTCCGCGGTGCGCATGTGCGAGGCCTTCGCGAACACCGATCCGACTCCGGGCGGAGGTTCGGCCGCGGCCGTGTCGGGCGCCTTGGGCTGCGCCCTGGGTCAGATGGCCGTGGGCATTAGTTCAGGCAGCAAGAAGATCGACGAGACGCGGCGAAAGGCCTTGGAAGCCGCGCGACACGAGTTCTGCGGCATGCGCCAGCAGCTTCAGCGGCTGGCCTTGGAGGATGCGACATCCTTCGACTTGGTGATGGCCGCGGTGAAGCTTCCCAAGGAAGACCCTCTCCGTCCCGCGGCCTTGGCCCAGGCGCTCGACGCCGCAGCGCAGGTCCCCTTGCGAACGGCGCAGACCGCGCTGGAAGCTCTGCGCAAGGCGCGCTCTGCCGCGCCTTTGGCGGTGGGGACCGTGGCCTCGGATATGGCCTGCAGCGCGCATCTCTTGCGCGCCGCCGTGTCCTGCGCTCTGGAGAACGTGCGCATCAACATCTCTTCCCTCAAGGATCCTGCGGCGGCTCAGCGTTTGGAGAAAGGAGCTAAGCTCGTGGAGGAGGGACTGCGCACGGAATCCTCGGAAACTGTTCGAGGATAAAATCGCAACGCAGTTAAAACGTCCTGCTGGATTCCGGCTTTCGCCGGAATGACGATAGAAAACAAAAGACCCCCTCCCGCGTAGAAACGGGAGGGGGCTTTTTTACTGCATGGCGCTTACTGCGCCGGACTTAAAGGACCTTGCAGTTGCGGATGGCCGACTTCGTCTCTTGGCCGTTCTGCGCCGTCGCTTTCGCGACGATGCGGAAGTTCCCGTTCTCAGCCGGATACCAGTCGTACCAGTAGTGGCCGCACGCCTCGCGGCAGTGCTGCCAGTCTCCGTTGTTGATGGAGACCAGGACGTTGTGGACATCCGTGCCGTCCACGCGGATGGCGTAGTGGCCCTTGTAGACCTTCTCGCCTTCCTGAGGATACTGGACATCCACGGAGGTCTTCACGGTGGTCTTGACCGGAGTCTTCTTCGTGGTGGTCGTCGTCTTTTCGATGGCCTGCTTGGCGTTCGAGAAGGCGGAAGTGATGGAGGACGCGAAGTCCGCCGCCACTTTCTTGTTGTTGCGGTTCGTCAGCTTCATGGGCATCTCACTCTCCTGGTGCGGCTTCTGTGATCTTGGCGCCGGCACGCCCGAAAGCCGGCTGAGAACTCATCCGGAAATCGTGCATCTACTTCTTACACATTAAAGCAAATTGTCAGGGCAGGCAATAGTGGGTAGTGACAAGGATTCCAATAAGGAATATATCTCTGAGCCGTCACCCAGGCGAAAGCCGGGGTCCGGCAATTCCTGGGTCCCGGCTTCCGCCGGGACGACGGTGCGAGTGTGATGTCGGTGCCTGGCACCAGCATATGACGCCAGCATTCCTCCCGGTGCCTGGCACCCTCACGATGTGGCACCCTCACAACACGATAAGAATTTGGCATAATCTAAGACGACGGAAGGATGGAAGGGAGGGAGCTTATGCCTAACATCGGGACTGTTTTGAAGGAAGAGATCCGCAGGCTCGCGAGGAAGGAATATCGCGCGGGCTTTCGGAAGCTCCACCAGGACGTCATGGAGCTCAAGCGCAGGCTCAAGGCTCAGCGCTTGGAACTCCTGCGCCTTTCCAAGGAAGGAGAGGGGTTCAAGAGCGTTGCCAAGGAGAGCATGAACGTGCTTCCCGAGGTCCCCGAGGGGGAGCTTGGCCGCGTGCGCATGTCCGGCCGCCTCATCCGCGTCCAGCGCAAGCGCCTGGGCTTGGCGCGCAAGGATTTCGCGGTCTTGATCGGCGCGAGCCCGGCTTCTATCTTCGCTTGGGAGACCGGCCGCGTCCAGCCGCGGGCCAAGGTCAAGGCGGCTCTGGCCGCCATCCGGCGGCTCGGCCGGCGCGAGGCTCGTCAGCGGTTGGAACTGCTCAGCTCTTCGAATTAAATAAGTCCCGGAGGAGTCCGGCGCGCAGAGCGTCGCGCTCCTCGGGCTGCAATAGACGGCCTTCGCGCATCTGCAGGTGTCCGGGCCGCGCGAGGGCCGTCCATTCATTGAGGGTCCCCATGTCCACGCCGACCCTCCAGCCCAAGGACAGGGCCAGGCGCATAAGGGAGAGATGGTGCAGGGCTTCCTCATAAGGAAGAAAGCGCGCGTTCTGCAGGGTCCCCAGCGAGCGGTAGACGAGGTCTTCGAGCCGGAGCGCTTCTTTCTTCGCCAGGTTCTTGCGCGCGCGAAGCTCGCTCTCAGCCAAGGACTCGACGACCCTCGTCATCCTGCGGGTGAAGTCCTCTTCCGAGGGGCCCAGCGTGGAGGCGTTCGAGATCTGGTAGAAGTCCCCCATCACCTTCGTGCCTTCCCCGTAGAGCCCGCGCACGCTCACGCCCAGGCCTGAGAGCTTTTCGAGCACGGGGTTGATCTCGCCTAGGAGCCCGAGCCCGGGCAGATGGACCAGGCAGGAGGCGCGCAGTCCGGTCCCCACGTTGGTGGGGCAGGCCGTGAGGTAGCCCCATTGGGGATGGGAGGCGAAGTCCAAGGAGGCGGCCAGCTCATCGTCTAAAGCGCTCACGCGCACGAGCAGGTCTTCCAGGCAGAGCCCGGCGTCGATGCCCTGCATGCGCAGGGAGTCTTCCTCATTGATCATGAGGCTCAGGACTTCCTGTTCTCCCACGACCACGGCGCGGTGCTGGGGGGTCTCGGCGAGATTGCGGCTGATGAGATGGCGTTCGATGAGGAAGAGCCGGTCCACGGCGTCGATCTCCGAGAGCCGTATGCAGGCCGCATCGCCCAGGGCACGGGTCTTGCGGGCCGCGGCTGCGGTTTCCTCCAGGGCCGCCGCCAAGGTCTTGGGAGAGGAGCGGCCCGGGAAAGGATGACTGCGCAGGCAGCGGGCCAGGCGGATGCGGGAGGAGACCACGACCTCGGAGCGCGGGCTTCCGGCACGGGTCCAGGACATCTTCAGGCGGAGCATGGCCGAGAGCTGCATCAGCGTTTCTCCAGGTCCCGCAGGCGGTCGCGCAGGCGCGCGGCTTCCTCGTAGTCCTCGGCCTTGAGCGCGGCCTGGAGTTTGGCGCGAAGGATCTGCGGGCCGGCATTCTCGGTCGCGCGGGCCGATGCGGGACGGTCCGCGGCGGGCTGCGGCATCTTCCCGCCGTGGCGCAGGGAGCCGTGCACGCTCTGGAGCACTCTTTCGAGCTTGGCCGCGAAGCTCGTGTAGCAGTCCGCGCAGCCCAGCATGCCGGTGCGCCGGAATTCCTCGTAGCGCAGTCCGCAGGAGCGGCAGGTCGTCTCGCGTCCGCGTACGGGCTTGCGTCCGCCGCCCAGCTGCGCCAGCAGGTCGAAGAGCGGGGAGGCGCTCATTCCCGGGAGCTCCGCGGCTTGGGCGCATTGCGCGCACAGGCTCGACTGCGTCACTTGGTTGTCGATGATCTGCTTGAAGAGGACGCTGGCCTCGTTCTTATGGCAGTTGGAGCAAAGCATGGCGTTTCTTCAGTAGACGGGGGTCCCGGTCGAGGCGGCCAGGGCGCGGAAGGCTTCGGCTAAGCCGCGCGTCACGGGGCCGACCTTGCCTGAACCGATGCGGCGTCCGTCGAGTTCCACGACGCCGGCGATCTCGGCTCCGGTGCCGGTGACGAAGATCTCCTCGGCGCGGTATAGCTCCGCGGTGCTGAAGAGTTCCTCGCACGTCTGAAGTCCGGGCAGCTTGGCCGCGAGTTCGAGCACCGCGTCGCGCGTGACGCCCTGCAGGATGCCGGCGCTGACCGGCGGGGTGCACAGTCGTCCGTGGCGGACGTAGAAGATGTTGTCCGCGCTGCATTCGGCGACATAGCCTTCCTTGTTGAGGAGCAGGGCCTCATGGCAGCCGTTGCGCACGGCCTCGGCGCGGGCGAGCACGTTGTTGAGATAGTTCAGAGATTTTATGGAGGGGCTCAGCTGGTCGGGTCCGAAGCGGCGCATGGAGGAGACCAGGACCTTGAGGCCTTTCTCATAGACTTCCGGGGGATAGAGCTGGATCTTGCCCGCGATGCAGAATATCGTGGGCTTGGGGCACTTGCGCATGTCCAGGCCCAGGTCCCCGAAGCCGCGGGTGACGACTAGGCGCACGTAGGCGTCTTTGAGCTCGTTGGCCCGGATGGAATCGAGCACCACGGCTTCCATCTCTTTCATGGACAGCGGGATTTTCAGGAAGATCGCATGCGCGCCGTCGTAGAGCCGCTCCAGGTGCTCGCGCAGGCGGAATACGCGGCCGTCATAGGCGCGCAGTCCCTCGAAGATCCCGTCGCCGTAGAGCAGTCCGTGGTCGAAGACCGAGAGCTTGGCCTCGGATTCCGGGACGAATCGGCCGTCCAGATAAATCTTCATGCGGGAACCTCCTCAAAGCGTCCGTCCAGCAGATGGATGCAGCGCGTAGCGAAACGGGAGACGTTCTCGTTGTGCGTGGCGAGGACCACGGCCACGCCCATGCTGCCGGCGAGCTCGCGCAGCTTCGAGAAGACCGCCTCGCCGTTATGGCTGTCGAGCTGGCCCGTGGGTTCGTCGGCCAAGAGCACCTTGGGCGTGTGGAGCAGGGCCCGAGCGATCGTCGCGCGCTGGCGCTCTCCGCCCGAGAGTTCGGCCGGCAGCCTGTGCGCGAGCTCCAGCACGTCCAACTGGGCCAGGAGTCCGCGGGCCCGCAGTTCGGCCTCTGCAAGGTCCTCTTTGCGGATGCGGGCGGGCAGGAGCACGTTCTCCAGGACCGAGAACTCCGGCAAAAGCGAGTCGAATTGGAAGACGAAGCCCACGCTTTGGGCGCGCAGGGCCGCGCGCTTCTCGGCGCTCAGGCCGCGGGTCGGACGGCCGCCGAGGAGCACTTCTCCTCCCGTGGGGGAGTCCATGAGGCCCAAGAGATGCAGGAGCGTGGATTTCCCGGAGCCGCTGGGGCCCAATATCGCCGTCATCTCGCCGGGCCGCGCGCAGAGATCGACTCCGCGCAGGACCTCCAGGGGCAGGCCGGTCTGAGGGAATGCTCTGCGAAGCCCGCGGGCTTCGACGGAGGGCTCAACCATAGCGGATGGCCTCCAAAGGGTCGACTTTGGCCGCGCGCCAGGCAGGATAGAGCGAGGCCAGCAGCGTGAGCGTAAAAGAGCAGACCGTCACCCAGAAGACGTCCCAGGGGTCGATGTGCACCGGCACGCGGGAGAGGTAGTAGATGTCCGCCGGCAGTTCCACCAGAGGGTAGCGGTAGATGACGGCGCAGAGCGCGAATCCGAGCAGCAGTCCGGCGCCCACGCCGAGCAGTCCGGTCAGGATGCCCACGCGCATGAAGATGCCGCGCAGCTGCGCGGGCGCGGCGCCCAGGGACATGAGCAGGCCCATGTCGCGCGTCTTCTCGGTGCCCATGCGGATGAGATTGGAGGCGATGTTGAGCGCTGCCACCAGGATGATGAGGGCGAGTATGAGGAACATTACGTATTTTTCGAGCTGGAGCGCGGCGAAAAGGGTGCGGTTCATCTGCGAGAAGGAGCGGACCGTGAAGCCGGGCCCGAGCGTTCTTTGGAGCTTTCGGGAGAGCCGGTCGGCCTGGGACATGTCGGAGAGAGATGCCGCGATGCCGGAGGCTCCTCCAGGGACCTTGAGGAAGGACGCGGCTTGGGAGATGTCGAGGTAGGCCGTGCCGCTGTCGTATTCGTAGTAGCCGGTGCGCAGAAGACCGCAGACGCGGAACTTCTTGAGAGCGGGCATGAGTCCCATGGCCGTGCTGAGTCCCTGAGGAGAGAGCAGGACTACCTCATCGCCCAGCCAGACGCCCAGGCTGCGGGAGAGCTCTTCCCCCAGGACGATGCCCGGGGTTTTCCCGCCGGAGAGGCCGTCCCAGGAGCCGGTGGTCAAGGAGCCGAGCAGGGTGTTGACCCCGCTTTCCCGGCCGCGGTCGATGCCCTTGAGCACCACTCCCGTGGCCGAGCCCGAATAGGTGATCAGGGCTTGCCCCATGATGAAGGGCGCGGTGGCCTTCACCTCCGGGATGGCGGCGAGGGCTTGCTCCACCTTCGCGGATGCGCCCGCGTCCATCCTGCCCAGCACCCAGAGATGAGCCTGGGCGCCCACGATCTTCTTTTGGATATCGGTCTGGAAGCCGTTCATCACCGAAAGCGTCGTCAGGAGCGCGGCCACTCCGACGGCCACGCCTGCCACGCCGATGAGCGTGGTGATGACCGTGAACATGCCCTTGCGCTTGGTGCGCAGATAGCGCAGGGCGACGAAGAGCTCGAAGCTCACGGAGTCGCGGCCGCGGTCCCGGGCGCTTCTTGGGATTCTTCCTCGTTGGAGGAGCCTTGCTCGTCCTTGAGGGCGGGGAAGAGGACCACCTCGCGGATGGAAGGAGTGCCGGTCATGATCATGGCCAGGCGGTCGATGCCGAAGCCGATGCCGCCGGTGGGCGGCATGCCGGTCTCCAGGGCTTCCACGAAGTCCTCATCGAGGAGTTCGGCCTCGTCGTGTCCGCCGGCTTTCTGACGGGCCTGTTCCGCGAAGCGCTCGCGCTGATCCAGGGGGTCGTTGAGCTCGGTGTAGGCGTTGGCGACTTCTTCGGTGCCGATGAAGCACTCGAAGCGCTCGACTAAGCACTCGTCGCCGGGCACGCATTTGGCCAGCGGCGTGATGGCCGTGGGATAGTTCATGACGAAGGTGGGCTGCTTGAGCCGGGAGAGTATCTTCTCGTCGAAGATCCGCTCGAAGATCTTCGCGCTCGGGGTGTCTTCCGAGACGCCGATGCCCAGGCGCTCGGCCAGAGCGCGCAGCGCGTCGCGGCGGAAGGACTTGCCTTCCAGGATGTCGTGGATGTCCGCGCCGCAATGCTCCTTCCAGGCTGAGGGAAGGTCCAAGCGGCAGAAGGGAGGCTTGAGTGAAATGTTTTCTCCGCGATAGTCCACGGACTCGATGCCCAAGGCCTTCGCGGCCGCGCAAACCACGGTCTCGAAGAGCTCTGCCATGCCGTTGTAGTCCGAGTAGGCCTGATAGGCCTCGAGCATGGTGAACTCGGGGTTGTGGCGCGTGTCGATCCCCTCATTGCGGAAGATCCTGCCGAGCTCGTAGACGCGATCGAATCCGCCGATGATGAGGCGCTTGAGGTAGAGCTCCGTGGCGATGCGAAGGACCAGCTTGCGGTCCAAGGCGCGGTGGAAGGTCTCGAAGGGCGTGGCCGTGGCGCCGCCGGCCTGCGCCAGGAGCACGGGGGTCTCCACCTCGAGGAAGCCCATCTCGTCGAGGGCGCGGCGGATGGCGGAGATCATGAGGGACCGGTCCACGAAGCGCTTGCGCGCCTCGGGGTTGGCGATGAGGTCCAGGTAGCGCTTGCGGTAGCGCTGGTCCGTGTCCTTGAGCCCGTGCCACTTTTCGGGCAAGGGGCGCAGGGCCTTGGAGAGAAGGGTCAGCGTATGGACTTCGAGCGTGATCTCGCCGGTGCGCGTGCGGAACATGGGGCCTTCCACGCCCACGAAATCGCCCACGTGGATGTCCTTGACGAAGAAGGAGTAGGGCTCGGGGCCGAGCAGGTCCTTCTTGAGATAGAGCTGGAGCTTGGTCCCGTTGTCGAGGATGTGGGCGAAGGAGGCCTTGCCCATCTCGCGGATCTGCATGAGGCGTCCGGCGATGCGCGGCTGCTCGGAGGTCTTCCCCTCGGTCAAGGGGGTCCCGAGCGCCAGGGCTTGGACAGAGGAGTGCGTGCGCTGCCAGCGGTGAGGGTAAAGGTCGATGCCGCGCTCGCGCAGCTCGCGGACCTTCTCCAGACGGGTCTTCAGGATGTCTTCTTCCATAAATCCTTAATTCCTTTTTTCGGAGAGGATGCTGCCGATGAGTTCGCGCAGGAGCTTTGGGTCAAAGGGCTTTTGGACGTAGGCCGCGACATTGGGGGCCATCTCGAAGAGGTCGCGCATCTTCTGGCCTTTGGCGGTCAGGACCAGGATGGGGATGGTGCAGGTCTTTTCCTCGCTGCGAAGACGGGTGCTCAAGGTATAGCCGTCCATGACGGGCATCATGATGTCCAGGACGATGAGGTCCGGCCTGGGCGCGGTCTGCGAGGGGGGATCGACTCCCAAGCGAGCGAGCGCGGTCTGGCCGTTGTTGGCGTCGAGGATGGTGTGCCCGTCTTTTTCGAGGACAAAGCGCAAAAGGGTGACGATCTCAGGCTCGTCGTCGACGACGAGGATGGTGCTCATGCTCACCGGCGTCGCTTCAGGGCGGAGGCCACCGTTTCGCGCAGGACTTTGGGGTCGAAGGGTTTTTCCATGTGGCCGGCGACATGGGGGGCCGCGGCGAAGAGTTCCTTCATGCGGGCCTTGGCCGTGAGGATGATGATGGGAATATTGCGGGTGCGGTCATCGGCGAGGAGCCGGGTGCTGAGCGTGTAGCCGTCCATTCCGGGCATCATGATGTCCAGGATGATGAGGTCCGGCAGGGGCTTGGAGGCGTCATGGGGCTCGACGCCGAGTTGTGCGAGGGCGGCTCCGCCGCTGGAGGCGGCGCTGACCGTGTGGCCGGCCTGGCCCAGGGTATATGCAACCAGGGATTGGAGTTCGGTCTCATCGTCGATGACAAGGATGGAAGCCATGGTCAGGGCCTCTTTTGGGCTAGGATGGAGACGACGGTGTCGCGCAGGGCCTTGGGATCGAAGGGCTTCTCGATGTAGGCAGCCACGGACAAGACGGGCTTAAAGAGGTCTTTCATGCGGTCGCGGGCCGTGAGGACCACGATGGGGACGCTGCGGGTGCGGGGGTCTTCGGCCATGCGCTGGGCCACGGTGTAGCCGTCGACCTGGGGCATCATGACGTCCAGGATGAGGAGGTCGGGGGCGGGGGCGGCGGGATTCTCGGGCTCGATGCCCAGCTTCTCAAGAGCTTGGACGCCGTTGAACGCCTCCCAAATGATATGCCCATCCTTTTCCAGGATGAACTTCATGAGCGTGACCACGTCCCGCTCGTCGTCGACAACCAGTATGTTCGCCATACGATGAATGGATTGTATTCCTTTCCATATAGCCCCGTCAATCCATTCATGAAGTTTCTTCACTCCGGGCTTGCCCCGGAGCCCAGCTTCTGTATTTCTGTACAGGGAACCCAATAGGGGCTTCGATCGTAATATAGGGGGGCGTGCTGTAGAATGCAGAAGATGTCCGCTGATTATCGAGGGGGGCTCCTATGGCTGCGAGGAACGCGGAGGCGGGCAATCGGGAGATGGTTCCGATATGCGAGATCGAGCAGCGGATATTCCTGATCCGCGGGCAAAAAGTCATGATCGCTTGGGACTTGGCTGCGTTATACCGGGTCCCAACCAAGGTCTTGAACCAGGCTGTGAAGCGTAATCAAAATCGCTTCCCTGATGGATTCATGTTCCGCCTCAGTCGAGAGGAGGCTCGGGAACTGGTCAAGAATAATCCCCGGATTGAGATTATCAAGCATGCGGCGGCGACTCCATTCGTTTTTACTGAATACGGAGTGGCCATGCTCTCCAGCATTTTGCGCAGCAGGCGTGCCGTTCAGATAAACGTCCAGATAATCCAGACCTTCATACGCCTGCGCCAGTGGGCGCTGACGCATAAGGAACTGGCTCAGAAAATCACGCAGCTGGAGCATCAGAGCAAGAGCCACGACAAAGACATTCGGACGATTTTTGCGGCCCTCCACGAGTTGATCGACCCTCCCGAACAGCCTCGTAAATCTATAGGATTCCATCCGTAAGTGGGGAACTGGTCACAAATTGTGACCAGTTCATTCTCGACGACAAACGATGTGTTTGCTGGGGAACCTATCACAGATTGGGGATGGGTTCCTTGAGATGACACCGAGAGGTGGTCACAATTTATGACCACCTCTCGGTTATTTTTCGAACCAGAAGTAGGGGTGGTCGACTTTTTCGTAGTACTTGGGCGGGGTGTGGGTTCGGAATTCTTCGCGGAGCTGCTTCATGCGGGGGGAGGAGGCGAAGGTCTTGAGGGAGAAGCCCTGGGCGCGGGCGTAGCGGCCGATCGTGGTCTTTCCCAGGGCTTGCTCCAAGCTCGCGCCCTTCTCAATGGCGGAGGTGAAGAGCTGGTTGTTGACCGCGTCCAGGCTGAAGTCCAGCTTCTCGGCCTTGTCTGCGGTCATGAGTCCTGCGGCTCTGAGCAGGGAGGAGGCGATTCCGTTCCTTCGGGCGCCGGGGACGGTCTCCATGTTTTTGACGTAGAGTTCGTTGTCGTGTGGGTCGAATTGAAAGGTGATCTGTGCGACGATCTGGTCTCCTTTTGCGATCACGATCTGATAGGAGGCCGCTAGGCCCAGTGAGTCCGTGTTCCACTTGAATACGTCCTTGATGCGGAAGTCCGCGGGGAGTCCCATGTCCTCGAGTCCCGGCGGAACAGGAATGCTCTGGAAATTCACGTTGGCGAAATTGGGATGATTCGTTTCTGAGAAGGGCGGATAATACTCGAAGCGGGCCAGTTGTTCAGGGATGCGCTCCGGTTCCGCAGCAACGGGGACGGCCTCCTCTTTCGAGGTTGCAGTCTCCCCCTCGTAGGCCTTGCGCAGGTCTTCATTGGATGCGTGCGCGGGTCGTATTCCGTGAAACCACTGCATCGCCCGTTGGAGCAGGCTGCCGCTTTTCTTCCCGCTGTTCTGCTCTTCTGCCGCGGATGCGGCTTCACCGGTCTTGAGGGAAAGTGTCGCTGGCTTGTGGGCGACGCCGATCTGGATGCGGACCGGCTCGACGGCCTTTGCCGAGGGGGTGATCGCTTGCGCGTCTTCAGCGGTTTTCAGCGGGAAGACGGCTGAGGGAGTCCCCGAGAGCTGGGATGCGGGCAATGCCAGGTTCGACAATGAGGGATTGATTAGGTTGTCGCCGATAGAGGCGGCGTTGAGAACGGATTCAGCGATTCCTGTCGGAATGGACGCTATCGGGGTCGGCGGAGCCTGATTCAGGATCGTCTGCGCCGAGACTGCCGCAGCGCCTGTGATGGCGAAAAAGCCCGCACGTAGGACTGCCCGGAGCATGCGCGTCATGGAGGACCGTGAGCGGGAAATCATCCCTAATAGTGTAGCGGGCGGCGTCGATAAAATAAGGGCCGATGGCCATGTATGAATCTGGGTCCAAAGGCCCATCCGGAAAAATTCAGACATGGACGGATTTGAGGCCGACTGAATTTTTCCGGAGGGTCGATGGACAGCCTAAAACCATTGAATATTAGTAGAATGCCGAACGGACAGATAAGGAGAATCAAAACATGGCCATCGAACAGACGCTCGTGCTCATCAAGCCGGACGGCGCCAAGAGGCGGCTGACCGGACTCGTCATCGACAGACTCGACGCGGCGGGGCTTCAACTCGCGGGTTCCAAGATGGTCTCGGTCACCGAAGACCTCGCCCGAGCCCACTATCAGGAACACGTCGGCAAGGCTTTCTTCGAGAACCTCGTCCGCTATATCCGCGGCGAGTTCCACGCCATCCCGGACAGCCGCATCCTCGCGCTGGTCTACGAGGGAGAGAACGCCGTGGCCGCGGTGCGAAAGGTCGCCGGCGCCACCAATCCTGAGAACGCCGACCCCTCGACGGTGCGCGGCTCCTTGGGGCGCGTCACCACCCAGGGCCAGTTCGAGAACGTGCTCCATGCCTCCGGCAGCGTGTCCGAGGCCGAGCGCGAGATCAAGCTCTGGTTCCTTCCGCACGAGATCATCGGGCCCCGCTACCCGGCCAAGAAGTCCGGCGCGGACCCCAAGGTCCTCGTCTGGGCATGATCCTCGCGGCGGTCCTTGCGCTCCTTGCCTGCGCGGCCCAGGCTGCGCCGACTCCGTTCCCTGTGAGGAAGGGGGCGGCGCAGCCTCCGGTCCCGCCCGTCGCGGCCGTGAAGTCCACGGAGACTGCCAAGCCCGTCGTGCGCAGGCCCATACGCCAATTGCCCGGCGAGGAAGTCCAATTCAAGACGAAAGACGGTTGGACGATCACGGGCAATTATTTCGAGTCCGATCAAGACCGGCCCACCGTGATGCTGCTCCATGACGCGGCCGGCCGCCGCCAGGACTGGCTTCCGTTGGCCTCGCTCCTGGCTAAAGAAGGCGTCGGCTTCCTGGCCTGGGACATGCGCGGGCATGGGCAGAGCCAGAATCCTCCGCCCGAGCAGCCGGCGCAGTGGAACAAGTTCGTCGTCAACAAGGCCTATAACGAGTGGGACAACATGCGGGAGGACGTGGCCGCGGCCGCGGCTTTCCTCGATGAGAAGGGCATCCCCAAGGAAGAGATCATGATCGGCGGTTCGGATGCGGGCGCGAACATCGGGCTCAAGTACGCCGCGGTGCATCCTGAGATCACGGCCGTGTTCCTGCTTTCCCCGGCGATCAATTATAAGGAAGTCTTCGCGGTCAACGCTCTTCGGGCCTACGGCGAGCGGCCTATCCTCATCGTGACCGCGATGGATGACCGGCGCTTTGCCACGGAAGCAGGCCTGCTCTTCGGATTCGCCAAGCAGTCCGCGGGCGAGGCTCGCGCCGGACTCCTGCAGGTCGAGAAGAAGCACGGCACCAAGATGTTCGCCGCGCAGAAGGACCTGCCGCAGAAGCTCATGGAATGGATACTGAACCCCGCTCCTCCCGAACTTCCGGTTCCTGCGGCGGCCGCTGCCGCGCCGGCGGAGTCCTCGGACGGGCTTCCCACGGAAGAAGAGCTGGACGATTCCAACGTGCAGCAGGGAGCGGCGCGCTGATGTCCTCCACGCTGTCCTATGGCCGATTGCCCACGGAACAGCCCAACCCGGCTACGCGCGGGCTCGATACATTCTCCACGGAAAAGATCGTGCGCCTGCTCAACGAGCAGGATGCGCTTGTGCCCAAGGCCGTCGCGGCGGTCAGGCGGAAGATCGTTCGCGCCGCGGATGCCGCGGCAGAGGCTTTGCAGCGCGGGAATGCGCTCGTTTTCGTCGGAGCAGGCACCAGCGGCCGGCTCGGCATCCTGGAGGCCGCGGAATGTCCGCCCACCTTCGGAGTGAGCTCGCGCGAGGTGCGCGCGATCATGGCCGGAGGCCGCTCCTCGGTGTTCCGCGCCAAGGAAGGCGCCGAGGATGATCCCCAGGACGGCGCCCTCCAGCTCAAGCGCACGGCTCGCAAGGGGGACTTGGTCATCGGGATCGCGGCCAGCGGCGTGACGCCTTTCGTGCGGGGCGCTCTCGGCCAGGCGCGCAGGCTGGGCTGCAGGACGGTCCTGATCACCTCGAATTTCCGCGCGCCAGTGCCCGAGGCGGAGATCGTGGTGGCTCCGGACGTGGGGCCCGAGTCCTTGAGCGGGTCCACGCGCATGAAGTCCGGGACCGCGGCCAAGCTCGTGCTCAATACGATCACGACCGCGGCCATGGTCCGCATGGGTAAGGCCTACGACAACTGGATGGTGGACCTGCGGCCGACTTCCTACAAGCTTCGTCTTCGGGGGATCCGCATCGTCTCGCGCTTGGCCGAGCTGGACTCCGCCAAGGCCGAACGGCTTTTTGACGACGCGGGCGGAAGCGTCAAGACCGCGGTGCTCATGTCCCGCCGAGGGCTTTCCAAGGCGCAGGCTTTGCGCAGGCTCTCGGAGTGCCGGGGCTGGCTGCGCGCCGCGCTGGGTGAAGGGAAAACCTGTTCTTGCAGTCACGCGATTGCGCGCAAGCGCGGGAAGGCGCGCGCATGAACGGCCGCATCGTGGTCGAGACCGTGGGCAGCCTGGTCCTCAAGGATAATCCGCTCGGCGATCCGCGGCGGCGCGAGGTGCCGGTCTATCTCCCGCCGTCTTATGTGAAGGAAACGTCGCGCCGCTATCCCGTCATTTACTATCTGCCCGGCTTTGGGAGCACGGCGCGCTCCGTGCTGGAGGGGCATCCTTGGAAGGAAAAACTTTTTGAGCGTTTCGATCGCCTCATCTCGGAGGGTCGTTCCCCGGAGGCCCTGCTGGTGGTCCCGGACTGCTTCACGCTCATGGGCGGCGCGCAGTACATGGATTCTCCGGCGGTCGGCGCCTATGAGACGCATCTGATCAGCGAGCTCGTACCGTACGTGGACGCGCGCTACCGCACGGCGGGCAGGGCCGTGTGCGGGAAATCGAGCGGCGGCTACGGAGCCCTGCGCCTGGCCATCCGCCATCCGGAGGTCTTCCCGCATGTGGCGGCGCACAGTCCGGACCTCTTCTTCGAGGTCTGCTATGGTCGGGACATCCACGGATGCGTCAATGCCCTGGCGCCGTGGAAGCATCATCCGGACCTCTATTTCCGGGAGTTCAAGGCCAGCCGCGCCAAGGACGCTTTCCCGCATGCGCTCGTCAACAGCATGGCCATGGCCGCCTGTTATTCTCCCGATCCCAAGAGTCCCATGGGCTTTGTCCTTCCCTTCGATCCCTACACGGGAGAGCTTGTCCCCGAGGTCTGGGCGCGCTGGAAGAAGAACGACCTGCTCGAGGTTTCTGCCGCGCATGCGCGGGCTTTGCGCAAGCTCAAGACGATCTACCTCGACTGCGGGACTAAGGATGAGTTCTTCCTGCATCTGGGAGCCCGCGCCTTCAGCCGCAGGCTCGGCGGACTGAAGATCCGGCACCGCTACGAGGAGCATGGCGGCGGGCATTTCGATACGGCAGAGCGTCTGGAGACCTCCTTGCCGCTCTTGGCTAAGACCGCATCCGCGAGGAAGAAAGGCTGATGCTCGCGCTGGGGCTCATGTCCGGCACTTCGGCCGACGGCGTGAGTCTCGCTCTTGTGCGCGTCGACGGGGGCAAACTCCGCGTGCTCGCGCATGAGACCTACCCCTACTCTCCGGAACTCTCGCAGAGGATCCTGGCCGCGCCACGCGCCTCTGCCCCGGAACTCTGCCGCCTGAATTTCGAGCTGGGCGCGGTCTTTGCGCGCTGCGCCAAGAGGTTCATGCGGGACAATCGCGTGCCAAAGGGCGCCGTCGGCGCGGTGGGTTCTCACGGGCAGACCGTGATCCACTTGCCTGAGGATCGCCTGCCGTCGACTCTGCAGATCGGAGAGCCTTCCTTTTTGGCCGAGAGCGTGGGCGCTCCCGTGGTCTCGGATTTCCGTCCGCGGGACATGGCCGTGGGCGGAGAAGGCGCGCCCCTGGCGCCCTTCTTCGACGAGTACGTCTTCGGCGGCGGTTCTTTGCGCGCTCTGCAGAACCTGGGCGGGATCGGCAACGCGGCCTTCGTGGGCAAAGGGATCAAGACCTTCGGCTTCGACACGGGCCCGGGCAACTGCCTCATGGACCTGGCGGTCCGGCGAATGAGCAACGGCCGCAAAGTCTTTGACCGCGACGGCCGCATCGCTCTCTGCGGCCGTATCGACGAGGCTTTGGCGGGCTGCCTGCTCAAGCAGGGCTTCTTCGCGCGCAGGCCTCCCAAGACCCTGGACCGCGCCGCTTTCGGCGAGCAGTATCTGCGCCGCCATTTTCCCGCAGGCCGCATGCGGCACGAGGATGCCGTGGCCACGCTCACCTATTTCACGGCCTTGAGCGTGAGCGATGCCGTGCGCCGCTTCCGGCCGAAGAACATTCCTTTGAGCGAACTCATCGTCAGCGGAGGGGGAGCGCTCAACCCGGCGCTCATGGGGCATCTGCGCAGGCTCCTGGCTCCCGTGCCCGTGCGCAGCATCTCGGAGCACGGCATCCATGCCCTGGCTAAGGAGCCGGCCATGATGGCTTTGCTGGCGGTCCTGGCCGTCGAAGGGAAGATCAATCATTGCCCGGCAGCCACGGGAGCGCGGGAGCCGCGCATCCTGGGGAAGATCACGCCTGCCTGCGTGCGAGTGAAGACGGCGAAGAAGAGGAGCATGTCCAGATGAAAAGAAGGATATCGCAGCTTGTCCTCGCCGCTCTTTTTGGAGCGTGTGTTGTTCAGAACGGTTCCGCGCAATCCGGAGCCCTGCATCCTTGGGCCCCGGCTTTGCGGGTCCAGCAGAGCGGGAATTGCCTCTTCGACGGAGACTGCCGCTTGGCGCAGGCCGAGCCTGTCGTCGGGCAGGACAAGCCCGCCTGGATCATCCGCGCGGATTCTGAAGGCGGGGAAAAGCTCGCGGCGCCGCGCTACATCGTGAACCTGCCGGAGATCCCTTCTTCGATGCGGAGCATGGCCGCGGACTATGAGGCCATACCGCACAAGAACCAGGAAGAGACCCGCGAATGGGTGGACCATATCAACGCCCGCATCGATGTGATCAATGCGGGCCGCCCGGGCTACAGGATGCCGCATTGGACCTTCAGCGGCGGACCCGATGAGCCGGCCTATGCCTGCCTCTCCTACGCGGCCAGTGCGGCCATGGATTGGTGGTCTTTGCAGCTGGGCAAGCCCTTGGGCGAGTATCGCAGTTCCATCAACGGCCGTATGGAGCGCGGAACGGATCCCAGGACCCTGGAGCTGGAGTACATGGCGCGCAATGCATTGGGAGACGTCCGCTACGTGATGATGGGCAAGGAGAGCGATTTGGGCACCGATCCTGTCCGGCATGTCCCGATCCCTTATCAGCCGCTGGCCTACGCGGAGATCCTCACGGGGGAGAAGAGCTTCGCCAACATCGATCCGTATACCGGGGACAAGCACGTTTACAACGCGGCCGACGGGGCCATGGAAGGGAGCAAGGTCTCCTTGTTCACCAACCGCGTCTTCGAGCCGCAGACTTCGGATGATCATGCGCGGCAGCTCGCCCAAGCCCTGGAGAAATGGGGAGTGGTCTGCGCGCAGATGGAGACGCCCAGGAATTCTCAGCGCCTGCCCGGCTCTCACGCGGTGCTCGTGGTGGGCTACTTCTGCATGGAGGAGGGTCGGCGCCTGATCTCCTGCGCGCAGAACAAGACCGACGAGGAATGGGCCAAGACCGCGTATTTCGTGGTGCATGACTCCTTCGGGAATTTCCCGCCTTCGCGCGATTTCGATGCGGACGGCGGCCCGGCCTACCGGGCCGTGCCCATACGCTCTATCGACCAGGCCGCGGCTTTTCCGCACGGCTTGAACGTGCTCGTCCGTTCTCAGGAGGGCGCGCAGGACCGCTGGGAGCTGGCGATCGTCAATAAGGCCGGGCGAGCCGTGAACGTGATTTCAGTCGAGTGCCTTTCCGAGGAGTGCTCCGTGGAGCGCACGGCGAGCGGAGGCTTCCTCTTGAACGCTCCGGCGGGGTCGCGGCCGCGCTTGGCCGTCAAAGCCAGGCATTATTTCAGCCCCAAGGGCACGGCCCGGGTCTTCCGATTGAAGCTCGATGAAGCGGATCGATTTCAAGCCCAGGAGGAGAAGCCATGAGGTTCCTTGCAGCCGCGCTCGTCCTTGTTCAGGCCGCGCTTTGGTCCGCTGGGCAGGCTCTTGCTCTGGGCGGAGAAGTCCGGGATCTGACGGCCGCGCATCCATCCGCCTTTCCGGCGTCGGAGTCGGGAGCCATGACCGCGGGCCGCATGTTCGACGGGACGTCCGCGCGATTCTCCTTGGCCGACGATTCCGTCGTGGATGCATCCTCGGAGGGCATCGACGGAAGGAAGCAGGCCGCTTTGGAGAAAGTCCTTTCCAAAAGGGTCAGCGCGCATCCGTGGCTGCCGGCCAAGTATGATGACGTGCTGCCTCTGCAGTTCATCGAGGGGCCTGATGCCGGGAACGAAGGCTTCGGCCGGCGCATGTTCCACGCGGCCGCGGCGATCCCCGCAGGAGCGCTCTGGACGCCGGTCCATGCCGCCAGAATCGCCGGACGCCTGTTCTTGGACGGCGACTTTAAGAGCGGAGACAAGGCCGGCGCCGCGATCGTGGGCGCGCTGGCGTTCTTCGCGGCTATCCCGGTCGGCGCGGTCCTGGGGGTCGCGGCCGTGCCCGTGAACCTCTATCATGGGATAAAAGACCTCTTCGAGGGAAAGTTCTGATAGATGCCGCCTCCTGAGAAAGCCGCTCTCGCGCCCAACAGCCCCGAGGCTCTCCAGATCGCGGAGGCCGAGCGCATCACGCGTTTTCGCCGCGCGGGCGAGGAATATCTGCGCGAGGCGCATGCTCGCATCAGCGAGGCCCAAACCTGCCTGATGCGCGGGCTCGGGCATCTGCCCCTGGGACGCCTGCGCGAGGAGATCCGCAGGATCGTGCAGGAGATGTCTTCGGCCAAGGCGGAGTTCGACAAGAAGGCCGCGCTCTTTCGGGAGCAGTACCTGGCGGTGGCCTCCGACGATGGGGATTTCCGGGCGCATCTGGCGCTCCTGGAGGTCCAATACGAGGCCAGGGTCCGAGCCGCGGAGACCGGATTGCGGCTGCTTCTGGACAGCTTCGAGGCGCATCTGCGCGGTCCCTCGGAGGGCATCGAGGGGCTCTGCGACCAGGCGCACGAGGCTTTGGGCGCGCGCCTTTATCCCGTGCACGCGGAGCTGCTGGGGGCTCTTCAGCAGGAGACCCGGCGCCATGACGAGCTTCAGAAGCGCATGGAGGACCTGCGCGTCGAGCGCGATTCTGCTTTGGAGCAGACCCGGCGCGAGACCGCCCAGATCCATGAGCTGGCGCAGGAGATCTCGAGGCTCCTGGCCAAGGAAAGGCAGTCCGCGGCGCAGGCCCGCAGCGAGAACGAACGCTCCGAGCAGATCCTGCGCAGCCGGCTGGAGAAGGTGGAGTCCTGGCTCAAGACGGCCGAGGCCGAGCGGGACAAATCCTGGAAGGAACTCGACCGCGCGCAGAAAGAAGCGGACCAGCTGCGCGCCGAGGCCCTCACTTTCGAGGGGAAGCTCCGGGAAGCGCAGTCTGCGGCCCAGGACGCGGGCCGCCGCGCCGCGGAAGCGGCCCGGCAGGCCTTGGCGCCCAAGGAGAAGGCGGAGCTCGAGAAGCTGCGCGCGGCTCTGAAGGCGGCCGAGGAGGAGGCTCTCGCGGTCCGTGCGGCGCTCGAGCAGAGCGAGGCGGATCGGCGGGCGGCGCAGGCGCAGGCGATATCGAAGGGGGAGTCCGCGCAGGCCAAGGAGGAGGTCGCCCGGATGCAGGCCCTCCTTCACGGCGTCGAGGCCGAGCGCGCGGCCATGCGCGAATCCTTCGCCCGCAAGGAAGCGGAGTTCAAGGTTGCGCTGGAATCCGCCGCGGCGAGCGCGACCGTCGCGGCAGCCGCTGCCGCGGCACAGATAGGGCCGGGCGCGGTGGTCGGCGCCGGAGAGCTCCAGGAATTGACGCGGCTGCGCGCGCTCCAGGAATCCTCGGAAAGAGAGAAGGATATCCTGCGCGCGCGGACCGAGACCTTGGAGAAGCGTTTGCGCGAGGCCGAGTCCGGCCGCGACAAGGCGTGGGAGTCCGCGGAATGGGCGAGGAAGGAGAGCGACTCCTTGCGCGAGAAGGTGCAGGAGATGCTCAAGCGCAATTTCGTTTCGGATGCGAGGCGGGACAAGGATCTCTTGGAGAATGCCGCCAATTGGTCCTCGGAAAAGGCCGATCTTATGGAGAAGATGGAGATCACCGAGGGGCAGCTCGCCACTCTCCGCACGGCCTATGACCAGAGCAATCGCGATTGGGAGCAGGCCTTGGCCGCGCAGGATGCCAAGCGCCTGGAAGAGATATTCCAGCTTCGGACTGAGCTCAAGCGGCTGCAGGACGCGGGTTCGTCGTGGAACAAGGATTTCCGCGCGCAGCCGCCGCGGGAGGATGCGTGATGCTGTTCTTCGGCGGGAAGAAAAAAAAGACCGTCCTGGTCGTTGATGACGATGCGGGCGCGCGCACGCTGCTGCACACGTTCCTGGAGGACTCGGAGTACGAGGTCTTGGAGGCCGGGGACGCGGCAACGGGCTTGGCTATGGCGGCCCGCCATGTCCCGGACCTCATCATCATGGACGTCATGATGCCCGGGACCACGGGCTGGGACGCGGTTCGCGCGCTGCGGGGGCAGTCCAAGACCAAGGCGATCCCGGTGCTCATGTGCACCTGTCTGAGCCGCATGGCCGACGTGGAGAAATGCCTGGTCTCAGGAGCCAACGACTATATCAACAAGCCTTATGACCTGGCGCGGTTGAAGTCCAAGATCGACAAGCTGCTCCCTCCGCCGACCTCAGCGCCTTGAGCTGAGGATCCTGAATTTCTGAAGAAATCTGCGGAATTCCGAGCGGTAGGCGTCGAAGGCGTCCTCATCGACGGTAAGCTTGACGATGAAGTAATCTTCCTTGTCCGGGATGAACGCGTAGAAATGGTGCAGCATCACGGGCTCGGCGGGAAGCGTTTCCTGCGGGAACAGGCGCGATTCCCGGACCTCGAAGACCTTGGCTCCCCGTTCCGAGATTCGCCAGGCCTGCATGGGCGTGGCGATGCGCGCGCAGGCTCCCTCGCAGCGGAGTTCGCGCTTGAGCCCTTCCATCAGGGGGATGAATCCGGGAGTATCTTTTTGAACCTGATGGATATGGTAGGCCGGCCGGACGCGTTCATCGTCGCGCGGGCCGAACATGCGCGAGGAGATGCCGCGGACCGAGCGTTCCTCCAGCGCGGACCAGCCCGGAGGGAGTTCGCAGGTGAAGGTCCCTCCCGGGGGCGTATAAGGGATGAAGGCCGGTTCATCCGCGTAAAGGGTCCCCAGCAGGAGAGACAGCAGGAGCGCGTTCATTGAGACTCCCGGGCGAGTCGTTCCGTTTCCAGCCAGCTTTCCCGAGCATAAGGCCCGGAGACCGGCAGTTCCTTCACTCCTTCCTGCGGGACGGTTTTTCCCTTCGGCAGGCGTTCCAGCGCGGCGGAAGCTTCCTCGGAACTGAGCAGGCCCGCGGACTCCAGGAGGCGGAGTTCCACGGACGGGTCCCGCTCCATGGTCTGGAAGAAGAGGTCCGCCCAATCCTCGGGGCGCTCAAGCCATTCCTGATAGGCGGTGAGCGACTCGGGATCCAGGAGCGGCTGCCGGCCTTGGGCCTTGGCATAGGCGCGCCAGAACCGATTACGGGCCGCGGCCGAGCGCAGTCGCAGGTGGATGTCCGAAGGCCAGCCTTTGAGCCGGGCATCCGCTTCAAGAAGGGCTGCCAAGAGCTCTCCAGCGAGTTGTTCGGGGCTTAAGCGCAGGCGCAGAGAGCCGTCCTTGTAGACGGCTACGGTTCCTTCTTCTTCGGTGATCTCTCGTTCCGGCGCTTTGTCCCGCGAAGCCGCGTCCAGCGCGGGCGGCCGCAGTCCCAAGGCCTCGTAGTAGCCCGGGTCGTCGGGGAGCCGCACGGTCCGTTTGCCGAAGAGCTTCTTCCAGCGCAGGATCATGGGCGCGTCATTGAGCGCGATCTGGATATTGCCGGGCCGGAGCATATCCTTGCCCTGTTCCACGAGCACGGATGAGCCATGTCTGCCCGATCTTGAGGAATCCAGCAGCAGCGAAGGGAGCAGGTCGCGCACGATCCCGAGAGCGGTCCTGCGTTCAGGCTCCCGGGCGTGCGTTGCGAGCAGTTCGAGGAGGGCCTTCACCTCGCGCGGGTAGGGCGCCGTGGCCAGGAATACCTTGAATCCTTCCGGAGAGAACGAGGCCGACGGGGCGTAGACCGGGACTCTTTCGAGGGCCGCGGTCGGCGCGGGCGCCGGTGCAGGGGGCTGTGCGGGCGTCGGGCTCGCGGGCAGAGGCGCTGCCGGTGCGCTCGGCAAGGGCGAGGGTGCGGCCGGCTGTGCGGGCGGCAGCGGTGCAGGCGCGGGAATGATCGGGAAAGCAGGCGCCGGCGTCGCTGATGCGGGAATGACCGTCGTCGTCGCTGTCGGCGCGGCGGACGGCATTGCCGCGGCCGTGTTCGGGATCTGCGGTGTCGCCGCTGCGGGCTGGGAAACGGGGGGAATGGGCTTATCGACGGCAGTCGCGGCCGGCGTCGCAGGGACTTGGGGCGCTGTCTGGATGGGTGCGGCTGCGGGGAGCGCCGGCGCCGCAGGCCGGGGAAGAGAGGCCGGGATGTTCGCTGCGATCGCTAAAGGCGCCGCCGCCGCGGCCAGTACGGAGAGAGGCGCGGGCGCAGAGGCCGGCGTTGTGTTCTGCTCAGCGGGTGCGGATGCCGAAGGCGCCGGCACGGAGCGTGCGGCAGGGCGCGGCAATGGCGGCGCGGGCTCGGGGGGGGTGGCTTTTTCCGCGATGCGGGGAGGGGGCAGCGGGCCCAGGGACATCTCCAGATTCATCTCCGAGATCTCCTGCGCCGAGAAGTAAGGCTTGAGGTCCTTGCGCGTGGCGCTTGGGAGTATCCCCCAGTACATGCGCGCGATGACGCGCAAGGTTTCCCGGTCCGGCTCGGGCAGTTTTTTTTGGAAATCGTTGCGGTTGAAGATCATGTCCATTTGCAGAAGGGCCTGCAGCCTTCGGCGGCTGCGCAGGTCTTCCAAGATGAAGGAGAGGTCTTCCCGGCCGACCGGCGAGGTCTGAGACGAGGCGAAGATATAGCGGTCTTCCAGGCGGTAGCCGCTTTCCTTTAGTAGACGCGCATCGCGCTCATCGAGCGGGGTGCTGGAGAGATCGTAGGGTTCGAGCCCGGCCATCTCCTCGGCGAAGCTGTCCTGGGATCCCTGCGCGCAGGCAGGTTCCGGCAGGCTCAACGCTAGAGATAGGAGTAGCGACAGCGGCAGCATTCCCGCATTATATGAATATTCGGCTCAGCGTTTGCTGTCGCGCAGGACTTCCAGCTCGTAGATCTTGGCCTGCACGGCCTTGGCATCCCGGGAGTTCGGGGCGCCCAATAGATAGAGCTGGAGGCTCTCGATGGCTCGGGCGTAGTCTTTCATCGACGTCTGCATGAGCCCAAGATTGAAGTAGGCATCCGCCCACCAGGGAGCCAGCGCAATCGCCTCTTCCATCTTTGCGACGGCTTTCGAATATCCGCTCTCATCCTGCGCTTGATGGAGATAGGCCTGGGCGTGCGCGGCCAAGCGCACGGCTTCCTCGGGAACCTGCGGCGCGGAGCCGAGCATGCCCACGGCTTTCAAGTATTTTGTCCGAAGGCTCTTGTGGAGCGTTCCGTTGGGCCACGCGTCCTTGAACGCGTTCCCGTAGGACTCGAAGGCGGCCTGGGCATCGCCCGCGATGGAAGACTCGTCTCCCTTGAGAGATTCCGCGCGCGCCCGCGCTTGAGTCTGCGGATAGTCGAAGAGCTTCTTGTCCGCGCGGATATCCGAAAGGATGGAGTTGAGCGCGCCGGTGATGATGCCTTCGAGGGTCTCCCGTCCGGCGTTGCCCGCGTTCTTCACCGCGAAGGGATTGGCGATAGCGCCGGGAAGGATGCCGTAGCAGTAGAGCAGGAAGAGAAGGTCCGTGTTCAGGGACACATAGATATGCGTGTCCGCCGTGATCCCGGGCTTCCAATAGTAGGTGAACGAATCCCAGGTCTTCGGGTCGGTGAAAGCAAGGCCGATCACCGCGGGGAAGCGCTCGTCCACGGTCACGAGGAAGTCCTGATCCGCGGCCTCGGCTTGCGCGGCCACGCGCTTGACCTCGAAGAGGGCGGAGAGCGCGCTGCTCACGGCCAGGGAGTAGCCGGGGTCGGTCGGGACTACGGCGTGCAGCACGCCTTTGAATCCCGGCGCCGGTTCCGTATCGAGATACGCCGCGGCGGTCCTCACGCGCGGCGGCACGTATAAAGCGGCTTTCAAGCGCTGCTCCGGGACGGGCATCAGCGGCGGCGTGTAGAAGTCGGTCCGAAGCGGCCGGGTGCCCGTGCACCCGGAGCTCGCGAAGCAGAGCAAGGCCAGCAGAGAGGCGCGGCGCAGGATGTTCATGAATCCCTCCTTATTTTTCTTGCTTCATGACGTTCTCATCGGCTCAGACAGGCCTCCGCGGCCGGGGAGACTTCTTTGCGGATCACGGTTCCTTTTGCATCGAGATAGATCAGGTTCTGCGCCGTTTGTTCGGGGTGAGCGCCGCGCAGGGCCGAGGACTGGACGTCGATGTGCAGTTCGCCTGTCTTCTCATCGCGCTGGACGAGGACTTTGACGATGAGCTGCTCCTGGCGTTCCTTGTCTTTGGCGATGTAGTCGCGTCCGCTGGAGAATATCTTGTGCGCGTCCTGCGTCCCGCTGGGCGGCTGCGCGCGCAGGTCCGCCAGGATGGCGCGCAGGTCTTGCCTGAGCTGCCGGGCCAGTCCGCGTCCCTCCTCTCCCATGCCCTCGGCTTGGCCGTAGACCTCCGAGACGGCGCAGTCGAGCGCCTTTTCCTGCCGGCGCGAGAGTCCGCTGCGCGGGGCCGGAGCCGAAGAGTCTCCGCGTGATGAGGTCTTGACCGCCGCGACCGCCGCCGAGTCGGCTGCGGCGGGCGTCGGCTTGCGAGGAGGCGCATGGCCGGGGGCCTTGGCGCCGGGCGGGGCGGAGGGCTGCGAGGCTTTCTCTGCGGTACCCGCGGCTGTTTGCGTCGGTGCGGGCGCGGTGGGGGGCTTGGGTCCGGCGGGAAGGTTCCGGCGCTGCTCGAACTCCGCGCGCGCCGAATCTTTATCGTCCTCGATGGACTGCGCGGCGGGCTCGGAGGCGCTTTCAGGCGCGGGGGCCGACTGCGCCTGGGTGCTTGGAGGTTCCGCCGCCGCTGGATCTTGTCGGGCCGCCGGCGGGGGCTCAGGATTTTTTTGTTCCGCGGCGGGCAGGGGCTTCGAGAGAAGGGCCGGTTCGGGCGGCGCGCTCAAGTCCTTCATCTGGAGCGGGGCATCCTCGGCCGGCGCCTGCGCCGCGGCAATGCCGGACTCAGGGGCCGGGGCGGCGGCCTGCATCGGCTTGAGCTGGAGTTCTCCGCCCGCGGAAGCGTTAGAGGCGCTTCCCTCGCCGAAATCCTCATCGGCGTAGCCGGGCTGGGCCGAGGGGCCGCCGCAGCGCGAGTCCCATTCGCGGACGTTGCCGCGGTAGCGCGCGACCATGCTCGCGAACTGGCTGCCGACGTCGGAGAGGGGCCGGGTCGGGCGTTTGAGTCCGATGAGATGTAGCTTGCACCAGTCCTCATCCGGCTTGCCCTTCATCCGCGCAAGGGCTTCCCGCCGCGCGCGGTCCTCGAGCACGCGGCGCTCGAAATCCACGCCGTTATTTCCGGCGGACATATCTTTGAGCCGGAGCTCTTCTCCGGACGGATTCTTGAGGCCTTGGAGCAGCTCTTTGCGGTCGGCCTCGAATTTCTTTCGGCGCGCTTCCTCTGCCAGGCGGCGCTGCTCGGCTTCCCATTCGGCCTGCCGCCGCGCGGCTTCCCGCCGGGCTGCGTCAGCCGCGGGATCGCCGCGCAGGGCGTTGCCGATAGCATTGCCGAGGGCGTTGCCGATGGCGGAGGCTCCTGTGATGGCCATCTGCTGTTGGAGGTTGAATCCTCCGCCGGAGACCGCGCCTCCTCCTCCGTTCCAGCCGCAGGCCCGCTTGCAGGCCTCATCCCCGCAAGGCGCGGGAAGGTCGATGCCGCAGTAGCAATGACAGCTCACTGTTCCACCCAAGGCGGCCCGCGGGGCTAATAAAGAGAAAAAGGAAAGGGCCAAGAATGCCGCTGGCGAGGACTTCATAAGGATTCTCGTCCCAATTTATCAAATTCTTGTGCTATCCTTATCCGCGGATGGATGAGAACGGCGCCTTTATCGCCGGCGCGACCGGCCTGACTTGGCCGGACTATCTGCTCACGCTCGCCTGCGTGGCGGGCATGTGCTGGGTGGGCCTTCGCATGAGCCGGCGCAGCCGGAACACCGAGGATTTCTTCCTGGGAGGACGGCGCATGCCGTGGTGGGCCGCGGCCTTGGCTTTCGTGGCCGCGGAGATCAGCGCCATGACCATCATCGGCATCCCGGCCACGGCTTTTCGGGAGAACTGGCAGTATGCGCAGTTCTTCATCGGCTCGGCCGCGGCGCGCTTGACCATCGCCTTCCTTTTCATCCCCGCGTTCTATCGCTACGAGTGCACCAGCATCTATGAGTATCTGCGCCACCGTTTCGGGCCCGGGACGCAGGTTGCGGCCTGTTCCTTCTTCTTCCTCACGCGCTTGCTCGCTTCCGGCGTGCGCCTCATGGCCGCGTGCACCGCGGTCTCGGTCCTGCTCGGCTTGGGATTCGCGCCCGTGCTGATCTTCTTCTCGATCGTGAGCGTGGGCTATATCTGCATCGGAGGAATGAGCTCCGTGGTCTGGACCGGGGTCTTTCAGGCCGGGGTATTCATTCTCTCGGGCTTGGCTACGCTGGCCTTCATCCTCTTCTCCGTTGACGGAGGGCTGCCCGCGGTGATCAAGATCGCCGAGGCCGGCGGACGCCTGAGCCTGTGGAACCTCGGGCCCAAGCTCGGCTCCGCGGGGTTCTTCCACCGCTTCTTTTCGGATCCCAACATCGTCTGGGTCGCTGTTCTCAACGGCTTCTTCGGCTCCATGGCCGCTTTCGGAACGGACCAGGAGATGACCCAGCGGCTCTTGGCCGTGGAGACCCGGAGGCAGAGCCAGCGCAGCATGCTTCATACCATCGGGCTCTCCTTCTTCGTCCTGGCCCTCTATCTGGCCATCGGGACCGGGCTCTACGCCTATTATCAGGTGCATCCGGAGCAGGTGCTTCCTGCCGGGCTCGACAAGATTTACCCGCATTTCGCGGCCAGGGCCATGCCCGTGCTCCTGCGCGGACTTCTCTTGGCGGCGGTAATCCTGGCGTCCATCGATTCTCCCTTGGCCAGCTTGAGCTCTGCTTTCGTGACCGATATCTATCGGCCCTTGCTGAGAAAGGGGGCTGATGAGGCGCATTACCTGAAGGTCTCACGCATCTGCATCGGGTGTTTTGGGGTCTTGCTGGCGATCATCGCCTATACTTTCAGCTCGTATGATGGGATGCTCTGGCTGGCCTTCAAGATCGGCGGCGTGACCTACGGCTCTCTTTTGGGAGTGTTCCTCTTCGGTCTGCTCACGCGGCGCGGCGGGGACCGCGGCAACGTCGTTGCCATGGTCCTGGCCGCGACCGTCAATCTTTTCCTGCTCATCCTCTCCGAGCGCGGCATCCTGCCCCTGGGCTGGAGCTGGCTGGTCATCCTCGGGACATTCATGACCCTCTCCGTATCCTGGCTGTTTTCCTCCGCAGCCGTCACCCCGGCGGAAGCCGGGGTCCGGCAACAGCCGTCTCCTGGGTCCCGGCTTCCGCCGGGATGACGAAGCAAATAGCGCAAGGGAATCGCTGACGCATTAATCTGGGACTTTGGTCCTGGTTCTTGGTGGGGCGCTTACCGTCCAATCAAGGCCGGGTGGCCCATGTTCCTATAGAGAGTCCGGGAATATAATCGAAATAGGATCGCGTATATTTTGAGCGTCTCTGAATCGAGGGCTGATATGAGCGACGAGAAGAGCCTCTTCCTACGGCGAATCATCGCATCCTTGCTGTCCGCGTCCTTGCTGCTGGGCCTGCCGGGCGGTTCCTTCTATGAGGCCTGCGCGCAGACCGTGGCGCAGCCCGTTTCCGGCGTACAGCTGACCCTGACCCTCCCTGTCGCGAATCAAACTCCGCTTCTTTTGAAGGTCGCCTACGACGGGATCGCGCCCCAGCCCGGGATACAGGGAGAGTCGTTGCCGTCGATGTCGGCCGGCGCGCAGCCGGAGATCGTTCGCGTAGAGGATGACGCGGCCGGCGCGCGGACGATCGTAAACATCCCGGCTCAAGCCGCTTCCACGCCGGCCTCCGTAGTCCGCATCAAGATCGACGTCTCGGGTTCGAACACGGCGGAAAGCGCTCCCGCGTCCGCGGCGCCGCAGCCGACTCCTGCCGCGGAGCAGGACCGGAGCCAGTCTCCGCTGCAGGCCGTCCTGACCGGCATCAAGAATTTTTTCTCCGGCGAGGGCGCGCAAAAGCCGGAGGACTTGTCCGCGGCCTATGACGGAGCCGCACGGTCCGGGGTCCCCGTTCCAGGGCAGGAACCCGAAACGTTTCTGGAGGCTGTCTCCGCCCCGGTGGGCGCTGCCTTGGGCGGGGGTGTTTCAGCGCAGAGTCCGGCGGACGCGTCCGTTGAGCCGCACGAACTGGGATTTGTCGCGCCCCAAACGCCTGGACAGCCGGTCATTGATCCTTTTGGCCGGGAGATCGGCTGGGACAATATCCCTCCGGCTCCGGCAGAGGCCCCCATCTCGATCTCGCAGGTCGATCTCGACCCCGCGCCGGGCTCCCACTATACCCCTTCTCCCGAGGATTGGCGAGACGAGGTGTTCTACGCGGTCATCATGGATCGTTTTGGTCGAACGGCTCCTTATACGACGTGGGGGGATCCCGCGGACGGCCGCAGCCGGCATGGGGGGAACATCCGCGGCTTGATCGACAAGCTGCCGTATCTCAAGGAACTGGGCGTCACCACTTTGCTGATCAATCCCTTGCTCATGAACCCGCCGACGGGTTCTCATCAATATTGGGCCGTTAATTTTCTGGCAGTGGACCCGCAGATCGGCACCTTGGCGGGCGTCAATGAACTGGTGGGCAAGGCCCATGAGATGGGCATGCGCATCATCTTGGACACGGTGTTCAATCATACCGCGCCGGTGGCGGAGTACGAGGGCGGCTTCAAGTTCGGACCGGCCAAGAAGATCAAAAAGTGGAACTATCCGGTCAAGCCCGTGGAGCTTCAAGATGAGCAGCATTTCACTCGGCGCGGGGACATCGGCAACTGGCATAATGACGAGGAGGTCCGTTACGGGGACCTGCCCGGCGGCATCAATAAGCTGAATACGGAGAACCCGGCCACGCAGGAACTCCTGATCAAGATCGCGAAGTGGTGGATCAGGAACACGAACATCGACGGCTTCCGCCTGGACGTCTATAAGCATGTCGCGCCGTCGTTCTGGGATCGGTTCTTCCCGGAGATACGGGAATACGCGGCCAGGCTCGGCAAGAATAATTTTTTCCTGACGGGCGAGCTCTACGACGGGGACCCCAACAACATCAGGCCGGAAGTCCATCCGGGACGTTTGGACTCCGCCTATAATTATCCCGCGTATTATTGGGAGATGTCGCCCCTGCACGCGCAGAGTTCCACGCACGGCCTTGAGGAGACTTTTTATGCGCTGAGCCGCATCCTCGAAGGCCGTCTTCATTATCTTCTGCATTTCTTGGACAATCATGACCGGCCGCGCTTCCTTAAGTCCAATGAACCCGAGGGCATCCTGCGCTTCGCCCTGGCTTTCGTGCTCTTGAGCATCGGGATCCCCTACCTTTATTACGGCGACGAGCAGGGCTTTAGGCACATGCCGGCCAATGAATGGCTGGACCTGGAGCAGTCCCGCGAGGACATGTTTCCGGAGGGCAAGTTCAAGAACGTGAGCGCTCCGGACGGAGGCTTCAACACGCAATCGTCCATCTTCAAGCTGGTGAGCAAGCTCATCGGAGTTCGCAAGGAGAACGCGGCCTTGCGTCGAGGCGAGCAGTTCATCCGATGGTCCGATCCCAACGGGCCCGGAATCTTCGCCTTCAGCCGCATCCATGAAGGCAAAGAGGTCCTCGTAGTCCTCAACAGTTCCGGGGATCCCCGCTCTGCGGAGATGTGGGTGGATGGGGGCCTGACGCCTATCGGGACAAAATTCGTGGATTCCATGGACCCCGGCTATGCCGTCACATCATGGGGCAAGGACGGCGGCTCCAAGGTCTATGTCGAAGTCCCGCCTTACGGAGTCCGCGTCCTGGTGCGGGAGCAAAAGAAATAGACGTGCGGCCTGAGGATTGCATAGAATAGGCGGAGCCTCGCACGATGTCCGTGCCGGGTGAATGCGCGCAGCGCGAGGATCATCGAATATGACCAATGCTTCACCGACTTTGGAGAATCCGGTTTCCGAGCAGGTGCCCCAAGTGCTGAAGGTCGACCCGCCGCACTGGTGGGTCGGACATTCGCTCAATCCCGTGCGCCTGCTCATTCGCGGCCGCAATCTCCAGAATGCCCAGGTCCGATCTAATTCCTCGGACCTGGAATTCGGCCCGGCCAAGGCCAATGCGCGCGGCACCTATCTTTTTGTGGATGTGCGCATCGCGCCCAACGCCCCGGCGGGCCGCCGCGTGCTCGATGTCCGGACCAGCGCGGGCCGCACCGAGGTCCTCTTCGAGCTTTTCGAGCCTTTGAAGGGCCGCATGCGGAGCTTTTCTCCTGACGACGTGATCTATCTCGTCATGCCCGACCGCTTCGGACGAGGAGAGCTGCCCGGCAAGACGCTCTATGAGAACGGCTTCCTGGACCGGAGCAAGGGACGCTCGTATCACGGCGGGAATCTGCGGGGCGTCATCGACCGGCTGCCCTATCTTAAGGACCTTGGCGCCACGGCCTTGTGGCTGACCCCGCTCTATGCCAACACCCGCAAGCTCCACGCTCCGACCCCCTGGTCGCCGGAGCCTTTCACTGATTATCACGGGTATGGGCCGGTGGACTATTATGCGATCGACGCCCGCCTCGGCGATCTGGAGACGCTGCGCGAGCTTGTGGAAAAGGCCCAGGCCATGGGACTCAAGATCATCTTGGACCAGGTCAATAACCATACCGGGCCGCATCATCCCTGGGTGGCGGATCCTCCGACCGATACGTGGTACCACGGGACTCCGGCGAAACATCTCGACAATCCGTTCCGGACCTGGGTGATCGCCGATCCCTATGCCAGCGCGGACACGGCCGCTCCCATGATGGACGGCTGGTTCGGCGGCATCCTGCCGGACCTCAATCAGGATGATCCTGAGATGGCCCGCTACATGATCCAGAACGTGCTCTGGTGGGTCGGCATCAGCGGCGCCGACAGCCTGCGCCACGACGTGGCCGGGCTCATTCCGCGCACGTTCTGGCGGGACTGCCTGATCGCTCTTAAGCGCGAGTACCCGGGCATCCGGGTCGTGGGAGAGGTCAACGGAGATGTCCCGGCCACGGTCTCTTATTATCAGGGCGGTCGGCCGGGTTTCGACGGAGTGGACACGGGGATGGACAGCGTCTTTGATTTCCCGCTCAGGGAAGCCCTGCGTTCAGTCTTCCTGGACGGCAAGCCCATCGAGCGGCTGGCCGCGATCCTGAGCCAGGATCGTCTCTATTCCGACCCCATGATGCTGGTCACCTGTCTGGGCCTGCACGACGACTCCCGCTTCATGGGACATCCCGCTGCCACGGAGGAAGCGCTCAAGCTCGCCTTCACCTTCGTGCTGACGACTCGCGGAATCCCGCTCATCTACTACGGCGATGAGATCGCCCTGCGCGGCGGCGAGGATCCCGACAATCGGCGCGATTTCCCGGGCGGCTGGCCCGAGGATCCGCGCAATGCCTTCACGGAAAAAGGCCGCACTCCGCAAGAGGCGGGCGTCTTCGAGCACGTCCGGCGGCTGGCGGGACTGCGCGCCGTCTGCGAGCCCCTGCGCCGAGGCCGGCTCGTGAACCTGGCCGTGGACGAGAGGACTTACGTCTATGCGCGCCGTACCGATAACGCGTGGGCTCTTGCGGCGTTCAATACCGGAGATAAGCCCGCGAAGGTGGAGTTCTCTGCCGCGGCCCTGCATCCGGAATTGAAGGCGGAGTCCTTCAAGGATCGGCTCGGCGGCGCCGAAGCGAAGCTGCAGGACGGACGCGTGGCGCTCGAATTGCCGGCGCGGTCTGCGGCTTTGTTCGTGTCTTAGAATATTCCGCCGCAAGCGGCGGGATAGGACATCTAAAGGAGACGGTCCATGACTGAGCGAAACCTGTCGGACCAGCTGCGCGGCAAAGAACTTCATTTCCGGCTGCGCTCCAATGATCTCCTGGAAAGCGGAAAGCTTTCCCTGACGGCGGTCGGCGCCGGCATCAACGGGGACCTCTCCCTCGGCGGGTATGTCTTCGAGGAAAAAGAATTCACCGAGTATGCGCCGCCCACGATCCTGGGAAAGATCATCGACAAGCTCACCGGCTCCAATGCCGTGTCCAAGGACGACCCATCGGTCTTCGTCATTGTCGAGGAGAAGAACGGCAGCATTAGCCCCGACGACGTGCGCTATGCCGAATGGCTGGGCCGCAAGAAAGGGGAGAAGCCTCGCATATTGATGGTGCCTGAACTGGAGCGTGAACAGGCCGCGGAGTCGGCTCAGCCGCATCGGCTTTTAGGAGAAGAGGAGGCGAGGCGCCTGCGATCCTTCTGGGAGAGGCAGTGGCGAAGGGTCAAGGCCCTGCCCGCGCCCATCACCCACGATGCGGCCCTTGCCGCTGTGCCCAGGACTCTGATCCCCATGGCGTTCTGCATCGGGCTGGCCTATCTCAAGCGCAATGAAGTGCCTCTGGAGAGGGCCGTGGGCTATATTGGGATGGCCTTCGGGTTCGCCGTGGGCTTCGCGCTCTTCAATCAGACCGTGCTCAACTTCATCACCTTCTGGAGCGAGTTCACCAAGGATGTCTTCGAGCCGTATATTGAGGCGCTGGAGCAGTGGGTCGCTGTGCAGGGAGAAGCCTTGCGTTTGCGTATCCGCGAAGGCAGCCGGGTCCGCAGGCCGCTGCTCAAGCTCTGTGTCTCCTTCGCCAAGAAATGCATCTATGTCCTGAGCTTCATCAGCGCGCGCGGAGACGTGCTCATCGCGGGTCCGCTTCTGGGCATCGGCTGCGTCTATATCGTCCGGCTCATCCTGGGGCCCGTCGGAGAAACAGTCTCGGTCCTGACGCTCAAGGGCTTCCTGCTCGTGCTGGGCAACGTGGTTCTGGGTTCTCTGGCCAGCGGGCCGTATCCGCAGGTCATCGCGCATCTGCGCTCGGTGGGGAAGATCACCAACCGAACCTCCATGTACCTGGGGATATTGGATACGATCCGCATGGAGCTTGGCCGCGTGGCGGATTTCGGGATGCAGACCCTCTACAACGTCATCCAAGGGACGCTGGCCGTGGTCTTCTGGTTCCTGCTCTTCTTCGTGGACCGCTGCTACCGCAAGCCCTGCGTGCGGCGCTTGAAGGACAAGCGGGATGCCGAGCTCCTTCGCGCGGGCTTTAAGCAGTTCCGCGATTCCCGCGCAAAAAACCCCGTCGCGGCGTAATCTCCTCCGTTATCACGGAGGAAGCCTGTTGTCGTTTCGTCATCCCAGCGCAAGCCTGTCAACTCGTCATCCCGGGCGTGACCCGGGATCCAGGAACTGTCGTTAAGTCGTAAGCCTGGGCCCCGGCTTTCGCCGGGGTGACTGCCGGGTTTCGTCATTCCGGCGGAAGCCGGAATCCAGAAGTTGCTGGATCCCGGGTCAAGCCTGGGATGACGGCTTGGTTTCGTCTGCCGTTGTTGCCGTGTTGAAACCCCCTCCGGAAAAATTCAGGCATGGACAGATTTGAGGCCGACTGAATTTTTCCGGCTAGTGTTTGCACAGCTTGCGCAGGAGCCAGACGAGGGGCTTGATGAAGGGGGAGTCCAGCAGATTTTTCCAGGCTTGCTTGAAGGACGAGGGTTCTTTCGCGGGAGCCGGGCTTACGGGGTAGGCTCCCTGGAACTCGGGCGCAGACGCGACCGCCGCATCCGCTATATAAAGGATAGGCCGGCGCTGAAGCAGGAGGCTGGTGCCGTAGACCAGGGCATCCAAGAGCTGCTGAGCGCCGAAGACCAGCCAATAGGCCGCCATGGAGCCTGAACCGAAGAAGCAGCCGGCGATGTTCATCGCGAAATCGCGAAGAAGGAACACTCCGTCTCTCTGCCATTGGGAGAACCGTCCGTTGTCGTAGAGCGAGTTGAGTCCCTGCATCCCCAGCGTGCCCACGAAGGTTCCCACGATCGTCGCGATCCCCAAGTCTTTCCAGTAGAGCCACGACCACGGAGGAATCGTCCCCGCGATGACCGCGAAGGTGATGAGGCGGAAGACCACTCCCCAGAACTGTCCGTAGGCGAGATTGAAGACGGACTGATATTTCAGGCCGCGCTGCTTGCCGAGCTGGTTCTGGAAATTCGCCCAGGTGTTGACGAACACTCCGTGAAAGAGATTCAAGCCGACGGAGACGATCAGGGCCAGCGCCATGGCCGCGGGATGGCCGTTGTAGATGGCCAGCCAGCCGGCCTGCTTGAGCACGGCCATGGGGATGACGACTTTCAAGGCCAGGCCGCTGAGCACGGCGTTCAAGGTCGGAGTGGTGAAGGAGCCGCGGAGGGTCCGTCCGATATAGGCAAACTCGCGAAAGGGAGAGGCTAGGAGATGAAGGATGCGGCTCAGGGGTCCGTGCGCGGCGGAATCATGCGCGGGTCCGCGAATCTCTTCTTGGGCAGAGGGGCCGTTCTGCGTCCGGGTCCAATCCACGGGCAGGAGTTCGACTTCGACCTTGGCCGTGACGCCCTGTTCGCGCAGGGCCTTCTGCACCTGTGCGAGGTCCTTTTTCGTCAGCCCTGCCTGCGCTTGCGGCCGGGCGATCACGATCCGGATGCGGCCGGCCTTATTAAGGTCCGCGAGGGCCGAGGGGTCCTCGGCCAGGAGCTTGCCCAGTTCCACGAGCGTCGACGACCGCGGCGCTTGGCCGGGCCGGGTCAGGAAGAGGCGCGCGGCCGCGGCGTTCGATGTGAGCGCCGCTTTCGCAAAGGGGCGCTTCTCCATGAGGAAGCGTTCCTTGCTCAGGAATCCGGAGAGGCCGTTGATGAGCTTTTGCAGGAGCCCTTCAGCAGGGCTCTGCGTGTCCTGCGCGGGCAGGGTCTCCGCGGCGAGCGGAGTGAAGAGCGACGGGATGGCGATTTCAACGGCATCTTCCAGTTTTGGATCCTCGATCAGGCCGTACTCGTGCATCACGCGCAGGGTCTCGGCCACGCTCCAGGCCTGGCTGCGCGTGCCTCCGCCGGGTCCCTGGTTGATGAAGCTCCGGCAGATCAGCGGGCCCAGGCCGAGCGGGTCGGCCAGGGAGAAGTTCTTCATGAGCTCGTGCTGCCAGCTGCCGTTGAAGACCTCCGGCAGCGAGCCTACGGGTCCTTCGACCAGGAACGACGCCAGGGGTCTTAGGAGTTGGCGGAGTTCGGTTTTGATGCGGTCCTCATCCCAGCCTTGCGAGCGCCGCACTCGGGCCAGGGCATCGGCGTAGGGGCCCATGAGCCAAGGCCAGACCGTTCCTTGGTGGTAGGCCTGGTCCTTTTCCATGGCCGGCCGCCAAGTTTCGTAGAAAGCGCGGTAGTGGCTGTCTCTCGGAGAAAGCGTGCGCAGGCCGTAAGGGGTCAGGAGGTCGCGGGTCGCGGCCAGAACCACGGCGGCCTGACGCTCCACGGTAAGGAGGTCTTCTCCATGACTGACCGCGAAGAGCATATTGGGTCGGATCGCTTCTCCGTGGGAGTCTCCTTCGACCACGTCCCGCAAGGCTCCTCCGGAACCGCCCCAGTCGCGCTTGTTGTCCTCGGTCTCGAACCAGAATTTATCATTGAAGGACTTTTTGACAAGGTCCGCGCGTTCGTCGTAGCGCATGGCCGCGGCGGCGTTGCCTTCGCGTCGTTCCAAGCGCGCTAAAAATCGCAGATTCGCGTACCAGAGCGCGTTGATCTCCACGGTTTTTCCGTTGCGCGGGGTCACGGGATGGTCTTTGCCCTCGGGATCCGCGTCCATCCATGTGGATTGCGCCGGGCTTATAATGAGGCCGTCGGAGTCCATGGTGATGGGATTGAAGCGGTCGTGATAGTTGTAGCCGGTGCCCTTGGCGTAGTTGTCGACGATGCTGCGCAGTATCGGCAGCATCTCCCGGCTGAAGGCCGGGTCGCTGACATAGTCTTCGTATTTTTTGACGGCCTGGATGAACCACATGGAGCCGTCCGCGTTGTTGTAGTCCGCGCCCTCGGGTTTCTGCGGGTTCCAGCGGGAAGCGTCCCAGACCTTGTTCGGAATGATTCCGTTGTTCTCGTATTTGGCGAAGCCGCGGATGTTCTTTTTGGCTTCCTCGTAGCGGCCCGTGGCGAGCAGCAGGCCCGGCAGGGAGATGAAGGTGTCGCGTCCCCATTCCTCCATGAACCAATCCATGGACGCGGCCCAGATCTGCGTCCCCCCGTTGAAATGCTTGACGAACGCGTCCGCCGCGGCCTTGAACGCGGTTCCCACGGCTTCGGGGACCTTCCAGATGTCGCCGTTGATGAGGTTTCTCAGCGCGCCCATGCGGGAGCGGACATCCTGCCTGACGCGGTTGAAATAATCAGGATCGCCGGCCAAGGGGATGCGGTAGCGCCAATGCGTGAAGCCGTTGACCATTTCCTTGACCAGGAAGGGGTCGCTCCACTCGTCGCCCAGGGTATAGCCCACGAACCGGCTGTTCTTTCCGGAGATGCCTACTCGGGACAAGGGCAGCAGCCGCTCGAAGAAGGGGTTCGGACGGGCTTCGTCGTCATGGGAACTGAGCTTTTTCCAGTCGCCGTGCACGGTCACGAAGCCGTAGCGATTGGCGTTTTCGTCCTTGCCTTCGAACGCCTCGGCCACGGGCAGGGCTTTCCGAGCGTGGAATACGGCGCTCAAGGCGCGCAGGTAGTCGTCTCCGGGCTCGTTGCCGCTGGCCAGCTGTCCCTTTCCGAAGTTGTATGCGAAGTGCAGGGCGTCGATCCGAGCGCCGTCGAATCCCTGGTCCAGCCAGTAGGCGAAGGGCTCGGTCATCAGGCGGTAGTCTTCCGCTTTCAGGCGGGACCAGTCCCACAGGGCCAAGTCCTTCCAATCCTCGTGGAGCCAGGGGTGGATGATGATGCCGGGATTCCTCGTGGCGAGATCGAGGAAATACTCGCGGTGCTTCCAGGCGTCCACGGAGTCCTTGGCGCGGAACATGGGGATGTCGAAGAGGATGCGGCCGCCCGCGGCGTGGATCTGGTCCAAGGCCCTGCGCAGTTGAGGCCGCGCGTTCCACTGCGCGTAGAGATGCGCGTGCTTGTTCAGGATGAAAGCGGGGTCTTGGCGCGCGTGCGCTTCATCCTGCGCGCTCCATTGCCAGGAGGGCTTGCCGAGGATCTCGTGGATGGCCATGAAATCCGCGTAATCCTGGACCCAGGAGGCGTTCTCCTTCAGGAAGGTCAGGTAGTCCTGGGCGCGCGAGGTCTTCATGCGCAGCTGTTCATTTTGGAAGCGCAGGTACGCGGCTTGGGAGATCTCGTGTTCCCGGTTCTGCTCCGCGCTCTTGAAATGAGAGTACGCGTCCTTGACTACGAGGCTTTCCCTCTGATGCAGGGCCGCGTAGTCCACGGCCTGCTGTTCCTTGAGGTCCGTGACCGCGAGTTTAGCCAGGAGTGCGGGGTCATTCCGTACTTCCGGGACGTTGTTCCAGTCGATGTAGTCTTCGTTGAGAGCATTGAGGCTTACGGGCGCGTAGACGCTTCCCAATGTCGCGAAGTGCGGGAGCAGATGGACGACGTCCGCCTGTTTGGAGAGCTTGTCTTGGTAGTAATCTCCGAGCGTGCTGAACTTTCCGATGCCCGGGTCATTGTTCTCCCGGCGCAGGGAATAGAGAGGCACGCTCACCGCGAAATGGGTGATGGACGGGTCTTTCCACCAGGAATCGTCGTGCGCGGGGGCGGCCAGGGAGGCTGCGGGCTGGAGGTTTCCGGCTTCCGCTGAGAACGTGTCCGCGGAGTCCGCGGGTACGGCTTCGTCGGCGGAGGCAGTCTCGCCGGAATCGGTTTGCGTGAGCGCATCCAAGATTCGCCGGCCCGTGTCCTGGGTCTGTTCTCCCGAGGAGGCCTTTGCGCGCAGGTTCTGCAGATAAGGGAGCAGTTTGCGCGAGAGGTTCGAGAGCGTGTCTCGAATAACGTTCTTATGTCCCGCGAGCGCGGCAGTTGCGGTGCGGCCGGATGTCGTCTGTACGGTTGTATTTAAGGAAGAGGGATTGGGAAGCGGGGACTGTTGAGGGGTTTGCTGCGTGATGGGCAGGGAGATGTCGGCATGGGTATTTTCAGGGAGGACGAGCTGGATCTGCGACGGCTGTCCGTTGAGCGCGGATCCGGATATGGAGATCTGGATCGTGACGGCGGTCGGGGAAGCATTCGCGGCCGGATTTGCGATGGACTGCGCGAAAGCGCCGGCTGCGCCGTATTCTTGCGCGCAGAGCAATGCCGCGCACAAGAGGCTGGAGAGCATTCTTCGGCAAGCTTCTTGAGGGCGAGGCATATATGAATATTACGCTATGCGCCGGAATTGTACATGAGTCGTTGAGGTGCATCAGGCGTGTGCCGTAAGCCCTATGGAGGGTAGGCCTAAAGAACCAGGATTATCGCGGTTCCTCGTCTGTCGGATCCGTTATTTCACGCGCAGGCCGGTGTCGGTGGATGTGGCGCATTGGGCGGCGTTGATCGTCAGGGTTCCGCTCGGCACTCCGCCGCCGTCGGTGAGGCAGCGATAAACGATATTGCTCCCGCCGCCCGCCGCGAGCGTTTCCGCGAATAAGCCGGAGGCCGTGACCGAGGACGCGCTCACCACGTTGCCGGAGGCGCCCGTGAGCGTCAGAGCGACGTTGGTGAGAGAGGGGCCCGCGGTGAAGGTCTTGACCGCGCTGATGGTCTGTATGCCGTTGAGAAGATCCACGTTGGCGGAGAGTGCGCTGTCCGAGACCTTGCCCGAGGTGGCGATGGTGTTGAGCTTGGTGTCTGCGATGTTGGCGCCGGCCGCGATCTCGGTGTTGGTGATGCCGCTCAAGCGGGTCAGGGGCACGGTGCCGGATGCGAGATTGCCCGCATTGAGATTGGTGAGGCCCGCGCCGTTGCCGAAGACTCCTCCCGTGGTGGTGATGGAGGATTGGCCCACTACGTTCCCATTGACTCCGGTGAGGGTCAATGCCACGTTGGTGAGAGAGGGGCCCGCGGTGAAGGTCTTGACCGCGCTGATGGTCTGTATGCCGTTGAGAAGATCCACGTTGGCGGAGAGTGCGCTGTCCGAGACCTTGCCCGAGGTGGCGATGGTGTTGAGCTTGGTGTCTGCGATGTTGGCGCCGGCCGCGATCTCGGTGTTGGTGATGCCGCTCAAGCGGGTCAGGGGCACGGTGCCGGATGCGAGATTGCCCGCATTGAGATTGGTGAGGCCCGCGCCGTTGCCGAAGACTCCTCCCGTGGTGGTGATTGAGGACTGTCCCACCACGTTTCCGTTCACTCCCGTCAGATTGACCGCCACGTTCGACATGTTCAGCGCGCCCGTCATCGTGTCGCCGGTATCAGCCACCCTGCTCACGTCCGTTCCGCTGACATTGGACAGTCCCGCGCCGTTGCCGAAGAAGCCGGAGGCCGTGACCGAGGCTTGGCCCACGATGTTGCCGGAGGCGCCCGTGAGCGTCAGCGCGACGTTGGTTAGAGTGGGGCCCGCGGTGAAGGTCTTGGCTCCGCTGAAGGTCTGCACTCCGCTCAGGCGGGCGACGTTGGCGTCGAGTTTTGTGTCCGCGATGGCGGCGCCGGCCGCGATCTCCGCGTTGGTGATGCCGCTCAAGCGGGTCAGGGGCACGGTGCCTGATGCGAGATTGCTCGCATTGAGATTGGTGAGGCCCGCGCCGTTGCCGAAGACTCCTCCCGTGGTGGTGATGGAGGATTGGCCTACCACGTTCCCGTTCACGCCCGTCAGGTTCACCGCTGCGTTCGACATGTTCAGCGCGCCCGTCATCGTATCGCCGACTTTGAGGACCCTGGTGGGGTCGGCCGATAAGACTCCGGTGAGGGCGGAGCCGTTTCCGTAGTATTTGTTCGCGCGGACTTCTCCCTCGCCGCTGACGCGGAAGATGTTGGAGGCGCCGGTGGAGACTACCAGGATATCGCCTGTCTCGCCTGCGCCGCTGGAGACTTGCAGCCGGTAAGCGGGAGAGGAGCTGCCGATGCCCACGTGTCCGGTCTGCGACGATACGTAGAGCGAGGAACTTGCCGCGGGCGCGGTGGAGACGGACAGCCCTCCGCCGGAGATGTCGAGCGTTCCTTCCAAGGCCTTTGCCACCAGGGCGTAGGGCACGGTGTTGAGGACCTCTCTCGGGGAGAGGTCCGTTCCCTCTACCTGGACCTGGAGATAACGCGCGTTCCCTCCGGAAAGCGAGGAGGTGGATATGTCGAGGATCGTGTTGAAGAGCCCCTGCTGGACATTGACCATGAGCACGCCGCTCGACCAGAGAGCGGTCCCGCCGGTGGGCGCGTCGTAGACGATGAAGGCCATGCGCTTGAAGTCGGAAACGGCCACGCCGTTCTCTTCCAGGCGGCCCTGGTAGTTGATCCCGCTCGGGACGCTGCCCGGCGAAGCGGTGCCCGCGGGCCGGAATTCCGCGGCGCCCGCCGAAGTCCAGGCGAAGAGCGTTGCGGCGATGCAGAGCGAGAGTCGGAGGGTTCGGGTATTCATAGGTTCCTCAGTGTTCCTTGTCAGCGGATGACCATCAGTTTCCCGCGCTTGCTCGGCAGGCCCGGCGCGTTGATGACGTAGATATAGACGCCGCTGGCCAGGGCCGAGCCCCGTCCGTTGGCGACCGGAGACCACTCGATGCGGTCGGAGATGTCATTTTTCGATAGAGAGTAGACCTTTTCTCCGGCAAGCGTATAGATGTCGATGGTGCAGGCGGCGGTCAGGCGCGTGAAGGTGATCTTGTCGTGCCCGAGATGCGGCTCGAAGGGGACCGGGAAGGCATGGGCCGCGCTGAGATCGTCGCGCGAGGTGCGCACGGCCGCGATGGGTCCGGGAAGGAGCGTGTAGGCTCCGTTGGACATGGGCGCGGAGAACGTGGCCGCGAAGGTATAGGTCTGGCGGTAGCGGCCGTTGGCGGAGACGCCTGCGCCGGAATTCGAGGCGAGGGCGGTGACGAGATAGGGTCCTCCCGTGAGGCTCCCGTAGCCGTGGGCGTTGGAGCTTGCCCAGCCGGCGCAGAGCATGGCGCAGAGCAGTCTTCGCAGGGTGAAGAGGTTCATGGGTTCACCTTCAGGATCGTGGGATCATGGCGGTCGAAGCTCCGGCGCGGGATGGGGGACGCGGCCTTTTTCTCGGCGGAGCGCGGGGATTCCTCTTCCAGGACCTCTTCCTCGACGACGGTCTCGGGCTTCAAGGGGGAATCATCCTGCCTTCCGCGGAACCAGGAGCGGCGCAGGCGGGAGGGCGGGATCCAGACCTCTCGGCTGGGGCCGAAGCGCAGGGTGACCCCGATGCGGTGCGCTTGGGTCAGCCCGCCCATGTCCACGAAGGTGTAGTCGAAGCGCAGTTCCGGAAGGCGGCCCAAGCCTTCATCGTTGAAGAAGACCCCGAGGCCCGCGGAAAGTCCGAGGCCCGCGTCCTGGATGCCGCGCCAGCCGAATCGGAGCGCCACCATGTGGTGGCTCTCGTATTCCAAACCGAATGCGCCGTTGAGGCCGCGGTCCTCGGAATCCTCCACGTCCGTGCAGATCGTCAGCACGTGCCGGTTGCGGACCATGCGCAAGGGCGTGTAAGCCACGCCGACTTTGAGCGTCCTGGGCAGAGGCGAGGATTCCTCGACGAAGCGCATCCCTGCTCCCGCGTGCAGGAGCGCGGCGGCCAGCCGCAATCCCGTGATCGGAGGCTCATAGATCATTCCGGCGTCGAAAGAACTCGTGCGCGCGTTGTGGTCGGCGAGCTGAGAGGAGATCATTTGGGCGCCCGCGCCCACGTGCAGGACTTTGCCGAAAGACCGTGCGTAGGCCAGGCCGTAGGAGGAATCCTGTGCGCTTACTTCCCCGGTGGGATGGTCTCCCGCGTCGTAGGCCGCGAAGGGCGCAACGCTCAGGACGTTCGCGGCCGCCGCGAATGTCCCATACTCCTGGGAGGGCAGAGCGTAGACGGCCCATTCCTGACGGATGCCGTCCATGTATTCGTTGTGCATCAAGGAGAGTTCTTGGCGGCGCAGCACCGCGAGCCCGGCCGGGTTATAGGCGATGGCATTGGCATCGTCGGCCAACGCCGTGAAGGCTCCTCCCAGCGCCACGGCTCGGGCGCCTCCGCCGAGCTTGAGGAAATTCGCGGACGTCGTGCCCGCGCCTTGCCCGGCCGCGGCCGGGCCGGCGGCCGACAGCAAGGCCAGTTGGAGAAGAAGGAGGGGAAGGCGATTTTTTCCCGAGAGCACTTTTTTTGCGCGCACCCGCATGGATAAAGAGGCGCGCGTTCCTCTAGTATGAAGAACGTTTGTTACATAATTATTGGTGGCAGGGGTCATTTCCGGAAAAAACAGACATGGACAGATTTGAGGCCGACTGATTTTTTCCGGTCAGTAGAGGAGGAAGGGCGCGCGCCAGGCTTTGAAGCGGGCGGCGTCGCTGCGGAACATCAGGATCATGGATGCGGGCTGGGCGCCGGAGCGATAAAGGTCCGCGAATCGCGCGGTGCCCGCCATGCGGGTCATCTCCTCGGGCCGGATGCCGAATTCCAATGGATGGATGTCGCGCAATGCGCAGACCAGATGCGCGAAGAGCGCCAGCGGGTCCGCGGCTTCACGGTCCCGGACGCGGATGCGGATGCCTCGGCATTTTTTGCCTTTGAAGACGCTCTTGCTCGGGCGAAAAGAGGCTGTTTCGAAGGAATAACCTTTGAGCTTGGCTTTGCGCAGGCGCTTGAGCACGGCCTCCGCGTTCATCCAGGGCGCGCCGATCCATCGGAACGGGACCGGCGTGCCCCGCCCAACGGAGATGTTGGAAGCCTCGAAGCAGCCGATGCCGGGATAGAGGGATGCTGCTTCCAGGTTCGGCATGTTCGGCGACGGAATGATCCAGCGCAGGCCGGTCTGATCGAACCAGAGAGACCTGGACCAGCCGCGCATCGGCACGACCTGAAGCCGCGCGCCCACGCGGCCGCTCATATTATGCAGCCGAGCCAGTTCGCCGATGGTCATGCCGTGACGGACGGGCACCGGCAGGTATGCGGTGAAGTGCCGCAGGCCGTCATCGAGGACCGGCCCGGCCACGGCCTCGCCGTTGATGGGGTTCGGACGGTCGAGCACGAAGAAGTCCAGATCGTGCGCGGCGGCCGCTTCCATGGCCAGGGCCAAGGTCGCCGCATAAGTGTAGAACCTCGCGCCGATATCCTGGACGTCGAAGACCAAGGCGTCGAGTCCCGCGAGCATCTGCGTGGTAGGGGTCTTCGTGTCTCCATAGAGACTGAATACAGGGATGTCTTCTCCGTCGGGAAGCCGATAGATGTCCGTGGGGACCGAGGGTTCCTCGAGTGTTCCCTGGAGCCCATGTTCCGGAGAGAAAAGCGCGCGCAGCCGCACGCCCGGGGCTTGGGCCAGGATTTCGGCCGTTGAGCGTCCGAGGCGGTCCACGCCGGTCTGGTTGGTGATGAGTCCGATGCGCAGACCCTTCAAAGGTCGGAAGCCGTCGGCTTCCAGGACATCGATGCCCGCGAGCACTCCGGTGCTGGGCGCGGGGACGACGGCTTGGACGGCGGCAGTGGAGGGGGGGGCGGCGGCGGGGCTCTGTGCGGCAGGCGTCTGCTTCACGGCGGCCGCCGGAGACTGCGCCGCATGCGTGGAGACCTCCATGAGCGGCGCGGCAGCGGTCTTCGGCTCGGGCGCGGGCCTCGGATGAGGAAGGCAGCCGGCCAGTAAGAACGTTCCTAGAAGAAGTCTTTTTCGCACGGTCGGGATTATATCATTGTAGGTCCTTTGTTCGATTGATTCTCCGGGGGCGTTCTGGTATCATATTTCAGTCCATGACGGGCGCCGAGGTGTCTGGATGACACAATATGGCGAAATATGGACGGGAGTCGTCATGTATCTCAAATCCATAGATATCGTCGGCTTTAAATCCTTCGCGGACCGGACCCATATCGAGCTCAAGCCGGGCATCTCCGGCGTCATCGGTCCCAACGGCTGCGGAAAGTCCAACGTCATGGACTCCATCCGCTGGTGCATCGGCGAGATGTCCTGGAAGGCCCTGCGCTCGGACTCCATGGTCAGCGTCATCTTCGCGGGCACCGCGCGCCGCAACGCGACCTCCATGGCCGAGGTCACGCTCACTTTCGACAACGCGCAGAGCATGCTCCCGGTGCAGTATTCCGAGGTCTCGGTCTCGCGCCGCCTCTTCCGCTCCGGCGAGTCCGAGTACTACCTCAATAGGACTCAGTGCCGCCTGCGCGACATCCGCGAACTCTTCCTCGACACGGGCATCGGTTCCGACGGCTATGCCATCATCGACCAGGGCAACGTTTCCTTCATTCTGGAATCCAAGCCGGAAGAACGCCGCGCCCTCTTCGAGGAGGCCGCGGGCGTCTCCAAGTACAAGGCCAAGCGCGAGGAGGCTCTGCGCAAGCTGGAGCGAGTGGACATCGACCTCGGACAGCTGATGACCTCCGTGGCGCTCACCGATGAGCAGATCAAGAAGCTCGACAGCGACGCGCGCAAGGCCCAGCTTTATCAGAACTACAAGGCCGAGCTCGCGGTGCTGGAAGCCAGGCAGGCCGTGCTGGAGATCGACGCCTCCGAGAAGACGATCGCGGCGGAGACCGAGCGCGTGGCGCCCGCGTCTCAGCGGCTTTCCGAACTCGATGTCGAGGTCGCGGCCGAGGAAGGCCGCTTGGCCGCCCTGAATCTTGAGCGGACCCATCGCGAGGCCTCTCTCGTCGAAACGAATGCCCGCATCTCCGAGATCAAGGCCGAGATCGGCCGGCTCGAAGGCCGGGTGCACGGCGCGCAGAGCATCCGCAGCAGCCTGCGCGAACAGATCGCCGCTTCGGAACAGGACCTTGCTCGCGAGCGCGCCGAGATCGCGGAATACGAGCCGCGTCTGGCCTCGGCCCGCGCGGAAGTGGAGAAGGCCTCGGCATCCGTGAGCGACGCTCAGTCGCGGCGCGATGCCTTTGCGCACGATCTTGAACAGGCCCGCGCCGAACTCGCCCAGGCGCAGGCCCGGCGAGAGGCCGCCGCGACGGAGGCCTTGGCCGCGGCCGAGCTCCGGCAGGAATCCTCCCGAAAATTCGCCAAGACTGAGGCGGACTTCGGCCGCTGCGAGTACAATGTCCGGCAGTCGCTCAAGGACCTCGACAAGAAGCAGGCCCAGTTCGAGGCCGAGCAGCGCGAGGCAGGGATCAAGCGCTTCTCTCTTTGCGAGGCCAGGGCCTGGTTCACCGAGGCCGCGCAGGTCGTCGAACGCCAGGAGGCCGCTTACAACGAGTCCGTCCGCGCTTTCGAGGCCGCCGTCGACGAGCTTCGCACGCTGCGCGAGGAGGAGATCCAGCTCTGCGCCCGCATCGACGCTTTGGAAGCCCAGGGCAGCCGGGATCCCTATTGGGTCGGCGCGCATCTGGTCTGCGAGTCCGGCCTGCCGGGCATCCTGGGGACCGTCCAGTCCAAGCTCAAGGCCGAGGAGCCGTGGCGCACGCATCTGGAAGACGCCCTGGGCGAGCGGCTCTACGCCGTGCTCTGCGAGGATCCCGCCGCGGCCCGCGCCGGCATCCAGTATCTGCATGATGCGGGCAAGGGGCGTGCGCGCTTCCTGGTCATGAGCACTCTGCCCGAGGACGGGACTTCTTCCCAGATCCCGGCGCAGGCGCAGCCGCTGCTGGAGAGCATCCAGTACGACTCCGCCTACGGCAAGGCCGTCCGGCATTTGCTGGCCGAGTCGTATGCGTATGAAGGGAATCTCTACGGCTCGCACTGGGTCTGCGGAGGGTCCTTGGAGACCGCGGGCGCCGCTCCCAAGCTCTCGGAACTCATCCCCGCGCGCGAACGATTGAACGCCGTGCGCGTCGCGCAGGAAGCCGCGGCTCTTCGCCGTACGGCCGCGGAGACCGAACGCACCGCGGCGCAGGAACGCCTGCGCGAGGCGCGCGCGCAGCACTCCGTCGAGCAGGAGAAGCATCATCGGGCGGCCGCGGAACTGCGGCGCTGCGATGAGCACCTGCCTTTCTTGGAGCAGGAGTCCGCTCAGATCGAAAAGGACTGCGCGGGCATCCTCGCGGAGATCGCGCGGGTCCAGGAAGACCTGGCTGCCTGCGCCGCGGAGCTGCGCGAGCTCGGCGAGGAAGAGCAGCGCCTGCGCCTGGCTCAGACCGAGGCGGCTCAGCGCTACGACGAGGTCAAGGAACGGGTCATCGCCCGCCAGGCTCAGGAAGAGCATTTCGAGCAGAACCTTCGGACTCTGCGCGAGCACGAGCAGAACCTCATCGGTCATCTTGGCCGCGTGGAAGCCGGTCTCGCCGGACTGCGAGCCTCCATCGACCGGCGTCTCGAGCAGCATCAGGGCTGGGAGCGGCGCATCGCCGAGGAAGACCGCTCCGAGGCCGAGGCCCGCGAGGCCCTCGACGCCCAGCATCGGATATTGGCCGAGCAGGAGACCGGTGCGCAATCCCTGCACGCGCAGGTTCAGGAGATGGTCTCTTCCGCGGAGAATCTGCAGACCGGACTTAGGTCCAAGCAGGAAGAATCCTCGGCGCTGCGCAAGTCCTTGCAGGAGAGCGAGATCGTCATCGCCACGCAGCGCGGCCGTCTGGAATCCCTGCTCAAGCGCCTCAACGAGGAGATAGGGCTCACGCTGGAACAGGCCCGGGAGAAGCATCCGGAGAAGGAGATCGACCCGGAGCGCATGTCCTTCCTCAAGCGCCGCATCGAGGCTTTGGGCAACGTGAATCTCGCCGCGCCGGAGGAGTATGAGGAACTGCGCCGCAAGCGCGACTATCTTCAGGGCCAGGTCGACGATCTGAACAAGGCCAAGGACGACCTGCGCACGGCCATCCAGAAGATCAACGCCACGACTCGCGAGAACTTCCGCCAGACCTACAACGAGGTCCGGGACCACTTCCGGCGGCTCTACTCCGTGCTCTTCGAGGGCGGAGAGGCCGATCTGGTGCTGACCGACGCGGAGAACATGCTGGAGACCGGCGTGGAGATCCTCGCCCAACCGCCGGGCAAGCGCCTGCAGAGCATCTCGCTGCTCTCCGGCGGAGAGAAGACGCTCACGGCCATCGCGCTGCTCTTCTCCTTCTTCATGGTCAAGCCTTCGCCCATCTGCATGCTCGACGAGGCCGACGCGGCGCTCGACGACGCGAACGTGGACCGCTTCGTGTCCATGCTCCGGCAGTTCGCGGGCCGCACGCAGTTCCTCATCGTTAGCCACAACAAGAAGACCATGGAAGCCTGCGACGTCATGTACGGCGTCACCATGGAGGAATCCGGAGTCAGCCAGATCATCTCCGTGGACTTCCGCAAGCGCGGCGAGACCGCGCAGGAGCCGGCGGTGCAGGAGTCTTCGGCCGAGCCTGCCGCTGCGGCCTTGTCCGAAGTTCCCGGCACGGACCCCATGACTCCGGCGCCCGCGGCGGCTTGAAGGCCTGATGCGCTGGGCGGTCTTCTCCGACATTCATTCCAACGCGGAGGCCTTCGCGGCCGTGCTGGAGGCCGTAGGTCGGGAAAGAGTCGACGGTTATGTCTGCTGCGGGGACGTGGTGGGCTACGGAGCCGAGCCCAATGAGACGCTCCGGCTCGCATCCGGCCTGTCCAATCTTCACTGCGTGCGCGGCAACCATGATCTCGCGGTTCTCGGCAGGATGGATCTTTCCTGGTTCAACGGCATGGCGGCCGAGTCCGTGCGCTACGCCCAGGCCGTGCTCACCGAGGAGAACCGCCGCTGGCTGCAGGATCTCCCGCCGCGCATCGACCACTCCGAGTTTACGCTCGTGCACGGCTCTCCGCGCAATCCCGCGGAGGAATATCTCGTCACGGTCCAGCAGTTCCACGACAACACTCCGCACTACGCTGTCTCGCCCTGCTTCGTGGGGCACAGCCATCTCCCCCTGGTCTTTCTGATGAAGGAGCCGGTCAGCTACGTGGAGTTCTCGACGCTCCAGGCCGACCAGCAGGTGAGCGTGCCGCGCGGCATGCGCGTGGTCATCAATTCCGGTTCCGTGGGCCAGCCGCGCGACCATGATCCCCGGGCCGCCTACGGCATCTACGACGACGAGCAGAGGCTGTTCACCCTTCGGCGCGTGGAATATGACGTGCAGGCCGCCCAGCGCAAGATCCTGGAAGCCGGTCTGCCCGAGTTCCTGGCCATGCGTCTCCTCTACGGCCAGTAAGGCCTCGACCTTACCCGTTTTTTAGAACAGTCGTGCAGGGGAGACTCTCTCCCTCTGTTTCACCCGCCAGAAAAATGGGTGAGGTCGAGTGGATGGTCCCTTGACGTTTCATGGACTCGACCGCATCTTATCACTGGCGGTTGTCTCCGTGTTGAAACCCCCTCCGGAAAAATTCAGACATGGACAGATTTGAGGCCGACTGAATTTTTCCGGCTGGATACTTGTTTCCGTAACACGGTACGGGTATATATCCATTATGCGCGCAGAGAGACGTTGCGCAGGCTGGTCGTTTGTGCGTTCACGGCGCGGGCAGCTGTCTATTCCCGCGCTCTTCGCCCTGCCCTGCCTGTTCCTGTTCGTCTATCTCATCTTCGAGACGGCCAAGCTCTCGCGCGAGAAGATCCGGCACCAGTTCGCCGTGGACGCCGCGGCCTTCATCGAGATGACGAACTACTCGGATTTCCTCAACCGCTCGGCGTACGTCAACGGCGCCTTCCCGCAGCGCATCTTCTACGAAGGCTTCAACACGACGATGATCGACCGCAAGAACAACACCGCGCCGGATCGTCTCTACGACATCCTCTTCAAGAACGGCACCTTTCCCAGGATGGACGGAGTATCGGGGGACACGGCGCTCGATTCCTTCCCGACCTGGAAGCTTCGCTTCGGCGGCTGCGGCACGGGCAAGAACGACAATCCTCCGGACATGATGAGCTGCGCGGTCGCAAGCTCCGGCGGAGGCAGGCTCGACCTCCTGACGCTCCAGAACGCCTTGGACTACTGGCTGAGCTGGGACGACGCCCAGGACATCTACAAGCTTTACGTGCAGATCTACCAGCTGCTCGGCTCCGTCGAGGACGCTCAGACCTCCGTGTTCAAGAGGCTCACGGGCAACCATAATTTCTTCCGGAAATCCTACTGGCTCAACACCGGAGACCCGATCGGGTCTGCGGATGCGGGGGCGAGCTATTTCAACGCCTATCAGTTCCAGCCCAAGCCTTACTGCGTCCAGGAGATCATGTTCTACGGCAACAAGCCCACCAGCGATCCCTTCCAGCCCTACAAGCAGTGGGGGCCCAACAAGCCGATCGTCATGCCCTCGACCATCGCCAACTGTCAGCCGAACGCCGGGCTCTTCCAGGCCGAGGCGATCCCCGACGACCATCTCAAGAACATGAAGACCGTCCACGCTCCGTTGGCCAATTATCCCGGCTATCCCGTGATCCAGCGGTGGAGCGCTCCATCGAACTATTTTCGCGTCGATTTCAACAATCTGGTGAAGTGTCAGACCGGAGGGGTGAGCTCTCCTTGCGTGCATTCCACCATCATGCTCAGCGGCGGACGTCTCTGGCCCGACCCCACCCCAAAATTCCAGACCCGGTTATATCCATGAGGATTCTTCCGACCAGGCTGCGGCCGAATACCCGTCGCGAGCGCGGCCAAGCAACAACGGAAGTCGTGCTGCTTTTGCCGCTGTTCATGTTCTTTCTTTTCGCGTTCTCGAAGGTGTTCGCCATGCTGGTGCTGATTCAGAAGATGGAGATCGCTTCCTATTATGCGGCGCGGCGCTGGCAGTTGGAGTCTCACCGCAACGTGGCATACGAACATTTCGACGAAGGGCAGCTCTGCAAGGACATCGAGGAGAAGGCGGCCTGCTACCTGGGCTTTTCCCGGGCCGAGTGCCCGAACACGGTCATCCAGAGCTTCCTCTCATTGGATTCCATCAAACTCTGCCCTATCCAGCGCACGCAGGTCTGGAACATCGTGACCTTGACCGTGCGCACCAAGCCCATCAATACGCCGGTGCTCAAGTTCCAGACTCCGCCTTTGGAAGTCACCAAGTACGTCCCCAACCGCGACAGGCCCATCGCCTTCGTCCTCCCCGGTCTGCAGAACTCGCCGTGAAAAAGGTATGCTGACAACATGTTCTGGGCTCGACTGAGGTTGTTCCTGCAGTCCTGGTGGATCTGGCTGGCCATCGGCGTGGGAGTCACGCTGTCCGTGCTCCTGCCCATGTGGTATCTGGCCGGAATGGAAGAGAGCGTCCGGCGCTATATCATCGGGATCAATGTCGCATCTCTGCCTTGGGGCATCCTGCAGACGCTCGTCTTCGTCGCATTCCTCTATCTTCTGCAGTACGGCGGAGGCTTCGCCCGCTTCAAGAAGGCCCGCATCGACGCGTCCCAGGTCCAAGTCCGCTTCTCGGACGTCATTGGGCTGATCGAATCCAAGCGCGAGGCCATGGAAGTCGTCCAACTGCTCAAGGACCGCTCCCTGGTCCGGCGTTTGGGCGGCAATATCCTGCGCGGCATCCTGCTCATGGGCCCTCCGGGCTGCGGCAAGACCCTTTTGGCCAAGGCCATCGCGGCCGAGGCCGGGATCCCGTTCCTCTCCGTCTCTGGATCGGAGTTCATCGAGATATTCGTGGGCGTAGGCGCGGCCAGGGTGCGCAAGCTCTTCAAGAAGGCGCGCCTCTATTCCCAGGCGCACGGCGGCTGCATCATCTTCATCGATGAGTTGGAGGTGCTGGGCCGCACCCGCGTGTTCCACGACGCTTTCGGCGGAGGGCAGGAAGGCAATTCCACGCTCAACCAGCTCTTAGTCGAGCTCGACGGCCTGCACAACCATGACGCCAACGTCCTGGTCATCGGCGCCATGAACGCGGCCCTGGACGTGCTCGATCCCGCGCTCCTGCGGCCCGGCCGCTTCGACCGTCACATCCTGGTCGACCGCCCGAATCTGCAGGAACGCAAGGACATCTTCGAGTACTACGCCCGCAAGATCAAGGTGGAGCCGGGCGTGGACATGGCGCGCCTGGCGCGCAAAGCCGTGTTCAAGTCTCCGGCGGAGATCGAGAACATCCTCAAGGAAGCCGCGCTCATCACCGCGCGCTCCGGCAAGGAGCTCATCGGCTATAAGGAGATCACCGCGGCCGTGGACCGCATCGAGCTCGGAGTCGAGCATCGGCTCAATCTCACCCCGCACGAGCGGGAGATGACGGCTTACCATGAGGCCGGGCACTTGGTCGTGCTCTACCTCACGCATCCGACCGACGACGTGTTCAAGGCCTCCATCATCCAGCGCGGCGGCGCCTTGGGCGTGGTGCACCATGCCCCGCGCGAAGAGCTCTACACCAGCGACCGCCATACCTTGATCGCGCACGTGAACGTCTCCCTGGCCGGCTACGCGGCCGAGAAGCTCAAATACGGGGTCACGAGCAACGGCGTGAGTTCGGATTTCTCGCAGGCCATGCATTATGCGCATTCCATGGTCTGGCGCTTCGGCATGAGCCATGCGGGGCTCCTCGGCGATTTCAGCGTGATCCCCAAGGAGCATCTCTCGGACAAGGTCAAGGAACAGCTCAATGCCGAGACCCAGCGCATCCTCCAGCAGGGCTTAGTCGAGGTGGAGGCGACGCTCAAGGCCGAGTGGAAGATCGTGGAGCGCTTCGCTTCGGAGCTCATGAAGAATGACGAGCTCGACTATGACCAGATCGCCGCGATCTTCCTGGAGTATGGGAAACGCTCTCCGAAGCCTTTTTGGGATCCGGAAGCGCTCCCATCGGCCAACGGAACGGCGTAGGCGGGTTATAAGGCTGTTTTTGGCGCCGGCAAGCGCCGCAGGTCCCTTGACAAGGGAAATCGCGCTCTTTACACTTTATATTAGAGGCGTCCATCCGTCGATGGGCGCGCATAGCCATGCGTGACGACGACATCGGACGGTGGCTCAAAAGCAATAGCTGGATCCTCCTGGCTTTTTTCTGCGGGGTGGGGCTCTGGGTGATGGCTCCGCTCTCGGACAGGCTCGGCGAGGATTCCGTGTCCGTGCCTGTCTTCGGCGCGGCCGGCACCGAGGAGCAGAGCCTCAAGAGTCTGGAGACCGCGAAGAATCCTCAGGGCGCGCCTGGGACGGCCTTGTCGGAAGGGGATGCGCAGAATCTTCTGGGCGGCGAAGCTCCAAACACTCCTTCGAGCCTGCCGGACGGCTCCCAAGGCGAACCCTTGCAAGCGTCCGCTTCCGGAGAGGGTTCCGGCTCCGAGACCTTGGCCGCGGCGCTCAATAAGGCCGGGGAATCCGGGAAGGATAAAGAAGAAGGCCGCGGCGGCTGGGGGCATCAGTCCGTGCATACCGGTTTTTCAGCGCCGAAGGCGAAGTTCAGCCAGCTCCCTTCGCGCGGTTCCGCGAGTTCCGGAGCGTCCATGGCCGCGGCCGGCGCCTTCTTCGGCTTGGGAGGGAATCCGGGCCTGGTGGAATCCCGCGCTCCGGACCTGTCCGCGCCCAAGATTCGCGGCTCCCTGATCAGACGCGCCGGCGGCGTAGTGGAGTCTCTGCAGGGAGTCGAGAAGGCCGCGAAAGAATCTCTGCGCGGAGACGGTGAGCGCGCCGCGGGCTCCGGACAACGCTCCTTTGACGCGGCCGGCGCCAAAGGCCGCTCTCTGGCCGGCGGCGCCGCGGGCGGGGGCGTGGGATTGGGAGAGGGACAGGACGTTCCGGCGAACCTGAAGTCCAACGAGGGGCTCGATCTTCAGCACAAGGATATCCAGCCTCCGGCCGTGACCGAGGCGAAAGAATATAAATCCAAGAAGGACAAGGAAGCGGAACTTCAGCAGGTCGCGATGATGATGGCGATGATGATGATGGGCGGCATCCTCGGTCCCGAGTTCAGTCAGATGGCCCCGATGATGATGATGGGAATGCAGTCTCAGTCGGCGGCGAAAACTTCTTGAGGAGACCCCTATGAACCCCAACCTCGACCCCAAGCCGGAGACCCTAAGGCGAAGAGAAGAGCGCAAGGGCGGCGGCTTTTTGTCCGGCCTGCTCTCCAAGTTGGGACTGGGCGGCGAGGGCGGAGTCTCCGCCGGCGCCGGTGCGGGCGTGGGCTCCGGACTCTGGGCCACCAAGGCCGGAGTGGTGGCCATGGTCCTGGCAGGCACGACTCTTGCCGCGGGCATCGGCATCCTGAGCACCAGCAATCCGGCTGTCCGGCGGACCGCTTTCGGGAGCGGCAGCGTCTTTTCTTCCGCGAAGGGACAAGACGGAGCCTCCTCGGACGGATTGCAGGGCGCCGGACTGCAGGCCTCCAAAGACGGAGCCTCCACGTCTCTTGAATATTTCTCCAAGGCCAATCCCGCTCCCTCCGACGCCGGCGCGCAGGAGGCAGGCGCTTCGGATCAGAATCCCGCGGATGCGTCGGCCGCGGGGGCTGATGCCGGCGCCGACTCCGCGCATGATGCCGCGGCGGGTTCCGCGGGCTCCGCTGCTCCGGCGGCCAAGCCTCAGATGGTCAAGAGCCAGGGCCTTGGAGGGCAGTCCTCGGGAGGGGCGGGTCCGCGCTTGGAGGCTCAGGCGGGAATGGCCAAAGGGGTGGGCGGGGATTTCCAATCCACTTATAAGGGAGCCGTCAAAGGAGCCGGTTCTTCGGCCGCCAACCGCACGCGCATGGGCGCCAGCCGCATGTCGTCGATCCGATCCCCGGGAGGAAACGCGGCCAGGCAGTTGAGGGATACCTCGAAGGTCGTGAAGGGGAACCTCCGCTCTCCGCAGATGTCCAGCCCGGGCTCCGGGCTCACCTACGACGGAGGCGCCGCGCAGGTGGGAGCCGCGGGAGGGCTTGCGGCAGGACCCGCTGCCGGAGGAACGGGCATAGACGGCGCGGGCGTGAGCAACGGGAATCCCAACGCGAACTCGGTCCAGCAGACCAAGGAGGTCCAGCCGCCGACTCCCAAAGCCGGCGAGACCGAGGAGAAGACTCCTTATAAGAATCTCATCTATGCCGCCATCGGAGCCCTTCTGGTCTCCATGCTCCTGCTCTTCTGGGCCAGCAAGATCGGCGACGCGGCCAAGATCGCGGTGGGCCCGGCCCAGCTTGCGCTCCTGGCCAAGGCCAAGATGGTCTCCATGCTCGCGGCCGCGGCCGCCGCATTCGCCGCGCTCATGGGCATCATGCTCATCACGCAGTACGACCAGATGATGCAGGGCATGATGTTCACCATGGCCGGAGGCATCATCACGGCCAAGGCCGCTATGGCGGCCTTTGACAGCACGGCTTCCGAGAGGGCCAAGGCGGACATCGATGCCACCAACCAGGCGCAGGTCGCGCAGATGAATCAGAGTCTCGCGGCCGGTGCGAAGCCGATCTCGATCGTGAGCACGGATTATGGGACAGGCGCTTTCACGACGGACTTAGGGAAGACGTTCATTCCGACATATCCTGGGGCTGCGGCAAGCACTGCCGCCGGGACTGCGGGAGCCGGCGGAGAGGCCATCTCCGGAGTGACGTTTGCGGAACTGGCGGCGCCGAAGTAAGATCGTTCGATGACGGGAAGCGGATTTTAACGAGCAGTCAAGAAGAGGGGAGGGCTTTATGAGCCAAGAAGAGAAAGAGAAGAAGCGCGGAGGAGCACTTCCTCCGTGGATGGGCAACAGCGCCCGCGTGGGCGTAGGCGGCGGCAGCGGCGGCAGCAGCCTCGCGGGAGCGGGCGGCTGGGTGGCTCGGCTCAATGCGCTCTTCTCGACCAAGCTCGCCAGTACCTTGGTCGTGGCTGCGGCCTTGGCCGTGTCCGGCTACGGGCTCATGGACATGCACAATCGAGGCGGGTTCGGACAATCAGGTTCCGGCAAGGCAGGCGGCTCGGTCTTCAAGGGCGCCTATCGTTCCGAGGACCTCAATAATCTGCCCGGCTCCCAGCGCGGAGGCCCTTCTTCCTTGTCTTTGGCCAATCAGGCCAATAAGGGAGCATTCGACGAGGAAGCCGCGCGCGCTGCGCAGGATGCCGCGGCCGGCGAGGCCGCAAAGGATGGGGAAGCCGGCGCTCCGGGCGCTGATCAGGCCGGCGGGCCCGCAGCCGATGCCGATGCCGCTGCCGCAGCCGCGGCAGGACAGGGCATGGACGGCGGCGCGGCAGCCCAGGCGCGAATGCAGGGCGGCTACGGGAAATTGAGCTCCGGCATGAGCGGTCTTTCCGGAGGATCGGGACTTTCCGGCGGCATCGGACAGGGCTTCCAGCAATCCAAGATCGACGGGGCTTCGCTCGCGCAGGCCAAGGCCTTTGCTCCAGGGGCCAAGGCGCAGGTCTCTCGCAGCAAGATGCCGGCCGGCGGCCGCGGCGCTTTAAGCCTGCGCGGGGCCAATGCCCGGCGCTTGGATAAGATGAACCGCGCCATGTCTCCGACGAAGTCCGGGAATACCGAGACCGGCTCCGCGGTGCAATCCCAGCAATGGGCCAATGCCGCGCCTGCCGGAAGCAGCATCCAGGGCGCCGGGGCCGGGACGAGCGGGGGCGGCCTCGGGACCACGGTCGGAGGACCCTCGGAATCGGGAATCAATTCCGGAGGGCCGATCGATGATAATCCTCCCAACAATACGACTCCGCCGACCACCACTGTGCCGCCTGTGGATAGCGGGAGCAATAAGACTCCTTATCAGGGCTTGGTCGACATGGCGACCATGATGCTCTTGGCCTCCACGATCCTGATAGTCGCCGCAGCGGCGATCTGGCTCCTTGCCAAGGCCGGAGGGCCTTATACCGCCGCGTTGTACACGGTCGCGACGTATCTGTCCTATGCCGCCTGCGCCGTGGCTGCGATCGCCTCGGTCTTGGGCATGGCCATCATGGCCCAGGGGCAGATGATGCAAGGCATGATCTTCACGGCCTGCGGAGCCTTGTCCGCTTACCTGGCTTGGCAGGCTGCGGCCGACTTCAGCGTGTCTGCGACCGCAAAACCCGCGATTGAGACCGCGGCCATGCAGACTGCGGCCAAAGAGGCCGGCATGGCGGCGCTCAAGTCCGGCGCGGCCAGCGGCATCGGAGCTATCGGCGGAAAGATGGTCGGCGGCGGAGGAGACTGAAATATCCTGCGGCCGGGCGCGCATGAGCGCGCCCGGCCGCAAGGAAAAAGCCTATGATCAAGACGAAATGGGACGCGGATCGATGCGCGCAGATGAACCGGGCCCTGGGCTACGGGGTGTGGGTCGGAACGTTCGTCAGCGCCGGGCTCTTCCTCTGGGTGGCGGACCGATTCGGGCATATCGATGGATTCATCGCCTATCTTTTCAAGAGGACGGGGCCGCTTCTGTTTGTCGAGGGTCTTCTGGGGTGGCTTCTCTATTCCGGCTGCATTTTGGGCCCGAAGGAGGGCCCTTGACAGGTCAAGTGAGCGTATTTTACACTAGAAGTGTACAAGCTTCTTATTAAAGGAAGCGGGGCGCTGTCGTTCGGATACGAGGGACCATGAGCGAGTTCCTGGAAAGGAACAAGAAAAAGAGCCTTTGGCTTGCCCTGCTCCTCCTGTTCAGGAGGGGCAAGAGCTTGCTTCCGCTCGTGCTTCTGCTCCTTTTATTGGGGATGCTCTTCGTCCTTCCCGCGGGGTTCCTGGGCGGGAGTCTTCCGTGGCTGGAGCGGGCTATGGCGCATTTCGGCTTGGGCGGGTTCAAGGGCGGGACGGATTCCACGGCGCGATTGGACGATGCCCTGCGTTCCGCTCGCCGGGCGCGCTTTAGCGGAGTTGAAGGCTCCGCTTCCGTGGCGAGCGGCCGCGCAGGAAGCGGCGCTGGAGCGGATTCCAAGGGGGGCTCGGGACTCGGCTATGTCACCGGCGGCAGAGAGATCTATGACGAGGGCGGGCGAGGCCGCGACGGGGTCTCAGACAAGGTTGCGCGCGCCGGGGGCAAGAGCGTCGAGGGAGTGCTCAATGCCGATGACGCCGATAAGTTCGAGAAGGGAGTTCCGGTCGACGAGGACAAGATGCGGGAAGCTCTGCAAAAATCATTTTCCGGGCTCAACGGCACGGGGACCGGAGACGTCCTGGGGGTCGCCGGTCCAGGGAGCGGGATGACGTCCCGTGCGGGCATCGAGCCGGGCAAGGCCGTCAACGGCGGGGCTGGGCTTGTCAGCAAGACCCTGGGCTCCACTCCGGTCCCGGTCGTGGGCAAGGGGACGCCCAAGGGATTCGCAGGGCAGGGGAATCTGAAGTGGCGCCAGATGCAGAACCTGCGCACGCGCATGAACGGCGCTGCCAAGGCCATGCATGCGGAGAAGAGCACGGTGATGTATCAACTTGCCGAGGGCCGGGCCTACAGCGTAGCGGCCGCGCCTCCGCCTGGAGGCTGCCCGCCTCCCGGCTGTCCGGGCGAGTACGCCTCCAATTCCAGCGGCGTGGTCTTCGACGGCGGAGCCGCGAGCGGACAACTGCTGACCTCCGGCTCCATCGGCGAAGGCATCCCGATCACGCCCACCACCGGGGATGTGCAGACCCTCATCGATGAGGCCAACAAGATGGAGGAGGATGCCCGCAAGTGCGAGGAGGCCGAGCGGGATTACGGTCCCCGGGAACGGGCGAGCATGGACAAGATCCAATCGCTTTCCGATGAGATGAGCATGGCCAGCTGCAACAGCGGAGGCTGCAGCAAATCGAAATATAACAAGTGCCGCGCGATCGGCGACAGAATGAAGGCGGAGTGCTGGAACTATAACAGCGTCTCCCAGCAGAAGATGAGGGCTTGCCCGCTTATGTCGGGCAGTTATAGCCAAATGAATTGCAACCAATAAATGACGGAGGCGACTTATGACCCCTGAACCCCCGAAGTTGCCGCAGAATTCGCCTGCCCAAAAGGAAGAGAAGTCCGGCCTTCCTGGGCTTGGTTCATCGCCCATGCTGCGAGTGCGCGGCTTCAACGGCGCCTCCACGCTCATGGAGCGCCTGAAGTCCCTTCGCAAGAAGGACATGGCCTTTATTGGGGCCGGACTCTCGGTCCTGCTCATGGCGCCCATGGCCGAGCATTTCCTCATGTCTCCCGAGGAGCAGTCGGGCGAACTCACGAAGGGATTCGGCAACGGGAGCTTCATGGTCGATCCGGGCGGCGTCTATGACCCGGGCGCCGGCGGCTTCTCTCCCGGCGGCTTGCTGGGCCAGGGAAGCGACGTGATCACTCCGCTCAATGTGCGCGACCCCAGCGCGTTGGTCATGGGTCCCGGCGCCACGCAGAAGGCGCCGGCCACGGAAGCCCCGGCGGCTCCCTCCGCGGCCAAACCCGCGGACAATGCCTGGAAGGATGCTCTCGCCGCGGCGCAGAAGGGCGCTTCTGCGGCAACCAAGCGGGCCGCTTTGCCCATGCCGCATCCCAAGCTGGCCGCGGGCATCCGCGGCTTGGGCGCGGCCGGCGGCGGCGGGGGGGGATCCTATTCCTTGCCTCCGATCTCCGCCTCGAACGTCCCGGGCCGGGCCTCGGGATCGAATTCTCTCTCGCGCGCCCAGGCGACGCCGGGGTATCGCGGCGCGGCTCCGCGCTCCATGGCTTCCGGCAATAGCCCTGAGTCCCTGAGGTCCGCGGGCGCGCATCAGGGGGATATCCTCAATAAAGGAGGCTCCGCGGGTTCTGCCTTGGAACAGGCGGCCCGGGAATCCATGCCCGGAGGCGCGGGAGATTCCGGCGGACGGCCGGGCAGCGGAGAGGATAATAAAGGTCCGGGCCAAGGCGGCGGCAAGGACAACAAGAGCATGGGCGAGTCCTTGGCTTTCCTCAGGCAAAAGATGGAGATGGAGAAGGAAATAGAGCTTAAGTGGAAGAGGAAGATGTGGAAGGAGTTCGAGCGAGGCAAGATGATGGAGGAGTCCATCATCAAGTCCGCCATCGAGAACCTGCTGGGCAAGGGGCTCTTCGAGCCCATGGGAAAATCCATGGGGGACCTCTTCGGGTCCCTGACCAACGGCGGTCCGACCGGCAAGAGCTGCATCTGCGTCGACAAGGCGAAATGTTCCGGCGGAAAGATGGTCATGAGCATGGCGGACTTCAAGAAAACGCAGAGTGAGAAGCCGGGCTGGCCGGAAGGCGACGGCTATGAATGCATTTCTTGGCCCAAGGGCGCCGAGGAGGACAACTCGACCCTTGCCAAGAACACCGATAATGCCAGCGGAAACCTCAACGGCCGCGCCATCACCGCGGGCTCCGAGCCGGATTCAAAGAAGGCCGGCGAAATGGGCACCGGCGCGCAGGAGGGGACCAAGGACTTCGGCACATCCTTGAGCGAACTCAAGTCCAATATCGACCGCATCGAAGCCAAGGATGCGAAGATGATCGCGGTCAAAGAGCAGCTCACGGCGTTCCATGGGCTTCTAATCAATGCGAAGGCCAGCTTGGACGCTGCGGGCAAGGCGCAAGTCAAGGCAGTGGCCAAGCTCAAGACGGTCAATGATGAAGCTGGGACGAATGTGCTGCCTGCTCATGATGAGTTCCTTGCGAAGGAACAGTCCGCTTCCAACGAGACTGGGGTGGCGCTGAAGGAGAAGTTCAATCTCACCCAGCCTGACTTGGGCTATGAGGCCGGCCATGCCTCGCTCAGTACGGTTCTTTCATTCGCGAAGGAGGTCTCGCAGCAGAAGACTGCCGTGGAGAAGCTTGAGCCCATGAGAGCTGAGGTGCAGACCGGAGTCGTTGATCAGGATCTGAAGGATTGCGAGACCGCGATCAAGGCTTCCAAGGATGCCGAGCAGTCCGTGCCTGCCAAGAAGGACGCTGCCGTCAAGGCATATATGGAAGCGAGCGGCGCAGGCAATGAGTCCGGTGTTGGGACCGTGAAGACGTCCATGAACGAGGCCGAGGCCGCGCATAAGGCCGCGAACCTGAAGGCGCAGGCCGCGCTGGATGCGGCCCGTTCCGCGCAGACTCAGACCGTGGAGATGATCGATAAGACCGTGCTCGCCGACGGCGCATTGCTCGATAAGCCTGAGAAATCCGGCCAGCTGGCCGGCAAGACCGCCACGGAGACCAATAGCGAAATGGTCAGCCAGCTCCAGGCTGCGGACGCGGCAGTGCTCAAGCTCAAGGGCTTGCAGTCCGACAAAGCAGCCTTCGAGGCGGAGAAGCCGACTACGCAGAAAGCCTTGGACGATGCCAAGGCTGCCCAAGAGAAGGCCGCGCAAGCCGTCGATGCCGCCGCAGCCGCGCATCAGAATTCGAAGACCGCCTACAGAAAGGCTGATGCGGCAGGGCAGGCGCAGGCCCAGTAGCAGCCGAGTATCCGTCTCAGCGGGATTGGAAAATGTCGTGGGCGACCCAAAAGGTCGCCCACGATGTTTATAGGCCTAATGACCTATGCTATAATAGGCCCATACGGCCTTGCTTGTGCCGGTCCGAGGCTGTTACACTCGTCATAAGGGTTAATCCGTATCCTTTTGGAGACCATTATGGGATACTTCCGCCGACCGGTATATTCTCCTCTCGCCTTCCTCTTTGCCTTTTTCTTGCTCCCAGCCTTAAGCCCCGCCTCCGCGCACGCCGCCGTCTCCAAAGTCGAAGTCACTGCGGATTTCCCATGGTCTGAAATGAACTGGGCGCCGGATATTATTAAGGGAGTCGTTAAGCCCGTTATGCCGAAGTTCGGCAAGACCATGGTTTTTTATCGGGATGATTCGAAGATCTATGTGGGGGCAATCGAGGAGACTTCCACTTTGTATACAGATCCTGAGTTGAAAAAAGAAGCGGACTTTTCTCTAGTCCAGGGGAAAGGGGGGAATGCATACAATTTGCTGCGAACCAAAGACGAGGTCGGCAATAACGCTAAGGATTTCCCAATCGTCAACACGCCGAAGATCACCCCGCTTGCGGAGGCTATCGCAGCGGAGAAAGCCGCCAAGAAGAGCGCATGGTCTTCCGCGAAAGAATTCGTTGGGCTAGGAGAGACTTCGGTCGAACCAGCTTCCGCGGCAGCCGCGGCAGGCAAGAAAGGCGAAAAATCCTCGGCTCCGGCGGAACCTGCGAAAACCGTCCAGTCCGAGGCGCAGCCTTCAGCGAATACCGCGCAGACAAGCGCGCCTGCGTCCGGTTCCGCGCGCGTGAAGATCGTCAATGACGGGAAGACCTATTACTATCCTAAGGGACAAAAATTCACCAAGAATAAACAGACTGGAGGGCTGACGATGCCGCTCTTCGATGCCGAAGGCCAGCCTGCCGGCACCATGATCGCCAAGAAGAAGAAAATGAAGAATGGGAAGGTGGAGGCGGTCTGCGTCGGCATCCAGGAGCCGGGCAAGGACGGGAAATTCATCAAGAAGGCAAACGATTACTCCCAAAACAGCGATGAATCGAACACTCCGGCTGCAGCTCCTGCTTCGGCTGAAAATCCCGTGGGAACTCCTGCTGAGGCTGCTTCCTCCGCTAGTTCTGCGAAGCCCGAGGTCCCTGCCGTGGATGAGGGCGCGGATCAGTCCGGCAAGGCTGGGAAGGATTCCGAAGATCCCATCGAGGACATGCGCGTGGTCTTAGCCAAGGATCCGGAACATGTTGCCGAGCGTCTGCGGGACTTCATCCGCAAGCCGGAGGGCAAGACTTTTGTCAAGGAAGGCGTGGATCTTGGCAGCGAAGACTTGGCGGCCATCACGACCTGGGTGAAAGATAAACCAGGCGACTCCACTTTGCTCTATTATGGCCTGGGATCCGGTGTGGCGGATGTCTCGTGGATAGGCCCTGAGTTGGCCGAGATGGTTAAGAAACGGCCGGCCACGCTCAGTGATTTCGAAAAACGCCTGGCTTCCTGCCTGGACCGCTGGGCCGGCGGAACGGATAAGCCCGACTACTGCGGAGAGGGCAGCAAGGACTTGGCGGTCTCCGTGCGCAAGCCTTTGGCGGGGTCCGCCAATCATTTGGAGTGGATCAAGGCCTTCCTTACGGACGCGGCGAAGCACGGAAAGCTCCTCGTTGAGAAAACGAAGGTCCAGGGCTCGATCGATGACATCGATAGCGCTCCCGCGGCCGATGAGGGCGCGGTCGCCGTGGGCCCGGGCTCCGGAAAGAAGGCGCTCTCCGCGTACTCCACCCAGCCCTTCGATACCCGCCAGCTTTTCGGCGCATGGGGAGACTACAACGTGGTCTTCATCAACGGCCGCAAGATCGCCATTACCCTGCGCGCGCGCCGGGAGATGAAGAACAACTACGCCCCGCACTACCGGGACCAGATCGGCATCTACGACATCAGCGATCCCACTAAAATCTACGGCCGGCGCTTCGACATCGACAAGGACAGTGAAAAGCCTTTTGTCCTGGATGACGGGAACCCGGATGGGAAGCAATACAACCTCAAATTCGTCGCCATCCCTTCCGCGGACGGACGAGGCGTGGCGGATACCCGCATCGATCTGCAGAGCGCGGAAGAGGGCAAGGCCGTCGAGTTCGGCGGGGGCAACAAGGAAGTCACGCTCAACGGACTTTACAAGAGCCGCGCCGAGAACGTGCGAAGGGACGGCAATATCGTGGAGATCGGCGGGCAGTCTTTCTACTCCTCGGGCGAGTCCTCGGACATGGGCGCTCTGCTCTTCTGGCCCAAGGCCATGATCGACGGCCTGGATTCGTATGAAGGCAGCCCGCGGGACCTCAGGCCTGAGCACATGACCTTCATCACCAGGCCCAGCGGTTCGGGCCCGGAGCTCATCGGCGAGGAGCCTGAGCGTCCCTTGGGCAAGATCGGCGGCGAGTGGTACAAGCTCGTCTGGAACGACAAGGCCTGGGTGCCCACAAAGATGCCTGAGCCTCCTCCGGACAAGTTGGATGCCGGAGAGAAAAATGAGAGTGGTGGAGAGAAGAGCATCGTGGATACGCAGGAAGGCCGCATGGAAGCCGACGGCTGGCCGGATCTTAAGGAGGCAAACATCCCGCATGCCGTGGAGCTCAATAAGAGCTTGAGCAAGGAACTCCAGAAGAAGGTTCATTTCTACTGGGATGGGAAGAACCAGGACAGCAGTAAGATGTACGTTTTTTGCAGGCCTGAGGGCGTGACTGATTTCGAGAAGCTCAAGCAGGACAGCCTCGGGAATGCGTTCTATTCCGTTCCTAAGGGAGAGCCCGGCGATGCCGAGGAGTTGACCATTGAGAACGGACATGTCCTTGTCGGTAAGAGCGCGGATGGGAAGGCTTATACGGAGCTCAATGCTCTCTGTTCCGATGAAGGCGTCGATTTCAACATCAGCAAGCTTGCCATGTACGATAAACAGGCCCAGCAGTTCGAGATCCGCAAAGGCGTCGCAGACCTTTCGAAGTGGCTTGTGAAGATCGGATTTGAATCCGGCGAGGCCAAGGCTATCGAGAAACGCATGACGGTCCTTTCTGGATTCCCAGATAACGTGACGGGTCCGCTCAAGGGCCAGAAAGGGAACATCTGCGCGCAGTATGAGAACGGTCGCAACATCAAGCTCTATCCCGTGACCGAGGGGATGGCAAAGGATGAGCCTTGTCCGGGCAGTAATGCCGATGACTCCGCCGTTCCCGGAGAAAGAGGCGACATGGTCTATGATCGGCAGACCTCTTTCATGGGCAGCGACGAACTCGAGGGGAAAGTCCAGTTTACCATCGACGGAGAAAGCATGGAGGCCAAAAAGTTGCCTGACTATTCCTCCAGCGACGCCGCGGTTTATCAGGCGGTTTCTGATGAGAAAGGTGAAAACAAAGGAGCCAAGTATTGGTTCGCGAGCTTTCTCATCGATGGGAAGAAAAGCGTTGATGGAGATGCTATCGGTACATTTAGGACGACAAATCCGATCGTCTTGATGAACAGCAAGAGTGATCCGGATTTCCTGAATAAGAACACCTTCAAGTTCGAGCGCATCCAGATCAAGGAAGGCTCTGATATCGCGGAATTCAACATGAGCGATCCTGATTATCATCCGGCTCGCGACCTCAAGTTCAATGGCGGGTACCGTTGGTGCCTCTTTTATGGGAAGCAGGCAGAAGGGAAGTATTCCGAAGGGGCAAATCTCGGTTGCTTCTTGACCGTGACGCCGAAGCAGTGAACGTCTAGGCGACGGACCAAGGATCGGAGGAAGTGGGACTTTGAGTCTCTCGCTCCATAAGGCGTTGGCTTGCCTGCTCTGCGCGTCGCTCGTGTCCACGAGCGTCGCGCCGTGCGCGTTTGCGGCCGCAAACGCTTCGGCTAAGGCCAAGACCCAGGCTCCCCAGCCGCAGGCGGCCATGCAGTTCTTCCGCGATAAGAAAGTCCTGGTCGGTGACGACGATCCCTTCTCCTATTATCTCTACGATAAGAAGACTGGAGAGCTCACGGACGTGGGCAAGGTCCTTTACCGCTACTTCAAGGACAACGAGAGCCAGATTCCGCACTACAGCGAGGCCTTCAAGGACATCCGCAAGCAGTCCGGCGGATACACGGAGGACAAGCAGAAGTCCGTGCGCCAGGCCATCAAAGCCGTTGAGGACCGCTTCGGAGGCATCGAGAACGCGGACAGCGAGGATGCCTTTGACTTGGGAACCAAGGTCCAGGCCATCCTACAGGGCCTGCAGGCCTCCAATGCTTCCTCCAAGAACCTGCTGCAGACCGAGGACGCCACCGGCATCTCGCTTCGCGACGCCGAGGGCACGGTGGTGCGCTTTGCCAAGGTCATGGTCTGCACCGACGACCGCCGCCCGAAAGAAGAGCCCGTGCGGCTCTCGGTCGAAGAGCATGCCGCGCTCCTGGACGCGGGACGCGCTTCCGGCGAGGCCGCGCATCTGAGCTGTCATGCCGAGGGCGGGGCGCAGACCTTCTCCCGCGAGCTCCAGGGCCAGCAGCGCAAGATGAACAGCGCCCGCCAGCCTTGCGCGCCCGAGATCCCGGAGACCGGCCGTTACAATTACGAGACCCTCTACTACGACTACTGCGAGCGCGAGACCCAGGTCAAGGCGCAGGAGACGGGGCTCAAGCTCGACCGTCTCATGCGCCTGGCCCAGTACTTGGGCGAACAGTACCGCGAGGACCAGTATCTGCGGGAAAAGGACCTCGAGCGCGCCCTGGTGGAGAAGGGCCGCGCGAAGAAGCTGGGCATCCGCGACAGCGTCTGCGGAGAAGAGGTCTACGACTACGTGGACCTCGTGGACTGCCGCTTGAAGAAGAGGAAGGGCTATCTCGAAGAGGCCCGAGCGCTCCTCAATGACTACAAGCGCCGCGTGGAGTCCTTCAGCCGGAAGGACATCATCCGCGCCGGGGACATCAACGGCCTGCGCGCGGACAGCAACTCCGTCTACAAGCAGATACTGCTCGCCACCACGCAGTCCCAGGTTTTCGCCGCGCGCAACCAGATGGAGGGCATCGGCTGGGAGTCCGAGAACATGGCCGGCGGCCCGGTCCTGCGCCGCATCCAGGACGCGCCGGATGCCGCGCAGATGTCCAAGGCCTTGCAGGAATCGCCGCTGAGCGATGACGAGAAGCGGCGCTACTGGCGTTCCGGCGAGGACCTCGCCCGCCGCATGCAGAAGCTCATCTCGGGCCTCAAGCGCTTGGAGGACGCGGCCGTCGACACCGATCCGGCCACGGGCATGAGCAGCCTGTTCGCCGGCCTGCAATCCGTGCAGGGTCAGCTCGCGGACGTGGGCTTGGATTACATGCTCTTTGCCTCTCTGCCGGCCTTGTCCAAGATCGCGGGAGAGGAAGGCTCCGGGGTCACGCCTTGGGTCACGCAGAAGGGCGCCGAGCTCTTGAAGGGCATGCCGAGCTGGCTGGGCGGCAACGGAGCCAAGCGCTACCTGAAAGACCGGGAGCTCATCGGCTCACTAGCCAAGGGAAATGGCTCGGGTTACGCGGACAAACTCGTGGCTATGGCGCGCCTCGTGGCCGCGGGGGATTTCAAGGGCGCGCGCAAGGCGCTCCTGGAGATGGATCCCGACGCGATCCTGACCCATCGGGACATCGGCATGCAGGGCGACTCGGATTTCACGGAGCCGCAGAAGCTGCAGGCATCCTTGCGCAAGGCGCAGGACGTGATGCTTCGGGTCTCGAACGTGCATGTTTGGACCGGCATGGTCATCAACACCGTCATATGGTCCGCGGGGCTGGCCATCGCGGCACCCATCGCGTCCGCGGCGCTCTCGGGCGCGGCGCGCGGCTTGTATGCCGCGGCGAATCTCCTTTCTCAAGGCACGGGCTCCGTCAAGCTCCTGGCCACGGGCATTCACGTGGCGGGCGCCGTGGCCGAGAACATGGCCCTGCGCCTGGCCACCCTGAGCCCGGCCATGGACAAGCTCTATGCTACCAACACCCTGGCGCGCTGGGCCGAGGCCAATGCCGTGCGCTTCGTCAACGCCGGGGTGCGCATGTCCGCCTATTCCTTCGGCCTTTCCGGAGGCATCGGCGGGGTCATGACCGCGGGCACGCATGTCTACAAGGAGGCGCGCAGCGGGCATTCTCCCTTCGCTTCAACGGGAGAGGCCTTCAAGCTCGGCTACCAGAACAGCGCCAAATGGGCGAGTTCGAGCTGGCACCCCCTCCTGCTTTACGGCGGGATACCTTCCAATGCTTTTGAGAGCACTTTCCTTGCGCCGGCGGCGGAGTCTTTGGCTACGCGCGGTTTATTCGGCAACATGAGCGCGGTCGCGGAGTCCGGGCTCAAGACCATGGGCATGGAACGCGCGGCTCAGGCTTTGAACGGCTTCGGCCTGCAATCGCTCATGAAGCAGGGCGGCTGGGGCGTGGGCGCGGCCACGGCCTTGAGCATGGGCGACAACATCGCCAAGTACATGGCCTTCAGCCAGGGCATCGGCGCGGCGAGCAAGATGGGCTCCTGGCGCTACAACGAGCTCGACGGGGATAACGTGGAGCGCCGCATCAAGCGCGCGGAGCAGGCGAACATGCGCGCCATGGAAGCGCCCTACTGGCTCTTCCTTCCCACTTATCCGGCGCGCTATGAGGCCCAGGCCAAGGACATGCGCAATAGCCAGAAGGGCTACGAGGACTACAAGAAAGCCGGAGAGCTCGATAAGATTGCCAATGCCGCGGCGGACGTCTCGGTTCTGCAGCTCAAGTCCGAGCCGGGCACCTCGTACATGGAGAAGATCTTCAATTTCCGCTGGAGAGGGCAGAGCGGCGAGCACGGGACCTTCAAGGTCAACAAGCAGATGAAGTACGACGCCATCCGGGAAGAGCTCCCGCTCTCCCTGGGCGAGAAGGGCATGGGCATCGGCGTCAATCCCATGCGCTACTACGAAGTCAGCCAGATGAAGGACGGCAAGGCCGTGGGCCGGCTCATCGTCAGCGACGAGGTCCGCGACCAGGCCCAGGCCCTCTTCGAACAGGCTATCCTCAATAACTCCCAGTTGTCTTCGAATATCCTTTCGGCCAAGCTCGGCGCCAAGCTCGATGGGTTCGGCGTGGTCCGCTTGAATCATCAGGAAGAGGTGGCGCGCATCCTCTACCGCGCCAACGAGAGCGGCCGCTCCGTGCCCAAGGCCCAGCTTGAGGCCGGCAAGGCCCTGCTCAAGCCCTACCTGGACTCCGAGAACATGGTCTTGGACAAGGCCGCGAAACTGACCAAGGCCTTGGCCGAGAACAAGACGCCCTCAAAGGCCTTCCAGAACGCGGTCGAGACCCTCATGGGCCGGACCGTGGAATGGAAGAATGAGCAAGCCGCCAATCCCCGGGGCGCCAAGCACTACACGGAGCTCTTCAGCGAGTTCCGCAAGCAGGCCGATGTCGAGGGTCTTTCCCCGCAGGAGAAGGCGGTCCTGGTCAAGACCGTGGACTACCTGGAAGCCATCGAGGGCCGCTTCCACTATTTCAACCGCACCGAGACCTTCACGGCCAGGGTCAAGGACTCCTTGGGCGCCTTGCGCACCGAGTACGACGCCCGCCCGAATCCGAATCCCGAGGTCCGCACGGCCTTGGAGTCCATCCTGAAGCAGACCCTGGACTGGACGGCCAAGAACCGCGGCGCCGGCGAGCAGGTTCTGCGTCCGACCGAGAATCCCAAGGCCGCCATGCCCTCGGACTTCAACGGCTTGGTCAAGGACTTGAGCGTGAAGCTCGACTCCTTCAAGGGAAAGCTTTCTCCCGCGGACTACAAGATCGTGGAAGCCGCGGTGAAGGAGGTCCAGGCCGGGCCCTGGATGCTGCACGACTCCAAGGGCACTAACCTGCAAGGCTGGCGGCCCGAGCAGTTCGAGGGCCTGATGTACTTCCTCTCCGCGGTGGCCAAGGACGGCACGCGCTCCTCCGACATCGTGCGCACCTTCCTGCAGATGAAGACCGGCGCCGGCAAGACCCTGATTGCCTACGAGGGCCTCCTGCCCTTTGCCGAGGCCGACGCGGCCCAGCGCGGCAAGAAGACCATGTTCCTGACCGTGCAGTCAAACCTCGAGTCCCAGGCCCGCATCGAGTTCCGCAGCTTGAAGAAGCTCGCGACCAAGATGACGATCGACACCTACGAGGGCTTCAAGACCAAGATTGCGGAGGGCAAGCTGCGCGTCAAGAGCGTGGCCGACGATTACTGGATCCTGGGCGACGAGATGGACGGCGCGGCCATGCAGCCCGCCCTGACCATCGGCGAGACCACGGCCCAGGTCTCCAAGGAGCGCCTCGGCTATCGCATGCTCAAGGAGATGGGCAAGCGCATGATGGACGAGATCAATCGCGCGCCGCAGGAGTCCTTCAAGCAGGCCCAGGCCCAGATCCAGCGCTTGCAGTCCGCGGCCGAGGACCTGCCCGAGGGCCCGGCGAAGACCGCGGCGCTCAAGGACATCACCGAGATCCGGCACTCCGCGCGCGACCTGATGTTCATGGAGACCAAGGGTTTCCTGCCCTCCGCGGACAAGGGCCAGGCCTTGCAGCGCGCGCGGGGCTGGCTCAGGCGCGAAGGCGGCAACGCCCTGCCTGCTTCGGAGGCCGAGTCCCTGCAGAAGCTGGTCGCGGACTTGGAGCAGGCCCCAGGAAAGGCGCCCGGAGCAGCCCTTCTCAATCTCGATGCCAAGCTCAAGGACCTGCACGCCGGGCTCCTGCAGAAGGACGTGGCGCGCTTCGAGGGGAGGATACAGACGCTTGTGGCGCGCCAGTCCGGAAGGCTCGAGGGCGTGGCCGAGGCGGATTCCGTGCGGCCCGCGTTGAAGAGCGCGGGCGAGGACCTGCTCCAGGCGCTTTCCAATCGGCATACCGCGGCCATATCCGATATCTCCTCGGTGCGCATGGCTTTCGATAAGATGCTGCTTTCCCAGCGCTCCATCCTGGCCCAGTCCGAATCCGCGGGCGAGTCCGCGGCCAAGCATCTGGAGAAGCTGGCCTCGGCCGCGAGGAAGGAAGGCCGCATCGAGGACGCGCAGTCCATGCTGGCGCAGGCCAAGACCCTGCGCGAGGATTCGGTCCAGGCCCGTCTTTTCATGAAGGAGAACGAGGCGGGCTTGCGGCAGGTCTTGAAAGAGGGCAAAGAAGGCTGGGAAGGCAGCGTGCGGGAGCTCATCGTCCGGCGAGAGAGCGTGGTCGACCGCACGGTGGCCAAGGAGAACCCGATCTACCAGACCTTCGCCCGCATGCGCCAGGACATGATCCCCATGGTCCGCTCCAGCCTGCGCATGCAGGACGACGGCATCGTGCTTCAGGAGTCCCCGCAGAAGGCCGGGCAGGCGCTCAGGAAGTACGGCGAGAAGTTCCTTCAGGCCATGGAGTCTTTGGCAGGCAAGGACCCTTCCTCACAGTCCTTGGCCGCCAAGGCGCGCGAGCTTAAGACTAAGTGGGATCAGAAAGCGACCGAGCTTTCCGTCATGCTGGACAAGCCTTTGGACGCCAAGCATCAGGAAGCCATGGAGGCGCGCAAGAGCGCCTATGACGGTCTTTCCACCGCGGAAGAGGCTCTGCGGACCGTGCGCACGGAGTACGACGCCGCGGATGCCGCTGCCAAGCCCGTGATCAAGGAGCGCGTGGACGGGGCCAAGGGAGTCGTGGAGAGTTGGAACGTCAAGGTAGCAGACGCCAACCGTCAGTTGTCGACGTTCCAGGCGGCTCAGCGCGAGCTCGTGCGCGCCGAACTTCAGGGGCTCAATACGGAGATCAAGCAGGCCGCCGTAGAGTGGAACACCCAGCTTTCCGCGCTCAAGACGCCGGAAGCTCAGTCCGCGCGCACGGCCATGTCGGGCCTGAGCAACGACGTGGGCATGCAGACGCGCAGGCTGGCCATGGACGCCGAGACCGCCGGCCGCATCTGGCAGCGCCGCATCGACGGAGTCTCGACGCCTGAACTGGCCGCGCGCTATGCCCTGCAGTGGACGGGCCTGCGGACCGTTCTTTCGAATATCCCGGCGCTCAAGGAGAAGCCGTTCTTCCAGCCCATCACGCAGACCACCCAGGGACTCACGCGCGTCTATGCCCGGGAATTGATCAAGAATTTCCTCATGGATGATTTCCTGCCGCCGGACGTGCGCTGGCGCATGTTCTGGCAGATCCTGCCCTCGGCCGTGTTCCCGCGCGGGGTCGCGGGCAAGGGCTCGGGCTGGGTGCGCAACGAGCTCTTCAATCTGGCGCGCGGCTTCTTCGACAATCCGGCCAATATCCGCGTGGACAACATCACCGGCAAGGTGAACGTGATCCACAACGGGCAATGGTTCGAGTCCATGGACACTCCCACGCGGCGCTTCTGGGAGCTCGAGTACGGCACGGACCTCACCCTGCCTTACGAGCACAAGACCATGGTCACCATGAACGATCTCATCAAGGACAACCGCAATGTCCGCTTCGTGGGCTTCTCCGGCACCACGGGAGAGAAGTTCACTTCCTACCTGGGCGAAAACGCCGTGGAGATCGCAGGCAAGGGCTCGCAGAGCAACCAAGCCGGCCTGGACCTCTATTCCAGCCCTGCCGGCAGATTCAAGGCCATCGGCGACGCGGTGCTCAAGGCCAATGAGGACCCCCAGGCCCTGGTGGTGCTGAGCCTTTCGGATACGCGCATGGTCAATGCCGTGCGCGATTATCTGATCAAGACCGGGAAGCTCAAGGCCGAGAACATCGCCAAGGTTTTCTCGGACTCCGAGTTCCTGCGCCTGGGACGGCCTAAAGCGGACGTCGGCCCGCAGATGAACCTCGATGAGGGCCTGACGAAAGGAAAGGTCAAGGTTCTCATGCTCGACACGCGCGTGGGCGGCCGCGGTTTGGACCTTAACTTCAAGGGCGACCGCACCAATCCGAGCGCGGATGCCTTCAAAGGCTATAAGAACTTCCAGATGCTTATCGTGGACCCGCAGGAGATGTCCGGGGTGCACGGCATCCAGGCCCAGGGCCGCATAGACCTCGGCCGCGTGCTGCCCGGCGCCGAGCGCAGCTTCAAGCTCGTCATGGATATCAAATCCGCCGAGCTCAATCCTGTATTTCAGAAGATGCTGCGCGAGGAGCCCATCTTCCAGCAGCTGCGCCAGAGCCCGGAGGTCCTGCGCATGTCCTCGGAGAAAGGGATGCTGGCTCCGGACTGGCAGACCGTCAATGAGTACGTGCAGAGCCTGGAGGCGCGCCAGGCCAGCCCGGAGCTCACCCGGATCTACCGTCAGACCGTGGACAAGTACCTCACCCTGCGTCAGAACGAGGTGGAGTTGGAGCAGCTGCGCTCGTCGGCCGTGCTCAAAGACGCCACCAAGTACCAAGACCCCCGCTACCGCGCCCTAGACGGCCACTAGGTTCGTCATTCCGGCGAAAGCCGGAATCCAGCGATCCGTCACCCCGGCGGAAGCCACTTGCGTCGTCTCCCCGGCGAAAGCCGGGGCCCAGCATGTTCCCTTTGGTCCTATCTTAAAAAGCGTACCTTTGGCCCATGTTCATTTGCACGGCAACTGCTAACATCGCTTCCCGCGCCGAGGATTGCCGTTCCAGGAGTTCATCCTCATGTTGGACCACGATATCCCTTGCGTCGCCGATCATCCCGGTTCCTGCGATTGCTTTGTCTGCTATTGCCTAGAGCGCCACGCCGCCGACATCATCGAGGAGAAGACGTCTTCTCCCGCGCGTCCCGGCCGGTGCCGCTCCGCGCGAGCCGCATCTTCCTGACCCTCGGCGATCTTATTTTTTGCGCGGGTTGTTAGAACAGAAGTCTTCAGTTGCTGCGCGAACAGCTAAGGGATTCATTCCTTTCTCGCCGGTGTTTAAGATGGGGACGCTGACCATGGAGCACGCGTTGGACGCCATGGTCGCGGATGTTCAACTGACTGCGCGCTAGTGAGCGCGCAGTCAGTGGCGGAGTTTAAGGATTAACGGCTTCCGTTGTCTCCGTGTTGAAGTCCACCCCGGAAAAATTCAGACATGGACATATTCTAGGGCGACTGAATTTTTCCGGCCAGCGGCTTGTGCCGGTCTTAAATGTTTGATATCATTCGGACATGGGAAGACCGAACAGAATACAGTACGCAGGCGCTTGCTATCACATCACGCTCTCCGGAAACAACCGGCAGGACGTTTTCCTCAGCAATCAGGACCGCCGCTTCTGCATCCAGCTGCTGAAGGACTACAAGAATCGCTTTGGGCTCAAGGTCTACGCGTATTGCCTGATGGAGAACTCCATCCAGGTGGTGCTGGAGACTCCGAAGCCGAACCTCTCGCGCATCATGCAGGGCTTCAGCACGGCCTACACCAAATATTTCAACCGCCAGCACGGCGCTTTCGGCCACGTGTTCCAGGGCCGCTACAAGGCCCTGCTCGTGGACAAGGCCGAGCGTCTGCTGGAGGTGACCATCCACACGCATCTCTCGCCCGTGCGCGAGGGCCTGCGCGAGAAGCCTTGGCGCTACCTTTGGTCCTCCTGCGCCGCGTATGTGGAATCCAGCTTGAAAGAGCCGCTCATCGATTCCGATGTCGTGCTCTCCCGTCTGGCCCGCAGCAACCGGTTCATCCAGTCCGTGCGCTATCTCAATGTCATCAAGGAGAAGGCCCGCCAGCCCCAGGAGCCCTTGGCCGTGCGTTCAGGGCTTTTCGTGGCGGGAGAGGAGTTCGTGACCGCCTTGGGCAAGGCCGCTGCCGCTGTCCAGGCGCCTGAGCCTGAAAAGGCCCTGCGTAACGGGCAGGCCATCCTGGCCGAGGTGGCCCAGAAGCACGGCCTTGATGAGGAGCGCCTGCGCGGACGCGGCCAATGGCGGGATCTCTCGGCCGTTCGCAAAGAGGCTGTTCATCGGATGTGGAAGGAGGCACGCATGGGGGTTACGGACATCAGTCGGGTCTTCGGGCGCACCCCCTCGGCTATCAGCCAGATCATCAAAGCCATGGAGTTTCCGCTCAAGCCTGTGAAGCCGCAGGGCATGAATTGAGCAATAGAAGTATTTAAACAGCTTAAATCTGACACAAAAGGGTCCAATGGCCTATTGCCACTTGGGCCTTTTTTTACGATAATATCGGTCTTAAGACGCATATGGGAATGCATATTAAATATTAAAGTATGGACATGGTTAGCCGGTTCCTATCTATATTCTTAAGTCTGGCAATCTTCCTTTCCAGCCCCGGGACCCTGGCTGTCGTTGCTTTTGGCCAGGAAATGGCCCAAGCGCAGGCATCCATGGTCGCCGGCCTCCCTGCGCAGGCGCTCCCAGGGGCGCAGTCAGCGGTTCCCGCTTCCATGCCCTTGGCCTTGACTGGGCCCAGCCAGGCGACTCTGCGTCTGCCTGCGCCGGCAGGCATGTCCTTGCCCGCGCTCCAGGGCCCAGCCTACCAGCCGGTTCCACCCTCAAAAGCCCTGGTGCCTGTGTCCGCAGCCAAAGTCCTTGGCCGGCCGGTCTCCCAGGGCTCTAATGCTTCCCTGCCCGGTCTGGGCGTGCTTCAGAAGCTTTTGCGGACCAGGGAGAAGCAAAGGCAGGACATCAAGCGCTGGATGGCGCCTTCCAGCGAGGATCTTCGCACAGAGTCTTCAGCCCGAAATTGGGCTGAGCGCAGTTTTTCAATACTAAAAGGAGAGACGTCTCCTTCTTCCGTACAGCCTGTCCTCGCGCTGCCCGCGCCTAAACAGATCCCGGTTTTGACGGACCAGCGTGCTGTCCGGCCGGCGATCGAGGCTCCAGTACAGCAGCAGTCTCTTAAGCGGCTGATCGGTCCGGTCGAACAGCAGACTCTGCCTGCTCCGCAAGCGCGGATCACGGGCCCGGCGGAGCAGGCTGCGCTGCCGCCGCCTGGGGACGAGACTCCGGAGAAGGTGTCTCCGGAGCAGGCCGCGCGCTACCTTTCCGAGGACTTCCTGGGCAATCGCCGCGTGCGCGGAGTCCTGCGTGCCGGGGACCTCACGACCCTGCCCGCGGATGCGGATATCCCGCGCATCATCCTGCAGATCGCCCGGCAGTTCGGCATGACCCGGGAAGCCGTGGCGGATATGGGCGACCGCTACCGGATCAAGGATCGGGTCCAGTGGCTCGGGGTGTATGATCTCCTGCAGAAGGCCAACCGGGCCGAGCGCGACCACTTGGACCAGAAGCGCTATGAGAGCGGCTGGCTTTCCGAGGCCTTGAGCCGCTTGCTCGTGCGCGCGGGTCTGCGCGGCAAGGTCCATGACGCCTCATTCAGGCGCTTATCCGGACGGGACTATGCCGAGGGCTGGGAAGGCCTTCGCCAGAGGGCTCTGGAGTTCCATAAGCATGCTTTCGGCGCGCTCATCCGCTTCCCCTACCATCTCTTCGATACGTTCATGTTCGGCTACTTCCGCCGGGCCGTCTCTTTCGAGCTTCTGCACTCCACCGAGGACTTCTTCGCGGTGCGCGATGCCTTGGACGCGGAGCGCGCGGCCAAGGACGGCGGCCGGGTGGAGCCTCGTCCGAGCGCTGAACGCTGGCTTGAGAACGCCATGCAGCGCCATGCGCACGCCGCCGCCGGTCTTTATACGCGCGTGCGCGCGAACAACACCGTGCGTGCCTTGGCGCACTATCTCTGGCGGCCGGTGCTGGACCCGCTCTTCCAGTTCCTCTGGCGCCGGACCACCATGGCCGCGGGCAATGCCGTTGCCATGGGCTTGGTGGCAGGCCTTCTTCCCCTGCCCGTGTTCGCCCTGCCCTTGGCCTCCATCCCGGTCATGGGCCAGGTCCTGGCCTCGGTGCAGACCGGCTTGCCCGTAGCGGCCGCGGGACTGCCGTTCATCGGGGACTCCGCGGCTGCCGGGACCCATAAGATCATGCAGGCCCTCTTCGGCGACCTGACCGCGGGCTCTTTCCTGAACACCTTCATCCTTTCCGCGTCCATGACCTTCCCGACGGTTGCGCGAGAGCGCTTCATGGACGGACGGCACGGCACGCTCCAGCCTCCGCCCATGCTCAGCCGCGACTGGTGGAGGGGGATCGCTTCCTCCGCGGTGAGCGGGACCTTCTGGTCCAAGCAGGGCAAGTCCATGCTCGGCATGCTGACCGTGGGCGCTGAGATCGAGGCGGTCATGGGCGGCGCCGGCGGAATGGACCTCGTCCTCGATCCTCTCTGGAAGTCGGTCTTCGGCGCGGAACTGCATCTCTTCCACAACGCGGCCGCGGCCATCGAGAAGCCCCAGGGCGAGAGCCCGATCCCCTTCGGCGGGGCCATGAGCTGGGGCAATGTCCTGCTCTATCGCCTGCAGAACGTGCTGGGCTTCAATCTCACGGACGCGACCTACCGCCTGGTGCGCGGCGCTTCGGATGGTTTGCACGGCGACGTGCTGGCTCGCGCCATCGCGCTCAAACAGGACCCGGGGCAGTCCGCGGTGTCTTCGGCCTTGGCCGCCCTGGCGGAGAAGCCCGGCCCGGCCGGAGACATGGCGCGCGAACTCTCGGCCGTGCGCGGCCGCATCCAGGAGCTTGAGAACCGCATCGCGGCGCAGGAAGGCCGCAAGGGCACGCTCGCCGCCGAGAGCCGGCCCGTCACGGAGGCTGAGCGCGCGCGCTACCGCGAACTCCTGGACGCGCTGAGCGCCGGCAAGGACGAGGCCGCCATCCTCTCCAAGCTCTCCGAGATCCGCGACTTGGCCGAGCAGCGGCCCGAGGAAGCCGAGCGCCTGGCGGCGCTTGATCGTCTCCAGAAAGCCTACACGGCCGTGCTCCCCGAGGCCACCCAGGATCCGGGACAGAACAGCGAGCTTGCCGTGCGCGCGGCTTCGGTGAAGGCCCTTCAGAACGTGCTCTCGTCCTTGGACTCGGCGAAGTCCGAAGCCCGGCAGGGGCCCATCGGCCGCATGGATGCGCAGACGCAGAAGGAACTCTCGGGGCTGGTCTCCCAGGTGGAGATGCTGCGCGCGCAGTCGCAGGCCGAGCTGGCCAACCGGCAGGCGCTGGAGAAGCTCCTGGCGGCCATGAACACCTCGCGCAACGCGGCCCTGCGCGAGCGCCGCAACGGCAAGGGCATGCTGGAGTTCCATAAGAACATGGCCCGGCTGGCCACGGTCATGGACCTGGCCTTCTCGCTCAACGAGATCGGCGCCGCGCAGAAGGCCATCTCCGACATGCAGGGAATGCTCGACAAGAAGCTCGGCAAGATACAGAAAGTGAAGGAAGATGCCGCGGATGCCGGGAAGAAGGAAGAGGACAAGAGCAAGGACAAGGACCAGTGGAAGAAGGAGATCGACGACAAGATCTCAAAGGATAATCTGGGCGCGCAGGACATGCTCGAATTGGAAGGCCAGACGAGCCAGGCCGTCGACAAGATTGGCTCCTTCCGCACGGACGTGCGCGCTCTTCTGGCGCGCATGGACGCCGAGGACTCCGGCTCCAGTCCCGATGCCTTGACCGAGTACCGCCGCCGCCAGGCCATCCTTCCGCAGATCGCGCAGTGGAACGAGGAAGGCAAGCCCGGCGATCCCGACTATCTCTCGGTCAAGCGCTTCGAGAAGACCCTGCAGGACACCGCGGGCTATCTGACCAAGATCGACGACGGCCTGGGCAGGCTCGACGCCGCGCCCGTGGAGTTCGCGCTTGTGATCCTCGCCCAGGTGCCCGGCATCCCCGAGGAGAACCTCAACAATCCCAGCCAGGCCCGCATCGCGCAGATGCTCGACGCGCGCGAGGCGTACTGGCGCAACGAGCGCTCCGGCTATCAGAAGACGCTCGACAACGTCCGCCGCCGCATGGATCCGAACTATACCGGGACCGAGGTCGACGACTTCGGCGAGAGCCGGCCGTATTCTCTCGTGGTCTGGCAAAAGCGCGAGCAGGACAGCATCTCCAAGCATCAAAACCGGGTGCGCACGATCCTTTCCGAACTGGACGGGTATTCCGCGCAGATCAATGCGGTAGTGAGCGGCGCGAATCTTCCGATGCTCTCCGGGCTGGAGCTCTCGGCCCTGCAGGACGCGGTGCAGGCCTATCCGGACAAGCTCTCCGCCGTTAAGTTCCCGGACAAGGACACGCCCGAGGTGTTCAAGGCCAAAATGGCCTTGCTGGCGGTCGGCAAGCTCCTGCCTTACGCGGGCCGCGAGGTCCTGCTCTGGAGCAAGGCCGACGCCACGCTCACTCGTCTCAACGACGTCTTGACCAACACGCTGCCCAACGTGGCCCCGGCCTTGGAAGGGGTCGTGGGGATCATGGACGCGCTTTTGGCGGACGTGGAGGCGGACCGGGCCTTCAATACCGGAGCCGCGCACAGCCTGCCGGAGAACCAGGCGCTCATCGACCGCAAGCGCGCCCTGCTCACGCAGGGGATGAGATCGGGCATCGCCGCGGCCCGGAACATGGTCCAGAACACGATCATCCCCTTCGTGCAGAAGCAGGCCGCCGACGCGCGCAAGGAAGACGAGGGCTACGGCAAGCTCTTCAAGGCTCAGATCAAGCTTTATGAGGCCTCGAAGAAGGCCGTGGAGAAGACCCTGCCTTGGGCCTTGGCCGCCAACGGCGCGGCCGAGGGGGATACGGCGGGCGCTCTGGCGGGCATCGAGCAGGCGAAGAATAAATATGCGCGATACCTGACCGGCTACGACGATGAGAAAGGCCATCATGACGGCATCGAGGAGATGCGCAAGGAGATCGCGCGGCGCAAGGATCCCAACGATGCCGGCGCCGAACAGGTCTACGGAGAGACCCAGCCCTACAGCCTGCCGCGCAAGATCAGCCAGTATTCCGCGGAGAAGATCCAGCGAGCCCAGCAGATCAACAGCGGGGGTGCGGAGGTCAACGATATCCTCCGGCAGATCGACTCTCTCACGGCCGGCAAGCACGGACTTTCGGCCTACAACCTCCCCACGGATATCGACGGGGCGACCGCGGACGGTACGGCCAAGGTCCAGCGCTTGGTCGACGACAACGTGCTTCAGGATCTGGCCGATAAATTGAGCGAGCTTGCCGCGGACTATAAGGCCAAGGGCGGTTCCGTGGACGTGGGCGGAGGCGGGGGTTCCACGCCTCCGACCGGGACCCAGCCTTCGCCGGAGGTGGACACCTATACCCGCGTGGCCCTTCTGTGCATGGAGGCGGGCAAGCGCTTGGCGCCTTCCACTCATGCGGGCACGGAGAACGGTTCCGTGACCTTTGCCGTGGCGCGGTTCTTGTTCGCGGACGCGACCGTGAAGTCCTCGCGCGATGCGCTCGACAACTTCATCCCCAAGGCTGAGAAGTTCCTCGATCAGGCCAAGACGAGCATCGACGGCATGCTCGCGGATCTCGACAAGGATAAAAGCTACGTGCAGGGCGCTTCCGAATCCTCGGACTCGGTCGTGGACCGCAAGCTCGCAGTCTATAAGGATATGAATATCCTTACGCGCGCGGGCGTGGAATTCTACGGCGTGAAGCTCGACTGGGACAAGAAGGGCTACGACACCCTGAATTCCGTCGAAAAGTACTACAACTCGACGAAGAAGATCTACGACTCCTCCGGGAGCCTTTCGGATTCCGAGCGCGGCGCCATCGAGAAGATGAAGGATTCCCTGCAGAAGACCTACGACAGCCTGGAGCAGAACCGCGTCAAGCTCGCGCGCTGGATGGCCCAGCTCAACGATCCGCACGAGAGCGCCCTCAAGCGCGTGGCCGAGAGCATGAGCGAACTCCAGGACAAGACCCGCGCCGTGCTCGAGCAGAACATCGAGTACCGCGACATCGAGCAGAAGCTCAAGGACGCCGATGAAGCGGTCCGCTGGCAGCTGCGCAAGTCCGAGGACGCGCAGGCCGCGCTCCAGCGCCGCTTGGCGCAGCTGCGCAAGGACGCCTCGCCCTTGACGCCCGAGCTGGCCGGCCGCGTGGCGGCTCTTCGGCTCTCGGGCAGCGGCTGGGCCTTGCCGCCGGATGCGCAGGCAGGCGCCGAGGCGCTCGTCATCCCCAAGCGCGAGTTCAAGACCTTCCTGGACAAGGTCTTCGCGAACCTTATCCAGCACGAACCCTCCACGCAGGACATGGGCGCCATGCGCGAACGGCTCCTTCAGAATCCCTTGGGGATCTCCTCCTTGATCCCGGACGCGCAGCTGCTCGAGTTCGGGGACGCCGACGGCTTCTATTTGGTCTACCAGACCCAGCTCGGCGTGCCGCACGGCCTGGAGACCTCCAGCTGGGCCACGCTGGGCAACGTGGCCAAGATCTGGGGCAACAACGTGAGCGTGTCCGGCTACCAGTTCGTGAGCCCGCCCAACGACGGGAACGCCCCTTACGGCGACAAGGGCGTGGAAGTCCAGGTCGAGTCTTTGCAGGGCAAGAACTGGGTCAATTACTTGAACGTGGACCTGCACCGCTTCATCCAGGACGCGCCCGCGGACCTCAAGATGGAATCCTCGGCCAAGCAGGCCCGGCTCATGGTCTTCGATGATTTCGCGGCCATGCTATTGGGAGACCGGCTCTACGTAGGCGCGGCCGGGTTCGCGGACTTCGCCTTGAGCGGCGCCTCGGCCAAGCCGAGCTACTACGGCGGCAGCCTGAAGACCTCGCTCAAGCTCACCGAGGTCATGCGCCTCAACGCGGAACAACAGGCGGTGTTCGCCAAGGACCCGCGCTCTTTCTTCGAGACCGTGAACCTGGACTTCACGGGCCTGGACCCGGACTTGAACAGGGATTTCGTGATCAGCGCCAAGGGCGATCAGAAGAATTACCGCCGCACCAAGATCGGCCCGAGCTTCGACGTGGCCCGGCTCCTGGGCTCCCAGGACGCGTTCACCGTGGACTTCTACTACGTCAAGCAGAGCGGCACCGACGACATCGCGCAGCAGGGCGGAGGGGTCTCGGTGCTCAAGGGATTCTCCCTGCGCGACGAGTCCGGCAAGGCCTGGCTGACCTTCACCAACCGCGCCACCGCGGAGCTGGGCGGCCAGTACAACAGCTACGGCGACAAGCTCACCGTCGCCATGCCGGAGAGGGGGATCAGCATCAGCGCCGAGGGACGCATCCTGGGAGACGCCAAGACCTATTACTTCGAGGGCAGCAAGACTTTCGGGGCCTATTCGAACGTGAGCGTGGGCTACGGCAGCCGCTACGCGGGCATGGAGAACCGGCTCAACCTGACCATGAACACCGCGCTGACCCTGGGCCAGCTCTGGCAGGCGGTCTCGCAGGGTGCGGCCGAGGAACTCTCGGGCGCGGACGCTCTCAAGAAGTTCAATGCGGACGTCGAGGCTATGGCCGGGTCCGGAGAGGGGCCCGGGACCGTGGACGCTCAGAGCGTCGAGGAACTCAAGCGCATCTTCCAGCAGGACGTGGGCCGCAAGCTGCTGACCCAGGACATCGGAAAGCTCGCCAAGGAGATCAAGGAGCTGCGCAAGGCAGGCGCGATCCTCGACAGCACCCGCCTGCGCGGCATGGTCGGCTTCGTGGGCAATCCGGTCGGCGAGGACTTCAGCGACCGCGCCTCGGGCGGCGGCTTTGCCGCGGGCGCCTACACCGAGATCTCCATGACGCGCACGCAGAAGGCGCTCATCGAAGCCAAGGCCGAGACTCTTTACCGCGAGGGCCTGCGCCTGCAGGAGCGGCTCATCGACCTGACCAAGCAGTGGCAGGCCGCGGTGCTGGCCGCCGCGCAGGCGCAGTGGGAGCTCAAGATGGCGCGCGGCATGGCCGAGCGCGCCCAGACCGAGACCTTGCGCGCGCAGGGCCGCGCCTGGGAAGCGCAGGCGCAGGGCCGACTCCATGAGGCCCTCATCCGCTACAATCTTTTGAGCGGCCGCTCTCCGGAAGAGCCTTTGCCGTTCAAGAACCTGGATTCCGACCAGTTGGGCGGGGTCCTGCATGCGATCGGCCGGATGCTCTCGACCGAAGACCGCTTGGCCCAGGTGCTCTCGGGCCTGGACCGGGAGGCGCTCAAGACTCAGCTTGGGCCCGAGAGCTTCAATCTCATGGACTGGATCCCGTGGGTCGAGCGCCTGAGCGGTTCCGTGGGCGTGCAGTACCAGGACGTGCTCAATAACCAGATCTTCAGGGTGGGCGCGGGCGTGCGCCTGCCCATCTACGACCCTGGATCAGGGGAGAAGGATAAGTCCTACCGCTTGGAATCCCAGGCGGCTTTCGCGAGCCTGCGCGATGCGCAGTCGCAATACCGCCTGCGCGCCCAGCAGGAAGCCTCCGAGGCTCAGTCCGCGGTCCGCGAGGCTGAGATCCTGCGGCCCCGCGCCGAAGAGACGCGCACCGCGCTCGATGAGGCCTATCGCTCTTATCGCAACGGACTCTCGGACGCCGTGCGCCTGAAGGAAGCCTACGGGCAGTGGAGGGATTCCGCGGCCGGCCTGCTCGAGGCCGAGGCCAAGAGCGCGGTCTACGCGGCTTGGGCGCGGCTCGAGGGGGGCTTGACGCCTCCGGCCGGCAGCGGCAGGGATTCCCTGGCCGTGGGCTCCTTCCAGGACGCTTTCAACGCGGCTGCCGCGCGTTCCGCGGGCTTGGTGGAATTGTCCAAGCGGCAAGAGGCCGCCGCGGCCATGGCCCGAGCGCAGAGCAGCCGCATCCAGAAGTTCTGGGTGGACTTGCAGGTCGGGACCGGGCTCACCTCTCCTAACGGCATCGGCTTCATCCCGAACATCGCGCCCACGGGTCTGGGCGCCATGCCCATCCCTGGCTTGGAGTACAAGCCCAGCGAACTCAGGGACCTCCAGCAGGAACAGCATAAGGGCCAAGAGCAGTATTATGACGCATCCAAGCGGCGCTTGGAAGCGGACATGATGCTGGAGATCTACCGCGCGGCCGTGGAGATGCGCACCTCGCGCGAGGCCGCGGCCATCCTGGAGCGCGAGCTCATCCCCCAGGCCGAGGCCGCCTTGGCGCAGGCGAACGCGGGCGCCGGGAATGGAGATTCCCAGGGCCGCATCCCCAAGGCGAAGGCCGCTCTGGAGGATGCGCAGAGGAGGCTCATAGACGCCCGGCTCATGGCCCAGCAGGCTCAAGGCCGGCTCAATCATCTGCTCGACCGCGACGGGGATGCTTTCGTGGAATGGGCCGCGCCGCTGGAGAAATCCTTAGCCGACCTTCAGGCCATCTTCGCGCAGAAGCAGCCCGTGGAGGCCGACCGCGAAGTCCTGAAAGCGCGCTCTCTCACCGCGCATGCCGTGCAGGACATCGCGGACAAGGGACTCAAGGTCGAGGAGCTGCGCGTGGAGCCCGTGTCCTTGGTCGTGCGCTCCCTGGGCCGCTTGGTGGAAGCCCTTTCCTCGGACTCCCCGGGCAATCCGGACCTCGCGGCCGCGGCGCGCGTGCAGGCCTTGGAGGCCGAGCGGGCCGAGGAAGGCTACGACGCGGCCCTCGCTGCTCGCCGGGCCCAGACCCGCAGCGCGCTCGAATCCGTGCAGAATCAGATCGCGCAGCTGCAAAAGGACTCGCAGGACGCGAAGGTCCTTCTCTCTCTGACGGGACTCAAGAGCCGGGCGCTGATCCTGAGCGCCGAGCTCGCGCGCATGCAGGGCTCGGGGCAAGGGACGTTCCACCCGACGGGGGGCATGCCCATGAGCTTCACGGAGCTCAAGGGGCGCGTGCTCGATGCCCGCGGACAGGCCGCGGACGCCATGGTCCAGGATGATCCAGCGGTCTTCGCGCCCGAGATCCTGCGCCACGACTCCTCCAGCAACGTCCAATATTTCAACGTCATCCACTCCGTCGGAGGGGACAACATCCACAAGGAGTATCTGGACGGCTGGGTGGAGCTGCGCTTGCGCAGTCCCGAGACACCGCCCAAGGTGCTTTTGGCCTTGTCGCGCCTGCGCGAGGAGCGAGGCCAGAGCCTGCGCGAGGATGCGCGGGCCTCGGCGCGCGCTCAGGGAGCCATGCTCCTGGCGCGCTTTGAGACCGATGTCCGCCTCCAGCGCTGGGCTAAGAACGCCGTCCAGAACGTTGCGGGCGCCGCCGGCGAGGACTTCAGGAAGAAGTTCGGCAATGAATTCCAGCGCGGGCTCGATGCTCGCATCAAGGAGCAGGCCGCGCAGATCAAGGCCTTGCTCGGACTTCCAGCCGATGCGGAGATCGAGCGGCTCAAGGAACTCGTTCCCTCTCCGGCCGGCGGCAAGGCCGACGAGCTTTCCGACATGGCCGACGATCTCATCCGCAGCGCCCGGGAAGGGGTCCTTCTGCCTTTGGCGCAGGACCTGCTCATCGGCGCGGTTCCCATGGGAACCCAGGGCTCGGACCTGGACGCGCAGCTGCGCGCGGACGTGATCGCCGAGCGCATGAGCTATAAGGGATTCACGCCGGTGCTCGCTTTCGGCATGTTCCGCGGCCGCGGCAATACGGGACTCTTCCTGGAAGCTCCGGATCCCCGCAACATCGAAAGCTCGCTCAAAAACGTGCTCAGCGATTCTCTCAAGAAGGAACTGGAGTCCAAGGGCCGCATGCAGGAGCTTTCTCTTAAGCTTCATCTTTTGATGAAGGGCGTGCAGGACAAGGCCGTGCTCCTGGAGCGGCGCCAAGCCCTGGCGCGCGCGGCCCAGGATGAGCTTCGCACCGCGCTCGCCGGCCAAGGGCAGGGCGTTTCCGACGGGGCCCGCGTGCTTTCCGCGGAGCAGACCCTGACCCAGGCGTGGATCGATTTCGCGCAGACCGCCGCGGACCTGCGCGGCGACTTCGCGGCCTTGGTCACGGAACTCACGGCCTTGGGCTATGAGCCGAGCCGCTATCCGGCGTTCTCTTCCTCCGAGCAGCCTTTGGAGTCTCCGACGCCCGGCAAAGGCCCGGCCGCGCGCGCCTTCGAGCATCTCTCCCGCCGCGTCTTAGACGAGGGCTTCTCTTCCCGCCTGACCGGCTTCCTGCACTCCCAGGGACTGGCCGGGGATGCCGCGGCGGAACTCGAGAAATTCGCCGCGCTTTACCGAAAACTGGCCGAGGCCGCGGACTCGGTGCGAGCCAGCGACCAACTGGACCCCGCGCGCAAGCTCGGTCTTCTGAGCAAGGCGGACGTGGAGGGGCGGCGTCTGCGGGTGGAGGCCTCTCTGGCCGCGGCGTGGAGCGCCTTGGGCGGCTCGGGCCAAGCCGCTTTCCTGAACTGGATGCGCTCCGAGCTGGGCACCGAGTACGAGCAGGCGCGCGCCGCGCTCAACGAGGATTCTTCCCTGCTCGATTCCATGCGCGAGGCATTCTCCGGAGCCATGGAACTGCCGCGCGAACTCGAGGGCGCCGTGCGGCGGCTGGAGGCTCTGCGCCGCGACCGGGAAGGGGCGCGCCAGACCCTTCTGGAATCCTATCTCTCGGATAAGGAAGGCGCGGTCCCCTTCATCCTCAAGGACGGCGCTTTGGACCGGTACCTTCAGATCCAGACCGCTTACGACGAGGAAGTCGCGGCCCTCTTCGACCGGCCCCAACTGCATGCCTCTAAGGAACTGGCCGTGAAGCTCGATTCCCTCTACGGCGTGCGCGAGGCTTTGGCTCGCCTGAAGGACTCCGCGAAGTACGGCCGCGGCATGCTGGCCATGGATGCGCTCATCGAAGTGGAGAACGCGCGCATGGCCGCTCTGCAGTGGCGGCGCGGGACTCCGCAGGAGGCCGATGAGATCGCCGCGTCCTTGGAGCGTCTGCAAAGCCTGCGGCGTTCATGGGAAGATAATGGGACGCAGGGTCTGGCTCCTTTGTACGCCGCGCGAAGGATCCAGAGCGGTGCGGAAAAAGAGATCCGCTGGTTCACGTCCCAGGAAGAGCTCGACGCTTTCGCCAAGCCCGCGGCCGCGCAGGAGGGCCGCGAGATCCGGGTCGACGGCTCCGGCGGGAAGTGGGAGATCCTTTCCGGCGCGGACGTCCATTACGTTCGGCGCGAGCAGGCCGATGACGAGCTCAAGAGCGCGCAGTCGCGCGTGCGCGTGCATGAGACGCTCAAGGCAAGCGAGTTCGCGCTCGTGCCGCTCATCGGCGCCGGCGCGGTGAAGGCCGCCTCATATGAGCAGCTGCAGCCTTCGACCGTGAAGTCCTCGCGCTTCTTCTACTTCAGCACGGAGAAAGACGGCGCCGGGCTTCATCCGGCCCTGCATCCTCTTAAAGGATTGATCCAGGACCCCGGCCAAGTCCAGACCGTGGTCTATGAGGGCTCCCAGAACCTCGGACGGGACCGCTTCCCGACGTTCGAATCCTTGCAGGGATATCTCGCCCAGCTTGAGCGCGAGAAGGACACCCAGGCCGGGCTCTTCTACCGCTTGGAGGCTGGAGCGCAGGGCATCAGCAAGCTTTCGTCGTCGGCCAAGGAGCAGGGCCTGCGCCAGCTGCGCGCCGGCTGGATGGCCGTGAAGCTGCAGGGCTACGGCTTTGCCGTGGATAAGAACGGAGAGGTCTCCCAGATCTACGTCACGCAGGACGATTTCGACCAGGCGCGCGCGGCTCTGCAGGAGGCCGGGACGCTCCTGCCCAAGGCCATCAAGACGCTGGAGGCCGCGCAAGCTCAACTGGCGCAGGCCCGGGGCACGGCCGAGAACCAGGCCGCCTTGGCCGAGGATTCCCGAAAGAATCTGGAGCAGGCCGAGCAGGCGGCGCGGACGCGCGCGCAGGAAGAGGCCCAGGCCCGATTCTCGGACACGAGCAAGGAGACGGTCGAGCTGGAAGCCGAGCATCGCCTGCGCGATGACGCGGAGTATGCGGCCGCGGCCAAGGTCCGCGGCAAAGAGAGCCGGAGCGCTTCCAAGGACGCGGATGCCTTGCGCAAGGCCGAATCAGCCCGCATGGACGCCCTCGACGATATCAAGGCCGCGGGCAAGGCCGTTGCCAACGCCGGGCTCTGGGACGCGCAGGGCGCCGCGTACCTGCAGGCGCTCCAGAACGCCGGACTCGGCAATGAGGAAATCCAGGAGCAGCGCTCCCTGCTTGAGCGCGGCGGCGGTTACAGCCTCTATCGCGCAAGGGACCTGGACCTTCAGCTGGGCGCCGATGGGACGCTCGCCGGCGTCGAGGCTTCCCCTGTGTTCGGTTCCCGCGGCCTGAGCGTGCGCTTGGCCGAGGTCCCGGCGGTGAAGAATATCCACGGAGAGGTCTTCGCCGCGGTCATGGACGCGGACCAGTCCATCGCGCGGCTCTACATGGACCAGGACGCCGTGGAAGCCGCGGCCGCGAAATGGAAGCTCAAGACCTTGGCCGACGGCACGAGCGGCAATCGCAGCGGCCTCGATCCGCATATGCGCCTGCTCCATTACGTCGAGTCCATGGACGGCAAGGACAATACCAAGGCCGATCTGCCGGTCCTGCTCAATCGCCGCTACCTCATCAGCCGAGTGGAAGGGGCCGCGAGCAAAGCCAGTGAGAAGGATTCCTGGGCCTTCCTGCCCTGGAACTGGGGGAACCTGGCGTTGGAACTCCCCAAGGGGATCATCGGCACTCCGGCGGAACTCATCAGCGGACGCGATCCGCGCCAGGAGGGGTTCCTGGGCCGCGTGTACTTGCGCAAGATTGAGGGCGGCTCCACGGAGCATCACGGTTTCTTCCGCCGAGCGGCCGGGATGGTCGACGTCCTGGAGATCCTGCCGGACCCCGTGCAGTGGTACTTCGACCCGAGCCAGTTCCCCAAGAGCGTGGACGCGGATTCCCCGCTCCTGCCCGGCCAGAATCTTTACGATAAGAGCCTGCGCGCGGGCGGCCAGGACGTGGAATACGGCCGCCAGTCCGTGCAGCGCGGCTTGGACGCGAATGTGGAAGACCTCCTCAACGCGCGCAAGCGGGTGCTCTCCTATTTCACCGGCGGCGTGGAAGAGACCTGGATCGAGACCAACCGCGGCCGGGGCACTTACACCAAGAACAATGATGGGACCCGGCAGCATCATCCCGGCTTCTACACCGTCTCACAGGTGCAGGAGAGGAGCGGCAGCCAGGAACTGGCCGATGTCCTCGATGATCCCGACGTGGCTTTCGCGGGAACCGGGAATGGAGAAATTCGTCTGAGCGGCAAGCCCGGGCACCTGGTCGTCGAGAGGGTGCAGCGCAACATCAGCCTGCACACGGGCGCCCAGCAGTACGGCGAGATGGACAAGAAAATCTCCGGATTGGATAAGCGCGAGCAGAACGACGAGACCGCCTCTCGCGAACGTTCCCGCAGCAGCGCCGGAGACCGCGCCGAGTCCGAGCGCCGCCTGCGCGCCGCGCTCGCCGAGCGCAGCGCGCTGGAAGCCAAGCTGCGCCCCCAGAGCGAGGAGTTCCGCAAGCTTGCCTGGAGAATCGGCGCCCAGGAAGCTCTGGATTCCGAACTCCAGGACATGGATCAGGAACTAGCGTCCATGCGCCAAGAACTGGAAACCCTAAAAGCCAAGGCCGCTCAACTAGAGCCCCAGCTCCAGCAAACCCTGCAAGAGCAGGCCGGTCAGCCCGGCCGCCCCCTGTCCTGGTTTTGGATATTCTCCATCGTGAGCTCCCTGATCTCCGCCGCCATCTCCCTCTGGCGCCGCCTCCGCCGTCCCGCCTGATTTTCGCCTTTCGTTGGACTCGGCATGACGGTGCGAGTCTCCCTGACTTCCGCAATGGGACACCCGACGGTTTAGGTGTTCCTCCTCGTCGTCCTCCCGGCGAAAGCCGGGACCCAGGAATTGCCGTTAATCCGTAAAGCTGGCCCCCGACTTTCGCCGGGATATTGTGGTGCTGCCATTCGTGTGGAACTTTTCGCGGGGACGATCGTAAGTAGTTGTGATGGCGCATGGAAGCGATTCCCCGCAAAGGAGGGCTTTTTGTTAAAATACCTTCGGCTCTTAATCCCCTGTATGATCAAAAGACCGGAACTGCACGTGATCGCCGGTCCCAACGGCGCTGGAAAAACGACCTTTGCCCGGGAGTTTTTGCCTCATTTCGTGAAGTGCCCGGAGTTCTTGAATGCCGATCTCATCGCAGGCGGGCTGTCGCCTTTTTCAGCGTCCGCAGCGGCCATAGAAGCCGGCCGCATTATGCTCAGGCGGATCGACGAGATGGCGGAGAATCGGCACACTTTCGCATTCGAAACGACGCTTTCCGGAAGGGGCTATCTCTCGTTATTTCGCAGGCTCCAAGCAAAGGGATATCGGATCCGGCTGTATTATTTGTGGGTACCCAGCGTCCAATTGGCGATTCAACGTGTTCGCGATAGGGTCCGCCAGGGCGGGCATTCCGTTCCAGAAACGGATATCCGACGCAGGTTCGATAGGGGATTGAGAAATCTCTTCGCGGAATACATGCCTTTGCTGAACACATGGGCGCTTCTGGACAACTCCGAGAGGCATCCCCGGATGATCGCGTATGCGGAAAGAAACAATATTCAGGTTCTAGACGGCGCTCTTTTTGAGAATATCCAGAAGGGTTTGAGGCGATCCTAATGAAAAAAAGACCTTCGCTGCGCGGGGCACCGTTGCTCATTCGGAAGGCCGACAAGGCGCTGAAGGTCGCGGTCGCCAAGGTGATCGCCGCCCACCGCAAGAGCGGCGACCCCCTCGTCGTTTGGCGGAACGGCAAAGTCGTAAAAATCCCCGCCTAAGCTCGCCCAGCTTACCCGGTTCATACCGCCGTTCCAACTGCCGCCCGACATCGAAATACAGCCTTCTTCATACTTCTCATTATGTCCCTGATTTGTCTTGTCGTGTTATGAAGGGTCCTTTATTAAGGGTGCGGAGTACGGCGGCGGGGGGCAAGGGGAAAGGGTCCGAGGGGTGTCCGCAAGCCGATCGCGGAACCGATCGGCTGAGGATAAAGCATCGTCCGAACGGGGAGGCGATGCGGCCCCGAGGACCCTTTCCCCTTGACCCCTGCCGCCTAGATCCGTCTTCCCTTTTATTATTGGGATGTTCATTGACAAATGCGGGGCGGTCCTCTATCCTTAGGGGAATGCGCTGGTCCTCGGCCGGACTCTTCAACAGGTTCCTGCTCGTCATGAGCGCCTTGGCGCTCGTGCCTTCCGTGTTCCTCGGCGTCCAGCTCATGCGCATCAGCCGCACCGGCATGCAGTCCGCGGTCCTGGAGCTCCATACCAAACTGGCCGAGAAGATCGGAGAGGGCGTGGGCGACGACCTTCGCGCCTTGGACGACAAGCTCCGCTTTACTCTCTCCGCTTTACGCAAGTCCGACATCTCCTGGCAGACGCGCCAGGAGCTTTTGAGCAGCCTCATCGAGAGCCACAGCGATATCCTGGAAGTCGCGGTACTGCGCGGCGGCAAGGAGCTCCTCAAAGTCTATAACCCCGAGCTTTCCAAGGAGGGGGACTCCGGCACGGACCCCCTCGGTTATGAGGAGTTCCGCAAGCGCAGGGTGCACACCCTCTGGGTCTATCAGGGCAAGGATTTCACCCCGCGCCTGGACGTCTACTATCCCCTCTCGGATGTCACGGATATCCGCACCAGCGTGGCGCTTCGCAAGCTCAAGCAGAGCATCTCGGCTGAGCGCGTGGGCGGCAGCGGCTTCGCGGTCTTGGTCGGCCGCGACGGCGCCCCCCTCATCTTCCCGGAGGACCGCCTGCCGCCGGCCGAGCGCGCGGAGTTCCCGCGCTGGCCCATCGTGCAGTCCGCGCTCAAGGCCGTGTCCACGGGCTCCAGCGAGTTCGCGCGGCCCGACGGCCGCCGCTACGTGGGCGCCTACGCGCCGGTCCCGGAGCTGGGAGGCGCGGTCATCATCCAGCAGCCCGAGGCCGAGGCCTATTGGGCGGCCGCGCGCATGAAGCGCACGGCCCTGTGGGTGCTCCTGCTCATCTCCGGGTTCGCGGTCTTCGCGGCCGTCACCATGGCTCGACGCCTCACCGATCCCTTGCTCAAGCTCACGCGCTCGGCCGAGGCCATCGCGCGGGGGGAATTCCCCGAGGACGTGAGCATCTCCACGGGCGACGAGCTCCAGTCCTTGGCGGACACCTTCAACCGCATGACCGGACGACTGCGCAGCTACGCGGAGATGCAGGTCGACCGACTCATCCTGGAACAGCGAAAGACCGAGGCCATCCTCTTCTCCATCGGCGACGGAATCCTGCTGGCCGATCAGGACGGCGTCCTGCAATTGGCCAATCGCCGCGCGCTCGAGATACTCGGCCGCCCGACGGGGGTCGAAGGCGTGAAGCTTTCCGAGGCGATCTCCGCGGACTCGCCGCTGCGCTCCGCGGTGCTCGGCGTCGCGGCCAATCCCGGGGAAGGCGTGATCAAGGAAGTGGACCTCTCCACCGAGGACCGGCGGCTATTCCTGCGCATCTCCGCCCGCACCCTGGCCGCGCCCGCCAAGGGTTCGATCCAGGGCGTGGTCATCGCGCTCCACGACGTCACCCTCGAGATGGAACTCGACCACATGAAGGAGGAGTTCCTGCACTCCATCACGCACGATCTTAGAAATCCCGTGGGCTCCATCCTGGGCTTCCTGGATTTCCTGCGCAAGGGCGTGGTCGGCACGCTCAATGCCCAGCAGGCATCCATGGTCGAGTCCATGTTCAAGTCTTCCACGCGGCTCCTCTCATTGGTCAACAACATCCTCGATATCGCCAAGATGGAGTCCGGCCATGTGGAGGTCAACCTCAAGCCGATTTCGGTCAAGGCCCTGGCCGCCCAGGCCGTGGAGATCCTCGCGGCTCTGGCTCAGCGCAGGGGCATCCGCATCGAGCTTCGCGCGGCCGAGGATTTCCAGCTCTCGGCCGACCCGGACCAGATCGGCCGGGTGTTCCAGAACCTTTTGGGCAATGCCATCAAGTTCTCTCCGGATGACGACGCGATCATCATTGAGATCCTGGACCAGGGCGGCCGGCTGAAGGTCTGCATAGAGGACCACGGGCCCGGCATCCCGGCCACGCATATCGAGAAGATCTTCGAGAAGTTCGAGCAGGTGCCGGGGCAGAAGCGCGGCGGCACCGGCCTGGGCCTGACCATCAGCCGGCGCTTCGTGGATGCGCATAAGGGCCGCATCTGGGTGGAGTCCGAGCTGGGCAAGGGCGCGCGCTTCTACTTCGAGCTGCCCAAGAACCTGATGAAGGGGGCGTCCGGAGAGGTGCACGTCGTGGAGGGCGGCGCATGAGGTTCCTCGCGGCCTTGTCGCTCTTCCTGTGCGCGTGGAGCGCGTTCGGGCAAGGGATCGAGCTGCAGGACGTGACCGTGCGCCCCGGCGATACGCTTTGGAGCATCTCCCAGAAATACTTGAAGGACCCCACGCAATGGGACAAGATCCTCAAGCACAACCGCCTGCCTTCCTCGGATCCGACCGTGGCCCTGCCGGGCATGGTGCTGAGGGTGCCCAAGGAGCTCATCAAGGAGGATCTGCGCTCGGCCGAGCTGGTGCACTTGGTGCGCAAGGTGCTTTCTCGCAAGAAGGACAAGGCGGATTGGGCGGAGGCCCGCCTGAGCATGGACCTCTTCCATGGCGACGGGCTGCGCACGCTCTCGGACTCCTGGGCTCGCGTGCGCTTCTACGGCGGCGGGCTCTTGAGCGTGGACCCGGATTCCATGGCCATCCTCAAGGCGCCGCGCAAGGAAGACCACGACCTGCGGCTCATGAGCGGAGGCGTGCACGTCATGCAGGCCCGCGTGGCCACGCCTTCGGCGCGCATCGTGCCCAAGGGCAAGGACACCAGCTATTCGGCCCGAGTGCTCGATGATCTTTCCACGCGCGTGCAGGTCTTCAAGGGCTTGGCCGACGTGCACGGCGCGGGCAAGATCGTGGAGGTCCGCGAGGGATTCTTCACGGATGTGTCCATGGACCGCGCGCCCGCGATGCCTTCGAAGATCCCGAACTTCGGCGAGATCAAGGCGGAGTTCCAGGACCTGGGGACCCCGGGTTCGCGCGAGGCGCAGGTAGCCCTGCGGCGCACGCAGGGGGTCTCCGGAGAGACTCTGCGCGGGCCGGCCATCGACGGTCAGGCCGTCTTCAATATGAAGGAGCTGGAGGTCGGCGTGCCCGTGGCCGCCTACCATGTCCAGGTCTCCCGGAGCGAGACTTTTGAGAAGATCCTCTTCGACCGTCTCTACGACGTCGACGAGGGCATCGACCTGGGCGCCGCGAGCCTGGGGAAGGGACGCTACTGGGCGCGCATCGCGGTCGTCGATCTCTTGGGCACCAAAGGGCGCTTCTCGGCGCCCAGGGAGTTCACGGTGGGCAATGCGGTCGCCGCCGAGGAGACCACGGGGTTCAAGGCGTATTTCGAGGTCCAACGGCCCGCCGAGGACCGGGTGCAGGCCAGGGGCCGGAGCTTCCGCGCCTACGGGAAGACCGAGCGGGGAGTAGGCGTGCGCATCAACGGCCAGCCGGTCCCTGTCGATGAGGAAGGCTTCTTCAGCTTGGAGCTGCCCGTGCAGGTCGGCAGCAACATGATCCGCTTCGAGGCCGAGGATTCGCGCGGGAACGTGCGCACCTTCAAGCGGGAAGTCGTCATCGCGCAGCCTTACTGAAACTCCGCGTCAAGACGCAGCATGGGCAGGCGGCGTCCGCGCGCGCCCTGCTGAAGGCTTTTACGGACCGAGGCTGCGGCCAGCGCATCGGCCGGGCGCGAGGCATCGGGCCGGCGCAGGCCTTCGGGATCGTTGGGCGTGCGCGCGGACGAGGCCTTGGCCGCGCGCATGAGCAGAGGGAGGTAGCCCCAGGCCGCCGGATTGCCGCGAAGGCGCGCGCGGGAAGCCGTGATGCGTATTTCCGCGCGCTGCGCATCCGTCTGGGCTTTCAGGCGCGTTTGGAAGATGGGCTCCTGTCCCGGTGCGGAGCGGAAAAGAGCCGCGGAGTTCCCGACCAGCGAGATCGCCTGTTCCCAGCCGTTCTCCGAGGCGACGAAAGGCTCCCGTCCCGGCAGAAGTTCCGCTGAGCCTGAGCCTGGACGATGGTTCACGTCGATATAGAGGTCGAAGAGGAGCTCCTCAGGCCGCAGGGGCTCCAGGGCGGGGTCCGAGGAGAGTCCGACTTCGAAGGTCACGGCTTGATCATCCCAGGACACGCGAAGCGATGAGAGTTCCGCGCGGGAAGGGGAGCTCGAGGCTGCGTTCTCGAAAAGGATGGAGGCTTCTGCCTGGGAGATGCGCACGGCTCCTGCCTGAGCCTCTTGCGCGGAAGGGATCCCGCTGATGCGGGCCGGCATCGGCGGTTCTTGCCCGATCGCTTTGTAGAAGGCATGGAGGCGGGACGCTTGTTCCTTGCGGTCCGAGGGCAGGGCGCGCGGGGAGTAGAATCTCGCCTCCTGGGCCGCGTAGAGCAGGGACTGCGCTTTTTCCAGCGAGATCATGGAGGCGCGTCCGGAGTTCTGGTATTGGGACAGGGACTGCGCGGCTTTCTCGCAGGAAGACCATGCATTCTTCGCGTCCGGGTCCCTGGTCCAATCCGACAAGGGGCCTTCCCATGTCGGCAGGGAAGACGGTTCGGCATCCACGATGGGAGAGGATTTTTCCGCGAGTTCGCTGACCGTGGCCGGGCATTCGCCGAGATCCGCCGGTCCCATCGTCGATAGGCGTATGGATGCGTTCGGTAAGGAGCTCGCGGATGCGAGCAGGAATCCTCCGGAGTGAAGCCGGAAGGGCGAGCCGTCCGCGAAGGCTCCGATCGCGGCCCAGCGCAGTCCTTGCGCGGCCAGAAGCGGCGAAAGCGCCGCAGGGAGCGCTCCCTGGGCCGGGACGAAGCCCGAGGCTTGGACGCCGAAGGCGTCTCGATGGCGCTGCTTGGCCAGGGCCAAGCGTCCCAGCACGTCCTGCATCCGAGAGGCGGCCAGCGGGAGCAGGGGGTCCTGGGGCAGGCGAAGAGCGAGTTCCAGCTGTTTGGAAGCGGTCCAGCGAGAGAGTTCCGAGGGCTTATCCACGGACTCCGGGCTTACGGCGAGCGTCAGGCGCAAGGAAGAATGCTCGTCGAGAAAATTCCCGATCTCAACGGCGGATACCGTTCCGGTGGGGACCCAGAGCACGGCGCAGGGCTCGGCTTGGACGCGCAGGGCCGAGGCGGGAAAGAGCAGGAGCAGCAGCAGGGATCTAGCGGACATGCAGGACGGAGACCTCCCGGCCCTCGAAGAGAGTCTTGTCGGCTGAGGCAGGGTCGCGGGTGAGCACTCCGTCGACCTCGAAAGCATAGGTGTAGGTTCCCGGAGCCAGCGGCAGCGTGACGCGCCAGGCGCCCTCGCGCTTGATCAAGGTGAGCGTCTCGGCCTGCCAGCGGTTGAAGCTGCCGGCCAGGCGCACCGCGCGCGCGTGCGGGGACGGGAACTTGAATTCCACGAAGCGGAAATCCGGCAGGGAGCGTTCGTCCAAGCCTCCCGAAGGAGGCAGGCGGCGGATGCTGCCCATCTTGAGAGTCTCGGGCTGCCAGCCCGTGACGAAGCGGTAGTATTCCCGCGTCTTGTCGACGATCACGAGAGAAGGCACGGCGGCCAGCAGGAACACGGCCAATGCCGCGAACCAGAAGAAGAACTTCCCGCGCAGGCTCGCATCCATGGTCATCGGCGCTCTCCCCGCATCTCATCCTCTTCAAGGAGCGGGCGGACCGCGAAACGGGCGCCGAGCGTCTCGGAGAGCCGGCGGCAGGCTTCGAGGTCCACCTCGGGCACGGCCACGGCCGTGGCCGTGACGTCGATGCCCTCTTGCGCGCAGCCGCGGATGAAGTCCTGGACCGCGGAGAAGCCTTTTTTTCGGAAGCGCGGCAGGGGACGCATGAGTTCGAGCCATTGCGCGGGGTCCGCGGTGTTGAGGCTCACGCAGGCCGCGTCGATCTTCCCGCGCAGAAGGGGCGCGGCCGGACAGCCGCATAGCAGGTCCGCGAGTCCGACGGTGTTGAGCCGGAGGCGGGGGGCTTTGGAGCGCAGCCGTTCGCAGATGCTGAGGAGGTCGTCCATGCGGCACGCAGGCTCCCCGTAGCCGCAGAATACGATCTCGGAGGTCGGAGCCTGGGTCAGGGCGTTATCGACGGCGCGCAGGATCTCTTCGACCGGAGGCTCGGCTCCGGCGAGGTCCAGGTTCAGGCCGCGGTAGCGCATCTTGCAGGGGAGCTTCACGCAGAACCTGCATGCGGTCGGACAGCGGTTGGTGAAATTGATGTAGAGCCCGTCTTTGTAGCGATAGACGACCGAGGGTGCATCCATCCCTTTGATTATATAAAACGTTGAGCTCAGGGGTTGTAAAAAGGTTATCATAAGCGGGCATGACGAATTCGAGCGGCGACGTGGAAACGATCCTCAAGATGAATTCCATCGCGGTGGTCGGCTGTTCTCCGAATCCGGCCCGGCCTTCGTACATGGTGGCCTCCTATCTCTTGGACGCGGGCTATCGCGTGATCCCCGTCAATCCCGGCGCCGCGGAGATCTTGGGCGAGAAGTGCTATCCCAGCCTGCTCGATATCCCGGAGCCGGTGGATGCCGTGGACGTTTTTCGCCGCAGCGAGCACGTGGTCGGGCTGGTCCAACAGGCCATCCGCGTGGGCGCCAAGGGACTCTGGCTGCAGGACGGCATCGATGATCCCAAGGCCGTGATCCAGGCGCGTACGGCGGGGCTTTGCGTCGTCGTCGACGACTGCATCATGCGCCAGCACCTGAGCCGCTTCGGCCGTTGACCGGAAAAATTCGTGCGCCTCAAGTTTGTCCTTGTCTGAATTTTTCCGGAGGGGGTTTCAACACGGCGACAACCGCAGCGGATCTGAGCTTGAACTTGTTATGAGGGCATCCATGACCGTTTTATTCCCCGTGCTGGTTTTGTGGGCGCCTGCAGCTGCCCGGGCGTCCGCGGCGGTTCCGGAGATCGCGGAGGTCCGCGTATCCTCGGCGTCCTTCGTTGAGGAGGACCGGCTCTACTTTCACCGGCAGCAGTCCGATAATCTCGAACGCTCCATCGCCCTGCTTTCCGAGCGATTGCGCTCGCAGCCCGAGGATGCGCAGATCCTCTGGCGCATGGGGCGCTGCTGGGTGCGCGCGGGCGAGCGGAAAAAGAAGAACGCTGAGCGATTGGCGGACTTCCTCAAGGCCAAGGGATTCCTCGATCGCGCGCTGGCCGCGGACGCGCGGGAGGCGCAGGCGCATTTCTGGTGGGGCATCGCGGCAGGCCGCGAGGGACAGGCGCGGGGCATCCTGCGCTCCTTGTTCCTCGTCTCTCCCATCAAGGAGCATATGCGCCGAACCATCCAGCTCGATCCCTCGCACGGCGGAGCGCACCACGTGCTCGGAGAGATGCTGCGCCAGATTCCCGGCTTCGCCGGAGGGTCCAAGAAGAAGGCTCTTGCGGAACTGCGCGAGGCTTCGCGCTTGTGGCCGAATTGGACCGCGAACTATCCCGCGCTGGCCCAGGCATGCTTGGATGTTTCGGACAAGGCCTGCGCCGCGGAGTCTTTGCGCGCGGCCTTCCGGGTGAGCGTCCCCGACGATCCCGGAGAGCACGACGAGAACATCGAGGACGCGCGGCGCATGCTCGCGGAACTCGGCGAAAAATCTCCCTACTGAGACAGGAAGGCGGGCTCGATGGGCGCGGCGAATTCTCCGCGCGTGAGCGGGACCTTCCGTTCGGAGCCGCCTTTGAGCTTGAAGACCGGGGCATTGGCTCCGGCAAGGTCTTCCTTGAGCTTGGCGCGCAGCTCCGCGTCGCTCAAGCTCGCCGCGTTTGCCTCGCCGAGGAGCAGGAGCACATCGTCCTCGCACAAGCCCGCTTTCGCGGCCGGAGAGCCCGGCAGCACTTTCTTGACGAGGATGGAATTCCCTTCTCGGCGCACGGTCAAGCCGAGGCCGCTGCGGTAGTTCGCGCCTCGGCGCAGGGACACGGTCTCTCCGCGTCCGCCCAGGCCGCCGCGCAGGAGACGCACGTCCACCGAGCTGCCTTGCGGCCCGTAAAGGCGGGACACGGCTTCCTGGAATCCGAGCTTTTCCACGGACTTTCCGCCCACGGAGAGGACCCGGTCGCCCAGGCGTATGCCTGCCTGCTCCGCGGAGCGGTTCTCCACCACGCGCGTCACCTCGAAGGAGCGCACGCCCTCGGTCTGCGGGCTCTTGAACCAGAGTCCGGGGCCGGCGAGATAGTAGCCGCGCGACTCATAGATGGTCAGCGGCTGGAGGAAGCGCAGGAGATAGCTGCGGTCCGCGGAGGCGAGCAGGGGCGAACCCTCCGAAGGAGCGGCGACCAAGGTCCCGCCGCGGCTCATGCGCAGAAGGCTCTGGTCGCCCGAGACGTCTGTGAGCTGGGCCGAGCAGGGATAGACATGGCCGTCTGCCAAGGCGATCTTGTAGGCGTGCAGGCGCAGGAGGATGTCGCGGCCCGAGTCCTTGACGGAGACGGCCTGCAGCCAGAGCCGGCTGCCCGAGGGCACGGCCAGGAAGTCCAGGCTGGCGTCCGTGCTCATAGGCGTGGCGGTCTCCGCTTCCAGGATGTCGCCTTCGGCCGCGGTGTGCGGGATTCCTTTTGGGAAACGGATCCAGAGCGTTTCTCCCGCGGCGATGCGGAAGGAGGGGGACTTGAACGTCTTTACGGTCGAGGGGACCTGGCGTTCGGCTTCCTGAAGGTGCTCCTCTTGGATGCGCTTCTCGCGCGAGGTCAGCGAGGGATCGCGCGAGGGGTTCTCCGACGGGATGGAGAGCGACTCTTGAAGCGCGACGGCGCGGCCTGAGCGCAGCACTACCGCGCCTGCGCGCGTGCCCGCGGGCAAGGCGGCGAGTTCCTCGGAGAGCTCGGCGCTGCTGCGGATGCGGCGGCCGTTGAAGTGCGTCAGGATATCTCCAGGCCGGAGCCCGAGTCTTTGCGCCAGGGAGTCCGACCATGTCCCGCGAACCTGCAGTCCTTGCGCGGCCTCCTCGGTCAGGAGTCCCGCGTGCTCGGGAGGCATCTGCGCATGCCGCGCGTTCCGGTCGGCCTGGATCGCGAAGGGCTGCTGTGCGGCGGAGGGTTTTCCTGTCGCAGAGAGGAAGGAGGGCGCGGGCAGGGAGGAGGCCCGCTTCTTCTTCGCCGTCGCCGAGGCCGGCGCGCCGTGGCGAGCCTGTCTGGGCAGGATGCGCGGGGGAGAGGCATCATCTTGAGCGGCCGTCTTGGCCTTGTTGCGAGGGCGGAATTCCCGGATGGCGGAATGTTCAGCCGCGGCCGCATTCGCGGCGCAGGCCAGGCAGAGGAATAGTAAAAGACGGTTCATTGCGCACCTCCTGCGTCTTGCGCGCCGTAGCCGGGAAGATCCTCGGCCGTGCGGATGCTCGGTTCCTGGCGTTTGGATTCCCGCTCCCGGCGTTCGGCTTCGAGCTTGTCGAGGCGAGAGCGCTCCGCGGCCACGGCCGCTGTCGCGTCTTCCGCGGAGTCCTTGGGCAAGGACTCCCGCGTGAGCGCGATGTCCGGCGGAGGCAGGGCCGCGCCGGCGGCGGCCGCGAGTCCCTCGGACTTCCGGCGCTCCTCCTGATAGCACAGAGGGTCCGGAAGGGCGTCGATGCGCGCGATCTGGGGATTCAGGACGGCGAGGGCTCCTGCCGGGTCCTTCTGCGAGGCCTTGAGGGCGGCTTTCTCTCTCAGGGCCGCGAGCTCTTCGACGAGCGCCTGGCCGGCGCGCGCGCGCGGCAGGTCCTGCAGGCGCAGGGTCGTGTATTCCGTTTCCCAAGCTCCGCAGCGCGCCTCTCCGTCGGAGTCAAGCAGGGCCAGCGCGGAGGCGAAGGCGTCGGCGGCTTCCTCGTGCCTGCAGGCGGACTCGAGCTTGCGGCCGCGCGCGACGCTCACTCGGAAGGCGTCCTGATTGGCGCGGCGCGTTTGAGTTTCGCGCAGCAGGGTTTCTAGCTCCGCGCGAAGGGAGGACGCGGTGCGGCTCTCGGAGGGCATGCGGTCGCAGCCCGAGGGGAGCTTGTCGAGCAGTGCGAGCGCGCGCAGGGCCTTGTCCGCGCGGAAGTCGCATTGCTCCTTGGAGGCGTAGAGGCGCACGCCGTCGAGCTGGGACCTCAGCGTTTTCCAGTCCGCAGCCTGCTCCGCGGCCAAGCGCAGGCGCGGCTTGAGCCAGGAGAGGATCTCCCGGGCTTGGGGCTTCTCTTCGAGAGGGGCCAAGCGCTCCTCGAGTCCTGAGAAGGATTTCTCCGCGTCGGCCAAGCGGCAGCGCTGGGCCAGGTCTTCCGCTTGAGCCGCGGCCAGGCGAAGCTCTTCCAGGCGCGGGGAGACTTCGATCTCGACTGCGCGCGCGGTCATGGCGCCGTCGGCGGTATAGAGGATGAAGCGGTAGGTCTTCTTCCCCGCCGAGCGCAGGGGCGCTCGCAGGGTCACGGTGTAGGGGCCGCCGCCCGCGCGCTTGACCGTTTCCGCGCGGCTCTCCTGCATCCCGGAGATCTCGTCGTCGAGGAAGCCGGCTTCGGTCACGACCGCGCTTTCTTTTGGGGAGAGTCCCTCGACCCAGTAGGCCAAACTCACGATCGCGGTGTCGCCGATATCGAAGGACTCCTTCCCATCCAAGGAGTGGACGTGGAGTTCGGCGCCGGAGAACTTCACGCGGGGCTGTGGACCGGGCGTCTGGAGCGCGAAGCGCAGGGCGCGGGAGATATCCGGGCCCGCGAGGATCTTTTCGGCGAGTTCGGAGACGTCGGTGAGGTCTCGGCGCAGGGAGCCGTTCTTCTCGATGGAGCCCAGGCGCTCGCGGGTGCGGTCCGCGGCCAGGAGGCGGCGCTGTTCTCCCAGGTACTCGGCCAGGGAGTCGAGCGTGCGCTGGGAGGCGCTTCCCGCGGCCCGGTCTGATTCCAGGACCGGCGCTTCATCGGAAGCGTGCACGGACTTCATGTGCGCGAGATAATGCGACTCGGCCTCGACGCTGCGGTGCGGCCCGTAGAGGAACTCGGAGAAGAAGGCAGAGGCCGCGTCTTGCAGGTCCGCGGCGGTGTCTCCGTGGACGCGGTCCTGGAAATCCGCGCCCCACGCGAGCAAGCCCAGGGGCTTCTGCGTGGAGGCCGCCAGGGCCGGGGGGAAGGAGGAGACGTTCTCGATATGCGCGGCGAGCAGGGCCGCGGCGGAGCGAACTTCATCGGTGACCGGACCGGCGGTGCTCATGGAGGCGATGCGGCGCAGGGCGGCCGGATCTCCGGAGAGGGACTCATTGGAGCGGATCTTGGCGCAGAGCTCGGGCAGGAGCTGGAGGTCCTTGGCGCGGGCGATGAAGGCTTCCAGCATGGGCCACTGCACGCTGAGCACCGCGGGCGCTTTCTTTTCGCCGGAGAGAAGGATCATGTTCCTGCGGACCAAGACGCTCACTGCGTCCGGGCCGAGCGCGTCTTCGAGCGCCGCGTAGGCGGCTTGGGGCGCGGGGACCGCGGGACGCGGGGTTTCTATCGCCGCCTGCGGTTGGGCCGCGGGTTCTGCCGGCTGCTGCTGGACCACGGGTTCAGCGGAAGCGGCTGCTGCCAATAGCACGAGGAAAGGGAGTATTTTATTCACGAAGACATTCTTGATAAACCGGCGGCCTTTGTCAAAGGCGTTCGTCGAAGAATGCGAGGAGGCGTCGGCGGTAGGCTTCTCCGCCGAGCTCCCAGCAGCGGCCATGGGGCGCGCCGGGGACCACGTAGAGGTCTTTGGGTTCCGGGCTCTGGGCATGGAGCGAGCGCTGCTCTTCCAAAGGCATGAGGCGGTCGCGTTCTCCGGCGATGAAGAGCTTGGGCCTGCCGCCCAGGGCAGACAGATGATAGAGGGGGCTCATGGGTTCGATGTCGGTTCCCAAGCGAAGGCGGACCATCATCAGGATGGCCCAGGCGAATGGGAATGCGGGCAGGCGGAAGCTGTTCCAGGCGTAGCGGGCCACCACTTCGTTGAAGGTTCGGAAAGGAGCTTCGAAGGCTCCGCAGCGGAGCTCGGGATGAGCGGCCATGCCGCGCACGGCCATGACCGCTCCCATGGAGAGACCGAAGACCCCGAGCCGGCCGGCCCAGGCAGAACGTTCCTTTGTTAGGAAGGCGAGGGCCGCGTCTAAATCGCGGGCTTCGAGCCAGCCGTCGGTCGTGATCGTTCCCTCGCTGTCTCCGTGTGAGCGGCTGTCAAAGAGGAATAGGTTCGAGCTCTGCGCGAGGAAGTGCACGCGCTGGAGAAGGTCTCCTTTGTTATCGCCCCAGCCGTGGCAGAGCAGTATCGTCCGATCGGTCGGTTTTCCCGCGCAGGCGATGAGCCAGCCTGTGATGCGCAGGCCGTCTTCGGTTATAAAGGAGACATCCTCGTAAGGGAGGCCGAAGCGGTCGGGCCGGATGGCGAGGGGGAGCATCTTGGGCGGATGAAAGAGCGTGTTGCTGCCCCACCAGGCGAATATCGTCAAGGAGAGGATTGCGAAGAGGAGCCCGGACAGGAGCGTCACTAGACCTGCGTCTGGCGGCTTCGCTCGATGTAGAGGCGGTGGAGTGCGGCGATGACTACGATGCAGAGGGCGAATGCGCAGAGGTTTCCGAACCAGCCTTCAAAGACGCCTTGGTCAAAGGAGCCTTGCCAGCCGTAGTCCTTGAGGGTCTTGTGCGTGAGGAGCACGCGCAGGGCGGGGCCGATCTTGATGAAGAGGCCGCCGCCGTAGACGAAGAGGGTCCAGAGCAGCCAGAAGAGGAGGCCGACGGCTACGATGGTGAGGAGGACGGCCGCGCCCAGGTGCACGGGATCGTAAAAAGATTCCGAGGGGTCATCCTCATCGTTGAACAACTCCAGCACGCGGTCGAGCCAGCCCGGCATCTTCATCTCGGAGAATCTAGCAAAAAATCCGATTGGAGTTCCTGGCGATGAATCGCAGTCCCTTTTGCTAAACACCGGTTGGAGATATACAATTCGTATCAATGCAGGATAACGTGTGCGGCGGGCCGGTGATGTCGGAGGATATCTCTCAAGCGACGGGGACGCAGGGCCCGCGGCTGGCGGGATTCTGGCGCCGGCTTGGCGCATTTTCCATTGATGGGTTCATCTTGGGATCTTGCGGGCAGGTATTGGGCCTCATCTTTTACGATCAGCTGTGCAGATTGGGGGCGTGGGGACGCCCGCTGGGTTTCTTGATCGCCCTCGCTTACTCCGTGCCGCTGACGAGCGTTCTGGGCGGCGGACAGACTCTTGGCAAGCGCCTCCTCAAGATTCGGGTGGTGGATATCCATTGCCGACCGCTGTCGATGGGACGGGCCGGCCTTCGGGAGTTCGTGCTTCTTCTTCCGGCATTTCTCAATAATGCTTTGCTGCCTCGCCCATTCAATACGATATGGGCTAGTGCGATCGCGGGAACTATCTTTTTCCTGGCGGTGATCAGTCTTTTCTATCTGGTTGTTTTCAATCGGCGCACCAAGCAGGGATTGCACGACCTATTAGCCGGCAGCTATGTGGTCAGATCGAGCGTCGTCGATGGGCTCGAAGGCTTGCCCGGCATCTGGGCCGGGCATTATGCCGTGGTCGGAAGTCTGATCCTTGCTGCCGTCATGGGGGGCTATTTCGCGGCGAGAATGGTCTGCAAAATGCCCGGCATGGATGGAGTCTTGGCTGCCTACGATGCTCTGCAAAAATCGGATCGCTGGACCCTGCGCGCGGTGACGCAAGGGCAAATGATGTTTCTTGGGAAGACTCATGGCGATAGTCACAAGAGACGGCTTGGGGCTGGGGCGTCGAAGATCTCGTTTGTGAATGTCATGGCTGTTTCAAACCAGCCGTTCCAAGATGGCGAGAAGGATGCCGATGAGATGGCGAGCATCCTTTTCCGGGCCTATCCCGACGCCGCCAAGGTTGATCGAATCATGATCTATGAGACCTACGGCTATGACATCGGATTCGCATATCGCTATAAGAGCCGCGGCGCCGCCTATACCGGCGCGCAGTGGCGGGCCAAGCTCTCCTCCGCGACACAAGCTGCGGCAGCATTCACCCCTTCGTCTGGCGGACCCGAACGTAAACACTAGCCGCGGCGGCTTGCGGTGCCAGGGAAAAACTCGCTTGAATGGCGGGAACTATTTTTCGGGTGGGTCGTATATTGGGCATGGGTGGAGTTCCACGCGAGGACGTTCCCGGCTCGATTCTTAAAGTGTCCGCACGTACTGTCTTGCCGGGCGACTACTCGCAGGTCCTCTGCGAGATTAAGCGACGAATCCAACAGGAGCGCGTGCGGGTCGTTCTGGCTGCCAACTCGGCCATGATTCTCCTCTATTGGGACATCGGGAGGATGATCCTTGATCGGCAGGGGCGATCAGGCTGGGGTGCCAGGGTCATCGACCGGATATCCCACGACCTGCGGGAGGCCTTCCCGGCCATGAGGGGTTTCTCTCCACGCAACCTCAAGTACATGCGCGCTTTTGCCGCGGCGTGGGCGGACAGGACAATTGTGCAACGGGTCATTGCACAATTACCCTGGCGTCAGAATATCGCACTATTGGAATGTCTAGACGACGAAAAGACGCGGACCTGGTATGCCGAACAGACCATCCGTAACGGTTGGTCCCAGCCTATTTTGCGCATGCAGATCGACGGTCGCGTTCACGAACGGCAAGGCAAGGCGGTCACTAACTTTCCAGCGAATCTTCCTTCCATGCAGTCGGACATCGCCGCACAAGTCTTTAAGGACTCGTACCTTTTCGATTTCCTTGGGACGGCCGATCCTCGTCGTGAGCGCGAGATCGAGCGAATGCTGGTGGACAATATCCAGCGTTTCCTTCTGGAACTCGGGGCGGGCTTTGCCTTCGTCGGCCGGCAGGTGTTGCTGGAGGTCGGCGACCAGGACTTTTACGTGGACCTTCTCTTCTATCATGTGAAGCTGCACTGCTATGTGGTCATCGAACTTAAGGCTGTTCCCTTCGATCCTGCTTTCGTGGGACAGATGAATCTTTATCTTTCCGCGGCCGACGACCTGCTGCGCCAACCCGATGACAAGCCGACCATCGGTCTTCTGCTTTGTCGTTCGAAGAACAGGCTCGTGGTGGAGTACGCGTTGCGAGGCCTCAAGAAGCCCATCGGTGTTGCGCACTGGGAGACCTGTATAGTCAAGGCTCTGCCCAAAGAACTCAAGGGTGTCCTGCCTACTGTGGAGGAAATCGAGAAGGAAGTCGGGCGTGGTGACTCATAGTGACGATCCGCTGGAGGCGAGAAGAAAAAGACGGAGGCCGCGAGCGCGCGGCCTCCGTCTTTTTTTAGAGTGGTGCCCTCACGGGGAATCGAACCCCGGTTTCGGCCTTGAAAGGGCCGCGTCCTAACCGTTAGACGATGAGGGCGTCTATTCCATTGAGCCCGGTGGGATTCGAACCCACGGCCATCCGCTTAAAAGGCGGATGCTCTACCCCTGAGCTACGGGCTCAACGGAAGATGATTATATAAAAAAGCAGGCCGTTCTGCCCGGCTGTGCTAAAAGTTAGCGGCAATTCCGCAAACAGCCGTGGAATTGCTGCATAGGTACGACTACCGATCAACGAACTCGGGATGTTGTGCTATGATGCGGGCTGATAGGGGGGAGAACATGAAAAAAATATTCATCGCATTGATCGCCGCGGGGCTGCTGCCGTGGGCCGCGTGCGCGCAGGAGAATGCGGCGGCTCCGGTTCAGGCTTCCGAGAAGCCCGCAGTGAAGGTCCCGAAGGCCGCGAAGGCCAAGGCCCCGAAGAAGATGAAGAAGGCGCCGGTGCAGAAGGCTGCTGCCGCGGCCGTCGAGGACTATACTCCGGCTGCCGCGGAGTACGGCCGGAAGACCGTCTGCCCGGTCATGGGCGACGAGGTCATCGTCAATCCAAAGACCCAGGCCGTCAAGTATAAGGGGAAGGTCTATTACTTCTGCTGTTCCGCTTGCCCTAAGAAGTTCCACGCAAATCCGGAGAAGTACGCGAAATAAGGCTCCGAACGAGCGATCGTCGTCTTGCTGATAAGAAGCCCTCCCGCCGACGGGGGGGCTTCTTGCTATAATATCCTCGCATGAATCCTTCCTGGCGCGAGGGGCTTCGGCGCGCCTTCCCTGAGACTTGCTTCGACGAACCGCTTGCGCCGCATACCACCTTTCGGATCGGCGGGCCTGCGGACGCCTTTCTGCGGATCCGAACCCGGGAGGAGCTCGCGCGGGCGTGGAGCTTCTCGCAGGAGAACGAGCTGCCGGTCTTCCTGCTCGGCAAGGGTTCCAATCTTCTTGTCCTCGACGGCGGGATCCGCGGCATGGTCCTGCGCTTGGCCGGGGATTTTGAACAGATCGCTTTCCCGGGCGGGAACTTCGTTTTTGCCGGGGCAGGCGCGCGTCTTCCGGAATTGGTCCGGCTTTGCGCCCAGCGCGGCTTAGGCGGGCTCGAACCGCTATCCGGCATCCCGGGCACCGTGGGCGGCGCCCTGGCCATGAACGCGGGCACGCGCGAGGCTGAGATCGGGCGCTTCGTGCGCGAGGCCGAGGTCTTCGACCCGCGCGCAGGAGAGCTGCGCCGCAGCCCGGCTGCGGAGATCCGATTCAGCTACAGGGAAAGCAGCCTGTCCGGGACGTGGATCCTGGGAGGGAAGCTTGAATTGTCCGCCGAGGACAAAGATGTTATAATCTCACGCGTACGGGACTTCCAGGCAAAGCGGCGCCGGGCGCAGCCCCTACACACTTTTAACGTGGGCTCCACTTTCAAGAATCCTCCCGGACGTTTCGCGGCGCAGCTCATCGAACAGGCCGGCCTCAAGGGGCTAAGGTCGGGAGGGGCCCGGATATCGGACCTGCATGCGAATTTTTTCGAGAACGAGCGCGGAGCCTCGGCTGCAGACGTCCTGGCGCTGGTGGAGACCGCGCGGCGGTCCGTTTTGGAACGTTTTGGAGTCGCTTTGGAACTCGAGATGAAGGTGGTCGGTGAAAAAACACCGGGTACGGCTCAGGCCTAGGCAGCGCGATCGCCGGAGATTCGCGCTGGGCCGCTTCGCGGTCTTGGCCGCGGCAGCGGGGATTCTCTGGGCCGCGGCGCATTCGGGCCTGCGGCCGCAGTGGAAGGGATTTTCGTTGAAGGCGCCGGCTTCCCCGGGCTGGTCCAGCGTCGAGGCCGTCGAGGTCTCGGGCGCGCCCGAGTCCTTGCGCGAGCCGTTCTTGCGCGGCCTTGGGTGGGAAGCCGGGATGCGGTGGGGGGGCTTGGAGCCCTATCGGGCGGCACGGCGCTTGCGCGCCGCTTTCCCGTGCCTGCGCGATGTTCGCGTGCGGCGTTCGTGGAAAGCGCATGCGGCGCGCTTCGAAGTGACGCTCAAGCAGGCCGAGGCTGCGGTGGTGAGATCGGGCCGTCGGGGGGAGTATCTCGACGCGCAGGGGCGGGTTTTTTCGGCGCCGGAAGGAGTCTACGTCTCCTCGTCTTTGCCGGTCGTGGAGATCGTCCGGGAGCCGGCGGAGCAGGAACTGCGGGAGGCGATGCGCCTCTTCAAGGCGGCCGGGGAGACGAAGGCTCTTCCCGCGCGCATCGTGCGGCTCTGCAGCGCGGCCGGAGGATGGACCGCGACGGCCGCGGACGGCGCGACTCTGGCGTGGGGAAAGATGGAGTGGACGCAGGAGAAGATCATCCGGTTGGCGGAGGTGTACGCGGATGCGACGGCCCGCTTCGGCGCGCCGGCTTCCGCGGACCTGCGGCACTTCTCCGAGGGAAGGATCTTCGTGAAGCCGCGCTGAAGGCGCGGACGGCGTTAAGATTCATGTGAGGCTCGCGAAATGGCCAAGAACGACGTGATCGCCGGACTCGATATCGGAAGCGGGCGCGTGACCTGCGTGCTGGGCGTGCAGGAGCCCGACGGAAGCCTGCGCGTGCTCAGCGGCGCGAGCACGGTCTGCCGCGGCGTCAAGGGCGGCATCGTGCTCAACATCAAGGAGACCGCCCACGCCATCCGCCGCGTCGTGGAGCAGGCCGAGACCGAGTCGCAGAAGATGGTGCAGGGCGTTTATCTCGGAGTGCGCGGCAAGCATCTGGAATCCTTCAACAATCGCGGGGCCTACAATATCGCCCGCACCGACAAGGAGATCACCGTCGACGACGTGCGGGCGGTCATCGAGAACGCGAAGGCGATCCCCATCTCCAGCGACCGCGAGATACTCCACGTCATCCCGCAGAGCTTCTCTTTGGACCGGCAGCGCGGAGTCCCCGACCCTGTGGGAATGGAAGGCTCGCTCCTCGAGGTGGAGGTCCACATCGTCACGGCCTCCAGCAGCCATCTCAACAATCTCAACAAGGCCGTGGCCGAGGCGGGCTTCGAGGTCATCGAACCCATCTACAGCGTGCTGGCCTTGGGCGATCTCGTGGTCACTCCCGAGGAGCGCGAGTTGGGCGCTCTGCTCGTGGATCTGGGCGGGCACAGCGTCTCCATGGCCATCTACGGGGAGGGGGCCATCAAGTTTACCAAGGAACTCCCCGTGGGAACCGAGGCCGTGACCAGCGACCTGGCTCACGCCCTTCGCACGAACTTCCTGGTGGCCGAGAAGCTGAAGCTCGAGCACGGCGTGGCGCATCCGCGCCTGGCCGCCGAGACCGAGACCGAGGTCGACTATCTCGCCGTGGACGGCCGCACGCCGCGCAAGACCTCCACGAAGACCATGCTGGGAGTCATACTGCCCCGCGTCGAGGAGCTTTTCAGCGTCATCGGCCAGGAGGTGCAGGGCTCGCCTTTCGCGGACATCGCGGTGGGCAGCGGCGCCGTGCTCTCCGGCGGCGGGGCCATGCTCCGCGGCATGCCCGAGGCAGGCGAGCAGATCCTCGAGATGTCCTCTCGCCTGGGACTGGTGCCTCCGGGACTCGTCAACGCGCCTCAGGCCTTCTTCGATAATCCGACTTATGCCACGGCGCTGGGGCTGGTGCGCTATCCCATGACCGGCGTTTACGAGAGCCTTTCCCGCGAGGAAGGACAGCGGCCGGATTCTCGCTGGCTGCGGCGGGCCAAAGGCCTCTTCAAGGACCTATTCTGATGACGAGGATACGCTACGCCGAGGATCTTCAGCAGATGCGGGCCGTCATCAAGGTCATCGGCCTTGGCGGAGCCGGCGGCAATGCGGTCAACCGCATGGCCGAGGCCGGCTTGCGCGACGTGGAGCTCATCGCGGCGAACACCGACGCGCAGCACCTGGGCAGCAGCAAGGCCTCCCTGCGCGTGCAGGTGGGCGAGCGCATCACCCAGGGGCTCGGAGTCGGCGGCGACCCGGCCAAGGGCCGTCTGGCCGGCTTGGAATCCCGCGATCAGCTGCGCGAGGTCCTTTCCGGGGCGCATCTGGTCTTCGTGACCGCGGGCATGGGCGGAGGGACCGGGACCGGCGTGGCGCCCATCGCCGCGCAGGTCGCGCGAGAGATCAACGCCCTGACCATCGGCGTGGTCACGCGGCCCTTCCGCTTCGAGGGCCGCAAGCGCGAGATGCTCGCCGAAGCCGGGATCAAGGAGCTCAGGACCTGCGTCGATACGCTCCTGGTCATCCCCAACGACAGGCTCTTCGACGTGAGCGATGCGACCACTCCCACGCTGGAAGCCTATCGCATGGCCGACGACGTGCTGCGCCAAGCCGTGCAGGCCATCGCGGACGTGATCACCGAGCCGGGCCGCATCAACATGGACCTCAACGACATCAAGGCCGTGATGACCGATGCCGGAGAGGCGCTCATGGGCGTGGGCGAGGCTCACGGGGATCATCGCGCCGTCGAGGCGGCCAAGAAGGCCATCAACTCCCCGCTGCTCGAGAACGTATCCGTCGACGGCGCCACCGGCCTCATCGTGAACATCGTGGGCAACCACAAGGTGTCCATCGGCGAGGTGCAGGAGGCCATGGACTTCATCACCGCCAACGCGCATCCGGACGCGCGGATCAAATACGGGCAGGTCTTCAACGACGCGCTTGACGACCGCATGCGCATCACGGTCATCGCCACCGGCTTCCCGGTGCACCGCGGACGCAGCCTTACGGGCAAGGGGTTCTCCGGCCGGCCGCTGCCCGGAAGATCCGGCTCGCGCGATGCGTCCGCTCCCGGCGGAGCTTCAGGCGCGGCCGAGGACTGGACGAAGCCGGCCTATATGCGTTTTCAGACGAAAAAACTGAGGTGAGATAATGGAATTCTCCCGCCTTCTGCAGACGATGGTCGAACGCAGCGCCAGCGATCTTCACGTCCGGGCGGGCGGGCCGGCCTATCTCCGCGTGCATGGGGAGCTCGCGGCCGTTTCCGAGGACGCGATCCCGGAGGCCGAAGTCGAGGCCATGCTCGCCGGGGTCATCACCCCGCGCGCGCGCAAGCTCTTCGAGGCCCATCAGGAGTGCGACTTCTCCTTCCAGCTCGAGAACACGGCGCGCTTCCGCGTCAACGCCTTCCGCCAGCGCGGGAAGCTGAGCTTGGCCGTGCGCCACATCAGCATGAAGATCCCCACGGCCGAGGAGCTCCATCTGCCGGCCGCGACCGTTCGCAAGATCGCCGACAACAACCGCGGCTTGGTCCTGGTCACGGGCGTGACGGGCTCCGGGAAATCCTCCACGCTTGCGGCGATGATGGATTACATCAACGGCACCCGCTCCGAGCACATCCTCACCATCGAGGATCCCATCGAGTTCGTGCACAAGGACCGCAAGTCCATCATCACTCAGCGCGAGATCGGCGGGGACACGGAGAGCTATGCCGACGCGCTCAAGATGGCCATGCGCCAGGACCCCGACGTCATCCTCATGGGCGAGATGCGCGACGCCGAGAGCGTGTCCGCGGCCATCACCGCGGCGCAGACCGGGCACTTGGTCTTCGGCACTCTGCACACCATCGACGCCATCCAGACGGTCCACCGCATCGTCGACTTCTATCCGCCGCATCAGCAGGCGCTGGTGCGCATCCAGCTGGCCGACAGCTTGAAGGCCGTGATCAGCCAGCGTCTCATGCCCTGCCTCAAGGGCGGCCGCGTGCCGGCCATGGAGATCATGATCGTCACCGGACACGTGCGCAAGCTCGTCGAGGAGGACAACTCCCAGGGCATCGGGCAGGCCATCGCCAAGGGAGCGTTCTACGGGATGCAGTCCTTCAACCAGTCGCTCGTGAAGCTTTACAAGGAAGGGATGGTCAGCGAGAAGGACGCCCTCGAGGCGGCCTCGAATCCGGACGATCTGAAGCTGGCCATGCGGGGCATCGAGCAGGAGATCAAGGCCGGGTAGCGCTGCCAAGACCGCAGCGCCGGGAGAGAACTATGTTTGCGGAAGGATATATCGGCATCGCAGGAACCATCGGGGTCGGCAAGTCCACCTTGACCGTGGAGTTGGCGCGCGCGCTCAACTTCGAGCCCATCCTGGAGGAAGTCGACGGGAACCCCTACCTGGAGCATTTCTACAAGGACATGAAGGAATACGGGACCATGATGCAGGTCTGGCTGCTCAACCACCGCTTCCGCCAGCATCGCGAGTTCATCACCCGCATCAGCCTCGGCAAGATCCGCGGCGTGGTCCAGGACAGGACCATCTGGGAGGACACCATCTTCGCGCGGATGCTCAACCGGCATCCCCAGAAGCTGATCTCCGACATGAACTACAACACCTACCTGGACCTCTTCGACAATATGGTCCTGCGCGAGCTCGTGTTCCCGCAGCTGCTCATCTATTTGGACTGCCGGCCCGAGACCGCCATCGAGCGCATCAAGATGCGCGGCCGCATCATGGAGCAGACCATCACGCTCGAATATCTGCGCATGCTCCGGGACAACTACGAGGAGTTCATCGGGGAGATGGAACTCGCCGGCGTGCGCATCCTGCGCGTGAAGTGGGAGAATTTCGTCCCCATCCCCGAGATCGCGCGGATGGTCCATGAATACAGCCTCAGGCCGTCGAACTTCACGAAGTGGGTCCGGCCCTTGCGCAAGACTCCGGCCATGAAGACCGGCTCCGGGCCCAGGCCCGAGGAGGCCGTTCGGGCGTGAAGGATTTATCCTCCCTGATCCGGCCCTGCATCCGCGCGGTGGCGCCCTATTTCCCGGGCAAGCCTATCGCCGAGGTCCGTCGGGAGCTGGGACTCAAGCGCATCGTCAAGCTCGCATCCAATGAGAATCCCCTGGGCGCCTCGCCCAAGGCTCTGCGCGCGCTCAAGGATTCTCTCGGCGAAGTCCATCTCTATCCCGAGGGCGGCAGTCCTTTGCTGCGAAAGGCTTTCGCCCGCGCGCATGGGCTCGACTGCGCGCAGGTGATCGCGGGCAGCGGTTCCGACGACATCCTCCATATCCTTTGCGAGGCCCTGCTCGGGCCCGAGGACGAGGTCGTGCTCTCCCAGTATTCCTTTCTGCGCTACAAGCATCATGCCGCGGTCATGGGCGCCAAGATCATCGAAGTCCCGATGGAGGATTGGACGCACGATCTCAAGACCATGGCTCGCGCGGTCAGCGCCCGCACCAAGCTCGTCTTCGTGACCAACCCCAACAACCCTACCGGGACCTACAACACGCTCGAAGAAGTGCGCGGACTGCTCAAGGCCCTGCCTCCGAGCGCGATCCTGGTCTTGGATGAAGCGTATTATGATTATGCCGTCGAGAAGGGCGACTATCCGCGCAGCCTTCCGGACTTGGTGCGCCGTCATCAGAATCTCTTCGTGCTCAGGACTTTCTCGAAGTCCTACGGTCTGGCAGGCCTTCGCGTGGGCGTGGGAGTAGGGGATCCGTCTCTCGTGGCTTGGCTCGATCGCGTGCGGCTGCCTTTCAATCTGACGATCCCTTCCCAGCGCGCGGCCGAGGCTGCGCTGGCCGACTCCGCGTTCCTGCGGCGCAGCGTGCGTTCCTGTCTGAGCGGTCGGGAGTCCTTGGCGAAAGCTCTGCGCTCCATGGACTTCCAGGTCGTGGATTCCGCGGCCAATTTCCTCTTCGCACAGTCGCCCCTCCCCGGCCGGGAGCTCTTCAAGGCTCTGCTGCGCCAGGGAGTGATAATCCGTCCGCTCGATGAGTACGGGCTGGCCTCGCACGTCCGCGTGAGCGTGGGAACGCCGGAGGAGAACCGCTTCTTCTTGGCGGCCTTGAAGAAGGTTCTGTCTCCCGTCTCGGCTGCGGCCGGAGCTCGCCGGGGCGCGCCGCGAAAGGCGGGCCGCAAGCTCGTCATCGCGCTCGACGGTCCCGCCGGAGTGGGTAAGTCCAGCGCGGGACGGCGCGTGGCCCAGGCTTTGGGGTGCCGCTATCTCAGCACCGGGGAGATGTACCGCGCCCTGGCTTGGCGCGCCTTGGAGCAGGACGTCGATCTCGAGGATGAGCGGGCGATCGCGCGTCTGGCGCGGCGCATCCGTTGGGATTTCCGGCCGTCTTCGGACGGCGTGACGCTCTCCGTCTTCGTCGACGGGAAGGACGTTTCCGTTCACCTGCACGAGGAGCGCGTCAGCCGCAGCTCCAGCAAGGTCTCCGCGGTTCCGGCGGTGCGCCGGCACCTGTGCGCCATCCAGCGGCGCCTGGGCCGCGCGGGCGGCGTGGTCATGGAGGGCCGCGATATCGGCACGAACGTGCTGCCGCGCGCGGACGTCAAGTTCTTCCTGGACGCTTCCGTCGAAGAGCGCGCCCGCAGGCGCACGCTCCAGCTCAAGGAACAGGGACAGCCTGCCGATCTCGGCGCCATCCGCGAGGCCATCGCGGCGCGCGACCTGCGCGACCGCGGCAGGAAGGTCAATCCTTTGCGCAAGGCTCACGATGCGGTGCTCATCGATTCCACGAGCCTTTCCCTCGATGAAGTCGTCGAGCGCATGCTCGCGGTCGTCCGAGGGGGGGGAGATGCGTGAAGCGCCCCTGGGCGGTGCGCCTGTTTCACCGCATCTGCGGGCCCATCCTGCGCCTTCTGCGCGGCATCCTCGTTTCGGGCTTGGAGAACGTTCCGCGAGAGGGAACCGTGATCATCGCGGCCAATCATATCTCCCTGCTGGATGCGCCCTTGCTCTCCTTGGCGCTCGAGCCCAGGCGTCCGGCGCGCTTCTTGGCCAAGCAGGAGCTTTTCCGCATCCCTTTGCTGGGCGCGCTTCTTCGCGCCGGCGGGTGCATCCCCGTCGATCGAGCCCGTCCCGACATCGCCGCGGTCCGCAGGGCGATGGAGACCTTGAGCGCGGGCGGCTGCCTGGTGCTTTTCCCCGAGGGGACGCGCTCCAAGGACGGCCGGCCCGGGAGCGCTCGCGGCGGAGTGGGACTGCTGGCGTGCAGGACCGGCGCGGTCGTGGTGCCGGCGCGCGTGAGCGCGACAGAGTCGTTTTTCGCGCGGGGGCCGTTTTCCGTCCGTTTCGGGGAGCCCCTGCGCTATGAGGGCCCGGAAGACCGCCGGGAGTATCGTGGATTTGCGGATCGCGTCATGGACGCGGTCTTCAAGCTGTGAAAACGCACAACGGGCGCCGGAAGCTATGACGCTTCGGGCGTCCAGATGATGCAAGAGAGGATGAAAATGGAACACCCCATCGAAGGCGCCGAAAACATGCAGGACGGACTTGACGAGGAGATGCCGACGGAACTCCAGGAGGCCGAAGGCCAGACCATGGAGAATCTCCTCAAACAGCAGGGAGATTTTCTCGCACGCCTGGATCGCCGGGACGTGGTCTGGGTCAAGGTCGTGCAGTCCCTTCCGGACAACATACTCGTCGACATCGGAGAGAAGCACGAGGCCGTGATCCCGACCTCGGAGTTTCCCGCCGAGGATCGGCCCGCGGCGGGCCGCCGCGTGCCCGCCGTTCTGGTCTCGCGAGCCCGCGGAGACAAGCCGACCGTGCTCTCGACGGCCAAGGCCCGCTGGAAGCTCGGTTGGGAGATGGTGGTGAAGGCGTATGAGGAGAAGGCGCGCGTGCGCGGCCGCGTGACCTCCGCGGTCAAAGGCGGCTTCTTAGTCGACGTCAACGGCGTCACCGGATTCCTGCCGTCCTCGCTGGCCGACCTGCGGCCCGTGCGGGCTCCGCAGGGGATGGTGGGCACCGGCGTGCGCTGCCAGATCATCGAGCTCAACCGCGAGAAGGGGCAGGTCGTCCTTTCCCGCCGCGCCGTGCTCGAGGAGGAGACGGCCAAGCGCAAGACCAAGCTGCTGGAAGTCCTCAAGGTCGGAGAGATCCGCATCGGACGGGTCGTGCGCGTGACCGAGCCCGGACTCTTCGTCGACATCGGAGGGCTCGAAGCGCTCCTGCCCACCGCCGAGATCGCCTGGAAGGACGCCGAGGCGGCCAAGGCCAAGTTCGAGCGTGGACAGAAGGTCCGCGCCCGCGTGCTGCGCATCGAGAAGGAGACCGGCAAGGTCTCCTTGGGACTCAAGCAGCTCACCGCGCATCCCGCCGATGCGGTGCGCAAGCGCCATCCGGTCAAGTCCGTGGTCAAGGGCGTGGTCGCGGAGATCCTGCCCGACGGAGTGCGCATCAAGCTCTCCGAGCATGAGACGGCTTTCTGCGAGCTGCTGGAGCTCCCGGTCGAGGGAGTGGAGCCGCCGCAGGACCGCTTCGAGCGGCGCCAGGACCGCAGCAATCGTCCGACCCTTCCGCCGCTCTGGCCGAAGGTGGGGGAAGACGTCGGCGGGATCGTGATGGGCATCCACCCCACGACCTTCGAGGTCACGATCTCCCTCAAGCGCTATGAGGCGATCCAGGACCGCAAGCGCGTGGCCCAGTATATGAAGGCCGCGCCGCCTCTGACGTTAGGACAGCTGCTCAATCCCGGAGACGAATAATCTCCGGCGATCGGCCCGCATGAGTCGACGGGCCCGGCTCTCGGCGGTCTTCCTGGCGCTTTGCTGCGCGGCCGGGAAGACCGCCGTTGCGCAGGACTTCGGGCGCAACCAGGTGGTGCGCCGCGACTTTGACTGGAAGGTCTCCTCCACCGAACATTTCGACATCCACCACTATGAGGCCTCCTCGCCGCTGGTGCCTTTCGCGGCAAAGGTCCTCGAACGCTCCTACGCCGAGCTGAGCCGCAGCCTGGGCTTTTCTTTCGGCGGGCGCCGCAAGCCCTTCTTCCTCTATGCCTCGGTCAACGACATGCAGCAGTCCACGATCGTGGACGCCGGCGACGGCACGGGAGGCGTCACCGAGCCTTTCAAGGACCGCTTCGTTGTCTATAACGACGGGAGCCGGCAGTGGCTCGACGAGGTCGCCACTCATGAGCTGGGGCACGTCTTCCAGTTCCACAAGCTCGTCTCGGGGTTCTGGCGCTCCGCGCAGATACTCAAGACCCTGGTCTATCCGCTCTGGTTCATGGAAGGCATGGCCGAGCACTTCACCCAGGGATTGGACGATACTCCCGGCGAGGTGCTCCTGCGCGATGCCGCGACTTCGGGCGGCCTCATCCCGCTGTGGAAGCTGGAGCATTTCAGCCATCTTAAGCCGCATCAGGTGCGCTTGGCCTATGAGAGCGGAGCCTCGGCCCTCGAGTTCTTGGAGGAGCAGTTCGGGCCCGGCCGCATCGAGAGGATGCTCGACCTTTTCGAGTCGCGCTTCGATTCCAGCGCGGTACTGCAGGAGCTCACGGGACTCGACATCTTCGCGTTCGATAAGAAATGGCGGGAATATCTGGAGGACCGCTCCCATGCGCAGGCGCGCAAGGAGCGCTTGCGCGAGCCGGAATCCTACGGCGTGGCTCTGACCACCGCGGACGGACATATCCCGCAGTTCGATGTCTCGCCCGTATTCACTCCCGACGGCGCGTCTTTGGCGTACTTCTCCACGTTGGAAGGATTCCCGCCGGTCTTGATGTCCAAGGATCTGCACAGCGGACGCACCCGCAAGCTCATGCATATGGAGACAGAGGTCGAGACCGTGGAACTCGGACGCTTCGCGGACCTTTCCCGTGTCCTGGCCGTCTCTCCCGACGGCCGAAAGCTGGCGTTCTTCTGCCGTAAGAATCACGAGGACTCGCTCTGTTTCTATGATCTCGGAGCTTCCCGCTTCTCGCGCATGCCGGTCCCCGGCCTGGAGGCCGCGAGCCAGCCTGCCTTCTCTCCAGACGGGCGCAGCATCGCGTTCTCCGGACTCAAGGAGGCGGTCAGCGACATCTACCTGCTCGACTTGTCTTCCGGCGGGCTTCGGAATCTGACAAATGATCCCCAAGACGACCAGTCTCCGGCTTTCACGCCGGAGGGCGCGGCGATCGTCTATTCCTCGGAGATCGAGACCGAGAAGGACGCGATGCCTTATCAGCGCCGCCTCTATCGCCTGGACCTCGCCTCCGGCAGCCGGCAGCGGCTCCTGGAGCTTCACGGAGCCGCGAAGGACCCGGTGGTCTCTACCGACGGCAGCCGGGTGCTCTTCTCTCTGGAAGGGGACGGTTTCCGCGAACTTCATGAGCTCGATCTTCCTTCGGGCCGCAGCGTGCGGCTTACGCGCAGTATGGGCGCGGCCTATTCTCCGACGTATATGCCCGACGGACGCATCGCGTTCTCTGCCTTCCGCCGGGGCAGCGCGCATATCCACGCCGGCGAGCGCTCGGCATTCCTCTCGGAGCCCGATGAGGGTCCTCTCGCGCAGCCGGCGCAGGTCGTGCGCTCCACGGCTCAGCCGAGCATCCTTCCGGCGAGGCCCTTTCGCACGAGCTTCGACACGGACCTCTTCCTGCCGGCTTTCTTCTATTCCTCGCGGGGAGGGCTTTTCTGGACGAGCTATTGGCAGGGCTCGGACATGCTGGGCGTGCACCAAGCCCAAGGGCTCGTGACCTATGCTTCCGGGCAAGGGGCCATGAACTATCAGACCGGCTATCAGTACGGGCGCTGGCGAATGCCGCTCTTCGTCCAGGCTTACGGAGACGTCTTCAATCGCTCCCTGAATTCGGATGCCGGCTTGAGTTCCAATGAGTCCACGCATGTGCAGGCCGTGAGCACGGCGTATCCTTTCGACCGCTTCCATCGCCTGCAGCTGGTCATGGCGGCCGTGACCGATCATCGATTCGACGCCGAGACCGACGAGCGCATCATGCACGACTCCCGCGTGTTCGGGGCGTCCTTCATCCGGGACGCGGTCAGAGGCCGCTATCTGGTGGCCAATGCGGGCTCGCGCCTGAAGCTTTCGTACTTCGAGTCGGCCCGCGTATTCGGCGGCAATGTCCCCTACGGCACCCTGGATGCCTACGGCGTGCAGTATCTTCCCATCGGGGACATGAGCTCCGTGGTCCTGCGAGGGCACGGCGTGCGCAGCGCCGGAGCGCTGCCCCCGGGCTATGCTTTGGGAGGCTATAACGCCGTGCGCGGCTTCGGCTACAGCACGACGCGGGACGCCGGTTCCCGGCTGGCGATGGCGAGCGCTGAAGTGAGGTTCCCGGTATGGGGAGAGATGGACTACTACATGTGGTATCTGTTCCCGGATTTTTATTTCAAGGCGATCACGGCCGCGGTCTTTACGGACGCGGGCTATGCTTCCGACGATGACGGGAGCGTCCGCGCCGCGCATTGGCGCGATGTGCGGCATTCCTACGGTGCGGGGCTGAGGGTGCACACCTTCGTGATGCAGCTCTTCCCGCTGGTCATCCATTTCGACTATGCGCGCAGGACCAATTCTCCCGGCGGGGTGTTCTATGTCTATCTCGGCCCGCTTTTCTGAGTGCAGTGTCTCACGAGTCCCTTTACTTTCGTCACCCCGGCGCAAGCCGGGGTCCAGGCGACTCCTGGATTCCGGCTTCCGCCGGAATGACAGAATGTGTAATGTAAAGAAGCGTTGGAGACGCTACACTAGGTATAATCAGCGGGAAGCGATGAAAAATCCCTTGGCTCTTCGAGACGGGCGCGTGCGAATCGCGGCGGCTTCCCTGGAGGCGGCGGCCCGCCTTTTGGGCACGCCGGCCTATGCCTACTCCGCGGATGCGCTCCGGGGCCGTTTCCGCGCGTTCTCGGCGGCGTTCTCCGGGAGGAAGCCTCTGGTCTGTTACGCGCTCAAGGCCAATCCGAACCTTTCGATCTGCCGCGTGCTCGCGCGCGCGGGCGCGGGCGCGGACATCGTATCCGGCGGAGAGCTGGCCAGGGCCCTGGAAGCGGGGATCCGTCCGGAGAAGATCGTCTATTCCGGCGTGGGCAAGACCGAGCCGGAGATGCGCGCGGCCCTGCGCGCGGGCATACTGGCTTTCAACGTGGAGTCCTTGGAGGAGGCGCGCGCGCTGGATGCCGCGGCTCGGCGCCTGAGGATGCGCGCGCCCTTCGCCGTGCGGCTCAATCCGGACGTGGACGCCCGCACTCACGCGCACGTGAACACCGGCCATGCGCAAAGCAAGTTCGGGCTGTGCGAGAAGGAGGCGCTGGCCCTCTACCGCGAGGCAGGGTCCATCCTCGCGGGGCTCAAGCCCGTGGGACTTCAGATGCATATCGGTTCTCAGGTCGCGCAGACAGGCCCCTACAAGGAAGCGCTGAAGGTCTTCCTGCGCGTGCTGGGCGCCGTCGAGGCTCTCGGGGTGCGGCTCTCGCATGCGGACGTCGGCGGAGGAATGGGCATCTCGTATGGACAGGGGAAAGAGTTCGATCCCCGCAGCCTGGCGCCCGAAGTACTCTCCGCTTTCCGCTCCCGTCCGCGGCTCCGCCTGATCCTGGAGCCCGGGCGCTGGCTCATCGGTCCCTGCGGAGTCCTTTTGACGCGCGTGCTCTACCGCAAGGACGCCGGGGGCAAGCGCTACGTCATCGTGGACGCGGCCATGAACGATCTTCTGCGGCCCGCGCTTTATGGAGCGCACCACGAGGTCTTGCCGGTGCGGCCGCGCAAAGGAGCGCGCAGGAAGATGGACGTCGTCGGCCCTGTCTGCGAGAGCGGGGATTTCCTGGCCAAGGACCGGCTCCTGCCGCCCTTGGAGCCCGGAGACCTTCTGGCCGTGCTTCAGGCCGGCGCCTACGGTTCGAGCATGGGCTCGCAGTACAATTCCCGTCCGCGGCCGGCCGAGGCCATGGCCGAGGGCTCGCGCTGGCGCATCGTGCGCAGGCGCGAAAGTTACGAGGACTTGGTCCGCTCGGAGAGAATATGAAGGCTTTTCTGCTTGCGGCGCTGTTCTCTCTTCCTTGCGCGCGGGCGGCATCCGCGCAGGGCGTGCTCACGGGCATCGACGTTCTCGAGGCAGAGGATTTCCTGTCTCTGCGCGGCAAGCGCGTGGGCCTCATCACCAACCCCACCGGCAAGGACAGGCAGGGCAGGAGCACGGCGCTGATTTTCGCCGAGAGAAAAGACCTGGAGCTCGTGCGAATATTCTCGCCGGAACACGGGATCACGGGCACGAGCGAGGACGAGGGCATCGCGTCTTCGAGCATCACGCTGGCCGGACGCATGATCCCCGTCCGGAGCCTCTACTCCGGAGGCTTGGCCGGCATGCGTCCGAAGACGGAGGACCTTGGGGACTTGGATGCCGTGATCTTCGACGTGCAGGACATCGGCGTGCGCTTCTACACCTATCTCACGAGCATGGGCATGGCGCTCGAAGAGACCGCGAAGGCCGGGGTGGAGTTCATCGTCCTGGACCGCCCTGATCCCATCGGGGGGGAGATTCTCGAAGGTCCGGTGCTTAAGGACCTTTCCATGCGCAAGGAGACGTCCACGGCGTATTATCCCGTGCCGATACGCCACGGCATGAGCGCAGGCGAGATCGCGCTCATGTACAACGAGGAGGTCCGGCATCCGCGATTGAGGGTCGTGAAGCTTCAGGGCTGGTCGCGCAAGCAATGGTACGATCAGACGGGCTTGCCGTGGACGCCTCCCTCGCCCAATATCCCGGACTTGGATGCCGCCGCGCTCTATCCGGGCATCGGGCTCTTCGAGGCCTCCAATATCTCGGTGGGGAGGGGGACTCCTATTCCCTTCGGCTGGATCGGAGCGCCCTGGCTCGATGCCGAGGGCGCGGTCAAGCGGCTGCGGAAGATGAAGATCGCCGGTGCGGAATTCTCCGTGCAGGAATACACGCCGTCGAAGAGCGTTTTCGCGGGCAAGCCCTGCCGAGGAGTGAGGATCACGGTCAAGGACCGCGAGAAGATGAGGCCAGTGCTCGTCTTCCTGGGCATCGCCGAGACCTTGAAAGCCCTTCACCCGGAGGAATTCCAATGGGACTGGAAAGGCGCTTTGCACATGACAGGCACCGAGGATCTCCAAGAACACTATGAAGAGGGGGACTTTCGCGGACTCAAGACCTTCTTTGAGAAGGAGTCTGAGAGGTTCGCTGAGCAGAGAAAGCCGTTTTTGCTCTATGATTGAGAGACTCGCCGGAAAAAATTCAGTCGGCCTCAAGTGTCTGTCCAGGCCTGAATTTTTCCGGGAGGGTTTCATCACGGCGACAACGGCAGCGGAAATGCCGCAGAGAGGATTTAGATGAGCGCAAAGAAGAATAAGAAGAAGTCTTCGGGGCCTCTCATCGCGCCGGATGGGCCGCGAGAAGAGGAGTCCCTGTCAAAAAGGGGCTGGAAGACCCTCTTGAGCGGGATCGGCTTGTTAGTCCTGGGCTTCGTGGTCCTGAGCTTCACCGATCCCATGGGCCGCAATTGGGCTTCAAGGCTCTCTCCTTTCCTCATCCTTGGCGCCTACTGCGTCATCGCGGCCGGCATACTGCTTCCTGAGCCCTCTCCAGAGCCCGCCAAGACCCTGGAAGCCGGATCCGAGCGCACGCAGCTTCCGCAGTAGGCTCTTCCAGTCCGTTTTTATGTCTTTCCGCCGCCTTGTCCAAGTGCGGGATGGTCTTTTTCCCTTGTCGCGCTCCAATATCGCCTGCTGGATCGATACGCTTATTTCATCGCGAATCCTGACCGATTTCGTTCAATGGTTTTCTTTTCGCGCTGCGAATGGGCGGGATCCTTTCCTGGTTTTTTCATCGCGATAAACCCTTAAGAGCAGTTCCGATGATGTGTTTTTTGCGAGCCTCATGTTCCTGTTGGTTTTTTTAGGGTCCCGGCATTCATGCCGGATCGGCCGGAAGTCTTTCATGGTTTTTTCTGCCGGATCGCGCGGAGCCGTCCCTAGGGGTCCGGCTGCCTTGAAAATCGCCCGCGCTTTTGGCGGCGGACCGTTTTTTTAGCTGCGGCAGCCCAGATCCCTTTCATGGTGTTTTTGGCCGAATTCGAAGGAGCCTTTTCAGGGTATCCAGATACCTTGAAAATCGTCCTTGGTTTTGGGTCCTTTCATGGTTTTTTGGCCGAAAAAATTCAGTTGGCCTCAAATCTGTCCATGTCTGAATTTTTCCGGAGGGAGTTTCAGCACGGCGACAACCCGCAGCGGCTTCCTTATTAAGGAAGGGTGGGGGGGCTGGGCTTTGGCAGGCCTGGTTTTTCGGCCTGCTATCTGGTGTCGGAGTAGGGGGCGAGAGGGGGTGTCAGGACCCCCTTAAAAGTTGCCTCGATTTTCAGGGTCCTTTCATGGTTTTTTTAGGCCGTCCTGCTGAGCCATTCCAAGGTCCGGATCTTGCCAAGTTTTTGGCTGCTTCCGGCTGATCTTCCGTATTTGTCGGCAAGTTTTCGGAGATTTTTTGGGAGGTCCTATGTCGGCGGGGACTGCTAGTTATGAATATCTAACAAAACGTGTCGCTTTTGATGTGATTATGCAGGGAATCTCGACGTAAATGAAAATTTTACTTTGCAGATTGTAGCTGATAGCGCGTGAATGCCCAATGCGGATAATGTAACATAATATATGTTATCACTAGCTGATTCTGGCGGGAATCCAGTCCTTGTTTTTCATTGAGATTGAGTTTCCCCTTCGGTAATCACAGCCCGTCGCCCCGGCGAAAGCCGGGGTCCAGCAGCGGACTGCTTCTCCTGGATTCCAGCTTGCGCTGGAATGACGAAAGCATGCGCGCCTGGCGTACGCGCGCGATATGTATTATTTGGTCGGACGCTTCCAGCGTTGGCCGGTCACGAATTCGGTGAGCTGCACTGCCAGCAGGAGGGCCTTGACCTTGCCGGGCCCGCTGAGCGCATAGCGCCTTGCTCTGCGGCTCCCGGAGGCCAGGATCTCGCCTTTTTCCAGACCTTCCTGGATGGCTCGATCCACGCGCGCTATAGGGTAACCGGAGGCTCTAAGCCAGCGCGCGATCTGGGTGGAGGTGGGCTTGTGGTTGCGTAAAAGGGTCTGGGCAGCGGCCAGGAGCAGGAGGCATGCGTCTTTTTCAGTCTTTTCTCCGCGGAGCTTGGTGCGCAGCTGCAGGATGTTGCCCTTGGCCTCCAGGATGGCATCCCAGCTCACCAGGGCATCGTGGCTGCCCGCAGACAGGGATAGGTGCGCCGCTTGTCCTGCTCCGCTGCTCTGCAGGGAGATGAACTCCTGGCGCTCCGCTGCCACGAACTCCGGGCTGCCTTCGGCCTCGATCTCGGCGCCGCTGGCCAGGCGGATGCGCAATCGGCTGCTGGGATGAGTCTGCTGCTGCCGCAGACTCATCGGATACTCTCTGCCTTCTTCGCGTCCTGTCCCAGGCATGTCTTTTGTCTCGTTTTGCGTACGCTCTTCGTGGATAACTGTTCTTTTGTGTGGAGCGCCTCTAGAGTCTAGCATAAATTAATGCCAAATCCAGCCATAAATAATGTCTTATGGCTTTATTTTATGAAGATAGAGTCCGGTTCACGTCGAGAACCTGTGGATAGACGTTGTGGAAAAGCGCATCTCGACGAGGAAATGGCTAAGGCGGGGGGGCTTGGGTGCATGCCGTATCCCCCCTCTTTTTGGCCACCAACCATCCCTTCATCCAGGCGTTACTTTATGTGGATGTGTCGGGAGAAGGTGGTGAGCAGGCCCTCCCCTCAGGGCAGGATTCGGACGTCCAAGAGCTTTCTGAGATGGCCCCAGAACGTTCAGAAACAGGCCTGTAAGGGCTCGCGATGAAATAATGAGGCAACCCATCGCGAGCCCTACGGCCGTGCGTCCGGCGCGTGCGGATTTCCCTATCCCCCCTTTTCCCCTTCTGCTTTTAGGCGCGTTTCTCCGCATTCCGTCATTCCGGCAAAAGCCGGAATCCAGCAGCTGTTTTGTTCGCTTCTTCGGCTGTGGGCTCGGCGCGTGCGGCTTTTGCGCTGTTGGGTGGCCCGTGCGGGGGCCTTTATTTGGCCTTGAGTATATTGGTGGATGGCTTTTCTTGCCGTTATTTGAAGGGCACATGGAGACCTCGCTCCGGCAGCTCGTCCCGTGTGCGAGGCAATTTTGGTTGAGTATTTTCCCCTTTTAGGGCTCTCCCGAACACCTCGTTTCGTCGCGAAATCGCAGATTCTGTGCGAGGGGAAAGGAGTCGACGAGCGAGGAATAGCAGGGCTATTTAAGCGAGGAGCGACGCGTCCCCTAGCCAAAAGCTGCGATTGCAGCAGGAACGAGGTGTTCGGGCGAGCCCTAGAAGCGGCCGGAGGCTTCCAGCAGGTAGCGGCGGGCGGAACTCTTGGAGGGATCCGAGGCGACTCCGGCGGTGAAGAGGGCCGCGGAGGCTTTCAGGGAGAAGCGGTCGAGCAGATCGTAGCGCAGGCGGACATTATATTCGGAGCCCAAGTTCCTGGCGGGGCCGAGATTGTTGCGGTCGGCCTGGTAGAGGTAGTAGTCGATGTCCAGGACGATGCCGTAGTAGGCCGGCGGCGTGATCCCGACTCCCGCGGTCACGATGCCGCTGACGCCTCGCTGAAGGCCGTTGGCTGTGGTCGTGGACTGCCCTCCGAAGGCGTCATAGGGCGTTGCCCCGAAGAATTCCCCCCACCCCGAGCGCTCCAGGCCGTCGTAGCGATGGCCCACGGACGGGAAGAATGCCTCGTCCGTAGTGGGCGTGGAGCCGTCGTCGCCTGAGCCGCGCGCGGCCAGGAGGCGCACGATCCCCTGCTTGTCGCTCCAAAGGGGCTGCTTCCATTTCGCGCGCAGGACCTGGGCATTGCCGTTGAACGTGACGTGGTTGGAAAGAGGCGCGATTCCCGTGGGCGTGGCCGCGCCTTTTTCAACGGCAGCCTCGGCTTCAAGGACCATGGGGCCGTAGTTGAAGGAGTAGTGGAGGCTGGAGAACCAGCGCGTGGCCCTGCTCACCAGACATGCGCCGGGACAGTTGGCCAAGGGGAGCGTCTGCTGCGCGCGGTCGCGTTCGATGAGCTGGTTGACGCGCCAAGTGCCTTCGGCCGGGATCTCCAGGGAAAGGCCGAAGAGGTCGAGGTCGTTGGGGTCGGCCTGGCTGTTGCGCGCCTGGAAGGCGAAGGCTTGTCCGCGCAGGTTGAGCCACGGCAGGGGGCCTTTGGCTGAGACGCCCGTGAGTCCCGTGCCGTCGTCATCGAGAAGCAGGCCGCTGCCCAGCGTGAAGCTCTGCAGGCCGAAGGTGGCTTCCCAGGGCGAGCCGGCCAGGCTGCGGACCTTGAGATAGGCGTTCTCGATGAACGGCGAAAGCGAGGTGTTGGGATAGTGTTCGGCCGCGCGCAGGATGGGCGCCTGAAATGGAGTCGTGGATCCCGCCACGCCGATCGCGTGCAGGCGTATGGCCACGTCCATGGATTGCTGTTCCCCTTGGAAATTTCCCAGATCGATGTCCTTGAGCGTGAAGCCCAGGCGCGCGCGCTGTGATATGAAGGATTGCGAATTCGGCACGGCGGTGTTGAGATTCAGGTTCTTGTAGGAGAGCGCCCGCATGCGGTACTCGGTGGATACGTCGAAGCTCGCGGCAAAGGCCTCGCGAGCTTCGAGGCAGAGGGAGAGCAGGGCAAGGGCGAGTGAAAGACGTTTCACAGGGAAGAATCTAGCAAAAATCCGGGATGTGTTTTCAAAAAGTCCATTGCGATAGTGTGGAAGGCTTCTCTCTATTTGTCAATGCGCGTGCGCAAAAGAAAACCCCCTCGGCGCAAGCGCCGAGGGGGTCTCTTTTGTCGACCGTGTTCTGAAGTTAGAACTTCAGGGACAGGTCGGCGAACATCAGGGACACGGGAGCGGAGGTGGTCCCTGCGTTGAGGCCGTTGGTGCGGCGGCCAGGCATGAAGCGGGCAGCGCCCACGCCATACTTGACGTTCTCGGAGTGGTTCCAGTCCAGCGTCAGACCGTACTCGTAGCCGAGGTGCTTGTTGTACGCCTCACCATTGGCCTGGACCTGCGTGATGGTCTGCAGGCTGTAATCCCAGAGGCCGAGTCCGACCACGAGCTTCTCAGCCGCGGCAGGCGTGACCTTCAGGCCCGCGCCGTAGATGACGCGGTTGTTCAAGCCCACGGTGGACGCTGCATTCGCGGCCACGGCATCGTTGATGGACCGATTGCCGCTGGCGTTGAAGCGTCCGTTGATGATGCCCGGGCGGAAGTCCGAAGCGATGGCCGTGAAGCCATGGTTCTTCGGCGACTGTCCCTGGTCTCCCGTGCCGTAGCCGAACTGCAGCCACGGGGAGAAGGCGGCGATGCCGCTGACGTCGGCCTTGTAGCCGGCGTCCGCCAAGAACGCCCAGCCCCGGTAGAGGCGGGCCGCGGTCGCGGTCCGGTTCTCGCCGAAGTTGCCGGCGAACTGCGCGCCAACGTTCGCGCCCATGGCCTCAGCCTTGGCCTTCAGGCTGTAGACGTAGAGGTGATCGTTGGGCTGGTAGGTGGTTCCGGCCACGCGATGCGTGACCTGGTTCCACAGAGAGGCGGTGACCTTGACCGGCAGGTTCTTGACCGAGAGGTCGAAGCCGCGGACGTCCACGTCGTTGCCGGTGGCGGCGCCGATCGCGTTGCCCGTGGTCTTTCCGGCCAAGCCGCTGAAGCCAATCATGTCATTGGCCCAATCCACGCGGAAGGCGTCGATCGCCGTGACGTAGAGGCCGTAGACATTCTTCGGGCCGTAGTAGATGACCAGATCGCCGGTCTCGCCGAAGTACTGGCGGCCGAGGGTCGCATCCACTTGTCCCGCGAACTTGTCGATCTTCACGTTGGCTTGCTGGACGTAAACGGATCCCAGCACGTTGTTGCCGTCGGCTGTGATGGCCTGGGCCTGTCCGCCGCCGATCTGTCCGCCGCCGCCCTTGGTGCCCCACGCCCGGTCGTTCTTGACGAGCGACACGTTGGCATGGATGTCATCGGTGAGGTCCCAGCTGGTGTTGAGCATCACGCGGGTGACTGCGTCGCCGACGCGATCGTAGGCGATGTTGCTGAAGTCCGCGAGGTTCCGGACCGAGTTGGCCTGGAAGTCCAAGGCTCCACCGACTTTGAGGTTCTTAAGAACCTCGGCGCTTGCAAACCCTGAAGGCATGACCAGGGCCATTGCCAGCGCCATTCCTAGATACTTCTTCATTCGTTCGACCTCCTTAGTGTCGTAGGCATCCTTATTGGGGACGCCCCTGCTGCTTTAGAGCATCCTTTCCGGATGCCTACGCCTTGTTAAGGATGTCCCCGGTCCGACCCAGGGCCACCTTCAAGTGCTCCGCGATTCTATGAAACACCCATTTTTAATGTCAAGGACTTTTTACAAGTCGTGCCGGGAGCCGGAGTCTTCATGGAGATGTTAAATATGCTTGTTTTATCATCCAGTATCATCGATTCTCCGGTTTCCGACGGAGAAAGGCATAAAAAGAGAGCCGGACAAGCGTTATCGCTTGTCCGGCTTTTCCTGCGCTCATGCGTATTCGTTATACGGAGTTTTACTTATTGACTTGCGTATGATCCCGTATCGGGCTATCCCTTGATGTGTTCCTTGGCCCATTGCGCCCAGGAACTTTCGGGATAAAGGAAGGCGATGCGCTCATAGGCGGCCTTGGCCTTGACCGCATCTCCCATATCCGTCAGGCAGCGGGCCATGGAGGCATGTACTTGCGGGGCCAGGAAGTGATCCTGATAGGAGTCCAGAAATCGTTGGTCGGATTCGACCGCGGACTTGCAGTCTTGGCCGGCTTCCTGGCTGAGTCCCAGGCCGGAGAGCGCGAGCGGGGCCAGGTTCTTATCCGAGGAAGAGTCCAGCAGAGAGCGATAGGCAGCCGCGGCTTCCTTAAAGCGCTCTTGCTGGTAGAAGAGGTCCCCCTCCAGGATGACCGCATGTCCGGCCGCGAGGGTCCCGTTGTGCTCGTCCTTGAGTCTGCGCAGGAGTTCGAAGGCTTCCGCGGGCCGGCCGCTGTAAGCGTAGCTTTGCGCCACCGCGTACTTGGCCCAGGAGTCCTCGATGGATTTGAAATGCCGGTAGACCGCGGTAGCCGCGATCGCGGCCGCGGCCAGGACTCCGGCTGCGGTCCAGACGGCGATCTGCTGATGCATGCGGACCCAGAGCGCGGAATGCTCCAAGAGCGCCGCGATCTCGTTGGTATTCGCTTCATGCTTCACCCAAGCCTTAGACATGATCCATTCTCCTTTTTTTTGCCGGATCCCGTTTCTGCGGCATCCGCTTCGGCCAAATCTTTGCCCCCGGAGGGAATCGAACCCCCATCTTCTCCTTAGGACGGAGTAGCTCTATCCATTGAGCTACGGAGGCATTTTTAGGTGCGCGGGCTATGCCCGCGCAGCCTTAATAACGCAGGACCGAATGCGCGGACAGACCGGAGAGCTTCTCGCGGCCTTTGAGGAATTCCAGCTCGATGAGGAAGGCCGCGCCCGCGACTTTGGCGCCCATCTTCTCGATGAGCTCGCAGGCCGCCTTGGCCGTCCCGCCCGTGGCGAGCACGTCGTCGACGACGAGCACGGACGAGCCTTTCGGCGCGGCGTCCGCGTGGATCTCGATGGTGTCCGTGCCGTATTCCAAGGCATAGGTCGCCGAGACCGTCTTGCAGGGAAGTTTTCCTTTCTTGCGGATGAGCAGGATGCCCGCGTCCAATCGGGCGGCCAGCGCGGCCGCGAACAGGAATCCCCTGGACTCGATGCCGGCCACATAGCGCACGCCGCGGTCCTTGAAGGGAGCGGCCAGCGCGTCTATGGCCGCGGCGAAGGCGCGGGGGTCGGCCAGCAAGGGGCTGATGTCCTTGAAGACGATCCCTTTCTTCGGGAAGTCCGGCACGTCGCGTACGTGCTTGCGAAGGTCTGCTGAAGCGTTCATCGATGTTTCCTCTTCGGAGAATGGTCCTTGGGCGAGGGATGGTCCGCGGTCACGCGGCCCGGAGGGATCACCTGTCCCAAGAGGTCGGTGCGCAGTTTGGGCGCGTTCCAGCCCGGCTGAAGGTTGGGCGTGCCCATAGGCCGAGGCTCGCTCAGTTCGATGAGGCCCATGCGGTGCGCCACGCGGCGAAGCCGCAGGAGCGCCCTCTCCTCGATCTGGCGGATGCGCTCGCGCGAGAGCTTGAGCCGCTTGCCCACCTCCTCGAGCGTCATGGGCGCCTGGCCGGTCAGGCCGTGGCGCAGTTCCAGGATGACGCGCTCCCGGTCGCCGATCTCATGCATGGCCTGATGGAGCTCGTCGTGGAGCTTGAGGATGGAGATGAGGTTCTCCGGCGACTGGGCCGTGGACTCCGAGATCATGTCCTCCACGGTCAGATTGTCGTCGTCGCTCTCGATCGGGTTCTCCAGGGAGCCGATGCCTTTGGCCGCCTCGGCCGCGTCGAGCACGCCGCGCACCTGCCGGGCCGTCCAATGCATCTTCTTGGCCATCTCGGCCAGCGTCGGATCGCGCCCCAGGACCCCATGCATCTTCTCCCATTCCCGGAGCCATTTGCGCAGGGCTTCCCAGGCATGCGGAGGGATGCGGATGGTCTTGGACTGCTCCTCGACGGCGCGGCGGATGGATTGTTCGATCCAGTAGGAGGCGTAGGTCGAGAAGCGGTAGCCTTTGGAAGGCTCGAACTTATCGATGGCGTGCATGAGCCCGAGATTGCCTTCCTCGATGAGGTCTAGGAACTCGGTGCCTTGGCGGTGGTATTTCTTGGCGATGGGCACCACGAGGCGAAGGTTCGCCTCCATGATGCGCTTTTTGGCGTCTCCGTCTCCGCGCTTGGCCCGCTTCCAGAGCTTGTGCATCTCCTCGCGGTCCACGAGCGGGAGTCTTTGGATGCCCTTGAAATATTGACTGGTGGCGTCTGTTGTCGGCAGCATGTTCCCTCTGTCAGCGGATCTCGAAATCCTTTCCCCCCGTTTCCGGCACGACGCGGCGTTCCACGCCGCTGACGCGGGAGAGGGGCGGTCCCTCGCGCAGCTCCGCTACAAAACGTTCCAGCGCGTCCTCGTCGGCCTGCGCTTCGGCTTCCACTCCTCCGTCGGGCAGGTTCCGCACCCAGCCTGCGACTTTGAGCCTGCGGGCCGCATCAAGGGCATGGAACCGGTAGCCAACGCCCTGCACGGCGCCGCGGATAAGCAGATGCATACGCATAACCGAAAGGCCATCCTATCATAAGGAAACGAAAGATGGAAGCCTTCGGTTGAACTGTCAAGACCCGGAAAGCGCGAGGCCGCTTGCCGAAGCAAGCGGCCTCGCGGCCCTGAATGTTTCGGGGTGCTCGGACTTGAACCGAGAACCTCTTGGTCCCGAACCAAGCGCTCTAGCCGATTGAGCTACACCCCGCCTTATCGCACCCCTCATCTTCGTTCGGGGCTGAAGCCCTCGCGAGAGAGGTGCCATTTCTCGCTCGGGTGCTCTCCAAGGGGCTTGCGCCCCTATGGCGCCTTCGGGACGCTCCGCGTCCCAGGAAGGCTGTTACCCCATTAAGGTGCGCGGGCCATGCCGCGCTCCTTATATGTCGCACCTGCTGATAAACGGGACGAACCAGACAGGAGAGGTGCGCTTTGCTTCGCCGCGCAACCTTATAACGACAACAGCATACTAAACGACGAACGACTTTAGCATTTCCAGCGCCTCATCGGGGAGCCGGGGATCGAACCCGGAATCTCTCGCACCCCAAGCGAGCGCTCTACCATTGAGCCACTCCCCGATGCGGCGCTGGAAAGACGATTGTACTAATTTTCAGGCCAATTCTTCAGAGAGCGCGCGGATCTCGTCTCTTGCGTCGCGAAGAATCTTCAGGGCCTGGGCGTTCATCCGCGCGCCTTGGAGCGTCTGTTCCGGCAGGCGGTTGGGGCGCGCGCGTTCCAGGAGTGCCTTGCGCGCGCCGGCCACGGTCATCTTGCGGTTGCGCAGGAGGTCCTTGATCCGCAGGAGCGTCTCCACTTCCCGGCGCGTGTAGCGCCGGTGTCCGCTCTCGCGGCGCACCGGGCGCAGGAGCCCGCCGAAGCGGCGCTCCCAGTAGCGGAGCGTGTAGACGGGCACCTGCACGGCGCGGCTGACCTCTCCGGCGGTGAAGTATTCCTTCTCCGGAAGAAGAGGCCGCAGGGCCTCGCTCATGCGCAGAGCAGGTTCTTGGAGGCCTTGAACCGCACGCCTTTGCGCGAGGGGACCTGCACATGGATGCCGGTCTTGGGATTGCGTCCCGTGCGCGCCTGGCGCGCTTTGACGCGGAAGGTCCCGAAGTTGGAGATGACGACCTTTTCTCCGCCGCGCAGGGCTTGGCGCATGGCGTCGAAGGTCATCTCCACGGCTCGCGCCGCTTCCCCCTTCGTGGAAAGTCCTTTCGCTACGGATTTGATGATGTCGAGTCGGTTCATGAGTCACCTTCCGTCTGGCGCGGTTCTCCGCCGCTGGGCGGAGGAGCCTTGCGCGGTTTCTTTTTCAGGTCCTTGAAGATATCCTCGGGCCGGAGGCTCTTGAGTTCTTCCTTGAACTTGTCGACCTCCTGCTCGCTGATGGGTTTGCTCAGGACCTGACAGCGGTCGAAGACCGTTTTTTTGACGAACATCGGACAGCCGGCGCGCACGGCCATGGCGATGGCGTCCGAGGGGCGGGAGTCCGCCGTGCGCTCCTCGGAGCCTTTCTTCATGTGGATGTTTGCGTAGAAGGTGTTCTCGCGCAGGTCCGTGACCACGATCTTCTCGACGCTCCAGCCCAGGGCTTTGACGGCGGAGAGCAGGAGGTCGTGCGTCAGCGGCCTGGGAAGGACGATGCCCGAGAAGCGGATGGCGATGGCCTGCCCTTCGGCGAGGCCGATCCAGATGGGCAAGAGACGGTTTCCTGTCGTTTCCTCAAGGAAGACGATGCACTCGTTGGGCGTGGTGGCCAAGGAGTAGATGCGGACCTCGATCTCGTCGGGGACGTTGTTTGGAGGCTCTTTCTTAGCCATGACAGACCTTTTCTTCGATGGGTTGTTGCTTCTTGAGGGAGGAAAGCGGGAGGCCTCTGAGCAGGCAGAGCAGGTTTGGGATATGCCGCGCCAGCACGAGCGCGCCGAGCGCGCAGGCCAAGAGCAGGGCGGGCTCCGGGGCGCGGACGCAGGCCGCGAAGACCGGCAGAGCGAGGGCTGCGGACATGGAGCCCACGGAGATATGGCGGGAGAGCTTCATGGCCGTGAAGAACACCGCCATGGCCGCGAGCGCGGGCACCGGCAGGAGCGCGAGAAAGACGCCGGCGGAGGTGGCCACGCCCTTGCCTCCGCGGCCGCCCAGGAACACGGTCCAGACATGGCCGATAACGGCGCAGGCTCCGCAGAGGACCGCGAGCCAGGGCTGCTCGGGCGAGAGACGCTCTGCGGCCAGTACCGGGAGATATCCTTTGAGCGCGTCGAAGAAGAAGGTCCAGAGTCCGGCGCTCGGTCCGACCATGCGGTAGACGTTCGCGGCGCCGGGATTGCCGGTGCCGCGGGTGCGAATGTCGATGCCTGCCGTCTTTTTCGCCAGCAGGTAGCCGGAAGGGATGGCGCCCGCGACATAGGCGGAGGCTGCGAGCGCAATGGAAGAAGCCGTCATCATTCAGGATAGTCTAGCAAAATAAAGGATTTTTTATCGCGGGAGGCGATGGAGGATTCTCTCCCAGTTTTCAGGGGTGACCCGCAGGCGCACGCGCAGGCGCGCGTCCTCCTGTGGGGATTGGTCGAGAACCTGCGATGAACGGTGGAGCAGGTCCAGGAGCGCTCCGTCGGTCGGGCCGAGCAGGACTTCCCGCAGCAGCCAGCGCCGGTCGAGCACGGACTGCACCTGCGCGAGGGCCTTCTCGAGCCCGGCTCCGGTCTTAGCGGATACGAGCAGCCGTCCCTTCGTCGTGCGGCGCCGGGCCTCGTGATCGAGCAGGTCCGCTTTGTTGCACACGCGCACGCTCGGGATGTCCTTGGCGCCCAACTCGAGCAGGATCTTGTCGACCGTGGCGTCCTGGGCCTCGGCGTCCGGGGCCGAGGCATCCGAGACATGCAGGAGGCAGTCGGCTTCCAGGACCTCTTCGAGCGTGGAGCGGAAGGCTGCGATGAGCGAGGTCGGCAGGTTCGAGATGAAGCCCACCGTGTCCGTGAACACGGCCCAGCCGCCTTGCGGCATGCGCACTCGCCGCGTGGTCGGGTCCAGGGTGGCGAAGAGCTTGTCGTCGGCGTAGACGGAGCCTTGACGGGTCAGGGCGTTGAGCAGGCTGGATTTTCCCACGTTGGTGTAGCCGAGTATGGCCACGGAGGGCACGGGCACCTCCGAGCGCCTTTTCCTCTGGACCGCGCGCTGGCGCTTGACTCGCTCGATGTCCGAGCGCAGGTGGCGGATGCGGTTCTGGATGTGGCGGCGTTCATATTCGAGTTTGCGCTCGCCGGGCCCGCGCGTGCCGATGCCGCCGACTTGCTGGGAGAATCCCCGCCAGGAGCCGGTCAGGCGCGGCAGCATATAGGAAAGCTGGGCCAGCTCCACTTGCAGTTCCCCCTCTCGGGTGCGCGCTCGTTGGGCGAAGATGTCCAGGATCAGGCGCGTGCGGTCGATGATCTTGGCATGGGTCTCTTTCTCCAAGGTCTTTTGCTGGGCGGGGCTTAAGTCGCAGTCGAAGATGATGGTGCGGGCTTCCATAGCCTTCGCGGCCTCGGCGATCTCAAGGACCTTGCCGGTTCCCACGAGCGTGCCGGGATTGTACTTTTCCATGCGCTGAGTGATCATCGCGGCCGCGCAGCCGCCCGCGGTCTCCACGAGGCGTTCCAGTTCGCGCAGGCTCGCCTCCGAGCGGACAGGGTCCGCGGAGCGGAGGTAGGCGCCGACAAGGAGCGCGCGTTCAGGCATCGCTTGTGCAGTCATCGATAGTTCTCCAGGAAGTCCGGCAGGGACTTCGGTTCGATCCAGCGGACGTTCGCTTGATGCCGGAACCAGGTGCGCTGGCGCTTGGCATAGGCTGCGCTCGTCTGGACCATCCGCGCGAGGCCTTCTTCTTGAGAGAGCCGTCCCTGCGCGCAGGCCAGGGCTTCGGGATAGCCGAGACAGCGGAAGCCCGGCTCGTCTCCTCGGAAGCGGGAAGGCACGAGGGCCCGCACTTCCGAGATCATGCGCGGGAACATGTCCGCGGCGCGAAGCCGGATGCGTTCTCTCAGTTCAGCGGCGGAATGTTCGATCCCGATATACGAAGCTTCCATCTTCTGAGAGGGCTTCTCATCGCGGAAAGAAGAGAACGTTCGTCCGGTCGATTCCAAGACCTCAAGGGCGCGCAGCACGCGCTGGAGGTTCGATGCGGGGATGCGGTCCGCGGCTTGCGGGTCCTTGCGCAGGAGTTCCTCATGCAGGGCCGCGGCGCCTTCGGCTTGGGCGCGCGCCCGCAGGCGCGCGCGCACGCTTTCGTCCGATTTCGGCAGGGGCGGCAATCCTTCGATAAGCGCGCGCACATAGAAGCCGGTCCCGCCGCAGACGATGGCCGTCTTGCCGCGGCGCAGCAGGTCCTCCAGCACCGGGCGGGCGAGCTGTGCGTAGCGGCCCGCATCCGTGCTTTCCGAGGGATCGAGGACGTCGGTCAGGTGGTAGGGGATGCCTTCGACGAGATTGACTTCGCGGCCGTCGGGAAGCGCGCTCATTTTCCCGACAGGCTTGGCGGTTCCCGCGTCCAGGAGCTTGTAGAGCTGGCCCATGTCCGCGGAGAGGATCTCTCCGCCCAAACGGCGAGCGAGTTCCAAAGCGAGATCGGTCTTACCGGAGGCTGTCGGGCCGACTACCGCGAGGAGCGAAGTTTTCAGGCGCGCGGCGGCCAGTGCTGCGCCTTCTGCGATTTCGAGCACATCCTATGGAACATGCAGTGCGGCTCGCAGGCGTCGGGCAGTCCGAGTTCGATGCGGGTCTGGCAGTCCGCGTCATCCTCGGCCATTCGGTTGATCTGGCTCTGATACTTCTGGGCGACCTTGGTGAACTGGATGCCCACGCTGTAGGTCTCGCCTTTTTTGTCCACGCGCACGACCTTGCCTTCGATGGGCAGATGGTCCAGGCCGGGCACGGTCAAGGTCATCTTGAAGATCTTCGTGTGCGGCGGCGCCAGGAAGGTGATCAGCGACATCCCGCCGGCCGAGAGGTCGGTGAGGATGGCCGGCTGGGTCCGCAGATGCTTGGGCACGATGTCCCCTTGGGCCTTCTCTCCCTTGGGCTCCGAGTAGCGGAGCACGATGGGCTCGATAAGGTCGTGGACGACCGTGAAGCGGCGGTGCTTGCGGCGTTCGCTGGACTGCTTTCCGTTGGCGTGTCGCATCGTTTTTGAAGTGTACTAGAAAAATCCCCTCTCCTACAATAGGGAAGCCCGCAAGCCGGAGGGGCTGGAGCTTTGGACGCGGGCGCGGACCAGGGCCCCAGGCTTCGAGGGCTTGTCCAATCTCACGGGGAGGTTCTGCGAACTTCGGCCCTGCACCGGGGTCTCCAGCAGGACCTCCACGTCGCGGCCTTCCCAGGAACGGAGATAGTCCGATCGGCGCAGGGAAGCGGCCGCGAGGATGCGCGAGAGCCGCTCCTCTTTGACTTGCGCGGGGACCGGATCGTTGAGCACGAAGGCCGAGGTCCCTTCGCGCGGAGAATATTTGAAGCAGTAGGCGTCGTTGAACCCGGCTTCCTCGACGAGCGAGAGGGAGTCTTTGAAATCCTCCTCGGTCTCTCCCGGGAAGCCCACCATGAGGTCCGTGCACAAGGATAGCTCCGGTCGGAGCGCGCGGAGCCTGCGCGTGCGCTCCAGGAAAAGGGCGCGGGTGTAGCTGCGGCGCATGGCCTTGAGCACGCGGTCCGAGCCGGACTGGACCGGCAGATGAAGATGATCGCATGACTGCGGCAGCCGGGCGAGCGCGTCGATGAGGCGTTCATCGAGGAAATAGGGATGCGCGCTCATGAAGCGCAGCCGCAGCAGTCCGGCGAGGCCGGAGAGTCCGGTCAGAAGATCCGCGAAGCAGCGGCCTTCCTTGTCTCTCCAGCCGTTGACCGTTTGCCCCAGCAGGATCAGTTCCTTGGCGCCGCGTTCCAGGGACGTGCGCGCTTCCTTTAAGATGTTGTCGAAGGAGCGGGGGATGTCCTTTCCTCTTACCGAGGGAACGATGCAGTAGGCGCAGGCATAGCTGCAGCCGCGCGAGATCGTGAGATAGGCGCTGACCGGCGAGTCCGCCGCAGCCGAGACGGAAGACGGCTCTTTCTCCTGGGACAGAGCGCTGCGCCGGGAGAGCGCGGCTTCCAGGATGCGAGGATAATCCTCGATGGCGCGCGCGCCGACTACGAGGTCCACGAAAGGGAATCGCTTCCGCAGTTTTCGGCCCAGGCGCTCTGCGGCGCAGCCGGCTACGATCAGGAAGCGGTCTTCGCGCGCCTCTCGCCATTGGCGCAGCCGGCCGATGGCCGAGAGGGCGCGCGCTTCCGCGTGCTTGCGCACGGTGCAGGTGTTGACCAGCACCGCGTCCGCCTCGTCGATGTTTTCAGTGAGCGTAAAGCCCCGGTCCAGGAACGGATAGGACATCTCCAGGCTGTCGGCCTCGTTCATCTGACAGCCGAAACATATGGAGTGGAGCTTCATCCCTTCATTGTACAACTTCGACCTCTCATCCAGTTTGAGAAGAGAGTCGCGCAGAGGAGACCCTCTCCCTTCCCCCGCGCCCCTGGGAACCAGTTCCCCCCAAACCCGCGGCGTGGGGCATCCGGGAGACGGCGGGGCCCCCCTCTACGGGAGCGGGAAAGGGTCTCCTCTGCGCGACGTCTTGATTTGGAAACACGGCTCTGTTATCGTAAGGGCATCATGAGAGGGGCTTTGCTCTTGGCGGTTCTTTTGGGGTTGTCCACCTCGCCGTCCGCGCGCGCGCAGGATCAGGATCCGTTCGCGGAAAAAAGCGGGGATGCGCAGGAAGAAGGGGTCGGCGCGCCGCAAGAAGAGACTGCTTCCGGGGAGGGCGGCGAAGGAGTGGAACTGGCGCCCTCGAAAGAGTCCTCAGCGACCGAGGATTCTTTCGGAGGAGACGAGGAGCCCGCGCCGAAGAAGAAGTCCTCCGAGGAGCAGGAAGAAGAGGATGCGCCGAGCACCGGGGACATGATCAAGGCCTCGGACCTCGGAGAAGATCTCCCGGGGCGCGAGCCTGCTCCGACCGCTTCGAACATGGTCGAGGATGCGGAAAAGCGCTCCGAGCGGGCGCATGCGCCTGCGCCCACCGCTGCCGAGGCGGTTGAAAGCGACGGCGCTCTCCCGAGCTCATCGGCTCCCGAGGCGAACGTTTCGAAAGAGGATCTGACGGCTGCTTCAACGGTTCTTGAGAAGAATGCCGAGGGGAAGGACGGGACCTTCATCCAGGGGGACAACCGCGATGAGGCCGATGAGGACGCAGCGGTGGAGGAAGCGGTGAAGAAGTCTCAGGTCCCCGCACGGATCGCGCGTCCAAAGGCCAAGAAGATCCTGCGCAAGCTCCGTTCCTCTCTGCCGCAGGAGCCGGCCGCCTCTCCGGTCAGGAAGAAGCCCGCGGAAAAACGCTTCCCCTCCGTGCCGTTGACCCCGATCGGGCCGGCGTACTGACCTATATTCTTTCGATGAGTCCGGCCGGGATCCAGCCCTGGAGCCCTTCCTTAAGAACTCCGATCTCCAGCCAGCCGTCTTTTTCCTGCAGGATGCAGACGCGCCGTCCTTCCGGGGCTTTGAACTGGACCGGGGCGCCCGTGTTCGGCGCGCTGCGGACCTCCGCTTCCTGAGCCAGGACCACCCCTGGATTCTTGACGTCGGTCCACTCCAGCACGATCAGCCAGCTTCCCGCAGCGAGCCAGAGCAGGCCTGCGGCCAGGGCCGGGAAGCGCAGCCGCTCGCGCAGGGGCTCTTTCCAGAAACCGAGCGTGAGCAGGAGCAGAAGGGACCATAATCCCAGCGCGTGCAGGATGAAGAGCTCCCCGCGGCTGAGCACGTGGAAGAGCACGAAGGCCGAGGAAGGCATCCCCGGAGGCACAAGGGATTCTCCGGCGCGGCGGAGCGCGAAATCCAGGTTGTAGCGCACGTCCGCGTCGCGAGGGCTCAATCGGAAGGCTCGCTCGTAAGAAGCCGCGGCCCGTCCGAGGTCTCCGGGCTGTCCTCTGCGGAAATAGGCATTGCCCAGGTCGAAGTGGAGCGCAGCGTCTTGCGGGGACTTCGCCAAGGCCGAGCCGTAGGCTTCCACTGCCCGCGAATAGTCCGCGGCTTCGTAGAGCTTGCCGCCTTCCGCGGCGTCTTCGAGCGCGCCCGACCAGGCAGGGGACGCGGCGTAGAGCGAGCCTATTAAAAGGAAGGAGAGGATGCCTCGGTTCATTTCCGCATGCCTCCATCGAGCGCTTCGATGAGCGAGCGCGTCTTCTCCAGGAGGAGTTCGGTTCCCTCATGCGAGGAAGATTGAGAGAACCTCAGCATGCCGAGTTCTTCCCACAAGGTCTTGAGCCGGGCGTGGAGTTCCTCCGGCAGGGACGGGAAGCGTTCGCGCAGATCCTGCTGGACCTGCCGGAGCGTGAGGCCCGAGCGCGCGCAGCCGAGCTTGTCGGCGAGGAATCCTTCCAATGCCTCGGACAAGGACTGAAGGAGCTTTGCGGGGTCCTCGTTCCCGGCGGAGCGCAGGATCTCCGAAGCGCGGCTGAGCGCGCGGCGCTTGCGCAGGAGCGCGGGGTCTTTGGCCAGGAGCTCACGGCGGAATTTCATCGCGAAGCTGAGGAAGAACACGGCCAGGAAGAACGCGTGCGCGGGCCAAGCCGTCGCCGCGGCCGCAGCCGCCGGCAGGACTCGCCGCGCTCCGGCCGGCTTCACGTGCCGGATGTCCTCGGACACGGGCAGGATGCCGGAAGACTGCGGCTGGACCGCGGAGGCCGTGAAGCGGATCGCGGCGTCTGGAAGCGTCCCGGGCTCCACGTCGAGGTCCAGGGCGCGGGTCTGCGTCGTGAGATAGGCTTTCCGGCTTGGATCGAAGTAGGCGAGGGCGACCGGGGGGATGCTCATCTTGCCGGAGGCTTTGGGCACCAGCACGGTCTTGAAGGTCTTGCTTCCGTGCACGCCTGATGCGTCCTTGGCCAGGTCGACGGAGGAGACCGTGTCGTAGGCGCGCAGCTGGGACATTTCCGGAAGAGCGGGTGGTGACAGACTTTTAAAATTCCCCCTCCCTTCCACCACGAGGCTCAGGTTCAGGGGTTCTCCGGCCTTGAGCTTGCGGCGGTCCGATGAGGCTGAGATGCGCAGGGAGCCGACCAAGCCTGAGAAAGAAGACGGCTTGCCTGCCGCGGGCAAGGGTTCCACGCGCAGGGTCAAGGGGCGGGTGCTCACGGCTTTCTTCTGCACGGAAACGAGGCCTTGAGAGAAGAAGCGCTGGAAGAAATCCGGGGCCGAGGGATCGGTCTGCATCTCCTGCTGGATCTGGCAGACCACGGTGCCGGGCCCGATGGTCAGCTCTCCGGGCTGGGCCGGGAAGAGCGCCAGGCGGATCGTGTGCATGACGTAGCGCCGGCCGTGCTCCACGACCTGGCGTCCCGGTTCGGACGGGAGTTCCTCGACAAGGAATCCCTGGGTGGCGGGCGGCTGCCATTGCGCGTTTCCCATGAGCGCTACTCCCGTGTAGAAGCGCACGGTGAGCACGACTTGTTCGTTGACGAAGGGGCGCGGCTTGTCGACTTCCGCGGTCACGAAGAGGTCCGGGCCCGAGGGCGCGCGGGCCGTCGGAGCAGGGCTTTGGGCTTGAGGGGCCGCCGGGGAGGCGTTCGCATTCTGGGGAGCATTGCGCAGGACCGTGAGTTCGAAAGGCGCGGTCTGCTTCATGGCCGCGCCGTCTCCGGCCGTGATCGGGCCGATGGCGGCCTTTCCCGCGATGCGCGGAGTCAGGACGTAGCGGTACTGCACGGTGTTGGAGACCGCGCCGTTGATGAAGGAGATGTTGCGGCTGGTGCCGGCTCCGCGGACGTCGAAGGCCGGCATCGGCGGCAGGCGCGGTTCCGGCAGGTTCGTGCTCGCGCCGCTGAGGCTCACGGTGAGCACGGCTTCTTCTCCCAGCCCCATCTGGCCGCGGTCGACCTGGGCTTCGAGAGTGAAGTCCTGCTGGGCGTGCGCGGATACTTGGAGCAGCGGCAGGGACAGAAGGCCGCAGACCGCGAGGCTATTAAGAGGAAAGCGCATGTTCACCAGTCTTTCTCCGGACGGCTCGGATCTTTCTTGGAGTTCTTCGAGTTCATGCGCATATCGGGCTGACCGGAGCGCTCCCGGTCCTTGACGGCTTGGAGCACGCGCTCGGCGTCCTCGCGGGACATCCCGGAGCGCTTTTGCTTCTGGGAAGAGGACTTCTGCTGGGTCCCGGAAGGAGGAGGCTGTCCCCCGCCATCCTTCTGGTCCTGATTCTTGTCCTGCTGTTTATTCGGGCACTGCTTGCGCGGCGGGCGAAGGGCCAGGGTCAGATTGTGGCGGCAGTCCTCGTCGGAGGGGTCGCTCAGCAGGCAGTCGCGGTAGGCTTGCGCCGCTTCCGGGAGCTTCTGCTGCCGGTAGAGCGTGTTGCCGAGGTTGAAATAGGCCGAGGCCGCGGTCTTCTTGGGCATGCGCTTGTCCTCGGCCAGGGCGCGGAAGGCTTGCGCCGCGGCGTCGAGGTCTTCCATTTTATAAAGAGCGTCGCCGGCATTGAAGCGCGGGCGGGGATTTTTGTCGGAGCGCGCGCTCGCGCGGCCATAGCGCTCCAAGGCGTCTGCGTAGCGTCCGCGGCGGTAATCGCGGTTGCCCTTCCACACGTCCGCGTCCGTGCGCGGGCTGCAGCCGCTCAGGAAAGCGAGCAGGGTCCATGCGCCCAAGAGCCGGCTCGCGCGCATCCACGCGGGCGGCAGCAGCGAGAGCAGCATCAGAAGGATGGATGCGGCCAAGGGGAGCCGGTAGCGGTTTCGCAGGCGCGAGGAACTCCCGGTCTTGTCGGAACTGCTTTTTCCCAGGCCTTCGATCTCTCGCAGGATATGGGCGACCTCGTCTTCCGAGGTCGTGGCGCGGTAGTAGGCGCCTTGTCCGGCCTGGGCGAGGCGGATCATGCCGGCTTCGTCCAAGCGGGAGATCACGGTGTTCCCTTGAGAGTCCTTCTTGTAGCCGGCGAGGCTTCCTGAGGGATCCCTCATGGGGATGGGAGCGCCTTCCGGGGTCCCGGCGCCGATGAGGAAGAGCCGCAGACCTTCCTTGGCTGCTTCGGCCGCGGCCGCGGAGTCTCCTGAGAAATCCTCTCCGTCGGTGAGAAGGATAAGGGCTTTCTTGCCGGAGTAGCGCTTGAGCATCCGCGCGGCCAGGCGCACGGGCTTGCCGATGTCCGTGCCCGGCTGAGGAACCATTCCCACCTGCACGCGGCGAAGAAGGCTCTTGGCGGCTTCAAGGTCGCTGGTGACCGGGCATTGGACGTGCGCTTCGCCCGCGAAAGCGATGATGCCCACGCGCGCATCCTTGAGCCCGTCGATGAGCAAGGAGAGCGCGCTGCGGGCTTTATCCATGCGGTTGGGAGGGACATCCTCGGCGGCCATGGACAGCGAGGTGTCCACGGCGATGACCGCGACCGTGCCGGAACTGCGCGTCTGCACGAGTTCCACTCCCCACTGCGGTCCGGCCAGGGCCGCCAGGAGCAGGAGCAGGGCGGCGGACTGCAGGAGGCCGCGAGCGCGCGCGTATGCAGCGGCGGAGGAATCGTGGATGCGGTCCAAGGTCTCGGGCCGCGCGAAGGATTCGAGCAGCCTTCTGCGGCGCTGCCGGTAATGATGAAGCAGCCAGCCCAGGCCCAGGGACGCGGGGATGATCGAAAGGGCCCAAAGCGGGTGCTGGAAGAGCCCGTTCATGGGAGCCTCATGAGGATCGTGCGCGGAAGGATCAGTCCCAGCGCCCATAAGATCAGCGCGGGCAGCAGGAGCAAGACGTGCAGGTCCTGGAAGGAGATGATGGGCGGCAGGCGCTTCTGGGAGCGTTCCAGGCGGTCGATATCCTTATAGATGTTCTCCAATTCGCGCAGGTTCTGGGCGCGGTAGGTGCGGCCGCCGGTCTCGTCGGCGATCTTCGCGAGCAGCTCTTCGTCGAGCTCGTCGGGGATCTGCACGCGGTAGTGCCCGAAGTTCGGGTCGTCGACGTCGATCATGGCCGGGCCCCTGCGGCCCGTGCCGATCGTGTAGACCTTGATGCCGCAGGCCTGCGCGGTCTTGGCCGCGGTCAAGGGGTCCACGACCCCGGTGTTGTTGGCGCCGTCGGTGATGAGGATGAGGAGCTTGCTCTTGGCCGGAGCATCCTTGATGTGCGAGACCGCCGCGGCCAGCGCGTCGCCGATGGCCGTGCCGTCGGACTGCGTCATGCCGGCCTGGACGTCGTCGAGATATTCGAGAAGCGCTCCGTAGTCGAGCGTGAGCGGGCAGGCCAAAAGCGGCACGCCCGCGAAGGCGAGGATGCCGATGCGGTCGCTCGTGCGCTTGCCGATGAAGTCGCGGGCCGCGTTCTTGGCCGCGCTCATGCGGTCGAGAGGATCGAAGTCGAGCGCGCGCATGCTCAGGGACGTGTCGAGCACGAGCAGGATATCCACGCCGGAGACGAGGGATGCGTCCTGGCGCTGGACTTTTTGCGGCCGAGCCAGGGCCAGCACCGCGAGTACTATCGCGCAGACCTGCATGAGCCTGGGCAGAATCCGCACCCAGCGTCCGGCTTGCGGGGAACAGAGTTGTTTCAGCAAGGATTCTTTTGGATGGAGAATGGCCGCGCTGGAGCGGTCTTCCTCGCGGAAGGCCCAAGCCGCGGCCGCGAGCGCAACGGGGAGCAGGAGCAGCCAGAACGGGTTGGCGAATCTCATGCGATCTTCGCCTCCTCTGGAGGGTGCTCTTCCTTGGGTGCAGATGAGCGCACCAGGTCCTTGGCGGAGTCCGCGTCCGTGCGCCGGTCCTCGAAGGATGGCGCGAAGCGCGCGAACTTGGCCAGGTCGCAGCGATCGAGCAGAGACTTGAGTCCGGGCCGCAGTCCGGCAGGCGCGTGTTCCATGCGAAGGAGGGCGCGGAGCAGGTCATGAGTGGTCATCTGCAGGGCCGTGAGTCCGTAGCGGCGTTCGAGATAAGCGCGCAGGACGTCGGAGACTCCGTCATAGAAATCCTTGACCGGGAGAGACTCATCCTGCAGGAGCGCGTCCAATGCGTCGAGCGCGATCTCCTCGGCGCTGCGGCCGTCGGATTCTTCCGGAGAAGCGCTCATCCCCGCGGGCTTGGAGAGCGTGCGCCGCCTGTGTTCCCATGCCCAGAGTCCCGCCGACAAGAGCAGTCCCAGCGCGAGGAGCCAGGGCCAAGGCGAGGGCGAAAGGGGTCCGCGGATATCCAGGATGTCCTGGGCTTCGCTTGCGGAGTAGGGCGCGATGACTTGCAGCGGCACCGCGGGGCTCATCAGAGTCTCTTCTCCTTGCGCGGTGCGCAGGGTCCAAGGAAGGGGCGGCAATACGACCGAGCCCAAGGCGAAGGCCGCGGCTTTCATGCGCACGCGCAGGCGCGTCTTCCCCCCCTCCTCGGATTCGGGGACCGCCGAGGCTTCCAGGATCTCGAATGGGCCGGTGGACTTCTGCGCGAGCGTGAGCGAGGCTTTTCCGGGGACGAGCACGGAGCCCGTGATCTCCACGGGGGCTCCGAGCAGGGCCGTGGAGGTTGCCGGCGCGAGCGTGAAGGATCCTGCGGCGGCGTTCCCGGAGGGCAAGGCGAGGAGCCCGAACAGCAGGAACTTCTTCATGCGCGCAGTCTCCGCTTGCGTTCCTGGAAGTAGCGCACGATGGGGTCCACGTAGGGCTCGTCGGTGCGCACGGAGATCGGCTGGATCTTCGCGGAATGGAACGCGGCGTCGAGGCGCTTGCGTTCGCGTTCGCGCTCCTCGCGCAGGGACTTGCGCAGGGAAGCGTCCGGCCGGACCAGCGTCCGTTCTCCGGTCTCGGGATCCTCGAGTTCCAGCCACGCGGGCATTCCCGGGAGTTCGGTCTCGCGGGGGTCCTCCACGATCACGGGCACCACGTCGTGCTTTCGCGCGGTTCTGCGAAGGGAGGGCTCGAAGCCCTGGTCCTGGAAATCCGAGAGGAGTATGAGGATGCTGCGTCGGCGAAGGATGCGGTTGAGCGAGTCCAGGCTCGAGGCCAGGGCGGTCCCTTTGCGCGAGGGCTCGAAGGCGAGCACGTCGCGGATGATCTTGAGCACGTGGCCTCGGCCTTTGCGCGGAGGGATGAAGAGTTCTCGTCCGTCCGTGAAGAGATAGAGCCCGACCTTGTCGTTGTTCTTGAGCGCCGCGAAGGCCAGCACCGCCGAGAGCTCGGCGGCGACCTCCCGCTTGAGCTTGCGGCTGCTCCCGAAGGACTGCGAGCCGGAGAGGTCGCAGGCCACCATCAGGGTGAGTTCGCGCTCCTCTTGGTACTGGCGCACGTAGGGCTTCATGAAGCGCGCGCTCACGTTCCAGTCGATGGAGCGGACGTCGTCGCCCGGCGCGTATTCGCGGACCTGCGAGAACTCCATGCCGCGTCCTTTGAACGCGCTGAGATATTTCCCGGCGAACACCTCGTTGACGAGGCGTCCTGTCCGGATCTCGATGCGGCGCACCTGAGCGGCAAGGTCCTTGGCGAGCATGCCGGGAGTCTCCCGTTGCGCGGGACTCAGGGCACCTCGACGGTCTCGAAGAGGGTGCGCAGGATGTCCTCGGAGGTGACGCCTTCCGCTTCTGCCTCGTAGCTGAGCAGCACGCGATGGCGCAGCACGTCGGCGCCCACGGACTTGACGTCCTCCGGCGTGACGAAGCCGCGGCCGTTGATGAAGGCGAAGGCCTTGGCCGCCAGGACCAGCGAGATGCTCGCGCGGGGGCTGGCCCCGTATTGGATGAGGGGCTTGAGCTTGGCCAGCCGGTAGTCCTGAGGCGCGCGCGTCGCGAACACCAAGTCGAGCACGTAGTCCTTGACTTTGTCGTCGACGTAGACCGAGTCCACCACCGCCTGCGCGTCGAGCAGCTGCTTCTGCGTGGCCACGGCCCGCGTCTGCGGGATCTTCCCGATGGTCATGCGATCGAGGATGAGGCGCTCCTCCTCCTTGCGCGGATAGTCGACGATGATCTTGAGCATGAAGCGGTCGACCTGCGCCTCGGGCAGGGGATAGGTTCCTTCCTGCTCGATGGGATTCTGCGTGGCGAGCACCAGGAAGAGCTCGGGCAGGGGGTGCGTGGAATCTCCCAGGGTGACCTGCTTCTCCTGCATGGCTTCCAAGAGCGCGCTCTGCACCTTGGCCGGGGCGCGGTTGATCTCATCGGCCAGGATGAGGTTCGCGAAGATGGGGCCTTTGCGCGCCGTGAACTGGGCGCTCTGGGGATTGTAGATGAGCGTTCCTGTCAGGTCCGCGGGGAGCAGGTCGGGCGTGAATTGGATGCGGCTGAACTGCGCTTGAACGGCCGCGGCCACGGTCTTGATGGCCAAGGTCTTGGCCAGCCCGGGCACGCCTTGCAGGAGGATGTGCCCGCGGGCCAGCAGTCCCACCAGGAGGCGGTCGACCATCTCTTCCTGTCCGACGATGGTCCGGCCTATTTCCTTTTTCAGGTCCGCGACGAACGCGCTTTCCTTCTGGACTCGCTGGTTGATCTCTCGGACGTCGAGGGTCGTGCTGTTCATGAGGCCTCCTTACTCAAGTTATGCTCGGTCGTCGCGCCTTGCATCCATCTCAAACCTGCACCTCCAAATGTGCCATTAATTTCTTCACGGACCCTTACCGGACGTTGAAGTCAGGGATGAAAGGGGAGCTCTTCTTCGCATCATTCTGGCCGCGGATGTGCGTGACCGTGGTCTCGTAATCCTTGCGCAGCTGATTCTGCAGGGGACGGAATTCCTCGACGCGGCGTTCCTGGATGCGCGCCAGGCTGCGCAGGGCCTGCATGCGGACCTCGGGCTCCGTGTCCGTGAGGAGTCCGCTGACCGCTCCGACCACGGAGGGGTCGCCGCACTCTCCCAGGGCGATGAGCGCGGCCACTCGGATGTCTTTTTCCGTGTCGCGCAGCGCGGGCAGGAGTTCCTTGCCGCTGTCTGCGTGAGTCTTGAGGATATCGATGGCGTTGCGGCGGACCGAGGGCTCCGTGTCCATGGACAGGGCCTTCTCGATGATCTCCAGCGCCTGCGGTTCATCGAGCCGGTAGAGCAGGTCGATGGCGGCCCAGCGCACTTGCGGGTCCGTGTCCTTCGTGGCGATGCGGACCTTTTCGAATTCCTCGCTGCTCAAGGTGATGGGGGTCGGACGATCGATGGCCGGAGGCGGCCTATGCGGGGAATCGGAAGGGGAGTGCGTGCCGCGGTCGTAGGAGTAGTATAGGCCGGCCAAGACGATCATGATGAGGAGGATGCGGGATTTCGTGCTCATCGGGGCTTCTTTTTGGCGGCTTCGGCTTCCTGCTGCCGGAGGAGTTCTTCGTGCCTGCGCTGCTTCTCAAGGATGTCGAGGTTGCGCCGGATCTGGAGTTCGTTGAGCACCTTCAAGGCGTTCAAGCGGACGCGCTCATCGGTGTCATGGAGCGCGTCGCTGATGGCCGGGGCCGAGGAGGAATCCCCCCGCTTGCCCAGGGCTTCCAGAGCGGCCAGACGGACGTCCGCTTCCGTGTCGTGCAGCGCTTCCTGGAGATGGAGACTCACCTGTTCCCCTTCCCGCGTCGAGAGGATGCGGATCACGTCCCGGCGGATGTTCGCGTCATCGTCTCTGCGGAGCATGGCGTAGAGGATCTGATCGGCCTGCGGGTCCTTGGCGTTGATGAGGAGTTGAACGGCTTCCCACCGGACCTTTGGGTCGGAATCATTGACTGAGGTCCGGACGCGCTCGATCTGATCTTCATCGAGGACTTGGGGTGCGGGCATCTCCAGGGCCGGCGGCGGGGCCGGGATCGCGGCCGTATTCGAGACTTCCGCCTGTTCGCGCTTCGAGCCGTATCGCTGATAAAAGTAATAGCCCATGCCTGCCAGCGCCAGGAGCAGCGCGACTCTCTTGAGTATCATGGTTCCGGAAAGATATCAAAAAAACACCCTGAAAATGAAGCTGGATCGAGTTCGAAATGGGCGGGAAGATCTTTTTTAGGGGATTCAGCTTCCTAGGTCCTTTTGCAGCGGCGGGGGTTCCCCGAAAGACCCTTTGCAAAGATCGGAGCCTCTCCTATAATGACAGCAAGATATATTCCAATGAACACACGATTCCCTCTCGTTTTTAAACGCTGTGTCGGCGCCTTCCTTTCCGGGCTCATCCTCCTGGGCGCTCCAGGCGAGGGCGCGTATCGCGCTTTCGCGACGCAAGTCGTAAGCCCCGTCATGCCCATAGAAATCCCGCTGAGCTCTCTGGGGCTTGGCGGTGCGGCCAACGGGAACGCCGCCGGGCGGATCAGCCGGACCGTTCTGCCGGTGCTCATGGGGACTCTGCCGGGCGTCGCCCCCATGCCGGCGCGCGGCGCCATCCTCCCCTCCGTGCAGGTGACTCTGCCTTCCGATCCTGCGGCCTTGGATCTTCCCGCGTCGTTGGTCGGCGGCGAGGACGCTGCCGCACGCTTCCCTCAGTCAGGCCGCTTGCGTCCTTCCGGCGGCGGGAACGGCTCCGCGGGCGTGGATATGCCTGCATGGAGCTATCACCGTTCCGACAGGGATTTCGCCGGCGAGATCGGTTCGGCGCAGACCGGCGCCGTTTCGGAGATCCTGTCCGGGCAGACGCCGGTCGTGGATCCGAATGCCGCGTCCCTGCATCCTTTCCGCGGGAAAGAGAATACGCTCAATACTCGCTTCCAGGAACTGCGGCAGGAATTCTCCGCGGGCAGAGAGCTCTCGGACGTCCTCCCTTCCTTGCAGACGTCCGGAGCGCTTCTCGCCCGAGCGGTGGTTCCCGGGAGCCTGCTGATCGGCCATGCAGGGTCCGTCAAGGCTGCGTTCTCCGGAGACTATCTGTCTCGGAAGATCTTCACGCGGCTGGAGCGTTCTAAACCCGGTCTTGCGCTCAAGCTCCATTCCGAGCCCGCAAGCAAGGATGTTCCTGCTCCGGTGGTGCGGCTGGATTCCGAGCCCGATGCCTCCGAGCAGACTCTTGCTCAGTCCGGCAAGACCCATGATCTGGCTTTGCCCGAGTCGGCCATCCCGACGGAGAAGAGCAACGGGATCACGGCGGAGACTTCCGGGGAGTCCGTCGTCGCGCAGGCAGCCGGGAACAACGTCGAAGCAAAGGCCGGGCTCGGCCGCACGGCATGGTGGTTCATCTCCGCCCAGCTCGTGGCCCAGGTCGCGGCCGAGACCTTGGGCTCCTCCATGCCCGCGCTGGTGAAGAAAGTTTTCGGAGACTTCACCGTGGTCGCGGACCTCGCGATCTTCATCTCCCTGGCCGGGATCATCGGCCGGCAGATCGCGCCGGTCGTCATCGGGAAGTACGGGCTTTCCAAGGCGTATCACGGCGCGTTGATCTTGCGCACGGCCTCCATCTCCGCGCTCATCGGCCTGCTCATGACCGGGAACATGACCCTTCCTCTCATGATGGCGCTCTCCTCCCTCAATGCCATGCTCCAGGGCGTGACCGCCACCGCGCTCTACGGCATCCCTCCGGCGTTGGTCGGCCAGAAGCAGTCCGCGCTGGAGGGCTTCTGGGCGCGCGAGCACACGCTCGTGGAGATCATGGGAGTGGCCGGGCCCATCCTCACGGGCTTGGCGATCTCGAACTTCGGATTCGTGCCCGCGCTTATCGCGTTCCCGATCTCCATGCTGGCTTCCATGCTCATCACGGGCCTGACGCTCAGGCTTCCGCCGGAGGCAGACCTGAAGATGCTTGCTCCTCAACAGCAGGGAGGAGACGGCGTATTCAAGGCGTTCTTTAAAAAGATCGGACGCGGGGCGCAGGTGGTCTGGAAGGCCCCGGCCTTGCGCTACAGTTTCCTCGGGTACGCTCTGGTTCTGATGCTCAATCCGTTCCTTTATCAGATATTCTCCTACGGCTATGGGATGTTCATCGCGGGCGCCGCGAACGCGGAACTTGCCGCGGAGATCGCGGGCTGGCTCCCGGGCTTCTACAGCTTCGGCGGACTGCTCGCGGGCTTCTACATGACCGCGCAGACCCGCAAGGTGAAGCAGGATGTGGATGCGGGGCGGCTCGATGACGCAGCCGCAGAGTCGTTCATGCGCAAGTCCATGCTGCGCTGGCTCTTGGGAGTGACCGCCTCGCTCGTCATGCTGGTCCCCATGATGTTCCATCTCCCGGTCTTGGGCAGCCTGATCGCTCTGCCCGCGTCTCTTGCGTGGGCGCAGAACATCACCCTTCCGGCATTGACTCTGCTGCCTTTCGGCATGGCGCAGGTAGTCAGCTATTTCAAGCTGCAGAACTTCTTTCAGGCGAACGTGAAGAAAGAGGACCAGGCCGATGCCATGGGCTTCCTCGGAGCAGGCTACTCCTTGACCGCCATGATCGGCACGTTCGCGTTGAAGTATGTGTTCAAGACCGCCGCGCCGTTCTATTACGTGTCCCTTCTGCTCATCCCGCTGGCGATCGGCTATCTGCTGCTCCATCACAATCTCTCGAAGATCGTGAAGTCCATGTCGGTTTCGCAGAACTGAAGAGCTCGGCATACTGAGGCTCGCAATGAAATGAGCGGTCAGATTATTTCATTGCGAGTCCTAATGCCTAATCGCGCATAGGTCTTCTGCGCAGGTGCGCAGGGGCCCCAAGGACCTGTGCGTGCGGACGTGCGCGTGCTATAACTTCCTCGGATGGACCCCGCACGACGCTTTGCCGTGGTCGTTGCCGCGTCGGTCGCGCTCTGCGCTCCAGGGCCGCAAGCGTGGGCGCAAGCTTCAGCGGTTCTTTCCCCCTCTCCTGCTGTCTCGGCCGTTAACGTTCCGGTCATCATCCCGAATCTTTCCATCGGATCCGCGCTCCAGAACAGCAGCGGACTCGTGATCCCGAAGCAGTCCATCGGTTCCGAGCAGCTTTCCCGTCGTCCCGGCGAAAGCCGGGGCCCAGCCATCACAACGCTTCTGGATTCCGGCTTGCGCCGCGATGACGAAGAGTCGAATGCCGGGAATAACGAAGCGTCGTCGCCCCGGCGGAAGCCGGGGTCCAGCCGGTTCCTGGATTCCGGCTTTCGCCGGAATGACGGGATCAAGAAGAAGGCCGCGGCGTTCTTTAAAGGAGCGCAGGATAAGGATGCCTCATCCGAATCTTCGCATGAGAACGCCGCGGCGCTGCAGGCTGTTCTGGAAGGCGGGGTCTCGCGGGTCTCCGAGGGCGCGGATGCGGTCTTTGTCGAACAAAGCGGCGGAGCAGCGAAGGCTGGACTGAGTCCTGCGCAATCTCCGCAAAACGGCGAAGAGCATGCGCAGGCTCATCACGACGGACATCAGCGCGGTCTCGCCGAGGCGGAGGCGCCGGCTCCTCGGCATGCCGGGGATTTCTGGCTTTACGCCGCAGCCGTCTCGGCCTCCAAGGTCGGCATCGAGATACTCAATCTCGCGGTTCCCATCATGTTCTTGTCCATGCCGCATGCGGCCATGGCCATCAGCGCGCTCTACTTCTCTTCGCAGGTCGCCGGCATGTTCTCCGGCTTCTTCGGCGGGGTCCTGATAGATCGCCTCGGGGCCGGGCGCTCCATGGTCGGAGCGGGCATCTTCCAGGCGCTTTCCGTCGGGATATTGCCGTTCGTCCTCAAGGCCCATCCCGCGCTCGTCATGCCTTCGATCTTCCTGCTCTTCATCCTCAACGGCGCCGCGGGCGAGGTCTTCGACATTTCCCGCCGGGCCGTGCTCCCGCGCATCGCGGGCCAGGAGGAGGGCGCTCTTCACGAGGCCAACGGCCGGGTCTACTCCTTCCGGGAGTCCTCGGGAATGATCGGCGTGCTGGCCGCGGGCTGGCTCTTGTCGCGCTGGGGCGCGGGAGCCGTGGCGGGGCTGTCCCTCATCTTCTATCTGGGCGCGGGCCTTGCGGCTTTGCGTTTCTGGGAGAGCCGCGCCGACCGCGCGAAGTACTCTTTGATCCCGAGCAGGAATCATCCAAGGCCGAGGATGAGCCTGTTCCTGCGCGAGAGGTCTTTCGATTTTATCGAAGGCGCGAAGACCGTTTTGCGCGATCCGAAGCTTCGCATTCTCGCGTTCGCGAACATCCCCCTGGCCGTGGCGCATGACCTTTTCCATACCGTGATCGTGACCGTGTATGCGGCCGGCATGCTCGGAGGGCCGTCGTTCGCGGCGCTGCTGCACGGCTCTTGGAGCTTGGGCGAGCTTCTGGGCGCATTGTATCTGGGCTATAGAGGCCGCGAGAGCCGCTTTTCGAGCTGGCTGCTTCTGGCCGCCGGGGCCGCGCTTTCGATGGGACTGCTCTGGATGTTCCCCACACCCTGGGTCGCGGCGCCGATCTTCACCCTGGCGGGAATGACCATCGTGGGCAATGAACTCGGCACGGACTCCTTCATCGAATCCGCGGTCCCGCAGAACCGCCTGGGCGCCGTGGAGGGCTTCATCTCTTCCTCCGCGCGCATCGCGGGGCTGGCGACCTTGATGGTCTGCGGTTGGGCGTTCGATGTCCTGGGCGTTCCGGAGGTATTCCTCGGATTGGCCGTGCTTGCCGCGGTCCTTTCTCCGTTCTACGTGCTCGCCGCGCGGGTATTTGGCGGCGCCAGCCTGCCGGACCACGCGGAGCACGATTACGATCTCGACGGGAACTTTCCTCAAGGGCCTAGAAGGGGATAGGTCCCTTGGCGGGTCCGGCCTGGGCCTTCGGATTCTCCCCCTCCTGGAAGGCATCCTTTACAATAAAGACATGAAACGGACAACCCTAAGCTCGATCGCCGCCTTCATCCTGCTTTGCTCCATCTCCAACTCCGTCTGGGCCGCGGAGAAAGTCCTTGTCGAGAAGCACGTGCTCTCCAACGGGCTCACCGTGCTCCTTTATGAAGACCACACGCTGCCCTTGGTGGCCGTGAACATCTGGTATGACGTGGGCTCCAGGGACGAGCAGCCCGGCAAGACTGGATTCGCTCATCTTTTCGAGCACTACATGTTCGAGGGCAGCAAGAATGTGCCCAACGGCCAGTTCGACAAGATCATCAGCGGCATGGGCGGCTACAACAATGCCAGCACCTCCAATGACCGCACGGATTATTACGACGTGGCGCCCTCCGAGGGATTGGAAGAGCTCCTGCGCCTGGAGTCCGACCGCATGGGCTTCTTAAAGGAAGCCATGACCCAGGCCAGCCTGGACAAGCAGAAGGGCATCGTCAAGAACGAGAAGCGCCAGAACTATGACAACAAGGCCTACGGCGGCTTGATCCCGGCGTTGAGCCAGACGGCTTGGCCCGAGGGGCATCCGTATTCTCATACGACCATCGGAGCCATGTCGGATATCGATGCGGCGTCCCTTCAGAACGTTCAGGATTTCCATGCCCGCTACTATCGTCCGGACAATGCGGTGCTCGTGGTTTCCGGAGACCATGACTCCGCGCAGACGCTCAAGCTCATTGAGAAATGGTTCGGGGGCTTGAAGGCGCCGGAGAATCTTCCCGTGGCGCGGGCCCAGGTCTCTGCCGTGCCCGCGGAGTTCGCCCAGTCTCGCCGGGAGAAGACGGTCGTCGACGACAAGGCCCAGCAGCCGTATATCCTGATGGCCTACCGCGTCCCGGGTCTGGGCAAGAAGGATTCCGAATACATCGGAGTCTTGGCCGATGTGCTGGGCGGAGGACGGACCTCCCGTCTGGAACAATCCCTGCGCTACGACCAGCACCTTGTGCTCTCCATCGAAGCCGGCAACTGGGGACTGCAGGCCCAGGACCTTTTCCTCATCGAGGCCATGCCGGCTCCGGGCGTCAAGCTCGAGACCGTGGTCGGCGCCATCGAGGCGGAGATCCGCAAGCTCGCCGAGGGCGGCGTGAAGCCCGAGGAGCTCGGCCGGACCAAGGCCAAGCTGCGCACGGCCCGCGTCCTGGCTCTTGAGAAAGTCGATGAGATCGCCTCGGCCTTGGTCGAAGGGCAGGCCGTTTCCGGCGATCCCTTGATGTTCGAGAAGCAGGCCGATGCGGTCATGGCCATGCAGCCTCAGGAGATCCAGAGCGCCGCGCAGAAATATCTTGTGCCGTCGAACTCGGCGGTCATCTACATCATCCCGAAGTCCGGAGAGCCCAAATGAACAGGCTGATCCTTTCCGCCGTCCTCGTCTTATCGGTCCTGCCGGCCTCGGCGCAGAACCAAGCCGTGCAGGTCGTTCAGGAAGAGCCGGACCGGAGCAAGCTCGTGCCGCCCGCTCCTGCCCGGCCCGTGCACTTGTCTTCCGTGCAGAAGGATTCATTGGCAAACGGCTTGCGCGTGGCCCTCATCGAGTTGCGCAGGAATCCCTTGGTGGCCGCGACCCTGGTCTTTCCTTTGGCGGGTTCCTCCTTCGATCCCGAGGGAAAGCAGGGCTTGGCGGATGCGGTGGCGGCGCTCATGACCGAAGGCGCCGGGAAGCTCGACGGCCGCGCTTTCGCGGATGCGGCCGCGGACCTCGGCACCGAGGTCAGCGTCTCGGCCTCCGATGATGCGTTGACCGTGTCCGTGGTCTCGCTCAAGGAGAATTTCGACAAGGCTCTGGCCTTGGCGGCTGACGCCGTGCGCCTGCCGGCTTTCCCCGCGGACCAGCTCGAGCGCGTGCGCACCGAGGCTCTTGCCGGGCTCGACGAGGAGAAGGGCAGCCCCGGGGCTTTGGCGGGCAAGCGCATCTATGCGCGGGTGTTCCCGAATCATCCCTACGGCCGCAGTCCGGATGAGAAGAGCTTGAAGGCCTTGTCCCTTAACGATGTCCAGGCCTTCCACGCGTCTCAGGTCCGGCCCGAGGGCGCCGTGCTGGCAGCCAGCGGCGACATCAATATGGCGGAGCTTCGCGCCTTGGCGCAGAAGCATTTCGGGGACTGGACCGCGAAGACTCAGGCTCCGGCCGTTGCGGCCGTTCCCGCGGCAGAGGAGTCGGTCTCTCGCCAGAAAGGCCTTGTCATCGACATCATCGACTTCCCGGGCGCCAAGCAGTCCACTCTGCGCGTGGGCCGCGCCTCCATCGCGCGCAGCGACCCGGACTATATCCCGGCCATGGTGCTCAACTTCGTGCTCGGAGAAGCGCCCATGATGAGCCGTTTGGACGCGAACCTGCGCGAGACGCACAGCTGGACCTACGGCGCGCGTTCCAAGCTCACGGCTTTGCGCAAGGGAGGCCTCTTCCTGGCCGCGACCGACGTCCAGGTCGATGCCACGGCTCCGGCGCTCAAGGAGATCTTCAACGAGATCTGCCGAATGCGCGAGGAGCCGGTCCCTGCCAAGGAACTGGATATGCTCAAGCGCATGTTCGCGGGCTTCTTCCTCATGAAGCAGCAGTCCGTGGCCGGCGTCGCCGGCCAGGTCGCCGGCATCGAGCTCAACGGACTCTCCGCGGATGCCGTGGCTGCCTATCGCGATCAGGTGATGGCCGTGACGGCCGAGGATCTCATTCGCGTGGCCCAGAAGCACTGGACCGCCCAGGAGCTCCAGGTCGTCATCGCCGGAGACGCCGCGGTCATCCGCGGCGCGCTCTCCGAGATCGCGCCCGTGCGCGTCTTGGGCATCGACGGCAAGCCCAAGTCCAAGGAGCGTGTCTGAGTAATCCAGTCGCGTAGTCTGGTAGACACGCTCCTAAAGGCGAGATATTTTCTCAACACGGAAAGGAGCTCGCCGCATGACTCGCCCGGGCCCGAAGGATAGGGGTCTGCGGGTACGCAGGTTCGCTCCCCGTTCGCGACCTCCTCGCACCTCGACGCATGACGTATACGGGAACGCTTCCGCTTGTTTTTTGTAGGATGCCGGAATGGACATGGACGAAGAGACGCTTCCACCTCCTCCGTACGCGAAGATCACGGACCGGTTCCTGGCGTGGATCATCGATATCCTCCCTTTTCTGGCCGGGTATCATTGGATGCTCTATCGCCGGATGTTCATCATGGGAGAGCCGGTACTGCCCGATGCCTGGCGAAAGATCCTGGCCTTATGGGCCGCGGGGTATCTCGCCTACCAGGTCCTGGGAAATCTCCTGGGCGCCACGGCCGGAAAATGGATCATGGGGCTGCGCGTGCGGCATATCGACGGCGCCCCCTTGGGGCCCGTGCGCAGCATCCTGCGCGCCTTAGGCTATCTGGCGGGCATGCCGCTCTTCAATCTCGGATTCTTATGGGCTTTGTTCCACCCGCGCTCTCAAGGCTGGCATGATATCCTGGCCGACAGCATGGTCGTGGAGTCCGAGCCCAAGAGCCCGGGCCGCTGCGTTTTCAACGCGCTGTGCGCTTTCGCGGTCTTCGCCGGCATAATCGTCGGACAGTACTGGCTTTACGTCCTGCGGCCCACTCCGGAGGACAGCCAGGCCGTGGCCGGCGCCCGGACCGGATTGACCATCCTCGCGGCCATCGAGGAATCCTACCGGAAGGATCACGGGAGCTATACCGAGGATCTTGCGAAGCTGGCTCAGGCCAGCGGGGATGTCGGGCAGTTCAAGGAAGGGATGCAGAAGCTCTTCGACCCGGACGGGTTCAAGATCGCGGCCGACAAGGGCCGCTACGAACTGCGCGGCCGGGCCCTGGACCGCCGCAGGACCGAGGTCGTTCTCTCCGGCCCGCCGTCGCGCTAGAGTTCCGCGAGGACCCAGTCGCCTACGGTCGTCAGCCGGGGCGGGTCGTCGGTCGGGCGCAGGGTCCGGAAGTGCTGGAGCACCTTCTTGGGCAGGACCACGAACACTCGCTCCTTCTTGCCGATCTTGCGGATCGTATCGTCGTCTCCGAAACGGTCGGCGAAGCGAGGATCTCTTTTCGCGTAGTGGAGTTCCCCCAGCCAGTTGACGACCTTGTCCACGGGCCTGCGCGTGTAGAACGGCACTCCGTGCATGTAGCGGTCGTAGGCGAAGACGCTGTCTCCGGGCCGCAGGCGCGAGGAGAGCTCCGCGGAGATATCCCGGGCGCTCAGCCAGGGAGCCATCGGGTCGGCGGCGGCCAGCACGACGCCCCAGGCCGCGCAGGCCAAGAGGGCGGCCGCGGCCGGTTTGCGCAGGCCGAGCCCGGCCAAGCTCGCGGCGAGCAGTCCGACGGCCGCGCCTGCGAGCGGGAAGAGCATGCTCGGCAGCTGCGGCAGTTTCTGCGGGGCCAGATGCAGGCCGAAGGGGAGCGCGCAGGCCAGAAGGAAGGCCATGGCTCCGGCGGCCAAGCGCCAAGAGCGGTCAACGGCCGAATCGTCTTCGCAGCGCACGAGGAGTTCCGCGGAGAGCAGGGCTTGATAGGCGAAGATGGGCAGGATGTAGGTCGGGAGCTTGGATCTCGAGATGGAGAAGAACGCGAAGACTCCGAAGACCCACAAAGCCAATTGCTTGCGGCGATCATCCTCTTTGCTCCAGCGCAAGAGCGGCAGGATGGAGGCGCATAGCCAGAGCGGGGTCCAGGGCAGGCTTCCGCCGGCGTCCACTCCCAGGAAGTAATACCAGGGTCCGGTGCGGGCATAACGAGGGGTCAGATATCGCTGGAAGTGCTGTTCCACGACGAAGAAATTGAAGAAGCCGGGGTGGCGGCGCTCCATGGCCCAGAACCAGCTTCCCACGATCAGGAGAAAGAGCAGGGGTCCCCCCCCGCGCAGGAGCAGGCGCAGATTCTTGCGGGCCGCCGGGAAAAAGAGAGCTAGAGCGATGATCCAAGAGCCGGGCAGGAGCAGGGAGACGAGGCCTTTAGACAGGAAGGCCAGCGCCATGCTGACCCAGGCCGCGGGCGCGGCCCAGCCGCTGTCCTCGGGCTTGCGCAGCACCCGCAGGATCAGGGCCGTGGTCCAGAACAGGAAAACGCTCAAGAACATGTCCGGCGTCAGGAGCCTTCCCAAGAGAAAATATTCCATGCAGACGGACAGGAGTATCGCGGCCCAGGCTCCGACGGCCGGGGAGAAGAGCCAGGCGCCCAGCCACCAGACGCCCAAGAGCCCCAGCAGGGCGAGCAGGGCATTGGGAAGCCGCGCGGCGGCTTCGTTCACTCCGAAGAGCTTGTAGGAGACCGCGGGCAGCCAGTAGATGAGCGGCGGCTTCTCGACGTAGTCGAAATAGTCCAGCCGCGGCGTGAGCCAATCTCCGGTCTCGACCATCTCGCGCGGGACTTCCGCGTAGCGCGCGTCGTCGACTTCCCATAAGGGATGGCCGAGGCCCCAGAACGGGGTGGTCAGCGCAAGGCCGAGCAGGAGCTTTAGGAGCATGCGGGGGATATTCTATCATTCCCCTATGAGACTCGCGCTCTGTCAGTTCGATATGGCTTGGGAGGACCGGGAGGCCAGCAAGACGCGGATCATGCGCTTGCTCGAAGAGGGCCTGGCCGCTCAGAGCGCGGATTGGCTCATCTTTCCGGAGATGACGCTCAGCGGCTTCTCCATGGATCCGGCCAAGACCACGCTGAGCGCGCAGGACGTCGAGTTCTTTCAAAAGATCGCGCGCGACCGGCGGATGTTCATTTCTTTCGGCGGAGTGCAGGAAGGCTTCAACCGTTTGCTCACCCTGGACCGTTCCGGCCGAATCATCGACTCTTATTCCAAGCTCCATCTTTTCGGCCATGCCGGTGAAGACCGTGCATATCGGCCGGGATCGCGCAGAGAACGCTTCCTCCTGGAAGGGTTTTCCGTGACGCCGGCGGTCTGCTTCGACCTGCGCTTCCCGGGACTCTTCTGGGACGCGGCCGAGGAGACGGATCTTTATGTGGTCTCAGCCAGCTGGCCGGCTTGCCGCTCGGAGCATTGGAGCGCCCTGCTCCGCGCCCGCGCCATCGAGAACCAGGCCTATGTCGTGGGCGTCAACCGCATGGGCCGGGATCCTTCCGCGGACTATTGCGGCGCTTCGGCGGTCTTCGACCCTATGGGCCGTCCCGTCCTGGACTGCGGGGACCGAGAGGGCATATTCTTCATCGATGTCGATCTTGGGCAGGTGCGTTCCGTTCGCGAACAGCTTCCTTTCCTTGCTTCTCGTAAGACCCGGGTAGTCTAAAGGCCTAGAAGGGCATAGGCCCTCTGTCACAGGCGTTGGCCGGACTAAGGACCTATCCTGAGAGGGTCATGAGGCCTATGTCCGCCGCCATCGCCCTCCTGGTCTTGACGGCTTCCTTTGCGCGGGCCGAAGGCGTGCAGGTCTACTTTCGGTATGCGGAAAAAGCGGCCCAGCAGACTCGGCCGAGGCTTTCGGCATCCGAGGACATCCTCGCCCGGCTGCTCTTGGCTCCGCTGACGATCCAACAGCAGCGCGCGCCCGGCACGGATCGCATTGAGCGGCGCTATGTTTCCGAGGGCTGGAAGCAGGGGCTTTCCCCGCAGGCCAAGGATGCCGGGCTGTCCCGATTGCGCGTGCTATGGAGCCAGGATGTCTCGATCCTGGAGTCCGCGGCAGCTGCGCCGGCCGATAGGCGTTCGCCGGAGGATAAGAAGGGACGGCAGGGACATGGTTCCGGCATCGATTCGGAACTCGGAGCGATGCGCGATGCAGTATCCGGACGATTCTCAGCGGCGTTAGGGATGGAAGGCGGGACCTTCTTCGATGGAACGCGCTTAGCCTCGGTTCATACGGTCTCCGGGGAGGCTTTCCCGGGTTCCGGGCAACAGCCCGGCTTGTCTTCCTCGGCTTTGCGCAGGACCGCGTCCGTCTTGGACAAAGGAGGACTGCACATCGCCGAGATCCCCTCTCCCAAGGAGAAGGCCGCGTCGGGTCCCTACGCGGATGTGATCCAAGCAGAGGCCAAGGCCGCGAACATCGACGCAGGGGTCTTTCGCGCATTCATCGAGGCCAAGGGCGGGTTTTCGGCGCATCCAGGCCGCGTCAGCGGCAATTCGCATGGCTTGCTGCTCATAACGGCGGCCGCAGCCAAGCGCGTCGGCATGGCCGGCCAGGATCAGAAGGATTCTGAGATCAATCTCCGTACCGGAGCCCGATTGCTGGCGGCTTTGCTGGCTCGTTTCGACGGCAACGTGCATCGCGCCCTGGCCGCCTACCAGGTCGGAGAGTCCAAGGTGCTTCGCAGCGGCGGCATTCCGGCGGACCCGGAAGTGCGCGCTTTTCTGGCGGCCTATGAGCTGGCTTATCGGCAAGGTCCTGAGAAGCCGGCGGTGAAGCCTGTCCCGATCCCGAAGGAACCGGTCGTGCTCAGAGTCGCTGAAAAAGTCCAGGGAAAGACGCGCGATCTAAAGAAGTGGGTCGCCGGGAAGAAAGATAGGGTATTGAAATATCGCCCGATGATCCAGAGGGCGGGAAGCCGTCATGATTTCGATCCGATTTTGTTGGAGGCGATGATGCGCGCGGAGAATCCCTGGGGCGATCCCTACCGCGTGTCCGATGCCGGAGCCGTGGGCCTGATGCAGTTCATGCCGGACACGGCCGACGACTTGGGGATCGATCCCAACGACCCGGAAGAGAGCGTGAATGGAGCTGCCCGCCATATGAAATACCTGCTCAGGAGGGTCGGGCAGAATATCGTCTTGGCCGTGGCCGCTTACAATGCGGGAGATGAGCCTGTCAGGCGCTTGAAACGCATCCCGAATTACCCGGAAACAAAAGGCTATGTGAAGAGGGTCTTCGCCATCTACGAGGACCTGGGCGGAGAGGATGTCAATTATGCCGCCTATATGCCGCCGAAGAGTTCCCGCCGCACGGCGTCGCGCAACCGCCGCCGTCACCGTCGCTAAGAGAAGACGGCTCTTTCCGAGGTGTTCTGGCAGCCGATGCAGTAGCGGGCGAAGGGCATGGCTTTGAGCCGTTCCTTCATGATGGGCTTCTGGCAGGACTCGCAGAGGCCGTAGTTCCCCTTCTCGAGCTTGCGCAGGGCGCCTTCGATCTGGTCCAAGGCCATGCGTTCCGTATCGGAGACCTCGAAGAGCATCTCTTTTTCCAGGGATTGTCCGGCCTGGTCGGCTTCATCTCCGACCTCGGCGGTGATGGGCTCCATGTCCTGGTTCTTGCGCATGATGTTGTTGATCTCTTCGCGCTTGTTCAGCAGGGTCTTTTGGATGGAGGAAAGTTCGCTGCGCGAGAAGGATATCCCGCGCGCGGGCGCGGATTTCTTCGCCGCCGCGGGTTTTGAGGAGGAAATCTTCTTCACCGGTTTTTTCTTGGTCATGATATGTCTCCCGAGTCAGGGCGGTTTTTTCGCATCTGTCGATACCGCCTGCGAAGGTTGTATAGTTTAGCGGATTAATCCCGTCTGTCAAGGGGAGGTCGACTCGACCTCCCCCACTTTTTAGAACAGTCGCGCAGGGGAGGCTCTCTCCCTTCCCCCGCGCCCCTGGGAACCAGTTCCCCCCAAACCCGCGGCGTGTGTCATTCGGGCGACGGCGGGGCCCCCCTCTACGGGAGCGGGAGAGAGTCTCCCCTGCGCTCCTTGCGTTCTTCAGGGTGAGGTCGAGTCCGGAGATAAGGGCTGTTCGTTAAGGAAAGCCTCAGTCAAGCCGTTCCTATCACCCGGGGATACGGAAGTTTCAACAACGGCTTTCCTTGAGTCCACTACACGCGTTAACACTCGACATCACCCGACGCAAACAGCGGGTGGCGGAGGGGATGGAGACCCTCTTCCCGCTCCATTCGTGCGGGTGGAGGGTATGGGGCGGGAAGAGGGTCTCCATCCCAGGCCGCCGGGACCCGCAGGAAAAGTGGGTGAGGTCAAGGAGGTTATTCGGAGGGCTTTTTGAGGATGTTGCGGAAGGTCGTCGAGAGCATGCCGAGCATCTCGTCTTTCTTGCGCAGCTGGTCGTCCATCTCCCGTCGCTGGCGTTCCCAGTCCGTGAATCGGCTCTCCACAGCGTCCTTCTCCCGGATGAGGCGGCTGATGTGGTCCGTGAGCGCTTGCATCTGCGCGCGCGCGTCCGAGCAGGCTTGTTCGGCCTGCATGCGCTTTCCGCGTTCCTCATCGGCGGCTTTCTGGAGTTCGAGTACCTTCTCTTCCCAGGCTTGGTCGCCGGCCGTGCGATCGGAGATCTGGCGGCGGACTTTCCCGGATTCTTCGGTGAGGGCCTTGAGGAGCTCGTCGCGCTCGCCCGCGGCCTGCGCGATGCGAGCCTGCCGGTCGGAAAGCTCTTGATTCCGGAGTTCCCCCTCCGCCTTCAAAGCTTCGATCGTCTGCTCCAGTACCGCGATGCGTTCGCGGGTCTTGCGGTGAGCGTCCCGCTCGGCCTCAAGCCGGCGGCTCATCTCCATGAGGCTCTCGCCCAGGCTTCGCTCGATCTCCCGGCGTTCAAGGACGTAGTTGTGCAGTTGTCCCGTGCGTTCGCGCAGGGCCTGCATGAGGTCCCGCTTTTCGCCCTCGAGTCCCTGCATGATCTCGTCGCGGGCCTTTTCCGGCCGGGCCAGGAGGGTTCGGAGTTCTTCCAAGGTCTTTTGAAGGCGCGCGGCTTCCCCATCCGCGCCCGCCTGCTTCATCCCGAATTCCAATACCGCGCCGCGCAGGGCAGTGAACTCTTCCCGGAGCTGCTGCATGTCCTGGGCGCGCTGGGCGGCGGATTGTCTGCGCAGATCCTCGCGCTGGGCCTCGGAAGCCTCGGATATCGCCGCGCGTTCGCGCTCCAAAGCCTGCAGGCGGGCGTCTCGTCCGGCGGCCTCGCGGGCGATGCGTTCGTCGATCTCCCGGATGCGCATCGAGAGGCTCTCCGAGAGTCCGGAGATCATCTCGCGCAGCTGTTCCCGCAGGAGGCGTTCATCTTCCGTGCGGGCCTTGGCGAGAGCGGGCACCAGGGTTTTTAGTTCCGAGAGTTCGGAAGGGACCTCCGTCTTGGCTGCGGAGGCGTCCTTGAGAGCAGAGACCTCGAGGCGCAGCCCCGCCAGAGAGTGCGCCAGCGCGTCGGCCTGCTCCATGGAGCGGCGGGACTCCCCCTCCCGGCCGGCGACCGCGTCCTTGAGCAGGGACGCCCAGGTCTTATGCATCTCATCGAGACGCTCTTCCAAGGCCTCGATGCGGCCCTGCGAGGAGCGCTTGTCGTGCTCCAAGTCTTGAAGAGCCTTCTGCTGCCGGATCTGTTCGGAAAGCCCCTTGAGCTGGGACTCGACTTCCGTGCGCAGGGATTCCTGCTGCTTGAGGAGGCCTTCGGCGCTGCGCGCGCGGTCCCTTTCCGAGGAGAGCTCCCGCTCCAAGGATTCCGCCTTTGCGCAGAGATATTCGCTCAGCGTGGCCGCATCCTTGCGCGCCGCTTTTTCAAGCGGGGCGGGCGGGAGGATGGGAGGGGCCGGGCGTTCGTCGGGGGTTTCTTCGCTCATGGGATCATCGCTCGCGGAATCGGCGGGAGCGCTTTGCCGGCAGGCTCCAGCTGAGGGAGAATCGGTGCGCATCGCCGAGCAGGCCGAAGGGCACGAAGGCATAGTCGATGCTCAGGTCCATGAGCTTGATGCCGATGCCGCCGCTGAGTCCTCGCAGGCCTTCGAGGCCGCTGAACTGATTGAGGCCGTTGTAGCCGGCGCGCAGGGCGGCTTTCACTCCGTTGGGTGCATCCAGGGAGAGTTCGATTCCCGCGGCGCCGTAGGGCTGGTTGGAGATCGGGAACACGGCGTCCAGGGCGAAGAGCAAATAGGGCAAAGGAGAGATGGCTCCCCCCATCTTCGCGCGGAAGGGCAGATTGTCGCGCACGACCTCGAATTGCTGTCCCTGGCCCATGTTCTGGGCGGTCACCCCGAAGCGATAGGGCCAGTCAGCCTCGGTGTAGCGGACCTGGACGCCGAGGTCTCCTGCGATGCCGCCGGCATGGACGAGGAGATCGGAGTGGAGATAGCGGGCCGTGACGCCGATGGCCACCTCTCGCTCGGAATCGGTCATGTCCGCGATGGTCTGTCCCCAGCCGAGTTCGTAGACGTAGTTGCGCGGCCGGAAGGTTCCCAAGCGGTTTCCGCTGATGTCGGTGTGATCGATGTCTCCGGCATCCATGTAGCGCACGGCTCCGCCCAGGACCGAGGAGTCGTTGATGCGCTGGGCATAGGAGAGGTACTGCATGCGGATCCCGGCCAGGTATTCGTTGTGCATGGCCGAGGCCGCGGCGCGGGGGATGCGCGAGAGCCCGGCGGGGTTCCAATAGAGGGAGTAGATGTCGTCGACGACGGCGGAGCCGGCGCCGCCCATGGCGATGTAGCGCGGGCCCACGTCCAGGTTCAGGAATTCGGATCCCGCGGTGCCGATGGAGGCGGCGGAGAAGTCGCTGCCCCCGCAGGTCTTCGGCAGGCCGCAGAGCAGCGTCGCGAGCAGGAGTCCTGTCGGGAGGCTGCGCAGGGGCCGGCGCAGAAGGAGCGTGTTCATTTCAGCGCACCACCGCGATCTTCACGATCTTGCGCTCTCCTCGGGCTTCCAGCACGGCCAGATAGAGTCCGCTGGCCACCGGTCTTCCGCTGAGGTTGCGGGCGTTCCAGATCAGCAAGCCCGAGCTGTTGGCCGTTTCGTCGAAGAGCTTCTCTCCGTGCAGGGTATAGATGTGCACGCGCGTCGCAGCGGGCAGATGGTCGAAGGTGATGTAGCTCTGGTTGCTTGCATGCAGAGGGTTCGGGAATACCCGTACGGTATGGATGGATGCCGAGGCCGGGATCTGCTGGAGCTGGAATGTCGAGAGATGGTTGACCTTTGCGGAGACCATATGCGAAGCCGCGTCCACCCGGCTCTCCAGAGGCACGCAGGCGTTGGTCTGGGCGTCGAATCTCACCATCCCCAGCGTCGAGAGGCTCCCGAGGCCGGACTCTCCGGGCGTGTAGGTGATCCCCAGTTCGAATGGGCCGCGCGGCTGGACGTTCGGGGAGGGAGCGACCGTGATGGCCGCGTCGATGTTCCCGCAGGGGTTCGCGCTCGTAGACGATATCTCGACGCGCACGTCCTGCTCGAAGGTTCCGGGAGGGATACGGAGCGTGATCGTCCGGCCGGAGCCGAGCGTCCCGGTCAAAATCGTCAGCTCGCCCTTCGGAACGACCGTCGAGAGCGATCCGACCGGGCCTCCGCCGTTGACCGTAACGCCCTGGGTGGAGGCGAAGGCGGTCTCCTGCCCGAAGCGGTTCTGCGCCGCGACGCGGATATCGTAGGACTGTCCCGTTTCCAGGCCCGAGAGGGTCGCGCTCGTGGTAGTGATCCCCAGCGCGAAGGGGATCGGAGTGGATATCGAGGCTGAGAATCCATCGCTGGAGATGGAGACTTGATAGATCGTGTCCGTGGAATTCAAGTTGGAGTCCCATGAGACCCGGATGCTCGACGCGTCCGCGGAGACGATTCCGAGATTCAAGGGCGTATTGGCCAGAGTGCAGGTGGTTCCCAGGGTGGTGTAGGGCGTAAAGATCCCATCGCCGTTGATGGCTGCCACGCGCACGGTGTAGCGCTTGTTCGGGAGCAGTCCCGTCAGGACATGAGTCGTTTGGGTGAGGCCGAAGATCGACGTCCAAGTCGGATCTCCGAGCATGTTCGTCCCCAGGACGTACTGGGTGGAATCAGGATTCCCGTTGGTATTCCAGTTCACGTGCATGCTCATGGTCCCGATCTGCACGAGGGTCCCGTTCCCATTGTCCAAGGGCGGCGCCGCGGCGGTATAAGCCGTGCATGGGAGGCTGAGCGGTCCGTCTCCTCCTTCCGTGACCGCTTGGACATAGGATACATGGACGGTATTCGTGGAAAGCCCGGACAAGAGGAAGGAGTTTGTCGGGGATGTCCCGATCGGTTCGGATTTCGTGGAGGAGTATATCTTGTAGGAAACGGCCGTAGAATTGGCGGCCCAGGTCAAGAGAAGGGCGGTCGGCTGGGGTATGGCTTGCAGATCCATGATGTTCCCAACAGGAGTTGCGATCGGCACGGTCGAGATCGCGACCGGCCCATCTCCGGTGATGGTGTAGGCCGCGACGCGGATCGAGGCCACGGTATTGGGCCCCAGGTTTTGCTGGAGGAAAGACGGGATGCTCGATGTCCCGAGGAAGACCCCGTCGGTTGCTGAGTAGATCCTATAGCCGTCGAAACTGCCGGGGGCCGCGGCCCAGGTCCAGGCGACCGAGGATATCCCGAGGAAGACTCCCGATGGGATGCCCGGAGTCCCCGTCGGACGCGGCGGTCCGACCTGTACGATCGCGGCCGTGGAGAATACGGCGCTGGCCGCCACGCGGATCTGGTACCAGCCGAAGGGAAGCATGCCGATGCTGCTCGGGACCTGGAATGTGATCGAGGAGTCGACGTTCGACCAGGAATTTCCGGCGGCCGGGGCGTAGATATAGGTGCTCATGTCCAGGAGGAAGCCGCTGGCGCCGAGGCTGCCGTTGGCCGTGGAATCCACGCGCTGCATATAGACGCGGGGGTTGTGGTAAGAGGCGTTCGCCCCGCCGCGGCCGCCGGAAGCCTCGGTCACGCCTTTGAAATTCTTCCCATGGAGGGTGATGAAGCTCCCTCGATTGAAGGTGGGCGTGTCCACGGAGACGATCAGCGGCCGGCGCTCTCCCGGAGAGGGCGTGGCTGCGTCCACCTCCGACGCATAGTAGCGGTATTCCGTTTGCGCGAGCCTGGAGGCGCCGTCGAATCCGCCGACCGTCATGAGATTTCCGTCATGGAGGAGCACGGAGGAATGATAGAAGCGGGCTTTGTTCAGATCCCCTTGGCCTTCCCAGGAGCTTATGTCCACGTCGAACTGCTCCGTGGCCTTGACGGCTTCCCCCGAGGCTTTGACTCCGCCGACGATCATCACTTTCCCGTCGGGGAGGAGCATCGCGCTGTGGCGAAGCCGTCCTGTGCACATGCTGTTCCCGGTATTGGCCGTGTCCGTCCATGCGTTCGTTTCCGGGTCATAGATCTCCGCATCATTGGTCTCTCCGAAACCGTCCGAACCGCCCGCGGCGAGCACGCGGCCGTCGCGCAGGAGCGTGGCTGAATGCGCGTATCTCCCGAGGTTCATGGCGGCCGCGGGCGCCCATGCGCCGGCGCCTGGGTCATAGATCTCCACGTCGTCTAAGACCGAGTTGTTCACCCCCCCTGCCACCAGGACCTTGTTGGTATGGAGGAGCGTCATGGTGTGCTGGGCGCGCGCCGTGCCCATGGGCGCGATCGAGCGCCACAGGTGGGCCGTCGAGATGTAGATCTCGGCGGACGAGAGGAAATTGCCGCCGGCATCATAGCCGCCTGCGACGAGGACGTTCCCATCGGGCAGGAGCACGGCGGTATGGTAGTTGCGCGAGGAGATCATGGGCGAGGTGAGGGCCCAGGAGTTCGAGTCCGGATAGAAGATCTCGGCGGCCTTCGTGGCGCCCGTGGAGCTGTTGACGACCGAGCCTCCGGCGGTCAGCAGCGTCCCGTCCGGCAGGAGCGTGGTGCTGTGCAGGTTCCTGGCCACGCGCATCGGGCGCGCCGTCGACCAGTCATGGGTTTTGGGATCGAAGATCTCCGTGTCGTTGAGCGCAAAGACGCCGTCCGTTCCGCCGGCCACGACCGTTTTCCCGTCCGGCAGCACGGAGCTCGTGAAATGGGACCGCGCCTTGGACATCGACGACAAGGACTTCCAAGAGGGATTCTCGTCCGGGTGAGGGATGAAGCCGAACGGATCCCTGCTGTCGAGGACCGTGAAGGTGGTGGTGGAATCATCGCAGTTGAATCCGCCGAAGAGGAAGGTGTCTCCGTTGGGCACGACTCCGGCGGGACTATTAGTGAACGGAAAGCCCATCTTCTCAGTATTGACCCAGGTGTTGGCCGAGGGAGAGTACTTGCTTTCATCCTGGAACATCATTCGGCGGATCGCCACCGTGGCTACGTCGAAATCAAAGAGCTGATCCTTGATGTTCATGCGGTCTACGACGTAGCTCATGCGGACCGAGATCGAGGTCTTCCGGCTCGCGGCAACGACGGGGCTGGAGAGGCTCGGGCCGCCATTGGATTCGGTGTTGGTGATCAGGCCGGTGACGCCGGTGAAAGAGAGGGGTATCTTCAGGATGGCGGTTGTGGCCTCCGGTCTTGGAAGAGTGATGATCGTCGCTCCGGAGATGTCCGCGATGCCGGAGCTCAGGTTGATGGTGAACTTGGTCGGATCCACCGCATCGTCGGAGGATATGGAGCCTCCGGTGATCACGGCTTGTCCCACGAGCACGCGGGCGCCCTCATAGGCGGTCGGGAAAGGGAGCTCGAAAGTGCCTGAGAGGGTCCCGCCTACGACGCTGCCGGAGCTGTTGGCCACCAAGGGAGTGAGAACGAAGGGCAGGCTGCCTCCAACGAGCTGCGTTTGGCTCAGATTTTCCTCTCTTGGGAAGAATACGACCGTTCCGCTTGCCAGGGATAGCGGGAACTCCCGCTCCGTTGTGTTCAGGATTCCGTTCCCGATGTAGACTCCGGCCAGGGAGGCCTTGGTCCCGGGGTTTTCGAAGAATAGCTTCCCATCTCCGTTCGGGAGGCGCGCGGTCGGGCTGGAGAAGAGGATGTCTCCGTCGAGTATCCTGCCGTTGACGACGGAGGAGAGCAGCGGGTGCGCTGCGGAGAGCGGGAGATAGCTCGTCCTGAGTATCTTGCCGCTCACGGCGGTCACCGAGGAGATGTCGAGGCGGTCGACCTGTCCCCCAGGGACGTCCGCGGCCGTGAAATGCATGTTTTCGTGGAAGTAGGAGGTGGTGATGTTCCCCAGTCCCCCCAAGATGAGGCTTTGTCCGTTTGCATTGAGCGCCGCGCCGTGCAGCATCTTGCGGGCGATCATGACTGCGCCGGGAGAGATGCTGTCGGAGACCGGGTCGTAGATCTCCGTGGTATCGAGGATGCCCTGGTTCTCCTTGATATTCTTGCCGTTGAAGCCGCCGGCGATGAGGACTTTGCGGTTGCCGAGCGTCGTGGCCGTATGGAAGGCGCGCTTGGTGATCATGGTCGGTCCCGGGGTCCAAAGATCGTTGACCGGGTCGTAGAGTTCGGTGGAGACCGAGAAATCCGAGAGCGCGTCGGAGATCCCTCCGGCGACGAAGACCTTCCCGCTGAAGAGGATCACGGCCGAGTGGACTGTGCGGGCCTGCAGCATCGGGGAGGCCGCGCCGAAGGTGTTGGTCTGCGGATCGAATATCGCGCAGGTATTGGTCAGCGCCGCCGGACCTGTCTGTCCTCCGACGATGAGCACGCGGCCGTCTGGCAGGAGCGTGGCCGTATGCCCGTAGCGCGCCGCGGGTCCTACGGACGGGATCGTGACCCAGGAATCCGAGGCCGGGGTGTAGACCTCCGCGAAATTCGCCATTGGGACCGGGTTGCCCGAATTGTCGGCTGCTCCTCCGACGATGAGCACGCGGCCGTCGGAAAGAAGGGTCGCGGTGTGGGAGGCGCGAGCCACGGCCAGGGGCGCCGCAGCCGCGGTGGGACCGCCCTTCTCGGAAAGATAGAGCGTCGCGTCGCCGAGGACCGCCCCTCCGACGGCATTGATGCCGCCCGTGATCAGTATGTGGCCATCCGGCAGGAGCGTGGTGGTGTGATGGACGCGGGGATCGGGTGCCGCGCGTACGGGAGAAGACAGGACGAGCGTGATCGTCCAGGCGCAGGTCGCGATGAGAAGGGCGCGCAAAGGAGTCTTCATGGAGTCAGAGCGCCTTGGTCCAGCAGCGTGCTCGACGAGGCTTAGACTGAGTGTACCCGCACCGTGTTACAAAATCAATAACGCGGGGACGGTTATTTTTCAGGGAACCGCGATGGATTGCCGCTTGGAGAGCCGCTTTCGGCCTTTATCATCCGCGGATTCGAACCGGTAGCGGTAGGTCTCGCCGCTCATAAGGTAGAGGGTCAGCCGCCACTCTCCGGAGGAATCCTTGAACATGGACTTTCGGCCGTTGCTGCGCACGAGGAATGGGCCCAGGAGCTGGACTTCCTTGGCCGCAGGATCCGAATAGCTGAAGTCCACGGGCTTGGAGGAGTTCTTCCCCTTGGCCGGGGCGGCTTTCGGTTCTGCTTTGGCCGGTGATGCGGCCGGAACCTGCGCGGGAGCGGCATTCTTCATCGGAGCGGGAACCGCTGCGGGAGGCTCCGCCGGTTTTGGGGCCGGAGCTTCTTTGGCCGGCGGTGCGGGCTTCGCGGGTTGATCCGTATTCCTTGCCGAAGAAGCGGCCGCAGCCGGCGCAGAGGAGCCGAGCAGATGCCTCATCCTCGCGGCCAATCCCCCGGCGCAGAGCAGGAGGAATGCGGCGTTGAGCGCGAGGAATAGATTCAGGAAGGGGCGAGGTCTTGCCGATGGGGTGCGGGCATTTCCCGGCTGCTGCTGAGGTTCCGGAGAGGGTTCGTCTTTCACGCCGAAGGGATCGAAAGTCACGTCGGGATTCTAGTCAATCACTCCGAGCCTGTCAATCGGCTCGGGCCTGAGCCGCCAGACCGGGATCTCCTGGAAGCGGTATTCTCCATCTCGCGCGGTCCAGAGATTGCGGCCTCTGAAGGCCATGCAGGTGGGCGGCGCCGGAGCTTCCGAGAGGAAGGGGAGCCAGCGATAAGGCTGAGACTGCGCGGCATAGCGCAGGGGCTGGGCCAGCCAGTTCCCGGCGTCATCGGCGGTCCAGAGGCGAGTCCCATCCGAGGCCATGGACGCTACGGCCTGCTGCGCGGGACGGGTCTCCAGGACCTGCAAGGTTTCGTCGACGGCGTGGCGGTAGAGGCGGCGCTCCCCCGCGTCCGCCGTCCAAAGGTCCTTGCCGTCGAAGAGGATGGCCGACGGTCGGCTGCCCGGCGCGGGCCAGGATCGATCGACGATCAAAGCTCCGCCCTCCGGCCGCAGGCGCGCGATCACCCGGGAGTCCGCGTCGATCGCGTAGAGGTCCCCCCTCACGCGGGCCAGACCGGTCAATCGCACTCCCTGCACCGGGATGCGGCGGTCCAGCGAGAGTCCGCTCTCCGTGAGTTGGAAGCGGTAGGCGGCCTGTTCCATGGGGTCGGAGGCCCAGAGCACGTCGCCTTCCCATAAAAGGCTGGTGGGATGCGAGAAGGGCACGGGATAGTCCTTGGCCAGGAGTCCGAAGGTCCAGATCGCGGCAGCGCCTGAGAGCGCGAGCAATGCCGCCGCGCACCAGGCGAAGAAGGCCCAGGGAAGTCCCTCTAAAAAGGAGAGGAACGAGGGGTGGTGGACCGGCAGCGGCGGCTCCGGGCGGCGCTCGAGCGCCGCTTGAAGGTCGGCGGCTTCCCGTCGCAGGCGTTCAGCCTCCTGCTGGGCCTCGCGCTTCTGGGCTGAGAGCAGGCGTGAGTATCCTCGCCGGAGCTCCTCGATCTGCGAGACCGTTTCCTTGAGGCGCTGATTGTTGCGCTCCAGGAAGAAGCGTTCCAGTCCATGGAGCGCTTCCTCGAATTTGACGAGGTCTTGGCGCCGGATGCGGGTCTGCTCCTCGATGAGCGTGGCGCGCTCGGCCTCGAAGGCCTCGCGTACGCCGCGGAGTTCCGAGCGCAGTCCGTTCGATTCCGCCGAGAACTGACGGCGGAGCTCCTCTTCCCGCGTCCGGTGCTCGGCTTCCAGGGATTGGAGCGTCTGCGCGTGCGTCTGGAAGGTCTGGGTCGCGCGTTCGGCGAAGAGCTTCTCGATGCCGCGCAGGGCTTCGGAATGCGCCGAGGAAGAGTCCGCGCGCGCCTTCTCGATCTCCTTGGCCAGGGCCTGGCGCTCGGCGTCGAACTCCTGGCGGCGGCGGCGCAGGTCTTCTTCCAGGCGGTCGGCTTCGAGACGGTGCTGTTCCTGCAGGGCCGCGATCTCTTGTGAGGCGCGCTGTTCCCGGTCCTGAGCCGCGGCGCGCCAGGAAGTCTGTATCCGGGCGGCTTCCTCGGCCCGGAGTTTGAGCTCGGACTCATGGCGTTCGCGCAGATGCGCGATGTCTCCGTAAAGGCTCTCGATGCGCGAGGAATGCTCCGAGCGAAGGACCTCCAATTCCTTTCGATGGGCCGAGCGGAGGTCCTGTTCCCGCTCGCCGTGGCGGCGGTCGGACTCCTCCAGAGCGGAGGTCTGGGCCTGGAGCCCTTGCTGGCGCCATTGTTCGAGCGAGGCGCGCAAGGCTTCTAGTTCCGCTTCGTGGCGCTCCTCGCTGCGGCGCAGGGTCTCCTGCTGGGCCGTCAAAAGCTGTTCGCGTTCTCGGCCCAGGCGCAGGTCGCGTTCGGCGAGTTCCGCCTGCAAAGCCGAGATCTCGGCGGCCAGGCGCTCGGCTTGGGATGCGGCTTCCCGGCGCATGGCCTGGAGCTGTTCCCCGAAGGCGGCGCGCTCGCGCGAGAAATCCGAGAAGGCCTGTCGGCGCGCGGCTTCTTCCCGCTCTCCGGCCGCGGCTTCGGCCTGCAGGAGGATATTGCGCAGCTCCGAGATGCGCTGTTCCTTGAGGGCCAGCTCGGATTCGAGCTGCTTCTTCTCTGATTCGATCTGCTCGCGCAGGGTCTGATGCAGGCTCTGTTCCCGCACAAGGGCCTGACGGTGCTCCTCCTGGAGCTTGACCTGCATGCGTCCGAGGTCTTCCTCGAAGGATTTCCGGCGGGAGGAGTGCTCTGTCTCCAGGAGCAGGGCGCGCTGATGGAACTGGTCTGCCTGCAGCCGGACCTCTGCCAGGGATTCTTCGCGCGAGGCGGACGTCTTGGCGCGTTCGGCGTCCAACTCCGCGCGGTAGCGGGACTCCATTTCCGCGAGTTCTTCGTGGAATCGCTTCTGCGCGTCGGCCAAGGAGCGGGAATAAGTCGACTCCATCTCGCCGAGCAGCTTCGCATGTTCGGCCACCTCGCGCTTGTGGGCCTCTTCGGCATCGCTCAAACGCTTGCGTACGCGGGCTTCCAGATCCTCCTGCGTCTTTTCCAGCGCCGTGCGGCGGCGCACGAAATCCTCGACGGAAAGGTCCCCTTTGAAGAGGTTGTTGAGGATGCTCTGCATCTCGGCGACGAAGCGTTCCCGCTCGGCCAGGCGGCTGACGCGTTCGTCGACGGAGATCCTGAAATTGTCGAGTCCGCGCACGGCTTCCTCGCGGCCCATGACCGCGGTCTTGAGCAGCTCGCGCATCTCCGCCTGGCCGGCCTCCAGGAGGCGCATGCGCTCCAAGGCCCAGCGCAGGGTCATGCGCGCGGTGTCGAGGTTCGCCATGCCCTCGAGCATCTCGTCGGAGTTGCGCTCGGGCGGCTGCGGAGGCTGGGGCGGTTCAGGCATCATAGCGCGTCGAAGCGGTCGAGGACGGACTTCCAGAGGTCTTGCGAGCGCAGGAGGAATTCCGCGACTTCGCGGACCGCGCCTTCTCCCCCTCTGCGGCGCGTGACCCAGTGGGCGCGCTTGAGGACTTCAGGCCGCGCGTTGGCCACGGCCACGGAGAGTCCGGCTTTGCGCAGGACCGGCACGTCCGGAAGGTCGTCGCCGATGTAGGCGGCCTGCTCGGCGCGAAGTCCGGTCTTCTTGAGGATTTCCTCGAAGGCCGGGAGCTTTTCGAAGGTGCCCAGGACCACGTGCTCCATGCGCAGCATCTTGGCGCGGCCTTCCACGCCCTTGGAGCGGCGTCCGCTGATGAGGCCGGTCTTGATGCCGTGCTCGGCCAGCCAGATGAGCGCGATGCCGTCCTGGCTGTCGAATCCCTTGGATTCCACGAGCTCTCCGTCTTTGCCCGCGAAGTGGTAGAGGCGGCCGTCGGTGAGCACGCCGTCGACGTCCATGAGCACCAGGCGGATGCGGCGGGCGCGCTGAAGGAGGGTCATTGCTTGGAATAGGCCTTTTCGATGTCGAGGACCTTCTGGAGGCGGCGCATATGGCGGTCCTCTCGCGTGAATCGGGCCGCGATCCAGACGTCCGCTATGGCCATGGCCAGATGGCTGCCCACTACGCGCGAGCCCAGGCAGAGCACGTTGACGTCGTCGTGCTCCACGCCCTGGCGGGCGGAATAGGCGTCATGGCAGAGTCCGGCCCGGATGCCCGGGACCTTGTTGGCGGCCACGCAGGCGCCCACGCCGCTGCCGCAGACCACGATGCCCCGTTCCGCTTTCCCGGCGCGCACGGCTTCCGCCACCTTGCGCGCGTAATCCGGGTAATCGACCGGAGGTTGAGGCCCGTCCGTACCGAGGTCGAGGATGGAGTGGCCTGTTTCCTGCAAGCGGCGCACCAGGGCCTGCTTGAGTTCGAATCCTGCGTGGTCGGAGCCGAGCGCGATCTTCATGCGTCCCATCTTAGCAAAATCTCCTCGGGGAGCAGGGCCGCGGCTTCCTCGTTGGGGCGCAGGGGCAGGCGCGGCGCGCAGGCAGGCTTCTTCTTGTCCAGAGCGCGGATGAATTCCTTCAAGAAGAGCGGGTCTTTGAAGAGCCCTCCGTTGCAGGAGAGCGGCACGCGGCCCTTCATGCGCAGGCGCGAGGCCGTGCGCCGGGCCAAGCTCGCCAAGGCTTCGGCCGCCTCCCGGACGATGGCGCGCGCATGCGCGTCGCGGCGGGCGCGCCTAAGGACCGTGCGCGCCAGAGAGGCCACGGCGCGCACCGCATCCGGACGCTTGGCATAGCCCAGCGTCCGCGGTTCCTCAAGCGCCGAGAGCCAGCGCCGTCCTATCCAGAAAGCCGAGCCCTCGTCTCCCAGGAGCGGGCCGAGTCCGCCGGTGCGCCAGGAGCGTCCTTGCGCATCGCGGCCGTAGCCCGCGGAGCCGGTTCCGCCCACGATCAGGGTTCCGGGGCCGCCTTGGAAAGCGGCCAGATGCGCCAGTTCTATGTCTGAAAGAGCGATCACGCGCAAAGCGAACGGACTCAGCTTGCGGCGCATGGCGGATTTTTCCGCCGGGAGCCAGCAGCCTCTTGCGCCGATGAGCAGCAGGCCCACGCGACGAAGCCCCAGACGCGCGAGCGCGCGGCGCACGGCCAGGCGCGGCGAGGAGCCCAATCGGTAGGGACTGCGCATGCGAAGGAGGGCTTTCCTGCCGGGGCAGCGCACGGCCAGGCGCAGCCAGCTCCCCCCCAAGTCCGCGCAGCAGACCGCTTCACGGGCGTCCGCGGTCATGGAGCGAGATAGGAAGGAGCGGAGTCTTTTTCTCCCTGTACGCGCACCAGCGCCTGCTCAAGAGGGCGCGCCCAGCTTACCGCGCCCTCCCGCAGGGATTGCGGGGTCTGGGGGTCCATCATGCGCGCGATGAGGTCCGAGATGTTCTGCCGCCGGGCGTCGACGGAGGAATCCAGGCGGAGCAGGATCTTCGGGCGTTCCCCCGGAGCATGCGGCAGGAGCTTTGCCTCGATGAAGCCCATAGCCGCCACCTTGCCCGGCTTGACCGGCAAGGCTTCCATGCGCAGGAGATCGCGCGGAAAATTCATCCGGTAGGAGCGTCTCTTCATGACGATCGAGATGTCGGTGCGCGCTCCGCCGAAGAGGGTCTTCTCGGGCAGGAGGCGGTAGTCTCCGGGCTCGACCTGCACCAGGACCGTGCGGCCGGGATGCAGGATCAAGCCGTAGCGTTCCTCGTCGGATTCTATGTCGATGCGAAGCCGTCCTTCCTTCAGTTCTTCCGAATTGTCCAAGAGCCGTATTCCGACCAAGATCGCGCCCTTGCCGGGTTCTGTTCCGCCGAAGTAGGCGGGCGCGCCGGCGCGGCAGGCGCCCAGGAGCGCCGCGGATGCCGCGGCCGCGCAAAAGAGCGCGGTCCGCAGCCGAGTGCTGGAAAAGATGTTCATAACCGTTCGAGTCTAGCTAAATTCGAGGACGTTTTCTCCTCGGAGTCCCAGATTTGATAAGGTAAGGCTTCCTATGAAACCCATGGACCGACTCATCGCCGTCGTTGACCGTTTGCGCTCGCCCGGAGGCTGTCCGTGGGACCGCCGGCAGACCCACCGGAGCCTCATCCGCTTCCTGCGCGAGGAGACGCGCGAGCTCGAAGCCGCCCTGCGCAAGGGCGCCTGGCATGAGATCGAGGAGGAACTGGGCGACGTGCTCCTTCAGATCCTCCTGCATTCGCGCATCCAGGCCGAGAAGGGGCGCTTCGACATCCAGGATGTGGCCCGCGCCCAGGCTTTGAAGCTGGTGCGCCGGCATCCGCACGTTTTCGGCGGCAGGCTGCGCGTGCAAACCGCCAAGGACGTCTTGGCGATCTGGCAGGAGGTCAAGACCCGGGAGAAGCGCCTGCGCAGCCGCGACATCGCCCGGCGTTCGGTCCGAAAAAAGAAGATCCCTTCCCGTCAGTAGCGGAGATTCCCGAGTTCGATGCCGGGGTAGTAGGCCGCCAGGATGTCGGCGTAGCTCTGTCCGGCCTGCGCGCGGCCCATGGCGCCGGACTGGCACATGCCCACTCCGTGCCCCCAGCCCCCGCCGTAGAAGGTGAAGGCCTTTGGCCGGCCGTTTTTGTCCACGTCGGTGTCCACCACGAAGAGCGCGGAGCGCTGCGAGCCGTCGCCCAGGAGGCCGCGCAGAGAGAACTCCTTGGTGACTACGCGGCTGTCTCGGCTGCCGAGCACTTTTACGGAGTTCAGGTGGCCCGAGCGAGCGCGTTTAAGGGTCTGCAGGCCGAGAAGCTTGCCGATCTTGATGCTGCGGTTGATGCGTTCCTCGAGGTCCGAGGCCGGGATGTAGCGGGTCCAGCGGAAATGCGCGGGATGCACGTAATCGGAGCCCCGGCAGTAGGCCTGCGGCGTCTCGCGCAGCCAGCGCCGCAGCTCCCAAGGAGAGATCGGACGACGCACGGATTCCGGCGCGTCGAGGATGCCTTTCCAATACGGGACGTCTCCCCAGCCCTGTAGTTCGCAGCCGCTCTGAGAATGTCCGCCGCAGTTGGAGGCGTAGAGCACGTGCGCGATGCGTCCCTGGTAGGCCGCCACGCGGCCGCGAGTGGCCTCGACGACCGCGCGCGAGCGGGCGGTCTCGTTGCGCACGCCCCAGTAGACTTGGCAGTGCTGGCCGTCGCAGATGTCGTAGCCCGCCTTGACGTGGCGGCGCGTTACGGTCTGGATGTAGAGCGCATGGCTGCGCGCGACCACGGCCTGCGCCTTGAGCGCTTCCATGGGAGACTTGATGGGCATCTCGGAGGCGAGCACTCCGTGCGTGTAGCCTTCGAGGTCCACCACGTTGACCAGCCGCAGGCCTTTGCGTCCGACGGCCGCCTCCACGCTGCCGCGCAGGGGGCGCTCCCCCCCGCCGCGCGAGGCCGAGCCGTAGTCCGCGGGCACGTCCTTCAGGACGACTAGGCCCGATCCGTTCTCGGGTTTGATGAGCTGGGGCGTCTTGGAGACGAGCCGGCGCTTGCCGTTCTCATCGTAGAATTCGATGCGGCCGGCGCCGCGCGGTTGACGCACGCGCCAAAGCGCGTTCTTGGCCCCGGTCGTCAGGCGGCGGCCGTTCTTGGCTTCCAGGATCGCGAAGGCGCTGGTGCAGCGGAAGTAGACGTCGCGCCTGGGCGGGATGCGGCCCATGGAATCCGTGCCCAGGCCCACGCGCAGCATGGGGATCTTCCCTTCCGGCGGAAGGGGCGTGCCCGCGGATTCGCGGCGTTCGTCTTCCGGAGCGGCAGGCGCGCTGCCGGCGGAGCGCTCTTCGACCTCGGGCCGGGTCTCTTCAACGGATTTTCGCGTGATACCGGCCAAGGCCACGCGGAATCGGCTGTTGCGCGGATCCGCGTCGAGAAGGTGAATGGCCTGCTTCCAAGCCTCATAAAAGCGGTGCGTGCGCAGATAGGAGCGCACGAGCTGGTAGCGCGCATGGGAAAAATAGGAATCCTTCTGCACGGCCTTGCGGTAGGCTTCCACCGCGCCCGCGGAGTCTCCGGCGGCTTCCTGGGCTTGTCCGAGCCAGAAATGCGCCAGCGAGAGCAGCGGCGCCAAGGCCGCGGCTTGGGAAAGGGACTGCACCGCGTCTTTCGGGAAGCCGAGCGCGAGCTGGCTGCGGCCCTGCACGATGAAGGCGAAGGGGTCGTCCTTGGGCACGGCTTGGGGCCAGCCCGCGACGGCATCCAGGGCTTCCTGGGGATTGTTACGGCGGAGTTCTGCTTCAGCCAGGGCCGTGCGCACGGCGCCGTCCTGCGGAGCCAGAGACAGAGCCCGGTGCAGCCATTCGGCCGAGCGGGCGCGTTCGCCGAGTTCGGCGTGCACGATGGCGCCGTTGAGCCATGCCTCCAGGTTCGAGGGATCTTCCTTCAGGGCCTTGGCGTAGGCGTCCGCGGCTTTGCGGAGTTCGCCCGCGTAATAGAGGCGGTGGCCTTCGAGCACGCGGGTCTGCGGCAAGGGGCCGTTGGTCTCCGCGGGAGAGAGAGGGGCGGCCAGGATGAGGAGCCAGAACAGGGAGGCACAGCAGGGGGCCGCGAATTTCACTTCGAGAGATTGTAGCGGTCGCGTGTTACAAACACAAGTCGCCTCCCCCCGGGATTCTCCGCCGGTTAAGGAAGGGTCGGTCGGCGGGAGCCAAAGGATAAGGGCCCGCGGGTACGCGGTCCGCCTCTTCGTTCGGCGTCCACTCGGCACTCGCCCATGCAGGATGCTGGCATGGGCTCCGTGACGCCCCGCGGACCCTTATCCTTTGACTCCCGCCGTGTTCCTCGATGAAACGGGCGGAGAATCCCCCACCCACACCGTGCAGCCATCCGATGCTACTCAAGGAAAGCCTGATCGAGGATGTCTTCCATCCCCAGATCAAGGGACGAAGCCTATCTGCTTCTTTTGGGCGTCGGGAGGAGACAGTAGTTCTCGGATCGCGTCGAACAGGCTGCGGATGTGCTCGTCGTGGTTGGCGACCTTGTTTTCCAGCGCGGAGAGCTTTCGGGCGAGTTCCTTGTGATTTGCCAGAGTCTCCCTTAAGCGGACGAACGTGCGCATGATGGCCACGTTGACCAAGACGGCCCGGTGACTGTGCAGGACTCCTGAGAGCATGGCCACTCCTTGCTCAGTGAAGACCGTTGGAAGATATTTTCTGTGTTTTCCGCGGCCTGTCTCTAAGGTTCCAATTTGGAACCTTAAAGATTCCAATTCTTCGTCCGTGAGTTGGAATGCGAAATCCTCGGGATTATGCCGATATCGGCATAACCCTGATAATGACGAGTACCGAATTATGCCGAGGGCCGCGCCAAGCGCAAGCCCACCTACTCGGGGGCACGTCGCCTCTTCTGTTACACTCTCGGCATAATTTGGGAGTCTTCTCTGACCGGCCGAA
>JBAZUV010000002.1:0-274047 GCA_041661185.1 Elusimicrobiota bacterium
GCTATTCGGCCGGTCAGAGAAGACTCCCAAATTATGCCGAGAGTGTAACAGAAGAGGCGACGTGCCCCCGAGTAGGTGGGCTTGCGCTTGGCGCGGCCCTCGGCATAATTCGGTACTCGTCATTATCTGGAAACCTATGCCGATTTCTCCGCACCTGCTCGTTGAGCCGCTTGGTGGGGACTCCATAGACCGTCGCAAGATCGGAGTCCAGCATGACGCGCTGCCCTCGAATGAGCCATATCCGATGTTCTAGCGGCAGGATAGCCGTGAGTTCTTTCATATCTCCCATAAATACGAATGAACCGCGGAAAAGTTCCCGCCTTCTCTTAAGGGGAGAACCCTCAAAGATCGCAGGTTGACTATCGACTTAAGCGGGAGGGGACCAGCGCTGTTGGCGCCAGGAGGCTTGCTGCGATGGATCCAGAAAGGTCCAGGCTACGAAGCGGCTCTTTTTCTGGCCTTGGGCCATCTCGATGACACGGCTGGCGGCGGGTTTGACACGGCTAAGGGCTTTCAAGACGCTGGGAAGATTGTCGACCTTCGCGATCATCACCGAGAACCAGAAGAACTGCGCGCCGAAGGGCACGCTCTCGTTGATCATGCGCCAGGCGAAAGCCATCTCGCCGCCCGGAGTGCACAGCTCGGCTTCGTGGCCGCCGAAGTTCTTGCCGGTCTCCTGGCGTCCGAGATTCGCCCATTTGCGCTTGGCGTTGGCCGCGGCCTCTCCTAGAGACGTGTTGAAAGGCGGGTTGCAGAGCGCGAGGTCGAAGCGCTCCTCGGCGGTGAGCAGGCCCTGCAGCACGGCGGGCGAAGTCTGCAGGCGCAGCTTCACGGCTTTAGACAGAGAGGGATTGGCCTCCACGATGTTCCGGGCGCAGGTCAGCGCCTCGGGATTGACGTCGGAGCCCACGAAGCGCCAGCCGTACTCGGCGCGCCCGATGATGGGGTAGATGCAGTTGGCGCCCACGCCGATATCGAGCACGCGCACGCCGTCTCCGCGAGGGATCTCCCCCCCGTTGACGGAGCCCAGCAGGTCCGCGGCGAAGTGGACATAATCCGCGCGGCCGGGGACGGGCGGGCAGAGATAGCCAGGAGGGATGTCCCAATGGTCCACGCCGTAGAAAGTCTTCAAGAGCGCCTGGTTTAGGACTTTGACGGCCGCGGGATCGGCGAAGTCGATGGTCGGCTCCTTGGACGGATTCATCCGCACGAAAGCGGACAGCTCCGGGACGCTCTGCGTGAGCGCCGAGAAATCATAGCGGCCGGTATGCCTGTTGCGTGGATGCATGGAGCCTCAGTCCGACTCTTTCATCGGAACGTCAGCGATTCTCGCACATTTTGCCGTTTGAAGGAGTACCTGGGCATTTTCTGCTTGTCGCCCCGGCGCAAGCCGGGGCCCAGGAATTGGACGTTTCCCTGGATTCCGGCTTTCGCCGGAATGACGGGACAGAAAGGAGTCTTTCTTTTACTACAATCCCTTCATGGACATCCCGCCCAAGGACCGACTCTCCGTCGAAGCCGCCGTCGCCTCCTTGCAGGAGCGCGTCGCCGACGGCGATCCGACCGACAAGGCTTTCCGAAGCCATTGCGAGGCCGTCCTCTCCTCCCTGCGCGCCGCCTACCGCGCCAATCCCGCCGCTTTCTCGCGCGAAATCGTCGAGGCCCTGCGCGAGCTCAGCGAACTGCTGCGCGAGTCCGCGCTCGACGCCGGCGAAGCGAAAAAAACACTGCCGTAGAAGCGCCCTTCGTCGGCCTGAGAAGACCTGATCTTCAGCAACGGAATGCATCCGGAAGCATCAAAGGAGAAACACCATGGGAAAAAGCCGCGACGCAAAGAAAGACGTGAAGAAGAAGCCGGCCAAGACGCTGATGGAGAAGCGCATGGATAAAAAAGCGAAGAAGGCGAGCAGATAAGACCGCGCCCTCGGAGCCTGCGACGCGGATCATCGCAGGCTCCGAGGGCTCTCAGTCGCGAGGCGGCATTCCCTCATAACCGCGTCGGAGCATCGCGTCGAGCTTGCCGCGGAATGCCTCGTCGAATCCCTTCCTGTCATGAATGACTTTCGTGACCCATGAAAGGATCGACGCATGTGGGACAAGCCTGCCTCCATCCTTGAAAAGACGCGCAAGGCGTCCGCGGATGAGAAGATCCGCCAGACCCTCCTCCACAACGGCCGGCGCGCTGATTGTAGAATCCGTCGCCCGATTGGAATATTCCCCTCGAACATATTCGAGTCCGTTGTAGATGGCGTACCAATCAAGATAGCCGTCGCCAGCCGTCGGATAACTGCCGTAGCCCAGGTCCGCTATGCGCTCGGCGTATTCGACGACATCATCGGCGGTCAAGACGTTGTAGCTCGGTTCATAGATCCACCTGCGGACCTCCCAGGGCTCGAACAGTATGGCGGCCTTGTCCACAGCCCGCGTTACGCCGTTGGATCTCTGGCCGTACGCCAAAAGCCGCCAATTCTTGCTGTCCTTGGGCAGGACCAGCAGTTTGCGCAGGGTCTTCTCATACCAGCCCTTGTCGAGGGCCCAGAGCTCATCGAGCATGGCTTGGAGCTCTCGCCGAAGAGTTTCATTATCGACATCGACGGAATCAGGAAGCTTCTGCATGAGCTCCTTCTCCCACTGCGCAAAGAGGAAAGGCCTGCTCCCCGGCACTTTCTTCGCAGGGGAAGGAGAAAGAAGATTGCGCCTGCGCGAACCGTCCCCCTGTTCCGCGCGCACGGCAGAAGGATCCGGCAGCCCGTCCTCGGCAGCCGCATCCTTGGCCAATGCATCCGCGCTGCGCTGCGCCGAAGACAAGACCTCCTTAGCCGGCATGGACTGCGAGAGCCGCGAGACGTCCTGTATGGATTTGGACACGGCCGGCCATCCGAAGACCCCGAACCTGCGAAGCTCCCGCAAGGACTGCGCCAAGTCCGCGCGCGTAAGTTCTCCGTATTCCGCCGCATCAGCCAGTTCTTTCGCGCGGGCCGCCACGACCTCCTCGATCCGGGGCCGCGCGACAGCGATCGACTGATCCAGGCTTTGGAACCATGCTCTCTGCGCAGGGACATCCTTCTGAGGCCCAAAGATCGGAGCCGCTGAAATAAGCTTCGCGGCGATCTGCCGATCGATGGGAGAGTCCGGGCTCAGCCGCGAGACTGCACCGAGCGCCGGCAGCTGGGAAAGCAGCTGCGGACCCTGCTGGGCCAGACCGGCTTGGATCTTGATCAACAGTTCGCCGGAGATATCGGGGAAAGGAAGGGTCCAGCCGGTCTGCACGGCCGCGGAAACGACCACGCCGGCCCGCGCAGGAAAGGCGCCTGCCAAGACCAATATCGCCGAAAGCAAAATCTTCGTCGTATTCATATTTCGCTGGTCGGATTCAACGCCCGACTCAAATAGGCTAACAGCCGCTTAACATTTTTTCAAGAGCCGAAGACCCTATGGAAAATGGGCCGAAAGTCCTACCGGAGATAGCTTTAGGATTCTCAGGCAGAGGTGAGGCCGGCGATGCGGCGGTAGAAGTCGGCGGCGGTGTGCAGGCGCTTGACGGGATCCGGCTCCAGGGCCTCGCCCATGGCTTCATCGAAGCCCGGAGGCAAACCGGGCGCCATGCGCGAAGCCTGAACATAGGTCTTGTTCATCTTTCCGAGCAGCATCCCGGCTCCGACTCCGGCGAAAGGCAATTGCCCGGTGACCATCTCGTAGAGAAGGACTCCCAAGGCGAAGACATCCGACTCCTTGCACACCGCGCCCTGCTCCTGCTCGGGCGCCATGTAGGGCGGCGTGCCTACCACGGTGTTCGTCATGGAGAGCCTGGTTATGGAGTCCTTGGCTTGGCGCGCCACGCCGAAATCCATGACCTTCACCGTGTTCTCCTTGTCGAGCATGACGTTCGAGGGCTTGAGGTCGCGGTGGATGACGCCCTTCTTGTGGGCGTAGTCGAGCGCGGCGCAGCAGCCGTGCAGGATGCGCATGGCTTCCGGCATGGGCAGGCGCTTTCGCTCGGAAAGCAGCTCATGGACGGTCCGGCCGTCGACGTGTTCGAAGACCAGGTAGAGATCCGAGCCTTCCTCCACGATGGCATGGATCTCCACGATATTGGGATGGTGCAGGGCCGCGACCATGCGCGCCTCCTGCAAAAAGCGCGCGGACTCGCGCGGATCGGAACGGATCTCCTCGCGCATCTTCTTGATGGCGACCTTTCGCTCCAAGCGGCTGTCAAAAGCCTCATAGACCACGCCCATGCCGCCGATGCCGATCTTGCGCCGGACCTGGTAGACGCCGGAGATCGTCGCGGGCAGGCTCTCATCGCGTCCGCGCGGAGCGCCCCTGCGGCTCATGCTCGCGGTCAAGTCCTTGATGCGGCGCCGGCCCTCGCTGGTCAGCAGATGGAGCAATCCCAGAGCGATGAGGAAGCCCCCGATAAGTATGCCCAAACCCAAGATCAGGAGCCTGCGGGCCGGGACCGGGCTTGGGGCAGGCGCTTGCGCCGGCGCGGCCTGCAAGGGCGCCTCTCCGCTCAACAGAAGCGCCAGGTCCGAGGCCTGCGGAAGATCCACGGCCTTCCTATAATAACCCTGGTACTGCGGATTGAGGCGCACGGCCTCGGAGAGAGAGAGCAGCGCCTCTTCCCTGCGCCCCAGCCCGGCCAGAGCCAGGCTCTTGTGGAAGAATGCCTCGGCCAGGTTCGGATCCGAGCGGATGGAGCGGTCCGCGGCCCCAAGCGCATCCGCGTACTCGCGCTGATGCCCGAGCACTCCGGAGTAGAGCGAGAGCAGGCGGGCATTCTCCGGAGCGATCCGGAGCGCTTCCTCGGCATCCCTGCGCGCCGATGCCCAGTCCCTCATGCCTGCATGTCCCCAGGCCTTGTAGTAGAACGCGGCCACGTTCCGGGGATCGAGCCGGACCGCGGCGTCCGCCACGCGGACCGCGTCCTCGAATCTGCGGCCGCGCAGGAGGATCTCCGCTTCCTTGGCATATCGGCTCGCGCGCGCGGGATCCTCGGGAGAAGCCGGGCCGGGCGGTTGGCCGGGGAACGGCGCCGCCGACGGAGGACCCGGAGGCCTCGGCGCCGGAGGCCTGGAGAACACCGGGACCGCGGAGTCCGGCTCCGGCGAAGGAGGCTGCGCGGGAGAAGCGCCGCCGGCGGGTCCGCTGCGCCTGGACTCGGCCAGCTTCATCACGGATTGATACGAGGGATTGCGCGGATCGATCTCCATGGCCCTGCGCGCATCCTCATAAGCTCCGGCCGAGTCGCCCTGAGAGAGCTTCGCGAGCGCCAGCACCGCATACGGCGCGGGACTGCCCGAGTCGAGCTCGATGGCCCTGTTCGCGGCCTCGATGCTGCCCTGCACGTCCCCGGTATCGAAGAGGTCCTGCGCCCATCGCGCCTGGTACTGGGCATTATCCGGATAGCTATGCGCCAAGCCCTGAGAATAGTCGGAGCGATCCTGCGCGTTCTCGATGGTCTTCGAAAGGAAGTCCGTGAACTCCTCATCCTCCTCAGCCATGCCGTCGTAGAGTTCCCGCAGTTCGGCCTTGATGCGCATCTTGTCCAACGGAGAGAGTTTCTCATCAGCCAGCTCCAGCTTCCGCTTGCGCACCTCGATCATATAGTCGATCATGCGGCCGCGGTTGTCGGGCTCCAGCTTGTCCAGACGCGAATAAAGACGGCGGATGTCCTTGTTCTTGAGCTTGAGCTTCTCGGCCAGGTCCTGCGTGACCTTCTCAAGTCCCTGCCGGCGCTCCTGCTGAGAATACTGGCCTACTCCGTAGATCTCCTTTTTGGGAGCGGCTCGCTTGGCGGAGGACTTGCCCTTCCCGAAGGCGGGGCTAAGAGCAAGCAGAAGCAAAAACGCGGCGGAGAGCATCCGCCGAGAGCGAATCATGCACTAAGTGTAAAAGCCCTCTCCGCCTTCGTCAAGGGCTTTAAGACTCTCGCCCTCACCCACTTTTTAGAACAGTCGCGCAGGGGATATGGATAATACTCAAAGGAAACCTTATACTTCGGGCATGGGACGCATGAAGCGGGTGCTCATACTGCTCAACGGGGCGCTGGGAGATGCGGGACGCATCCGCAAGCTCAGCGCCGGGCTTCCCGTGCTCTGCGCCGACGGCGGCTTGCGCCATGCATTGCGCCTCCGGCGAAAGCCGGACTTCGTGATCGGAGACTTGGACTCCGCCGAGCCGCGCCTGCTGAGGAAAGCCGCCTGCCCCGTCTTTCAAGACTGCGATGAGGACCGCTGCGATTTCCAGAAAGCGCTCGATCTGGCGCTGGCCTTGGGCGCGCGAGAAGCGCTCGTGGCAGGCAATCTCGGAGGCCGGCTCGATCACCGCTTGGCGAACTTCGCCGTGGCGGAAGCATTCGCCTCGCGCCTGCGGCTCACATTCATCGATGAAGGCCTCGCATCTTTGGCGGGCCCGGGACTCCACCGCCTTGCCTGCCGCCCCGGACGGACCGTCTCCCTCCTGCCCGCAAGCCCGAGCGCCCGCGTGAGCACCCAGGGCCTGGCCTATGCGCTCAAAAACTCGATCCTCAGACGCGGAAGCCGCGGCCTGAGCAACCGCGCGATCTCGAAGCGCGTGAACGTGCGCGTGCACTCCGGCCTGCTCTGGCTGGTCCTGGCGTAGTCCTCCAAGACCGTCGACCCGAACGGCCTAGCCCTCCTAGGTCCAATGCCCGGATGCGTCTAGGCTCAAAAGCCCTGCCCTCGCCATGCGGGGCCGCCTATACTTATCGGGATGACCGACTCCCATCCTTTCCTGCGGACATGCGCAGTCGTCTCTCTTTCCATAGGGCTGTCTCTGCCCGCGCGAGCCTTGATGTTCGATTACAGCGTGCAGGAGTCCGGACGAACGACCTGCGACTTGGACGCGTTCGAGGAATACCCGGCCCTGCTGCTCATCGGGGAGAACCATGACGTCGGAAGTTCGAAAACCGTCAAGAAGTACATGGCCAAAGCAGGCGCCCAAGGCGCGATCTTCGCCGCTTTCGAAACGGGCCTTGAACATCCGGCCTTCCCTTGGGACACCGCCGCGCTCGCCGAGGATTTCAAGGTGGAGCTCAATACCGCCTCGCGGATCTTCGTGGTGGATTCCCCCTTGGCGTATGCGCTGACCCGGAACTACAATCTCATCGGATACATGGACCAGCCTCCCGAGGACTTGGAGAACGTGCAGTGGGGCGGCCGCTTCGCGAGCTACTGCCGGCTCGCCCACAAGAATCCCTATGCCCGGCGCGCCTGGGAGGAGGCGGTCGCGTCCTCCCCTGATTTCCAGATATTCTCCCTTGCGGGCGAAGAGCGCTGCGAGGATTGGAAGCGCGCCTCGGCGGATATCCCCGCCAAGACCTTCAGGCTTTTCGCGACCGCCAACAACGAGGCTTTCGTCTCCATGGTCAATGAGAAGTTCCTGCCGGCCATGGGCCTTTCCCGGCCGCTGGAGCCTTATCGAGAGGATCCGCTCATGAGCTTCTTCTACCGGCAGAGCATGAGCCGTTCCGCGTCGACGGTCATGTCCTCCGTGCGGGACCGGGACATGGCCGACAACATCGCGGCCGTCTATTGCCGAGCCGCGGCGGAGCACAAGAACATGGTCGTGAGCGTCGGAAGAGCGCACATAGACGGGATCCTCCAACGGCTGGAGGATTGGTCGAACGACCGCATCCCCCTGCGCACGGCCAAGTCCTACGGAGAGGACCAGTTCAAGAACAGCATCTTCGACGGGAACGCCGTGAAGGAACTGGGCGAGACGATCAAGGCCCTGTCCCGATAGCCCGCGCTATCACCGAGGACTCAGGCTCCCAACAGCTTTCGGACCTTTCGGATGCCGCCCAGCAGCTGCGCTCCGCTGAGCGCGCCCTTGATGAATCTTTTAACGGCATGCCTCTGCATCTGCCTTTGCAGAGGATGGGGCGTCCCCGTTATCTTCTCGTAGAGGTCCATGTAGTAATACCGGTCCTCGAAAGGATACTTCCCTTCGAGCACGCAGATGTATTTGATCATGGCGTCGACGTTCTGCTTGTTCGGAGACACGCGGACGCTGTTGGAAAGGGTGCAGAGCACTCCGCCCTTGCCCGTATCGAAGGACAGCTCGCAGGCGCCGAAGAAATCCGCCTCCAAGCCGAAATGGGTATACCAGCACTGACGGAGGATCTCCGAAAGTTCGTAGCGTTCCGTATCCCGTCCCCGCTCGCCGACGAAGTACAGCTCCCGGGGATCCTGGCCTCCGTAGATGAAGCTGCTGAACTTCGGCTGGTATTCCCAGTGCAGGGTCTTCCAATCCGGTCCCATCCGATCGAACCAGCCGTTCTCCTTCAGGCGGAAGGGCTTGTCGGCGAGATCGACGTCGTTGAGGAAGCGATTAAGAGTGACGATGCGCTGCGCCTTGACGACATTGCCCAGCCAATGGGAGTAGTATCTCACCATCTCGTTGCCCATCTCTCCGAAGGACCGCGTGTTGATCGCGCAGTCGACCTTCCGGGGCAGCGCGTCCATATAGGGACTGAAGAAGCAGGGGACGAGCAGGAAGTCGACGGCGGTGTCCTGCAGCGCCCGGGAAAGCTCTTCTTTCGTCGCGGGAAGGACGATCCGCGCCTGCGGGAAATGGATGCGCAGGAACGTGTAGGAGAAACACAAGGTCTCCGGGATATCCACGATGATGTAGCGGCAGGCGGGATACTTCAGCTTGAGTATCCGGGCCTGGTTCCCGAAACCGCCTCCGACCTCAAGGAGGGTCAGCGGCGCGTCCGCGGGAGGTTCGCCGCAGAACTTGCCCACATCGCAAGCCAGATAGAGCTTGAAGAGGAAATCCTGGGAGAACGCTCTCCCCTCGACGGAAAGCAGGGTCTCGGGCCGCTGGAAAGGAGACTCTTGGATCTCGGGAGGAAGCGAGCCGATCGGGGTCCCTCTCTCTTGGAATATCTTGCGCCAGCGCTCCGCGGCCAGGAGCTTGATGGACTCCTCGACATGGTCCACGCTGTAGAGCCCGGTCGTCTCGACTCTGCGGAGCACGGCGGCGGGGTCGTCGCTGTCGTTGATGAGAGGCGGGATGTTGGCCGCGAGCACGTCGATCCAATATTGGCCCAAGCCGTGCTCTGAATAAAACCGGCTCCTCTCCGGCTGGGCATTGGCCAAGGCCAGGGTCTTTCGCAGCTGGATCATCTCATCGGATTTCATGAGGGCTCCTGATTTTTCATGCGGCCGGCAGATTCAGCACCCGTCTCACGGCGCGCTTCAGTTTCTTCGGGATGCGCTTGCGTGTCTCCGCCATCAGATAGGAAGGGGCGAGCCGCGATCTCAGCTTCAACCCCAGCGGGATCTCGGGCCTGGATCGGCGCAGAAGTTCCAGCGTGTTCCTGTCCGGCGCATGCAGCTCCGCGTAGCCCCGAGTCTGAGCGGTATACACGGAAGGCGCCTCGGAGAAGAACTTGCTCCTCAAGATCTTCTTGGCGTTGCAGCCGACCTCCTCCTCCGCGTTCTCGAAATTCTGCTCGAACAAGAAGCCCGGAGAAGACGCGGGATTGGAGGCGAATATCGTCTTTATGCCGTCGGCATAGGATTCCACCGTGCCGCGGAGCATCTCATGGAACGAAAGCGTGTTGATCGCGGCATCCAGCCCTCTTATCCGTCCGACAGCGGTTTCCCAGAACATGTTCGGGATGAAATAGACGCCCGGAGCGTCGAAATCCGTCTTCTCCGCGTCATCGACGAGCACGATCCGCTTCTCCGGCAGGGCCAGCCCGAGATAGATCGACGAGAAAAGCAGGCTCTCGGGGATGTCGATGATGAAATATCGGTCCGTCGGAAGCGTCCTCTCCAGCATGTAGGCCAGGAATCCGTAGCCCGCCCCCACCTCGAGGAAAGAGAGCCCCCGCTTGAGCTCGGAGCTCCTCTCTTTCAAGTGCGAGAGCGCGCCGCACTCGTAGAGTATCGCCATCCGCTCGAAGTAGCTGAGGGTATGGAAATTGCAGATGACGCCCCGGCTCAGGAACCCCAGCTCTCCCAGAATATTGGGGGTCTCCACCAGGTATTCTTCCGGCAGGATAGCCCTGATCCAGCCCTCATAGCGCTCAAGCTGCTCGACGCCGACATGGCTTATGGCCGCGAGCGATTCATTGGGCGCGTTGAGGAACTTCTTCCTATCCGAGAGGAGCCCCTTCAGGGTGAAGTCCTTGAGCAGGTCTTGGCCGGTGAACACTCCGGCGAACAGTCGCAGCTTGTTGATGACGTCGTAATCCGGGTTCTTCAATATGAAATCGTTGAACCGCACCCACTCGCTGCCGCGCGTATGCTCCCGGTCCCAAGTTCCGGCCGGAGCGCATCCCCCATAAGAGGCATCCTTGCCGCGCAATCGCAGGAGCGAATCCGCGAAACGCACGCATTCCAAGGCCCGCTTATATTGAGCCTCGCTGATGTTCCAGTCCGGGTTGATCGCAGGACGCATGGGTTATCCGCCTCAAAAGAAAGCGCGCGTTCATTCTAGATTATCAGGAGTTGCCATGAGAAGAGGATTCCCTCACCGCAAAACCGCCCGAAAAGGCTAACCCTTGTCCCCTTGCTGATTCCCCTCCCAAGGGCCTAAAAAAGGCCGGGCCTAAAGAAGCGCGCACAGGACCCCAAAGGCTCAATGCCCCGCGCTGGGAACTTTCTTTTCGTAGGCGGCGCGGACGATGGCCCAGGCCTGGACCTCGTTCTCCACGAAGTGGAAGAGGTCCATGTCCTTGGGCGAGATCAGGCCCTCTTCGACGAAGACGTTGAAATCGATGATCTTGCGCCAGTAGCTCCTCGCTCCGACCAGGACGATCGGGGCATACGGGATCTTCTTGTTCTGCATGAGCGTGAGCGTCTCGAAAAGCTCGTCGAAAGTCCCGAAGCCGCCGATGAAATGTACGTGAGCCAGGGCGCCCAGCCGCAGAGCCATCTTCCTGGGAGCGAAATCCTCGAACTCGAACGACAGCCCCGGAGTGATATAGGGATTGAGCGCCTGCTCCTTCTCCAGATGGATGTTGAAGCCCACGCTCTTGCCCCCGGCTTCAAAAGCGCCGCGATTGGCCCCTTCCATGGCCCCGCCCCCGCCGCCGGCCACGATCGCGACCTTGCCGTTGGTGCCGCGCACGACCAGGGCGGCGAACCTGCGGGCCATCTCATAGTAGCGCGAATTTTCGAGATCGTTCTTAGCCGCGCTCACCCTCTTCGACTGCTCGGGAGTCCAAGGCCCGCGTCCGAGTTCCGAGATGAGCCGGTCGAAACGCGCGCGAGCCTGCTCGCGGGAAAGAATGCGAGCGCTGCCGTAGACCGGCACGGTCGCCGTGATGCCTGCCTCGCGCAGGATCCTGATGGGCTCCTCGATCTGGCGCACGATGCGCGAGGCCAGTCCTTCGTCCTGGGCGATCTTCCCGGCCTCCGGGGCATCAACGGCCGCCAAAAGCTTGAGGGCCGCGCTTTCCACGACCTTGACCGTCTCCTCCGAGTGCGTGTTCTTGAAATTCTCCCAGAGCTTCCGGCATCGGACCGGGTCAACGGACAGCTTGCGCAAAAGCAGGAGCATCCGCTTGGCCTCCAGCTGTTCGCGCGCCTGCCAAGCCGGGGAATACTCCTCGCTCACGCCGCCCTTCTCAACGGCCATGAGCGCTTCCTGCGCTCGGCCGAGCCGTCCGCGCTTGAGGAGCAGCTGCACGTCGGGGACCTGCGACAGGACCGCCCGCCTGCGCGCTTGAGCGCCGGACTCCGGCCGAAAAACGCCGTCAAGGCCCTGCCGCAAGACGCGCATCTCATCTCCGAAGAAAAGCCGGATCACGCCCAAGGCCGCGCCCTTGCGGCCCGCGGCCCACCGCCGGACAAGGCGCTCGGCCTCTTCCATTGGAAGCGGCGTCTCTACGGCGAGGTCGCCGCCCGCGAGCATGTGGCGAGAGGCGAAATCCCCCACTCGGGCGTCCGCCTTCGACAAGAGCGCTTCAAGCCCGGTGCCGGAAGCCTGGACGTCCATGAATATCCCGTCGACCACGAGCTTGGGAGTCTTTCCTTCCTCCGAGACAAGGAGCTGCACGTCGTCAAAGCGGCTCTGGAGCCTGCGGACCAGGGCCTTCTCCTTCGCCTTGAGCCCCGGGAGGATGTCCAGAAGCGCGGGATTCTCCTGAAGGTCTATGGCCGCGAACTCCCGTCCGATGCCGTCCATATAGGAAACGACGCCCACCGGGCCGAGCCTGCGGATATTGTTCTTAAGGAAGCTGACAAGGTCCACGGAACCCTTGTCGAGCGGAAGGAGGCGGTCGATGTCGGCCGGGCTGCGCGCATGATCGAGGAACGCGCGCTTGAGGCCCCGCGGCAAGAGGATCTGCGGCGAGGACCGGACAAGGGTCTCGCTCTGCGATGCGGCCGGAACGATATCCCCCGTTCCCGCGGCCTGTCCCGCGCTGTTCTCGAAGAAACGACCGGAGAAATCCTCGTTATTTGCGCCGCCCTTGCCCAAGTCGGCGCTCAACTGCCGGAGCCCCTGCGCGGAGATCCCCACGGATTTCGCAGAGTCATGAACCGCGGGGACCATGCGAAGAGCGCCCTGCCTTCCGACGACATCCTGAAAGACGATCGGTTTCGCCTGAGCAGAGACCGTATAGGCCGAGCCGCCCAAGGTCGGGACAACGGACGCGGGAAGGACCATGGGCTTCAATGCCGCATCGTAGACGACCGGGTATCCGAATGGGATCGGCGCCGCTTCCTTCATGCTGATGTCGCGCGCGGCTGAGAACGCGGCAATGGAAGCCGGCACGCCGACCGTGCCGACCAGCCCGGCGGCAGGAACCACGGGGACATGGACCGCCGCGATCTCCTGTGCGAAAAGCCGCGCCTGAAAAAAAGGCACGCAAAGCAGGATGCGAGCCAGCTTCACGTTATTCATCGGCATTCTCATGCTCATACAGCTGCCGATAGGATAATCCGCGGACCCGGACTCTGCCGGAACCTTCAGGCCCTTTGCAGCGCGCCATTGGGCCTACGTTTTATTGGGACTTTCGGCCCTTTCCTGAACTTATTGATGCCTGCATCAGTTCTGCAGGCACCCATAACCGACTTACCCTGCCCAAGGGCCTAAAAAGGCCAGGGCCTAAAGAGTCGCGCGCGGCACCCGGAAGGCTCACCAATCAAGGCAGGGAACTTCCTATCGTTTAATCATGAAACTCCACGCCGCTTTGCATCGCCTTTGCGCCGTCCTTCTCTCGTCCTCGCTCTGCGCCGCCATGGTCCCGCAGGCCGCGGCGCAGGCAGTGGCCGCCAATGTCTCCGCGCCCGTCAACACCCTCGCGTTCCCGATCGCCCCTTCGGTCCCCGCCTCGATCCAGGACTCCTCTTTGCCCCAGACCCTGTCCCTGCCGGCCGGATTCCAGCTCTTGAACACGGACATGGCCTCCAGGCTCTCCCCGCTCTCCAATAACAATACTCAACTCCTGGATTCCGGCTTACGCCGCAATGACGAAGAAGTTTCCGGCTTGCCCAGCGATTCCGATCCGTCGTCTTCCCAGCGGAAGCTGGGATCCAGCAAGTCCCTGGATTCCGGCTTACGCCGCAATGACGAACAAGTCTACGGCTTGCGCCGCAATGACGTATCGGAGACCCTCTCGCGCGATGATATCGCGTCGTCATCCCGGCGAAAGCCGGGACCCAGCAACTCCCTGTTCTCGCGCCTGGCCGGCGCCCTGCGCACGAGCCGGCTGAGCGCCCTCTTCCACGGCGATGCGCCCCTGGCCGCCGAGGAGCCGAGCGCCCCGGGAGTGCTCCCCTTGGCGCACATGGAGTTCCGGACGGCCGACGGCCGGAAAGGCTTCACGGACGAGAACGGCTGGCTCACGGTGCCTGAAGCGAAGAAAGGCTCGCAAGCAGCCTCGGACATCACCTTTCGCCTGGAAGGCCGCTACGTCAAGGTCAAGGACCTGCAGAAAACGCCCGCGATCTGGACCCTTTCCGCGCGGCCCGGAGAGCGCGTGCGCGCGGTCTTCAACACCCAGGACGCTTCGGAGAACGTCCTGGCCCAGGTCAACGCCTATCACTATGTCACGCGAGCGCACGACCAGCTCCGGCGTTTAGGCTTGCGCGTGGACCGCAAGGTCCGCGCCATGGTCAACGGCGAGGAAGGCGAGTCAAAATACAAGCCGTTCACACTCCCCATCCTCCCGCTGCTGCTTATTCCCGTGATCTTCAAGCCGGTTCTCGCGATCTTCCTGTCCCCAGTGCTGCTCATCGCGGGGATGTTCTACGTGGGATACACGATACCGAAGCTCACCTTCGGCCGCTCCGGCGACTACTTTGGGAATGCGGCCAATGAGGCGCAGATCTACCATGAGTTCGGCCACTGGATCCATGATCATACCGGCGGGATACTGGGCGACTACGGCCGCGGCATGGGCGAAGGCTGGGCCGATATCCTTGGGACGTTCTTCTCCGGCCAACCGCTCATCGGCATAGGCTTCGACAAAAGCAATGCGCAAGGCTATCTGCGCACCGGAGACAACGACTATCCCTTCCGCAACTCGGGAGAGGAGCATCTCCTAGGCCAGCCCTGGATGGGATTTGCCTGGAAGCTCCGCAAAGCCTTGATCGCCTCCATGGGCGAAGCCGCTGGAGCGGCCCTGGCCTCCTCGCTCGTCTTTCCCGTTCTCCTGGACCGGCCGCGCAGCATCCCCAAAGCGATCTACTACGTGCTCCTGCGCGACAAACAGGCCGACGGAAGCTTCCCGCACTTCGAAGAGATCGCGGCCGCGGCCCAAGCGCACGGCATCACGCTCCAGAAGCCCGGCATGCCCGGACCCGTGCTCTCCTTCATGAAAGGGAAGGCCCAGGTCTCCTGGGGCAAGCTCCGCGCGGCATGGATCGGGCTGTTCTTGAAGATCCATCACGGGCTCGCTCACCTTCTGAGCCTCGGCCGCCGCTGACGCCGGACCTCTCCCTCGCACGGCGGATTGTTTGATAAGATGATTATAATGCGCAGCAAGCGCGGCTATGCCTAGTTCTAAAGTATCCGTCATCATCCCCTGCTATAATCACGGCGCGTTCGTGGGAGAAGCCGTCGACAGCGTCCTGGCCCAGACCTTCCAGGATTTCGAGATCGTGATCGTCGATGACGGCTCCACGGACAAGGACACCCTCGACATCCTGAAGGGATTCGACAAGCCCAAGACCCAGGTGGTCCATGCCGAGCATCAAGGCCTGGCCGAGGCGAGGAACGTCGGCATCCGCAATTCCAGCGGGACCTATATCCTGCCCTTGGACGCCGACGACAAGATCTCCCCGGAATATCTGGCTGAAGCCGTCCGGGTCCTCGATGGGGATGATGAGGTCAAGATCGTCTACTGCAATGCCGAGCGCTTCGGCGCCCAAACAGGGCCCTGGGAGCATCCCTGCTTCTCGCTGCAGCGCATACTGGCCAACAACCTGATCTTCTGCACGGCCTTTTTCAGAAGGAAGGATTACGACAAGACCCGAGGCTACGACAAGGACTTGCGCCTCCTGGAAGACTGGGACTTCTGGCTCTCACTGCTGGAGACGGGAGGAACGGTCCATAAGCTCCCCGGGACGCATTTCTTCTACCGGAGCAGGCCGGACTCGATGCTCCAGACGCTCACAACCAAGTCGATCGAGCAGACGCGAAAAAAGATATTCCGGAACCATGCCGCGCTCTATTCCCGCGATTTCCAAGACCCCATAAACCTCTACTGGGAAAAGACGCTGCTGCAGGGCTCTTACGAGTACAGGCTCGGCCGATTCCTGCTCAGGCCCGTCCGGTTCATGCGCCGCGCCGCGCGGTTTTTGGCCAGGCACTGCAAGCGAATCATGCACCCGCCGAAGCCGGAAGCCCTCATCAACGCCTCCGCTCCGCCCAAAGCCTTCCACTTCCTGATGACGAACTACTGCAATGCGCGGTGCATCTTCTGCAATCAGCGCTTCGGCGAGAATGCCAACAATGAGATCACCTTGGAGAAGTTCAAGGTCATGGCATCGCACATCGCCGCGCCCTCGGTCGAAGAGTTCCATTTCTCCGGCGGAGGAGAGCCTTTGCTCTGCCGCGATCTTCCGGCGATCATCCGATACGTCAATGAAACGTTCCCTTGGATCGACGTCGTCCTCCGGACCAACGGACTATTGGTGGGCCGATATGCCCAAGAATTAGCCCGGCTCAACATCGCCCGGCTGGAGGTATCCATCCACGGCCTCGCCCAGACCAATGATGCGATCCTGCAGCGCCAAAGCTCTCAAGATATATTCACCGGGATAGAAGCGTTCCAGAACGCTCTCAAGCGCCTGGAAAAGAGCGTCTACATCCAATTCGAGCCGTCCATATCCAGGATGAACATCCAGGAAGTCCCGGCCTTGATCGAGAAAGCCCATGCGCTCAAGGTCGACAGCGTGCGCGTCTATTTCTGCCGCTTCTTCCCCCATCGGCTCAAGGATCCCTCCCATAAGCTCAAGGAAGAGGATTCGATGTATTTTCACAAAGCCCTCTACAACCGAATGATGCGCCGATGCAAGCGGCTGGCTGAAAAACTCGAAGTCGAGTTCTATCACGAACCCCTGTTCTCCTGGAGCCTTTTCGGGGCCGGCGCATATCCCTGCTGCCAGCCGTGGAGCCTGATGCTCGTCGATTGGGACGGGGACGTCTACCCCTGCACGGGCGGAGAGGAATGGTTCAAGGCCCAGGTGAAATCCGGGAAGTACTACTTCGGCAACCTGCTCAAAGAGGACGTCCAGCAGTGCTGGAACAATCCCGATTATCTCCGGATCCGGCGGACCTGCACCCCTTCCTGCCGGGAACTCTCGGTCCCGGAATGCAGCGCCTGCCATTCAACGATCTGCTTCCTGGGACCCGACGTCCGGCATGCGCATTTCATCCGCCCGAACTAAGGGCTCGCGATAAAAAGACGCGGCCCTTATCTAAGGAAGTCGCCGGCTTGCCGGAAGATGATCCCTCCGATCTCCCGGAGCGTCTTCTGATCGGGATGGATCTCATCCTCCGCCAGCGCCCGCATGGCTTTGCGCGCGGGCTCCGCAAGATGATCGTGAAGGTCGAGGGTCCGGATGCCCAGGTCCTTGAGCGCGCCCCGGAGGCTCTCCAGCTGCACGCGCTGATGCTCATCGTACTCTGAGAGCGGCTTCAGGTACGGGAAGAGCACGGCCATGAGCGGGAGTTCCTTCCGCCTGCAAAGGTCCCGCAGCCTGCGCAGATAGACGCGCCCGTCGTCCTCTTCAAGAAGGCCGCTGAACTCCTCCCTGCGCAAGAGCGCCTTATTGATCCGCATGACGAGTATCCGATAGAGACGGCAATGCCGCATCAGGAAAGGATCGGGAAGGTAATGCCGGATGAAGGCGGTGCTGGCCCAGAACTCATAACGCACGGAACCCTCGGCGTCCTTGTAATAGACGGCCGTGTCGATATCGAAGTCGTTGAGGCAGAAGAAGATGATCACGCGGTCCGGCCGATAGGCCAAGCCTCTGCGCTCCAAATACACGGCATAGCGCCGCACGTCGTAGGCGCCGACCGCGGCATTCCAGACCTCATAGTCCCGGCCCAAGTCCGCGGAGAGCTCCCGGTTCAGGAGAGCCTCGAACCCGTCGTTGTCGAAGCCCTCGGCGATCGAGTCGCCGAGCAGAAGGATGCGCCGCGTGCGCTTGGTCTTCGCGCGAAGATGCTCCCGGCCCATCATCCCGTAGGCATTCGCTCTTCCCTGGCCCGGGATGTTCTCGAAGCCCAAGACCGAGGAATGCCTCTTGCGCTGAAGAAGCTTGTTCTCGTCGCCGCGGTCCGTATAGGCGCGATAGGACGCGCAGCGATAGCCGAAACCGGGAAGGATGCGCAGGAGGATCTCGCAGCAGAGCAAGGCCGCGCACACTCCCAGCGCGATGGCCGCGGCCCGGAACATGAGAGGCTTCGCCTTTATGGACATGCTGTTCCCCATGGATATCCGCTTTCCAGGGACAGGATACCATTCGGTGCCGGGGGTTGCGTTATTTGCATAACATGTGCGGCATTGTTATGCAAATAACGCAACCCCCGGCACCCTAGGCGGATGCCGGCTTGGAATTGAAGGCAGCGCGGACAAAATAGTACTTTCCTCTTCGGAATGGAGATTTCGCCTCCCGCCTCGAATCCATCTCAAAGCCGGGCCTCCAGACTGATCATGCTGTTGTGCAGCGAGCCCTTGCGCACGGAGCTCCTCCGCTTCCTGGCCGCGGGCTTCTGCGCCTTCGCGGTGGATATGGCGGTCTACTACTCTCTCATCAGCCGTTTCCCCCGCTCTTTCTCCAAATGCGTCTCCTTCGTGACCGCGAGCCTCCTGGCCTACGTGCTCAACAAGTACTGGACCTTCGATCCGCCGCGCAAGACGCATGTCCAGTTCGCGAAATTCTACGCGCTTTATTTCTCCACCCTTGCCGCGAACGTGGGAGTCAATAAGGCGTCCCTTCTCCTCTGCCCGCAAGCGGTCTTCGCCGCGTTCATCGCCGCGTCCGCGACGAGCACGGTCCTCAATTACGCGGGCCAAAAATGGTGGGTGTTCCGATGAGCGTCACGGTGCTTTTCGCCCAAGAGATCTATTTTCCTTTCCAAAGCACGGCGCGCTTGTCCGCGTATCTCAAAAGCAAGGGACATGCAGTCCGTCTCATCATCGGGGATGAGAAAAAGGTCGCGGCCGCGGCGAGAGAAATAAAACCGGATATCATCGCCTTCTCGGTGCTTACCCCCTACCGCAACCACATGCTCTCCTGCGTCAGCGCCCTCAAGAAGGCCGGGGTCCGTTCGCTCTTGATCGCGGGCGGCTACGACATCACGTTCCTTCCCGAGATCCTGGAGCACTCCGGCCTGGATGCGGTCTGCCGCGGAGAGGGAGAGGAGCCCCTGGCCGAGCTCTGCGACCGCTTGGCCGCGGGCAAGGACTATTCGGACATCCCGAACCTCTGGGTCAAAAAAGACGGCCGCATCATCAAGAACCCCATGCGGATCTGGGCCTCGGACCTCGACGCCCTCCCCTTCGACGACCGGGACTTGTACCTGGATTACGATGACTATTTCAAGATCATCCCCTTCACGCAGGTCCTGGCCGGACGCGGCTGCCCCTATCTGTGCAGCTACTGCTTCAACCACGGCTACCGCAAGATCTACGAGGCAGAGGGAAGCACCGGCTACTGCAAGCTCCGCAGCGTGGAGAACGTCATCGCGGAGCTGCGCATCTTAAAAGAGAAGTATGGGGCGCGCTACATCTTCTTCAACGACAGCACCCTCGCATACAACAAGCGCTGGTTCCTCCAGTTCCTGGAAGCCTACCGCAAGGAGATCAAGCTTCCCCTGTCCGTCAACGCGGTCGTGCGCGAGATCGACGACGACATCGCCCGCGCGCTCAAAGAGTGCGGCTATTGCGCGCTCGTGCGCTTGGCCCTGGAGACCGGCAACGAGGAGTACCGCCTCAAGGTGCTCAAGAAGAACATCACGAACCAACAGATGCTCGAAGGCACGGGCTTCCTTCGCAAGCACGGCGTGCGCTATTCCATGGCCATGATGTTCGGCCTGCCCGGCGAGACCGTGGACCTGGCGTGGGAGACCATCGAGCTGGCCGCCAAGATGTCCGCCAAGGACAGCGTGCACGCGGTGAACATCTTCAAGCCGTTCCCCGGGCTCGACATCACGGAGTACGGAGTGAGCATCGGACAGTACCGGGCGCAAGACGTCTCCGCGCACGCCGTGCCCGACGCGCTCAAGGCCCGCTCCGGCGCGGATCCCTCCGGGTACAAAGACGCGGCCCTGGGCGACCGGGACATGTGCTTCTACCAGAACTACCGCGTCGATCCGGAAGGGCAGAGGCTTTTGTGCCTCTCGCGCTTCTCGCACGCGGCCATCCGAGTCCCCTTCCTGCGTCCCCTGATCCGGCGGCTCATCAACTACCCGGACAACGCCTTCTACCGATTCGTGTGGTGGTTCACGGAAGCCTGGCTGAACATCCGCGTGCACGCGGGCGCGCCCTGGTCATTCTTCTTGAAATACTATCTCTTCCATTCCCACAAGAAGATCCGTTGAGAAGACCCTATTGCTTCTCGGGAAGAGCCTGCGCGGGCTCCGCGGCCTTGGCAGGCTCGGCAGCCTTGACCGGCTCCGCCGAGACGGCCGGAGCGGGCGCCGGGGTCCGGCTCTTGAGCTCTTGGAGCTTGGTTTTGGCCTCGCGCACGTCCGCGATCAGCTTGCTCTTGGGATAGGCCTTCTCGAAAGAATCGAGCTTCTCCTCCCCTTCCTTGAGCTTTCCTTCAAGGATCAAGCCCACGGCCGACTCCAGCGCCTCGCGCTCCTTCATGAGCTGAGCCAAGGCCTTGTCGGACAAGGCGCCCTTGAAATAAGGCTTGCTCGGATCCGCTTCCTGCTGGCCCGCGCCGCGGACGGCCGCGACGGCCGTGCTGCGCGTCCGGCGGTAGCGCCCTTCGACCGCGGACTTGCCCAAAGCGGTCTTCCAGTGCTTGAACCAAGTCACCACCGAATCAGCCTTGTTCGCAGCAGCCGGGGATTGTTCCTCGGCGCGAGCAAAGGGCGCGGCGAACAACAATGAAAAGACCATGAGGATGAACGTCCGCTTCATAACTGCCTCCTGAGTATCCGGCATCATTGCAAGAGAGAATGGACCGTCGTCTCAACCGCGGGATCCGCTTCCACGGCCTTCTTCGCGTACTCCTGAGCCTTTGCGCGATCCCCGGCCTTGATCGACGCGCGCACGAGGTTCAGCCAGACTCCCGCATCGTGGGGATCGGACTCCGCGGCCTTCGCATAGCGCTCCAGAGCCTGCGGATAGCGGCCCGCGGCATACGCGAGACTGCCGAGATTGTTCGCGGCCGCGGCATCCGCAGGAGATAGAGACAAGGCTTTCTCGAAGCGTTCCTGCGCTTCCTGCGCGCGGCCGTGCTGATAGCAGAGGATGCCGAGCGCATTGAGCGCCTCGACGTCCTCGGGCTCGGAAGCCAGATGCCTGCGAAGCGCCGCGCTGGCAACCTCGAAGCGCAGTTCCAAGGCTGTCTGCGCCTCGGCGTCGAATCGCTTGGCCGTGTCCGCCTCCGGCGGAGCCTCCACGGGGGCATCGGTCATGGGCAGGGTCGCGGGCTCATAGGTCTGCCAGGCATCCCGCAGATCCACGATGGAGGCCTTCCCGGCCTTGGCCATCTCCCGGTGCGCGTAAGCCGCCTTGCGTATGGCCTCGAAGATCGGCCGGCCCACCAAGGTCGCCTCCAAGGGCACCCACAGCGTCCCTTGGTGCTCGATGAGCAGGTCCGCGGAAAGTCCGGCCTCCGAGGCCTCGGTCTCTCCGGTATCGAACATCATGGCCATGTGTCCCGGATAATCCAGCACCGCGGCCTTGACCGTGGCGCCCTCCAGCATGGAAGCCAGCAGGGTCACGAGATCGTCGCACTGCCCGCTCTTGCGCTTGAGCGTCTCGCGCGGGAACTGCGTGTAGTCCACGGGGAAGGCCGGATCCTCGGAGACCTTCTCGAAGGGGTTGTTGGGACTCGCCATGAAGCTCACGCCCAACGCGCCCAGCGCGTCCCACAGATGCGCGGCGATGACGAAGTCCTTGTTCAAGTTCTCCGCGGCCGCGGGACCCTTGGGCGCCTTGCGCAGGGCCTCGCGCGCGAGCTCGAGCACCGGCGGGTCCTTGGGCGTGACGAAGTTCGCGATGCGCCGCGGATCCTCCCAGGTGATGGCGTTGCGCGAGTAGACCTTCAGCGGCTGCGCGCGGGAGAAGGACTGCTTGTTCCCGTCCTCCACATAAGTCACCGTGAACTCCGCCTGGATGGGCGTGTCCTCGGTGACGTCGAGGATCTTGTTGTTGAGCGTGGCCATGAGCGGCAGTTCCACCTTCTGCTCCGGAGCCAAGGTCTCCACGACCTGCTCGGTGGCGAAGTCCATGAAGTCCTTCAAGCGGAAGGAGAGCTTCACGCTCTGGAACGGCATGCCGGTATGGTTGACGAGCGCGGCCTTGCCGAGCGGGTTCTTCAGATACCACTTGTAGTTGGCGGAGAAGATATTGCCGATCGTGACCGTGGCGATCTCCACGGCCGCCCGGTTGGCCGAAGCCGGAACGAACACGACCAAGGGCTGCGACAGCGGCCCTTGGTCGCCGGTCACGGATTCCACGGCCAAACGATAGTAGTAGGTCTGCGGCCCGGCTATGGAATAATCTTTAAACGAACCTTCCTTCACCCGGCCGACCTCTCCATAAGGGCCCGCGGCCTGCGTGGCGCGCCGGATGCTGTAGCAGGATATCCAGGGATCCTGGCGGACGGGCCACTCCAGGACCGCGCCCGCGGCGGAGGCGCTCGTGCTCACCGAGACAGGGGGAGCGATGAGCGGCCGCAGCGCGAAGGTGAGGATGCGGTTCATTCCCGGATCCGAGACCGCCAGACGGGAGCCGGAAACCGCGAGCGCCTGCGGGTCCTTGAGGCTGCGCTCATCGGCGCCGCGCGCGAAGAAGTCGGTCACCCAGCCGCCGTCCTTATCGAAGACGCTCACGCGCGGCTCGCCGCGGTCGAGCACATAGAGATAGGTGCGTCCGTCGTAAGCGATGGCCACGGGGTCCGAGAACTTCCCGATGCCCGTTCCCTCTTCCCCCCAAGCCGTGACGAACCCGCCCGAGGGCTCGCACTTAAGGACCTTCTTGAGCTTCCGGTCGAGCACGTAGACGAAGCCGGCATCGTCGTAGGCCACGGCCACGGGCTCCTGAAGCTGATGCGGCCCCACCTTGGGACCGAAGGAGAAGAGGAAGGCGCCCTCGGGGCTGAACGCGGAAACGCGCGCATTGTCCGTATCCGCCACATAAACCACGCCTTTCTCGTTGACGGCCACGCCGCCGGGCGAGGAAACACGGCCTTCCTTCTTGCGGCTCTCGAACATCCCCTGCGCGGCCGCGAACTCGGATTGATACGCGCCCTTTGCGTCGAAGCGCTGGAGACGGTGCGAGGGAGTGTCCGCGACATAGATGCCGTGCTTGGGGCTCACCGCGAAGCCCTGGCTCCCCGAGGTCACGGACGCGTCCTTGCCCGTCTTCTTTCCGAAGCGCAGGCGCTCGCGCCCGTCCTCGCCCAAAGCCACGAACTGCCCAACCTTGGGAAGATAGGCGTAGATATCGCCGCTCTTCAGGGGAGCGGTGCTTCCGGCCGCGGCCTCTTCCAAGGGCGGCGCCGCGAGAGCCGAAGCCGGATAAGGGAACACCGAGGTGGGACCGCTGACCAAAAGCTTCATGGCCAGGTTCTTGGGAAGGCGCGCGGTCTTGGACTTGGTCGTCAGCTGCGCGCGGATGATGCGGCCGTTGCCGGTATCGGCCACGAGCACGTTCCCATCCGGGCCCACGGCCAGGTCGCCGGGCTTCTTGAACTGTCCGACCCCCGAGCCCAGGCTGCCGAACTCGCCGAGCAAAGTCCCGGCAGGGCTGATCTCCTTGACCTTCCCGCGCTTGCCCTCGAGCATATAAAGGAAGCCGTAGGCGTCCACGGAGAAGCGCTCTCCCAGCAGAGGGTAATCCTTCATGAACCTCGTGCGCGGATCGAACTTCTGGACGCGGTTGTTCCCCTCATCCAAGACGTAAACGTCGTCGGAATCATCCACGAGAACGCCCGTCGGGCCGTTGAAGCGGCCGGTCTCTTTCCCTTTCCCGCCGAAGCCGAAGAGGAATACGCCCTCGCGCGTGAACACTTGGATGCGATGATTCCCGGTATCGGCCACATAGACGCGTCCGTCCGAACCCACGGCCACGGACTCCGGAGAATCCAGCTGGCCGGGTCCGCTTCCCTTCTCGCCGAAATGCCCGAGGAACTTTCCTTCCGCATCGAGCATCTGGATGCGGGAGTTGCCGGTGTCGGCCACGAACACGGTGCCGTCCGGGCCCACGGTCAGGCTGCGCGCGCCCAAGAGGCCTTCGGCGCCCGCGCCGTATTTCCCCGCCGTGCGCAGCAGCTTCCCGTCGGCGGACAAGACGCCCACGCGGCCCCTCTTGCCGTCGAGGACATAAAGGCGGTCCGGGCCCGCGGCCAAGGCCATGGGCGAGACGGACGCGTCCACCGGCAGCGGCGGCGGGAATTGTATGAGATCATAGGCCGCGGCCCGCCGCGCCGAGGCGCAGACGAGGATCAACGGCAAAACGACGAAGGATTTTCGCATCATGATAGCTTCTCCTTAAGAACGGTCCTTCCCTGATTTTACATCACTAACGGCCTTCGGGCTCTCTTTCACCGCTCCAGCGGCCCGCGCGGCGATGCGCGGCCGGCGGACGGGAACGCTCGGGCTTTCGCCAAAAGCCGCAGATCCTTCGGATACGCGAGCAGGCGCTCGGCCGTCTTGAACGCAGCCCACCGCGCGGCGAATATCTCTCCGGCCTTCGGGCTCCCGGTCCTGCGCTCGGGCTTCATCCAGAACCAGTCCACGCGCTTGTTCACGCGCCGCCCCTCGCGCTCGAAAGAATAGCGCACGATCGCCGCGCGCGCAAGCATGGAGCATTCCCAGCCGCTCTCCTCGAAGACCTCGCGCAGCGCCGCCTCGCGCGCGGTCTCCGAGCCTTCCAGATGCCCCTTGGGGAACGTCCAGACCATTTCTCCCCGCAGATTGCGCATGCGGATGAGCAGGATGCGGCCCTTGCGGCAGACCAAGCCCCCCGCGGAATGCTCGAACGCCTCGACCCGCGGTGAGCTTCGCGCGCCGCGACGGAGGGTCGAAACGGCGCTCATCGTATCTCGAACAAAGTGTCCGGCGGAGGCCCCATGTCCCTGCGGGGGACGGACTCTCCCGCCTCCTCCTGATCAGAGGGCTCGTCCTCGGAAACCGCGCGGGTCCGGCGCGGCTCGCGCGTCACCAGCGCCTCGGCCGCGATCCCGCTGGGACCCTGCTCCCGTTCCTCGTCCTTCTCCTTCGCGGCTTTCGCGCGAGCGGAAGGTTTTTCCTCAAGGCGTCGGATCTGCTCGTCGATGGAAGCGGCCTTCTCCGGCAGAAGCTTGCGCGCCTTCTCCAAATCCTCGAGCGCGGCCTCGCGTTCGCCCATGCGCGAGCGGGCCACTCCCCGGTTGGCGTACGCGAGCCCCCGCCGAGGGTCGATGAGCAGCACGCGGTCGAGGTCCCGCACCGAAGCCCGGAAATCCCCTGCCTGGAACTCGGTGCAGCCGCGCAGATAGAGCGCATCCGCGTTGTCGGGATGGCGCTTGAGGAACAACGCCAAGTCCTCGGCTGCCTGCTCCCCGCGCCCCATCGCGGCCAAGACGCGCGCGCGATAATAGCGCACCCACTCGAATCCCGGAGCCAGCCCGAGCGCGGCCTCATAGTCGGCCAGCGCGCCATCGAGGTCCTTGAGCTTCTCCCGCGTAGTCCCGCGCACCACGCGGATCACGGCCGCGCGCGGAGCCAGGCGAACGGCCGCGTCCAGATTCTCCAGCGCCTCGCGGTAGCGCGACCTTCTGCCTTGGACGCTCCCCAAGCCGAAGCGCGCCAGGGCGTACTTCCTGTCCGCCCGGGCCGCCGCCTGGAAATCCTCCTCGGCGCCCGAGAACCTGCGCAGGACGAAGCGCGCGAATCCTCGGGCTGCGAAGCTCTCGGCGCCGTCCGGAGACAAGCGTTCGGTCAGGAGCGCGTCCGCCCGCGCGCCCTGCGCGTCGCCCGAAGTCCAGCGGCACATGGAACGGAAGCCCGAAGCGGTCTTCCAGCCGGGATAAGCCTCGATGGCCCTGCCCAGCAGATCTTCGCAATCATCGAAGCGGGCGGCGGAATACGCCGCCACTCCTCGATGGAAAAGCTTCTGCGCTTGAGGGCCGGGTCTCTTGCGCGCGGGCGCGGTCCCGACGCCGAGCGGATCGCGCACTCCCCGCTGGTATGCGGGTCCCGCAGGCGCGGCGGATTCCTCCTGCTCCGGAGGATCGATCGTCAGTTCGGCCCAGGACGCCTTCGAGCACGATAGGGACGCGCAAACGAGAAGGAAGAGGATGTTCTTCACGCGGGAGAGAGGGGCGCGTAGCGCACCAGGAGCTTCTTGACCGCGCCGCTGTCGAAGCGGACCGTGACCTTGAGCATCTCGCCGGAACCGCTCTTATCGACGATCTCCCCGCGGCCGAACTCGGGATGGCGCACGCGCAGGCCTATGCGCACTTTCAAAGCCGCGCTCGGCGCGCTCGGGATCGGCGGAGCATCCGGAGCGAAGGGATCGGCGGCCGCGGCCTGCGCGCGGCGCATGAGCCCGGCCTCGAAGATGAATTGAGATGGAAGATTGTCTTTGAGTTTGCCGAAGAGATGGCGCGTGGTCGCGTGCGTCAGAACCAAGCGTTCCTTGGCACGGGTCATGCCCACATAGCAGAGCCGACGCTCCTCCTCCAGCCCGTCGGGGTCCGTGTCCGCGGAGGTGATAGGGAAGAGCCCCTGCTCCATGCCGGTCAGGAACACGGCCGGGAATTCCAGGCCCTTGGCCAGATGCACGGTCATGAGGGTCACGGCGGGCTGACGCGCGTCGTAGCCGTCCGCGCCGCTCTGCAGAGCCGCGTTCTCCAGGAAGTCCGAGAGGCGCGCGGGCTTCTGCGCGCTCGTCTCCTCGAACTCCCGCAAGGCGTTGAGCAATTCCTGCACGTTGTCGAGCCGCGCGACTTCCTCGGGATCGTCCTGGGCGCAATTCTCCAGCCAGGTCCAATAGCCGCTGCGCCGGATGAGCGCCTCCACGGCCTCGGTCGGGCCGAGAGACTCCAGGTCCCTATGCAGGCTTTCCACAAGAAGGACCAGTTCGGCCGCGGGCCTGCGCGCGGACGTCGGCAGGCCCTCCACGTTCGCGGCGTCGCGGAAGGCCGCGAAAAGAGAGATCTCCATGCGGCGGGCATGGGCCTCGAAAGCCTCCAGACTCGTCTTGCCGAACCCGCGCGCCGGGACGTTGAGCACGCGGGAGAAAGAGACGTCATCGTTGGGATTGAGGGCCATGCGCGCATAGGCCAGCACGTCCTTGACCTCGCGGCGCTCATAGAACCGGACCGCTCCCACGATGCGGTGCGGGACCTGCGCGAGCATGAGCGATTCTTCAAAGGAGCGGCTCTGCGCGTTGGTGCGGTAGAAGACCGCGATATCCTTGGGAGAGACCCCCTGTTCCATGAGGCGCAGGATGCGCCGGGTCACGGCGCGGGCCTCGCCGCGCTCGTCCTGCGTCTCCTCGACCTCCACGGGCAGTCCGGAGGGACGCTGGGGCGAGAGGGATTTCTCCAAACGCCGCCGATTGTGGACGATGACCTCGGAGGCCGCGCGAAGGATCTCCGGCGTGGAGCGGTAGTTGCGCTCCAGGCGCACGGCCTTCGCGCCCAGGAAATCCTGCTCGAACTCCAGGATGTTGCGCACGTGCGCCCCCCTCCATGCGTAAATCGATTGATCAGGATCTCCGACCACGCAGAGATTGCGGTGCTTGGCGGCCAAGGTCTTGGTCAGGATATACTGCGCGTGGTTGGTGTCCTGATACTCGTCGACGAGCAGATGCAGGAAGCGCTCCTGCCAGTAGCTGCGCACGTCCTCATGGTCCCGGAAGAGCTCCACGCACTTCATGAGCAGGTCGCCGAAATCCACGGCCCCGGCGAGCGCAAGGCGGCGCTGATAGCCCTCATAGACGCGCGAGACGGTCTCGCGGTAGGGCTCGTCGCGCCGGGCCTGCGTATAGATGGCGTAGGAGCCGGGGTCCAGGAGATCGTCCTTGGCTCTGGAGATCACGTTCACATAGAGCGAGGCCTTGTTCTTCTCCTTCTCCATGCCCAGCGCCTTGATGGTCTCCACGATGAGCTTCTTTTGATCGTCGGAATCGTAGATCGTGAAGTGCTTGGGCAGGCCGACCTTCTCGGCGTGCTGGCGCAGGAACCGGGCAGCCAGGGCATGGAAGGTGTGCACCCACGCGCGCGCGCCGCTGCCCGGAGCCAGGACGTCGATGCGCCGGCGCATCTCGTCGGCGGCCTTGTTGGTGAAGGTGACCGCCAGGATGCGGTCCGGCGGCACGCCCTCGGCCAGGAGCGCGGCCATGCGGTGAACGATGACGCGGGTCTTCCCGGTCCCGGCGCCGGCCAGCACGAGCAAGGGGCCTCCGCGATGGGCGGCGGCTTCCTGCTGTTCGGGATTGAGCGCTGCGGGTTCAGCCATGGGATCGGAGGGTCCGACGGACCCTCTAAGGAAGATTTTACAAAATCCGGCATCCAAAACCTGATAAAATACTTCCGAAATGAAGACAGAACTTCCCCCCCACTTGGCGACGAGGCTCATCAACAGCGGACCCTGCGTGCTGGTCTCCTGCGCGCACGGAGGAAAGGACAGCGTGTTCACGGTCTCCTGGCACATGCCCGTGAGCATCGTCCCGCCCATGATCGGCCTGACCTGCGTCAAGAACAATCTCTCTCATTCCCTCATCAGCGAAAGCCGGGAATTCACGGTCAACGTGCCCGAGGCGCACCTGCTCGACGCGCTCTTCAACTGCGGGAAGTTCTCGGCCAGGGACACGGACAAGTTCGCCAAGTTCGGCCTGACGCGCGAAAAGGGCCGCAAAGTCTCGGCCCCCTCAGTGCGCGAGTGCGCCGGACACCTGGAATGCCGCCTGGTCGCCCAGCCGGCCTTCGGGGACTTCACGGTCTTCGTGGGAGAAGTGGTCTCAGCCTACGCGGACGAGTCGAAGTTCAAGAACGTCTGGCTGCCGCACGTGCGCCTGGCCAACCACTACGGCGACGATCTCTTCTACGCCCCGGGCGACCAGCTCAAAGCCCGCCTGTCACCCGACGCTCCGGTCAAGAAATAGGGAACCAGGAATAAACACCGGCGAAAGGCGCACGCGAGCGGCTTCCAGAGTCAGGTCCAGCAGCTCCAAGGCACGTTTGAAAGCCTTGGCGCCGAACTCGGGCTTGCCGCCCCGGCCGAAGGCCCTTGAAATCCGTCGGCTCAGGACCCATACTTCGAGAGGAATCGGTGCCTGCCGATGAGCGCTTTTTTCTGCTGCTTCTTCGCGCTTCTTTCCGCTCTGCAAGGGGCTCCCTCCGCGCGCGCGCAGGACCGCGACGCCGAGCGGATCAGCGACTCGGCGTCGACTTTTCCGTCGCTTGACGGAAAGGCCGCCGAGGATGTGCGGAAGTTCTGCGGGAGTTCGCCCTCCCTGTGCCTCTCCGCCGAAGGGAAGCTGCAGGCCGCGCGCGAGTTCGTCCGAGAAGTCGTGCGCTGCGCAGATTGCGGCATCGAGGAGATCGACCGGCTCAATCAAGAGAGGGACACCCTGCTCTCCGTCATCCAGAAGCTCCAAGCCAACGAGGCGTCGAAGGGGCATCTGTTCGGCCTCATCCATCTCGTCGACGCGGCGGACGCGCGGCTGCGGACGGCCGCCGCCGGATGGATCAGCGTCGCGTTCTCCGACTTGGAGGAGACTCTCACCGGGCTCGAAACGGAAGCCTCCGCCCTCGAGGCTCTTCCCGCGCAGGATTCCGCGGCGGCTCTTTCACGGCTGCGAGGTCTCGGAGAGCAGGGAGGCCGAGCGTACGAGACGTTCCAGGGACTCTCCCTCAAGCTGGACCATGCCGGATGGGACGCGGACTTGGATCTGATTCCGCACAGAGGTCGGGCCAACCGCGTCGCCCGGCGCATCGCGGGCATGCGCGATCGCGTCGTCTCCCTGCACGCGAGGCTTCAAGAATCCCTTCCGGCGGGCTTCGACGCCGCCTCGGCGGACGCGTCCGCCCTCGCCCAAGTCCCTCAGCTCAAAAAAAAGAACATCCGGCTCGACCTTAAGAAGTTCGGAACCCTTCCTCAGTCCGCGATGGATGAGAAGGCGTTCCCGGCGAATGAAGGCGGGAAGACGGCCTCCGTGGAGAGCGCCGAGCCGGGCATGTTCGAGATGCTGGAGGATGAACGTGATGAAGGCTCCGAGAACGCCCCCGGCGCCGCCAAGAATGCCGGGCCAAAGCCGTCGCTTTCGGCGAGGACCCTGCTCGACCTCCCTTCCGGCGCGCCTCCGGTCCCGGAAAAAAACGCTCCGCGGATACTGAAGAAGGACGGGACGGCGGAGGTCGCGCTCAAGGCGGCCGGGCTCTTGGCTCTCAAGGCGGTCAACCCGGCGTCGACGACGCCTGATTGGGGAGAGCTTGCCTGGGCCGCGCTGCTGCGCCGCATGGGCGCCAGCGAGACCCTCGGGAACCCGGGCGGATGGGCGGAACTCGTTCACTCTCAAGGGAATCGAGGCACCTGCGCCATCGTGGCTCAGCAGCAGGTCCTCGAAGCCTACAAGCTCGTCCAAGGGAGCCGGAAGACGGTGGCCGAGGAACTTACGAGCGATTCCCTCTCCAAGGGTTATTTTACGATCGATTACAGCAATCCATCGAAGCCTCCGAAAGACATCGGGACAGAACGTCGCTACGTGGGGAACCTCCTTCAGGATCGCGGCCTCCTCGTGACAAAGAACCTCTTCGCCCCGGTCGGAGCGCTCAACAAGGCGCTGTCAAAGGGGAAGGCCGTCGTCGTGAGCGTGGATGCCGGCATTCTCTGGGACAACGCCGCCGCCGCCGGTTCAGCCCATGCCATCCTCGTCACCGGCGTCGAGCGCAGCAAGCTCGACGGCCGCATCCTCGGCTACTACATCAACGACAGCGGGATGCTCAGCAGGGGAAGATTCGTCGCCTCGGGGCAGTTCCTTCGCGCCTGGAAAATGCACGCGAGTTCTTCTTTCGTCGAAGTCCAGTAGCCGATCTTAGCGCGTGTCCTCGCAGAGAGACGGGTCCATGTCGTATTGATGCCGGGCCCATGAAGTGCTAGTTTCTTTCTAGCGCGGCTGGCAAGCTTCGGCGCGCGCTTATCATGCTCAACGCCTTCCTGATGACACTCCTTTTGAACGCGGCCCCCGCGCAGGCGGGCGCCGGAGAATATACGGCCGTGATATCCGCCCTGCAAGGGACGGTCACGGTCGAGAGCCCGTCCAAGTCGAGCCTGCGCAAAGCCGCGAGCCTGCGCATGGGCCTGCGCGCCAAAGACATCGTGCGCACCGGCGCCGACGGGCACGCCGAGATCAGCCTCTCGGACGCGGGCCTCGTGGAGCTCCAGCCTAATGCGGCGCTGGTCATCTCTTCCTTAGACAGGAGCGACGCGACCTTCCAGCTCCGTGTGGGCGCGCTGCTCTCGAAACTGCGCTCCCTGGGAAAAGGGCGCCGCCTGCGCGTACGCACGCCCCGCGCCGTGGCCTCGGTGCGCGGCACGGAATTCGGAGTCCAGGCCTCCACCGACGACGCCTCCGCCGTGTTCGCGGTCTTCGATGAAGGCCGCGTGGAAGTCTCCTCGGACAACGGCAGCAGCGTCATGCTTGAGCCCAATCAGGAGACCGAGGTTTCAGGATCAGCGGCTCCGGCGACGCCCCACCAGATCCAGCAGTTCCTTTTCGCCCAGCAGCGCATGCGGATCCTGCGTGAGCGCATGCGCTACTTCGACGGCAAGTGGCACAAGAAATACGGCATCCCCAGCAAGAAAAACGAATAAGGAGACAACATGTCCCGAATGAGGAATCCATTCTGCATCGCAGCCGCGCTCGCGGTCCTTTGCGCCTGCTCAGGTCCCCAGCCGCGGCTGAAGGTCGGCAAGACCATTGAAGGAGAAGTCATCGAAGCCGTGGGAGAGACCACCACGGAACGCAGCAACATGGAAGAGACCCGGAAAAAATCTCTGGCGGACGCCCAGCGCCGCGCCGTGGAGATGGTCGTGGGCGTGCAGCTCTCGGGCAAGACCCTCGTGGAGAAAGCGGCCTTGGTCGAGTCCCGCATACTCGCCCGCTCCGAAGGCTATATCCGCCAATACGATATCCTCAAACAGTGGGAGGAAGGCCCTCTCTACAAGACCCGCATCCGCGCGCATGTGGCTTATCAGGAGATCGCCAATGATCTGCGCAACGAAGGGCTCCTGAAAGAGCCGCAGGTGGGCAATCCCCGCGTGGCCGTGCTCTTGACCGAGTCCGTATCCGGCGCGGATTCGGATCTCAATGCCGCGACCAACGGCTTCGTGCAAGCCATGCTCGACGCCGGCTACCGCGTCGTGGACCGCGCCGACCTCATGGCCGCGCGCGCCCAGGACGTCGCCGCGGAGATCGACAAAGGCGACACGAAGAACGTCGCGACCCTCGGCAAGAAGCTCGACGCGGAAGTCCTCATCTTCGGGGCCGTGAAAGCCAACCGCCTGGAGGTCAAGCAGCTCGGGGACTTCATGAGCTTCCGCGCCACGCTCTCGGCACAGGCCTACAAGGCCCAAACCAACGAGGTGCTCATGACCGTCTCCAAGACCGAGTCCGGCCTGGACGCGGACAAGGATGCGGCCGTCAACAAAGCCCTGGGCAAGGTCGGCCGCTCCGCCGGAGAGGAATTGGCTGCCAGCCTGGCCAAAGAGCTTTCGCGCCGCTCCTTCGTCGCGGTCACGATCTCCGGGCTCAAGAGCCTCAATGAACTCCAGGACGCGCAGAAGGCGCTGACCTCCGTCCCCGGCGTCCAGGACCTCTTCCTGCGGAACTTCGCCGGAGGATTCGCGCAGATGGACGTCCGCGTGGAAGGAAAGTCCGCGCAGGCCCTGGCCTCCGCCGCGGAGACCGCGCTCAAGGCGGTCGTCAAGAACGTCACGCCCGAAACCGTCGAATTAGAGATGCCGGCCCAGCCGGCGACCCAGCCGTAAGAAGACCGTCCTGACAGTATAGAAAGCGCCCGGCCATACTCGCCGGGCGCTTTCGTTTACTGTCGTCATCCCGGCGAAAGCCGGGACCCAGGAATTGCTGGGCCCCGGCTTCCGCCGGGGCGACGATCATTTATTCCCGCTGGCTGCCGACTTCTTCAGCCAGGAGAGGGCGGATTCCTTATCGTGGAAGACGCCCTTCCACTGGGCGGCGGCGGCTTCATTGAGGATGCGGGAGAACTCCGGCCCAGGCTTCAGGCCTAGGCGCTGAAGGTCTCTTCCGTCGATGACCAGCGGTTGCGCGGCAGCAGGACTCAGGTTGGGGATGCCGGCGCGGAGCATGCACACGCCGAAGTCCGGCAGAGGCTTGATGGGGGAACGGCCCTCTTGAGCGGCCTTGAGCGCGGCCAAAAGCCCGCGGCTCAGATTCCTATCGAGCTTAAGGGAGCTCAGGAACTCGGAACCTTCCTCTCCTAAAGCCATGGCGCAGAGCCCGAGCCTGCATGCGGCATCCGGCTCCAGCCCGGCAGACGGGACCCACTTGAGCCGCGGATGCAGAAAAACCAGAAGCCCCCACTCCTCCATGCGCGCAAACGCCGGAGCAGGGTCATTCTCCTCAAGAGTGCGCCAAAGCTCCTGGCGCAGGCGCTCTCGCGAGAGCAGGGCCGGAAGCCGGCGCTCGACGGCGTCCTTCATGAGCCGCGCGGTCTCAGGCTCCGGCGCGAGCCCGAAGCGCGCGGCGTAGCGCGCCCCGCGCAGAAGGCGCGTGGGGTCGTCTTCGAAGCTCCGGGCATGGAGCACGCGCAGGCGGCGGTCCTTGAGGTCTTGGACTCCTCCATGCGGGTCCACGATCTCGCCTTCCGCGGAGCCCGCGCGCAAGGCCAGGGCATTGACCGAGAAATCCCGCCGAGCCAAATCCTCTTGGATGGAGGCTGCGGGCTGGACCTGCGGCAAAGCCGCCGGACGCGCATAGGTCTCCGAGCGCGTCCGGGCGAAATCCACGTTCCCTCCGCCGGGAAGGCTCACGCGCACGGTGCCGAAGCGGTCGAACTCCTCGGCGCTCCCGCCCCAGAGCCGCGCCGCGGCGCGCGCCAAAGGCGCGCTCTCGCCTTCCACGGCCAGGTCCACATCCAAGGTCTCTTTGCCGATGAGCCAGTCCCGCACGCAGCCGCCCACGAAATAGAGCGGCGTGCCCAAACGCCCGGCCTCCCGGGCCAGAGGCTCGAAGCGCGCGCGGATATCCGCGGGGATCTTCAATGGACCCCTTGCTTGGCGGCGGCCGGGGGAGGAACCTCGGACTCCAAGCTCTTGAGCCAGCGCGCGTAGCCCTCCAAGCGGTCGTTCTCCTGGATGAGCGCCTTCAGGGCCTTCGCCACGGCCGAGACGTCGAAGGGTTCCCCCTCCTTCCACGACTTCGAGGGCAGGAGCCTGGGCAAACGACGCTCTCGAGCGAAAGAGCGCAGCACCGGCCGCATCTTCCAGCCCATCTTCTCCAAGAGATGCCTGGCCACCAGGACCTCGTCTTCGAGGTCGTCGTCGCTCTGCAGTATCTCCCGCAAGGATTCCATGCCGAAGAGCAGCTGGGGCGTCTCGGCTAAAGGCATGCGGCCGCCAAAAGCTCTCTGCATGATCTCGAAATCCTCGTTCATCTTCGCGCGCCAGCGGACCTCGTCGGCGGCATAAGATTCCGGGAAGACGAACGCCAAGAGCTCCGCGCGCTGGTCGGAATAGACCACGGTGCACTCGGGAAAGAAGAAGGTCCCGCACTCCTCGCAGCGCACGATGTTCAGGTCCCCGGCCAGCAGGCTCTCGCGGATGGCCTCGTCGCGGTCTCCGTGGATGAAGCTCCAGAGTTCGACATCCGCCTCGTCGCAGCCTTTCGGACAGCGCACATGCACGACGCCTTTTATGGACATATTCCCCTCATTGAGACATCCGCTTGAGATAATCGCGGATCACCGGATCGAACGCATCCGGGCGCCGCTCGCGCAAAGAACGCTCCACCTCCCGACGGATCTCGCGCGGAGGCTGATACTCCTGCGCGCCCGGCAGAGGGACGAATCCCATCTCCGCTCCGGTGCGGCCGCGCAAACCGCCCATGGGCCGAGCCATGCCGCGCGGACGGCCGAAGGGCGAGAGCGCCTGCTGGGCGCGGCTCTGCTGCTGCGCCTGGGCGTCCTGACACGAGCGAAGCCCCTGCTCCAAAAGCTCCAAGGCCTTCTCCTGATTCTTCTGCGCGGAGCCGGGCGAACCGCGACTCAAGGATCCCTCGGCCGACTGCTGTTCCTGCCGGGCCTGCTTGACGGAATCCTCCGAGCCTTTGGGCCAGGAAGCGCCCTGCTTTGCCAGTTCCTCCATGCGGCCGGAAAGGTCCTCGGTCTTGCGGCGGGCTTGCCCCTGCACGGCCGCGGCGCCCATGCAGCGGGAGACCTCCTCCTCGCCGCGCGCGGGCTCCTTCTCTCCGGAACGCAGTTGAGAAAGGATATCGTCCTCTTTTTTGGAGAGTGCGTCGAGAGACGCGGCAGAAGCCGGAGGCTGTCCCTCCGGAGCGGCCTTGCGCAGGGCCGCGGCCTGCGCGGACAAGCGCTTGACGGTCCGGTCCAAGATCTCCGGCGAACGCTCCACGCGCGCGGCCTCGAATTCCCGCAGGACTTGCCTCATCCACGCCGCCGCGTCCGGCGGGACCGGCGCTCCGATGCTCTCGGCCTCGCGCACGGCCTCGGACTGGAGCGCGGCCAGCTTGCGCAGGAGCTCTTCCTGCTCCCTCCTGCGGGCCTTCATGCGCTCTTCCTGCAGTTCCTGGGTCATGCGCAGGCTCCGAGCCTGAGCCTCCACGGCATCTTTCCAAAGATCCATGGCGCGTTCAAGCTCGCGCGAGGCGGAAGCCTCCTCGGATTCCTCGGTCTGCGACTTGGCCGCGGCCGCCAGAGCCTCCCTCATGCGGGCGAGTTCCTCGCTCATGCGCCGCGCGGCCCGGGCCGCGGCGGCATAGTCCCCCTTGGCCAAGGCTTCCTGCACCGCATCGAGAGAACGCCGCGCCGCGCGCATGGGCAGTATGGCGATCTTGCGTCCCTGCTCGCGCAGGCTCGCGGGATCGAATTTGGGAAGCGACTCCGCCAAGCGCTCGATATCCTCCATCTGCTTGCGCAGGTCCGAAAGCGCCTCTTCCAGCCTCTGGGATTCCTGCGCGCTCGGCGCCCGGCCCGAGGAGGCCGCCTCTTCCAGAGCGCTCTCGAGCTCCCGGCCCGCCTGATCCATGCGGTGGGCCTGCATCCAGAGGTCCTGGGTCTGCTGGATTCCGCGGCTCTCGCGCAAGGACTGCGCGGCCTTCTCCAGACGGCCGGCGAGCTTCTCATGCTCCTGCGCCGACTCGCTCATCCGGCCCGAGCGCGAAGCTTGTGCGGCGCGCTTGGACTCCCCGGCCCGCATCTCCTTGAGCGCCTGGGCCGCGGCCTGTGCGGACTCCTGCATGCCCGGATTGGCATAGGGGTCCTTCTCCGCCGACTGCGCGAGCCGGTCGAGCGCGGACTGCGCCGAGTCCCACTTTCGGGCAAGCGCGGCCTCCAAAGCCTCGGCCCCGGCAGGGTCGAATGAAGCGTCCTTCAAGCGGAGCGCGGACTCGCGCTCGCTCGCGGCGAGCGCCTCCAGCTCCGCTTCGGCCGAGCGCCCCAGCGCATCCAGGCGCGCATGGGAGGCGTCGAAATCCGAGAGCTTGAGCCGGCTCCTGCGCGAAACGCCGGTCTGCGCCGGCGAAGCATCGTCTGCGGCCTCCACCCAGAATTCCACGGATGCGTCCGCGGGAAGCTCCGAGAGATCCCAGCGGAATTCCTCGACGGCCCGCATCGGCGCGCCCTCGAAGCGCCGCAGAGCCGCCCGTTTCGGGGCGCCCTCGCCCACGCGATAGACCAGGGCCGCGGAGCGCAGGCCGTAATCGTCGCGGGCCTCGTAGGCCACGGGAAGGCGTTCGCGGGGGCTGATCTCCAAATCGAAGCCGGGCGAGAGAAGATCCACCACCGGAGGCAGGTCCTCGACGGCGCGCAAAGGGAAGGGGATCGGATCGGGGTCCCTGAGGCCGTCCTCGGAGACCAAGCGCAGGCGCAGGCTGCCGCTCTCGCGAAGAAGAAAAGAAGCCTCCCAGCGTCCGGCGCCGACTGAGCTCATGCGCACGGGCGCCGGAGAAAAGGAAAGCTCCAGCGCCGCGGAGGAAAGCGCCTGATCCGGCGCTCCGGAAAGAGTGACCCAGGACCCGCGCAGAGCGGCGATCTCAGCGCCGGCCTGGACCGAGGACTCCTGCGTGCGGCCGCCCGGGAGCCGCACCCTCACGGAAAGGTCCTTCATCCGGACGAAGGGCACGGGCGTGAGCCGATAGACCGCGCTGCGCGCCTGCCGGCTCTCCAAGCGGTAGTCAAGCACAGAGGTGAGCGCCGGGATCCGGTAGACGCAGAGATCCGATTCCGAGTCCCAAGCCGCCGCCTGCCAGCGTCCGCCCTCTCCCCTCAGGCGCAGCCCGGGGCAAAGCCTTTCCCGCGCCGAAGAAGAAGACGCCCTCCTCCTCGCGGAAAGCTCGACGGAAGAACCCCAGGGGAGACGCGCATCCGACGGACGGATCTCCCAGAGTTCCTCTATGCGCGCGTCCCTCCAAGGAAGCAGCACGCGCGACAAGGGCGCGCGGCCGAGCCAGAACGCGCCCGGCAGCCACAGCATCGCGGCCAAGGCCGCCCCGCGGCAAGTCCGGCGGGAAGCCTTAAACGGGAAGAGCGGCCCCGGCGCGATCGCGGCGAGCAGACGCTCGGTCCTTCGCGCGTGCTCCTCGGCCAAGGCCTTGGACGTCCCGGCCGGGACCCCGGCGCGCGAAAGCTCCCAGGCCGGGAGCAGATGCTCGCGCACGCTCTCATGCGCGCGGCCGGCCTCGCCGAGGAGCCGCGGCGCGCTCAAGGCGCGCGCGATCCGGACGGCTTTGCGCGCGCAATGAACGAGCAGAAAGGCGCAGAGCGCGGCAAAGGCTCCCAGCCGCAGTCCCTGCGGCAGAGCCCACAGCGCGTCCGCGGCGGAAAAGACGAGCAGAGCGCCCGCGATCCGGGCGAAGAGCCAAAGCCCCTGCTCCAAGGCCAAGGCCCGCAGGCGCTGCAAACGCCAGCGCCGCAGGCAAAGATCCAATCCGCTCATCGCTTCGGGCCCTCCCTGACGACGCGCGCAGCGCTCTGGCGTCCGATCAGGGCGGATTCATAAAGCAGGACCTTCTCGGCATCCGGACGGCCGGAACGTCCGGCGATCGCCGCGAGCGACTTGAGCCCCTCGCCGTCTCCGGTCAGGTCATAGAGGAAGATCGAATGCCCCAGCACCTTCAAAGGCTCCCGCTTCTTGAGCCAATCGAAGAGCGTCTTATCCGCGAAATACACGCACTGAAGATTCGTGGCCGAGACCGACAGGATCATCCGGCCGGATGCCGCCGGGTTGACGGCATCGCCCGGCCGGTCCACGTTGGAAACGAAAGCCATCGGCACATAGCGTATCCCGTAGGCCGCCGGATCCGCGCAGCCGAAATATGAGAGATAGATCGGAGGATTTCCCAACTGCTCCAGTTCCTTGCCGAGGGTCTGAAGGTCCTGCCCCCAATCCAGGTTGGAGTCGACGAGCCACTGCCAGCCTTTGTCGGGTCCGCCCATGGACTCGTTGAAGTACGCGAGCCCATAGGGCTGCACGCGCAAGACGGAAACCAGGGTCCACGCCGCGAGAACGCCCAACAGGGCCCGCCCCCAGCCACGGCGCTCCCAGAGCGCGGCCCAAGCCCGCGCGCAGAGCAGGATGAAGAATGGGATGATCGGAAGCAGATGCCGTATCCCGATCTGCGTCTTGGAGCCCATGGCCGCGAGCGCATAGCCGAACAAGGGCCCCAGCACCCAAAGCGCGCGGAGTTCCCGGGCTCTCGCCGTCATGAACAGCCCGGCAAAGCCCAAGAGCAGCAAGGCGATGGGCGTCTTGATCAGAAAAGCTGTCGGGAAATACAGCCGGAAGCCCGTGACGGAATAACGGCCGTGCAGGAAAGCCCCTCTTCCTTCCTGGAGCCGGGACAGGGTCGAGGAAAGTCCGTCACGCCAGAGCCCTGCCTGATCGAAGCGGTAGACCGCGGCCAACGCCGTGCAGGCGCAGGCTCCGGCCACGAGCGCGCCGGTCCATGGGAAAGGCGTCCTCTGCGAGGAAGGCCGCAGAAAATGCTCGACGACGAGCAGGACCGCGACGAAGAGCGGCAGGAGCACCATGTTGAACTTGGAGCCCAGCGCCGCGCCTATGCAGAGCCCGGCGCCGATCCACGTCCGCCAGGATCTCCGCTCGCGGGAAAGGATATAGAACGTGAGGAAGTAGAAGACCGCGGCCGCACCGTCCGTGGTGGCCAAAGAGAGATTGGTCCCCAATACCGGCATGAAAGCCGCGGCGAACGCGGCCCCGCACATTCCCGCGGGACCTGCCGGCCGGCCCGCCCAAGCCAGCAAGGCCCAGCCCAGGAGAAAGGTCCAGCTCAGAAGGCAGAAGAAGCGCGCGGCATTGAGCATCCGCGGCCCCGATACTTTGTTGTGATAAAAGAAGCCGTCCGAATAATGATAGACGCGGCGGTCGAGCCAGTCCGGATGGTTGAGGAAAAGGTTCGGCTGCCATCTCCACAAAGGCAGCGCGGCCCACATCTCCGCCAAGGGAGGATGGTCCATGATATTGAGGCGATAGCGCCCCGTGGCCAGATAGGACCAGCCGCTGGCCAGATGCACAGCCTCGTCGTAGGTCGCGGCCGCGCCGCGGATGAAGGCCGCGTTCATGGCCAGATGCGCGGCCAGGCAGAGCGCGATGAAAAGCGCGGCCGGTGCCGGGAATCTCCCTTGCGCGCCCGCGGGAGCAGCCGAAGGCAATGGACCTCGCCGGAACCCGGTCGGGGGGACTGAAGGCTTCACCCACGGATTATACTAGTGTTGAGGGATGCCGCGGGAAAAAGCGTTCAGCCGCCGGATGCGCGCGGCGTGCGAGGGATGAGTGCGCAGCCACGACCCGAATATCCTGCTGAATAAAGGCTCGGGACCGTATTCTCGGAGGAGGTCTTCCCTTCCCTGGAGATAGTCTCTCAGCCAAAGAGGCTTCGTGAGCCACGCCGAAAAATGATCCGCGCGCAGCTCTTCCGCGCGCCTGGCCGAGAACCCCGCGAGCAATCCGACGCAGGCCAAAGGCAGGGCCGCGAGCATGGCCATGGGCCAACTCAAGAGCGTGCCCCAAGCCGCCCAGCCCAGCAAAAAACGGACTTCCACAAGAACGGCCGAACGCCAAGCCAGTCCGACGAATATCTCCCAGAACAACTCCGCCCCTTCCAAGGATTGGAAGATCTTCCCGCGGCCGAAGTCGCCCGAAACCAGGTGCCCGAGCTCGTGCGCCAAGACGCCTGCGACCAAGGCGAGCGCGCCTGCGGCCAAGCCTTGTCCCATGACGATCTGCGTCCGGCTCGAGGACCTCTCACGGATAGTCCGGGCTCCGAAATCGCCGCCGCTGTCGTTGATGAGAACATCCGGGAGAATCTCTTTCGCAAATCCCAAACGCTCCCATAGAGCGCCGAGGACTCCGCGAACGCGGTCTTCCTGGCCCGTGAGTACGGCAGGAGGAGCCTGCAAAACGGGCGGAGGAACGAATCTCCGGTACGCCAGCCAGACCTTCACGTAGAGCCATGCCGTTGCCGAGGCCAGCACCGGAATCCCGATGCCGTAGCCCAAGACGAATACGGACGCAGCCAGACAGGACCAATGAATGAAGACCCCCGCGTCATGCCTCATGCGCAGGCCGAGCGGAACGCGATATCCGCTCAAGTCCGCGCGTCCTTCGAGCCCGGATAAGCGAAGAAACTCAGCGCCCTGAGTTTCTTCGCCCAATCGGAACAGTCCCCCATGAACGGCTGAGTCTTCCCTTGCGGCCGCGGTCAGCCGCCCGGAAAGAGAAGATTGCCCGGCTTTTATCGCGGAAACATCCGCCGCGGATGCCGCCAAAGGATATTCGGAGCGCCGCAGAGCCGAGCCGTCAAAGCCCTGATCGAGCAGTCCCTCGATCGTCATCCCGGCGGAAGCCGGGACCCAGGGAGCGGCGTTGACCTTCATGCCTGGATTCCGGCTTTCGCCGGAATGACGAACCCCTGCGCCCACACCGGAATGGCGAACCCCTCTGTCTGCGTCGGAATGACGGCCTGAATTCAGAAAAACCGTTGTCCCCGCGCCGTCACCCCGGCGAAAGCCGGGGACCAGCTGGACCTGCGGCACATAGGAATGAGGCAGGATCTGGACCGCGGCATCGCCGATGGGCGCTGTCTTACTGAGCGAGGCTGTGCCGGGGAAAGAGAGCTCTGGGCCCTGCCCGATCATCAGCCCTTCTACCGGGACCGAGAACCCAGGAACCCGCGCGGGAAGCGTCTGCGCAAGGACCTGCGCATACGCCTCTCCCCCTTGCAGGAACAAAGCCAACGAGATGGCTATCCGAGAAAAATGGAAGAACTCCCGCTTCCTAGCGCTCATCCAACGATTCATTCGGGAGCGAGACATCGGATATCGATGAAAGGTTCAACGTGCTGGAAGCACGACCGGCTCACGCAATTCGCGGCGGATGACCGCGGTCGGGATGCGGCTGACCGTGGTCGGCGCCGTGCTCATGACAGAAGCCCCCGAATTCCGCGTAGATAAGCGGGAGCGTCTCTCCATGCCGATGGTCACATAGCGTCCTCGGCGAGTCGAAGGCTCATGGAGGGTCCGCCGGATCTCCGCGACCATATCCCACTCGAGGAACAGGGAATCGAAGATGGTCTTCAAAAAGAGGGAAAGCCCGAAAAGGCCGAACCCGAGACAGATGATGAATCGCGCGTACAACATGATGGCTTTACCTCGTTTAAATTATACCTATACCCCTGCCCCATGGGCAGGGCCGCAAGACCCCCTCCCTTTCCTTTATAGTCCTACCCCCATTTAGGCCCATAGTCCTACCTCCACTAAGGTGGTGGGCAACTTTGATTCCGCATCGAGGCCCACGATTTAGGGATTAAGGTTCCAGTTGAGCACCTTCCTTTTTGGTTGCCGAGCTAGCCAACCTTGGATATTTTCATACACCCGCCTCCGATATCGGATTCTCGTGTTGGTGTCCGTCAGGAAGTGTATGCCGTTTTGGAAGAAAGGCTGTGATCATTCCGATATTAGCGGTGATTCCTTCAGACTTTTTAACAATCAGGGATGGTTGCATTTTGAGTAACGCATTAATGTCTCTGCGCATGGTTTTCGTTGTCTTGCGAGCATAAGCTATTGCCATCCGAGGGCTAATCTCAGGGATCTTATTTAATGTTACGGGATCTGTTTTTTCACTAAGGTCAAGTACAAGATTTCTCTGTCTATCAGAAGTTGCACCCGACTTTCCTTTAAATGAATCAAAAACGAAATTCCTCCATGTAACGATAACATGTTGTCTGCGAATCCATTCCACTTGGATTTTAAGACCATCGACTAATCCTTGAACGGCATACTCAATAAACGGAATAAGATTCCCGTTTAATTCGGAACTTGTTCTGGAAAGTTGGCGGTAATATTCTGATCTAGTTTGATTATAATGATTACTTAGAAGTTGCGTGGCGGGAGACGGAACCCCTGATGCCATTAAGATATAGAATTCAACGATGCGTGCTGTTCTCCCATTCCCATCCCCAAAGGGGTGAATCCAGGCCAAGTATATATGCGCGACAATTGCTTTAAGTACCCCATACGCGATTCTCTCGTTTTCATTTTGGGACCTAAACGCCTCGCTATTTAGCCAAGAACACATTTTGTCAAGAAGATATTCACATTCTTTGGCTGGAGCCCCCCTGTAGTTTGCCACCACAACAGAGTGCTTTCTAATTTCCCCAGGGATCACCTCTTCAGGTAGCGGTAACCCTTTTAAAATGATTCGGTTAAATTCTTGGATCTTTAGACGATCTAAATTTCCAAACCCAGAATGATTAATTTCACCCTTTAAATCATTACAAAGTTCAATAATATTCTTAACTTCTGTTTCGAGGTACCCTTGAGAGACTGGAAGATTTAATTGTCTATGCTCAATCTTTTTCAAAACGTCATCTTCCGATAAACTATTCCCTTCAATCGCCGTGGTGGCATGTACTCCCTTTGCCAGATAAATCTTGTGAAGTCGTTTTGCCGTTTCAGGTTGAAGAGGTACTCCTGCAATATTCATACACTTGGATTGGGCTTCGCCAAGCGACATCCATAATCGGGGCAAAACCCCACGCATATCCAGAGAAAAATTTAGCCAAGGATGCGAAGTTTTATATTCGTAATTATTGTCCATCTATTATCCTTTATTTATAACATCTTTCCTTGTTTTTGTCAATATTCATGTCCGCAATAATGTCCAGCCAAATATACCATATAAAGACAGGCTGAGTCAATAGTATGGAGCGGAATGAGATCATGATATTATTTAGACCATCTGGCCAGAATTGCCTTACGGATTATTTCTCGACGTCGCATCTTAGATAGCCTCTTCGCTCTTGCTGGCCCGCCTTTGAGCCCACCTAGACGACCCAAGACCACGGATGAGCGCGTAAGGCAAAGCCCGATAAATTCGAAGTAGCCCACCTACCTCCCAATAATATTACGACTCCCACTAACCGAAAGTTCCCGGATATTCAGATCTCTTATTAGGGTGCAGACTATTGCGGCGGGCGGCTCGTCCATTTAAACTCGACACCCGGCGCACAAGATACGTCTTTCCTAAGGAGTATAATGGAGTCTATGGACTTTCGACTGGAGTCCCCGTTTAAACCGGCAGGCGACCAGCCTGCCGCAATCGCGGAGCTTTGCGCGGGGCTGCGGCGCGGGGACAAGAACCAGGTCCTGCTCGGGGTCACCGGCTCGGGCAAGACCTTCAGCGTGGCCTCGGTGCTCCAAAAGCTCCAGCGCCCCGCGCTCATCCTCTCCCCCAACAAAGTCCTGGCCGCCCAGCTCTACGCCGAGTTCAAATCCTTCTTCCCCGAGAACGCAGTCGAGTACTTCATCTCCTATTACGACTACTACCAGCCCGAGGCCTATGTCCCCTCCACGGACACCTACATCGAGAAGGACGCGGCCATCAACGAGCACATCGAAAAGCTGCGCCTGAAAGCCACGAGCTCCCTGCTCTCCCGCCGCGACGTGATCGTCGTGGCCTCGGTCTCCTGCATCTACAATATCGGCTCCCCGGAGAACTACCAGGAGTTCTGCGTGCCGCTCAAGCTCGGCGCTCCGCTGGGCCGCGCGGAACTGCTCGAAAAGCTCATCGCCTCGCGCTATGAGCGCAACGAAGTGGAGTTCACCCAAGGCCGCTTCCGGGTCAAGGGCGGCTTCGTGGACATATTCCCGGCCTACGAGGACACGGCCCTGCGCGTGGAACTCGAAGACGGGCTCGTGCGCTCCATCTCGCGCCTGCACCCTTTGACCGGCGCCAAGCAGGGCGCGCTCGAAAGCGCCCTGCTCTACCCGGCCACGCACTTCGTCTCCACGAAGCCCGAGGTCGAGCGCGCCTTGATCTCGATCCAGGCGGAATTAGGCGAGCGCTTGCGGGAACTCAAGGACGGCAACAAGCTCCTGGAGGCCCAGCGCCTGGAACAGCGCACGCGCTACGACATGGAGATGCTCAAGGAAGTCGGCTTCTGCCGCGGCGTGGAGAATTACTCTCGCCACCTCACGGGCCGGCCGCCCAAAGCCCGGCCCCTCTGCCTGCTCGACTATTTCCCGAAGGACTTCCTGCTCGTCGTCGACGAGTCGCACGTGAGCGTCCCGCAAATCCGCGGCATGTATGAGGGCGACCGCTCGCGCAAGCAGACCTTGGTCGATTTCGGCTTCCGCCTGCCCTCGGCGCTCGACAACCGTCCGCTCACCTTCAAGGAGTTCGAGGACCTCTCCGGGCAGACCCTTTTCGTCTCCGCCACGCCCGGCCCCTACGAACTCAAGGCCGCCGGAGGCGTCGTGGTCGAACAGGTCATCCGGCCCACGGGACTCGTGGACCCGGAGACCGTGATCCTTCCCACCGAGGGCCAGATCCCCGAACTCATCGCCCGAGTCCAGGCCTGCGCCAAGAAGGGCGAACGCGCGCTCGTGCTCACGCTCACCAAGCGTACCTCCGAAGACCTCTGCGAATACCTCTCGGGACGCGGATTGCGCGTGCGCTACCTCCACTCGGACATCGACTCGCTCACGCGCGTGCAGATCCTTCAGGACCTGCGCAGAGGGAGCTTCGACGTGCTCGTGGGCATCAATCTCCTGCGCGAGGGCTTGGACCTTCCCGAGGTCTCGCTGGTGGCCATACTCGACGCGGACAACGAGGGCTTCCTGCGCAGCGAGACGACCTTGATCCAGATCGCGGGCCGCGCCGCGCGCAACGTCGGCGGGCAGGTCCTGCTCTTCGCCGACCGCCGGACCGGCTCCATGCAGCGCGCCATCGCGGAGATGGACCGCCGCCGCGAGCGCCAGCTCGCCTACAACAAAGAGCACGACATCACCCCGCGCACCGTGCTCAAGGCGGTCACGGAGCTCGACGAGTTCCAAAGCAAGGCCAAGCGCGAAGGCCTGCGCCTGGTGCGGGAAGCCGCGCAGGTCCGGCCCTTGAACGCCAAGAATCTGCCCGCGCTCGTCGAGACCCTGGAACAGCAGATGCGCGAGGCCGCCGACAACCTGGACTTCGAGCTGGCCGCGCTCCTGCGCGACCAGGTCTTCGAGCTCAAGGAGATGTCCGCGGGCGGGTCCCGCAAAAACCCGCCGAAGCCGAAAGCTCAGCGCTCCGCGCGCAAACGAACGAGGAGATGACCCGATGCCTCTTGACCCGCTCTCTAAACGACTCATCCGCCTGGCGCTCGATGAAGACCTGGGCAAAGCCGGGGACCTCTCCACGCGCTGCTTCCTGCCCGCCGGGCTTCGCGTGCGCGCGCGCTTCATCCTCAAGCAGGACGGAGTCCTCTTCGGGATGCAGGCGGCATCCGAGGTCTTCCGCCTGGCCGCGCCCAAGGCAAGGCTGCGCTGGCTCAAGAAGGAAGGCTCCTTCGCGCGCAGAGGGACCGTGATCGGCTTAGTCAAAGGCGGACGCGAAGTTCTCACCGCCGAGCGCACGTCCTTGAACCTGCTTCAGCGCTTGAGCGGAGTCGCCACGCTCGCGCGAGAGTACGTTCTTCGCGCCAAAGGCACGCGCGCAAGGATCTACGACACGCGAAAGACCACCCCCGGGCTGCGCATCCTGGAGAAAGCCGCGGTCCGCGCCGGAGGCGGGAGCAATCACCGCCTGGGCCTGCACGACATGGTCATGCTCAAGGACAATCACATGGGCGCATCCTCGGAAACCGAGCTGGCCTCCCGCTTGCGCGCATTCCGACGGAAGTTCCCCCGCATCCCCGTGGAGATCGAGGCGCGAGACCACGCCGAGGTCGAGAAGGCCGCGAGGCTGGGCGCGGACGTGATCATGCTCGACAACATGCCCCCCGCGGTCCTGCGCAGGGAGATCCTCTGGCTCCGCAGGCACGCGCCCAAGGCCGAGATCGAGATTTCCGGCGGCGTGAGCCTCCCGCGGGTGCGCGCGCTGGCCAAGCTTGGGCCGGACCGCATCTCCGTGGGCAAGCTCACGCACTCGGCTCCCGCGCTCGACATCAGCATGAAGCTCGATCCTCGTATCCGTCATTCCGGCGGAAGAAAAACCCCATCCCGGCGGAAGCCGGGACCCAGCAAAGGCCGTTGCGTCGTATTCCTGGCCCCCGGCTTTCGCCGGGGTGACAAGAAAACCGAGTGACCGACATCGGAATTGATCCATAACATGAGTCTGCGCATCCTACGCTTCAAGCGAATCGCCTCCACGCAGGATACGGCAAGGCGGCTGGCCGAGCGAGGCGCCCCCTCCTGGACCGTGGTGCTCGCCGATCGGCAAAGGCGCGGGCGCGGGCGCATGGAACGGAGCTGGTCCTCAGGGGCCGGCGGCCTCTACCTTTCGGTCATCCTTCGTCCGCGCGCCGCGCCCGCGGACCTCGCGCGCTGGAGCCTTCTCTGCGGCCAAGCCTGCGCCGCGGCCCTGCAGAAGGCCTCGGGACTCAAGACCGTGGTTTCCCCGCCCAACGATATATTCGCCAGCGCCCCCGGTTCACCGACCGGCGCCTATAAGAAAGTCTGCGGCATCCTCTTGGAGGCCTCAGGAGACACAAAAAATGTAGACTGGCTCATCGCGGGCATCGGGATAAACGTGGACAACCGCCTGCCGAAAACGCTGGAGCGCGCGAGCAGCCTGCGGACCCTGCTCGGACGGCGCAGGCGCATTTCGAAAGGGACGATCCTGAAGGCCGTGATCAAGGAACTGCGGCTGCGATCGAAGAAGGAGCTATGGCAAGACTGCTGATCGTCGACGATGAACAAGAAGTCGTTTTCCTCATGCGCTTCATCCTGGAGAAGGCCGGCCACACCGCCGTCACGGCCGGAAACGGGATGCAGGCCTTGGCCGCGCTCGGCGTGGAACCCAAGGACCCGAGCATCCCGCTCCCGGACCTCGTGCTCCTCGACGTGATGATGCCGGTCATGGACGGCTACACGACCAGCGTGCGCATGTATGACGATGAGCGCACGCGAGGCCTGCCCATCCTCGTGGTCACGGCGCACGGCGACACCCGCCACCTCTTCGAGGGCGCCCCCAACGTCGCGGGCTATCTGCAGAAGCCCTTCGACCCCAAGGGCCTGCGGGAAATGGTCGCGAAGATCCTCGTTGAGAAAAAGGTCTCTTGAGCCGCGCGGCCTTATCCTTCCTCCTCTTGTTCGCGGCCGCGAGCCTGAGCGCCCAAGAAGCGCCGCCGGGAACGGACCTCTATTCCTACGGCATGGCTCAGCGCAGCCGCGGGGACATCCAGGGCGCGAAAAAGACCTTCCTGCGCATGCTCGCCGACGACCCGAAGAGCGGCGGCGCATTCGAGGGACTCTCCGTGGTCAGCCTTTCTTTAAAGGAGTATGAGCAGGCGTATGATTACCTCTCCCGCTGGAACGCGGACAAGCCCGGCAGCGCCTATATCCTCGGCCTGAAGGCCCGCGCGGACGCTGCCTTGGAGAAAGAAGAAGAACTTCTCTCGGACCTGCGTTCGGCCGCGGCCATAGATCCCCGAGACCTGCACACCCTGCGCCGGCTCGACGACGTCCTGCACCGGCATCGCGGGATATTCCCGGAGGCGCGTTCCTATAAATCCCTGGTCAGCGAAGGTTTGGAGACCGGCAGGCCTCAGCGCATCGTCTATGAAGGCCGCTCGGCCGGAGTCCAGGCCCGAGTCTTCGAACGCCCGGGCTTCTCGCTCTTCTCCGGCTACATGGCCCGCGAGGAGGCCCAGCGAAACGACACCGGCGCCTTCACCTACTTCGACGTGCTCGAGCAATCGATCTCCTTGGGCGCGTCCGTGCGGCCGCGCAAAGGCCTGGACCTGGAAGCCGAGTATGCCCACTCCCTGCTCTCGGACGTCAAAGAAGCCGGCGTGGGAAGGACCTCCTTCTCCAGGATGCGCATGAAGGGCGAATGGCGCAGGCCTGAGGCGACCTATCGGCTCCGGGCCGCGCGCGCGCCCTACTTCCTGCGCGGAGCCGGCGGCACTCAATATTTCTCCCTGCTCCGCGAAGCCTCTGCCGACGGAGAGGTCGAGGCCTCCCGCTGGGGCCTGGACTTCAAGCTGCGAGGAGGGCTCGACGACTACTCCAGCCAAGCCACGCTCCGGCAATGGTCCGCCCAAGTCGCCAAGGAGCACGGGCCCAACTACGGCTCGATCGGATATTCTCAATCGCACCAGGAATATTCCGGAGCAGGCCCGGACGGCCGCATCCGCTTCCTCGCCTATGACCGCCTTTCCGCGCGCTATCGCTGGTCCATGGAAGAGCAGTTCCGCCTGGATGCGGGCGTAGGGCATTCGCGCTTCCGGGACGCGAACTATCTCACGGACTCCTGGTTCGGGACCACGGTCTGGATGCCGAAGCTGCCCTCGCTGAGCCTGGAATACCGGCTCGAAACCTACGATTTCCGCTCGCCGGTCGACGGCTACCGTTCCACGGATTCCACAGAGCATTGGGTCGGCCCTCATTGGAAGCGCATGCACGCGCGGGGATTCTGGACCCACCTGGCCGCGGAGCACGGCTTCAGCCGCGATCCCCGCGGCCGCGGCGAAGGCAATATGCTCCTGGGCGAATTGGAATGGTACTGGAAAGACCGTATCTCCCTGCTCCTGCAGGCCCGCGGACGCCGCAACACTCTTCATGACGACTCCTACTCCCTCGGACTCCAGGGCCGCTGGTCCTTCTAAGGCGCGATCACAAGCCGCGCTGTGCGCAGGCGCGGCGCTCTTCCTGCTGTGGTCCTGCGGCGCGAGCCTGCGCCCTTGGAGCATCTCCGAGGCCCGGGCCCGCAAGCTCGTAGAGGAACTCTCCGCGGCCAGGCGCCAAGCCGAACCGCGCAAGGGCTTATCCGCGGTCCGCTCGCTTTTGCGCGCGTTCCCGGACCGGCCGGAATATCTCCGAGCGGAAGCCGAACTCCTCTCGGAGCTCGGCAGACCCGCGCGCGCGGCCGCGTCCTGGGAAGCCTTCATGCGCTCGGCGCCGCTGCCCATCGAGGCCTGCCCCGGCCTGGGCAAAGCCTACGAAGCCGCCGGGGAAATCGACCGCTCGCTCGAGGCGCACCGCCGCTGCCTGGCCCTGGACCCGACCCAGTCCGATCTGCGCCTCTTCCTTGCCATCTCCCTCGAACACCGCGAAAGATTCGAGGAGGCCGAGCGCCTTTATCGGGAGACCCTCGCGGACTCCCCCTCTTATCAGGATGCCAGAACGGGACTCGCGCGCGTGCTCCTGCGCCGTGACCGCCTGGATGAAGCCCGGCAGGAGATCTCCGCGGTCCTCGCCGCCCGGCCGGCGGACGCGGACGCGCTCTTCGCGGCCGGACTCATCGCCGAAAAGCGCGGAGACCTCGCGCAGGCCAAAGTCTTCTTGAAGCAGGCGATCGCCGCGAACCCCTCCTACGACGAGCCGATCCAAGCGCTCTCTCGTCTGGAGAGGCTCCCATGACGCGGGCTTTCGCGCGAACCCTGCTCGCTTTCCTCTGCGGCCTGCTCTCGGCCTATGCCCTGCTCTGCACCATCCCCTTCGCCTGGAACAACTTCATCGCGGACCGCCGCTACCCGCAGGCCGTGGAACTCCTCCTGCGCCTGCACCCCTGGCTCTGGCTCGCGGCCGCTGGACTCTGTTCGTGGATCCTCGCGCGAAGGAATCGCACCGCCGCGCTCCTTTGGCTGAGCGTGCACGCGGGACTCGGCCTCTGGTGGCTCTTTTCCCCGCTCATACCCTCTTTGCGCTGTGATTCGCGCAGCTTCTTCTGGGCTCTGGCCGCCTGGGAACCGTGGCTCTCCTGGGAACTCCTGCTCATCCTCGGCGGATCCGACCAAGCGCCCGATGATCCTTGCGCGCAAGAAGACCCGGGCCCCATGCCCGCCTTCCTCCCGGCAGCCGCGCTCTTGTGCTTGGCAGACGCCTTGGCCTTGTGCATTCAGCCGCGGGAACTGCCGGCCCTCCCCTATTTCCTTTGCCGGGACCTGCTCCTGCACATCGGAGCCTTCACGGCCTTGGCCTGCCTATCCATCTCCGCCCGCGCCTTCCGATTTCGTCGCCCCGGCGAAAGCCGGGGTCCAGCCGGCTCCTGGATTCCGGCTTCCGCCGGAATGACGGAACCGACCGACATCCTCCTCTTCTTCTTCATCGCGAGCCTCACCATAAAAAAGACCCTTCTTGCCCCGCTCTCCCTGCACGGAACCCAAGCCTTCCTTTATGCGCTCTGCGCCGCGGCCCCCATGTCCGCGGCCTTCGCGGCGCGCTCCCGCCGAGCCGCGCAGCCCTCCGGAATCCTTCCGGCCTTGGCGGGCTCGCTCGCGGCCCTGCTCCTGCCCGCCGCGGGCCGCGTGCTCTTCGCCGTGGACTGGGACTTCGTGCTGCAGACTCTCTGCGTGCTCGCGGCCTGGGCCTTGGCGCTCGATTCGGCTTCCCGTCTCCCAAGGCCCCTGCTCAGCGCGCTTGCCAAGAGACTCCCCAGGCCCTGGCTCGCGGCCTGCGCCTGCGCGGCGCTCATCTGGGCCGCGGACCTATCGATCTTTGCCGCGGACCCTTTCCTGCGCGGACTCGGAGTTCAGCCCCAGTCGGCGCTCGCGCGCCTGGCGATCTCCGCCCCCTCCTGGAGGACTCTGCAAAGACTCCTGCGCACGGCGCCCTCCTCTTCGGACTTCTTCCGCCGGCTCCAAGACGACACCAATCTCCCGCGCGGAGTCCAGGTCCTGATCCCGGAACTCGCGCCCTCGCCGGAGAAGCCCGCGCCTTCGCCCATGCCGGACGTCTTCATCTTCGTCATCGACAGCCTGCGTCCGGACTATCTGGGAGCGTATGCTCCTTCGGTCCGCTTCACGCCGAATCTCGACGCTTTCGCGCGGGACTCCTTCACGTTCAAGCGCGCCTTCACGGTCTACGGCGGCACCGGCCTCTCTGAACCGGCCCTCTGGCTGGGCGCGCTCCTGCCGCATCAGCAATATCCTCAGGACCTGCGGCGCATGAACTTCCTCCAGAAGCTCATCGAGAAGAGCGGCTATCTGCCGATGATCACCATGGACGTGGTCCTCTCCGCCGTCCTGGAGCGTCCCAAAGACCTCCAGCCTCTCGATGAACATGCTCCCGGCAACTACAAGTTCTGCGATACCCTCTCGGAGCTCCAGACGCGTCTGGCCGCGCTCCCGCGCAGCCGGCCGGTCTTCGTCTACACCCAGCCCCAGGACCTGCATGTCTCGGTCATCGACCGCGAAGGCCGCGGCCCGGCCTCAGACCCCGCCTACCCTGGAGCCTACGCGCCCTATGCCTCGCGCGTCGCGAACATCGACGCCTGCTTCGGACGATTCACCGCTTCGCTCAAGAAGTCCGGCCGCTACGAGGACAGCGTGATCGTCGTGACTTCGGATCACGGCGACCTGCTGGGAGAAGACGGCCGATGGGGACATGCCTCCAGCGTGGACCCGGAAGTCCTAAGAATCCCTTTGCTGCTGCATGCTCCCGCGCGCCTGCTGCGGGGCCGCTCCCTGGACACGGACGCGGCGGCGCTCAGCATCGACCTGGCTCCCACCCTGGCAGGACTGCTGGGCTGCTTTGCGCCGAGAACGCCCGTGTCGGGCCGCTCTCTCCTGCTGGAAGCAGGCGCGAGCGCTCAGCCTCGGGGACCTCAACTCGCCGCATCCAGCTACGCCCCGACCTACGGACTCCTGCTCGATGATGCGCGCAGACTCTACATCGCCGACGGCGCGAACTACGAGGAGCGCCTGATCTCCTTGGACTCCGCGTCGAAGATGAATTCCTCCATCCTGCGGCCTTCGGAAGCCGCGGCTTACCGCAGCACGCTCCTGGACCGGCTCCAGGACATCCGCACTGCATACGGACTTGGTCTCCATTAATGAACCTTTGGCCGACTGATAAATGAAGCGCCGTCCCCATCCAAAGCTCTTGTCCGCGGGCCTCGACCTGTCCTTTGCCTGCCTCCTGGTCCTTTCCGCGGCCTATGCGGACGGACTGCGCATCCCCGAGATATCGCCGGAGCGCAGCGCCCGGCTCGGCGAAGAGCTGGCCGAAGCGCGCCGAAGCGGCGAATACCGCCAAGCCCTCTCCAAGGTCCGCTCGCTTCTGCGCGCCTTCCCGGACCGGCCGGAATACCTCCAGGCCGAGGCCGAATTGCTCGAAGAGCTCGAAAACTACCGCGGCGCTGCCGCCGCCTGGGAGGCTTTTTGGATCGCGGCGCCCCTGCCCGCGGAAGCCTGCCCGAACATCGGCCGGGACTATGAGCGCGCCGGACTCGCGGCGCGGGCCGTCGAAGCGCATCGCCGCTGCAGCGCTCTCGATGCCCGGCGGCCGGACCTGCTCTTCTATCTGGGCTTGGCCTTCGAGCACAACGGCCGGGACGCGGACGCCGAACGCCTCTACCTGCAATCCCTCTCATTCTCCTCGGACTACAGCGACGCCCTGCTCGGCTTGGCGCGCCTGCGCATGCGCCGGGACCGGCGCGGAGAAGCCGAGACCCTGGTCCGCCGCGTGCTCGCGCGCAGCCCTCGGAACGCGGACGCGCTCTTCTGCGCCGCGAATCTCGCGCGCGACGCCGGAGACCTGGCCGGCGCCGAAAGCTATCTGAAGTCCGCGATCCTCGCGGCTCCATCCTACGCGGACCTCTATCGGGCGCTGGCCCGCGTGCAGGAACGCCGCTCGGACCCGCACGGAGCGCTCCAGACCTACGAGGCCCTGCTGGAACTCTCCCCGGACGATAAACCCGCCCTGCAGAGGCTCGCCTTGTTGCGCAACAGGGAGCGATGAGCCCCCTTCTGCGGACTCTTGCGCGATGGGCCCTCGGCCTGACCTGCGCCCTCTCCTCGGTCTACGCCCTGCTCTGCTCTCTGCCCTTCTCCTGGAATAATCTCATCGCGCCGGGGAATCTCCCGCCTTGGGCGGAGTTGTTCGTCCGATTCCATCCGCTCTTCTGGCTGGCCGCCGCAGCGCTCGCCGCGGCCGCGTTACTGCGAGACTCCCGCAAGAACTCCGCGCTGTTTTGGGGCGGCCTGCATGCGGGTCTGGGATTTTTTTGGATCGCGGCCCCCCTGCTCCCGTCTTTGACTCCGGAAGGACGCAGCTTCCTCTGGTCCCTGGCTCTCTGGGAGCCGTTCCTCTCCTGGGAGATCCTGCAGGTCCTTCCCCGATTGACCCCTCGCTTGAACACGCGCCTCCTGGAAGACAAGGAGCGCCTTCTCTACGCGCCCCTCTTGGCCGCGCTGGGAGTCTTCTGCGCGAGCGCGGCAAGCCGATGGACATTGTCCGGACCCGTGGGCTCGATCCCCGAGACCCTCTACGCGCTTTTACGCGGCTCTCTTTTCCATCTGGCCGCGGGCGCAAGCCTTTCCTGCCTCTTGTGCGCCCTGCGCCGACTCTGCTGGAACGGCCCTCGCACGTTCACCGCGCTCTGCCTGGGAGTCTTCGCCGGCTCCGCATTCCTCATCGAGAAGAACCTGCTGCTCCCTCTCTCCTTGCGCGGACCGCAAGCCGCGCTCTTCTCATTCTTCGGCGCAGCGGCCCTGACCTGGCTTTTCGCAGACCTGCTCTCGGACAAGAGCCGCCTGCGGCACGCGCCGATGCTGAGCGCCGCCGCGGCCGCGGCGCTGCCCGGCATCAGCATCCTGCTTGCGCCCTTGGATTGGGAAGCCCTGCTCCAGACCCTCGCGGTCTGCTTCGCGTGGGCCTTCGCGCTCCATGCGGCCTTCCACGTCCCGGAGCGCGTCTTGAAAAAAATGCGCACGACGCGCAAGCGTCTCCCCGCGGCATGGGCCGCGGCCGCGGCCTGCGTGCTGCTGCTCTGGGGGACGGAACTCAGCGTCCGGGGCTTCGACCCGCTGGAGCGAAGGCTGGGCCTGCGCCTGCGGCCCGCGCTCTCCAAGCTCTCGGAAACGGACCCTTCCCTGCGCTCGCTCAGGCGCCTGCTCCGCCGTCCCGGCGCGCCCTCGGGATTCTTCCGCCATCTGCAGAGCCGCACCCACATCGCGCTCACGATGCCGGCCTCCATCCCGGACATCGGAGACTGCCGCTCCCCAGCCCAAAGCGCCCGCCCCGACGTCTTCGTCTTCGTGCTCGACAGCCTGCGGCCGGACTATCTCGGCGCCTACAACCCCGCGGTCCGCTTCACTCCGAACTTCGATTCCTTTGCCCGCACAGCCTCGGTCTTCCAGCGCGCCTACACGCCCTACGGCGGCACGGGCTTGGCCGAACCCGCGCTATGGACCGGAAGCCTCCTTCCCCATCAGCAATACCCGCCGGATCTGCGGCGCATGGATCTCCTGGAAAAATCAGTCATCGCGGGCGGCTATCGTCCGATCCTCACCATTCTGCCGGTGCTCGAAGCGGTGCTCACGCCGCCGCCGGGCACGGTCCCCCTCAAGCGCATCGACGGGAACTATCGCCTCTGCGACGCCTTATCCCAAGTCGAGAGCCTGCTTTCCAAGCCCGCCTCCGGCAAGCCGGATTTCGTCTATGTCCAGGCCGAGGACGTGCACATAGCGCTCATCGAACGGGAAGGCCGGTCCGCGAACGCGGACCCGGCCTATGCGGGATTTCACGCGCCTTATGCCGCGCGCGTCCAAGCCATGGACCGCTGCTTCGGCCGATTCACGGATTTCCTCAAGCGCAGCGGACGCTGGGAGCGCAGCGTGGTCGTGGTGCTCTCGGACCATGGAGATTCCCTCGGCGAGGATGGCCGCTGGGGCCACGCTTATTCCATCGCGCCGGAGATCCTGCGCATCCCTCTCATCGTCCATGCCCCGTCCGCTCTGCTGACCGGACGCAGCCCGGACACGCAAGCAGCCGCCCTGGAAACGGATGTCGCTCCCACTCTGGCGCCCTGGATGGGCTGCATGGACCCTGGAGACGATCCCCTGCGCGGGCGCAGCCTCTTCCCGCTGGAAGGAACCGCCTCCCTGCCCAGGCAAGAGCAGCTCACGGCCTCGAGCTACGCGCCGGTCTACGGACTCCTTGACGACGAAGCCCGCAGGCTCTACGTGGCGGACGGCGCGAACCGCCGGGAATATCTCTTCGAATTGGACGGGACCCCGGGAGGACGCCCGATCCCCCTTGCGCGCGACTCAGCCGAACAAGCGCGCGGCCGCATGCAGGCCTGGCTGGACCTCATCGACGAACGCTATGGCCTTAAGCGTCTCCCAGATTAAGTAGAATGATGCCGATGAAAAAAATCCTGATCTTCGAGGATAACTCCGAGATCCAGCTCATCTTGAAGCTCTTTTTTAAGAAACGCGGCTGCGAGCCTCTGCTCTACGGCGACGCCTCCGAGGCCGTGGAACTCGCGCGCGCTCATCAGCCCGCCCTGATCCTCATGGACATCATCATGCCGGGCAAGGACGGACTGGAAGCCTGCAAGGAACTTCGCTCGCAAGGAATAACGACCCCGATCGTGATGCTGACCTCCAAAGCCTTCCGTGAGGACCGCGAGCGCGGCATGCTCGCAGGAGCCACCGCGTATATCCTCAAGCCCTTCAACCCCAAGGACTTGGATGCAGTCGTCCATCCTTTCCTGGTTTAGCGTCCTGGCGGCTCCGGCCTGCGCGCAGTTTCCGCCCGGCGTGGTGCTTGACGACGCCCATTTCCGCTCCAGCCTGCTCTTCGTCCTTTACGCCAGCCTCTGCCTTTTTTGGATAGTCATCACGCTCTTCGTCTACATGCTGATCTTCAGGATCTACCATTCCCTGCGAAGCGCCTATCGGGAAAAACGCAAAGAACTGTTCCGGCAGGGAGTGGAGCTGACCCTCCTGGAGGAGCCGCTCGAGAAAGTGATGGACGCCTTCCGCCCCCGGCGGCCGGGCGACCTCGACATCTCCCAGGAAGTGCTTCTGGAGGCCGCCTGCCATCTCAAAGGCCCGCCCTTCGACATGCTTCGGGAAACCGCCTACCGCCTGGGCTTCATGGAGGAGAACCTGCGCTCTCTGCGTTCGCGCAGCCGGCATCGGAGGGGCCGCGCCATGGAAGCCTTGGGCATCCTGCGCTCCTCGCAGGCGATCGTGAGCCTCCTCGATATCCTCGACCATGAGGCCCTCGATCTTCAGCTCACGGCCCTGCGCGCCCTCGCCGCCATCAACGACCCCGTGGTGCTCCCTTATTTCATGCGCATCTGCGACCGCCTCCCCCCGGCGCTCCTGCCCAGGCTCATCTCGCTCATGCTGGAGTTCGGGTCCGCCGCGCATCCTCACGTGCGGGAACTGCTGATCCGGCACGCGAACCGCTTCTCCTCGCGCAGCTACGCCGAAGCGCTCAAGGAGATCGCGCAGGGCCTGGAGAGGACCCTGTGAACGATTGGATCTCCGGCATCCTCCACGCCGTCGACGTGACCGTGATCTATTATTTCTTCTTCCTCAACGGCATCTACCTGCTCCTTTCCCTGGTCGCTTTCCGGGAGATCTACCAGCATCTCCTGCGCAACATCTACGGCGGCTTCGAAAGCCTCGCGCACAGCCCTCTCACTCCGCCGGTCTCCATCGTCGTGCCGGCCTACAACGAGGAGGTCTGCATCGGGCTCACGGCCAACAATCTCCTGCATCTCGACTACATGCGCTACGAGGTCATCATCGTCAACGACGGCTCCACGGACCGGACCCTTGAGGAACTCCGCCGGCAATTCCGGCTGGTTCCGGCCCCAACGCCGCCGGAGACATCGCTCAAGACCTCTCCCGTGCGCGCGGTCTACCGCTCCGAACTCCACCACAATCTCATCGTCGTGGACAAGGACAACGGCGGGAAAGCCGACGCGCTCAACGCCGGACTCGCGCTGGCGCGCCATCCCTTCTTCTGCTCCATCGACGCGGACGCCGTCCTGGAGCACGACGCCCTCCAGCGCGTCATCCGACCGATCATGGAGTCGCCGGTCCGCGTCATCGGCGTGGGCGGCATCATCCGCGTATCCAACGGCTGCCGCGTGGAAAAAGGGCGCATCACGAAGATCGACCTGAGCCTGTCGCCTCTGCCGGTCTTCCAGGTCGTGGAATATTTCCGGGCCTTCCTCTGCGGACGCACGGGCTTCTCGCGCTTCAACGCCCTTCTCATCGTCTCGGGCGCCTTCGCGGTCTTCGAGCGGGACCTGGTCCTGGCCATCGGCGGCTACCGAAAGGAGACGGTCGGCGAGGATATGGACCTGGTCACCCGCCTGCACGCCTATATGCGGGAGCACGACCTGCACGACTACCGCATCGATTTCGTCCCGGACCCCGTGTGCTGGACCGAAGTGCCCTCCAGCCTGCGCGTGCTCTCGCGCCAAAGAAGGCGCTGGCAGAAAGGACTCCTGGAGGTCCTCTCCGAAAACACGCGCCTGCTCTTCAACCCTCGCTACCGCGGGCTGGGGCTCTTCGCCTATCCCTTCTTCCTGATATTCGAAGGCTGGGGCATCGTGCTCGAGGTCCTGGGCTACATCGTCTTTCTGCTCGGCTGGTGGTTCAACGCCCTGGAGCCGGACTTCATGCTGGCCTTCCTCGCCGTGGCCATCCTTTGCGGGACCATGCTTTCATTGACCGGAGTGCTCCTGGGCGAGATGACTCCCCGCTCCTATCCCAAAGCCCGGCAATGGCTGCGCCTGATCGCCTATGCGGTCATCGAGAACTTCGGCTACCGCCAGCTCATCTCGGTACTGCGTCTGCTCGGAACCCTGGACTTCATCCGCAGGCGCGGGGAATGGGGCCGCATGGAGCGCCGCGGCATGGCGGAGCAGCGATGATTCGCCGCTGGCTTTTCACGCTCACCGCGCTCCTCAGCTTGGCCGGTCTCTGCTTCCTGATCGAAAGGCTCTCCTCCAACGCACCGGCCGATGCGCCCGCAAGCCGCACGCCTTTGCCTGAACTGGGCTCCGAGAACACGCGGCTGCTCGCGCAATATCCTCCTTTCGCGGAGGATGAAGCCGCGATACTCCTCCTGCGCCCAGGACAACCGTCATTGGCCGCCGTGCGCGCCTTCCAGGCCGCCGGGATCCCTTTCGGCATAACGTCCGAACTCGGCGAAGCCCTGAAGCGGCCCTTCGTCTTCATTCCCTGCGACGATCACTCCATCCATCCCGCCGTCCAGGAACTCGCGGCGCTGCGCGACTACGTATTCCAAGGAGGCCGACTGGTCCTGCAGGTCCCGGCGGACCTGATGACGCCCTTGACCGGAGTCGCCGCGGAGCGTCCCCGCCGCACGCGCAAGGAGCTCGGCTTCCGACCCTACGCGGACGACGGCTTCGATTGGCTCGATGAGCCCGAGGAACGCAAGGTCCCCATCGGCTCCAAGCGCGCGCGCCTGGGGATCTGGACTCACGGGCTTCTTCCGGCGCCGGGAAGCGGGGCCGCGGCCGTGGCCTCTTTCCCGGACACGCTGGAGAACGCGGTGCTCCGCCGGACCTTGGGCCGCGGCTCCGTTTATACGCTCGGAGTGGACCTCAAGGACATGATCCTGCGTCCGCAAAGCGGACGCCAATTCTCGGAGGATCGTCCGCGCAACGCCTTCTCTCCCTCAGCGGACGTCTGGCCCCTGGTCCTGCGCGGCTGGTATGAACGCGCGGTCCCTGTCCATGCGCGACTGCGCGGACTGCCCGGAACCGCGAAAGGCCTCCTGGTCCTGACGCACAATGCAGGCTGGGGAGCCTCTCTGGAAACGATGCGCGCGTTCCTGGCCGTCGAGAAGTCCCGCAAAGTCCGCGCGGGCTGGTTCGTGCAGACTAAATACCTCTCCGATGTCCTGCCCGGGCCCATGCTGAACACGCAACTGCGGGAGCTGATCGCAGAGATCGCGGCCTCCGGGAATGAACTGGCCAGCCACGGAGTGGTGCACTCCCCGGACCTGGAGAAGCTTCCCCTGGGCATCGGCGGGGACACGCAGAGCAGCTACCGACCGAGCCTCGGACGCGAAGGCCGCACGAACGGAGGAAACCTCCTCGCGGAATTGGGACTCAGCCGCCGCCTGCTCCAAGAAGCCGCCCCGAAGGCGCGCATCGAAGGGTTTCGCGCGCCCTTCCTCCCCTACCCCGACCTCCTCGACGAGGCGCTTGAGCGCATCGGCTACGTCTATGATTCCAGCCTGAGTTCCCGCAAGACCTTGACCTATTTCCCCTTCTTCCTGCTGCGCGGCCGCGGCATGGAGATTCAGACGCCCGTGCTGGAGCTGCCCATGGCCTGGGAGGATGAGAACACCCCGGAGGCTCCGGCCTCGGCCAAGGAGATCCTGGCGCTGCTCAAGAAGACCGCCGCCAACGAAGCGCCCTTCGTCTGCCTCCTGCATCCCAGCAAAGCCCCGGACCGCTCAAAGGTCCTCTCGGACATCCTCGACGGCCTGCCCGCGGGCTTTGAACTGCGCACGCCCGCCGAGCTCGTGCGCTTCTGGAAGGCGCGCGGCCTTGCGCGCTTCTCGATAAAAAGCACGGGGCCCAAGGAAGCCGTGCTCCGCATCCAAGCGCCGGCCGGCCGATACGAGCTCTCTTGGGGATTCGCCGATGAAGTGAAAGCCTGCCCGTCCTCTCCCGGCTCGAAGGTCCGCTGTTCAGGACGCACGCTCTCCCTGGAAGATTCCGACGGTTGGCCCGTCACCGTCCTTCTCGTCTGGAAATAAGCCAAGGGGAGTCTATCCTGGCCGCCGGGCGTCCCGGGGACTTATTCCGCGGGTACGCGAGTCTTTCGGAGCCTCGCTCTTCCTCGCTCGCTTGGCTCCTCAGCTGTTCATGTTAAGTGGTTTCTTAGCGCTTCGTCGAAGCTCGCTGCGAAGGCCCCGCTCCACAAGTCCCCGCGCCGCCCGTCGCAGTTGCCTACCCCCAGTGAAAAAGATTCCCAATAGCGTCCGTCTCGACAGTCTCGGTCCCTTAGGGTCTGCGGCCAGCCCGGGGACTTCGCCCCGGTTCTTCCTCGACCCTCTCGATTCTTCACTGGCGAGACTGACGCCGAGGCGCTCATTTTCTCCGAAGATGGCTCCTTATCACCTTCAGGAAATCTCTTGCTGACACTGGGGGATGTCGTGAATCACCGAACCGCGCGTGCCCAGACTCAATATTAATCAAAGGAGCTGACTCCTCCTCTGCAGGCTTTGAACGCACAGAACGGAGACTTGAATAAACAAAATACTCATTTCGCCTGCGATCTAATCGTATCCTGAATATATTGAGAGAACCGCCATTCGATCGATATTTCCCTGAAGTGACGTCGTATCTACAAAAAAGAAGAACGCGCTCCCCGGAGTCAAAGCCAAAACTGCTTGGCCTTTCTCCTATAACCGTTACCTCGATGCTTGTTGTTGATAACAATGGGACTTCCGTTCTATGTTTCAGCAACTCCACTACGCTTAAATGCACTGATTTCGTTAGAAGTTTCCCAGAGACAGTGACATTCTCATCGATACTGTTTATCGTCCCCACAAAAATAAGATCGGCTTTATCTATCATCTCATCTATGGACATTGCAGGGAACGCACCCCATACGCTTGGCGTCATAAAAAACAGCACGGCACACATCATTGTGAAGGAAATTCTCATTCTCATGACCGTGGAATTAAGATGGAAGCATATAATCTTATCCCTGTATCGCCTCTCTACGAACTCATACTTGCCCTCGAGAGTTAGCCATATTTCCAAACAAACCGTAAATGAACTTCTGAGTTATTCATCGTAAGCCATAGGAATCCCCGCTGAGCATGCCAGGAACTTCACACCGGGAAGACGTGCGTCAGGATCAACAGCCGATGGACGATCGGGGCGAGGAGGAACCGGGGCGAAGTCCCCGGGCCGGCCGCAGACCCTAAGGAACGGCACTGGAGAGACTGACGCTATTAGGGTCCTTTTCACGGGGGACAGGCAACGGCGGCGGGGAACGGGGGATGATGGGGTGAAGGCCCTCTCGGAGCGAGGCGTCCCTCTGGTCGCCGAGCGAGAGGGAGGGGGCCCGAACGCAGAGGGCAACCCGTGCCTGAACCCCATCAGCACCCGGTCACCGACGCAGCTAGAACGTCTTTCCCTGAATGACGAAGATGCGGCTAGACGCCGGGAGGAAGCGGGAAGGGCAGGGCGGCGGTGCGGGTCGAAGGCTTCATCTCGTAGAGGGCGACGCGGCCGAACTCCCCGCTGTTCCACTCGCCCAGGCGCGTGAAGCGCTCCGGATAGGCGGCAATAGCCTCTTCCTCGCCTACGCCCACGTCCGCATACCACTTCGGCATCCAAATCCCCAGATAGCGCACGCCGAGCTCATCGAGCACGCCGAGCCATTCCCCGGCGGACGTCGCGCCGTAGGTCTCCGGATAGGGACTGTCCTTGCGCGGGATATCCCAGACGACCGCCCTGGGAGGCAGCCCGGCCCAAGGAAACATGAGCTCCCCATAATTGATGGCCACCACGTCCCCGGGCTTGAGCCGTTCATCCAAAGCGCTCCAAGCCTCTCCCAGGGAACTGAACGTCGCGCGGTAATAGGCCCGCGCATCCACCGCGCCCGAGGACTTCAGAGGCCCCACGGCAGCCTTCCACTCCATGCTCGAGGCCATGCAGCCGATCGATGCCGCGCAGGCATAGAGCGTGCCCGCGGCCCAAGCCGCCTGCGCCAAGTTCCGCGCCCATCCGCGGACCTGGCGCAGAAGCATGGCCAGGCCCGCGATGGGGATGGGCGCCAGGAAGATGATGTAGCGCGGCGCTCGCGCAGGCTGGAACAGGAAGAAAGCAATCAGGACGGCCGGAAAGGTCCACAGGAACGCGGCCGCGGACCGGTTGCGCAATCTCCAGCCGCGCCACAAAGCCAGCGGGAACGCGGCCCAGGCCGCGGCGAAGAGCGGACCAAAGCCGTTGCTCAAGGTGAACGCTACCGACCCGAAATACACCTCTCGGAAAGGATACCAGAGCCAATAGATCGGCTTGGGCACCATCCATTGCTCCATGGCGGACAAGAGCTCCGAGGGCCTGAGCACCCCCGGCAGCTGCCCATAGAAAGGAATATTCACGATGAAGGGGTAGACCGGGTTGCCCCTCAGGCGCAGATTATCGACATAGTACATGCCCCCGACGGCGACCACCAGGATCGAGAGCGGCAGCGCGGACCGGAGCATGCTCCGCCGGAGTTCGGGCCGCGCCCAAAAGGTCCAGAGCACGGGCAAAAGCAGAGGCGCCTGCAGATAGGCCGTGGATTTCGCGCCCAGGGCCAGGCCGAAGGACAAAGTGAAGAAAAGGAGCCATATCCAGCGGCCCGTGCGGTCATAGACCGCGGCGCAAGCAAGAGCAGCCAAACAGTACGCGCCGTAGAATATGTCCACATACGATAATCCAAGCTGGACTAAGACCACCGGAAGAGTGATGCTTGCCAGCGCGCAGGCCCCTGTCCACAACGGCCCCGCCAGACGCCGGCCGAGCACGGCACCGGCCGCGAAGAACGCGGGCATGGCCGCAACTTGCCCGATCTTCGCGGCATCCAAGCGCCCTCCATCGAGCAATGCGAGCCAGGCGAAGACCATCTCCGAGCCCAGAGCGCCGAAGCTCTGGAAGCCCCTCCAGCCCTGCAAGCTCAGATCTCCCTGGCTCACCCAGCGATAAACGATCGGAAGGTGATAGCAGAGTCCGTCCCAGGAGATGGGCGGCGTCTTCCAAGCTATATACAGGCGCAGCCCGATCGCGGCAAAAGTCCCCAAGGCAGCCAAGGCGATCCAGGGAGGGAAATAGGCCCTGAGCAGTTCCAGCCCGCCGGCCGCGCGCTTTGCGGATTGGAAGTAGAGCGCCGCTCCCAGATGCACGGCGATCAAGAGGCCGCAGGCCCACAGCATCGAGGCCGGCTGGAGCCGATGGAACGCCGCAAACCCGCGGACCATGAAAAGCTGCTCCACGCAGACCCATAGCGCCGCGCACAGCCAGGCTTCCTCCAAGCGCAGACGCAGGGCATTGCGGAAAAATATCCCTGCCGTGACCAGCAGGAGCCCCAGGCAAAGGAAAGCGATCACAGCAGTTCCTTCCAGCCGTTCAGGAGCGTCCTGTGGAACCAGAAGTAAAGAAGGATGACCGCCCAGAACAGGAAAAGGGTGAGAAGGAGGCTGAAGCGTTCCATCCTGCGCCGATATCCGCGAGAGCCGCCCATTCCGATAAGTATAGCTAAAGCAGGGTCCAACTGATCGTCATTCCGGGCTTGACCCGACCGCCGTCATTCCGGGCTTGACCCGACCGCCGTCATTCCGGGCTTGACCCGGAATCCAGGCTTACGGCATAACGGCATCCCTGGATTCCGGCTTTCGCCGGAATGACGACACGAAGACGTCCGCCGGAATGACGGAGATATCGACTTGCACCGGAGAAAACATCATATGCAACGTTCGGAACGCACGCTTTCCTGCTATAATGAAGATACCCCTTTAGTCGGGGGTTTTTCGTATAGCCGCAACGCCGAGGTGTCCCGTATGCCTGAATCGTATCTGACGCGCGCCGGACATGCCAAGCTCCTCCAGGACCTGGCGGATCTCAAGAAGCACAAGGCCCAGCTCTCCATCGATATCGGAGAGGCCCGGGAAAAAGGCGATCTCAAAGAGAACGCGGAATACCATGCCGCCAAGGAACGGCTCGGGGACGTGATGAACCGCATCTCGACCATCGAGTCCAAGCTCTCCCATGTGCGCATCATCGATGAGATCAAGGTCAAGAAGGACGAGGTAGGCATCGGCGTGCGGGTCACGCTCCTGGACGTCGAGGACAAAGACGAGATGGAATGGGTCCTCGTGGGCCAGGATGAGTCCGACCCCGGCGCAGGCAAGATCTCCGTCTACGCGCCCTTGGCGCAAGGCCTGCTCGGCCACAAGGTGGGAGAACAGGTGACCGTGGAACTCCCCGCGGGGCCGCGCCAATACCGCATCCTCAAGACTGAACCAGCCCTTTGATGAAAGAGACCTCGCCTCTTCTGCGCGAGGTCTCCCGTTCGTTCTACCTCTCCCTGCGGGTCCTGCCGCAGGAGGTCCGGCCGCAGATCAGTCTGGCCTATCTCCTTGCGCGGGCCAGCGACACCGTAGCCGACACTCGGGCCGTGGACCGCGGCCGCAGGCTCGAACTCCTGCGGCGCATGCGCACGGGGGATTTCCGCTCCGTGGAGAGCCTCGCCGCGGACCAAGCCCTTCCCGCGGAACAGCTGCTGCTCGAGAATCTGGAAAATTGCTCGCAAGAGCTCTCGACGCTCGAAACAGCCGACCAAAAACTCATCTTGGGCCTGCTCGACACCATCATTTCCGGACAGATATTCGACCTGGAACGCTTCCCGGACTCCTCCACAGGCAGCCTCATCGCGCTTTCGGATGAAAAGGAGCTCGACGAATACACCTACAAGGTCGCGGGCTGCGTAGGCGAGTTCTGGACCCGCATCTGCGGCGCGCACCTAACGCCCTTCAAGGCCTTGGACCAGGAGGAGATGGTGCGCCTGGGCATCCGCTTCGGCAAAGGGCTCCAACTCGTCAACATCCTGCGGGACATGGCCGCGGACCTGCGCATGGGCCGCTGCTATCTGCCTGTCCAGGACCCGCAAGCGCTCTTGGACCCTCTGCGCAGGGCCGAACTGCTCCCGCTCTACGCGCGCAAGCTCGATGAGGCCCTTGAACATCTCGACAGCGGCTGGCGCTACGCTCTAAACATCCCGGCAGGCCTCAAGCGCCTGCGCCTGGCCTGCATCTGGCCCATCTGGATCGGCTTGGAGACGATCGCGCTCATGCGGCGCTCAAGCGACCCCTTGGACCCGGCCCAGCGCGTCATGGTCCCTCAATGGAAGGTCTATCTCTTCCTGGCTCAGTCCTTCCTTTATAGCGGCAGCAATACCCTGCTCGACAGGGCCTATCGCTCCCTGCGCAGCCGCGCTTCTTTCGTCAGCATGAAGGATTCTTCTCTTCGTCACCCCGGCGAAAGCCAGGGTCCAGGAGCGCGCATTAACGGCAATCCCTAGATTCCGGCTTCCGCCGGAATGACGACGAAAAGACTTCCGCAAAAATGACGATTTGATAATGAACATCAAGGAATCCCTATTCAATAAAGCCCGCGAATTGGGCGCGGATATCATGGGCATCGCACCCGCGGCCCTGGACGCGCAGAGCCCCGGCGGCCCCAAGGACTACGAACGCTGGCTCGCAAACGGGCTCAACGGCGGCATGGGATTCCTTGAACGCGGGGCTCGCCAGAGAGAGGATATCCGCGCATGGTTCCCGGAAGCACGCTCCGTGATCATGCTGGGATTCTCCTGGCCCCCCCGCTCCGTGGGCGATGCCACGGGAGACAAGGCCGCAGCCGCGGACCCCGGCATCGGCCCAGCAGCCCGCGGGCCGATGGGCCGCCTTGCGCAATACGCGGTCCTGCCGGACTACCATGAGGAACTCCGCGGCCGGCTCAAGCGGCTGCTCGACTGGTTTTCCCACGAAGCCTGCCCGGGAGCCAAGGGCAAGGCCTTCGTGGACACCAGTCCGGTGCTCGAACGCTTCTACGCCCGCCGCGCGGGACTCGGCTGGGTCGGCAAGAACGCCATGCTCGTGTCCAAGACCCTGGGCTGCAGGTTCTTCCTGGCCGGAGCCGCCGTGGACCAGGAACTCGAGCCGGACGTCCCTGTCCCGGACGGCTGCGGCGGCTGCACGCGCTGCTTGAGCGCCTGCCCGACCCAAGCCTTCAAAAACCCGCGCGTGCTCGATGCCTCGCGCTGCATCGGCTATCTCACCGTGGAGCGCCGAGGAAAACCTCTCGCGGAAGAAGGCCTGCGCGTGCGCATCCAAGACCGAGTGTTCGGCTGCGACGCCTGCACGGACGCCTGCCCCTGCAACCAGGATGCAAGCCAAGGCATATTCCATCCGCTGATGAACGCACTCCAACCCCTCTCGGAACTCCTGGCGCTCGATGAGGCCTCCTTTGATCAGCGCTTCGCAGGCACCACGGTGCCCCGCATCGGCCTGCCCTCGATGCTTTGCAACGCCCTCATCGCCGCCGCGAACTCCAACTGCCGCGAGCTTCTGCCCGCTGTCCAGCGCCTCCAAGAATATCCGGATTCCCTTGTGGCGCAGGAAGCCCGACTCTGCGCCGAACGCCTGACGAGAGATCCTTCTGAAGACCCCGTCGAGAATTTGATAAAATAGCCGTCCATGCTGCGTCGCGCCGTGCTTTTATCCATTCTCGCATCGCTGTCCGTCGCGAGCTTCGCCTCCGAGAGCCGCTTGACCGGAGAGACCAAGCCGCCCGAGAATCTCCCTCCCGCACTCGGCGCCGACCAGGAATCCGAGCCCTGGCCCATCCGATTGATGATCGGCGACATCAAGGGCGGCATGATGGTGCGCCTGCCCGTGGTGGACACGGACCCCAACCGCGGCGTGACCTACGGAATCATGCCCATCCTGGTATTCAAGGAAGACGGCTCCACACGAATACGCCAAATCCATGCCCCGTCCTTGACCCACAACGAGATCTTCGGCTACGTCCCCACCTACCGCTACTATCTCTACCCCAACGATATCTCCGCTTTGAACCTGCGCATAGCCGGCTCCATGCATGCGGATAAGGAGTTCATGGCCGCTTACGAGGATTCGGATTTCCTGGCCCGCGGCTGGGCCGTGGGCTGGAAAGCCCAATACAACGTGGACGGCGCCAACCGCTTCTTCGGCCTGGGCCCGGACTCCGCGCGCCTCGATGAAGTCAACTACACGCGCTACACCCTCCAGCACTTCATCCGCCTCGGCCTGCCCATATTCAAAGGCAGCGGCTGGAAATTCAACGTCTCGCACCATATCGCCTCGGAAAAGCTGACCAACGGCCCCATCGACGCCCTGCCGGACCTGGCCGTGAAGTTCCCGGAGCAGGCTCCCATGCACGCGCATCAGGACGGAGAGCTGCAGTTTTTCATGGACTACGACACGCGCGACAACGGCGTGACCACGACCCGCGGATCCTATGCCAAAATATTCCTGGAGAACGCCCAGCGCGAGGTGGGCAGCGAGTTCGCCTTCCAGCGCTACGGCACGGAATACCGCTATTTCCTCCCTCACGGAAAGGACTCCCGCCTCGTGGGCGCCGCGCATCTGCGCTATGAACAGCTCGTGGGCAACGCGCCCTTCTACCTCCTGCCCCAGCTCGGCGGCAAGGAGATCCTGCGCGCCTACGGGACCGGACGCTACGTAGACCGCGGACTGCTCGTGGCCAACTTCGAGGAACGCATCACGCTCTTCAAGCTCCCGGTCGCCGGAGTTGTCACGGAGTACGAACTAGCGCCTTTCTGCGGCCTGGGCACGGTGTTCAACGGACCCGAGCGCCTAAGCTCTCACTACGCGCGGCCCGTCGTCGGAGCGGCCGTGCGCGCCATCGCGCGGCCCCAGGTCGTGGGCTCCATCGACTTCGGCGTGGGTAAAGAAGGCCTGGCCGTGTTCATGGACATCAACTACCCGTTCTGAGCGCGTGCCGCTGCGTCGAGCACGCGCTCGCAGGAATTGTCAAATGCAATGCTTATTGCCATTTAGTATTACTATCTAACAATCAGATGATCCCAAGAAAACGATTAGATGTACTCCTTGTCGAGCGCGGGCTCTTTGCCACGCGGGCCAAGGCCCAGGCCGCGCTCATGGCCGGCAAGGTCGAGGTCGAAGGCCGTCCGAACCCCAAGCCCGGAGACCCGGCGCGCGAAGACCTGAAGGTCCGCGTCCTGGAAGACGCGGTCCCCTTCGTGTCACGCGGCGGGCTCAAGCTCCAGGCCGCGCTCGACGAGTTCAAGATAAAGCCGGAAGGCCGCACGGCCCTGGACGTCGGCGCCTCCACCGGCGGATTCACGGACTGCCTCCTTCAACGCAAAGCCGCCAAGGTTTATGCCGTCGACGTTGGACACGGACAGCTCGACGTAAGCCTGCGCACGGACCCTCGCGTCGTGAATCTGGAGCGCACGCATGCCGGCCGCATGGAGCCCGGCCTCTTCGGACCGCCGCAGGAGCGCCCGGACCTCGCGGTCGCGGACGTCTCCTTCATCTCGCTCACAAAGGTCCTGCCCGCGATCATCGCCTGCCTCAAGCAGCCCTTCGAGATCGCCGCCCTCATCAAGCCTCAGTTCGAACTGGAACCCAAGAAGGTCCCGAAGGGCGTGGTCAAAAAAGAGGAGTTCCGCCAGGAAGCCGTCAACAAAGTGAGCGCCTTCGCCAAAGAGCGCGGCCTCATCGAGCGCGGCCTCATCGAGTCGCCCATCCACGGCCCCAAAGGCAACGTGGAGTTCCTCATCTTCTGGACTTCTGTCTGATGCGAAGTGTTATAATCCAGCCTCATGGTCATCAGTAAAACGCCTTTCCGGATCTCCTTTTTCGGCGGAGGGACCGATTACCCCGTCTGGTTCAAGGAACACGGCGGCGCGGTGCTCTCGACGACCATCAACAAATACTGCTACATCACCTGCCGCTACCTGCCCCCTTTCTTCGAACATAAAAGCCGCGTCGCCTACTCCAAGATGGAATACGTCTCCTCCAACGAACAGATCGACCACCCTTCCGTGCGGGAGTGCCTGCGCTTCATGAAGATCCAAGCGGGCATCGAGATCCATCACGACGGCGATCTCCCGGCGCGCACGGGCCTGGGATCAAGCTCCTCCTTCACGGTGGGACTGCTCCAAACGCTCAATGCCCTCCAGCAGCGCATGCCCTCGCGCATGCAGCTGGCCCGGGACGCCATCCACGTCGAGCAGGACATGATCCAGGAGAATGTGGGCTGCCAGGACCAGGTCGCCGTGGCCCTGGGCGGCTTCAACAAGATCGTCTTCCATCCCAGCGGCGAGATCACGCCGGAGCCCATCGTCATCCGCAACGACCGCTTCCAGCATTTCCAGGACCATCTGGTGATGATCTTCTCCGGCTTCGCGCGCAACGCCTCGGCCATCGCGGCCAAGCAGATCAGCAACACCCCGAAAAAGCACGCGGAATTGTCCGCCATGCGCAAGATGGTGGATGAGGCCGTCTCCATCCTCACCGGCTCAGGCCCCCTAGACGACCTCGGCAAGCTCCTGCACGAGTCCTGGATGCTCAAGCGCAGCCTGGCCGACAACATCTCCATGCCCGACGTGGACCGGATCTACGAGGCAGGCCTCAAGCACGGCGCGCTCGGCGGAAAGCTCCTCGGCGCAGGCGGGGGCGGGTTCCTGCTGTTCTTCGTGCGGCCGCAGGAGCGTGCGCGCCTGCTCTCCGGCCTGGACAAGCTCCTGCACATCCCCTTCCGCTTCGAGAACAGCGGTTCGACCATCCTCTTCTACGACCCCTCCGAACGCGAAAGCGACTTCCTCGCCTTGAAACCGTAAGCCTGGCCCCCGGGTCCAGCCCGGGGCGACGATTGCCGGGTCCAGACCGGGGTGACGGTCGCCTGGTCAAATTCGGAGTGCTGATGGTGGTATCCCGTTCGTTCGTCATTCCGGCGAAAGCCGGAACACAGCCATCGTCGTTGTCGTTCTCTTCCGTCCTGTCATTCCGGCGGAAGCCGGAATCCAGGCTCAGCCTTTTTTTCGGCGTGTTTTCGCAGTATCCAGCCGGAGGCGGTCCAAAGGTTCTTGCAGATGCGGTCCGCTGAAAGCGCCGCGCGCTTCTGCCGCCGGCCCAGGCCCGTGCGCACGAGCACCGTGGTACAGCCCGCCCGCTCACCGGCTTCCATATCCGAGCCGTTGTCTCCGACCATATAGCTGCGCGAAAGATCCAGGAACAATTTTCGAGCGGCCTGCCGCAGCAGGAAGTCGGAGGGCTTGCGGCAGCGGCAAGGACGGCCGAAATCCGGATGATGCGGGCAGAGAAAAAGCCCGTCGAGCTTCGTCTTCTCCCGCACCAGAAGCCGCCTCACTCGCGCATGCACAGTATCCACTTCCCTGCGCGTCGCGAGCCCGCGCGCGATCGCGGACTGATTGGTAACGACGACCACCGCCAATCCCGCGCGCCTGAGCCGCGCCACCGCCCGGCCCGCTCCCCACAAAAGGATCGCCTGCTCCGGCGCGCGCAGATAAGGCCGGTAGCGCAGGAGCACCCCGTCCCTATCCAAAAACACCGCCGCCCGCCTCGCAGGCTTGCGCACCTTCTTGCCGATCATGACTCGGAATCTTATAAAACATTGCCCGAACTCTGCTCCTGTCGGTGAACCAAACGATATTAGCGACTGCTAATCGTCAGTGGGAAGAGTATCAATGGAGCATCTCGGGATTGCCTACCGCCCGCCAATAAATGCCCAAAAAGATGTATCGCCGGATACCGAACCATCACCGAGCTTGTATCCTATTGTATTTGCATCCTCCACGCCGTTGGTGTGGACTCTGCAACGTGTTGAAGATGTGTGAAGCGTATGACCATCGGTTATTCCGCTAGAATCTGCTGTAATCCAAAAAATTCCACGTGTGCTTACACGACACCATGCTCCCGGGGCACAAGTTTGCAGCAATACCGCAGGTATCCCATCTCCATTGGCTCGCGTCAGCGCAGAAGTCGTGGTGGACGTCCAAATCATTTCAGCAGAAGAATTTGTGGGTGACGACATCTTGAAAAAACCTACACAGCCAGCTGATTGGGATGCTCCATCGGCACTCTTTGCGTAAAATGCATTTTGCGGCATCGCTGGCCCAAGATTGGGCCCGGATGTCTGCCCAAAAACAAATCCATCAGTCAACGCCGTGTATCCATTGGCTGTAAAGCTGCTGTTTTGAACACGAGGTCCCTGGTCAGTGTTTACGCCAATAAATGTATTATTCCCATTGCTTGCCACGTCGCCTGTCCCAGCGACGTTCCTGACCTCTTGGGCCCATAATCTACAGTTCGATGTGCCTCCAGTACTGTCTCCTATGTAAAGGGTTCCACTGCCACCACGAAACCCTCGTAGGAATAGTGAAGTTGGTCCTGAATATGTGACTGCGGGATTCAACCATGCGAAATCAAATTCATTCGACCAGTTTGCATTGTTCTGCTGATCTTCAATACGATGCACAATAGATCCATTGACAAGCAATTGTAGGTAGCTATAGTACCCAGAGCCAGCCGACAATTTGTGCGGGCAACTGAAACCAACCAGAAGATTCCCGCCGTTCATTGTCAGCGTTATGGTGGATTCCGGAATGTCTGTCGGAGACGTGTTTCCCGTATTCCAATCGGGGATAATCGTAGCAGTGCTTGCGGGAATGCTGATGGCAGGACCCGAAGTTATTTGTGCATTTTCTGCAAGTTCTCCTGCTTCAACAAAACAAGTCGCATCTCTTGCCGAAGACAAATTCGAACAAAATTGCGCATTCCCTGCTGAAACGGAACAGGTTATTGCATAAGTATATGTCCCCGCCGGATAGGACATCGACGTGTGATAGGGAGGCCCCATCATCACATAATCACCGGAATTGGGTGACGAATTCGTCCCATAGGAACCTAGTGTAGTGTTTTGGCCCTCAAAAAATGAACCGTTTTGTAGAATTCCACAGTTCAATGACGCCGCAGGATCGCTTATTCGTATCGGAACAGAAATATGTATATAGTGGCGTCCAGCTCGTGTAGTAGTAAAAGTAACGGAAGAATTGGCAACAGCAACTCCGAGAACAGAAGCGGAAATGCTTGTCGAATTTGCTGGTACGAATGCTCTTGATGAAGCAATCTGAAGAAATCCAATTCCGGTGGACATACTAACAATACTTGCGTTTATTGCGACAGAATCCCGAATCGTAAAAAATGAACTATCGAATGCCAACGTCGATCTCTGAATGAAGGTTCTATACCCACCAAGGTCGGTCCCCGTACTGATGATATGCCCGCTGGAACTGGACCCAGAGGAGATGCGTCCTGTCGTACTGACTGATCCGTCCGCCCAAGCGATCCCTCCGGCAGTCAGATGGATGCTGGAAGAGAGGGTCAGGCTGTAGGTGTTCGCGCCCGATGCGCTCAATGTGGCGCTGGACGCCGCGATTGCACCGCCAACAGAAAATGCATTCCCCTGCACCGTCATGGTCCCGCCGATAATGCCCTGGCCTCGGATGTTCAAATCGCCAGTGTCCGTGATATCCGCATGAGCAGATGTGGAAAATAAAAATACACCAATTAAAAGAAATCCTCTCATAGAAGTCCTCCATTGCCCTGCCCGCTAATCGATTTACATCGGAGTGAACAAGCAAAGGTTGCTTGGTCCATTAATGCGCCTCTCTAACTCGCCATTGCCCAATAGTGTCGCTACTAACTTTTCCAGTTCCTCCAGACTCGACGGACAGCGAAAGACAATAGGTATGCGACCCAGGTTGCATAATCAAAAGTCTGTTTAACGGCAAAGATACAACTTCCGTATTAGAATGGCTTGTTGCGGCAACCCATCCTTTTGATGAATTAGCATTAGACGCAAAATTGTGATCGACTATTACTGTAGCGACAATGTTGCTAATTGTCGAACCGTAAGCTGATATAACCCCAACTATTTCAACTGTTGATGATGCGTTCGTGTAGGTGATGGTTGAGCCAATACATGGACCAAGCAATATGTTGGTAAAATCCTGAGTGAAAACAAAAGTGGCAGAACTTCTATCCGAGTTGAATATCCCGCCATTGAATGTCGCCAGCCCATTCGCCGTGAAAGAGGAGTTGAAGACTTCCGGCTCATTGTGCACCTGCGCCGTGTTGGAAATGGCCGGGTAGAACTCATCTACGATGATAATGCCGGAGCCTCCGGTTGCCCCAGCTACGCTTCCGGCACCGGCTACGCCTCCCGCTCCAACGACATATGGATATGTTGTGGCGGGATTCGCAATGACGATCTCTGCATATTCGCCTGCGCTTCCACCCGAAGTACAGCCTGCAGCACTGTCACGAGCAACACCACCAGCGCCACCGCCAGAATTCACCGCCCCGGAACTGCCGTGAACATCCGTCGTGACGATGCCGCCATATCCCCCGCCACCAAAGATACTGTTTCCTCCAACACCTCCATTAAGCGTATTGCATACTCCACCCCCGCCGCCCGCAACCCTAAATGATGCGGTTCCCGTCCCGCCAGCTCCTCCAGCAGTTCCAGTTAGATAGTTCCCGACGCTCGCCGCACTACCAATTCCGCTAGACGCCACAACGGTTCCAAAAGAAGATGCCCCTCCATTCCCGCCTGCGGTGCTCCCCCCGTATGCGCCAGCACTGCCACCACCGCCACCGACCATTCGAATCCTTATCTGAATGGCTCCCGCCGGCGTTGTATAGGTCCCGTTCCCTGAAGTGAAAACCTGCCGCGTGCTGGCGTTGGAGAATGTGGACAGGCTGATGTGCGTTCCACTTCCTGATGAAGAATCCACCGCTACGAAGAAATTACTGTCGAAGTTGAGGTTCGTGCGCCCCGGGAGATTCGTCCAAGGGCCGTTCTGCGCGCCTGTGCTGATCGTGTGCCCGCCTACGCCGGACCCGCTGCCAGATGTGGCTGTCGTGCTTCTTGTCCCATCTGGCCAGACGACTCCGCCGCCAGTCAAATGGATGCTGGAAGAGAGGGTCAGGCTGTAGGTGTTCGCTCCTGATGCGGTCAGCGTGGCGCTGGAAGCTGTAATCGCGCCGCCGACAGAAAAGGCACTCCCCTGCACCGTCATGGTCCCGCCGATAATGCCTTGGCCACGGATATTCAAATCGCCGGTGTCCGTGATGTCTGCATGAGCAGGCACGCAGAACAAAAGTGCCATAGCCAAAAGAAGTCCGTGCATAAAGAACCTCCGCGACTCCGATTGGTGGTCCATTTCTGTTCTAACGATATACGGAATCATTCGTCCATGCGTAAGATAATGATCGCAAGCATTTTGAGCAGCTCGTCCTTTTCTTGCGGGGAAATCGTACCGTCAATCATCTTCTTTGCAAGCGGGCGAGCCTTGGCTAATCGAGCCTCGAATTGAGCCCGCCTGTCGATGATTTTGTGGGCATCGATGATGGCTTTGGGATTTTTCTTCTCTTTGTCCGGCATTATGATGCGGCACTTTTCGCCCAGGCACGTGATGTAGTCGACCTGGAAACCGGCGGAACGCAACTCGGACTGTAGTCGTCCGGCCTCTATCTTTTTTGAGAATGTGTATTCTCTGGCGGACGCCACAGTCGCGGACAGAAATAAAATTACACCCAATAATAGTTTCATGGTTCCTCTATCAACATTTTTTCACTCGTCTTGAAATCACCCATCCCGTCTGCTATTCGATAAGTTCCTGCACGGAAAACATGCATGTGGCCATGCCGTCAGGATTGATTCGCGCTTCTATTTGATCCGTTTTAACGACGAGCCAAAAGCTATGTTGTCCGGCGGAGAGTTTGGAGGGAGTTATATATGTGAATGCAAGCATATGAGCCTGAAAAAATGCGGCTGAGTTGTCATAATTAAGGCCAAGACCAATCATATTACTCTGGCCCTCTGGAATTTCATCTGCGTCCATTCGAGTGCCCAACAATATACTGGCGGTTTGAAAATTCTCGTCAGTTTCTACCACCGGGCAGGAATAATCCATGCGGACGCGAGAATCCCCAATCTGCAGCGTTATAGTGGAGTTTTCAATGGTTTTCCACGCGATTGAGGCTCCTGTTGTGGTGAATTCTTCATCAAGTGTGGATGTGGCGATGTTTGATGGGGAATTGAGAGTGGTGCCATCCGCGAAAAAGATACCCCCATTTAAGATATGAACGCTGGAGGATATTGTCAGAGTGTAAATGTTATTCCCAGTGCCGCTTAAAGACATGCTGGATGCTCGAATCCCACCGAAAATTTGTAAGGGATATTGTGGAGAATCTATACCGATGCCGATGTTCCCAGAATTCACAGCAAAGGAGGTTCCAGCAACGGAGAATGCGGATCCTTGTATGGTCATGCTTCCTGAAATCACGGCTTGTCCTGATAGCCAGGAATTCCCCATGCAATCAGGCGGGCCAATCACAAGGAATTTCGCTAAGGTGCAAAGCAATATCCATCGGAATCGTCTGCGATGCAAATGGCACACTCGCATGAGGGGAGTCATTTCAATTCCTCAGCGATAAAGGTACATCGAACATTGCTCAACGCATTTAAGCTCCACGTGTGGTCTTGTCCTGTTTTGGCTGCTATCGCAAGCTTGTGCGATCCAGCAGCTAATTTTTCCGGGGTGATGTAATGCATTGTCACGGTTTGGTAGACGCATAGCATTCCGCAGACGGGAATAGCGCGAATTTTTTCTAAAGGAGTTGTCCCTTCGACAGCGACATCATCAATTAAGAATGTTAATAATGTCTCGGAATTATCTTGACAAGAATTTGAGAGTACGCAACTGTAATCCATACGGACACGACTGTTGCCTATCGTGAGCGTTGCGGATGATCCGTCGATTTGCATCCAATCTGTATTAGTAGCGCTCAGTGTCGTGCTGGGTGCAACGGTAAATTTAATGTTGCGGGAGGCTGTTCGCAAGGTGCTATTATCCGGGAAAACAATCCCGCCAGCCTGCAGATGAATCGCCGAGGATGTGGTTAATCCGTATGAGTCTGTTCCCGTTGCGGTCAATGTCATACTCGATGCTTTCATCGCGCCCGCGACCTCAAGCGACTCTGAAGGATTAACGCCGATGCCGACGCTTCCACCTCGAACCATGAAGGTCGATTCGCCGACGGAAAATGCATTACCGCTGATCGTTGTTGTGCCTATGATGACTGCCGTTTGGGTGAGATATGTCATCGCATCCGCATTAGGCGCTACAATCAAGAAGGAGATAGCTAGGATGCTTATGGCTATTCGCGCAAGCATATCAAAGGTGTTCTTGAACAATGAAAATGCAGACGGTATTCGCTTCTGAATTTAGCCACCACTCCGCGTATGCCTCAGATGTGGTTTTTGTCGCTATGGAGAATTTATGCATGCCGGCTGAGAGCGAAGTCGGCGTAGTGTAATGTGCGGCCAGTGTAATTATTTTTTGCATGGACGAGTTCTTATCATATGTATAGGCTATCCCCCTATCGGAGCTCTGCCCGCCAGCCAGAGCCCCGTCGATAAAAAACGACAATTGTGTCGCTGCAATATAGGTGTCGTAGTTCCCAGCCGAACAACTGTAATCCATGTCTACGCGCCCCCCATTTGTCGTGAGGGATATCGTTGACCCGGCTAAGATCTCCCAGCTTGTATTTATTCCGGATGCTGCCACCTGCGGAATACCAGTTGAAAATGCGATATTCGGCGGGATGGTCGTCAGAGTCGAGCCATTCTTGAACGAGATTCCTCCAGCGAGTATTCGGATGCTTGAAGAGATCGTAAGGCTGTAGACGTTCGGGCCGGTTGCGGTCAATGTTATGCTGGAAGCAACGATTTCCCCAGTGACGTCCAATGCTTCCGAGGGAGAGGATGTTCTGATCCCTACGCGACCTTCTTTGACGACAAATGACGAGTTTCCGACAGAGAATTCATTACCTTGGACTGTCATGGTCCCAGCGACTGTCAGAGAGCCGCTAAAGGATGTATTGGCAAATCCAAGAACCGTGACTTGAGATAACAGTCCGGTGATCCAGATGATGCGCGCTTTGCGCAAGAAGAACATGAAGCAATTTTAACGATGCTGCTGTGGGATGTCGATAACAGGGTGTAAACCATATTTCCTTCGATGGGAAATTACTTTACAGCGAGCGTGTAGCCGTCGCGAGAAGAAAGGATCTGAATGGATGGGAAGGGCTCCAAATCCTCGCGCAAGCGGCTGATCGTGACGCTCACGCTGCCCAAATCTTGCTCGCCGCCCCAGACTTCTTGCAGAAGCTCCTCGCGACTCAAGGAATCGTTCGCGCGAACAAGAGCGCAGAGCACGTCGAAGCGATGGCCGGTGAGGAATGGAAGCGGCCGCCCGCCAAGAGACGCGCATCTCCTTAAAATATCCACAACAAGCGCGCCTCGCCGAAGATAGCGGTAGGGATCGGCCCTCTTCTCATCCGTTCTCCGGCGAAAATCGCCGCGCTCCAGACTTGCGCCTGCCGCTCTTTTTTGGGATTCGCGCCCCAGAAGGGTCAGGATATGCGCATGCAGCGCAGCCGCGTCGATGGGCTTATAAAGGAAGGACTCCGCCCGCAGCCCCATGGATGCGGTCCGAAGCAGCTTTGCAGGATCCGGCTCACCCGTAAGACAAACAACGGGAATCTTGGCCGTTCTTGAATCTGCTTTTAAAAGCCTCATCACCATAAGGCCGTTTATGTCCGGTAAATTAAGGTCGAGGATGATCGCGTCCGGCCTTTGCTCCTGCGCGAGCGCCATGCCCTCGGCCCCATCCTGAGCGGAAAGCATCCTCAAACCGAAACGTTCCAGCGCGCGCCGCATAAAGCGGCGCTCCGCAGGATTATCCTCCACTAAAAGAACAGAAAATTCCACGCGCGGATTTTAGCATACTCGAATATTGCTAATCTCTGATCCCGTGGATCGCGCGAAGCATCATGATTTTTCGCGCTTGCCCGACTCTCCGTGAAAAGCAGCGCGCATTCTCCGCGCTTTTTCTCGCCCGATCCCTCGAACGCGGAGCAACTCCTCCTCGTCGGCCTGGAAAACCCCTTCAAAGCTCTTAAACTCCCGCAGAAGCAGTCCCGCAAGCCGACGCCCGACTCCCGGCAGCTGCGCCAGCATGCGCAGGCCTGCGCTCTTCTCCGCGTCTTCTGAAGAAGACGGATAGAACCTCTCCGGCGAGGGATGCCGCACTGCGCGCAGGCCAAGGTCTAAAATAAATCGCGCCGTGCCCTCTGCTCGCCGAGTGAAGATCAGCGGAACCCTAAATGAGGCGAATGACGCCAGCAGGGTCCTCCTCAGCGCCGGCGGCCAGAACCCCTCGTAATAGCCCGGACAGCCCTCCACCACAAGCATGGCCGGAGGAAGCGCGTGCGAAAGATAGCCGAGTTGACGATAAAGCCTGCCGTCATATAAGGAAGCCATGAAGTCCCCCGCGGCCTTGCGCTCGATGAGCCAGCGCCCGGCCACGAGGTAGTCCCCCGCAGGCAAGCGGCAAAGCTTGGCCTGCGCGCCTGCCTCCTGAAGCAAGTCCGGTATCCCGGAAGCCGCCTCGGCCGCGTCGCAAAGGATCTCCACCTCCTTGCACTCCCCGCCAAGCCGCCCGAGCGCGCTCGGGCCCAGCTCTGAGTCCGGCTCCCCCGCCGCGGCAAGGGACGCCGAGCCCAAAGGAAGCAGCATCTGCCGCAAAGAAGCCCTCATCCCCCATGAATACGACCGCATGGGAGAAAAGTTCCAGCACGCAGTCCCTAATCCACAATCTGCATGCACTTGTGAAGCATCTTCCACCCAAAACTGCCGCCGAAAAATCGTTCACATGATTACAACAATCGTTGTAATTTATACAGCGGTTTGGAAATCCTCGGAATGCCTCCGGGATTTATGAGTTCTCAATCAGCCAGGAGTCTGCCGGACCACAACTCGGAAAGGAAGGTCTTCCACGGATAGACGCGGATCCCGTCAAGCACGCGGATCTCCGGGTCTTGAGAGACCACCGCATACTCCTTGACCAACCCTTCCTCCCGCAAGGCCTTGAGTCCGCGCAAGTGCCGATCACTCACGCAATCGGAGGACTTGAACTCGACGGCGAGCCTGTCTCCGATCACGCAGTCGACCTCATAGCCGGAGGTGCTTCTCCAATACTGGATGGGGAGGCGCTTTCGTCGGTACCCGATGAAAGCGCGCAGCTCAAGGAATAAGAAATGCTCGAAGCACTTTCCAAAGAGCTCACTTCGGGGGAGAATCTCCGATCGTCGAGCCAAGGTGTTGGCGATCCCAACGTCGAAAAGAAAGAACTTCGAACGGAGGATGGCCTTGCGCTTCTTCGTCGCGCGAAACGAGTGCACGGGAAAGCCCAGGAGAGTGTCCTCGAGAATCTGCAGATAGCCCTGAAGAGTCCTGGCCGATATCCCGCAATCACTCGCGAGATTCTGATAACTGATCTCCTCTCCATTCTGCAATCCGGCCACATCGAGGAATCGGGCGAACTGCTCTACCTTGCGCGTGAGCGCCTCCGCTTGGATCTCCTCCCTCAAATACAAGGAGACATATCCATGAAGATCCTCCGCAGGCTCGGAGGAAGCGAGCATGCGCGGGATGCCCCCCCGATTAAGATACGCGAGCAGATCGAAATCCGGTATCTCCTGAGAGCAGAGCGGATACAGATGCTCTTGCCGCGCGCGGCCTCCGAGAAGATTGACGCCCTGGTGTCGGAGCTTTCGCGCGCTGCTGCCGGTGAGCAGGAATCTCAGTCCTCGCGCCTCGATGAGCCGATGCACTTCATCGAGAAGCGCAGGAAGCTTCTGTATCTCATCGATGACCACGCAGTCCTGCAACTCCGTGAGTTCTTCCCCGATAAGTTTTGGCCTGCGAACCAAGCGGGAGAAAACATCCGCATCCAAAAGATCATAAACCTTGGCATCCGGCAGACTGCTTTTAATAAGAAATGTCTTGCCCGTGGAACGCGGGCCGAATAAGAAACAGCTGCTACTTTCAATAGTTTTTGCTAAATCAAGCACACGGCTGTAAATTATCATGATATTTTACATATAGCATGCAATATATCATGATATTTTGCAATAACAATACTATCCATGGAAAATATCTCGCATTCTGCGCGCTTTTTCTCGCCCGATCCCTCGAACGCGGAGCAACTCCTCCTCGTCGGCCTGAAAAACCCCTTCAAAGCTCTTGAACTCTTGCAGAAGCAGTCCCGCAAGCCGGCGCCCGACTCCCGGCAGCTGCGCCAGCATGCGCAGGCCTGCGCTCTTCCCCGCGTCTTCTGAAGAAGACGGATAGAACCTCTCCGGAGAGGGATGCCGCACCGCGCGCAAGCCAAGGTCTAAAATGAATCGCGCCGTGCCCTCTGCTCACCGGGTGAAGATCATCCGGTCAGTTTTTGGGGCCGAAAAGTCTTTGCGCGGATCGGAGGTCCGGAATGCGGACAAGGTCCTTGCGGCCGTAATCATAGGAATAAAGGCCGTCGTAGCCGTACTTGCGCAGGAGCGCGCCGTCCAAGCGCTCCTCCACTCCATCCTTCACGAAAAAGATCCGCCGGCCGAACATGGTGGCATGCACGCCCGGCCTTGCCGTGAAGAGCCGCAAAGCGGAATCCAGGTCATAATGCGAGTCAAAGACCACGGCAGGGCCGATGTAGGAAGGCGCGCGGCGGACCAGAACGGTCACGGGATCCGGCAAGTCCGCGATGCGCTCGGAAACCCCGCGCAGGATCGCTTGCTGTATTCTCCAGGACTTCGACCATGACAAAGACACGCTCCAGTCCGCGCAAAGGAAGGCGGCGACCGCCAAGACGCAAAGTCCGCGCGCCCATGTCCTGAACCTGCCCCTGCTCGCGCGAAGCAGTGAGAGCACTCCCCATGCCAAAGCCAAAGCCCCGACCCAGGCGCCCGATGCGCTCGTGCGGCTCATCAAGCCGTTGGCCGCGGGCGAATAGTCGCGGGAGAAGGCATAAGGCAGGTAAGCGCCGATATATCCTCCCAGCAAAAGCCCGATCACGCGATGATGCAGGCCCTTTCCCATCCTATCGGCCAGATGCTCGCCATCCATCCCATGCTCCCGGCAAAGAAACCAGCCCAAAAAAAGCGCAGTCCCAGCCCACAGCGCCAAAGGACCCGGCCGTCCGAATTCACGAAGGAAGGACCAGAAGCTCTTGGCGCAATTATGCAGAGCCCGGTTAGAGGAACATTCCAGGCCCGCGGCAAAGACCTTCGCGGTATGCCCAATAGAAAGACCCAGGGATTTCGGATTCTCCGCGCCGAAGAAGAACGTCGCTCCCAAGCGCTGCCAGAGTACGGCCAGAGCCAAGGATGCGGCGAACGGCCAATATCCGCGCACAACCCGAAGAAGAGCCGCCTTCCAGCCTCGGCCCGAGCCGAGTTCCCCGGCCAGGAGCGCCCCCGCCGGCAGGAAGAAAAGGAAGCTCACGGATTCATAAGTCAGGACGCCGGTCAAGAACAGCAGTTGGCCGAAGAAAATCCGCGCAACCCCCTGCCTCGAACCCGGCTGGCCTTCCTCGCGGCCGGCCAAGCCCTCCACGTGCAGGAGCATCCCGGAGAGCACCAGTACATGCGCAAGAAGCTGGGAAGCATTGGAAAGCCAGAAATGCACCACATCCCGGTTCGGAAAAAGCAAGGCGAACACCGCGGCGCAGAGCGCCAAGGCATGGTCTTTCGTGATGCGCCGAATAAGCAGGAAGAGGAACCAGCCCTCGCAGAGCTCCAGCCCTGCCAAGATCAACTGGCCGGCAGGCGGCCACGAATGGGAAAGCGAATAGAACAACGGAAGCTGGATTATCTGCACGGGTCTGAGCCAATGCCCGCGGCCGGCGAAGATCTTGGCCGCGCCCCAGAATCCCCCGCCCTTCTGCAGCATCTCCAGGAAGATCCAGTCATCATGATAAAAGCCGCATGCGGAGATGAACAACCGAAAGGCGACCCACTCCGCCAGCAAGAGGATCAGAAAAGCGGATAAGCGCGGACGGCCACGAAAAAAATCAATCACAAAACAACTCCCCGCGCCCGATGCGCCGCGACCTCTCTCTCAATTGAACTTCCGAAACACGGGCTTGACCGGCTCGCCTACGAGGAAGTGGGTATAGGAACCCTTGTCGAGCGCCTGCCGGTAGACCTTGAAGACCTCGGAGAAAACCTCGAGGGTCCGGGCCACATCTTGTTCCGAGTGAGAGAGGGTTGGGAGAAGAGCTCCTCGATAGAGCAACCCGCGCCGCACGGTCTCCTGGAAGACCAAAGTCCTGAAACCGTCGCTCACCTTCTTCTCGTTGTCGCGAAATATCAGCACCTGCCAGGCAGGATGCCCTTTGATATCGATGTAACCCTGCAGTCCGTTCTCGACGATCAGACGCGCGAGTTCCTTGCGCAGCTGCTCTCCGACTTTTGTTCCATGGCCGACGCTGTCCTGCCGGACGATCTCCCGCAGAGTCGCCATGGCCGCGGCCAAGGCATGCGTTTCGGCGCCGTGCGTGGTCGATATGAGGAAGACTTTTTCCTTGTTATGCGTCAGGCCTCCCAACTCCATGATCTCACGCTTGCCCGCCAGCACGCAGGTTGAAAAACCATTGGCCAGACCTTTGCCCCAAGTCGTCAGGTCCGGTTCCACGTCGAACATCTTATGAGCTCCCGGAACCGCCACGCGGAAGCCCGTGATCATCTCATCGAGAATATAGACCGCGCCTTCCTTGCGGCAAAGGTCCTGTACCTTGCGCAGGAAGCCGTCCTGCGGGAAATCGAATTCCATGGGTTCAAGGATCACGCAGGCGATCTGCTTGGGATAGCGACTGAAGAGCTCCTGAAGCGAGGAGATATCGTTATAGCGGAAGGTCATCGACAGCGCAGCCGTTTCCTCGGGAACACCGGAATTGTTGGACTTCTTGCCGATGTACCAATCGTCGTAAGAGAAAAAGCCGTGGTCGGAACAATAAGCCACGTACTTACGTCCCGTGTAGGCGCGTGCGAGCTTGACCGCAGCGGTCGTGACCGTGGAGCCGTTCTTGGCGAACTTGACCATGTCGGCGCCGGGCACCAGGGACAAGAATTGCTCGGCGAACTCCACCTCGACAGGCGAGGGGCACTGGAAGTTGCTGCCCCTGAGCAATTCCTTGCGTACCGCCTCCAATACCGGCTCATAGGCATGCCCTAAACTGATGGAGCCAAGGCCCATGGCCCAGTCGATGTACTCATTGCCGTCCACATCCCAGACATGGCTGCCCTTGCCCCGCTCGATGAACTTCGGTCCAAGCTTTGGCGACTGGTCAGGACCCTTGCTGTAGGTATGCGCTCCTCCCGGGATAAGCTCCTGAGCCCTCCGGCTCATCGCGTCAGACTTTCTGAAATCCGTGATCTGCTTCTCTTGAACACCCTTGAAATTTGTCATAAAAAACCTACCTTTGAACGTTACTTTCGTCTCCCCGGCGAAAGCCGGGGTCCAGCTTACGGCTTAACGAAAACTCCTGGGTCCCGGCTTTCGCCGGGATGACGCCTCTTTCGTCACCCCGGAATTGACTCGGGGTCCAGCTTACTTCTTATCTGCTACTGTATCCAAGAACTTATGATACAATATCTGTTCAATGATTGAACAGTCGGTCACAACAGGACTCCCGAGCCCAATGGCAGACAACGAATTCTCGTTGATCCAAGCCCTAGGCCGCGAGCCTGCCCAAACCCAGCGCCAGCTCTCGCAAAACACCGGCCTCTCCCTGGGCATGACCAACATCCTCCTGCGCCGCCTGGCGCGCAAAGGCTATATCAAGATTCAGCACCTGGATTGGAAGCGCACGCATTATCTCCTGACCGTACAGGGGATCGCGGAAAAGACCCGCAAATCCTGCGCCTATGCGCTCCATGCCTATCATCAGGCCCGGCTCATCCGGCGCAGGATTCAGGAAGTCGTCCAGCGAGAATATGCCCAAGGAATGCGCACGGCCATGGTCGTCGCCTGGCCCGATACCGCGGAGATGATCCGAGAGGCCCTTCAGGAAACCGCTTTCGAGAGCCTGCAAGTCGAATACACGGACGCCTTCAAGCACGTTGCCGAGACTCCCGGAACGATCTTCACCGCGACCGTGGAGCCCACCCCTTCCCCCAAGCCCGGCCAGCGGTTCATCCCGCTGTTGGAATATGAAGCCCTAAAATTCGAGTTCTCAGGAGCCCCCAATGCCTAAGTCCTACATCGACGGGAAAACAGTGCTCGTGACCGGAGGGACCGGCTCGTTCGGCTCTCACTTCGTGCGGACCCTGCTCAAGAGTCATAAACCCAAGAAGGTCGTGATCTTCAGTCGCGACGAGCTCAAGCAGTCTCAGCTTGCCCAGGAGATCGGCGAAGACCCCCGCATCCGCTTCCTTCTCGGCGACATCCGGGACTTGGCGCGCCTGCAAAGGGCCTTCCACGGAATCGACATCGTCATCCACGCGGCCGCGCTCAAGCAGGTACCGACCCTGGAATACAACCCTTTCGAGGCGGTCCAGACCAATATCATCGGCGCGGAGAACGTCATCAACGCAGCCATCGACCAGAACGTGGAGCGGGTAGTGGCGCTCTCCACGGATAAGGCCGTCAACCCTGTCAATCTCTACGGCGCGACCAAGCTCTGCTTCGAGAAGCTTTTCGTGGCGGGCAACTCCTACGCGGGCGGGACCAAGACCCGATTCTCCGTGGTCCGCTACGGCAACGTAGTCGGCAGCCGCGGCAGCGTGGTCCCACTCTTCAAGGAAAAGCGGAATTCCGGAACCCTTCCTATCACCGATGAACGCATGACGCGCTTCTGGATCACCCTGGACCAGGGCGTGGACACGGTCCTCTTCGCGCTCACGAACATGCACGGAGGAGAGATCTTCGTGCCCAAGATACCGAGCATGCGCATCATGGATCTGGCCAAGGCCCTGGCCCCGAAATGCAAAATCAATGTCATCGGCAGCCGGCCCGGCGAGAAGATCCACGAGGTGCTCCTCACGGAAGAGGAATCCGCCCGCGCCGTGGACTCCGGCCGCTATTTCGTGGTGAAGCCGCTCTTCCACTGGTGGGAAGACTCGAACTGGCGAGCAGGCAAGTCCCTGCCCAAGGATTTCCGCTATTCCAGCGACATCAATGACCAATGGCTCAAGCCCGAAGAAATCCTGGAGATGGCGGGGGCCTGATGATCCCTTACGGCCGCCAGACCATCGACGAAGACGATATCCGCGCGGTCGTCGAGACCCTGCATTCGGATTGGCTGACCCAGGGGCCCAAGGTCGCGGAGTTCGAGAAGGCCCTTGCTTCCTACTGCGGCAGCAGCCATGCCGTGGTCTTTGCCAACGGGACCGTGGCCCTGCATGCGGCCTACTGCGCGGCAGGACTCAAAGACGGCGATGAAATCCTAACGACTCCCCTGACCTTCGCGGCCACGGCCAATGCCGCGCTCTGGCTGGGAGCCAAACCGGTCTTCGCGGACGTCGATCCTTTGACCGGGAATCTCGATGTGCACCGTGCCGAAACGCTCATCACCCAAAAGACCCGGGTACTGGCGCCCGTAGACTACGCGGGCCGCCCCGTGGAACTCGACTCATTCCTCACCCTGGCGCGCCAGAAGAAGCTGGTCCTCGTAGAGGACGCCTGCCATGCCCTCGGCGCTTCCTTTAAAGGAAAGAAGGTCGGGGCTTGGGCGGATATGACGGTGTTCAGCTTCCACCCCGTCAAATCCATCACCACCGGAGAAGGCGGAGCCGTTCTCACAAATAACGCCTCTCTCGCCGAGAAGCTCTCCTCCTTCCGCACCCACGGAGTCACCCGACGCCATCCGGACTGGCGCTACGATATCGGAGAACTGGGCTACAACGGCCGGCTCACGGACATGCAGTGCGCGCTCGGAACCAGCCAGCTCAAGAAACTGGACTCCTTCGTGGCCCGCCGCTCGGAGATCGCGGACCGCTACCAACGGGACTTAGCCGGCATCGAAGAGCTCGCGCTTCCTCCCTCGGCGCAGGCAGGCGGCTCGGCCTGGCATCTCTTCCCCATCCGCGTCCGCACCCGCGCGCAAGGCCCTGACCGCAGCCAAGTCTTCGCCTCCCTGCGGGCCAACGGGATCGGGGTCCAGGTGCACTACATCCCGGTGCACCGCCACCCTCTCTACCGGAAGCTCGGCTACCCCGAAAACCTCTGCCCGAACGCGGAGCGCTTCTATGAGGAAGAGATCAGCCTGCCGATCTACCCCACCCTATCGGAGCAGGACCAAAAGACCGTGGTTCGAGAACTCAAAAAGGCGCTCGCGCAACGCACATGCGAAGCGAAGACTTCTTAATGGCCCATTTGGAGGCGCGGATTCAATGAAAGCCCTGGTAGTCGGCTGCGGTTCGATCGGGAAGAGGCACCTTCGGAACCTGCGTTCCGTGGGCGTCACGGACCTCTATGCCTTCGACCCGCGGCCCGACCGCATGAAGGAAGCCTCGGACCAGTCGGGCTGCAAGCCCTGCCGCACCCTGGAAGAAGGGCTCGACCGCGCGCCCCAGCTGGCGGTCATCGCGACCCCCAACAGCTTCCACATGCAGCCGGCCCTGGCCGCGGCCCGAAGAGGCTGCCATCTCTTCATCGAGAAGCCGCTCTCCCATTCCATGGAAGGAGTGAAAGAACTTCTCGCCGAGGTCAAGACCCGCAAGCTCGCGGCCTTGATCGGCTGCAACATGCGCTTCCACCCCGGCGTGGCCCTGACCATGGAGCTGGCCAAGGAAGGCGCCATCGGCCGCATCGTGTGCACGCGGGTCATGGCCGGCTCCTATCTGCCCGAGTGGCATCCCTGGGAAGACTACCGCCAGGGCTACAGCGCCCGCGCGGACCTAGGCGGCGGCGTGATCCTCGACGGCATCCATGAGATCGACTATCTCTTGGACCTCCTGGGCCCGGTCCAATCCGTCACCTGCGAAGCCGGCCGCTGCGGAAACGTCGAGACCCAGACCGAGAACACGGCCGAGATCCTCGTATGGTCCAAGACCGGCGCCCTGGCCAACATCCATCTCGACTACGTCCAGCGCGCCTACCGCCGCAGCTGCCTGCTCACCGGCACCGAAGGGACCTTGGAATGGGATTTCCATATCCCGCGCGTGCGCCTCTTCCGGGCCGCGTCAAAGACCTGGGAAGAATATCCTCTCCCCTACGGCGAAGTGAACGCGATGTACATCGCGCAGGCGCGCCATCTCCTAGCCTGCATCGAAGGCCGCGAGAGCCCGGCTCAGGACATCGAAGCCGCGAGCAAAGCCCTCCAAGTCGCGATCGCGGCCAAGGAGTCCGCGCGGACCGGCCGGCGCATACAGCTGGACGACCCCTCCGCTAAAAAAACCGTCAGGAAGAGAAATGGAACTCGTCGACCTTAAACGCTTGAGCCTGCCGGATGGATCGTCCCTGGGAGCCTCCTCGGGAGAAGTCCCCGCCTATGCGGAAGCCAAAAACATGGCGCCTATCCGAGCGGACGATGCCCTGCGCCTGCACGCCGATGATGAAAATCTCCGGCTTGCGCAAACCTATATTCAAAAAGGCCTGCGCTGGGCGCCCCTGCGCCGTTGCGCGCAAAAGCCTGCCGCTCACAGGCAGGAATTCCCTTCACGCGTGCTTCTGGAGCTCACAAGCCGATGCAATCTTCGCTGCACCATGTGCCCCAGAAACATCCTTCGCCGTCCGGAAATGGACTTGCCCGTCGAGCTCGCAATGCGCTGCATCGACGAAATGGACCGCTGGAACATCGATGGCCTCTGGATATACAACATCGGCGAATCCATGCTCCATCCGGAATTCCGCAAGATACTCGCCTATTGCGGGACCAAGAAAAACCTCGGCTCAATCTGGCTGAGCACCAACGGACAAGAACTCTCGGAAGAGAACCTCGACGCGCTCATGGACTCCTCTCTTTCCTTTATCAACCTTTCGGTCAACGCCGTGACCGAGGAGACCTATCGCCGCATCGCGCCCACGGGCAGCCTCCAGACCCTGCGCAGCAACCTTGCGCGGCTGAAGGAAGCCAAGATGCGCCGCAAGCTGACGCACCGGCCCTGGCTCCGTCTGCAGATCATCGACCAGCCGCAGGCCCTTGGAGAGATCGATGCGTTCCTCCGCGCCCATGCCGATGACGGAGACATCCTCAGCATCAATCTCCTGGAAGCCTTCAGCCAGAACGTCGCGACGAACATCGATCATGCTCGCACCAGGGACCGAGGGACGATCAAGCACTGCCGCCGCATCGAACGCGGAGACTGCTTCATCTTCTCCGACGGAGAAGTAGGGTTCTGCGATACGGACTTCAATCATGAACTCTCGATCGGCAACATCCGGGACCGGAGCATCTCCGAACTCTGGTCCGGAGATATCCGGACTCGGTTCCGCCGATCCAACGAGGAGGGACGCCTCGATGACATCCCGCTCTGCAGCCGGTGCATGGACTATGACCTCTAAGAACCCCCCTTCGATCCAGCTGCACGCGCCCGCTCTGCCGGACCTGCCGCCCGCCATCGAGATCGGCAAGCGCGCCGTCGGCCCCGGACATCCCTGCTATATCATCGCGGAAGCCGGTTCCAACCATGACCGGGATCTGAAGAAAGCCCTGTCCTTGGTGGACGCAGCCGCCGAGGCCGGCTGCGACGCAGTCAAGTTCCAGACCTTCCGCGGAGACGACATCGCCTCGGATTGGCGAGGAGAAGAGACCCGTCTGCCCGCGAAGTTCTCGCGCTGGGGCTCTTCCCTGCAGGAACTCTACCGCGCATGCGCCCTGCCGGACGAATTCCACGAGCCCTTGGCCCAACGAGCTCGCAAACGCGGGATACATTTCTTCTCCAGCCCCTTCAGCGAAGCCGCCGTGGACCGCTTGGCCAAGCTCGGCGTTCCGGCCCTTAAGATCGCCAGCTTCGAACTCGTCCACCTGCCCCTCATCCGCCGAGCGGCTTCGACGGGACTCCCGCTCATCCTCTCCACCGGAATGGCCGGCCTGGGCGACGTGGAGCGCGCCCTGGATGCGGCCGTCCAAGCCGGAGCGCGAAGACTCTGCCTCCTGCATTGCGGCTCGAACTATCCCTTGAGCATGGCCGGCGCCCATCTATCGGCCATGGAGACCCTGCGCCGCGCCTTCGGCGTGCCCGTGGGCTACTCGGATCATACTTTGGGCATGGCCGTGCCGGTCGCAGCCGCGACCCTTGGAGCAAACGTCCTGGAAAAGCATTTCACCCTGGACCGACGCGGAGACGGACCGGACCATGCGTTCGCCCTGGAACCCGCGGAACTCCGCTCCATGGTCGAGATGATGCGCGCAGCCGAGCAGGCCGTAGGCTCCTCGCGCAAGCGGCGCGTCCCCGAAGAAGAGCCCCATGCCCGCCGCGGACGCAGAAGCCTTTTTACCGTGCATGCATTGAAAACGGGCGCCGTACTGGGACCGACGGATGTGAAGGTCGTCCGCCCAGGGATCGGTTTGGAACCCCTGCTCATCGACCTCCTGCTGGGCCGCCGCCTCGTGCGCAACGTGGCTGCAGATACTCCCCTTCGTTGGGAGGACTTCTTGAAAGGGAGCGGCGCATAGTGCCCTCGAAGCTCATCGAGATACTCTGCGACGGCGGCTCGGCCGGGTTCGGTCATCTGAGCCGCTGCAGCTCCTTAGGACGCGCCTTGCGTGAGCGCGGGCATCGCGTGCGGGTCTGCGCCGTATCGGAACAAGGACGCAGCCTTCTCCCCCCCTCTCCCCAGGACCCCGGGCCCGCTTCCCTCCTCGTGCTCGACCTCCCTCAAAACGTCGATGAGACGCTCGGCGAAGCGGAGTCCCTTGGGATTCCCGCAGTCGCGCTCGATTATGCCGGTCCCAAACGCCCGGCTCTTACCATCAGCGTGCTGGAAAGAGCCCGCCCGCCTTTTCAGGCGAAACGCCTGAGCGGCCTTGATTACGCGATCGTGCGCGAGGATGTCCGCCGCCTGCGTCCTGCGCCGCAAGGCTCGGGCGTCCTGGTGGTCATCGGCGGTGGAGACGTCCGCAACGACGGCATTGAGGCCGTACGCGGACTCGCCTACTGCAGGGAATCCGTGACCTGGGTACAAGGTCCCTGCCGACGCGACGAGGCAGCCTCAAATCCGCCGGAAGGCGTGCGCGTGCTTTCTTCGCCGGAGAACCTCCCTCAGCTCATGGCGCAGTGCCGCTGGGCCGTGGCCAACGGCGGCACCACGATGATGGAACTGCTCTGCCTGGGCAAGCCCGTACATGTCCTTTCGCAGACTTCTGCGGAAGAAGAATTCGCCCGGCCCCTCCTTGAACGCGGAGCGCTGCTCGGAATGGGACCCGGCCCTCTGCGTGAGCCTTCCCTGGAACTGGCTTCCCGCGTAAGCGCGCAAGCCTCACGAGTCATCGATGGCTGCGGGATCGACCGTATCTGTTCCGCGCTGGAGAGCCTTCTGTGAGCGCGGAACGCTGGCTGGTGGCAGTCTGCGCCGGACGCTGGCAGCTGCAAAGCATACGAGCCGCTAAAAAGGCAGGGCTTCGGGTCCTGGCCTTGGACGGAGACCCCAAAGCCCCCGGCTTGACTGAAGCAGATCTCAACGCGGTCGTGGACATCCGCGACCCTCAAGCAGTCTTGGCTGCGGTCCGCTCCTCGGCCGTGCGGCCGGCCGGAGCGATCAGTTTCGTGGCTGAAGCCGGAATGAACGCGGCCGCGGCCGTGCGCAAAGCCTATGGCCTGCCTGGGCCCGATGAAAACCTCACCACGGCATTGACCAACAAACTCCGTCAGCGCGAGGCCTGGACCCGCGCCGGGGTCCCCGGCCCGAGATGGGAACGCGTACGCACTATCGAGGAAGCGGGCGCGGCCCTCGAACGCATCGGCTTGCCCGCGGTGATCAAACCTGTCGATTGCGCGGGCAGTCGGGGAGTCTTCAAGGTCGAACCAGGAAGCGATTGGCAGAGCTTTGCCAAAACCGCATTGTCCGCTTCAGCCTCAAAAACAGCCTTGGTCGAAAGCCATATGCCGGGCACCGAATATACCGTCGAGACTTTCGCCGCGCAAGGGCGCACCCATGTCCTTGCGGTCACCGGGAAGACCAAGGTCCCAGGGACCGGCGGCACGGTAGCCAACGAACTCGCCACCCCGGACCTGCCGGAAGAGCTCGTGAGCCGCGTGGCCGATGCCGCTGTCCAAGCCTTGACCGCGCTCGGGCACACCGACGGCCCCGGACACACCGAGATCATCCTCAGCCCTGAGGGACGGCCGGGGCTCGTCGAAAGCGCGGGCCGCGGCGGCGGCTTCATGGTCTTCGACCTCCTGGTCCCGCGCCTGAGCGGATTCGACATCGCGACCGCCTGCGCCTTGCAGGCCGCAGGACTGCCGGCTCCCGAGGTCCGCATCTCGCCCAAGGCCGGCGTCCTCCGGTTCTTCCCCAGCCGCCCGGGCATGGTCCGCTCAATCCGCGGCTTCGAGGAAGCCTGCGCTCTCGAAGGAGTGCGCGCGGGCCCCTTCGTTTCTCCTGGAGAACAGGTCAACACCGTCAAAGGCGACGGGGATCGCATGGGCTATATTTTCGCCGAGGCTCCTACTCCACGCTTGGCACAGGCCCTGGCGGACAAGGCTGAATCCATGATCCATTTCGAGGTGACGCCTCAATGAGCCTATTCAAGCCCATCGATGCCCATGTCCATCTCGACGATTCTCGAACCGGCTCCGCTCGCTCGGCCGTGGATGCACTGCTCGCCTCCATGGACATGGCCAAAGTGGAACGCTCCGTAATCCTACACCTGCGCGGCCAACGCTGGAGCGCCGAGGAATGCGGCCGGGCCATCGCGGCACATCCCCGCCGGCTCCTCGGCCTGGTAAATCTCCATCCCAAGGAAAGAAATGCTCCTCGGCGTCTGCGCGAATGCGTCTTGAAGCTCGGTTTCTCCGGACTCAAGCTCCATCCCCGACTCGACCGTTATCCCGTGGACCATCCCAGCGTATTCCGGCTGGTCCGTGCCGCCGGAGCCCTGGACGTTCCGGTGATCGTGGACGCATTCCCGGATGGGGACTGGCTCATGCAGGGATTCGACCCTCTTGCATTCGCGCGCCTAGCCGCGGCCTGCCCAAAGACCCGGATCGTGGCCGCGCACATGGGCGGACATCACGTCTTGGACTTCCTCATGCTCGCCAAGAGGCTCCCGAACCTCTATTTCGACACCTCCTACTCCCTGCTTTACTACCGCTCAAGCTCCGTTCCAAAAGATATCGCATACGCCGTTAAAAGCCTGCACTGTGAGCGGGTCTTCTACGGCTCGGACTATCCGGACAGGCCGATCAAAGACGCGCTGAAGCAAAGCCTCTCCCTTCTCAAGACAGAAGGATTGGACACGCAGCAGCTGCGGCGGATATTCAGGACCAACGCGGAGGGGTTCTTCCCTTGGAAAGACCGCTGACCCCCGAAGAACGCACATCCATCCGCGCGCTCTACAACGACCGCTATGCGGAGAAAGGCCGTTCTCACGAGACCGTGGGCTGGAGCTCGCGCAAGGACCAGCGCCTGCGCTTCGAAATGCTTTTTCGCGGCCTCCCCATCCACGGAAAGACCCTCCTGGACGTGGGCTGCGGGCTCGGAGACCTCATTCCCTTCCTCGACGAAAAAACCGGAAAGGATTACGAATACCTCGGCACGGACATCTCCGAATCCCTCATCGCGGACGCGGAGAAGACCTTCGGAGGTCCGCACAGGCGCTTCTTGGTCGCGGACATCCTCGAGCAGGAACTCCCGAAAGCCGACATCGTGGTCCTCTCGGGTGCGCTGAACTTCCGCATCGCGGACAATATGTCCCATGCCCGCTCCATGCTCCGCAAGATGTTCGAGCTCTCCAACGAGACCGCGGCCGCGAACTTCCTGAGCAGCTTCGTCGACTTCCAACATCCGAAGAACTTCCATTATCCGCCGGGAGAGCTCTTCGACTTCAGCAAAACACTTACCCGCTGGGTCTCCCTGCATCACGACTATCCGCTATGGGAGTTCACCCTGCAGCTCCACCGCCGCGCCTTGGAGGCCTCATGAACCACCAGAAAAACATCCTTGATTACATCCGCCGCAACCGCGTCTCCACGACCGAGGTGGCTGATGCTCTCGGAAAGACCGGCGTGCTCCCCAAACTCTCCGCGATCACGCCCGATCTTTTCCGGGCGGGACCCGTGCACTGCGTGTTCACGGCCTACGATTCCAATTACGCCCTGCACGACCAGCTCCGTTCCGTCCAGGAAGGAGAGATTGTAATCGTCTTCGCGCATTGCTGCGATGAGCGCGCCCTGTTCGGGGACTTGGTGTCACGCTACACCCTGCTTTACCGTCGCGCCGAGGCCCTCGTGGTCAACGGACTCATGCGCGATGCCGCGCGCCTGCGCCGCGAGCGCTACCCGATCTGGGCGCAGGGAGCCAGCCCCTTGGGCTGCTTCAACACCCCCGCGGACCCCTTCCCAACCGACCTGGAGCGAAAGCTCCGAGAGGACTGCGACGGCGGCGTGGCCGTATGCGACGACGGCGGCGTCACCGTCATCCCGCGCGCGCGCCTGAATGCCGATACGTTGGAGCGCCTGGAGCGCATCGAACTTCAGGAAGACATTTGGTACTACTGCCTCAACACGCTCAAGTGGGACACCAAAAAGATCGTGTGCGACAAGGCCTACCTAAAAGAACGCGAGATGATCCCCACTCCGTTCTTGGACAAGTTCGAAGCCCTCAGCCAGGCCTTGGATTCGAAAAAATAATGTTCGCCTATATCCCTGCCCGAGGAGGTTCCAAGCGCATCCCGCGCAAGAACGTGCGCCCGCTGGGAGGACGCCCCGTGCTCCTGCGCGTCATCGACGCGCTCTCCAAGGTCCATGGGCTCTCCGGGATCGGCGTCTCTTCCGAGGATCCGGAGATCCTGGGATTGGCTGAAAGCCACGGCGCGGCACGCACGCTCGGTCCGCGCGACATCTCCCTGGCCGACGACAATTCCACGTTCATGGACCTTCTGCGCTCAGATGCCCCGCGCTTCGCCCGGGCTTTCAAGGATGATTCCTTGCTCTTCGTAGTCCCGACAGCCGCCCTCGTGCAGCCCGCCCATTATGAGGAAGCCCTTCGCCTCCATCAGGAAGCCCCCGAAGGCTTGGTCCTTGCCGTACGCACCTTTCCATGCTCGCCCTATCTGGCGCTCTCCGGTGATCCAAAGAAAGGATTGATCGCTCTATTCCCGGAAATGTACCTCCGACCGACCAAAGAACTTTCGCCGGCCTTCACGGACGCCGGCTGCTTCTACGCCCTGCACCTAGACCCCTCGCGCAAGATTGAGAAGTTCCTAGATCTCTCCCCTGTGCGCGGGGTGGTCCTGCCCGAAGGCGTCGGGATCGACGTGGATACCTCGGGCGACTGGGATAAGCTCGAAAAAGCCCATTCTCACCTTGCGGCAAACATGCGCCGACCTCCAGGAGACTGATCCATGCGCATCATCCTGATCTCCACCCCCACGCGGACCTATGCACCCAATCCTCTCCCTCCGCTGGGGATCATGTCCTTAGCCGCGCACATGGAGCGCCTCGGCCACTCCGTACGCATCCTCGATGGCGCGGCCCTGCGCAAACCTCATGAAGAGATAGCGTCCCTTGTCTCGGACTTCGCGCCCGATCTCATCGGCGTCGGCGGCATCATCACGGCCTACGCCTATATCATCGGCCTCACCCACGCCTTGCGCCGCGCCATGCCGCGCGCGCCCATCGTCCTGGGAGGGCAAGTAGCCATCAACACCGCGGACCTTTGTTTTCAGCACATGGCCGTGGATTACATCGTGCACGGCTACGGGGAGATCGCCCTAGAGAAGCTCGTACGGCATCTGGAAGGCGACCTACGCATCGAAGACATCCCCGGCCTCTCTTACCGCCGTGAAGGTGCAGCCGTTGATAATCCGGGCCGGGAATACTTCCCCTGCATGGAGGATGTGCCTCTGCCCGCCTACCATCTCGTCGACATGGAGCATTACGCCACAGTCAACGGTATCAAGTCCCCGAAGCTCCAGAAGTATCTGGAGCAGACCGGGAAGAGCGTCAAGAACCATCGCTACGCTCCCGTGATGGGCACGCTCGGCTGCACGGACCGCTGCACTTTCTGCGTTCATGAGCAGGAGTTCGTGGGCTTGAAGATCTTCCCCACGGACCGCGTCATCGAGAATATACGCTTCCTGCGCGACACATATGACATCCATGTCGTCAGCATCGGCGAGGAGATGTTCCTGACGACCCTGCACCGCGCCCAAGAATTCAACCGCAGGATGAAGGAAGAATTGCCGGACGTCTACTGGTCGTCTTCCACGCGCGCCAACCATGTGACGCCCGAACTCATCCGCGAGTTAGAGACAGGCAACTGCTTCTACATCGCCTGGGGCTTCGAGTCCGGCAGCCAGCGCATGCTGGACCTCATGAAGAAGCGCATCACGCGCCGCCAGAACATCGACGCCTATCGTCTAGTGGATTCCTCCAAGGTCGTGGCCTCGGCCTCGCTCATGGTGGGCAACGTGGGGGAAGACGATCACTCGGTCAAGGACACAATTTCCGCAGTGCACGAGGCCGGAATATTCAGCGCCACTCCATTTTTCGCCACGCCATATCCCGGAGGCCGCACCTGGGACTGGGCCGTCGAACGCGGCATCATTCCCGACCGCCATGAGTATCTCCTCAAGGTCTCGGATCAGGACGCTGCCTCGCGCATCCACTGCAACCTGACCCCTTATCCGGACTTCATCCTGAAGACTTGGCAAAGGATGATCCAATGGGCCTGCGCCCAAGAAGAACAAAAGAACGCGGTCCACATTCATATCGCCATAACGCCGCTGCAGCGGCTCAAGGCTTGGCTGCGCCTGTGGTTCGGCTTCTATCTGATGCCTACGCCTCTGCTTCCACTCTTCGTCGACATCTATTTCCTGGCGCATCGCCTGAGAAAGCGCGTGTGGGAGACGGAGCGCGACCGTTGCTGCGCCCACCGCACGGACCCGGACGGAGGGTTGTCCGTGGAACATCTTCGCGTGGGCAAGCCTCAAACTTGGCGCGTCCAGGCGAGTGCGAATGCCCACTGAGATAAAGACGCCGCCCTCCGCCGAGGAAGGCAAGCGCCTCCGCAATGTCTCGCTGTATCTGATCCCCGTCGTCATCGGGAACATCATCCCCTTCTTCACCCTGCCGCTATTCACCCGCGCGCTCAGCGCAGCGGATTACGGACTCCTGGCCCTTGCCCAAGCCTTTGCGACCTCGGTCGCGGGATTCGCGAACTTTGGCCTGAACACGGTCTATGACCGCAGCTTCCATCAGTACCGGGAGCCCTCCAAGGCAGCGGCCCTGCTCTATTCCTGCGTGGGCTTCGTAGCCTTGCTGTTGCTTCTCTGCACAGCCGTGACTGCGGTGTTCCATCGGCCGATCTCCATGCTGGTCTTCGGATCCACGGCCTACGGCGGCTTGGCGCTATGGGGCTTGGCGAGTCTGGGGGTGCTCAAGCTGGAGACCTTCTTCTACGCCCGTTTAAGGAATTCCGAACATGCAAGCGAATTCGCTTTCTTTACAATCCTTGAAAGCTGTTTAGACGCCCTCTTCGGGATCACGCTCGTCGTCATCCTCCGCAAAGGCCCGGCCGGACTCCTGATCGGACCGCTCATGAGCGGGATCATCGTGACCATCGTCATGTCGGCGCGGACCCTGCGGCGTTTGCCTTTCGCGCTGGACCGTTCCGTGTTCCTGCATACGCTGGCGCTTTCCGCTCCCCTGGTCCCGCTGATGTTCGCAGGCATCCTCTCCTCCCAGCTCGACAAATACTTAGTCGGCCGCATGAACTCCCTTGAAGGCGCGGGACTCTATGGCATCGGCCAGCGCATCGCCATGGTGGGCTTCAGCTACATGACCGCGCTCTCGAACGTATTCTTCCCGCGCATCTACCGGATGATGTTCGATAAAGACTTGGAGGCTGCCGATGATATCGGCCGCTACCTAACGCCATTTTTCGTATTCTCCCTGGCCGCGCCGCTCTGCATCGCGCTGTTCTCCGAGGAACTACTTAAGATCCTGACCCCACCTTCTTATCATCCCGCCGCGGAGCTCGTATCCATCCTCTGTCTCTACTACGGCCTGCAGTTCTTCGGCAAGACGCCCCAAATCATGTATCGCGGGAAGGGCGGACTCCTCTCGGTCCTGGGATTCTTGAATCTCCCGCTCAATCTGCTCTTCGGCCTGCCGCTTGTGCTCCTCTGGGGCGCTCGTGGAGCAGCCTTGGCCCTTCTCGCGGCCGGAGCCATCCAGATGACGATATTCTTCATCCTCTCCCAACGAAGCTACCCCATCGGCTGGGAGTACCGCAAGATCGGGCCTTTACTCGCCTACTTCTTCGCGGCCGTGGCCATCACCTTCCCTTTGCACACCCTGCTCACGACTGCGCCATATTTCCTGTGCAAACTCGCCCTGGCCGGAGGCTTCTTCGCCCTGGCGCACGTGCAAGACGCACTCCCTCCTACGCCCTTACGAGAAATGCTTTCAAGATTGCCAAAACTCTGGGGAAATCCTTCAAAATGACTTCTCGCGTCCTCATAATAGAGGATAACCTCGCAGCGCACTGTGCTTGGACATCTTGGGACATCGGCACATCCCTGAACGAAACAGTTACATGCTATAATCGCTATGTTGAATTTAGTGATTTTTCTTTTAAGTTACATAGACTATCAACTTGAGATAATCTTGCTCCTTACTGGAAGAGACTCTTCGCTTGAGATGGTGACTGCCACGTCATGCAACAGTCCGGCATGATTATTCATCCGGCATTAATTTGCATGTTGCGTGCGCAAAAAACTTCGTGCGCTAAATAATGGCAAACAGAATTAGGGTTTTGTTGGCAGACTTAACGTATAAGAGGCGCTCACCGTCTCCCTTACCTGTGCCGTTCGCAATCAGCAAAATTGCTATGAATCTCAACGGTACCTCCGGAAATAATTTTCAGGTTGAACTTGTCAGGACACCAGAACAATTTTACGCACGCCTTCGTGATAAGTTTGATGTCGCCGGGTTTAGCCATTATGTCTGGAATGCCAATCTCTCCCGCTATCTGGCCCGCCACCTAAAGATTGTCCAGCCCAAATGCATTGTCGCTTTCGGCGGCCCTCATCTGCCGATTTATGCCGAGGGACAACAGCAGTACCTTCGTGCGCTGCCCGAGGCTGATTTTTTTATTGAGAAAGAGGGCGAAATCGCTTTTAACAATTTATGCACGGAGTTGTATCACAAAAGTTTCGATGCTGAAAAAGTCAAGGAAATCCGCATCAAGTCGGTCCGAAGCATCGTGCGAGGCGAACTCATTTCTTCACCCCTAGAGAACAGGATATCGGATCTTGATTCGGTAGAGTCCCCCTACCTCGGCGGACTTCTTGACGAATTTCTCGAACAGGGTTTTACGCCTATGCTGGAGAATAACCGCGGTTGCCCATTCTCCTGTGATTTTTGCGGAGAAGGCGACAAATACCACAGCCACATTGCCCGTCATAGTTTGGGGTATCTAAAACAGGAATACGAATATGTCGCCCGGAAGATGTCCAGCCTTCGGAACCTTCCATTTCACGACACTGTCTATTTCACCGACAGCAATACCGGCATGTATCATGAGGACCTTGAGTTGTGCGGATTTTTGAGAGAACTGCAGGACCGATATCACTGGCCCCGGAAAATCATCACTTCAACCGGGAAGAACTCAAAAGACCGGGTAATCCGCTGTAGCGAGTTGTTGGATGGGGCGCTAATGATAACCGCATCGGTCCAAAGCACGGACCCGGAAGTTTTGGCGAATGTGAAGAGAAAGAATATCTCGATAGAGGTTTTGACCCTGGTTGCCAAAGGGGGCGGGGAAGGTCGAAAAAGTTTCAGCGAGATCATCCTGGGACTGCCCGGTGATTCGTATGCGCGCCATCTCAAATCGATTAAGGATATGGCGGACATACAAGTTAATGATATCCGAACCAGCCAGTTGATGATTCTGCCCGACACGCCGATGACGGCCTCGGAATACAAAGAGCGTTTTAAGTTGCAGACAAAGTTTCGCATCCTTGTTAAAGGGTTTGAAAAAGTCGAAGTCGGAGATTCTTCCGAACTGGCGGTCGAGTGCGAGGAAATTTGCGTGGGCACGGAAAATCTGAGTTTCGAAGATTCTCTCAGGTGTCGCGCGGCGGATCTGCTGGTGAACATTTTTTACAATAATATTCTCAGCCCCAGCACGTTTTCTTTTTTCCACGACAAAGGGCTTCTGGTTTCTGCGTACCTGCAGAAAATCTTCGATTTAGAAAAGCCGGAAATATTATCTTCCTTGATTTCACAATATGAGGAGTTTCTCAAAAATGAGTTATTCGATTCGCCGGAAGATATGGCTCGTTTTCTCAAACAACCGGGGGTCTATGAAAAACTGGAAACCGGAGAAATCGGGAAAAACCCTTTCTACTATTTCTCAGAGAAAATGAAGGCCTATCCCAAGGAAATCACCGCATTTGCGCAAAACGCTGCCGAAGCGGTTGCCGGCGAGGAATTAGCCGCACGGATCGTCAAGGATTTATGTTGCGCTTATGGGTGGGAACTGACGTCCCTGACGAAGAGGCTTTCTGCCACAAGTCACGATTAAATCTCCACATATCGATTCTCGCCTTGTCCCTTCGTGATGCCAATCATTCCGACGATTACCAATTTGATTTTGGTCCGGGTTTGAAAGAGTAGCACCGCTAACCTACGTCAGGCGTCTTGATCCCGTCAGGACACCCGCCATGAACGCCAGCACTATTTCCACAGGGTCGGTGGCATGGGGTGAGGTCGGATGAAACGGTAGAGCCTCGCGCAACGCTTTCTCAAGGCCGATCTGATGCGGGCTACAAATCTTAAGCTCACTTGAATTTGACCTCCCAGAGCGCAAAAGAATATAATTGTTCAATCAATGAACAAGCTCCGGCAACTTTGTACTTATAGCCTTGTCCGCAAGGAATTCAAAGCGTCTTATGCCTAGACTGATCGACTGTCTCCCATTAAAAATCCCCTTAGCACTTGCCGTGGACCCCTCAAGCTTGTGCAATTTCCGATGCAAATACTGTCCTACAGGCAACCAGGACATCTCCGGGCTCCGCCCGAATGGACTGATGCCGCTGTCTCTATTCAAAAAGATCGTGGACGATGTCGCACGGATGGATGGTCACCTGAAGGCACTCAAATTATGGAAGGATGGAGAACCTCTCCTGAATCCAGAACTGCCGGCCTTCATCCGCTATGCCAAGGAAAAGAACATCGCCGACGAAATCCGGATGACCACCAACGGCGCGCTCCTCCACCGGATGGCGAAAGAGTTGATTGCCACTGATATCGATTGGATCATGGTCTCCTATCTGGCCCCCCGGGATGAAATCTATGCCCTGCACACGAACAACGCCGCTCATCGCGGTCAGGTCAGGCGCAATGTCGAGCTCCTTCGCAACCTCCGTGACAAAAAGAGTTCTTCAAAAACTCATATTGCCGTAAAAATGTGCCACTTGCCTTATATCACACCACAAGATATACAGATATTCCGCGCAGAGTTCGGCGGCATCGCCGACGAACTTGTGCTGCATGAACAGCCCATGAACTGGGATAACTCGCACGGAAAAGACCTCACCATGGGCGCTGCGAAAGGCCACCTCCTGGAGAAAAAAGTCTGTCCTTTCGCCTGGTATGAGCTCAACATAAATTTTAACGGGGAAGCATCAATCTGTCCGGTCGATTGGTCTTTTAAGACGATAGTAGGCGACGCGCGCACGCAAACGGTAGGAGACATCTGGAACGGCGAGCGCCTTCGGCGCTTCCGTTCCATGTGGGTGACGGGAGATATCTCCAGCCATCCTGTCTGCGGAAAATGCACCTATTACCATGGTCATGAGGACAATATCGATGAGTTCGTCTTGCCCGGACGACAGCCGTCAAAGACAGGCAAGGTTCCGGCTCCATAAAACGGCAGGGGTTCACTATATGACCACTCCAATACTCGCACTTCACGGCGGCAGCAAAACCATAACCCAGCCCATCGCGGGCTGGCCGCAATTCGGCACCAAGGACCAGGACTTCCTTGTTCGAGCGCTCAAGGATTCCCAGCATTGCGCCTCTCAGGCAAGGGCCGTCGGCTATACGGTCCGATTCGAAGAGGAATTCGCGCGCTATCATGGGCGAAAATTCGGAGTGGCATGTTCGAATTGCACCCAGGGACTCGAAGGCGTGCTGGCGATCGCCGGCATCGGCCCCGGCGACGAGGTGCTGGTCCCCTCCTACACCTTCATGGCCACGGCCAGCAGCGTCATCCGGGCCGGCGCCATCCCGGTATTCGTCGACATCGATCCGGACACGATGTGCACCAATGCCCGCCTTTTGGAAGCAGGCCGGACCCAGAAGACCAAGGCCGCTATCCCGGTCCATTTCGGAGGATACTTAGAAGACATGCGGGCCATCCATGATTGGGCCCAAGCGCATGGAATTCTCATCCTCGAAGATGCTGCGCAGGCCCATGGAAGCTGCCGCGACGGCTATCATGCCGGAGCCTTCAGCATGGGAGCCGTTTTCAGCTTCCAGCGCAATAAGAACATGTGCGCGGGCGAAGGCGGCATATTCGTGACGGACGACGAGGACCTTAAAACAAAATTCAAGGAATTCATCTGGCATGGCATGAAGATCGGCGGAGCGGAAGGGCATCACAGCATCGCCTCAAATCTCAGGATCACCGAGTTCCAAAGCGCGATCCTTCTGGCACAGCTGGAGAATCTGGCGGGACAAGACCGCAGAAGGATGTCCGCCTGCAACGCATTGGACGCGGCCATCGGCATGATCGAGGGTTTCCGACCCCTCAAACTCGCGCCCTTGACCTCGCATGCGCGCCATCTTTATATGTTCAAGATCGATCAGGAATTCTGGGGATCGACGCCCAAGAAGCGCATCCACGAAGCTCTCATCGCTGAAGGCGTGACTTGCGGGACCGGGTACGCATACCCTTTGTACCGGAATCCTGTTTTCAACAATAAGAATTTCACCGAGTTCTATCGCAGAGCCAATAAGCCGTCTTTCGATGCCGGGCTGCTGGATTTCAGGAACACCTTGCTACCTAACGTCGAGATAGCCTGCCAAGAAATAATGACCATCCCTCACTTCGTCTTCCTGTCGGATTTCGATGTCGCCGGCAAGATCGCGGAGGCGTTGACTAAAGTCGCGAAGAACAGGAAAACCCTTGAACAGGTCCCCGCGTGAAGGAGAACACCATGCAGCAGACCCTGGAATCCCAAGCCGCAACCAAGCTGGATCAAGAAGAACTGCTCTTTCTTTGGGATGAATACATCCTGCGCAACAGGTTCGGAAAGAATTGGCAGGAGATCGGATCCCATATATTCGCCGTTGACGGATTCGATCCCTATGAACACTGCATTGTATCGCGCGAGTCGGGCAAGATAATCTCTGCCGTCGCCATCATGCCAATGTCCCTAAAAATATCGGGACTATGGGTGGATACGGGACTCATAACCGGCGTGGTGACCCGCCCGGAAGCCCGCGGCCGCGGGCTCATGAGTCTGCTCATGCGGGAATCCGAAACGTTCATGGCCCGGAAGAAACAGCCTCTTGCCATCCTGTGGGGCTACCGCGACCGATATGGACGCTTCGGATACGAATCGTGCGGCTCCCGCAACAAGTTCTTCGTCCCTAAAAGGAAGTTCCAGCCTATCGGCGAAGAAGAAAGGAGTCGCTTGCGAAAACTGGACGGGTCACGAGATAAACAGCTCCTATCCACGATCATCGGAGAAGGAAATCTGACGCTAAAAAACGTCCCGCATCATGCGGCACGCGTCTTTGGGAAGGCGCTGCAGACAACCTACGTCTTCGACGATCCCTCCAGACCGGCGCTCGTCAGCTTCAGCAATTCGCAGGATCCGGCGAAGCGGACCCTCGAGGTCCTGCACGCCGGAGGCGACTTCAATGGAGTCAAGGCCCTGCTGGATTGGAAGATGGCGCAATCCGAATATGGAGACTGCTCGATATACGCCGATCCTTCCCTCGCGCGCGATCCCATTTTCTTCCGATTCTATGAATGGGCCCATCGGGAATACGCGGCCCACATCCGTATCAACGACTTCGACGCACTCATGGCCAAGCTGGCCCCCTCCATTGTTCCTCACCTTGATTCTCTGGGCCGTTCAGTGCGGCTGACCATGAAGCGCGGAGACTCCGAATACCCTTGGAGCAGCTGCCCAAACGACTCTCATCCGACGATCGGCGTGACGCTGTCGGATACTCAAATGGTACGGCTTCTGCTGGGCCCTGAAAAGCCATCAGAACTGCCCTTCATCCCTGAAAATGGACGCATTCTGGATGCCGTCTTTCCTCTGCCCTTCCATATCATCCCCATAGAGGGTGCGTGAGCGCAGGCTGGAAAGCCGTCGTCATCGAGTCCGGCGCTCATGTAGACCGGTTCCTTCTCGAACGTCTGGCCGCCAAAGCACCCGTCTTTGTCATAGAGCCGTTCGCTTGTCATCATAAATCCAGGGGGACTATCCCAAAGTTCCCGCGTCCGTTCCCCCTGTTCTTGGAACGTCAGATCCGCTCCGGCCGGGTCGGCCTGATTCCTGTCAGCGCCCTGGATGACCGGACCCTATACGGAACAGCCGCGGAAAAAGCCGTTCAGGCAGTCGAGCAAGTCTTCCCGGCATACCGGCAGCGCTACTCCGTAATGATAGACTGCCTATGTCGTCTCCTCGGATCCCCAAAAGTCGAATATATATTCAAGAAGACTCTATGTTTTCGACTGGCGGAATTCTATTCGCAAAATCTGGTGATCGAACGCGTCCGTCGGCACTTGGGGTCTGGACCAATCCTCTTCTTCCCGGATGCCGACGTGCTCTCCTATGAGGAGATACGGGCTTTAGTCAGCCAAAGCGGCGAGGGAACTTATCCGGACTCAGACATCTATTTCCCGCTCCGCTCTCGGCTCATCAGCCGGATAGAGCGAGGCATCAGGTCTCTCTCGAGCCTGGGGCTCTTGGCGGCGCAAGCTTTCGCAAGCAATCTATTCGGAAGAAGGCCTCCCCAGCCCGAGCAAGAGAAAGAAGAGTTCCGCTATGCCGTTGCCGTCACAGGCCCGCGCCAATTCGCGGACAACCGCCGAGGCCCCAACTTCATCATCGATGGGTCCGTCATTCGAGACGCCGACGTTGCCTTCGTGCCGACCTTTACCCTAAGTAAAGCCCAGAAACAGAGTCTTCGAAGACAACGCTGCCGCATCATATATCCGCCGGCACAAGGGAAGTTCTTTTCGGATCCTGCAGCTTGGAACCGTCTGCTCAATGCCGCTCTAAAGCAAAGCCCGTTCTGCGGTGCTGAAGAGATCAAGGCCGCTTCCACGGCTCTCTTCCACTTCCTCGCATGGAGCCGATTGCTGGAGCGATTCTCTTTCCACCATTTCATCACGCATTGCGATTTTGCCGTCGGCCATATCGGGCGCAACTTGGCCCTGAAGAAGCAGAGCGTCCGGACCTGGTATTTCACGGACTCCATGAATATCGGTCCCGACACGACCGACCGAGAGAAGCGCCGACATCCTTACTGGACCTACTTGTTATACGATGAGTTCGTCACATGGTGCGGGCTCTGCGCCGATTTCTTCCTGTCGCACCCCGGAACCGCCATGACGCCCCATATCGTCGGCTGCCTATGGGCAGAACATGCGGCCGCTGGGACCACAGCATCCAGCCGACGAGAGTTCACGCTTGGGGTATTCGACAGCACTTATTCGCTCAAGGGCATGGCTTGCTATGAGGAAGGGATCGCTTTCGCGCAGCACATCTTGGCCTTGGCGGATGCAACGCCTGGCATACGCATCGTCTTCAAAGAGAAGAAAGAACGCGACATCCATCGTCTTTTCGATCCATCAATGAGCCCAAAACTCATATCCCTATATGAAAAGCTTGCGTCTCATCCTCGGATAAAAATCCTCTCGAGCAACGCGGATTCCTCTGAGCTTATCGCCTCTGTCGACGCGGTGGCATCCTTCCCTTTCACTTCGACGACCTTCGAGGCCTACAGCATCGGCAAGCCGGCCTTCTGGCATGATCCATTAGGATGCTACCACGAGAGTCCTTACTCTCGATTCCCAGGGATGCTGACGCATGGCCTCGATGAACTCATCCGCGAGACAAACCGTCTCCGGGGGAATTCCAGCCGGAATCGTGCACAAATCCCGCCCGATTCTCCCATGATGGACCCCTATCTTGACGGGAAGGCCATCGGACGATTCATCCGGCTGCTCGCCGAAGACCAAGCCGAGGAACTCCCTACTGCTCTTCTTCCTGAGAGAACTGGACGATCGGGTGGTTGGCCACAAGCGCAGCCGTCTTCTCGTTGATGGACCTCGTCAGAGTCTCCTGATCGCAGAATCCATACCAGAAGACTTTCGGCAACGGAGAGCCTCCGTATCGCTCCTTAAATTCGCTGATCGTCACTTCCTTCGGACTCGGCATATAAAACAGCTGGGGGCCATGATATCTCTCGCCCACTTCATAGAACCTGATCCCCCGAGACTTGTAATGGAGCACGGCTTCCCATTCCAGCAGATGCCGGAGCGAATGACTCTCCTCGAGATCCTTATCATTGGCTTGCGACCAGCCGAATGCCATACTCGAGAATTCCCCGCAGAATAGGAAGCTCGCCGGACGATCCCCCACGGATAGGATGAAAAGGCTCGCCTTTCCCTCTCTGCCCGCCTTGAGCATGGCATCCCACGTCGACTGAGGCCTGGTCAACCGGCCCGCCGACTTCATATGGATCTCCTGAAAAAGCTGGAAGTGGCGATCCAAAGCTCCGGCTTCACTCTTGGAATCGAACACCTGGCATCGAAAGCCCCCGGCGCGAGCCTTGTTGATGTGCCGCCGATGGTATTTACTGAGAGAAGCCGTTAGTTCGGTTTCCGGACGGGCGGTATCAATGACCAAGGTGTTATTCACGTAATAAAACATGCGGTAACGAAGGAACTCGAACGAGTTCCAATGCGACGGAGATGCTCCGGAGCAGCAGGCCACCGATAGAGGGTGTCCTGCCATCTTCACGGTTTTGACTCCATGCCTGCGCGCAATCTCTCCGAGGCGGGAGAAAACCGCGTCCAGGACCCTCCTGCGGAAGCTTGGAGTGCAGGCCCTTATCGCGGGGCAGCCCGCGGGAATCCCACCGAAAGACAACTCATGATCTCCCGATATGGGGTCCTTGGATACCGCGACAGGACAAATCGCAACAGACTGTTTGTCATCTCCCTGCAAAACGAAAGAACAATTCTCGACGATGCCGGGAAACTCGGAGCAGTAGTCGACCCAATACCGGGCATGATAGTGGGATGCATTCTCCATCATCATGACCCATTCATCCCATTGTCCCGGCGCCACATCCGCGTACTCGATCGGCTTATAGCTCATCTTAAATGCCTCATGCCGCGTCTGACTGCATGCCGTCACGCCTTACGCTCAATCGGTCCAGCAACCGATGGAAATCGTCTTCCCGCACGCCGGGATGGACAGGCACCCAGAAAACCTTCTCGTAGCGAGGCGAGAGCATGTTGCAGGCCATATCCATCGTATAGCGCTCAGCGCAAAATCCGCAGGCTGACAAATCCTCTTCAATGCTATTGCCGTCGGCTAGGATCGGAACGCCGTAGATGAGACGCCGCGCATGGGGAACGATGACCCTCGCCCCCAAGGCCGAGCGCAATTCCCCGAGCCGGCGGACTTCGACATCAGAATACTCATCCAGCCGGCGCAAAGCTTCCCGGAAATTTCTCCTCAAGGGACCGTTGTCCGATGGCGAGTAGGGGTAGACGGAATAAGCCGATTCCGCAGCCACGCAATGAGCCGTGTGGCGCCCGCGCCGCACCGGAGCAAGGGTCATCAATATCCACCATGGAATCCAAATCGGCCCAGACTCCGACCTCTTTTGCCGCATGAATTCCGCCAGACTTTCATCCTGGGGAACAAAGCATCCACCCTTCAGCATGGGCAAGAGCTTAGAGAGGGCTATGAATTTCCCCAGCGAGCCCTCGCCGCAGGACTCCTCCTCCATAAGACCATGCGGAGCATCTTCGATGAACGGCACTCCCGCCGAGGACAATGACGGCCGCAGCTTCTCCCAATCCGGCTCAAGCCCGAAAGAGTGAACAACCACGGCCGCGCGCGTACGAATCCCGAGAGAAAGGGCCGGGAGTGCGGCCCGCCCGAGCGCATCGAGGATGCAGCGACCCACATAGCGAGGAACCAGCACCTCGCTCTCATGGCGCCGCAACCCCAGATGCTCCAGCATCCATAACATGCCGACCCTCACCGAGGGCACGGCCACGGCCCGACATCGGAGCCTCTTTGACAGTTCGTGATCCAACTCCTCCCAAGAAGGACTCGGGCCGATGAAGCTTTTTAGTTCGATAGGCGGATCAATGGAGTATTTCATGCTTTCGCCAGAAAGAAAAGAGTGCATTCTCATGCGCTCAGCGACATCATTTTATCACTTTCTTCCTGGCCCGCCGCATCGTCAACAATAAATAACGCCACAGACTGAATCTGGCGCTTCGACTGCGATCTAGGCGGTCGCTCGTACGCGCGCGCGAATGGTATAATATCCTTCGTCGTGGACTGCTTATCATGAGTTATCTTCGCCGAGCCAAGAACATTCTCTTTACGGACCTGCCTATCCTCGCGAAAACGGAGATTTTGCGGAGGTTTCCCGGGCTTTGGGGCATCCTGCGGCTGCGGCCCACATCGGTCTGGATCAATCCCACGGATAACTGCAACATGCGCTGCATCATGTGCACGCAGTGGCGGGAGACCAAGACCGGGGAACTGACCACCGCCCAATGGAAAGACGTCCTGACGCAATGCCGCAAACTGGGCATCCGGAGCGTGGGATTCAACGGCGGGGAGCCCTTGCTGAGAAAGGACCTCCCGGAAATCACCGCCTTCGCCTCTGGACTGGGGATGGAGTGTTCACTCATCACAAGCGGATTTTTGCTCGATGCGGTGCGGCTCGAAAGCCTGCTTTCCGCGGGGCTTAGGCGCCTGACCCTCTCGCTAGACGGCGTGGGCGAGGACTACGAGCGCATCCGCGGCCGCGAATGGGGCCGCGCGGAGCAGGCCGCGCGATTGGCCGCCCAAGCGCATCGTGAAGGCCGGCTGGAGGCCAATATCGGCTTCGTGGCCATGCGCCAGACCCTCGCCAACTTCGACAAGCTCCAGGCTTTTGCCGCGGAACTGGACCTGCCCGTAATGGTTTCTTTAGTCGACAGCACGCCTTTCTTCTTCCGCCTGCCGGATAATCTGCGCGGCCAGCAGCAGGGCACCTGGGTCGGCCCGGAGCAGAACGCACAGCTGCGCGCCTTCCAGCAGAAGCTCGTGCAGATGAAGTCGCGCTCTCCGCGCAGCCTGGCCAATGCCTACACGGACATTGAGTACATGGGCCGCTACTTCAGTGCTCCTCTCCAGGCCGAGATTCCCTGCTCCGTGGCCCAGCTCCGGATACTCGTGGATTCCCAGGGCCATGTGCATGGCGGCTGCTGGTCCTTGGGCGCCTACGGCTCCATGCTGGAATCCTCCATCTCGGAGATCCTGGCCTCCCCAAAGGCCCTCAACGCGCACCGCGCCATGTTCTACAAGCGCTGTCCGGGCTGCTCTTGCGGCTACACGACCAGCGTGCGCTACAGCTTGGCCTCGCAGCTGCGCGAGTGCCTCTATCGATTCAGCCCGTCGGCGCGCTCGCGCATCATCGCCGAACCCGCGCAGGTCCCTACGCCCGCCGTTCCCGTGGAGGCCCCTTTGCCATGACGAAAACAGTTCAAGAGAAGACTTTCAACTGGAAACCGTGGACCTTGGAAGCTCCAGGCAGCGTCCTGCTCATCGCGGAGATCGCCAATGCGCACGAGGGCAGGGCCGCGGATGCCGAACACATGATCGAGGCCGCGGCGGATGCCGGCTGCGGGGCGGTCAAGTTCCAGAAATACTATGCCGAGGAGATGCTGGCGCCCGGGCATCCCATGCAGGCCACCTTCAAGGCCTGGGAATGGGACGCGAAGACCTGGGCGAAGCTCATCACCTGCGCGCGCGAGCGCGGCCTGGGCGTTTTCGTGGACGTTTTCGGCGTGCGCGCCTACCGCTCCTTGGCGGAACTCCCGCCCGTGGACGGGATTAAGATCCACGGCGCGGATATCGCCAATGTCCCGCTCTTGGCCGAGCTTTCCAAGACCTCTTGCCCCATCCTCATCGGAACAGGCGGAAGCTCGGACGTGGACATCCATCATGCACTCTCGAAGCTGGAGAAGCTGGAACGCGTGGTTCTCATGCATGGGTTCCAAGCCTTCCCTACCCCCTTGGAAGAGACCGGCCTGGCCCGCATCCCCCATCTTTCGCGCACCTTCGGCACGGCCGTCGGGCTCAGCGATCATCTGGATGCCGAGCACTCCTTCGCGCGCCTGCTTCCGCTCATGGCCGTGCCCTTGGGCGCGTGCTGCGTGGAAAAACACATCACCTTGAACCGCTCGGCCAAGGGCATCGACTACCAATCCGCGCTGGAACCCAAGGAACTGTCCTCCTTGGCCAAAGACCTGCGCTCAGCCGAGACCGCGCGCGGAGAGACGGGCCTTGCGCCCAGCGCCTTGCAAGAGAAATACCGCCGCAGGTTCAAGAAATCCTTGAGCGCGGCCGGAGATATCCCCGCAGGCCGCACGATCACGGCCGAGGACCTCGTCTTCCACATGAACATGGAGCCCGAGCGCTATTCCCTACCGTATGGCCAAGCCTTGGGCAGCCGATCCGCGCAGAAGATTCCCGCGGGGACCCTGCTCAGCGGCAAGCATGTGGGCTCCAAAGCCGGGCTCTGTCTGGTGGTGCGGCTTAAGTCGCAGAGGCTCCCGCGCAAGGCTCTTGCGGACATCCACGGAATGACCTCCATCGAGCGACTCATCACGCGAGCCAAGCTCTGCACCGCGGCCGAGCGTCCGGTACTCTGCACCTCCACGGACCCGCAGGATGCGCCCCTGCTCGAGGTCGCGGCCAAGGCGGGCATCGATTCCTACGCCGGGGACCCGGACCAGCCCTTGGAACGCCTCATCGCCTGCGCGGAGAAATTCGGCTGGAAGTACGCGATCCGCGCAACCGGAGACAACATCTTTTTGGACCCGGACCTGCTCCAGCAGGCCGTGGACCTGGCCTTGGACAAGAACCTGGACTACGTGTCCATGTTCAACGCGCCTACTGGAACGCACTGCGAGATCATGAGCCTTTCCGCGCTCAAGATCATCCAGGATTACGCGGACGCGGCCTTCACCACCGAGTACCTGACCTGGTACCTGCTCGACGAGGCGAATTTCCACTCCGCGGACCTCCCCATCCCGGAGCCCCTGCGCAAGTCCTGGCGCCTGACCCTGGACACGCCGCAGGACTTGGAGAATATACGGGACACGGTCGCCCTGCTGGGGCCGGAGAACCACGGCTATACCTTGAAAGAGCTCGTGGCTGCGGTGAGCGCCAAGCCCGAGCTGGAAGCCCGCCTGCGCATGACGCCCGGCCTGGTCAAAGCCCCCAGCCGCGTGCAGTATCGCTTCGCGGCGCGCGATAAAGGCACGGCGCGCAAGGGAACCCATTGATGGCGCGGGAATACACGGTCCAGTTCACGAAGTCCGAGCAGGTGAGCATCGACTATTTTTTGAAGAACATGCGCGGCAACAAGGCCTTCGTTCCCGGAGGGCCGGACGAAGAGGCGCGCCTGGAGAAGCTGCGCGAGCGCTACCTCGCCTATCGCAAGAGCTGGCGCGCCATGCCCGAGGAAGCCATCAGCCGCGGCTTGCATGAGGATTTCGTCTCGCAGATGAAGGCCGTGCCCATGTCCGTGGACATCGAGACCGCCGCAGTCTGCGACCTGGCCTGCCCGCACTGCTTCAGGCAGTACATCGTGACCCCGGACAAGCTCATCTCGGACAAGCTCTGCTATCGCGTGCTGGACCAGGCCGCGGGCATGGGCGTGCCCTCCATAAAGTTCAACTGGCGCGGAGAGCCGCTTTTGCACCCCCAGCTCGCGGATTTCATCGCTTATGCCAAGAAGAACGGCATCCTGGAGACCCTGGTCAACACGAACGCCGTGGCCTTGGATGAGAAGAAGTCCCGCGCGCTCATCGACGCGGGGCTCGACGTGCTCATCTACTCCTTTGACGGCGGGACCGCCTCCACCTACGAGAAGGTGCGCGTGGGCCGCTTCGGCCCGAACCGCTTCGAGGCCGTCTACGAGAATATCGCGCGCTTCCATGCCCTGCGAAAAGCCGCGGGCTCGCCTTTCCCGCGCACGCGCATCCAAATGGTGCTCACCCCGGAGGCCATGGGAGAGGTAGACGCGTTCAAGTCCCGCTTCGAGCCCATCGTCGATGATGTGATGGTCAAGGCCTACGAGGAGCGCGGCTGGGGCCTGGAAGTCCTGCGCGAAGAGGACCGAAAGGCCGCGCGCGAGGAACTGCGCGCAGAGCTCGGCCGCGACCCAGGAACAATGGCCGATTGCATGCTCTGGAAGAAGCCCGAGGGCAACATGCTCTATGCCTCCGGCCGCCTGCCCTGCCAGCAGCCCTACCAGCGGCTCATGGTGGCCTACGACGGCAGCGTCTATATGTGCTGCAATGACTGGGGCAACGAGCATCCCTTGGGCTGGCTGGACGAAGCCGCGGCGCGCGCCGGCAACCGGGACTATGATGATGTCCGGCGCAAGATCGCGTCCCATGCCAAGGGCTTCGAGGGGATGATCGCGGCCCGCATGCCGGACCGCTACAACCGGCCCGAGCCCAAGGCCGCCACATTAGCCGAGCTCTGGGACGGCCCGGAGATCAACCGCGTGCGACGCGAGCACATCCAGGGCCGCGTCGGGAACGTGCCGGTCTGCAAGCGGTGCACCTTCCGCGACACGTTCCAATGGAAGCCCCTGCGTACCGATGTGAAAAAGGTCCCCTGATGGCTCGCGACACGACAATTCGCCGAAGCATGGAGGTTTTGGGATGAAGAGCATCCGGATAGGGAAACGGGTCATCTCCGAGGACACGCCGCCCTTCGTGGTAGCGGAGGCCGGCGTCAATCACAACGCCAAGCCCGAGCTGGCCATCCAGCTCATCGAGGCCGCGGCCCAAGCCGGGGCCGATGCCATCAAGTTCCAGAACTACAAGGCCGAGCGCTTGGTGACGAAATCCGCGCCGGTCTACTGGAACGTGCCCGGAGCCGCCAAGGTCTCCTCGCAGTTCGAGCTCTTCAACAAGCTCGACGGCCTGCCCCCGGAAGCCTACCGGGACATGATGCAGCGCGCCAAGGAGCTGGGCATCGTGCTCTTCTCCACCCCCTTCAGCGAAGCGGACACGGATTTCCTGGAAAAGCTCGGGGTGCCCGCCTACAAGCTCGCCTCCGCGGACATCACGCACCATCGACTGCTCAGGCATGTGGCCCGCACGGGCAAGCCCGTGATCCTCTCCACCGGGACCTGCACCCTGGGCGAGATCGAGGAAGCCGTGGAGGTGGTGCGCAAGGAAGGCAACGAGGACATCATCCTGCTCCATTGCACCCTCACCTATCCCACGCCCTTCGAGGACGCGAACCTGCGCATGATCCCGCTCATGCAGTCCGTGTTCCCCGAGTGCCCCATCGGGCTCTCGGACCACACCTACGGGGTCAACGTGGCCATCGCGGCGACCGCGCTGGGCTGCAAGATGATGGAGAAGCACTACACCTTGGACAAAGGCCTGCCGGACAGCCCGGACCACAAGTTCGGCGTGGATCCCAAGGAGCTCAAGTCCTTGGTCGACGGCACTCGCCAAGTCTTCGCGGCCCTGGGCAACGCGGCCAAGCGACCCGTGGCCTCCGAGGCCCCGGCCAAAGCCGGAGCGCGGCGCAGCGTGGTGACCACTCAGCCCGTGGCCGCCGGACAGCGCTTGGAAGAGTCCGCCCTGGACTGCAAGCGACCCGGAACCGGGATCTCTCCCAAGCACTTCGACCTCGTACTCGGACGCCGGGCAAAGAAGGACATTCCGGCGGACACGGTGCTCCAATGGGAGATGCTGGATTGAAGACCGCGGCCGTCATCTTCGCGCGAGGGACCGGCGACGCGGTCCCGTTCCTGAGCGCCCGCCTGCTGGCAGGCAAGCCCCTGCTCCACTATGCCCTGGCCGCCGCACGCAAGGCCGCTTCCGTGGACTCGGTTCATGTTTCCACGGAAGATGAACGCATCGCGCAGGTCGCCATCCAGGAAGGCGCGGACGTCCTGCGCAGGCCCGAGGACCTCTCCGGACATGCCACGCCGCTCTACGCCGCCATCGCGCACGCGGCTCGCGAACTGCTGAGCAGGGACAAGTCCTTGCGCAGGCTCGTCTGCATCCCCGCGGACGCGGTCTTCTGCGACCCAAAAGATATCGACCGGGCCGTGGCCCTGGCCTCTAAGGGCGGCTTCGAGCGTGTCGTTGGAGTGGTCCCGGAATTCAAGAAGTACGTGATCTGGAAGCAGGACAAGAAAGGAAAGTGCAGCCTCGTGGTGCCCCCTCCTCATCAGCGAAAGCCCGGCGAGAAGCACTTCAGCGAGCCCGGCGTGCTCACGGTATGGAAGCTCGGCCCCTCCGGAGTGAATCTGCACGCGCCCAAGACCGGACAGCTCTCCATCTCCGAGGAAAGCGCTTTCCGCGTGGACACCGAGCACGATCTGCGCTTGGCCGAGAGCCTGCTCGGCCCCAAGCGCCTGGCGCTTCGCTGCGACGGCTCTCAAAAGATGGGCATGGGCCATGTCATGCGCCTAGCCAATCTCGCGCGCCATCTGGAACAGAGCGGCCAAGAGAACGGCTCCTCCTGGCGAGCCCGCTTCTTCGTGGGCTCGGATCACCTCGAAGGCGCCAAGGCTCTTTCTGAGCGCGGCCTGGATGTTGATGTGGTGCGCTCGGGCGACACGGCCGACTGGGTCCGCCGCATCGAGGAGTACGCTCCCCAAGTAGTGCTCAGCGATCTTCCCTTCGTGCCCGCGCAGTACAGCGACCGGCTCTGCGACTTGGCCGCGGAGTCCATCACCTTAGTCGACAGCGTCTCGGACTTGGACCCAAAGACCCCGCGCCTGGGCACGGTCATCAGCCTGCTCGATGAGGAACTGCCCCTACCGCACGCGCGCTACCACCGCGGGCCCTCCTTCGCGGCCCTGCACGCATCCGTGCGCGCCCGCATCGGCCGCTCACGCAAGCGCAAGTTCCCGGCCGGGCCCGTGCACGCGCTCATGGCCTTCGGCACCGTGGACCCCATGCGCCTGAGCGAACGCTGCCTGGATTTCCTGGCCGGAGCGCCGAACCTGCTCTCGCGCCTGACCATCGTCCTGCGCAAGGAACAACAGGATGCGCGCTTTCGCGAGCGCCTGCGGCGCCTGCGCTGCAAGACCACGGTGATTACCTCCCCCTCTGATCGGATGGGCGAACTGCTCCAGCGCGCGGATATCGCGATCATGTCCGGCGGCATCGGCGCCTACGAGGCAGGAGCCCTGGGCGCTCCGGCGATCGTGCTCTGCCAGAACGCCCGCGAGCTTGAGCGCATGCAGCGCTTTGAGCGCAGCGGCAGCATCGTGCTCCTGGGACTCGGAGAGGACGTCACGCAGGCGGGCTTCCTGCGCACCCTGCGGCGGCTGGTGCAGGACCCAACCCTGCGCAAGAAGCTCTCGGACTGCGGCGCTCGCCTCTCCGACGGCAAGGGCCTGGAGCGCATCTCCGACATCATCAACGGGCTCTTCAACGACGCGCAAAGCTCCAGCGCTTCGGCCAGATGATCGTGCTGCGTCTGGCCGACCCGTCCGCCGGCATCCAAAAAGCAGCCGCGGGCCTTGCGCGGCCCCTGCGCGTTCTTGTCCTGGATGCGGAGCCTGGACTCGACGCAGGCCTGCAAACCCTTCTCAGCGAGGCCGGCGTGCGGCTCCTGGACCTTCCGGCCCTGGCCGATGAACGCGGCCCCTCCTTTGCGCACGACTACACGGACTTCATCGCGGGACTCAGCCGCGCCAATGCCTGCCCGGACTGGTGGGCCTTCACCCTGATCGGCCGCAACCCGCTCTCAAGCCGCCTGCCGGAGCGCTGCTTCCGACTCGACCTTGCGCTCTCGCTGGCGAAAGAAGAGCCCGCGGGCTCCCTGCTCATCTTCCTGCGCGACCGAGCGCTCGCCCGCGCAATCGCACAGGCCGCCCGTGAACGCGGCCTGAAAACAGAGGGCTTGGGCGGACGCGAAACCCGCCCTTGGCGTGAAGTCCTTAACGCGGCCCTGCCCAGCGGACCGATCTTCGGGTATCTGCGGGCCCTTTGGCAGCTTTTGCGCGTGCGCGCCGTGATCCGCTGGAAACCTGAGCCAGGTCGCGCCTATGTTGTTGTCGCGACCCTTCTCAATCACCAGTCCTTTGACTCGCAAGGCAGCTATCATGACGCTTACTTCGGCCCCCTGCCTGGAAAGCTCCACTCATTGGCAGCCAACGACAACAGTCGAAGCCGAGACTCCGTAGCCCGCGACAAAAATCAGACGGACGAATCGAGCCGCGAACCGTTGGTCTTTGGCTCCGTGACCCATGATTTCGAGCGCACGCTCGCGCGCTGTAATCGCGCATGCACCGAGTTCCCGGTGCTGCCCATGGAGAGCTTCCTGCGCGGCCGCGATCTTTGGCCGGTCCTGCTCAAGGCCCTGCGCTATCGGCTCGTGGGCTTTGCCTTAAAAGGAGACTCCCACTTCCGAACACATGATGCTTTGCCGCTTATACAGGAAGAACTCGCGCGGAACTTTCAAGAAAGCCGTCTCTTTTCGGACCTGTGGTTCAAGGCCTGCGCGGATGCGCTTCTTCAGAACATCCGCGCCGAGAGACTGCTCTTCCCATTTGAGAACCGAGCCTGGGAACGCATGCTCATGGCCTCTTTCCGCGAGAACGCGCCTCAAGCCCCGCTCATCGGCTACCAACATGCGACCATCACGCCTTTCCACCTGAACTTCATGCTTGGAGAACAAGGCCAGGAGCTTCTGCCCTTGCCGAACCGCATCGTGACCATGGGCGAGGTGACCTTGGAGCGTATGGCGGAACAGGGCTTTTTCCCGCGAGAGCGCCTTGCCTTAGGCTGCGCCCTGCGTCAGTCGCCTGCAAAGATTCGGGAAACCCGAGCCCCTGGCTCTCGACTGCGCGTGCTCTCGGCCCTGGCCTCCAGCCAGGAGGAATACCGCACCACCCTGCGCCTCCTAAAAGACGCCTTCCCTGGACAGACGCACCAACTCGTGCTGCGGCCGCATCCAGTGATCCCTCTGGCGCCGGCTCTGAAGGCCGCGCCCTTGCCCTTCGAGTACGAGATCGACTCCGGAAGCCCCCTGAACGAAGCCCTGGGCGCCGCGGACGTGGTGCTCTTCGCCTCTTCCACGCTCGGGCTCGAAGCCGTGCGGCGCGGCATCCCGGCCGTGTTCCTGCGCGTGGGCCGCTTCCTCAACACGGACCCCATGTCCGGGTTCACGGAGCTTAAATGGTCCGCGCGCACCCCGCGGGAATTGCGCTCAGTCTTGGAAGAGATCGCAGCGCTGGAAGGCCCGGCCTTGCAGTCGCGCAGGCAAGCCGGCCTGCGCTACGCCCAACGCTACTGCCGCCTCCCTGAAAGCGATGACTTCTCAGCCTTCTAATTTGTAAAACTATACTGGAATATGGGGAAAAAGCCTTTGAATACAGACTCCCGCATCCTTGGCCATATCCGGGAAGTCTTGGATATGGAAGCGCGGGCCATCCATACGGTCAAGGACCGCACGGACCGCTCCTATGTCCGGGCCGTGCGCCTGCTTTCGGCCTGCAAGGGCAAGGTGCTTGTGACCGGCATCGGCAAGTCCGGGCTCATCGCGCAGAAGATCGCGGCCACCCTGGCCTCCACGGGCACGCCCGCGCTCTACCTGCATCCGGCCGAGGCCCTGCACGGAGGCTTGGGAGCGGTGCAGAAGCAAGACGTCATCCTGGCGCTCGGAAAATCCGGGGAGAGCTCGGAGCTCAACGATATCCTCCCGTCCTTGCGAAAGCTGGGCGTGCGCTTGATCGCCATCACCGCCAACCCCTCCTCCACCTTGGCCCGCTGCGCGGACGCGGTGCTGCATTTGCCGGTGCGCGCCGAAGCCTGCCCTTTGAACCTCGCCCCTACCTGCAGCACCACGGCCTCGTTGGCCGTGGGAGACGCCTTGGCCGTGGCCCTCATGCGCCTGCGGGGATTCGACGCGCGGGGATTCGCCCTGCTCCATCCCGGCGGACAGCTGGGCAAGCGGCTGACGCTCACCGTGGCCGATCTCATGCACGACGGCAAGGACAATCCCGTCATCGGAAAAGACGCGAGCGTCTCACAGATGCTCTTGGCCATCACGCGCCACCATACCGGCGCGGTCTCCGTAGTCGACGGCCGCGGCAGGCTGCTGGGGCTCATCACGGATTACGATCTGCGCAAGGTCCTGGAGCGAGGGGAGGACGTGCGCAAGCTTTCTCTTAAAAGCATCATGAATGCGCGGCCCACCTGCGTGAGGCCCGAGACCCTGGCCGCGGACGCTCTATCGTTGATGCTCGATAGGCCCAAGCCCTTTGCTGTGCTCCCAGTCAAAGACCGCAAAGACCGGGCCGTCGGAATGATCCATCTGCACGACCTTCGCCGCTCGGGGTTATGAACATGAAAAAAGTCCTGGTCACCGGAGCCGGCGGATTCATCGGAAGCCATCTGGCCGAGGAGCTCGCGCGCCAAGGCCTGCGCGTGCGCGCCTTGGTCCGCTACAATGGCCGCAACGATTGGGGCCATCTGGAGAAGCTCCCCAAGGAGCTCCTGCGGCGCATCGAGGTCCTCCCGGGCGACGTGACCGACCCCTTCTTCATGGACCATGCGATCGCGGGCATGGACACGGTCTTTCATCTGGCCGCGCTCATCGCCATCCCCTTCTCTTACTCGGCTCCGGAACGCTACGTGGCGACCAACATCCAAGGCACGCTCAACGTGCTGCAGGCCTGCCGCAGGCACAAGGTCAAAAGGATGCTGCACACCTCCACGAGCGAGGTCTACGGTACCGCGCGCTACACGCCCATCGACGAGGAGCACCCCTTGCAGGGACAGTCGCCCTACTCAGCCTCCAAGATCGGCGCGGACAAGATCGTGGAAAGCTTTTACCGCTCTTTCGGCCTGCCCGTCACCACGGTTCGGCCCTTCAACACCTTCGGCCCGCGCCAATCGGCCCGGGCGGTCATCCCCACCATGATGTCCCAACTGCTCTCAGGCAATAAAGAACTCGCCTTAGGCGATCTCAAGCCCGTGCGCGACTTCAACTTCGTGCGGGACACGGCCGAGGGCTTCATTGCCCTGGCCAAGAGCCCGCGCGCGATCGGAGAGACCGTGAACCTCGGCAGCGGCCGGGGAGTGAGCATCCTGGAGACCCTGCGGCTCATCGAGAAGATCACGGGCAGCCGCCTGCGCGTGCGTAAGGACGCGCGGCGCATCCGGCCCCAGAAGAGCGAGGTCTTCAAGCTCATCGCCTCCAATGCAAAGGCCCGCAAGCTCTCGGACTGGAAGCCGCGCTTCTCCTTGGAAGAAGGATTGCGCCTCACTTTGGATTATGTTCGCACGCATTTAGACGAATACAAGACGAACATCTACAACCTTTGAGGTACTCATCATGCAGGCGGTGATACTGGCAGGAGGAAAGGGCACGCGGCTGAGGCCTTTTACCACGTCTTTGCCCAAGCCTCTGGTCCCCGTGGGAGACAAGCCCATCCTGGAGATCCTCCTGCGCAGGCTCAAGCGGCAGGGCTTTCGGGAGATCATCATCTCCACGGGCCATCTGGCGGAGCTCATCGAGGCGTATTTCGGCAACGGGAAGCGCTGGGGCCTGCGCATCCGCTACGTGCGGGAGGACAAGCCCCTGCACACGGCCGGCGCCCTGCGCCTGATCCGCGGACTCGCACCGCACTTTCTCGTCATCAACGGCGACATCCTCACGGACATGGACTTCAAGGACTTGGTCCGCGCGCATCTGCGCGCCAAGGCCTGGGCCACGCTCGCGGTGACGCAGAGGGAATCGCGCGTGGACTACGGGGTCATCCGCACCCAGCCCGACGGCTGTCTCTCCGAGTACATCGAAAAGCCCGCCTATCAATACCTGGTCAGCATGGGCATCAACGTCTTCAATCGAAGGGCCGTGAACCTCATCAAACCCGGAGAAGCCCTGGGCATCCCGGAGCTCGCCCTGCGCCTGAAAGCCGCGGGCCGCAAGGTCTTCTGCAAGCGCTCCTCGGACCAGTGGCTCGATATCGGCCGTCCCGACGACTACGAGGCCGCTCAAACCTTGGTCGAGAAGAACACTCTCTGATGACTTCCATCCTGATCACGGGTTCCGAAGGATTCCTGGGCAGCCACCTGCGCCTGCACCTGCGCCGCAGGCTCCCTTCCGCTCACATCCTGGGATTGGACCTGCGGCCGGGTCCTGGGACCTGGGCCTGTGATCTCAAAGATTCCTCGCGCCTGGAAAGGCTCTTAAAGAAGACGAAACTTAAATGGGTGTTCCACTGCGCCGGAGCTCCAGCCCGCAATGATCTCGATGCCATGCTCCAAGGACATCTTCTGCCCACGCTCTCGCTCTTGAAGTCCTGCGCACGCCTTCCCAAACCGCCGCGCGTGGTGCTATCCGGTTCCGCCGCGGAGTTCGGCGGGCACACCGTGATGCCCTGCTCCGAAGACATGCCTGCGCGGCCCGTCAATGCCTACGGCATGGTCAAAGCCTCGGAAGCCGCAGCCGCGTCTTATTTCAGCCGCAACGGCCTGAATGTCCTCGTGGCCCGCATCTTCAATCTCCTGGGCCCGGGCCTGCCCAATCATCTGTCCATCGCCTCCTTCGTGCGCCAGACCGTGGAAGCCGAGAACGGCCGCAGAGCTCCCATCCTTGAGACCGGCGATCTCTCGCCTAGACGAGACTTCATCGACATCCAAGACGTGACGCAAGGCATGCTCCGTATCGCGCAGGCCGGGAAGCCGGGCGAGTCCTACAATCTCTGCTCCGGGACCTCTGTCTCCATCGAGCGCGTGGTGCGCCGACTCTTGAGCATGGCGAAGAAGCCCTTGAAGCTCCAGCAGAGTGCTGCGCGAAAAAGAGCCGTGGATATATCGGAGATGCGCGGCAGCCGCAAGAAAGCCCTGCAGGAACTGGGCTGGAAGCCGGCTGTGTCCTGGGGAAAGAGCCTCGAAATCATGCTGGAGCATGAACGGGCCCAGTATCGTGCGTCATAGCGATCTCCCTGAATGACCATGCGCGTCAGCGCCGTGCTTTCCACGTTCCGCCGGGCAGAGTCCCTGCGCCGCTGCCTGGATAGCCTTCGCAGCCAGACGCGCAGGCCCGAGCAGATCGTGATCATCGACGCGGCCGGAGAGGACGCCGTGCGCGCCCTGGCTGATTCCCTACGCGGCGATTTCAAGGAAGTCCTCTACTTCCACTTCCCTTCCAGTCTCACGCAAGCTCGCAACCACGGCATCCGCAGTTCCTCCGGAGACATCGTGGTCTTCATCGACGACGACTTGGTCCTGGAGCCGGAGTTCATCCAAGAGCTCGTTTCGCCCTTGGAGCGCGATCCTGGCTTGGCCGGCGTGACCGGAAACATCATCGGACATCCCAGAGGCAGTGAGCCGTTCAAGCAGGCCCTTAAGCGCTTCTTCATGCTGCCTTGCGACGGCGATGGGCGCTTCCGCCTCTCGGGCGCTCCCACGGTCCCGCACGGAGCCGCGAAGCCCATGGACGTGGAGTTCCTGCCCGGCGGGCTCACGGCTTGGCGCAGGGAAGTGTTCAGTGAATTCCTTTTCGATGAGAGCCTGCCGGGCCTGGGCATCAACGAGGACGTGGACTTCTCCTACCGCGTATCCCGCAAATGGCGGAACTTCTACACGCCCAAGGCGCGCTGTCTCCACGAGCGCCCATCCCTGGAAAGGGAAGCGCGCTGGAACTACTTGGCGAGGGAATATTCCAGCGCTTGGCATCTCTTCAAGAAAAACCAGCCTAAGGATCCCCTGCACTCGGCCGCGTTCCTCTGGCAATGCGTGGGACTTGGCGTACGATTCGCGTTCAGGCGCTTGGGAAGATGAACGAAAGTTATCCGAATGAAACAGGTTCCCAGACGAACCCCGCAACTCCGAATCAAGCCGTCTTTCTGGCGAGCATCGACTGGGACGCGGCTTGGCAGAGGCATCAGGCGCTCGCCTCGGAATTCGCCCTGCGCGGGACCCAGGTCTTCTTCGTCGAGAACACGGGCTTCCGCGACCTGCGGTTCTCGGACGCGCGGCGCGTGCTGCGCAGATTGTCCGGGATCATTCTCCCGACAAGCAAGCGCCGCCATATCCACCCGGTCCCGGAGAATATCCGCGTGATGGCCCCCTTGGTCCTGCCGCCGACTCACGACCTCTTCCGGCTCATCAACCGCCGCGTGCTCCTTCCCCTGGTCCTGCGCAAGCTCCGGAGGATGGGCCTTCGTCCAGGCAGCCTGTGCATCGCCTATACGCCGACGAGGACCAATCTCGACCTTCTGCGGATGCTTGCCGTGAGCAAGCTGGTCTACGACGTGGTGGACAATCTCCCAGGACATCCCAACAGGCCCGCGGACTACGCGCAGACGGAACAGGAACTCATCGACGATTCCGCCGTGCTTTTCACCACCGCCCAGCTCCTGCAGGACCTGCACGCCCCGCGCCACCCGCACGTGCACTGCATCCACCACGGAGTGCCCTCCTCATTCTTCCTTCCGCCGCCCCAGCCGCCCAAGAAGCACCGCCGCTTCTGCTACTTCGGAACCCTGCGCAAGGGCCTCGATTACGATGCGATCAACGCCTTGGCCCGCGCAGGCTGCGAGGTTTCCTTGATCGGACCGGAGCAGGACGCGCCGCCGCGGCTGGAACCCGGGGTGCGGCGCGAAGGGCTTCTTCCCACGCGGGCCTTGCTCGAACGACTGCGCGGCTTCGACGCCCTGCTCCTGCCCTACACGGACTGCGAGTTCAACCGCGGCATCCGTCCGGCAAAGATCTACGAATCCCTGGCCACGGGCCTTCCGATCATCTCCTCGGAGCTTCCCGCTCTGGGCAATCTCAAGCATCTCCTTTATATCGCGAAGTCTCCCGCAGACTTCGCGGCCGCAGCCGCGCGCCTGGACGCGGAGGAAACCCCCCAACGCGTGGCCGACCGCATCCAGGAAGCCCGCAAACACTCATCCTCGACGCAGTTCGAGCAGATTCTGGGATTCATCAACGAGTCTCCGGCCCGCCCGCAAGCCGCGCAGGCAAGCCTCTCCGCGACCGCGGAATCCTTTTTAACCGGGCTCTCCTGGATCGCGGCCTTCTTCGTGCTCGCCAAGTTCGGGACCTGGGCGCTCCAACTTGTGGCCGCGCGCTGGCTGGGCCCCATGGAATATGGGACCGCGAATCTCATCCTGGCCGTGAACTCCGCACTCCAGCTCATCCCGCTCATGGGCTTCCCATTGGTCCTTTCCCGCCAGACCGAAAGCACCGATGCACAGACAAGGACCGTCTTCATCTCCACGCTCATGAGCGTCTTCATCTTCTGGCTGGGAGTGAGCGCAGCCCTGCTCTTCGGGATGGGGAGTTCCTTGAGCAACTGGACCTCCCTGTCCACGAAGGACTATCACCTGGCCCTGGTGCTGGCCTATGCCACCGCCTCGCACCTGACGGTCTGCGCAGCCCTACAGGGCTTGACGCGCTTTAGAGAACGCGGAATCATGGAAGCGGTCTACAGCCTGGCCTCCACCGTGCTGCTGGCCGGGCTCCTGGCAAGCGGACATCATGCGCACGCGACCCTGATCTTGAGCTTGGCCGGAGGGCTCTCGATGTCCACGGCCTTCGGCGCATGGACCCTTCGGGAATATCTGCGCCCGGCTCTGCACTGGGGACTTCTTCGGAAGGCCCTGCCCTTCGCTTTCATCGGTTCGCTCAATGTCCTGGCAGCGGCCTTCATCCAAGCACCGGGACGCATGTGCCTCTTCCATTTCCGCTCCCCCGAGGAAGCCGGAGTCTTCTCCGCGTACTTCACGGCCACTATACAGGTCTCGCTGGCCTTGAGCGTCATGCTCTGGGCCGTGATCGTGCCCTTGACCAGCCGCCCGGACGGACAGAAGGACGCTTGGTCTTATCTGCGCAGATCCTTACGCGACTTTTCATGGATGGGAACCTTGTTCTTCATCGCATGCGGAAGCGCGGCCTTGCTCCTGGCCGGGCGTTCCTACCCCCTGCACTTCTCCTGGATGCTGCTCTTCGGAACGGCCGCGGCCGCGGTGTTCGCGCATGGGGTATTCTCGGCCCTGTATGCCGCGCGCGACTTGAACGGACTCATGGTCTCGGTCGCCGGAGCCTGCATCGCCGGAGCAGGCAATCTGCTGCTGAATCTGCTCCTGGTCCCGCACTGGGGAGTGCCGGGCTCAGCGCTTTCCTTGCTGGGAGGCTATGGCCTGGCCCTGGCATGGTACTTCCTGCGAAGACCTGCTGCAGCGTGTCATCAATCCCCTTACGTTCGTCACCCCAACGAAAGCCGGGGTCCAGGTTTCAAATGAACCGCTCTCTTTTCATCGTCCTAGCCGCAGCATTAGGACTGCGTTGGACTACAGCCTTGGTCACCCAAACTCACCCGATATTCCCGCCCCACTACTACACGGACGCGGGACAATTCCACCGCAACGCCTCAACTCTCGCGCAGCGCTGGTCCTCAGGAAAAGGCGATCTTCCTTCTCTCAGCGCCGAAGGACGTCTCTATGCCGTGATCGCGGCGGGGATCTATCGCGCCTTCGGACCACATCCCATAGGCCCGAAACTCCTCAACGGCCTTCTCTCGATCCTGACGATCTGGCTTTGGTATCGCATCGCGTCGATGTTCTTCCCGCCTGCCTGCGCGCTCTGGACCGCTTGGGCCTTGGCGCTCTGGCCGAGCCACATCTTCTTCACGTCCCAGAACCTGAAGGAATCCTGGATCACGCTGAGCTGCGCCTCATTCTTCTTCTTCTGTCTGCGCACGCTCAAGGAGCCGGAATTCCGGAAAGCCTCGCTCTTTGCGGCAGGCTGTTCCCTCTCTCTCCTGATCACAGGATTCTTCCGGTCCTATCTCGTAATATTGAGCGCGGCGGCCGTTTTCCCTGCAGCCGCGCACATCGGATTCCGGAATCACCCGGAAAAGCGACAGGCCCTCGCGCTCTGCCTAGCCCTCATCGGCACGATCCTCCTCTACAAACCGCTCTATGACGCAGCCTTCGGAAGGTTCATCTCCGCCGACAGCCTCTACGCGATAGACCCTCATTCCAGAGCCTCACTGACTCCCTCGACGTTCTCCCCCGAGCGCCCGAAACGCTATGTCCAGCCCTATAGCCCGGAAGGAATCTCCGAGTTCCGCCGCATCCGCATGAGCGAGGATCAGAACTGGGCCAAGAAGTTCTCCAATCGGAAAATCGGCACGCAGATATTCCCGGACGCCCGCTTCAAGACCTGGGGGGATGTCCTGCGCTTCTGGCCCAAAGGCGCTTTCTACGCGCTCTTCATGCCTCTGCCGGGTCTTTATCCCATGGACGGACAGCTGGGCCGCATGGCCGCAGCCGCCGAAAACCTGCTCCTGCTGTTCCTCTTCCTCATGGGGCTCTGGACGCTGCGCTCTTTCTGGAGGAACCCACCGGCGCAGATGCTCTTCGCCTTCTTCATCATCCTGAGCGCGAGCTACGGTCTCTTGGAGTTCGACCTGGGCTCCGCCTCCCGACACAGGCTTCAGCACCTGCCTTGCCTATTCCCGTTCGCGGCCGCCGGTCTGGAACGGCTGCTGCGCCGAAGGAGCGCACAATGCCCAAACTGAGCATCATCCTGCCGATCTACAATGAAGCATCGACATTGGAAGAGATCATCAAGCGCGTGCGCGCAGTCGAGCTCCCCATGGAGCGCGAGATCGTGGCCGTAGACGACGGCTCCACCGACGAGAGCCCCCGCATCCTGGAGCGGCTCGCGGGACCGGACCTGCGCGTGCTGCGCCATGAACGCAATCTCGGCAAGGGCGCCGCCGTGCGCATGGGCTTGGCCGCGGCCGCAGGCGACGCCGTCCTCATCCAAGACGCGGACCTCGAGTACGACCCCCGCGACTATCACCGGCTCATCGAGCCCTTCCTCGACGGCCGCGCGGACGTGGTCTACGGCTCGCGCTTCCTGGGCGGCCCGCACCGGGTCCTCTTCTTCTGGCACTACGCGGCCAATCTCTTCTTCACCCTGCTGACCAACATCCTTTACAACGTGAACCTCACGGACATGGGCGTGTGCTACAAGCTCTTCAGCAGGAAAGCCCTCTCGGGCATCACCCTGCGCAGCAACGGCTTCGGCTTCGAGCCTGAGATCACTGCCAAGGTCTGCAAGCGCCGCCTGCGCATCTACGAGGTGCCCATCTCCTACAGCGGCCGCACCTACGCGGAAGGCAAAAAGATCCGGGCAAAGGACGGACTCGTATATCTGGCATGTCTCCTGCGCTACCGCCTGGGAGAGTGATGCCCAATATCCAATCCTCGGATTCAGGACCCTCGCGAAGAGGTTCCCTGCTTTGGCCCGCCGCCGCGGCGTTGGCCGTGCTCTGCGCGATCCTTACGGATATCTGGTTCTTCGGCCGCCACCGAATGCCGCCCACCTTCGACGATGCCTGGTATCTCGAAAACAGCCTGCATTTCTACTGGACGCTTAAAAAACACGGCTTCCTCGCCTTCATGGCCGCCTATGAGAATTCATTCCGGTTCAAGGCGCCGCTCATCTCCGTATTGCCCCTGCCGTTCTATTTCCTTTTCGGCCCGGGCCTGAAACAAGCCCTTTGGGTGAACATCGGGGCCATGGCGTTCTTGGGCATCTATCTCTATCGGCTGGCCCGCTCGATCTACAATGCGAGGACCGCGTTCTTAAGCGTGCTCATTGCCATGACGGTCCCCATGCTCTTCGGGCTCTCGCGCCGCCTGCTCGTCGAGTATTCCTTGGCCGCCTGCGTCACGGCCGCGGTCTATCATCTTCTCCGCTCCGAAGGCCTGCGCAGGGAATCTCATGTCCGCGCCTTGGGAGCCCTCCTCGGGCTGGGTCTCCTGCTCAAGGTCCTTTTCCCGTTCTACCTTCTGGGACCGCTGGGAGCCCTGTTCCTGCAAAGGCGCAAAGAACTCGGCCCGAACTTCCTGAAGGACTTGGAGCGTCCGCTCAAGACCCTCCTTTATATCGCCGCAGCCATCAGCCTCACCTGGTACGCCAACAATCTGGTCTACGTGGCAGGCTATTTCTTCAAGGCCAGCTTCGGCGATATCGCCTCCCATTACGGGAGCACGAACGTATTCTCTCCGATAGTGCTGGGGCGCTACTGGATGATGCTGGCCAATGACGGGGTCTCTCCATACTACGCGCTCACGGCCCTGCTCTGCCTGCCTCTTCTGTCGAGGGAGTTCAAGCAGAACGCGGGCACTCGCAGCATCGCACTCTGGTTCTTCCTGCCGCTGGCGGTCTCCAGTTTCGGGGTAAACAAGGACATCCGATTCTTCACGCCCTGCATCCCGGCCTTCAGCCTGCTCTTAGCGCGAGGCCTGGATATGGCGGCGGGCTCCAGCCGCCTGAGCAGCCTGGCCTTGGCAGTCTTCTTCTTTTTCCCGCTCGAACAATTTTCTCAGCAAAGCTTCGGCAAAGGCCTGCTGCCGGAGTTGCGCTCAGGACCCCTGCGTGTCTTGGTCCGAGAGACCAGCTATTCCTTCCCGCCGCAGAGCAAGGGAGAATGGAACCAGGACGGGCTCGTTGATTGGCTCGCGCGCTCCCTTCCAAGCCCTTCGGTGGTGGCCATCGGCTCGGAACACGGTCATCTGAACGCGAACAATCTCGCGTACTTCAGCGCCTTAAAAAACCTGCCTGTCTCTTTCGTGAGCTACGGCTACGCCGAGGAGCGCATCGAGCGCACCGTGCTCCGCCTGCAGGAAAAGAACGCGAACGCCCTCCTGCTCGTCGATGGACTCCCGGAAGCGCAGATCGATGAATCCGTCCTCAAGCTGGATTCTCAGATCCGTTCCATGGTCAAAGCAAAACGCCTGCCTTATCGGAAGACCGGGACCTTCAAGCTCACGGACACGATCACGGCCTCTCTCTACGTCCGTTACGCCCCGATCCGACTCTAAGAAAACATCTCTTTGGCGAGCTGTTTGAGGAAGACTATCCCGGTCGGGAGGGACTCGGCCGTGCTCTCTCCGCCCGCGCGCGGATTCTCCCGGGTCGGGATCTCCGCCACGCGCAGACGGTTCTTCATGGCGCGGATGGACATCTGGTACTCAATGACAAAACCCTCGGCGTCGGGCCTCATCTTCTCGAAAGCGCTCTTGGTCACGCCGCGGAATCCGTTGATGGTATCCGTGATGTAAGGCCCGCGGTTCCAGCGCAGGTTCGCGATAAGCGTGAAGGTCTGATTGACCCACTTGCGGGGGCGGAAGAAATGAACGTCCTCCTCATTGAAGGCCCCGCGCATCATGCGGGAGGCGATGGCCATGTCAAATCCTTCCTCGAGCTTGGCGAAAAGCCTGGCGATGTCCGCGGGGTCCTCGTTGCCGTCGAGGCTATAGAAAACCACATGGTCGCCCTGCGCTTGACGCACGCCAAGCTGGAATGCCACTCCGCGCCCGCGGCGTTCCTGGATCACGACCCTCAGCCCCTTGGAGCGCAGGAACTCAATGGTCCCGTCCTTGGAGCCGCCGTCTATAGCGAAGACCTCGTCGGCGACTCCAGCGGGAATGCCGTCCAATACCTTGGGAGCGGCCTCAATCTCATTGAACGTCAAAAGCACAAGACTTTTTTTCATAGTCTTCAACTCCATTATATAATCCCGCAAAGTCGCGCATCGTCAAACGCGCGGACTATTTTACCAGATACTTCATGCCTTCTCACTCACAAAGCAGGAGTTTGAGAATTGGGTATACTTGCTTAATGGAACGCGTAAGAGTGATGCAGGTATTGGAATGCGGGGGACCCGGAGGCACCGGGAACCAGGTCGCGGCCATCGTCCGCGGACTCGAAAAGTCCCGTTTTGAGACAACGCTGGTCTACAACGTTCGGCCGGGCGCCTCGGATGAGGAGTTCCGGCGATTTGCCTCGGGCGCGGATCATTATGTCCGCATCCCGGAGATGACGCGGGAAATCTCGCCTGCCAAGGACTTATCAGCTTGGCGCAAGCTCTACCGGCTCTTCCGCGAGTCCCGGCCCGACGTTGTGCACGCGCATTCCTCGAAAGCCGGCGTGCTTGCGCGCACCGCAGCGCTGGCCGCGGGCGTGCCCCGCATCTTCTACTCCCCCCGCGGCTATGCCTTCCTCCAGCTCGACCGCTCCGCCTTGAGCCGGGGATTCTACCGGATGGTCGAAGCTTCGGTCTCCTGGATCGGAGAGATCGCGGCCTGCTCGGAAAGCGAGGCGGCCCTGGCCCGCTCCCTGCTCACGCCTCGCCGCGTGCATGTGGTCCGGGACGCTTATCTCGGCGCGATCATCGACCATGAGCCATCAGATATCTCCGCGCCAACGGCATATGGATCGTCCACACCCAACGGACATGCGAGTCCCTCAAATACGGCCCCGCTGACGGTCTGCGCGGCCGGCAGGCTGAGCTTCCCAAGGAATCCGGAGGCCTTCGTGCGCTTGGCCTCCCGGCTGCTCTCCGCGCGCAAGGACGTACGCTGCCTCTGGATCGGGGACGGCGAGCTGGGCCAAAAAGTGCGCAGTCTGGCCAAAGAGTACGGCCTGAACGAGCGTTTCGAGATCTCAGGCTGGCTCACGCATGAAGAGGCCCTCAAACGCCTGCGCTCCTGCGATGTATTCGTGCACTATTCCCGCTGGGAAGGGCTTCCCAACGCCGTGCTCGATGCCTTTGCCTGCGGCCTGCCCGTGGTCGCCTCGGACATCTCGGGCAACCGCAACGTGGTCCGCCCGGGCGAGAACGGCTGGATCGCCCGCGATGAGGACCTCCTTTTCACCCGCGTCAGCGAACTCCTCGACACCCCCGAGCGCCGCGCGGAGTTCGGATCCCGCGGCCTAGCCATGGTTCGCTCGGAGTACTCCCTCGACAGCCTCCTGTCGGAATTGTCCTCTCTTTATCTAGGACCCAAACAGTAAGCCCACGTCGTCATCCCGGCGGAAGCCGGGATCCAGGAACACGCCATAACAGCCTTTGCTGGATTCCGGCTTTCGCCGGAATGACGAGATACAGCTCCGGATTTTTCCGGAATGACGAATCGCCTCCTCATGACCCTTTTATTGGATAGCGGGGGACGGGCGGGGTGACGCGAAGTCCCGGTCCGCGGGGCCTCCGCAGGCCGCCGCGCAGCAGCCGACACTCCGCACGGGCTGCGGAGATCGGCGGGCGAGGACAGAGCGGGGCGATCAAGAGCCCCGCGTACCCGCGGACCGAGATTCGCGGCAGGACCCGGCCGACAGCCGACATCCACCTCTGGACCGTTCCCTGGGACAATGTATAAGAATGGTATAATTCCATTAATGAAATCCCTTTGCGCCGGGCATCGGCTTTCCTTAATGAAACGCCTGCCGGACGGCCTGATCCTGCTCTCCGGCGAGATAGAGACCCCCCGGAACAGCGACATCAACTACCCCTTCCGGCAGAATTCCAACTTCATCTACCTGACCGGGGTCCAAGATCCGGATTTCCACGTGCTTCTGGACCCCCGCAGCGGCCGCAGCACGCTCTTCATCCCCCGCATCGACGCGGAGCATAAGGTCTGGCTGGGCCCCATCCCCGGCCCCGCACAGTGCCGCAAGCTCTATGGATTCAGCCGTATCGCCTATGCCGATGAACTGCCTGCCCACTTCCGCAAGGCCCGCAAAGGCTCCCGGCGATGCTACGCGAACCCGGCTGCTGCCAAGACCTTCCCGAAACTCGCCTCATTCAAGAAGAAAGACACGGACACCCTGCTCGACGCCTTGGAAGAACTGCGCGCACTCAAGTCCGATGGAGAGCTCGGCTTCATCCGCGCCGCGAGCCGCACCGCCGAACAGGCCCACCGCTCGGCCATGCTGCGCGCCCTGCCCGGCATGCGGGAATACGAGGTCCAGGCCCTATTTGATGGGGAGTGCCTTCGCCGCGGACTCAAGCATCTGGCATTCCCTTCCATCGTCGCCGCAGGCGCCAATTCCGCGATTCTGCACTACGTCCGCAATGACGCGCTCCTGCGCAAGGGACAGCTCGTGCTCCTGGACGCCGGAGCGGAATGCCTGGGCTATGCCTCGGACATCACCCGAACCTTCCCGGTGGACCGGCACTTCTCTCAAAGACAACGCGACGTCTATTCCATCGTGCTTGAGGCGCAGAAGGCCTGCATCCGCCAAGTCCGCGCAGGAGCCCTCTCCACGGACCTGCACCGACTCTCCATGACCGTGATCGCCGAGGGCCTCAAGTCCCTGGGCATCCTCAAAGGGGATGCCTGCGGCTTAGTCGAGAACGGCGCGGTGAAGCTCTTCTACCCCCACGGCATCGGCCATCTCATGGGGCTCGACGTGCATGACGGCCGCGGCGGAAAGAAGCGCCACATGGAGAATCCCGGCAAAGTCCCCATCCGCTTCGTGGCCAAGCTGGAAGCAGGCTTCGTGCTCACCGTCGAACCCGGCATCTACTTCATCGACGCTCTGCTCATGGACCCGGCGCAGCGGGCCAAGCACAAGGGTTCCGTGGATTTCTCCAAGGCCGAGCGCTTCCTCGACTTCGGCGGGGTCCGCATCGAGGACGATCTCTTGGTCCGAAAGAACGGCTATGAGAATCTCACGGACTCGCGCGTCTGCCCAAAGGAGATTCCTCAGATCGAGGAACTCCGCGCGCAGGCCTTTGCCCAAGCCGGAAGGAAGGCCCGCGTATGAGCGTCGCGATCCAAGCTGAAAAAGAAGAGCTCCGCGCGCCGCCGCCCCCCCGAAACACCGGAGGAGGACTCCCGCGCTGGCTGCGCCATTGCCTGCGCACGAGCCTGCATTGGATCATGGATGCCGCGGCCGCGGCATCGGCCTATCGCTTGGCCTATGAGACGCGGTTTCATTTCGGACCCTGGGTCGCCCGCTTCCCCTTCCTTGGAGAAGACCCCGGCTGGAGCTTCTACAGCCGCATGCTCTTCGCCGTAGTCCCCCTTTGGCTGGCCGTTCTGCACTATGTCGCGCGCCTCTACCCTCGGCCATGGCTGGGGACTTTCGACCGCATCCTGCGCATCATGAAAGGAACCGTGCTGGCCGCATTGGCCACTCTGGCCGCGACCTACATCTACTCCCGGCTCGAATACTCCCGGATGATGATGCTCCTGGCCGCCCCTTACGCCATGATCCTCATCGGGCTCTCCCATTTCCTGGTCCTGCGCATCGACGCATGGCTCTCCCGCTTCGAGCGGACCTTCCCCTTGATCCTCCTGGGAGGAGGCAAAGCCGCCCAACTCGTCCGCGAGAACCTGCTCTCCAGGCACCCCGGCCTGGAGATTGTGGAGCGCTCCGAGCCTCCGGCCGCGACGCAGATCACGGCCCTGGCTGAACGCACGGGCGCATCCGGTGTGGTCATGGTGCGCGCGCATCAGTCCCATGCGGATATCCTGGAACTGGCCGAGGCCTGCGAGTCCGCGGGTTTGGACTTCACCATGATCCCCGACCTCCTGGAGCTGCGCTTAGGCGAGGTCCAGTTGGACGACTCCCTGGGTCTGCCGGCCTACAAGCTCCAGCACACCTCCCTGACCCGGACGAATTTCATGGCCAAGCGCGCCTTCGACGTGCTCTTCAGCCTCGCAGTGCTCACCGCGCTCTCCGTGCCGCTCGCTCTCATCGCGCTCCTCATCCGCCTGGACTCGCGCGGCCCCATCCTCTACCGGCAGAAGCGCCTGGGCATGAAGGGACGCACGTTCGAGGCCTTCAAGTTCCGGACCATGGTCTCGGATGCGGAGAAGTCCCTGGCCTCGGTGCGCGGCCTCAACGCGCAGGCCGGAGGATTCTTCAAGGCCAAGAACGATCCTCGCATCACGCGCGTGGGCAGATGGCTGCGCCGCTTCTCTTTCGACGAGTTCCCCCAGTTCCTCAACGTCCTGACCGGAGACATGAGCGTGGTGGGCCCCCGCCCGCTGGCCGTGACCACCGGAGAGATGGAGGAACTTATCGCGGCTTTCGGTCCGACGGCGAAGAAGCGCATGAACATCCTGCCCGGCATCACGGGACTCTGGCAGGTCTCGGGACGCTCGGACATCAGCGCGGACCAGCGCTTCGCCCTGGATATGTTCTACATCGAACGCTGGTCGCTCGGGATGGACCTGGAGATCATCCTTCGGACGATCCCGGCCATGATCCTCGCAAAAGGAGCCTATTAATGACGACCTCGACCGCGACGGCACCGGTGCCTCTCTTGGACCTTAAGGAACAGTACGCGCAGATCCGCGAGGAGCTCGTCGGCGCGGCCACCCGGGTCATGGACTCGGGGACCGTGATCAACGGCCCGGAAGTGAAGGCCCTGGAGACCGAGTTCGCCCGCTTCCTCGACGTACCTCACTGCGTGGGCGTGTCCAACGGCACGGACGCCATCGAGATCGCGCTCAAGGCCTGCGGCGTAAAGGCCGGCGACGAGGTCGCGGTCCCCGCTTTCACCTTCATCGCCACGGCCTCCGCGGTCAGTTCCATCGGCGCGCGCCCCCTCTTCGTCGACATCGAGCCCAAGAACTTCACGATCGACCCGAAGGCCTTGGAGCGAGCCTGCACCTCCAAGACCAAGGCCGTCATCCCCGTGCATCTCTTCGGCAGAGCCGCGGACATGGATGCCGTGCTTGCGGTGGCCAAGAAGAAAGGACTTCGCGTAGTCGAGGACTGCGCCCAGGCGCACGGCGCGCGCTACAAGGGCCGCTGCGTGGGAGGCTTCGGAGACGTCGGGACCTTCAGCTTCTATCCCTCCAAGAACATCGGCGCCCTGGGCGACGCGGGTGCGGTGGTCATGCAGGACGCGGGACTCTGCGACGCCTGCACGATCCTGCGCGACGCGGGCCGCGCCAAGGGCGAGCGCTACCTGCACGCCCAGCCCGGCCGCAACGCCCGCTTAGACGAACTGCAGGCCGCCTTCCTGCGCATCAAGCTCAGGCGGCTCTCGGCCTGGAACGACGCCCGCGCGGCCGTGGCAGCCATCTACCGCAAGGAGCTGGCGGCCACACCGGTCTCCATGCCCGCGGAAGACGCCGACGGCCTGCGGCATGTCTACCACCTCTTCACGATGCGCGCGCCCAAGCGGGACGCGCTCATGGAGCAGCTCAAGAAGGCCGGGATCAGCACCGCGGTCTATTACCCGGTGCCTCTGCACCTGCAGCCGGCCTTCAAGGACCTGGGATACAAGGAAGGAGCGTTCCCGGAATCGGAGAAGGCCTGCCGCGAAGCCCTCTCCCTGCCCATGTACCCGGAACTCGGCAAAGAACGCGCAATGCGCGTCTGCGCGGAGATCCGGCGCTTCTACGGAGTCTGATGGCTGTTCCGTCATTCCGGCGAAAGCCGGAATTGCTCAGTCGTCATCCCGGCGAAAGCCGGGACCTACTCCGTCATTCCGGCGGAAGCCGGAATCCAGAAGCTGCTGGATCCCGGGTCAAGCCCGGGATGACGACTCTGTCGAGGTGACTAGATTCGTGGCGTACAACACTCGATGACTCCCAAAAGACTGCTCTTCGTCAGCACCTCCACGACCATCGGCGGAGCCGAGAAGACGCTCCATACGGTCGCCACGCGCCTGGACCGCAGCCGATTCCTCCCTGTAGGGGTCGTCAGCCTCAAGGACAAGGGACCCTACGCGCACGCGCTGGAAGAAGCCGGCATCCCCGTCCAGACGCTGGGCGTGGCGCAGGCAGGCGGCTTCGGCCCGCGGAGCCTGCGCAGGCTCTGCTCGATCATCGCAGAGCTCAAGCCGGACATCGTGCATGCGCAGATGTATCAGGCCATGCAGCTTTGCAGGGCCGCGCACAGATACGGCCGCACGTCTTTCAAGCTCGTGACTTCTCCGCGAGTCCACTACCGGAGCAGAGGATTATTCTCCCTGGCCGTGGACCGGTTTCTCAAGAGCGAAGACTCGCTCCTGATCGCGGAGTCCGATGCCTCACGCAAGCATCTCATCGAACACTGCGGCTACGCGCCCGAAAAAGTCAAACGCATCTACAACGGGACCGCGCTGGCCGGGATTGAGCCTTCAGCCCAGGGCCGGGAACGCGTGCGCAAAGAGCTGCGCCTGCCCGAGGACACCGTGTTCATCGGCGCCGCCGGGAGGCTCGATGAGCAGAAGGGACATATCTTTCTCTTGGAGGCCTTAGCCCAGGTCCGCGCGCTCTTTCCGGTCTGCTGCGCGATCCTAGGAGAGGGGCCGCTGCGCCCGGCTTTGCAGAAGAAACTGGCGGAACTGCGCATCGAGGATGCCGTGTTCCTGCCGGGAGAGCAGTCGAACCTCATCGACTGGCTCTCGGCCTTCGACGTCTTCGTCCAGCCTTCATTATGGGAAGGATTGCCCAACGCCCTGCTGGAAGCCATGGCATTGGGCCTGCCCGCGGTCGCCGCCCGCGTAGACGGCATCCCGGAACTCGTCGAGGATTTGAAGACCGGCCTGCTCTGCGAAAGCGGGGATGCCCTTTCGCTCTTCTCTCCCCTCGCTTCGCTCTGCGCGAACGCGGGACTTCGCCGCGCCCTGGGTTCCGCCGCCAAAGAGCGCATCGCCGCGGACTTCAAGCTCTCCGACATGCTCTCCAATTACGAATCCGCCTACGCTCAAGTCTTGTAAAAAACCAGCTCCTGGATTCCGGCTTCCGCCGGAATGACGATAAAGCGCTCCCGGCTTCCGCCGGAATGACGACAAAGCGATCCCGGTTTCCGCCGGAATGACGGCGACATCCGGCTTGCGCCGGAATGACGAAAAATGGTCGTCACTCCGGGCTTGACCCGGAGCCCAGGGAACCGTCAGCCGATTTTAAGGAAATCGCCTTCCAGGCGCAGAGAGGGAAGCTCGATCTCGAAAGGCAATTCGGGATCCGGAAACGCTGAGCGCACGTAGCCCGCATGGCGGCCGAAGATCCAGGTCGGTATGGGAAAGCCCGCGACGCGCAGCCTCTCCAACGACAAGGCCAAGGAAGAATGGTCCTCCGCCAGCGTGGGACGCAGGACCCCGGAGAACCGTATCCCGTGCCAGACCGCGGCCGCTGAAACAAGCCCATCCTCCATGCGAACGACCGCGCGTTCGAGCCCGGGAGCGCGGCGGACCAGGAAGGCCGCGATATCCGCGCTTTCCATCTCGCCGCCCAGCAGGCGCAAACGACTCATGCGCAGGAGCCGGACATCGAGGACCTTCCCGGCCCCGACGCCGAGCTGTATCCCGGAATCCAGATCGTCGAACACCGGGACCAAAAGGGCGTCCTCGAACTCCACCCTCGCGCCCCGCACCGGCAAGCCGCGAATCTCAAGCTGGTCCGCGGATATGCGGACCTTCGGGTACATGCCGCGCGCGGAGTCGAATGCGCCGAACTCCACGCGCAGGCCTCTCGCCTTCAGGTCCCCGGCTTCATAGTAATCGAATCTTGCGGACTTCTCCTGGATCGGCGCCCGGTTGAAGCGCTTCTGCTGGAAGAGGACCGCCTCCGAACCGTCGGGCAAAGGAACGCGCCGCACCTCGCGATAGGCGTTCTGGAACCACCCGCGCTGGTCGAATATCCGCTGTCGAGCCTCCTCAAGTCCGCCGATGACGGTGGAAGGCCCCAGAGAGCCGGTCTTGACCAGCACGAACTCGGAGAATTCGCAAAGCCTGCGGTTGACGCCGCGCAGATACAGCCCTTGCAGTCCTTCCTTGCGCAAGACCCAGTTGAAGGTCGGCCCATTGAACGCCGGGTGGTTGCCTACCACGGTCATGTTCGCGAAGGGACGCGAGCGGTCGCGCGAAGCTTCCGCGAAGCGCAGCATCTCCTCAAGCTTCCAGTCTTCTTTGGGCGGGAGCCGCTGATTGAAAAGACTGATCGGAGGGCGCGTTCCGACGAATATCCGCCCGATCCAGCCTTGGGAATAATTCGCGGCGGAGTATATCTGGAAGGCGCAAAGGAATCCCATGACCGGCCTCGGCCAGAGCATGGCGCAAAGGATCGCCACGGGAGGCAGACCCGGGAGGAGATAGCGCAGCTGGCGGTTGGGCACGATCATCCAGAAGATGTAGGCGAGGAGGAACCAGCCCAGAAGCGGCTTCCTTTCGGAATCATCCTGCCAGAGCACGGGCGCCGGCACCGCGACCGCGATCACTCCCAGAAGGAAGAGCGGAAGATCCAAGCCCTCGGCCATCTGGAAGAGATAGCCCAGGCTCGCAAGCCCCTGCCAGACAGGCACCGCGGAGTCCGAGGAGGCCTGGACCAGGCGAGGCAAGAGCACGGGCCACTGGAGCAGATACCACGGCGCGCAAAGTATGAGGACCCCCGCGATGAATCCAGCGGCGTTGCGCCGACGCAGGGGATCGCGCAAGGCATCCAGCGCGGCCCACGCGATCGGGAAAAGATAAGAGAACGCGCTCCACTTCATGAGCATGGCCCCGGAAACGGCCAGGACCGCCAAGACGGTAGGAACAGCCCTGGCAAAGCGCCGGGATTCGAAGTACGCCCACCAGACCGCGGCCACCCAAGCCGTCAGCGCCAGATCGCTCAACTGATCGCGCAGAAGGTCCTGGACGACAGGCATGCAAAGGAAGCAGACTGCCGCGGCGGCCGAACGCCAAGGCCCCATGAACCGCCTGGAGATGCCCCAGATCGAGAAGCCGAGCAGGACCAGGTGCAGCCAGTTGGCCCAAAGAGCGCGGCCGGCATCCGCGCCCGCGCCGAAGCCCTGGATGGTGAGCGCGTAGAGCGGAGGAAACGGAGGCATCCCGGGCTTGGGGCGCATGCGCAGGAAAGAAGCCAAGTCCCCTCGCGCCAGAGCGTCCCGCAGATCCAAGGAAATCTCGAGTTGAATGGATTGATCCCAGGCAGGAGGACGGGTATTCCGCTTTGCCCAATCCGAGACTTGAAAACCCATGAACACGAGCAGGCCCGCGACGCAGAACAAGGAGAGTATCGGGCCCAGGCGCTTGGAGGCGTCCTTGACCGCCTTCTGTTCCGCGTGAAATTCCGCTTCAATGGCCGCAAGACGCGGCTGATATCCCCTATCGCTCATGCCGCGACATTATACGAATTTTGATAGAATCCCTCTCCTGTGAAAGCACTCATCCTCACCGGCGGACAAGGAACGCGCCTGCGCCCATTCACCTGTTCCACGCCCAAGCCCCTGCTCCCGTTGGCCAACATCCCTTTCCTGGAGCATCAGTTCCATCTTCTGCGGCGCCACGGATTCCGGGAAGTTACCCTGGCCACCGCGTACAAACCCGAAGGATTCCGCAAGGCCTTCGGCGACGGCCGCGCCTTCGGCCTGAAGCTCAGCTATGCCTACGAGAAGACGCCTCTGGGCACCGGCGGCGGCGTGCGCAACGGCTGTCCCGATCCCCGCGAGACGCTCCTGGTGCTCAACGGCGACGTGCTCCAGGACCTCGACCTGAGCGCATTCCTCCGCTTCCATCGCGCGCACAAAGCAGAGGCGAGCATCGTGCTGATCCGGGTCAAGGACCCGACCCCTTACGGCTTGGTGGAGCTGGACGCCAAAAAACGCATCCGCAGATTCCTGGAGAAGCCCCCTCCCGAGGAAATAACCACGGACACCATCAATGCCGGCACCTATCTCCTTGAGCCCTCGGCGCTGCTCCGCATCCCGAGAGGAGAAATCTATTCCATGGAACGGGGCCTTTTCCCTTCCCTTTTGCAGGCCGAGCGGCCCTTCTACGGCTTCACGACCGAGGGCTATTGGGCGGACATCGGCACCCTTGAGAAATATCTGCAGACGCATCTGGACCTCCTGCTGGGCATCGCGCCCCTGCGCGTCAAAGGCCTGCGCAAGAAAGGCCCTTTCTTTTTAGAAGCCGGGACCAAGCCGCCAAAGCCCGGCACGCATGAAGGCGAAGGCGGCGCGCTCTTGGGACGCGGGACCCGCGTGGATCCGAGCGCACGCCTGCGGGGCTGCGTATGTCTCGGCCGGGACTGCGTCGTAGGCCCGCAAGCCGTGCTGGAGGACTGCGTGCTCCTGGACGGCTGCCGAGTGAGCGCGGGAGCGCGCTTGACGCGCTGCATCATCGGACGCGGCTGTCGGATCGGCGAATGCTCCGTGGTGGGGCCCGGCCGAGCGTTAGGAGACAGGACGACGCTGACGGAATATTCCGCGGCATAAGGAGACTCTCATGGCTATCAAATTCGGAACAGACGGCTGGCGCGGCATCATGGCCCGCGACTTCACCTTTGAAGGCGTGCGCCGGGTGGCGCAGGCGCTCTCGGACTATCTCAAGACCCATGCGCCCAAAACCAAGGCCAAGCACTCCGTATTCGTGGGCTACGACCGCCGCTTCATGTCCGATGTCTTCGCCAAGGAGATCGCCGGCATCCTGGAAGCCAACGGCCACAGCACCACGCTCTCGTCCGAGCCCATCCCGACGCCCGCGGTGAGCTTCCTGACTCAGAAGCTCAAGGCCGTGGGCGTGGTGGTCACGGCCAGCCACAATCCTCCCTCCCACAACGGCGTGAAGATCAAGCTGGAAGGCCGGGCCGCCCCGGAATCCGTGACCTCGGAGGTCGAAAGTTTCCTGGACCGCGCCCACCCTGTGAAAGGAAGCGAGCCCGCGACCAAGTCCTACCGGAAAGAGTACCTGGACTATCTCCGTTCTCACGCGAACACGGCCGCCTTCCTCTCGCGCCTGCCGGGCACGGTGGTGGTGGACTACATGCACGGCGCCTCAGGCGGGCTGATGTCGGAACTGGCCAAGGGCAATAAGCGCATCGTGGAGATCCGCTCGGAGATCGACCCTCTCTTCGGCGGAACCGCTCCGGAACCCGTGGAGAAGAACCTCGCTCCCCTGCGTGAAGCCATTCTTAAGGAGAAGGCCCTCTTCGGCATCGCTCTCGATGGAGACGGCGACCGGGTGGCGCTCATGGACGAGAAGGGCCGCTATCTGACGCCCTGCCAGGTCTTCCCCCTGCTCCTGGAGTATCTGATCGAGAACCACAAGCTCAAGGGAAAGATCGTCCAGTCCGTATCCTTGGGATATCTCGCCGCGAAAGTCGCCGCGGCCCACAACATGGAATTCGAGGAATTACCGGTCGGCTTCAAGCACGTGGCCGAACAGCTGGCCCTGGGGCGCGCGGTCGCCTGCGGCGAGGAATCCGGCGGCTACGCCTGGAAAGGGAATCTCCCGGAGCGCGACGGCCTCCTGACCGGGCTCCTCTTCATGGAAATGATCGTCAAGCGCCGCAAGAAGCTCTCCGAGCTCTGGCTGGAGATCGAGAAGAAGTACGGCGCCTCGGACTTCCGGCGAGTGGACTTCCACATCAGCAAGCCCGCCACGGACAAGGCCGCGTTCACGGCCAAGGTCCAGAAGCGCGTGCCGCAGAAGATCGGCGGAGTCCCCGTCAAGAACGTCATGATCCTCGACGGGGTGAAGGTCGTGCTTGAGAACGGCCACTGGGTGCTCATGCGGCCCTCCGGCACCGAACCGCTCATCCGCACCTACGCGGAGACCGACTCCCCCAAGCAGACCCAGCTCCTGCTGGAGACCGCCGCCAAGTGGGTCCACACCCACCTATAAGACGAGGATTTGGTATAATTACATGGTCGTAATAGATATAGCCCACTAAGGGGAGGAGCACCGCTTATGCAGCGACACGGACGCTATTTCTTCACATCGGAGTCAGTGACCGAAGGACATCCGGACAAGGTCTGCGACCAGCTCTCAGACGCGGTCTTAGACGATATCCTTAAGGACGACCCCATGGCGCGCGTCGCCTGCGAAAGCTTCTGCACCCGCGGCTTGGTGATCGTGGGCGGAGAGGTCACCACCAAGACCTACGTGGACGTCGACGCCTTGGTCCGCCGCGTGCTCAAGGGCATCGGCTACGACGACCTGCGCTTCGGCTTCACCTCCTCGACGGTGGGCGTGCTCAACGCCATCGGCCGGCAGTCCCCGGACATCGCCCAGGGCGTGGACACGGGCGGAGCCGGAGACCAGGGGATGATGTTCGGCTACGCCAACCGGGAGACCCCGGAGCTCATGCCGCTTCCCATCATGCTGGCGCACAAGCTCACCCGCAAGCTCGCCGAGACCCGCCGATCCAACGAGCTGCCCTACCTCGGCCCCGACGGCAAGAGCCAGGTCACCGTCGAGTATCTCGACGGACGCCCTCTGCGAGTGGAGACCGTGGTGCTCTCCACCCAGCACGACGAGAGCATCCTCGACAAGTCCGGCGAGAAGATCACCGAGAAGTCCCGCAAGGAGATCATCGAGACCGTCGTGCGCCCCGTGCTCGGCAAGCGGCTCATCGACGACAAGACCCAGTTCTTCATCAACCCCACCGGCAAGTTCGTGGTGGGCGGCCCCGTCTCCGACACCGGCGTGACGGGCCGAAAGATCATCGTGGACACCTACGGCGGATGGGCCCCGCACGGCGGCGGCGCGTTCTCCGGCAAGGACCCGACAAAGGTGGACCGCTCCGCCTGCTACATGGCCCGCTACATCGCCAAGAACGTCGTGGCGGCCGGGCTCGCGGAAGAGTGCACGGTCCAGCTCGCCTACGCCATCGGCATCGCCGAGCCCGTGGGACTCTACATCAACACGCACGGCACCTCGGTCATCGAGGAGCGCCGCATCGAGGGGCTCATCCGCCGCCACTTCCAACTGACGCCTCGCGGCATCATCCAGACCCTCAAGCTGCGCCGTCCCATCTACCAGCAGACCGCCTCCTACGGCCACTTCGGCCGCACGGAGAACGGCTTCGAGTGGGAGAAGACGGACAAGGCCGAGCTGCTGCGCGACGACGCCGGGCTCGGAGCCCGGACCAAGGCCGCCCGCAAAGCCGCTGTCGCGGCCTAAGCCGTACGCCAAGCGCCCCGAGGGGAAGCCTCCCTCGGGGCGCTTTTTTTGTACCATGGTGTCAGGCACTCAGCTGACAGTCGCCATCCCGGCGAAAGCCGGGATACAGGGCTCGCCGTTACGCCGCAAGGCTGGACCTCCGGCTTTCGCCGGGGTGAAGAAAGTAAAGGGACTTGAGCCGCACGACACCAGGCAGAGAAGGCGAACGGAACGAAGAGGATTTCATGGAAAGGATAGAGCCGACGAGGGTGCTGGCGCTCAAAGTCTGGTGGGCCTTTATGTGGAGGGCCTTGCTCGCGGCGCTGGTCACGGGCGTCGTATTAGGAACTGTTTTCACGATTCTGGGCATGCTGTTGGGGCTTCCCATGGAAGCGCTCACTGCCTTCTCCGGCCTCTTGGGCCTCGTGCTCGGAGCCGCTGTTTCCGTCGAGATGATGTACCGCGCACTGCGCACGAAATACGGAGATGTAGAGATCGCGTTCACACGCTCCCTGGAGGGACATCATGACTAAGAAGGCCTTGGCCGCATCGCTCTTTTGCGCCGCTCTGTTGGCCGCAGCCCAGCCGGCGCTCGCCACCCCCTGGCACGATTTCGGACCCCGCGCCATGGCCATGGGCGGAGCCGGCGTAGCCGTTGCCCAGGGACCCGACGCGGTCTTCTACAATCCCGCGGCCTTGATGCGGCTGGACAACGGTTCCGGCTTCGCGGTCACTGTCGGCGGGCGCGGAGAGTTCACGGGTTCGGTGCTCCAGGGCGCAAACAACATCAATGCGCTCAACAAAGCCTGCCAAAACAGCGAGGCATCCTGCACGAATGCTAATATCACCGAGGCCCTTGATCAGCTCGGCCAGCCCGGCAACGGCGCTCAGGTCGACGCAGGCGCGGCCGTAACCTTCAAGTTCAAGCGTTTAGCGTTCTTTGCGCTCAACGAGACCTACATCGGCGCCAATCCGATCGTGGATCGGACCCTCGGCGTCGGCGTGAATCAACTCACGAACAACCAGTCCAAACTCGTGCTCCGCGGAGGCATGTTCACGGAGTTCGGCGTGGGCTACGGCCATGAGCTCTGGAATTCCGGCGTCTCGGTCGGCGGGAACCTCAAAGGCATCGTTGGGAAGATCGGCTACAATCAGATCACGGTCGCGTCCAAAGATTCCGGTTCGGGTTCCTTTGGAGACTTCAAGGACACGGCCAAGACGAGCATCCAGCCCGGCGTGGACCTCGGAATCCTCTGGGACGTAGCCAAGACCTATGAGTCCGCTCCCTGGCATCCGACCCTGGGAATGGTGGGCCGCAACATCAACTGCCCGAAGTTCAGCCAGCCCGACATCGCCAAGGCCGCGGGAGAGCGCGAGAAGTTCTCGCTCAACGGACAGGTGCGGGCAGGCGCCTCTCTCACGCCTTTGAACTTCTGGCACTTGGCCGCGGACCTGGACCTGGCCGAGAATACCTCGTATATCGACAGCTATAAGTCGCGCTACCTGAGCCTGGGCACGGAGCTCAATGTCTTCAACCGCTCCTGGATCAACATCCCCCTGCGCTTCGGCATTCAGAAGAACCTCTCGGACACGGGCTCCGGGCTCGCCTGGACCGGCGGAGTGGGATTCAACCTCGCGCATGTCATGATCGACCTGGGCGGACAGATCAGCGCCAAGCGCACCACGCTTCAGTCCGAAGGAAAGAACGAGCGCGTCCCCAACAACTTCGCCGGAGCGGCGCGCTTCGCCATCCTCTTCGGCGGATCTGAAAAAGGTCCCGTGCTCGCAACAGAAGAGGTCGCGCCCTCGACCAAGCCGCAATAACACCGTTCAATCAAGCAGAGGCCCTGCCGGGGAAACCCGGCAGGGCCTTTCTCTTGCCTTACTCGTCATTCCGGGCTTGACCCGGAATCCAGAAGGCACGACTCAACAGCAGTTCCTAGATTCCGGCTTCCGCCGGAATGACGACGGGATAAGCGTCCGCCGGAATCCAGGAGCAGACTTAGTCGTGGTCCAACCGGTAAAGCAAGAACGCTATGCCGGAGAACAGCAGATGCGGGAGGAAAGCGGCGGTCCACGGCGATATCCGCCCGACATTCCCTAAAGAACGCCCGGCTTCCAGCACCCAGAGATAAAGGAAGCATGCCGCCAAGGCCGAGGAAAGGCCGACCATCCGGCTCGAGCGCCCAAAGCGCAAGGCGATAGGGATGCCTAAGGCGCAGAGCACCAGGTTGGTGAAGGGATACGCGATCTTGGCCGCGAGCGCCGTCTGCACGGGCGCGCGGCGCTCTCCCCTGCGCTCGACGCGCTTAAGATACCGATAAGACTCCAGCACGCCCATCTCCTCGGGATCCTTCATCTGCGGGGCCAGTTCCGCGGGCGATAGGCGCAGATCGCTCTCGAACTCCTTGAAGCTTTCCTCGCGGAGAACGCTTCCATCTCCATCGAACTCGCGCTGGACCCCATTGCGAAACTTCCATGCCGCGCGCGTCCACAGCGCATCCTTGGCGTCGATCTGCAGGGCCCGGCCCTGCGCGTCCGTCCAATCCATGACCGGACGCTTCAGGGTGCCGGCCTTTGTGTCGAGCTCTGAAACGGTCATGAAGCGATCGGGCCCCGCGATGATCGCCGCGTCGGGATAACGGCTTCTTTCCCACTCCGGGTGTATCTGCTCATGCCATAGCTGCTGGGATTGACGGTAGCAGACCGGAAGCAATGTCTCCTGCAGAAGGAGCGCGGCCAAAGCCACGACTCCGCTGGCCGCGATGAGCGGCCGGAAGAAATCCCTGGGCCGGACCCCCGAAGCCTGCAGGCCGATGAATTCCCCGCTGTGCATGAACCCCGTGATCGAGAAAACCACGGCCAGGAATGTGGCCACCGGAACCACCCGGATCGTCCAATAAGGGACCGCGAGCATCAGATACTGCGCCACGACCAGCCCGGACGCCTTGGTCCCCACCAGCCGGTTCATCTTATCGAAAAGATCCGCGAGGAACACCACGAGAGAGAAAACGCCGAGGCTATAGAGGAAAGGCGCCATGAATCTGCGCACCGCGTAGCGTCCGAGAAGGCTCATAGGCGCAAGAGCCGCCTCCAGAGCGGCAGGCCCGCGATCAAGGAGGCTATATTGGGAAGCCACGGCGCGAAGGAGGAGAACGCATCCTGCCTGCGGCCGATTCCCACTCCCAGAGCCAGGAGCCCGTAATAAGCGAACATCAGTAAAAGACTCGACCCAAAGGCCCAGGCGCGGCCGCGGCGAGGGAAAAGAAGCCCCAACGGACACGCGACCCAGAACACGGCCAGCGGAGCGAGCGCTCCCGCGCTGCGCAGAGCCGCTTCCGTCGCATATTCCCTGACCCGAGAAGCCTCCAGCTTCCCGGAGCGTATCCTCTCGCGCAGAAACGACGTCCGCATCTCCTGGATATCCAATGGCCGCTCGGTCTTGCTCTGATCCACGAACGGGACGAAAAGCCGGTAGCGCCCGAATCCCGCGACCGTCACGTTCTGAGGGTCCTCATTGGGCCACTGAAGGACCCCGGACCGGAGTTCCAGGGCCAACCCGCCCGGCTGGACCTTGGCGCGTCCCTCCTTGGCCAGGATCCTCATCCTCTGATACTGCCCCCTGGTCTTGACCAGCTTCACGCCGCTCAGGACTCCATCCGAAGCGACCTCCTCGGCGTAGAAGCGCCAGTCTCCGAGGGTGAAGTAGGTCTTGGACTCCAGCTCGACCCGCGTCAGGCGCGAGGAAGCCTGCGTATAGGCCTCCCGGAAGGAGTGGAATCCCGCCGGACTGCCGTAATGATTGATGCCGAGCAGCAGCAGAGAGAGCAGCGCGGCCGCGGCGAAGAGCGGGGCGAGTATCTCGCGAAAGGAGAAGCCGGAGGCGCGCATGGCCATGATCTCGCCGGTCTCCGTGAGCTGTCCGAGCGTCAGCATCAAGGCCGTCAAGAAAGAGACCGGGAGCGCGATGCTCATGAAATAAGGCAGAAGCCTCATGAAGCAGGAGAGTATCCAGAAGAGCGGGATGCCCTTGAGGAGCGCCAGATTGAAGAGGCGCAGGAAGTACTGCATGAGCAGGATGAACAGGAAAACGCCCAACGTCGCGCCGAATGCCGGAAGATAAGACCGTAAAAGGTAGCGGGAAAGTATCGGCATCTCCGTCGATGATTATACTAATAAGGGTCGGTGCCGGGGGTCCACTAAGACCCCTGGCACCACAAACCGATGCCGGCGCGGACCTTGCGCAGGTCGTAGACGCCCCTTGCGCTCAGATAGGGGTTCTTTCGGGCCTCGCCCTTGACGAAAAAGGGAGTATCCAAGTCGATGAAGTCGAAATAGCCGCAGGCAGCGGCCAGATGCGCGGCCGCGGTCATGGCCAGATTGCTCTCCATCATGCCGCCGATCATCAGCTTCATCCCGGACGCGCGGGAAAGACGGGCGATCTCGAAGCCGTGGATCAGGCCCGTCTTCATGAGCTTGATGTTGACGGCCCCGACCGCGCGCTTCTTAATGAGCTCCACGACATCGGGCATGGAAGAGGCGCTCTCATCGGCGCAGACCAGGACCTTCGAGCCCCGCGTCACCTGCGCGAGTCCCTCGATATCCTTCTTAGGGACAGGCTGCTCCAAAAGGTCTATGCGGATGCCGGCTTTCTCCAAGCGCCTGATGAACTTGAGCGCTTGCCGGGCATCATAGCCCTGATTGGCATCGAGCAGGATCTTCGAGCGCGGCGCGAACCGGGCCACGGCCGCGACCCGCTGGAAGTCCAGGTCCATGTCCGGCCCGCCTACCTTGATCTTGAAGGCCCGGAATCCCGCGCGATGGAACTCCCGGGTCTTCTCCTGGGTCTCCTCCAGCGAGCCGATGACGATTGTGATGTCGGTGGTCAGACGCTCGGCTTTAGAGCCGAAGAGTTTCCATAAAGGAAGCCGCAAGCGGCGCATGAGCGCGTCGAGCAATGCGGTCTCGAGCGCCGCGACCGCGGCTTTATTCCTGGGGAAAGCCTCGTGCAGCTCTTGGACGATGCGAAGATACTCCCCAGCCGAGCGCCCCCGCAGCCGGCCCGCGGCCTTCAGGATGTTCCGGCGAGTCTCTTCCACGGTCTCGCCGGTGATGTGCGAGGCGATGGCGGCCTCGCCGCAGCCGATGGAGCCGTCCTTGAGCCTCAGCTCGACGAGCAGATTATCCAGCTCCCGATGCTCTCCCAGCGCGATCCTGAAGGGCTGGAGCAGGGGCGCGTGCAGCTCGCGGACCCGGATATTCTCGATGACGGAGCCTGAGGCTTTTTTCATATCCATGCCCTGATTCTAGCGAATCCACGGCTTTGCCGACAGCCCGCCCGTACCGAAATCGTCATCCCGGCAAAAGCCGGGATCCAGGAATCACTATTAAGTCGTTGGACCCCGGATTTGCTAGGATTCGCAAAAGAGGAAACCCATGCCCGAAAAGAAAGCCGACAAGACATCTCTCACCTACGAGCGCAAGAACGGCTACGAGAAGCTCCAGCCCGCGCAAGCCAAGAAGCTCGAAGAACTTTCGAAGGACTACTGCGCCTTCCTCGGCGAGAGCAAGACCGAGCGGGAAGCGCATGATGAGGCCCTGCGGCGCATGGAAGCCGCCGGCTTCAAGGACTTGGACGCCCTCCCGGCCGAGGCGCGCCTCTCCCCCGGAGACAAGGTCTACCGAAGCTTCGCGGGCAAGACCCTGTTCGCGGCGGTCATCGGCAAGAAGCCCTTGGAGCAGGGCCTGCACATCGTGGGCGGGCACATGGACTCCCCTCGCCTGGACGTAAAGCAGAACCCCCTCTATGAGAGCGGCGAACTCGCGCTCTTGGACACGCACTACTACGGCGGCATCAAGAAGTACCAGTGGGTGTCCATGCCCCTGGCCCTGCACGGCGTCTTCGCCAAGTCCGACGGCAAGCGCGTCTCGGTAAGAGTGGGCGAGGAGCCGGGCGACCCCGTCTTCTTCATCAGCGACCTTCTGCCGCATATCGCCGCGGACCAGATGAAGAAGACCCTGGCCGAGGGCATCGACGGAGAAAGCCTCGACGTGGTCGTAGGCTCCATCCCCTCCAAGGACAAGAAGGCCAAGGAGAAGATCAAGCTCCGCGTGCTGGAACTGCTCAAGGAGCGCTACGGCGCGACCGAGGCGGACTTCCTCTCAGCGGAATTGGAATTCGTGCCCGCCGGAGCCCCCCGCGAGGCAGGATTTGACCGTTCCATGATCCTGGGCTACGGCCACGACGACCGCTCCTGCGCGTACGCCGCGCTCGCGGCCCTGCTGGAACTCGGCGCGACCCCGGACCGCACGGCCTGCGCGCTGCTCTGCGACAAGGAAGAGATCGGCTCCTACGGCAGCACGGGCATGGAATCCAACTATCTGGAGAACACCATCGCCGAGCTCTTCGCGCGAACCGAGGGCGGCTACGACGGGCTCAAGCTGCGCCGCGCCCTGGAGCGCTCCTGGGCGCTCTCGGCCGACGTCAACGGCCTCTATGACCCCATGTTCCCCGGCGTCTGGGAGAAGAAGAACACGGCCTTCATCAACCAGGGCGTAATCCTCACCAAGTTCACGGGCGCGCGCGGCAAGTCCGGCGCCAGCGACGCCAACGCGGAGTTCGTGGCCGAAGCGCGCCGCATCTTCGACAAGGCCGGCGTGGTCTGGCAGGCCGCGGAGCTCGGGAAAGTGGACCAGGGCGGCGGCGGCACCATCGCCTTCCTCCTGGCGCGCTACGGCATGCAGGTGCTCGACTGCGGGGTGGGCGTGCTCTCCATGCACGCGCCCTGGGAAGTCATCGGCAAGCTCGACCTCTACATGGCTTTCAAGGCCTACCGCGCCTTTATGCTCGACGGACGCCGGGGGAACTGATGCCCGCCCGCAGGCATGAAAATTTCGCGGTCCGCATCCTCATCACGGGCGGGACCTTCGACAAGGAGTACAACGAGCTCGACGGCTCGCTCTTCTTCCGCAAGACGCACGTTGAAGAGATGCTCCGCCTGGGCCGCTGCCGCATCCCCGTGCGCATCGCCCCGCTCATGATGATCGACTCGCTCTTCATGAAGGCCGCGCACCGCAAGAAGATCCTCGCAGCCTGCCGCAAGAGCCCGGAGAACCGCATCGTCGTCACCCACGGCACCGACACCATGGTCGAGACGGCGAAGGTGCTCGCCGCCGGACTTGAAGGGAAGACCGTGGTGCTCACCGGAGCGATGGTCCCCTACAAATTCGGCAGCTCGGATGGGATGTTCAATCTGGGAAGCTCCCTCTCCTTCGCCCAGTGCCTCCCCCCGGGCGTTTATGTCGCCATGAACGGCCGCTGCTTCCCTTGGGACGACGTCCGTAAGAATCGTTCCAAGGGAGAATTCGAACCCCTTCGCTAAAAGATAGAAAAAAAAAGAACGCGCCCTCGAGACGAACTGAGGGCGCGTTCTTTTTTCTTACGCGGGGACTTTCTGTTCTTTGAGGAACGAGGCCAGGGCAATGGAATACGCCTTGGTCTGCGGAGGGTCCGTGCGGGAAGGCAGGATCACCGGCACCTTCGCGCCCGCGACCAGGGCCGCCGACTTCATGCCGGCCGCGAAGTACGTGATGCTCTTGTAGACCGGGTTGGCCGCGTCCAGATCCGGGAGCACGATCGCGTCCACGTCGCCCGGGACCAAGCCGCCCTTGATCCCCTTCTCATCGGCCAGCTTCCGATCGAAGGAGATGTAGATATCGTAAGGCCCTTCCACGATCGCGTTCTGGATGCGGCCGTCCTCGCTCATCTTCTTGAGCTCCACGGCATCCAGCGTGCTCGGGACCTTCGGATTCACCTTCTCGATGGGGCAGACGATCGAGATCTTCGGCTTCGCCTCGCCCAGCATGCGAAGAAGGTTGACCGTGTTCTGCACGATCTTGCGCTTCTGCTCCAGGTCCGGAGAGATCAGGATGGCCGCGTCCGTGACCGCGAAAAGTTTCTTGTAATGGGAGGTCTCAAAGAGCACGAAATGGCTCAGCGTGCTGCCCGGTTCCACCATGCCCGCGTCCTTGTTCAGGATCGCCTTCAGATAAAGGCTCGTGTCCACCAAGCCCTTGACCAGGAAATCGCCCTTCCCTTCCTTGACGAACTGCACGGCCAGGTTGCACATCTGCGCCACGTCCTTGCAGTCGACGAGCTCGAACTTCTTGAGGTTCAGGCCCACCTTGGCCGTGATGTCGCGGATCTGCGCGGTGTCGCCGATGAGGATGCCGCCGGAGATCAGCCCGTTGTCGTCGGCGATCTTGCAGGCTTCCATGGCCTCAGCGTTGTTCGCGCCCGGGACCACGATGCGGTTGGACTTCCCCTTCACCATCCGCATCAACTCGTCCATGTTCTTGAATTTCATCGTTCTCTCCTATTTTTTTGACGTCAGCGATATTCTTGAATGCTCTTCGCATCCTTCAAAGCGCGCACCGCCGCATCCCTCAAGGCGCACATCTCGTCTCCGCCCGGGAAGAGCATCACCGGCGCGATCCACTCCACGCGGGAGCGGATGGCGGGCACGATGAGGTCCGAATCGTAGACGATGCCGCCGGTCAGGGCGATGGCATCCACCTTGCCCTCGAGCACGGCCGCCAGGGCTCCGATCTCTTTGGCGACCTGATAGGCCATGGCCAGCAGGCATTCCTTGGCCTGCTGCGGCGTGACGCGGCTCTTGTCCAAGCCCGCCTTCTCGGGGACTTCCTCGCCGGCGATGTACTTCTTGATGGCCACCACATCCGAGGTCCCGGTGTAGGCAACCAGGCCGCCGCGACCCTTGATCTTGAGTTTGATCTCATCGAGCTTGTACTTGCCGGAAAAGCACATCTTGGCCAAGCCGCCGGAGGGCACGCCGCCGCTGCGCTGGGGCGTGAAAGGCCCTTCCCCGTCCAAGGCGTTGTTGACGTCGACTACGCGGCCGCGCTTGTGCGCGCCCACGGAGAGGCCGCCGCCGCCGTGCATGACGATGAGATTGCAGTCCTCGTACTTCTTGCCCAGCTTCTCGGCGGCCAATCGCGCCACGCGCTTCTGATTAAGAGCGTGGAAGATGGATATCCGGGGATTTTCCGGCATGCCGGAATAGCGGGCCAGAGGCTCCATCTCGTCGACGACCACGGGGTCCGCGATGAAGGCCGGGATGTTCAAAGGGGAAGCGATCTCATGAGCGATGAGCCCGCCGAGATTGGAGGGATGGTCTCCCAGCACGCCCTTCTTGAGATCTTCGAGCAGCGCGCCGCTCACGCGGTAGGTCCCGCTCGGGATGGGCCTGATGAGCCCGCCGCGGCCGATGACCGCCTTCAGATCGGTCAAAGGCACGCCTTTTTCCTTCAAAGTCCTCAGCGCCAGGTCCCGCCGGAACTGGAACTGCGCAGTGACCTTCTCCTTCTCGAAAGGCTTGAGCTCCTCGGGGCTGTAGCGCACGACCGTATGGAAAACCTGCGCGTCTCCCTTGAAGCAAGCGATCTCGTCGGAGGTCGAACCCGGATTGACGACGAGGATGTTCTCTGGCATGGGGAATGCTTCATTATAGCAAAGGTCAAATGGCATCAGACTTCCACCCGCGTCGCCCCGCCCCCCCCCGACTTCCTCCGGAAACAGGAAGGCCCTTGAAATCCCCTATGCATCTGTTACCCTTTTTTGGGCGGCATCATGATCGAGAACCACCCCGAAAAGGGACTGTCATTATTTGGCGCGGTCCTGCGGGCAGGGATCACGGCGTTCCTGCTCAGCCTGGATTGCCGCGCCGACACGATCGTCTCGATCCAGCCCGAAGCAGGAACCTGGAACCCAACGCCGATCCAATTGGCCGCGGATATCCAGTCGCATTTGAATTGTCTCGACTCCCTCCCGCTTCCCGCGAACACCCCGCCTTCGCAGTTGGAGGCAGACCCCTTGCACGCGCAGGCCGCGGTCAGGACTCTTCACAACAGACTCATGTCTCCCGAAACCGATCCCGGCCGGATCTACGCAGGGATGGTTCTGCTGCAAGCCTGGGCCCAATCGGAACGGCTTGTCCGAGTCAAAGAATATTTGAAGACCGCGCAAACAACGGAACAGCCGGCATTGGGACAGGCCGTAGTCGCCGGCATGGAACGGTGGGCCTCGGCCTTGCAGAAAGACCCGCAAGCAAGAAACTCGCTCGCGAATGTCCTGTCATCCCTGCAAAAAGCGCCTGCCGCCGATCGCGGATTTGATCAAGAAGCGCTCGAGTCTAAACTCAGGGAGTTCTTCGATGGGACCCTGCTGCGCGGCCAGGAGGCCGAAACAGCCCAAGGGCTTGCGACCGTCGCAGGCTCCTCGCAGAAAACCGCGCGCCCCTTCGCGGAACTGAATCAGCATGATCCCGCCGCCGCAGCCGATGTTCGATTCAAGGACATCCCCTCCCCGGTCAACGACGAAGGTTTCCCGCTTAAACCGGGAAAAGCCCCGGAATTCGATCCCTCCATTCAACAGAGCGCCCAAACGATCGAGCGCCGCCTCTTCGCCGTGCACGCGACAAAGTTCATCCCGACAAACGGGATCATTCAAGCCAAGACGGCAAGCCTAGGCAAGGGAGAACTGACCTTGGGATTCGAGACGCCTTCGTTCCGGCCGACCATCCACTTCGCACTAGGCGAGCTGGTAAGGGATCATGATGGATTCTCCTGGAAGGATTGCCCCTATGCGCTGCTCATGCCCGTCGGAGCTCTCAAGAACCAGCTCATAAATCTCAACACCTACGACACATTCATCCTCGGAGACCTGCGTCTTCCTAAAGAAGCCATTCTGATGATGCCGTATGCCGACGTGAGCCTCGCTCCTGCCGGAGCGCATGTGGAGGCTTATGACTCGCGAGAAGAGACCCTGCGGACCGCCGTGGACAGGATCATCGCGCGATACGGCGGATGGAAGATCCAAATGAAGGAAAAGACGCCGAATCCCGATTCGAAAGGCATGATCGGCGACCGCAACATCAACACCCCGGATTTCTTCAATGCCTTCTTGAAGGCGAACCCGCGGATCTCTTTTGGGACGCACCTTCGATCCGAGGTCGGCAATGCATTCCGGATAGGCGGGATCGATGTCGCGATAGACTGGCTCATCGCCGCCTATACAGAACGGGATATGGTCAAAGGCACGCACGAGCTGCTCTTCTACAGCCGTTTCATACGCCGCCACCTGGAGCGATTGGAAAAAGAGCTTTCTTCAATGAATTTCCCGGAAGACTCCATGCGGGCTTTCAACGAAAAGAGAGGAGAAGTCCTAGAGTGGCTCAATCTCGCGGAGGCCGACATCCGTCTCCGAGAAGGATACGGACGCACGCTTCAGCGCGCAGACAAAGGAATCCGCATCGAAGCGGCAAAGCTGAGGGCGGACTCTAAAGCGCTGGAGCGATACTTGATGCCGCATCTAAACAAACTCCCGCGGGTCGGCGGTCAAAACGTCCTATATCCCTCTCTCATCGCGGAGTTCCTCTATGGGACCCCTCCCGAGGAGATGCAGGAACTGACCCAAAACATGGTCAAGGACGGGAGTCTTGATAAAAAAGGCCTGGCAACGCTCCGCCTTCAGTACGCATTGCAAAGGGCCATCCTGCGCGGGCTCGCTCGCTCGCGCGAAGAAGGCAGCTGGGACTTGCTGGAACAGAACCTGGCTATCCTTGAGTTGAACGGCCGCGGAGAAGGGTTCAAGGAGTTCATGGAATCGCTGGAACCGTATCTCGATGAACGCTCCACAAAACTCGATACGGCGCTGCGGATCCTGGAGTCCGGGAAGATCAAGGCCGGTCTTGAAACCCGCTATGGCTTCAGATTCCCTCGATCTCCTCTGACTTTGCAAGACTTCCTGCTTCTGCATCCGGACACCCGTGAAGCGTTCAAGACGCCTCCGCCTCCGCCCCCATCGCAAGCATTGACGATCGTAGGGAAATTGCTGTCCATGGATGCCCCCCAAATGAAACGGCTCTCCTTCGAGGAAGCGAAGTTCTCCGCGCGAAGGATGAAAGAGGATCGGGCGCTCCTGGACAAGGATCTTAAAACGGTCGCCCGTCCCATGCGGACGATCCGCGACATTAAAAAGATCGGCTGGGGAGAACCCATGACCTTCTATGAGTGCCTGCAGCGCGGAGATTATGGGACCCTTGACAAGGTATGGGAGAAACTCGGTTTGCAGAAGGAATTCCGTACCGCCTACCCGAAAGACGAGGACTTCTGGCGCTCCAACGCGTCCATGCTGCAGATCCACGAACTCCTCACGCGCATGAAGCGCTAAGCGGCCGACGCCCACGGATTTCCATCCTCTCCGTCACCCCGGGCTTGACCGGATCCGGCAAGCTCCTGGATTCCGGCTTCCGCCGGAATGACGAGCACTCCGGCTTTCGCCGGGATGACCGTGAAAAGTTATAATACGGACATCATGAACGTCCTAGTCTTGAATTGCGGCTCTTCTTCCGTGAAGTTCCAGATCGTCCAGACCGATGACAAGCTCATCTCTTCGGACGCCGACCGATGCCTTGCCCGCGGCCTCATCGAACTCGCCGGCGACAAGACGAAAGTCACTTTCCAAGCCGAAGGCAAGCCCCAGAGCAAGGAGACCGTCCCCCTGGGCGATTACCATGCCGCCATCGAGCATATCCTGAAATGGATCGTCTCCCCGCAGGCGTCCTTGCCGGGCGTGCGCGCCCTCTCGGACCTGCATGCCGTGGGGCATCGCGTCGTGCACGGCGGAGAGAAGTTCCAGGCCTCGGCCTTGATCGACAAGGCGGTCATCGCCGCCATCGAGGAATGCATCGACATCGCGCCCCTGCACAATCCGCCCAATCTCAAGGGCATCCGGGCGGCGCAGGACGTGCTCGGGCCCTCGGTGCCGCACGTGGCGGTCTTCGACACCGCGTTCCACGCCACCATGCCCGAGTCCTCCTATCTGTACGCCATCCCCTACGGTCTCTACGAAAAGCACCGCATCCGCCGCTACGGCTTCCACGGAACCTCTCACCGCTACGTGGCTTGGCACTACATGAAGGCCCAGAACATCGCGGCGGAGAAGATGAACATCATCACGCTCCACCTGGGCAACGGCTGCTCGGCCTGCGCGATCAAGAACGGGAAATCCTTCAACACCTCCATGGGGCTCACCCCGCTCGAAGGGCTGGTCATGGGCACGCGCTCCGGCGACGTGGACCCTTCCCTGCTGGCCTTCATCGCGGCCAAGGAGAAGCTCTCCATCACCGAGGTGGACTCCCTCCTCAATAAGAAGTCCGGCCTCCTGGGAGTCTCCGGGCACAGCAACGACATGCGCGAACTGCTGGCCAAGGAAGCCTCCGCGGACGGGCATCGCGCCAAGCTGGCCTTGGACCTCTTCTGCGCGCGCGTGCGCCAATACGTGGGCGCCTACTTCGCGGACATGGGCGGCGCGGACGCGATCGTCTTCACCGGAGGCATCGGCGAGCGGGCCACCCCCATCCGCAAGCGCATCTGCGAGGGACTCTCATCCCTGGGCCTGCACCTGGACGATTCCGCCAACGAAAAGGCCGCGCCCGGAGAATGCGTGCGCATCACCAGGCAGGATTCCCGCCTGCACGCCTGGATCATCCCGACCAACGAGGAACTCATGATCGCCCGGGACACCTACGAGGTCGTCGGGAGCAAGAGCGCCGCTCGCGCATGAGCCCGGCGTGCCGTCATTGCGGGCGCGCCCTTGAGGCGGAAGACTTCCGCCGCGGAGAACTCTGCCGCGGCTGCGGAAGAGAGAATCGCTGCTGTCTCAACTGCGCGCACCATTCGCGCCTGCACAATAATCAGTGCCGGGAGACTCAAGCCGAGCCGGTTGCGGATAAGGAAGCATCGAACTTCTGCGAGTTCTTCAGGCCCAAGCCGTCTTCAGGGCCCGGCGCTTCGCCGATACCGGACGATCGCAGTCGGAAATCCAAGGCCGCCTTCGAAGCCTTGTTCAAAAAGCCGAAACCATGAGATAAAGGAGAAACCATGATCCTGTCCTTGCTGTTGACCTTCCTGTCCTTCCCGGCCTTCGCGGCCGACGCGGTCGCGCCCACGGCGCCCATCTCGGCGTCCGCGCAGCCAAAAAGCGCCGGTTCCGATGAGGAGAAGACCCTCTACGCGCTCGGACAGGTGCTCGGACGCAACCTGCTCCAATTCTACCTGACCCCGCAGGAATACGCGGCCGTCGAGAAAGGGATCACGGACGCGGCGCTCCAGCGCCCCTCCGCCGTGGAGTTGGAGACCTACGGCCCGAAGATCGAGCCCCTGCGCAAAGCCCGCATGAAGGTCCGGGCAGATGCCTTCCTCTCCAAGGCCGCCAAGGAAGCCGGCGCCGTTAAGACCGAATCCGGGCTCATCTACAAAGAGATCAAGGCCGGCAAAGGGAAGTCGCCGAAAGCAGAGGACAAGGTCAAGGTCCACTATCACGGCACGCTCATGGACGGACACGTGTTCGACAGTTCCGTGGAGCGCAAGGAACCCGCCGAGTTCACCTTGAAAGGCGTGATCCCCTGCTGGACCGAGGGCGTTCAGAAGATGAAGGTCGGCGGGAAGGCCCGGCTCGTCTGCCCGGCTGAGATCGCCTACGGCGACCGCGGCGCGCCCCCCATGATCCCCGGCGGAGCGCCTTTGTCCTTCGAGATCGAACTGCTCGATATCGTCAAGAAATAGACGCCTTGCCGCTCACAAAAGCCCTCGCAAGCGGGGTCCTGAAGAAGCTCCTCTGCGTCTTCTTCGGGATCTCGCTTGCGTTGGCGATAGGGGAAGCCTATTCCCGCTTCTTCGCGGACATCACGGATTCCTTCAGCTTCTCGCTGGCCTCCTCGCGCTGGTTCGCCCGCCACTACCGCAACAACTCCTACGGCGTGCGCGATGACCGGGACTATGCGCCCCTCCCTCCTCCCGGGATGCGCCGGATCAGCTTCGCCGGAGATTCCTTCACCGCCGGACACGGCATCCGCCGCATCGAAGACCGCTTCGCGGGCATCATCCGCAAAAAGACCCGCGGCGAGTGGGAGGTCCATGTCCTGGCGCGCAACGGGATGGACACGGTCGATGAAGTCGCGGGGTTAAGAGATCTTTTGCGCACAGGCTACCGGCTAGACCAAGTCGTCCTGATCTACTGCCTCAACGACATCCAAAGCATGCAGATCGCGACGGGAGGCTGGACCGAGGAGTTCCCGACCCAGAGCCTGGAAGGGTTCTGGGTCAGGCACAGCTTCCTGATCAACACCCTTTATTACCGCATCCTCGTCGCCAGGCACTTCGCGGCGCGCGGCTATTTCGACTCCGTCAAGAGCGCCTATGCCGGGGAAGCCTTCGACTTGCAGAAGAAGCAGCTCCTCCTGTTCAAAAACGGAATCGAAGCCGCGGGAGGACGCCTCGCGGTGGTGACCTTCCCATTCCTGCACCACATGGGACCGGGCTACGAGCACCGGGAAGCCCACGAGAAACTCTCGAAATTCTGGAAAGAACTCGGCGTCCCGCACTTGGATCTTCTGGAGACCTTCGCTCCCTACGGCTCGAAGGAGCTCGTAGTCAGCCGCTTCGACGCCCATCCCAATGAGAGGGCCCACCGCCTTGCCGCGGAAGCGATCCTGCCTTTCTTGCGCTCTCTCCCCGGATTGTCCGCCGCTCCTGTAAACAAACAGGACCAATAGCCTGGAGCATAAACGTTTCTGCTTCCGTCATCCCGGCGGAAGCCGGGACCCAGGATTACATCTTGACGGCAGTTCCTAGATTCCGGCTTCCGCCGGAATGACGAAGAAAGCAGTGCGAAGAAGCGTCGCGTATACTCAATAAACGCGGCGGCCCGCGACCCAGGTCTCGCGCACGGCAGAGCGGCCCGCGCGGTAGACTAGGCGGGAGACCAGCGCCTGCGCGGAGTCGTCCTCGCAGAAACGCGGCTCGAATGCCCTTCGGTCGAGCAGGACCATATCCGCCTGCTTGCCCGTCTCCAGGCTGCCCAAGGCGTCTGCGAATCCCAGGCTCCGGGCGCCGTCCAAGGTCGCCAGACGGAAGGCCTCGCGTGCATCCGGAGCCGGGCCGTCCATGAGACCGTGCGCCCGCGCCAAGCGCTGGCCGAAGACCGCTTGGCGCATGACCTCGAACATATCCAAAGACGGCCCGGCTCCGACGTCGCTGCCGAGCGAAAGTCCGATGCCGCCCTCGCGCAAGCGCCGCAGATCCATGATGCCGCTGCCCAGGAACGCATTGGACGTGGGGCAATGCGCGACTGCGGCGCCCGAGCGCGCGATGAGGCGCCTTTCCGCCTGGGAAAGCCAGATGCAGTGCGCGAGGATCGTGCGGGGCCCCAAGAGCCCGGCCCGCTCATAGACCTCGGCATAGCTGCGCGCTGAAGGGAATTCCCTGCGCACGGCCGCGACCTCGTCGCGGTTCTCGGAGAGATGCGTCTGCACGAAGGCCCCATAGCGCCGCGCCAGGCGCCCGGCCTCCCGCAAGAGCTCCGGAGAACAGCTCAAGGCGAACCGCGGAGTAAACGCATAGAAGAGCCTTCCCTTGCCTTGGCCGTGCCAGCGCTCGCAGAGTTCGCAGCTCTGCCGTATGGAAAGCTCGGTCAGGTTCTCCCCCCGCAAGGAACCATGGGCTCCCCCATAGGAACGCCGGTCCATCATCACCTTGCCCATGATCGCGCGCAGGCCGCTCCTCTCGGCCTCCTCGAAGCAGACCTGCGTGCTGTCCTGCCAGATGCTGGTATAGATCGCGGCAAAGGTCGTGCCGTTGGCGGCGAGTTCCTGAAAGAAGGCCCGCGCCCTCGGCCGGGCCTTCTTCGCGCGGAAATCCGCTTCCAGCGGGAAGATATGCTTCTTGAGCCAGGGCAGAAGCGGCAAGCCGTCGCGCGCCACCGCGGGATACTGGCTGAGATGGCAGTGCGCGTCGATGAGCCCGGGGATGAGGAGCCGTTCGCAGCGCCGCCCCCTGGGCAAGGGGAGCGGACGCAGGGAAGCGATGCGCCCCTGCGCATCCGCGCGCAGCTCGGCGTAGGGGAGATACTGGAGCTTGCTCTTCTTATCGAAAGTCAGAACGGCTGCGCGATGAGTCCTCATCGAATCCCTCCGAAAAGATCGGCGGACGGACAACGGCTCCTAAGCGGACATTTCACGCACAGCGGCCTGCGCGCGCGGCAGAGCGCCCGCCCATGCGCGATGAGCCGATGCGAGAGAAGCACCCACTCCCTGCTCGGGAAAAGAGCGGCCAGATCCCTCTCCACGGCCTCGGGAGTCCTGCCGCGGCTGAGCCCCAGGCGGCGGCTCAGTCGGAAAACATGCGTATCCACGACCACTCCCTCGGCGCGGCCGAACCAGGTTCCCAGCACCACGTTCGCGGTCTTGCGCGCGACCCCCGGAAGGGCCAAAAGCGACTCCATGTCCCCGGGCACGCGGCCGCCGTGGTCCTTGAGCAGGCGCCGGCAAGTCTCGCGGATATGCCGCGCTTTCATGCGGAAGAATCCGGTGCTGCGGATCTCTTGCTCCAGCGCGCGAAGATCCGCGCGGGCATAGTCCTCAGCCTTCCGGTACTTGCGAAAAAGCGGCCTGGTCACGCGGTTGACGCGCTCGTCGGTGCATTGCGCCGAGAGGATGGTGGCCACCAAGAGGTCCAGCGCCGTGGTGCGCCGCAGGGAACAGCCGGCTTCAGGGTAGGTCCGTGCAAGGACCCTGGATATCCACGCGGGAAGGGGATGCGCGCGCATGCCGGGAGTGTACCAAATCGCTATAATGCCGCTGTGTTCAAGGATCTGCGCGAACGCCTTTCCATAGCCTGCGGAATATTCACGGTCGTCCTGCTCATCGGGACCTGCGGCTATGTCTTCATCGAGGGCTGGTCCGCGTTCGACGCGCTCTACATGACGGTCATCACCGTAGCCACCATCGGCTACGGCGAGGTCCACCCCCTCTCGAACGCGGGGAGAGCGTTCACCATCTTCCTCATCTTCGGCGGCCTTGGGGCCGTCGGCTACGCCTTCTCATCCATCACGGCTTTCATCGTGGAAGGCGAGCTCAACGACGTGCTCAGGAGGCGGCGCATGAAGGCCAAGATCTCTGCCTTGAAGGAACACTACATCGTCTGCGGAGGAGGCAACACCGGCCGCACCATCATGGAGGAGCTCTTCAAGACCGGCCGCCCCTTTGTGGGCTTGGAACTGGATGCGGCCAAGCGCGCTCTGCTCGAGGAGCGCGGCTGGCTCGTGCTCCAAGGCGACGCTCTGCGCGACGAGATGCTCTCGGAAGCCGGCATCGAACGGGCCCATGGACTCTTCTGCGCGCTGGCCGACGACCGGGACAATTCCTTCGTGGCCGTCTCCGCGAGGGGGCTCAATCCCCGCCTGCGCATCGTCAGCCGGCTTCACGACCCCTCCATCCGGGAAAAGCTCCTGCGCAGCGGCGCGGATGCGGCCGTGAGCCCCGGGCATATCGGAGGCATGCGCATGGCCTCCGAGATGGTCCGCCCGGCGACCGTGGGATTCCTGGATTCCATGCTCAGGGAGCACAGCGGCGGAGCCTACCGATTCGAGGACGTGGCCATCCCGGCCGGAAGCCCGCTCATCGGGAAGTCCCTGCAAGAGGCAAAGGGATCAGGACCGGAAACGGCCCTGATCGTGGCCGTCAAAGGCCCGGCCGGCTACGAGACCAACCCTTCGCTGGAGCGCTGCATCGCGCCCGGGGAGTCGATCGTTGCCCTGGGCAGCATGGAGCAGGTCCGCTCCCTGCGAGCGCGCATCAAAGCCTAGATTATTGAGGGAACTGCCTGCAGAACGCCGAGTAATTCTGCAGGACTCTGACCACATAGTCGCGAGTCTCGCGATAGGGCGGCACTCCGCCGTAGCGCTTGACCGCGTTGGGTCCGGCGTTATAGGAAGCGATCACGCTCTTGACCTGCTGAAGTTTGGCGGGATTCAAGGTCGCGAGTTCGGCCGCGGAAAAATCCGTGAAGGTATTCAAAAGCTGCTTGAGATACTTCACTCCTGCGTGAAGATTAGTGTCCACGTCGTAGAGCATGGAGGATTTGGAGACACCCAATTGCTTGCCGGTATCCGGCATGATCTGCATGAGCCCGCGCGCTCCCTTGGGGCTGGTCGCATCGGGATCGAACGCGGACTCCGCCTTGATGACGGAGAGCACCAGGCGATAGTCCACGCCCTGGCGCATGCCTTCGCTCATGGCCTTTCGGATGATCGCGGTATTCATGCCTGAGCGCCGCCCGATGAGCAGCGCCTTCATCTCCTTATCCGCGTTATAAGAGATGTCCGGCACGTCCATGGCCGAATGCGCATGCAGCCCGGGAGGAAGCTGGTTGCGCGGAAGATAACGCTCCAGATTACCCACGATTTCGCCTACGGCTTGCGCCGAGACGATGGGGGAGTCACCCGCGCCGTAGCGCTGGATGCGGTCATAGAGCTCCGCCAGGGCCTGAGGATCCTCGGAGGATAAGACCTCCGTTCGGATCTTATCGAGCGTCTTGCCCTGTTCGGCGCCCAGATGTACCTGGGTACGCTGGAGCGAAATCATTATCTTGATCTTGCTGAGCAGTCCATTGACCGCGGCATCACGCTCCGCCGGAGTCATCTGCTCCCAGCCCGGGAGGACCCGGGCCTTCATCTCCATCTCTAAAGCGCGGAAGCGAGCGACAGGGCCTTCGAGTCCCGCGATGTTCTCAACGGCCATGGCCTCATCGTCGAGGACCGCGAGCCTGGGAAGGAAGTCCTGGGCGGACGGCGCAGCCCGCCCGATGAAATATCTCCAATCTTCGATGGATTTGAGCAGGGCATCCTGCTTCTGGATGAATTGTATGTCCGCAACCGTCAATTCCACGATCTGCGATTCAGACTCGGCCGCCCGGATAGGCGCGGCCTGCGCGAATATCACCGCCAAGATCGCGATGCTTATCCTTCCCATATCCATAATATGCCTCACCCGCCTCCATCCCAACAGCGCCGCTGGACCTATATTATACTAGGTCTAAAGGCCTACTCGGCGCAAGGGGGGATAACGACTCGACATCACCCTAAGAAACGGCGGGTGGAGCAGAGGGGAAACACCCTCCCGCTCCCGTGAAGGGGGCCCCGTAGCTTGGGGGGAACTTGTTCCCAGGGGCGCCGGGGGAAGGGAGGGTGTTTCCCCTCTGCTCCAGGACCCGCCAGAAAAACTGGGTGAGGTCGAGGCACCATATGGTTGAATGCGGTTGCACGGTTTGTCTATACTTCTGAGAGACGCGCCTTATGACTCTCGTGAAGTGAGGAAAGCATCGATGCCTACTGGAAAAGTCAAGTGGTTCAACGACCAAAAAGGATTCGGCTTCATCACCCCTGATGATGGATCCAAAGACCTTTTCGTGCACTACACCGCGGTCACCGGAGACGGCTTCAAGTCCCTGGCCGAGAATCAGGCTGTAGAATACGAGATCGAGCAGTCGGATAAAGGCCCTCGCGCGGCCAAAGTCCGCAAGATCTGATCTCGGGCGCTCCGACCGCACCGCCTTCCTTTATATAGGAAGGATGGCTTTTTTTTCCCCTATTGCAGCGCCTGAAGCAAGTCCCGGGCGAAATCCCCAAGACTCGGGTCCCGGGCGCCCATGAGAAGCACCACATCCCCGGAGCGGGCCTCTTTGGCCACGGCTTGGGGGATGCTGCCGCGCTCAGGGCAGAAGTACGCCCTGCGTCCCTTCTCGCAAACCGCCTTCACGATATCCGCGGAGGAGATGTCCTTGACCGCAGTCCCGCCCGCGTAATAGATCTCCGGCATCCATAGGACATCCTCGCTGCCCAGCATGGAGGAGAACACCTCGATGAGCTCGTTGCGCACGAAGCGCGTGGGCCCGAAGCCATGCGGCTGATAGATGGCGAGCAGCCTCTTGCCGCAGAGCCTGGCCGCGGCCAGCACGGCCTTGGCCTTGTCCGGGTTATGGGCATAATCATCGATGACCGTCACTCCCCGCTCGGTCCCTACGCGCTCGAAGCGCCGCATCACCCCGCGATAGGAAGCCAAAGCCTTGGCGCAATCCTTCAGTTCGACTCCGACCTCCATGCAGATAGCCGCGGCCGCCAGGGCATTCTCCGCATTATGCTTCCCGTCGAGCGGAAGATCGAAGGGCACTCCGTTGACGTCCATGCGCAGACGACCGGGCTCCAGACGCAGGCCGGCGCCGCGGACCGCGGAACCCTCGGAGAATCCGAACGTCGTGCTCTTGGGCTGGAATTCCTTCAAAAGCGGGACATCCGCGTTCACCACGAATCGGCCGCTGGCGGCACGGAAGGTCCTGAACATCTCCAAAAGCACGGGCAGTTCCTTGTGGTCGCGTCCGATGCTGAGCAGAGCCCCCAGCCAGGGACGGTAGCGCACCAGGCTGCCGTCGCTCTCATCGGCCTCGATGGCGAGCAGGTCGGACGTCCCGCGCGCGGCATTGCCCACGAGCCCGCGCGCCTCAAGCAGGCGCAGCCCGGCGCCGGTGATGACGGAAGGAGAACGCCCGCAAGCATCCAGGACCTCGAAGACCATGCCCGTCACCGTGGACTTGCCGCTGGTCCCGGTCACGGCCAGGGTCCGATGCGCGGCCACCAGCTCGGCTAAGAACTCCGCGCGGTGGATCACGGGCGTGCCCAGGCTCTTGGCCTTGGCCAAGTCGGCGTTGGAGTCCTCGATGGCCGTGGAGAGCACCACCCGCGCGGTATCCTTATCGATGCCGGAGCCGTCCTGCGGGAATAAGCGGATGCCCAGGGCCGAGAACTTCCCGCGCACGTCGGCAAGCTGTCCGCGGTCGAGATAGCGGTCCGATCCCGTCGCTTGAGCTCCGCCGAAAGCGTGGAATTGCGCCAGCGCGCTCATCCCTTGCCCGCCCACGCCCACGAAATGGATCTTCTCCTTGGAATTCATTGAAACCCTCCCTCTGCGGACCCCTCTTCGCATCGCGAAGGAGCAAATGATATCAGATAAACTTGGAGCCTTCAGTCATCGCGCAGAATCCCCCGCCCGAGGGCCCAGGTCCCGATAGGCCCATTGCGCATGCGCGGATGCCCTTTGGACTCACGCTCCTGGAAAGGGCCCTTGATAGAGTATTTACCGTGGTCATTGACCCGCGTCAACTGGGCGGAGCCCGCAAGACGGCCTGCGAGCGAAGCCCCGAGGAGAGAATCATGAGCCTCTTGAAAATGTTGTCCGCTCTGTTGCTGCTTCCCGCGCTCGCGCAAGCCCGCCCGCTCGAAATCCCCAGCCTCGGCGGCCTGAAGGTCCCGCTGGCGGTCTCGGACGCGGCCTTCGCGCCCGAAAAGTCCCTGAAGCTCGCCGCTGAAGAAGTCCCTCCCATAGGCGAAGGCCGTGAAGCGACAGCGGAGGATTCCCCAGGCTTCACCGAGGACCAGCTCCTTTTCATCGATGAGGTCGCCGGAAAGATCACCGACCGCTACATCAACACGGTGGATAAAAAGAAGCTCTTCGCCGGAGCGCTCAAGGGAATGACGGATCAGCTCGATCCGAAATACCGGTTCAAGACCCCGAAATTCTCCGCCCCCAAGCAGGGAAAGGCCATCGAGCCGGAGAACTCCTATACTTTCTCCGAGGACCAGCTCCTTTTCATCAATAAGGTCGCTCAGGATATCCGCAAGGCTTCCGGCGATTCCATAGACAAGAAGAAGCTCTTCTATGGGGCCGTCAAAGGCATGGCCGCGCAGCTCGATCACTTCTCCAGGTTCATGGACCCGGAGGAATACAATGCCTTCGATGCGTCTTTGCGCGGAGGATACTCCGGCATAGGCGCGGCTTTCGAGAAAAAGAAAATCGGCAAGCCTCTGGGAATTCTCTACGCCATCCCCGGCAGCGCCGCGGAAGAAGCGGGCATCAAGCCCGGCGATCAGATCTTGTCCGTGGGCGGCCAAGACGTCCTCAACCTCGACAGCGATGCGGTCACCGGCCTCGTGACCGGGACGGAGGGATCGCAGGTCCAACTCCTGGTCCAACGCAAGGATGCCGAAGGCCGGGTCGAAACGATCCCGCTGGCGATCACTCGCCGCAAGATCGAAGTGCCCAACCTCCTGGCGAAGATGCTGCCTTCCGGCGTAGGCTATGTCTTTATCACGAGCTTCCGCCCTGCGACGAAAAAGGGCGCCAAGGATTCCACCACCGACCTCTTCCTGGCCGAGGTCCAGAAGATGCGCAGCCAAGGCATGCGCGCCCTGGTCGTGGATCTTCGCGAAAACGGCGGCGGAGTGCCGCCCGTGGAGATGGCGGCCTTCTTCCTCAACAAAGAGCAGAACATCCTCAGCACCAAGAACAAGAAGGGCGCCACGCAGCGCTGGGTCGTGGACAGAGACGGCGAGTTCTCGGACCTGCCCGTGGCCGTGCTCGTCAACGGGCATTCCGCTTCCTCAAGCGAGATCTTCGCCGGCGCCTTGAAGGACAACAAGCATGCCGTCGTAGTGGGCTCGCGGACATACGGCAAGGGTTCCGCTCAAGGGATATTCAAGTTCCAGGACGGCTCGGTATTGAAGATGACCCTGGAACACTGGTATACGCCCTCCGGCCAGTGCATCCAAAAAGACGAGAAGGGAAAGGGAGGCATCACGCCGGACGCAGTGGTCCCCATGAATGACGCCTCCACCGCCGCGGTGATGGACGGAATCTATCGGCAGATGCTGAATGCGCCGGTGGAGAACTCCCCGGCCGACCCCATGCTTGAGAAGGCCCTCGAACTGCTGAAGTAAGGGCTCGCGATAAGATAAGCAGCTGGATTCCGGCTTTTGCCGGAATGACGACTCAAAGAAAAGCCGCCCGCGATGTCGCGGGCGGCTTTTTTATTCGACGGTGAGGCGGAAATCCGAGGAATGCGCCCCGAACTCCGGGGCGTACAAGGACTGCAAAACTGCCGGACCCGCATGATAGCTGCCCGGAGTCGTCGGCCGCACGCGATAGGACAGGGTGTATTCTCCCCGAGGAAGCCTGGGAAGGAAGAATTCCATGGCGGAATCGCGCGGCTCCTCATAACGCTCGATCCCGTCCCATTTCCAGCCGGAAAGGAGATCTGAAGACTCGAAGCCGGCCGGCCGCGGATCGCGCAGATGCGCGTATTCGAGGTCCCCTCTCGCGGAAAGCTCGAGCCGGACCTCTATCTCATCGCCCACATGAACGCTCTCCGCCGGCTTCAAGGGAACAAGACGCCAGCCGACGCCTTCCTTCATCCTGCGATAGTATCCCCGGCGGACCTCCAAGAGTCCGGAGGAGGATGCCTCGACCGCGGCGTCCGTGGAATACACATGGGTCAAGGATGCGAACGCGGTCCCGGACCCGGACTTGCGCAGTTGGGGAGTCCGGAGTTCGGGAACAACGGCTGTTCCCCGGCTCCAGCGCAAGGGCTTGGATAAGGCCTCCTCGGGCTTGACCTGGATCCGTTCGGACAAGGAGCCCCACTTGACGGAATAATCGTCGCCCTTCTCCAGCGCTCCGCGCGCCTGGAAGTATTCCAAGAGCGCATAGACCGCGGCCGCGGAATCCTTGGTCGAGCGCCAGCGAGAACCCGTGCGGCTGAAAAGCAGCCGGCGCACCAGGCCGGAGATGCGGGGATCCTCCGGGAGAAGGGCCTGCAGGGTCCTGAGCATGAACGCATGCGTCTCCACCGTATCCTGATACCAGCGCCAAGACGACTTCTCCGGCTGCCAAGAGGCGCCCGTCACGGGGTCCTCGACAAGCCCCTGCATCGCGCGATCCAAAAAGACGCGGGACTTAGCCGGCTCCCCAAGATGAGCATACGCCCGAGCCGCCTGCGCGCACCCCAGCCGCGAGAGCGCTTCCGGCCGCCGCACGGCGGATTCCAGCCAAGTCCGGGCCGAACGCTTGGCCCGCGCCGCGCCCGGCAAAACACGAAAGCGCTCCGGCAAGGATGAGAATATATACGCGGCATAAAGAGACAATGCCTGGAATTCCTCCGCCGACCGCCCGCGGCCGCCGCCCCATGCGGAGATGAAGCGCAGAGCCCGGTCCGCCATATCCTCGGGAACTTCCACCCCGCAGCGCTGAGACTCCGCGAAGCCGTCCAAGACCAGGAGCGTGATATACGGATCCGCCCTGCCTCCCGCGAACCATGGGAAGCCGCCGTCCGGAAGCTGAGCCGCGCGCAGACCCTCAAGAGCCGCCTGCCTCTGCTGGAGCACCTTGGCGGGATCGAGCAGGTCCGCGAGATCCCGGAGCTCCGCGCCGCCTTGGGCATCGGCCATCCAAGGACTTTCCGAAAGCCGGACGCCGCGCCGGGAATCCTCAGCCTCCCAGGCCGGCAGGCCGGTCGCGCGCCGGGGAAGCGCCGCAGCCGCGCGGGATAAGGCCGGACTTTTCCGATAAACCGCCTCGATCATGGAAAGCGGCAGGAATCGGTCCAGGGTCTGTTCCACGCAGGAATAGGGATAGCTCATGAGAAACGGAACCGCGTTGAGCGCGGAAAGCAGCGTCTGCGGTTCGACTTGGAGCTGGAGCAATTCCTGCCGCAGGGAGGTATCCTTGCGCCGCAAGGACTCCAACGAAAGCTCCGCGGAGGAATCCCCTTCCAAAACCGCGGCCCTGCTCTCCACGAGCCTTTCGCGGGAAGGCAATACGGGGAGGATGCGCTCCTCCGCGTCTGAAAGCCCTCCGGCGGACACCGCGACCCGGACGCGGAATTCTCCGAGCTCCGAGGGCGCGCGCACCTTCCATGCCGATAGGACCGAAGCCCCCGAGGATATCCGGAGCGGACGCTCGGATCCGCTCGCTCCAAAAAGCGCCAGCGCATCTCCTTGCGGCCCCTCGATGGATAGGCGGAGGCTCCCTTCGCGCGGCTCTTCGGTCTGATCATGCACCACCGCCAGCAGTTGGGATTCATCTCCCTCGCGCAAAAAGCGCGGCATCTCCAAGCGCACCATGAGCTCCTTGCGCGTGGCGGTCCTTGCGCTCAGAAACCCGGTCTTCACGTCGCGCGTGAGCGCCGTCGCGACCACCTTCCAATCCGTGAGCTGCTCCGGGACCTGGAAGCTCCAATCCGCCCGGCCGTCCCGCACGCGCAGCTGCGGCTCATAGAAAGCCGTTTCCGAGAAATCCTTGCGGATCGGTTCCGCGTCCATTTTTCGATCGACCTCGCGCGCGCCCTGGGCCTTTCGGGACGATTCCGGCCTTGCTTGCCCGGAAATCTCGGAAGATGCCGGAGCGGCGGAACCGGCCAGCCCGCCGTCGTTCATGAGCATCATGCTTCTCATGTTCCCGCGAGAGAAAGAACGTCCGAAGCGGAACCCCGGCGCAGGCGCGGGAGGCCTCACCCGTCCAGGAAACGCCCCCATCAGGGAACGGAACCAGCCTTTCTCGACAGGGAGCTGTATCCCGTCCCGCTCATAAAGGGATCCCTGCGCGGGAAGCGGCCCCCCCTCCTGCGCGTAAAGCGACTCCAGGTCCATGGCCGAGTCTTCGACATAATATTCGAGGGAACGATCGAACATCCGGATGCCGGCCTCCGCCTGCACCGGGACCCCGGAAGAGTCCAGGACCTCCAGCGACCAGGAAGCCTTCTGCCCGGGCCGCAGGACCGGATCGTGATGAAGGGAAAGCTTCAGCCGCTTATCCGCCCATGGGACAGGGACATGCACCGAGCCCGAGTGGACGCGGAAATCCCGGACCCCGAACCAGCGCACCGTAAACCCTCCGCGATACGCTTCGCGCACCGGCACCTCGAAGAGCCGCACTCCGCCCTCGGGCAAAGCACTGCGGGCCAGCAGGCTGTTCCCCGCGAAGACTTCCACATGGATCGGGCCGAGGACCTCCGCCGAGCCGATGAGCAGGCGCGCTTTCTGCCCCGCTTCGTAAGAGGGATATTCAGAGAGCGCTGCGCCGGGCAAGCGCTGCGGCACGCGCCCGGTCTTGGCGTCCACGCAGGGCAGGACCAAGGTCCGCCTGGGCCTGCCGCCTTGCTCATCCTGCGCGCGCAGTTCCAGGCGATAGAGCCCGGCAGCGACTCCCGGGAAGCGCAATTCCGCTTCGCCGGACAAGGAGAACGTCACGCTCGCGCGCAGGATCTGAACGGCGTCCGGCGCGTTCCAATAGAGCTCCGAGAGTCCGGGGGACTCCCAGGATCCCTCCGCCCCGCCGGAAGGAGGCTCCGCTTTCGGGAGCTTGTCGATCCTCGAAAGGACGAATTCCCCTTTCCCCGGGACGCCTCGGCCCTCCAGATCCGCGATCCCGAGGCGCACCTTGAAGGCGCGCCCGGAAGACAGGAAAGCGGTTTCCGGCTCCATGGAAGCGAGCGAGGAAGAGGCGCCCGCCGCGTAGCTTCTTTGCGCACAGATCGTGCGCCCTCCGGCTTCCCTCGCCTCGACGCGGACAAGGAAGCGGATGGACGACGCGGACGCATCCTCGCCGTCGGGCAAGCGCGGGGTGAACGCAAAAGAAAATCCTCCATTCTCATCGGAGCGTACGCGCCCGCGAAGGACTTCCTCGCGCCCCCCCTCCATCATGCAAGAACGCGGCCGCCCGCAGCCCTCCCAAGAGGGCTCCCGATAGACGGCATACTCCAGTTCCGCGGACCGGACCGCCCCTCCGAATAGATAACGGACGCTCCCCCGAACCTCGCCGGACCGGCCGAAGATCCATGCGCTCGAATCAGTGGAGAGCTCCACTTCGAACTCCGGCCGCCGATATTCCTCGACGGAGATCGAGGAGTCCGCCAAGGCCGAGTCCCTCCCATCCTCCAGGGATGCCTGCAAGCTCCAGCGACCCAGGGGCCGGCCCATGGGAAGGACGAAACTCCCTGCCGCAGCGCCGAAAGCTCCGGGCCGCAGCGAGGAAGAGTCGGCTTCTTGCCCGGCCGCGTCGATGAGCCGCACGCGAACGGGAGCCCGATTATAGGCCAAGAATCCCGCGCCTCCTCTTTCGACGCAGACCGCGCGCCAGCGCACGCTCTGGCCGGGCCGATAGGCCGGCCGATCCGTCTCCAGGAAAAGACGCAGCCTTTGGGGCGCCGAGGAATCCAGCGTCAATGGAGCGCGCAGAAAAGCCGTCCCTTTGGGATGCCGGAGCAAGGGATCGGCCCAGTTCGTGCGGGCCTCCCGCCTGCGCAGATCCAAGGAGACTGGGATCGCGGCGCGTCCCGAGGCATCCGTTCTTATGCTCCGCCGCTCGGGCGTCCGGTCATCGCGGCCCAGGAACACATCCAGCTCCGCTTCCGGCAAGGGCGTCCCATTGCGGCCGTCGAACGCATAGAGCCAGAATGCGTCGGCCGTGATCTCCGAGGGTCCCTTCGTCCTCTCCAAAAGATCCGAGGACGGGATGGATAGCCCCGAAGAGCCCACAAGCAGCGCGTTCGTGACGTCGAGCACGGCCGCGCTCACCAAGGAGGAACCGGCCTGGCACGAGGCGTCGGAGCAAGCAACCGCAAGATAGAGCCCGATCCCTGCCTCGGGGACCTCCGCATCATTCTCCGATTCCGTGTAGGGCCGCGCGGGCTTGGCCGGGATGGACCATGCCTTCAGGGGCTTCTCCTCGGACAAGACCTTGCGCAGGACGGCCTCATCGATCCCATTGAGGACTGCGGACCAGCCGCCCATCTCGCGGGAAGCTCCCGAAGCCGACGCCTTCTCCGGAGAGAAGGCATAGAGCCGCAGAAAGACCGTGGAAAGATTCCGGCTCCTCACATGCAGAGCCGCTTTGCCGGGAGGCGGGACCGTACGGGCGCCGAGCATGAGTTCCGGCCTGCGGATCTCGGCGCAAAGCTGGGCGCAGCCCTGCGCGGACGCCAAGCGAGGCGCGGAGCTTTGGATCTCGCCGCACAACTGCACGGCCTCGTCCCGACGGCCTCGTCCGTCGATCAAGACCGCGGCCTCATAACCCGCCCGCGCGCGCGCCTCGGGACTGCGGGACTCCTTGCGCCAGCGCAGGAGCACGGCCGCGGCCGTGTCTTGCGCGGCGGCCGGGTCCTTGAAAGCCGCGACCAGATCCGGCCGCCGGAAAGGAATCATGAGCCTCTCGATGCGCCACTCTTCGGACGCGCGGCCCCTCCCCTCTCCATCCAAGCGGAACGCCTCTTCATAGATCGCCGCGGCCTGCACGGCCGCTGGAGCGCCGGGAAAAAGGTCGGCGGTGAAATCGGTTTTAAGGAAGATGAGCGGGTCCGGCCGAGGGTTCCCGGCGGGGATGCCGGCATCCCCCAGCACCCATTGAGAGAAGCGGTCGGCATAGACATCGAGCAGGGTCGGGTATCTGGCGCTGTCCGCATGATCCGCGTCTAAAAAGTAGGATTCCTGCTCCACACGCCGGCCCGCCATGCCTTTCCTGGAGAACCAGAGAGACCGATACCCATCGTCGATCTCCTTGCGCCACTGCTGAGCCGTACGCTTGAAGGTCTCGGTAGCGCCCGCGATCTCATCGGCAGGCAGGCCCTCGCCTTCCTGATGAAGGAACGCCAAGGCCAGCTCGGTCTTGAGCAGCCGCAGGCGCAGACGGCTCAGCGGATCCTCGGGCTGAGCAGCCCTGCGAGAGCGCTCCAGCGCCGCGCCCGTGCGCATGAGCAGCGCCTCGGACTCGCAGGCGCGGTAGAACGCCTTGAATGCGTTCTCTCCGACCCCATGAGAGATGCCCTCATAGACCGCCAAGGCCTCTTCATGGCGTCCTTGCTCGAAGAGCCGGTCCGCGCGAGCGAGTTCCGCGCCGCCGGAGAGTCCGGCGGATGCATTCCGCAGGCAAGAAAAAAGGAGGAGCAACGCCGGAAGGAAAAGCCGCACGTCAGTTCAGCATGCGCCGCAAGCAGTCAGCATTGACGATGATGATCATGCTGCACTCAGCCGCGAGATTCTCCGAGTACATGTTCACCTGGGAGGTCACCAGCAGGTCCTGGCGTCCATCGTAAGCCTCCAGCGCCTCGCTCAAGATCCGGCTGCGCGCGCCTTTCTGGACCTCGGGCACCGAGAGTATGATCATGGTGTCCAGCGCATCCGCCAGGGCGCCGATGACTCCCTGGGCCAGGACATTGGAGATCTCGCCGATGCTCACCGCGACCCAATCCGGCAAGGAACGGATCTTGTCCTCGATGGGCTTGGTGACCGCCTCCGCCACGGCCTTGGCGCTGGATTCATTGAAAAGAATGAGGAATTCCAAAGGAACGTCCGCGCGCGCGCGCAATCTCGCGCCGATGCAGGGACTCTTCTCCCGCTGGAACCAAGAGAGGAGCCGGACGACCGGGATCTCATTGACGCTGGAGGTCATGATCCCCCACTGCGTCTTGGACATGAGCCCAAGCAGTTCAGTGCTGTGAGCCACGCCGGACTCCAGAAGGCGGGTCACCTTCTCTTTCTGAACCTCGCTCATGTTCACGAAAGCCACCGTCCGGCGCCGACCGCCTCGATGGCCGCGGCCAGTCGAGCCGCGTCAAAAGGCTTCTTGAGCACTCCGGAAGCCTTGAGCTCGCGGGCCCGTTCGATAACTTTTTTCTGGGTATTGCCCGTGACGAAGAGCACCGGCAAGGAAGGCTCCTCGCCGCGCATCTCCTCCAAGACGAGGAACCCGTCCTGGTCCGGCAGGGAGATGTCGAGGAGCACTAGGTCCGGATGTTCGCTGCGCCAAGACTGCAGTCCGTCGGCGGCGTTGCCCGCCTGCCCCACAACTTGATGCCCAAGCGCCTGGAGCATCTCCTGAAGCAGGGCGCGCACCAGCGCGGAATCGTCGATGATCAGGACGCGGTAGCTCACGCCGTTAGTTTAGCAGGGCTCCGCGTTCCGCGCAATAGATTTAAGAGACTCGACCTCACTCACTTTTTCTGCGGGTCCTGGCGGCCTGGGATGGAGACCTTCTTCCCGCCCCATACCCTCCACCCGCACGAATGGAGCGGGAAGAAGGTCTCCATCCCCTCCGCCACCCGCTGTTTGAGCCGAGTGAGGTCGAGTCGTGGGTATGGGCCATTCGTCAAGGAAGGCGGCCGCTGAAACTTTCTCTTCCCTGCTTTTAGAAAAAAACAATAAACTGGAAAAAGGAACGTCAAAGAGGGAGAATCAGGCGCATGGGACTTCCTGGCGTCGAAGAACTTATACATCTCTACGGACTTCAGCCGCATCCGGAGGGCGGATATTACCGGGAAACGTACCGCTCGACCGGGACGATCCCCCGCGTCGGACTGCCTGCGGCCTACGAAAACCCCCGCAGCTTCTCAACGGCCATCCTCTTTCTCCTGCCCGCGCGGACCGTCTCAAAACTCCATCGCCTGCGCTCCGATGAGCTCTGGCACTTCCATCTCGGCGGCCCCCTGACGATCACGGAGATCCTGCCCAATGGAGCGGTCCGCAGGACCCTGCTGGGCCCCGAGGTCCTGGCAGGACAAAAGCTCCAGCACGCAGTGCCCTCCGGCGCCTGGTTCGGCGCGGAGCCCGCACCCGCAGCCGAGTACGCCTTGGTCGGCGCCACGGTCTCTCCCGGCTTCGACTTCTCGGATTTCGAGATGGGCAGGCAGCAGGAGCTCGTCGCGCGCTTTCCGCACGCCCGAAAAATCATCGAGAATCTCACGGAACCCCGGAGGGACCTCTGAAGCTCTCGGTAATAGTCCCTGCCTACAACGAGGAGAAGCTCCTGGCCGCCTGCCTGAGGAGCGTGCGCAAGGCCTGGGCGTCCTGCCATGAACCGGGATTGGAATTCGAGCTCATCGTCTGCGACAACGCCTCGACCGACGCCACGGCCCGCATCGCCCAAGAGGAGGGAGCCCGGGTCGTTTTCGAGCCCATGCGCTTTATTTCGCGCTCACGCAACGCAGGAGCGTCCGCGGCCTCGGGCGATTGGCTTTTATTCATCGACGCGGATTCCGAGCTTTCCCCGGCACTGCTCTCCTCCATGCTGGAGGCCGCAAGGAGCGGCCGCTATGTCGGCGGAGGCAGCCTCATCGACTTGGATTCCAAGCCTTTATGGGGAACGGTCCTTGTCTCTTTATGGAACTGCGGCTCCGCGCTCTTCAAGCTCGCGGCAGGTTCTTTCGTATTCTGCCGCGCGGACGCCTTCCGGGAAGTGGGCGGCTTCCCTCCCGAGATCGCGGCCGGAGAGGAATTATTCCTGAGCCGCGCGCTCAAGCGTTGGGGCAGTCTCCGCGGGCTGGATTTTATGATCCTGAAAGAAGCGCGGCACGTGAGTTCAGGAAGGAAATTCTCGCTTTACACGCCTTGGGAATTCCTGAGCGTACTGGCAACGCTCCTTAAGTCTCCGCGGCAAGGGCTCAAGGACGCGAGCATCCACAAGCAGCTCTACGACGGCCGGCGATAAAAGAAGCCCGGCGCTTTTTTATCCGGCATTCGCGCCGGACAAGACCTCGACGGCCTTCTTCAGTACCGGGTCCTCGGCGCGAGGAGCGGGAACCGGCTTGCCCAGAAGTTCGAGCTGAATATTCTTGAGGATCTCCTCAGCCTGCTTGTCGGAGACATTCACCTCGAGATCCGGGACCACGCCGCCGGTCCCGGGGATCTCGGCGCCGGTATCCTGGGTGTGCTTGGCATCGATGTTCCGATCCTCGGGAGTGTACCAGCGATTCTCCGTGATCTTGAGCGCCCGGTCGTTCGCTTGTCCGATGATCGCCTGCTCCGTGCCTTTGCCGTAGCTGCGGGAACCGATGATCGTATAGCCGCCGCGCTTATCCTGAAGCGCGCCGGCCATGATCTCGCTGGCCGAGGCAGAGCCCCCGTCGACGAGTACGGCCACGGGCGTATCGCAATAGTCTCCGTCACCCACGGTCACGGCCTTTTTCGCGATCTGCCCCTGATGCTTGAAAGAAACGATATCATCGCCGTCCTTGAGGAACTCGGAGGAGATCGCAGCCACGACCTCCACGATTCCGCCGGGATTGCCCCGCACATCCAGGATCATGGACTTCGCGCCCTGCTTCTTCAAGGCCGCGGCAGCCGCCAGGACCCTTTCGCCGGACTTCTGGCCGAACTCCATCAGATAGATATAGCCGATGCCGGGCGCCGCCATCTTGGAAAGAACATTGGGCAGCTCGACTTCGCGGCGTTCGACGTGAAAATCAGGCTTAAGGACCCGGCCCTTGCGCACGACTCTTAAGAACACGCGGGTGCCCGAGGGTCCGCGGATAAGTTCAACGGCCTTCTCCATATCCATCCCTTTAATGGAACTCCCATTGACGGCGATGATCACATCCCCTTCCAGCAGGCCTGCTTCCTGCGCCCCGGAATTCGGGAAGACCAAGCCCACTCCCAGCCCTTCAGGAACCTTTCCCATCAGGACGCCGATGCCCGGCACGGAACCGCTGAGCTGCTCCATCAGTTCCTTGACCTGCTTGGGTTCGAGATAATTGCTATGGGGCTCCTTAAGATCTAGCAGGGCCTTCTGCAGCATATGGTCGATGATCACATCCCAATCCTTTGTCTTCGTCCCGAACTCCTTGGCCGCCAGTTCAGCCATATCATCGAGGATCGGGTTCCACCTCTCCTGAGAGATAGGGTCCACGAACTTTATGTCGATGAGGATCAGCCCCTGGACCAGGCGATGAGCCTGTTCCTCGGTGATCGTCACCTCCTCTCCGCGATGAGTTTGGATCCGCTTGATCTGATTGAAAAGGACATTGACCTGCGATACCTGCAGATTCGGAGGAGTCTTGGGATCCTCGGCCGCGGGACCGTCGACCATCTTATATTCGACGGAGACGATCTTCCCGATGGACTGGACAGCGGCAGCGCGGCCATGGGCCGCCTTGCGGATGGAATGGAAGTCCGCGTACTGGAGCTGGGCGGATGCCGCGGGCGCCAGGAGCAGCGAAAGCAGGAGTCCTTTCATAGTCAGCCTCTTTTATTGCGTCTTATCCGAAGTATAGACGCATCTCCTGATATTTCCCTGAGTCCAAAGGCCCGCGTACTAAAGGGCAAGAGTCCTCCCGAATATGGGCCTATAGGCCTATCCCCCGCCGGATCCGCCCACTTTGTCCTCAAGGAAAGCCCTGTCGGAATCCGAGAAGCGCTTGGGAACATTATGCTGCTCCAAAAACGACATCAGCCGCGCATAGCGCTCGGCGCGGATCTCCGGGGTATTGTGCTTGGAGGACCAAGCATTGCCCTGCGGATCATGCGTCAGGATATCGTAGCGCTCCGGATGCTTGTGAAGGTCGTTGCCTCCGATGCAGCAGAACGGCGCCACGGAGATGTTCGAGACCAGGGGCCTGACCCGTTCGGCGAACGCGAGCGTCTTCTGGAAATCCTCCTCCGTCTCCGTGGGATAGCCCACGATGAAGTCGATGCAGACGTCCATGCCGTGCTTGCGCATGAGTTCGAGCGCGCGCACGGCCTGCTCCGAAGTATAGGGCCTGCGCATGCTCTTGATGACCGCATCGGATCCGGACTGCACGCCGATGCCCCAATGATTGAATCCCGCTCTCTTGAGCCGGTCCAAGACCCCTTCATCGAGCATCCGCGCATGGACCTGCCCGAAGCCCGTGAAATCCAGGGGAACGCGGCTCTTATCGAGGATGATGCCGCAGAGCTCCTCTAAGAATCCCATATCCCCGTTCATGGAATGATCGCAGACGTAGAATTCCTGAAGCCCGCTCTTGCCGGCGCAGCGCAGTTCGATCTCCGCGAAGGCGTCCTGCGCGCTCCTGGGACGAAAGCGCGTCCAGACCTCCCCATGGGTGCAGAAGGAGCAATTCCAACGGCAGCCGCGCCCGAACAATATCGGAGTCGTTTTCCGCAGAAGATAGCGGCCTCGGTCGAAAGGGGAATAATCCGGGAAAGGAAACGCGCAAAGGGGGGAATCCTCAGGCCGCCTGCCGCCGTCGATCATCTCCCCGCCCGCCCTTCGCACGCAGCCGGGGATGGGGCGGTCATGGCCGCCGGACTCCACGATCTCGGCCAGGGTGATCTCCCCCTCGCCGACGACCGCATAGTCCACGACTTCCCCCTTCAAAAGAGCGTCTTTCCCGAAGAACCGCGGCCCGCCGAAGATGATCTTGGTCTTCGGACTGAGCTTCTTGATCTCTTCGGCCGCGCGCACGGAGAAGCGCACCTGCCCTCCCCATACCGAGAAGCCGACGAAGTCAGGGGAAAACGACGCGATCTCCCGGACCCATTGCGCCAAAAGGGCCGTGCGGCCTCTGAGGAGCTCCTCTTGCCGGGCTTCGTCCTCCCAATGCGCCGTGTGGGAATCGTTCTCCAGGGGAAGTTCGGCGCTGAAATCCTTGACGAACACGTCGTGGCCGCGGCTCTTGAGATAGGCGGACAGATAGCCCAGATCGATGGGCAGCAGGCTTGAGAAACGAACCGGAAGAGAGACCAGCGCGACCCTCATCGCATGCTCCGCGCCGGCCGCATTGAAAGGATCAGGCCTGCTGCTCGGAACGCGCTTTTTCCACTCCGGCGGCGCGCAGGCCCTCGAGCTTCAAGGCCAAGGCCTTATCCTCCACGGCCAGGATGCGCGCGGCCAGCAAGGCCGCGTTCTTCGAGTTGTCGATGCCCACGGTCGCGACCGGCACGCCCGAGGGCATCTGGGCGATGGAGAGCAGGGAATCCAACCCCTGCAGCGACTTGGAGCGGACCGGTACGCCGATCACGGGAAGCGTGGTGAAGGCAGCCATCATGCCGGGCAGCGCCGCGGCTCCGCCCGCGCCGCCGATAAGGACCTTGATCCCCCGCCGGCGGCAGGTGCGCATGTACTCCATGAGCAGTTCCGGCGCGCGATGAGCGGAGAGGATGCGCACCTCGCAGGGGATGTCCAGTTCCTTGAGCGTTTTGACCGCGGGCTCCATGACTTCCAGATCCGAGCGGCTGCCCATCAATATGCCGACCAAGGTGATCCCGCGGGAAGTGCCGCCTCCGGATGCCGTCGGGAAGCGGCCGGCCAAGGGCTTCTTTTTCATGCGAGCCTCTGCAATGCCTCGATGCGGGCGTCAAGATTCGGATGCGTGGAGAAAAGTCGGGCCATAAGACCGGAGCCCCGACCGTTGATCTTCATGGTGGCCAACGAGGGCTGGTTCTCCTGCGGGAGTCCCGCAGTGCGCTTGAGCGCTTCGAGCGCATGGATCATATTCTCCTTGCTTGAAACGCGGGCGGCCCCCGCATCCGCGCGGTATTCACGCCGGCGGGAGAAGGCGTAGATCACGATGCTGGCCAGGAGCATGAACACCATCTCCAAGGCCATGACGAGCAGCCACCTCGCCATGGGACCGAGCCCGCGGCCGTTCTCATCGCGAGAGCGCATGAGATTGTCGATGGCGAAAGCCCCGACGCGGGCCAGGAACATGACGAAAGTGTTGGCCACTCCCTGCAGCAGCGTCATGGTGACCATGTCGCCGTTGGACACATGGCTGAGCTCATGGGCCAGGACGCCCTCGACGGCACGATCGTCCATGCGCCGGAGCAGTCCCTCGGATACGGCCACCAGGGAACGGCTCTTGGAGGGGCCTGTCGCGAAGGCATTTACCTCCGGGCTCGGGTAGATTCCGATCTCAGGGAGAACGGCGAGCCCTGCCCGAGAGGAGAGCATGCGTATGCGCTCGACAAGGAAGGCTTCCCGGCTGTCCCGCGGGTTCTCCGGATCGACGAGCTGCACGCCCAAGGACCTCTTGGCCATCCAGCGCGATAGCTGCAGGGAGATGAACGCGCCTCCAAATCCCCATACCGCGCACATAATAAGGAGAGACTGCATCCCTGGACCGCGCAAGAAGCCGAAAGCCTCCAAGCCGCTGACCACGGCCGAGAGGACCATCATCACGAGGAAATTGACCAAAAGGAAAAGACCGATTCGCTTGAACATAGCTGTAAACCCTCCGCTGCCGGAGCCTAGTCCTCCGACGAGCTTTCTCTACTATAGAATGCCGCCCCCCCCACCGTCAAGCGAAAGTCTGAGGGAAGCCGATCCCCTCTCCGTCAGGGGCGAAGAATAAGGGCCGTCGGGTACGCGGTCGGCCTCTGCGTTCGGCCGCCGCTCGACTCTCGCATCGCGCAGAGGGCTGCGCTCGCTCCGAGACGCCCCGCCGCCCCTTATTCTTCGCCCCTGACGGAGGCGTTCCTCATCCCCGGTGAGAGGTCGTTTTTCTGCTCCGCCGGCTGCCGTGGTCGGGTCCCATCGGTCCTCCGGCCCGCCCGGGGACTTCGCCCCGGTTCGTCCTCGGCCCGATCCTCCCGCCCCCGTCATCCGCCGGAGAATGTCTTTATTTTTCCTGTTTCACAGGTTCAAGACTCATCAAAAAACCAGATCGTATCAATCTCTCTCCGACGAGTGGAGGCGCTTATTGCACAACGTTATAACCTGCCTTCTGGGCGAACACCCTCCGAAAAAATCCAGCCGCCAGCATCTCCTCGTGCTTGCACGCATAATGCGTCAACGGACAATCCGACTAAAACTGATAAAATCTTAAAATCACGAGACACATGAAGAAGAAGGTCAAGAAGCCCTGTCCTTCTGCTATGGGGGAGCGCCGCGCTATCTCGGGATTCAACGGCCAATACCGCGTGGCCGCCCACCTCATCATCGGAACCTTGCGACAAGACAGCCTCGTCGCGATCAGGGTAGCGGATCCTGAGGCTGGTCGCGTCGACGACATTCAAATAGTGACGCCGGAAGCCGCGACCGGCCACCAAGTGAAATGGTCTCAGTTCGCTGGAACTATCACATTCAACGATCTCATCAAGCCTTCGAAGGACAAGCCTGCGCTCATAGATCAGTTAGCGGATGGGTGGAAGAGACTTCGACAGGTGCATCCGACGAAAGCAACGCGCGTGCGCTTGATCACGAACGATAGGCCCTCAACGTCGAAAAAGTCAGTACCTGTCGGCTTACCTGCGCCCCAGCAACCGCATTTTGCGGCGTTCCTGGCACAAGGATGGGCCGTGGCAAAAGCCGCCGGTGACGTTACGGCGGCTCCCACCGAATGGCAGCCTGCGCTCGAGGGCTTACGTACCGCGTCGAAGCTAACCGCCGCAGAGTTCAATGCTTTCATTGGAGACGTTAGTCTGGACGTTGGCTACCAACTTCCGACGACCGCCTCGTCCGTAGATGAGGTTCAGCATCTTGCGGACATCGAGCGGCTGGCCGCCGAGTTGCCGAAGATCGCTGGCAGCCCAGAGCGACTCGTCGAAGTCACGGTCGCCCAACTGCTCGACCGGCTCGATTGGAGGGGACGAGCAGAGTACCGAAGCGTTCACGCTTTTCCCTTAGACGACAAATACCACGAGGCCGCAGGGACCGCGAAGCGACTGAGGATCGCGCTCAATCAGACGGAAGGCGGGTATATCGCGGTTATCGGAAGCCCTGGCTCGGGGAAATCATCGCTCTTGACCGATGCGCTCTCGAATAGAAGCGATCGGTTGGTTCGGTACTATGGATACGTGCCAGAAGCTCGAAAGCCAGGCTCGCTGCGTGGCGAGGCGGCGAGCTTCCTGCATGACGTGAGCCTGCGCATCGACCGCTTTGGATTCCGAGTCGGCCGGGCGTTACCGTCCTTTGAGGAACGCCACCTACAGGAGAGACTTACCGCCCAACTTCAGTTGTTACACGAAGACTGGAAAAAAACCGGCATCAAGACTCTTATTCTGGTCGATGGGCTTGACCACATTGGCCGGGAGTTGAAGCCGCAGAAGTCTCTGTTGTGCTCTCTGCCTAGCCCCGCGGGCGTGCCTGAGGGCGTCGTGTTCGTACTTGGCAGTCAGACGGACCAACTTCCGGACCTTCCGACCGACGTCCAGCTTGAAATCCAGAAGAAGGGTCGGCGCATCGAAATGGCTCCCCTGTCCAAACCCGAGACGATGGGGGTTATCAAGATCGCCGACAAGGTGGGCGTTCTTAAGCCGCGACACCGTGCCCGCATCTACGAACTTTCGGATGGTCATCCGCTGGCTTTACGCACACTACTGAACCAAGCCCTGGCTCCTGGAGTCCAAGATCTCGATGCCCTCCTAAAAGACGCACCCAAGCACAGTGGCCAGATCGACGACTCGTACGAAAAATATTGGCGCGAGATCCAAAGCGAAGATGAGACGGTGGCGCTGCTAGGCTTGATTGCCCGACTACGAATTCCATTTCAATGGCACGAAGTCGAAGCATGGGAACAGTCAGCCGCCGTGGTGCTGAGGATCAAGAGACTATTCCTCCATTACTTCAAGCCAACATCCGGGGGCCGCTGGACTTTTTTTCACAACAGCTTTCGACTGTTCTTGGAACGAAAAACGGGGGAATCGTCGCCGGGGCAGCCGGACCAATCCCTGGAGGCCGCTCTCCACAAGCGACTCGCTGACCACTGCGGCAAATCCAAAGACAACCGCCTAAAGGTTGAGCAGTTGTACCATCTACTCGCCGCTGGAGATCACGACGACGCCCTAACTCTAGCCACGCCCGTCTATTTTCGCAACCAATTCGACTCGTACAGGCCTCTTGACGCGATTCAGGACGACATTAACTTGGCGTTGGTCGCTGCAGCTACTCGAAAGGACTTCTTGGCGATCATCCGCCTCATCGCGTCCGGCTCCGAGATGCAAACCCGCGGGTTTGAATTTTCTGATGGCCAGGGCGACGTCGCCGAGCTTTTAATCGGCCTCGGTGAGGCCGCGACTGCCGCCGAGTATTTGCACGATGGTGCGAGGCTGCGCATTAAGTCATTGCAAGCTCTTCGGATGTGCCCTGTACTCATAGCCCGCGGCGCGAACGACCTCGCTGAAAAGGTGTTTCGGCTCGCTGAGCCGGACTATGACGATATGGAGCGGAACTTTGGCCACGAGCGCGAGGAGTTGATTGCGTGGTCGAGAGCCGCTGCCAGCTTTTATTCCCCGAAGCAGTTTCATGCCGCACTCAATAAGCACCTTTCACGGCTGGAGATTCAGCCGCATCCGGTGACCAATGCGGTCAGCCACGGCGAAATGCTCGCAGAATACGGAATGGCCGAAGTCCACCGCGGAGACCGAGACGCTGTCGATGAGCTTCTGGGCACGTCTCCAACGAAGAGTAGCGACGACTATAAGTTGGTCGTGGCGATCGCCGCCGCCGAAGAATCCCTTGACACGGGCAACGTCGGCCGCGCCAAGAAGATGGAAAAGTACATCGCCACCGCGATCTCCGACCGGGACATACAGAACGTCTCGTTCGGGACGAAGCTTGCCCAGATCTACTATAGGCTTGGAGATCGAAGCAGGGCGTCCGCTCTTCTAAAGGGGCTGCGAATCGAGGTTCCGGAGAAGATGAAAGCGTGGCCCGGAGACCACTTTGGAGCCAAGCTCCGTTTCTTCCGGCTGAAGTGTCTGATGGAGCCAGGCACTTCGGCAAAGGCCGCCGTGCCCGATTCGTCCGACTCCAAGGAAGAAGGCTGGACCTATTTCCAGCGGGCTGTGTTCGTCATCGCCAAGATGTGGGCACCCGGATGGCTCAAAGGCCCCAGCGGCGGGGACGCGAGCGAGGCGTTCAGCGTTCTTCGACTGTACCACAACCACGACTTTCAAGAAACTCGGGATTGGATTGGATGGCGAGAGGCCCAGGGGAATCGCGACGAGTTGTTCATCTCACTGCTCCAGGCCGTCGCATCGCAAGGGCCCGGAGCTTTGGATTCGCTGAAATCACAACTGGAACGCGAATGGTCGAACTCTGACTCGGACAGATACTGGCCTTCCACTACGAAGCAGGCTGTTATCGTCGAAATCAGTCGGCACGACATGAACTGGGCTCGCGACTCATTCCGAAAGTTCTGCTCGGGCACCCCGAAAGACGAGCCTGTCAGCGAGCAGATAACCGAATCGATTCGTCACGCGAGGACGGCCCTCATACTGGGCGAGCCCGACATCGCCCGCACCGCACTCTCGGAATCGCTGGCCAAGTCATTCGGCGTCGGCTACCGGAAGGATTACCAGCTAAACCATGTGTTCGAGTGGCTCCCGCCGATCCTTGCTCGCCATCCTGATCGGTCGTGGAAAGTTTTGAAGTGGCTGGCGAGAGCGGTCGTCTCCGTGGAATATGTGACGGAGGGCAGGGCCGCGCGCCTCGCCGCGAACGAGCTACTCGTCTCCACGTTTAAGTGGAGTCCGTCTCATGCGATACAGATGTTCAAGTATTTCGCACGTCACGGAATTGTCTGGTATGAGGAGGCTATCCAGAAAATCGTAGAGGCCGCGCTCGAGCGGGCCGACTGCCCGCTCGACTTGATCGAGACGATGCTATCCTCGGCGCTTGTCCCACTATCCACTTCAGGCGATTCGAGTTTGACGCAATCGTTCATCGAAACCGTTCGTGTGAAGCGAGGGCCGGTTGAGGCCGAAGAAGCCGCCAAGCGCTTGATTCGGAGTCTGGACATTGACGGCTTCGCCCGCGCTCGACCTGCGTGGAAGCACGGGATCGCATTGGCCTTGAAGAATGCCACGACGCTGGGAAGGGTTGGCCTTTCTCCCGACAGCCTACAGGATCCTCGCTCCAGATCGGACGGAAGCAATTTGTCGACTCTTAAGCTACCGGACGGCACCGTCCTGAGCGAACTCGACGTGTTGGCGAGATGTTCGACCGTAAAGCAGCTACAAAAGCTGTTGGATGAGGCCAGGCCCGAGAGCTATTTCGACGTACGAGCCGTCGCCGCTCCGCTCATCGCCACCTCCACACCCGAAGACCGAATCCTGTTGGCGCCTATCGTCGAGCGTTATAGCCATCCAACGGACCTTCTCGTGGCTATGAGCGAAAAGGCCCGGTCCGAAAGCCGCATCGCTGAGGCGCGAGGCTGGGGAGAGAGAGCTTTACTCGCGGGCAGCCGCTCTGGCTGGATCAGCCATTACGATGGCGGCAGTCGGCTCAAAGCAATTGATGCCTTGGCAGCAATCGACGCCAACGAAGCCAGAGATCGCGCATTCAAGGCTTTCGCCGATGACATTAAAACGGGCGAAACGATGGGCCCCTACCATCTTCTGCAGAACCTCAAGGACATGTCGAGCCGTTTCGATTTGAACATCGACGCCGAAGGAGCTTGGGCCGAAATGGAAGGTTATCTCCGGGCGATGTTCAAACACGCCTCACTGCCCGACGATGAGCCGAGCGAGCCTACCGCGGACGCGGATTCCAGCGAGTCCGCCTTGCTCGATTTGGCTATCGAGGCGCTAACTAGCCCGGCGAGGTTGGCAAGCTCCTCGATGGAAGCCGCTTGCTTGAGGTTGGCCGCCGACCCGAGCTGCCTCGAAGCAACTGTTCAACAAAAGTGGACGTCCAGAGGCGTCTGGCCCCGCGCGCTCATGCCACTCGTGGAATCGATGCTTCGGAGCGGTCGCTGCTCTGCCGACTTCGTTGATGCGATCGAAAAGGCCACTCCACTGGAAGATATAGAGATCCAGCGCTGTGTCGCTCGCGCGCTTGGAAAGCCATTTCCAAAAGATCCGCCGAAGCCGAATACGCAACTCGCGGCGACGTACAAGTTGACCATGCTGCCTCCTTCGCCCGAGTTGCCAAAGCCCAAGTTTAAAGTCGGCCAGCCTCTCCCGGACTCGAAGAATCCCATCGAGATCGTTAAGCCATTCGACATCATTCTTCGGGCCACGTCCAGGATGTCGGGTGTTCCGCTCCAGAACTTGGCCCAAAGGGCCGTCGACTTGATGCGCGGCTGGTTGCCTGAAGCCGAATGGAACGAGGAAGGCGAGCGCAAGGTGCGGGCTTACCTGGAAGGAATCGCGCTGCGGGTCGCCTTCGTCCGACCGAGATCGGCTTTGGCTCAGAGGGCCACGTCCGCGCTGCTCGGCGAGTTGCATGACGCTGCCAAACTTTCACGTCAGGACTTACTCTCGCTTATGGATCTAACCACGTACTACGATCCCGATCTTAATGGAATCGAGGCTAGTACACGACCGGCCGAAATCTCGAAGCTGCCGTTCAGCGATGACATGTTCGCCAAGCACGATGAATGGATCGATGCACTAAAGGCCGAAGATTTAGGGCGGCTCCGTTACCATCCAGCTGATGGCCGGATCGTCTTGGGCGAAGCGACCGAATTGAAGAACCTCGATTGGGCGACACCATCCGAGGCGCGCCGTTTCGCAACGCTTCATCCACACCAAGCGCGGCCTCGCGACGACCAGGCTGAGCAGGACATATTCCATCGGGTGGCAAACGAACTGTCCGCCGACTACGTGGAGCTTGGAGAGGAGAATACAATTATCATTCGTAATGACCAATGGCTTCTCACCGATGGTCCTTACGGCTGGATCGCGCTCAACCCGACGATCGCAAAAACGCTCGGATGGACTCCCGCTCCGGATCGATTATTCGCTTGGCTCGACGCCGACGGAAACCTTGCCGTTGAGACCGTACATTGGCGTGATGGCTGGATGCAACACGGCGGGCGGCATATCCGGAGCGAGGTAGCCGAAGGCTGGCTGGTCCTCGCAACCCCGAAGGCTCATGCCGAGATCGAGCGTCTCGTTGGGAGCCTGACTGCATGGGGGGTGATCACTCGGTCGGCAATCGAGAATCACGATGAGCGGAGTAAAACCGTCCATGGCCCGCTAGGACCGCAGTGAATCTCAGCCAACAGTTTGGGGAAGCCCTACCCCGTCGGGCTCGTAACTTGTACGAGGTTCTATACGCCCGAAACGCAAAATAGGGTCGATTATTATCAAAGGTTAGAACCTCCCTCCTAGGAACAATCTGGCGGAGAGGCGACGCAAAGTGACTGCGTCTCTGAAAAGCTATCATCCGACGATGGCTCAAGGTGTTCCGAGACGACATCACTACGTTCCCCAGTTTTACCTCGAATATTTTGCCACTCGTCGCAAAGGGGGAGAGCCAGGCTTTTGGGTATACGATAGAGGCGGGAGTCCCCCAAGAGAAGCAACTCCCCTTGGAACGGCGGCCAAACGTGATCTCTATACGTTTTTCACACCCACGGGGGAGAAGGACACTTCTCTCGAAACTCAATTATTCTCGCGTGTTGAGGGGTGGACGAAACCAATCCTCGACAAGTGGATTCAACATCCCGGAGTGCGTCTCACGAAAAGCGATGTCGAGATGGTCGCCCTTTTCATCGCGCTTCAATACATACGCGTCCCCCGAACGATCAATGCCGGGAAAGAGGCGGAAGAAAAGTTCGTCCTCGAATGGTGGAAATTGATGGGGAGACAGCCTGCCGAAGTCGAGAAAATGTGGGATCAATTCGGCAAAAAAAGCGCTGCATGGGCCAGTATTGATGAATTCCGGGAGCAGATTCAAAACTTCAACAAATACTTCAAACTCGAAGGAGATCAGAAACAGGCACTCTTAATGTCGCTTCAGCAGGTCCAGGAAATACACGAACACATCATGAAGCTCGTGCCGCAAATACTGATATCGCCGTCCGGCAACTTCTATGCGACTTCAGATGCACCGGTGAATGTGTTTGTCCCAACAGGCAATAAAACGGCACTGTTCGGCGCGGGGTTTGGGTTAGAAAAAGTCGAAATCGTTTTTCCGTTCAGCCCCAGCCTAGCCCTCTTCTTTTCGCGACAGGGTATTCCCGGCTGGTTTAAGATTAGAGGGAATGCTGTCATTGAATACAACAGACGGTGCGTGGCATACGCCGAACGGTTTGTCATTTCACCGTACGAATCGCACAGGATCGCTCGCTTTATTGAGGAATTCTCCGACCGCTACGGCAAGCCCCGCGTGAACACGGAAGAAACCATTCGAACCGTGGAAAAACTATTCGCCTCTAAAGAAGCGGAATAGGTGAAACTCCGCCGCACCTGCAACGGACAAGGAGTCCGTGAGGTTATGCCACAAAGTCGTGAAGGCCCAGAACCTATAGAATCAACCTCTTTCATGCATCGACGGTTTTAGGGAACAAAAAACGGGCTCCGATGGGCGGAGGGAGCGGGAGGATCGGGCCGAGGACGAACCGGGGCGAAGTCCCCGGGCGGGCCGGAGGACCGATGGGACCCGACCCTGCCGCACGTCGGAGCATGGGACGTCTCTCACTGGGGATGAAGAACGCTCCGTCTGGAACAGGGAATAAGGGTCCGCGGGGCGTCTCGGAGCGAGCGCAGCCCTCTGCGCGACGCGAGAGCCGAGCGGCGGCCGAACGCAGAGGCCGACCGCGTACCCGCAGACCCTTATTCCCTTCTCCAGACGGAGCTTAAAATACTTTCCTTTGCTGATAGCTGACGATCAGCGATGGTGCTTTTTTCGGGGACGATATTGCTGTGACGCCCCGACTACAGCACCCATATCGTCGAGCTGGCTGTCGCTGAAGACACCGGATGAGCCTTTGTATTTGCCCGGGCCTTTGCCTTTGTGGTGAGCGGGGTTCCCTTTGGGCGGATCTTTCTGCTGCCCGTTCTTCGGATAGGCCTTATCTCCTTTGCCTTTTCCCTTGCCCTTGCCTTTGGCGGTTTCTTTGCCTGTCGCAACGGAGCCGTCCTTGATGATGGATGCGTCCACTTTCAGGCTGAAGAGGTTCGCGCCCTTGACTCTCACCTTCACCTTGTCGAGGAGAGCATAAGGCTCGGCATCCTTTCCGTGCAGGGTGATGGTCGCGGGGAGCTCGCGCAGCTGGATGGTGCAGGTCGGGAATTTCCCGTCCTTGAACATCTTGACGTAGCCGGTGAACTCCTTATGATTCTCCGGCTTGGCCAGCTCATAAGCGGACATAAAGTCGTCGATCTCGTAGTCCATCTGCTTGGCGGCCCGCTCGCGGCCGTTGAGGTGCAGGAGATACTCGTCGAGATCCTTGAACCCCATCGCGCGAAGGTCCTTGAGCACGCCTTCATACACGACCTGGGGATCAGAGCCTTCCAGGTAAGTCTCCAGCAGCGCCCGGTTGTACATGTCCGAGAACCTTCTGATCGGCGTGGAGGGATGGTCGTACTCTCCGGCCGCCAAGGCGAGCCCCTCATGCCCCTCCCCGTCATCGGTCGTATACAGCGCGGAACTTCGGCTGTAAAGCGCGAGGATCTGAGCCGCCTCGCGCACGTCCTCGGAGAGGTCCGTGCGCTTGTTCAGAGCCTGGAGGAATTCCGGAAGGGTCTGCTTCTCCGGCCAGTCGATGCCGAGGGCCATGATCTGCTTGTGCACTTTCGCATTGCTCGCCTCATCCTTGGGCGGGTGCATGCGGCTGATGTGGGGGACCTTGGAAGCTTCGGCGATGGCGTTCAAGCGCGTGGCGATGACGCGGTTTCCGTAGACCTTGAGCTCCTCGATGAGCCGGTGCGACTCCTTCACCAGGGGATCCTCATGAACTATGAAATTGCGCCAGCGTCCATCCGCGTCCTGGACGTGATCGACGACCTGCAGGCTCAGGACGAGCTTGCCCCGGGTCTCATCCTGCTGTTCCAGCTTCGAGGCCAGTTCCCGCGCGAGCGAGACTTGTTCCAGATGCGCGATACCGCTGTCTTTCTTGCCCTGCCAAAGAGCGCCCACTTGATCGTAGGTGTAGCGGCCCTTCACGTTCACCAGGCCCAGGAAGACCTCGGACTGGTCCAGGAGGAACGTCCCGTCCGGGCCGAAGCGCATCTTGGTGACCATGGCCAGGCTGTCCTTGCCCGCCAGAAGGCTGGCCACGTATTTGGAGACCACCGGATGGTTCATGGGGAATTCCGGGACTCCTTCCTTGTCGATGGAATAGAAGGTGTTGCCGATGCGCGCGGCCGCCTTGAACGCCGGAGTGCCGGGCTGCACGTACTGGGCCACGTCCGCGGTGGCCAGATACCACGTATAGCCTCCGTCGGCCTCTTTGCGGATGTAGTAAGCGTCGTCAAGGTCTCCGGCGCCCACGGGGTCTATGGTGATGAAGTCCAAGGCGCGCATATCCTCGCTGCGGCCCTTGGCCTCCTTCATCCGGTTGAAATCCGCGGCAGGATCCTGGGTGCGGCCGACCTGCTCGGCCTGCTCGATGACGGCCCTGTCGAAATAGCCTCGCGCGCCGCGGCGCAGGGCGATCTCGCGCGCCGCGATCTCCGGAGTGAACGCAGTTCCCAGGTCCAGCAAAGGCACGGCCTCGAAACTTCCGCCGACTTTGCGGACGAATACCTGCAGGATATGCTCCGCCTTCACCGAGGCTCCCTTGGCCAGCGGCATAGGCGCATACAGGGTCTTGGCGGGGTCCTTGCTGAAAAGGGCTTCCACGCGCAGAGCGCCGTCTTTACCGGCGACGACCCTGCCCACGATCATATCCGCGCGATAGGAGCCCACGGGCATGAGCGCCTGTATCCCCGTCTCAGGATCGAAGGCGACATCCACCAAAGAGTCCGTCACGATGCCTTGCGTCAGTTCAGGCGGGACCTTCAGGCGCAAGGGCTTCTCGCCGGACGGCTGCTTGAGCAGCACATAAATGTCGCCGTTCTTGCGCAACAGCATCACGCGCTGCGTGTCGTATCGGCCGTCCGTTGCGGACACGGGAAGCCGGCCGGAATTGGAAGCCTCCAGCTCCGCGGGAAGAGCCTTGGCGCCCTGAGCATAGAGGAAGGCGTCCCCTCTCTGCGTCGGCTTCGGCCCTGTGAGCGTGAATTTCTCCAGCATCTCAAGAGTCATGCGACCGACCGAGTCATCGGCTGGGAGAACATTCTCCACGGCAGCCCTGGGCTCTTCCAAAACAGCCTCCGCGACCTCTACGTCCTTGGAAGCAGCCGCGATCGCTGCGGGCGCCGAAACCTGCACGGGCTTCGGCCCCGCTTGAGCGGAAGCCTCGGCCTCCTCAGAGGAAAACTCCATGTCCTTATCCGCCTTGCGCAGGGCGTCTTTAAGAACCGACTTCACGGCCTCGACATCCTCATCCACGCCGACTTGGAGACGGAGATCGCCATGGATCCGCCTGCGGCCGTCCTTGGATTCCGTAAGGATTCCGCTCACATGAAGATGTCCCGTGGCCACCCCTTCTTTTTCCAGCTGCTGGACTCCCCACGCCGAGAGATCCCGAGCCAGGCGAAGATTGCCCTCCCCGATGAATCTCAATTCGATGTCCTTGAAAGCCGTTGCCGCCGCATCCTTGCCGATCGATTTCGTGCTGTAGGACTTGCGCAGAACATACAGTTCTTCCAAGGTCAAGGGACGCCCGGTCTGCACCGAGGTGCGGTATTTCCTCGCGGCCCAGACCAAGCGCTTGAAGGCCCCATTGCTCATGAGGTCGAGGAAATTCGCGGGCTTCATAAAAGGGTTATGGATCATCCAGAGCTTGCGGGCGCTCTTGAGCGCGCGTATGCCGCCCTTCTCATCGATGCCCGCGGCCAGGACGCGGTCGATGAACTTCTCGAAGCTCCCGATCTCCAGCACGGTCCGGCCGAGATCTCCATCCTGCACCCGGCCGGACTGCATGATCATCTGTTCCACGCCCACGCCGCTGGGCCCGCCCTGCCATACTTTATAAGAACCCACCGCCGCCAGGAAGAACCTTTTCGCGAAGCGGATGTCCCGAAGAAGGCGCTGCGCGGACCGCTCTCCGGCCGCTTGCCGCACGTGCGCCATCTGGTCTTCGAAATACTGCGGATAGGCATTGGCGTATTCCGGCCGGTTCGTGAACGTCACATCCGCGTCCACGAGGAGCGAGCCCGCGAGATTATGGACCTTCAACGGCAGCATAAAGACGCCTTCGACGAACTTGCCGGTAACGGGATCCGAAAGCGGCACCAAACCCTCGACGACCACGCGGACCTTCACGTTCCCGAACAAGGAAGAGATTTCCCGCGCCACGCTCCGCTCCAACGCCTGCTGGAGGGCCTTCAGATTCTTATCCATCCACGCCGTGGACGCATGCGCATCCCAAGACGCAGGCAGATGCACCTGCAGGTCGTAATCAGGATTCGTATCGCTCTGCGTCATGCGCGCCGTGGAGCCGCGGGAATGGACTTCCGTATCCGCGGATTGGATCAAGGTCCCCACGCCCGCGGCGATGCCTTTCTCAAGCGCCGCGTTCGTCTTGATCACGCGCTGAATCTGCTTCTCCGTGAGGTCCACCCCGGAGATCAGCTCTTGCGAAAGAACATCCTCGGAAGGACGGCTGAGCGGCTTCGCCTTTTTCTTGGAGAAGCTCTCATTGAACATCGTCGCGAAATCTTCATTCCCTCCCTGGATGCGCTGCTCTCCGGTCAGGACGTCGAATTGCCTGGCTGCGGCGGACTGCCCGTCGTCCGAAGAGGGCCCTTGCAGCGCTTTGCCGGCCTCGGCCGCGGAGTTCGCCAGCGCATGGATCTTCTTTGCGAAGACCGGCAGGACTGCCGCGGTTTCATCCGCGACGACATCCGCGGCGCCTGCATTCAAAGCATTCGCGGGAAGATCGATGAGAACATTCTCCGTCGGGAGCGCAAGGGCGCCGGGTTGGACGTCCCCGGAGACTCCGGCGGGAACGGGCAAGGATGTGTTGGAAAGCGGAGCGAAAACAAGGCTTTGCGAGACGACGGGGATGAGGTTCCCCGGAACAACGAGGCTTCCCGCGGAAGGCGCTTGGACCGCGACGCCATGAACCTGTCCAAAAGAAGATTGTGCAAGCAGGACGATGGAAAGGCTCGCGGCTATTGCATGTCTCATACCGGCAGTATAACTTTGCCCCTGTAGAAAGCCCCAGGGTCTTCCGTCCCTTCCTATTGGTGCCGATATACTTAGGCATTCTTGGGCCCTAGGACCCCGAATCCTGATAAGCTGTTCCTGCGCATGCCATGCGCAAAAAACAGATAAAAAATGCAGTGGACCTCAGGCTCGGTGATCAGCTATAATCTTCTACTAGAGAATGAAAACGCCCGCTTGGCTGGCCCTTGAAGACGGCACCGTCTTCAGGGGTTTTTCATGCGGAGCCCAAGGCGAGAACGCCGGCGAACTCGTCTTCAACACCTCCATGACCGGCTACCAGGAGGTGCTCACAGACCCCTCCTACAAAGGCCAGCTCGTAGCCATGACGTACCCGCAGATCGGCAACTACGGGATCACGCAGGAAGACGATGAGTCCTCCGGCACGGCGCTCTCGGGCTTCGTGGTGCGAGAACTCTGCCGCACGCCCTCTAATTGGCGCTGCATCGAACCCCTGGACCTCTTCCTCCGAAGAAGAGGCATCCCGGCGATCGAAGGGATCGATACCCGCAGTCTGACGATCCTCTTGCGAAAAAAAGGCGCTTTGCGCGCGGTCCTCTCCACGTTCCCGTCTTCGGAACGCGCCTTGGTGCGCAAGGCCAAGGCCTGGCCGTCCTTGTCCGGGAAGGACCTTGCCTCGCAGACAAGCTGCCGCGAACCCTATGCCTGGACCGAGGGCCTGCCGCAGGGACTCGATGGTCTGCAGGCTCCGCCCGCGCGCCGCAAGCGCCGCGTGCTCGTTTTGGATTTCGGGGTCAAGCGCGGCATCCTGCGCTGCCTGGTTTCCGCAGGCTGCGAAGTCCTCGTGATGCCCGCCAAGACCGATGCCCGCGCGCTGATCGAGAAAAAGCCCGACGGAGTGCTCCTCTCCAACGGCCCGGGCGACCCGGAACCCCTGCACTATGCCATTGAGACCGTGCGCGGACTCCTTGACGCGCGCATCCCTCTTTTCGGCATCTGCCTGGGACACCAGCTCCTGGGCTTGGCCTTGGGCGCAAAGACCTACAAGCTGGGTTTCGGCCATCACGGCGCCAATCATCCCGTGATGGAGACGGCGACCGGAAAGATCGACATCACTTCCCAGAACCACGGCTTCTGCGTGGATGAACGAACGCTCCCCGAGGACGTTCGCGCCACTCATATCAATCTCCATGACCGGACCTGCGAGGGCCTGGCTCACGCGCATCTGCCGGCCTTCTCCGTCCAGTACCATCCGGAAGCCTGCGCGGGCCCGCGCGACGCACGCGCCTTGTTCCTGAGATTCGTCTCCATGATGGACTCCGGAAACCCGGCCGCGGCCCGCGCAAAGGAGATCGCCGGATGAGCCCTCGCAGGAACGACATCAAGAAGATCCTGGTGCTCGGCTCCGGCCCGATCGTCATCGGTCAGGCCTGCGAGTTCGACTACTCCGGCACCCAAGCCCTGAAGGCGCTCAAAGCTGAAGGCTACGACGTGGTGCTCGTCAATTCCAATCCCGCGACCATCATGACGGACCCGGCCTTGGCCGACCGCACCTATCTCGAGCCCCTGACCCCGGATTGCGTGGAGCAGATCCTGGAGCGCGAACGCCCCCAGGCCATCCTGCCCACGCTCGGCGGACAGACCGCGCTCAATCTCGCGGTGTCCTTGGCCGAGCGCGGCACGCTCAAGCGCCTGGGCGTGGAGCTTTTGGGCGCGGACCTGGAAGTCATCCGCCGCGCCGAGGACCGCGAGCTTTTCAAAAAGACGATGAAGGACATCGGCTTGGCCGTGCCCAATAGCCTGGTGGTCACGGAACTCGGACAGGTCCGCGAGGCCGGAGCGCGGCTGGGATTCCCGGTGGTGGTGCGGCCCTCCTTCACCCTGGGCGGCAATGGAGGAGGCATCGCGCACGACCCCCGCGAACTCTTAGCCCGAGTCGCCGCGGCCTTCGACGCAAGCCCCTCGCGCAAGGTCCTTCTCGAGGAATCCGTGCTGGGCTGGAAGGAGTACGAGCTCGAGGTCATGCGCGACCGCAAGGACAACTTCGTGGTCGTCTGCTCCATCGAGAACATCGATCCCATGGGCGTGCATACCGGAGATTCCGTGACCGTGGCGCCGGCCCAGACCCTCACGGACAGGGAGTACCAAGCCATGCGCGAGGACGCGCGCCGCGCGGTCTCAGCCGTGGGCGTGGAGACGGGAGGCTGCAACGTCCAGTTCGCCGTGGAGCCCAAGACCGGCCGACGCGTGGTCATCGAGATCAATCCCCGCGTCTCGCGCTCCTCGGCCTTGGCCTCGAAAGCCACGGGATTCCCCATCGCCAAGCTCGCGGCCAAGCTCGCCGTGGGCTACACACTCGACGAGGTCCCCAACGACGTCACCAAGAAGAGCTGCGCCTGCTTCGAGCCCGCCGTCGACTACGTCGTGACCAAGGTCCCGCGCTTCGCCTTCGAGAAGTTCTACGCGAAGGAAGAGGACGCCGCGCTCCTGGGCCCGTCTATGAAATCCGTGGGCGAAGTCCTGGCCCTGGGACGGACCTTCAAGGAATCCCTGCAGAAGGCCCTTCGATCGCTCGAGGCCGGACGCGACGGATTCCAGTCGCCCGTGATGAAATCTCCTTTGTCGGCCTCGGACCGCGAGCTCCTGATCCGGAAGATCTCTTCTCCCTGCGCGGACCGCCTCTTCTGGATGAAGGCCGCCCTAGAGAACGGCATCCCGGTCCAGGAAGCAGCCGAACGCTCCGGCATGGATGCCTGGTTCCTGCACCAGATGCGCGAGCTCATCGATTTCGAGCAGCGCCTCATCCGGCAAAAGCCCTCTCCTAAGATCCTGCGCGAAGCCAAAATCCTCGGCTTCTCGGACCGGGCACTCGCCCGGCTCTGGGGAAAGACCGAGGACGCGATACGCAAGATGCGGCGCCGCTCGGGCCTGCGGCCCTCCTTCAAGCTCGTCGATACCTGCGCGGCTGAGTTCGAGGCCGCCACGCCCTACTACTATTCGACTTACCACGGAGACAACGAGGTGCGCCTGCGCCGCAATCGGCGGAAGGTCGCCATCCTCGGCTCCGGGCCCAACCGCATCGGCCAAGGCATCGAGTTCGACTACAGCTGCGTGCATGCCTCCGAGGCCCTGCGCGAAGCGGGCTTCGAGACGGTCATGATCAACTGCAACCCGGAGACCGTGTCCACGGACTACGACGTCTCCGACCGTCTCTACTTCGAGCCCTTGACCTTCGAGGACGTCACGGAGATCCTGCACCTCGAAAAGCCCCTGGGCACCATGGTCCAGTTCGGCGGCCAGACCCCGCTCAACCTCACGCTTCCCCTGCATCGCGCGGGTGAGCGCATCCTGGGCACGCACCCCTCCTTTATAGACGCCGCCGAGGACCGCCGAAGATTCGGCGCGCTGATCAAGCGCCTGGGAATCCCCGCGCCCGCACACGGCATCGCCAAGAGCGAAAGGGAAGCTCTCGCGATCGCGCGCCGCGTGGGCTTCCCGGTCATGGTGCGCCCCAGCTATGTGCTCGGAGGCCGCGCCATGGAGGTCGCTTCCGACGAAGAGGCCCTGCGGGACTACCTTGTGCGCCGCAAGCACGCGGGCCATCCGTCCCTTCTCGTGGACCGATTCTTAAGCGACGCCGCCGAAGCGGACGTGGACGCTGTTTGCGACGGAGAGGATGTCTTCATCGGCGGAGTCATGGAGCACATCGAGGAAGCCGGCATCCATTCCGGGGATTCGGCCTGCACCCTGCCGCCCCACTCGCTGACCCCCTCGCAGATCGAGCGCATGCTGGATTATACCCGCCGTCTGGCCCGAGGCTTGCGAGTCGTCGGACTGCTCAACGTCCAATTCGCCGTCAAAGACGACGCGGTCTATGTCCTGGAGGCCAACCCCCGAGCCTCGCGCACCGTCCCCTTCCTCAGCAAGGCCACGGGCATCCCCCTGGCCAAGCTCGCGGCGCTCTCCATGGTCGGCCGCAAGCTCAAGACCATGCTCCCGAAGCCCTTGCGCGGACAGCAGATCCCGAAGCTCCCTTATGCGGCCACCAAGGAAGTGATATTCCCCTTCAACCGCTTCCCCGGAGTGGATCCCACCCTGGGGCCGGAGATGCGCTCGACCGGAGAGGTCATGGGCCTGGGGCCGGACTTCGCTCGCTCCTTCGCCAAGAGCCAGGCCGCGGCCGGCACCCCTTTGCCCGTCTCAGGCGCCGTGTTCATAAGCGTGCGGGATGAGGACAAGGCCGCGCTCGTGCCCATCGCGGCCACGCTCGGCCGGCTCGGGTTCGAACTGCATGCCACGCGGGGAACGCAGAGCCATCTTGCGCGGCACGGCGTGCGGACGTCCCTGGTGCGCAAGCTCGGCGAGGGCCGTCCCAACCCCGTGGACCTGCTCAGGCAGGGCGGGGTCTCATTGATCGTGAACACTCCTTCCAGCGGACGCGCGCGCAGCGACGGTTATAATATACGGCGTACGGCCCTGGAGTTGGGGATCGCCTGCGTCACGAACATCAACGACTGCCGCGCCGTGGTGCACGGCATCTCGCTGCAGAAAGGCTCAAAGCCCGAAGTCCTCTCCCTGCAGGAATACCACGCGTTATTGCCTTACAGCGTGCCCCGCTGACGCAAAAACGACGAGAAGCCTTATTCTCCGTCGCCCCGGCGAAAGCCGGAGTCCAGCAAGCTTCTGGATTCCGACGTCCGCCGGAATGACGAGCCCATTAATATCGATCCCAGGTATCGGGTGAACTTCTCGCATCCTCTTTCAGACAGATGCCGCGGGTCTCCGAAATCTTTTTCATTGAATGCGGGCATCTCTTCCTGAGCGATCCAGCGCAGCCCGTGGTCATGGGACATACGCTCGGAGAACGCCCGGTAATCAGCGCTCACTTCGGCGGGATATCCGCTCAAAACATCGCTCCGCCTCGGAGACTCGACGACCATAAGCGGCACGCCGCGTCTTTGCATCTCGAGCGCCTCGCGCTCGAAAGCCGCCTTCTGCGCCTCCAGAAGAGGATGGAGCCAGCAGTCCTCCCGAGCCGTTCCCTTGCCGTGCTCCTTGGAGCCGCGCGGCCGAAAGCCCCAGCGCGCATAAAGGCTCTCGCGGATCGTCTCCCGGTAGCGCAGGGAGAAGACGACGGCGCCCAGCAGCCCGTCGAGCATGTCCTTGCGCATCTTAAAGAGCTCGCGAGGATGCGCCGTTTCGAGGAGCACGCGCAGACCTTTGACGCCAAGAAAATATTTCAGGCGTCTGGGCATATACCCACGGTAGAACCCTTCCCTGCAGCTCATTACGATCAGAAGGTCCGGCCTCCGGTCCGTGAAATAGTCATTCTGGTCGAGAGTATCCAACGGGTCCTGCCCGGTCATCCCGAAAACGCGGACTTCTTTCCCGCCGAGGAGCTCCTTGAGCAGGATCGTGTCCACGCCCTCCCTGAGATCGCTCCCCCCCACCAGCACGATGCCGCCGCCTTTGTACTCGCGCAAAGCCGCCTCGTAGGAAGCCGCCTCCACCGCGAACTGCTTGCGAGAAGGCAGCGAGTTCCGCAGCGCCTCTAGTCCCACACACGTCCATGGGAAGCGCAGGCGCAGGCCGGTCTCGATGCCTGCCGCGCATAGGACGCAGGCCAAGGCCGCCCAAGGAAGCTTAGAATTGATAATAGACATACTCGCGGGCATGCTCCTCGCCGAAGATCACGACGGCATAGAGAAGGAAGAGATACCAGAGTGCGCGCGGGAGAACCCCTCCGCGCAGAGCCGCGAACCGATCCTTCGACCGTTCCTCGCGGACTTCCTGCCACAGCAGCGGGATCAGAAGGACTCCTAAGATCAGGGCCTCGGCCTTGGCGCGGCGGCTCCAGTCCCAATGCAGCAGCCCCCCCGACAAGGAGAACGCCTGCTCCAAGGAATGCACGCGGAACAAGAACATCGACACGAATAGGAAGAAAAGAGCCGTCAGATGCTCCTGAACACGATAGAAGGATCCGTCGACGGGGAATATCCCGTTCTGCTTCATTGAGATGCGCCAAGACCGCGTCCAAAACAGAAGAGCCAGGCATACCCCGTTGAAAACTCCCCATTGCACATAACTCCAACGCGCGCCGTGCCAAAGGCCGATGAGGCCGGTCGTGAGCAGCAGAGCGGCCAGGCGATGCGCGAGCCCGACACCGTCGCCGCACAGAGGAAGATAGACATAGTCCTTGAACCACTCGAAGAGAGAGGTATGCCAGCGCCGGAAGAAGCCCTGGATCGTCCGAGAAAAGAAGGGCCTCTCAAAATTCCAGGAGAGCTCAAACCCGAAGAATCTGCCCAACCCGCATGCAATGTCCGAATATCCCGAGAAGTCGCAGTAGAGTTGGAGCGTAAAGGAGAAGATCGCGATGACGAGCTCCGGGCCCGGAACCGGCCCTGAAGAATCGAAGACCCGGTTCACGCCGCGCGCGAGATTGTCCGCCACCACGACCTTCTTGAATACCCCCCAGAGCACGAGCCAGCCTCCCTCATAGAAGCTCTCCAGGCGCATGCGCCGCTCGGACTGTATCTGCGGCAGCAGCTTTTGGGCCCTTTCAATGGGCCCGGCCACCAACTGGGGGAAGAAGGCGATGAAGAGCGCGAAGGCCGTGGGATCCGATTCCGGAGCGATCTTGCGCCGATAAACGTCCACCACATAGCTCATGGCTTTCAACGTATAGAAGGAAAGCCCCACGGGAAGGAGGATGTCCAGGATCGGCGGCTTCAACGGCAATCCGAGAGCCTGGAAGACCTGCGCCGCGCTTTGAGTGAAGAAGCCGAAATACTTGAAAAAGCCGAGCACGCCGAGATTCACGGCCAGGCTCAGATACAGCCAGCGCCGCCTGAGCGCGTCATCGGCCTGCGCATGGATGCGGAGTCCGCACAAGAAATCCACTCCCGTCGAGAAAACCAGCAGGGACAAGAAGCGCCAATCCCAGGACCCATAGAAGAGCCAGCTCGCGGCCAGCAAAAAAAGATTCTGTTTCTTGCGCTCGCGCAGCCCCCAGTAGATCGCGAAGACCGCGGGAAGGAACAGGAAGAAGAAATCGTAGGAGTTGAAAAGCATTCAGGTCATGCGCGCGTCAATTCCCGCGCCAAGGCCCTTAAGCTCATCTTTCCCCACAATATCGAGGGCTCCACCGGCCGGCCCAAACGCTTCTCGACCTGCCCGGCCAGATACATCACTTCCACGGAGTCCAGTTCCCATCGTTCCAGCGGAGCGTAAGGATCGATGGTCTCCACCGGCAGGGCCAACGCCTTTGCCACGCCGCAGCACAGCATCTCCTCGATATCCTTTGCCGCGCCCTTCGTCCCGCTGGTCTTCTTCATAGTCTCGAGCCTCCGATCGGCATCAACTTCCCTTCGAGATAGAGAGAACGGCATGCGCCGCGGCGCAGCTTTCCGCTGGTGGTCCTGGGAATCGTGCCGGACCGGACCAGGAAAACCTCGTGCGCGCGGAGCCGATGCCCTTCAAAGACCTTCGCCCGGATCGCCGAAGCGATCTCAAAACAGGAAGGCTTCCCCGTGCGCCGCGCCGACCGGAAGTACTCCGATCCGAGTTCGGCCACCAGCACCAGACGCTCCTCCTCGCCGACATCCGCGCCGAAAGCCGCGCAGGCGTTTCGCCTCAGCAACGGGTGAGCGAGCTCCGCGGTCTCCTCCACGTCCTGGGGATGGATATTGACCCCCCGAAGCAGGATGAGGTCCTTGATCCTTCCGACGATAAAGAGCCTCCCGCCCTCCATGAATCCCAGGTCTCCCGTGCGAAGGAAAGGGCCTTGCCGATCCCGCAGGAACGCGCCGAATACCTCGCGCGTGCGGCCCGGCCTCTTCCAATAGCCCTGCGCCACATGAGGACCCGCGACCCACACCTCCCCCACGCTCCCTTCCGCGCAGGGAATCCTGCGTTTTGGGTCCGCGATGAGGATGCTTTCTCCGGGCAGGGACCGGCCGCAGTCCACGACCGCGCGCGCTCTCGGATCCTTGGCCGCAAGAGAGCGCACCCTGCCTTGCTCCAGCGCCGCGCGGTCCACTCGCCTCACCGCCCACGGATCGCCCCTCTTCCCTCCCGAGACCATGAGCGTGGCCTCAGCCAGGCCGTAGCAGGGATAGAAAGCCTTGCTCCGGAAGCCGCAGGCGTGAAAGCGCCGGGCGAAGCGCTCAAGGACTCCGACGCGCACGAAATCCGCTCCATTCAAAGCCAGCTTCAGGCTGCTCAGGTCCAAGCCGCGCATCTCTTGCGCATCGATCTTGCGCGCGCACAGGTCGTAGCCGAAGCTCGGCGCGCCCGTGCTGGTGGCTTTATAGCGCGTGATCGCGCGCAGCCAGCGCACCGGCCTCTTCAGGCATGAGAGCGGCGACATCACCACCGCCGGGAAGCCGACATAGACCGGCTCCAGCAGCTGCGCGCCCAGCCCCATGTCGTGCTGGAGCGGCAGCCAGCCTACGAAAATATCCCTTTCCGTAACGCCCATGCCCGAGCATTGCATGCGGCTGTTGCAGCAAAGGTTCTCATGAGTGATCATCACTCCCATCGGATCGGCCGTGGACCCGGACGTATACTGAAGGAATGCCAAGGTCCCGGGCCCGATGCAGGGCTGGCGCCAAGCTTTCGCCGCATCCTCCGCGAAGGCCTCCCCGGCGATCCAAGAAAGACCCCCAGGGCCCTTGAGGATCTCGCGCTGCCCTGCAATATCCCGACCGCAAGTCAGGACCGCGGCCGCATCCGCATCCTTGAGGATCGCCTTGAGCCGTGGCGCCGCATGCTTGAGCAGGGCGGGCGAGGGCGCCGGCATGGGCACGGCCGCGGCTCCGGCGTAAAGACAGCCGAAGAACGCGGGTACGAAATCCGCCGGCCGGGAATGGAGCAGTAATATCCTCTCGCCTTGGAGTCCTCTCCTCTGCAGGTCCGCGGCGATCGCCCGGGCTTGAAGGTCCAATTGCGCGTAATCAAGACGAACGGACTCCACTTCCCCATCCTCCAAGAAAGAGAAAGCCCAGCGGCGCGGCTGCTCCCGCGCCCGGCGGCGCAGGATGTCGACGAAATTCTCGGCTTCCTTGCTCTCCATGCCCATGCTCTATCAGCGACCTCCGCCGTCTTCGAGCAAGGAGCGCCCTTGGAGCCTCGGAGTGAGCGTGAAAAGTTCGACCCCGAAGCGGTCCAGGATGGCGGCCGCGAAGAGGAGGATCAAAAATCTCCGATAGAGCATCTTTGCATGGTATCATAGTTTTTATGCGCGCCGTCCCACGATGCCGTCGAGCTATTTCAGGATTTATGGATGCGGCGCAGCTGGCGATAACCGGCGTGATGCTCTCTACAAGCGAATGAAAGTCGTATTCCTGAATCCTCAGCAAGAGATGGGCGGCATCCAATGCCTTTCCGCTTTCTTGAAGCGGGCCGGGCACAGGACCGCCCTGGTCAATGACCCGAATCTCTTCGACAACGCCTATGTCCACTATCCCGCGCTCTCCTCTTTTTTTGAAGATACCGAGTCCATCCTCGATCAAATCGCGTCGCATCGGCCCGATCTGATCGCGATGCCGGTCGTGACCGATGACTACAAATGGGCGCTCAAATGGGCGCGAAGGATCAAGAAACGCACGGATGCGCCGATCGTCTTCGGCAACGTCCATCCGACCTTTCATGCCGAAGAGGTTTTGCGGCAGGATTGCGTGGATTATGCGGTGCGCGGTGAAGGAGAACTGACGCTCTTGGAGCTGCTGGAGACGCTGGAAGGGATGCGCCGGCCCCAGGATGTCCTGGGCTTGGGCTTCAAGGAAAACGGAAAGATACGGATCAACGCCATGCGGCCGCTGATAGAGGACTTAGACAGCCTGCCTTTCCCGGACAAGGACCTCTATTACGGCGTCATGCCCTATCTCGATTTCGGCTATACGACCATGACCGGGCGCGGCTGCCCCTATCGCTGCACCTTTTGCGACAACAACACCTCCATGCAGCTGTACAAAAACGAGATCCCAAAACCGCAGAAGTGGACTCGCCGGCACAGCCCTGAATACGTCGTAAAAGAGATCCTTTGGGCCAAGCAGCGATACGGCATCGCGCATGTCCGCTTCAACGACGAGGATTTCAGCTACGACAAGCGATGGACCCGAGAGTTCTGCGCGCTTTACAAAAAAGAGGCGCAGGTCCCCTATTCCGCGTGGGTCTATCCGAACACCATCGACAAGGAGATCGCCTCCTTGATGGCTGAAAGCGGCTGCGACACCGTGGAAATGGGGATACAGTCGGGCTCCGAGCGTTTGCGCAGGGATGTCCTGCACAGGAATACCTCGGATGCGCAGATCGTGGAGGCCATGCGGGCCTTGCATGAAGCCGGCATCCGCGTCAAAGTCGACGTTATCCTCGGCTTGCCCGGAGAAACGAAAGCGGACCTTGACGCGACCGTCCGCCTCTTGAGCCGGGGGCGGCCCTGGAATGTCTTCGCCTTCTGGCTGCGCTATTATCCGGCGACCGAGATACTTGCCGTCGCCAAGGAACGCCGCTTGCTGACGCCCGGACAGATCCAGGAGCTTGAAAATGAGGCGCGCTCCCGCGGCGCGGCCGACCCGGACACCCCCGCGGCGGGTTTTTGGGTTCCGAACCTGGAACAGGACGCCCTGCCTCACCGCTATCTGAGCTTCCTCGTGCTGATGCCGGTCCTTCCCAAGAACGTCGTCTCTTTTTTCCTGCGGCGCGATCTCATCCGCTTCTTTCCGGGCTTTCTCAACGCATTCCTGATGTCCAATCTTTCCCAGATCATCAAGCGCGATCCGACCGGCGAATTCCGCGTGCGCGGCCGCCGCCTTCTCCTGACGGAGTCGTCCAGATTATTGAAGCGGATCGTCCTGCGCGCATTTTCCCTGCCTTTGTCCGACGTCTCAAAAAAAGTCCTGCGATCCGTCCGCATCGAGGGGAAACCGTGCGTCGAGATCGGGAGAGGAGAATGAATCCCCCCCGCCGACTCCGCATCCTTCTCATCAAGCCCTGCCGGCCCAGCCCCACGCCTATATGCCAGCCGCCGCTGGGCATCCTTTACCTGATCTCCTCCCTTCGGCGCCGTTTCGGGACGCAGGTCGACGTCTCCTATAGAGACCTGCGCCTCCACAAAGAGTCTCTCAACAGCCTGGCGCCGGAACTCTCCGCGAAGTACGACCTGATCGGCATCAGCGCGCTCAATTGCGAAGCCCAAGCTTCGCACGCGCTCTCGAGCGCGATCCGCGCCCTGTCGCCGAACACGGTGATCGCGCTGGGCGGCCCCTATGCCCGAAGCGCCCCCGACCAAGCCATGTCGGCGGGCGGCATGGACTGGATATTCAACGGAGAAGCGGAGCGGACTTTCCCGCAGGCAGTGGAAGAGCGCTTCTTCGGCCGCGGTGATCTGAGCTCCGTAGCCGGGCTCTCCTGGCGCGCAGAGCCCGGCGGCCCTTTCATTTCCAACGACGAAGGAGAGCCCATACAGGATCTCGATGCGCTGCCTATGCCCGCCTGGGATCTGGTCCCATTCGACGTCTACGCCCGGCGGCACAACATGAACGGTTCTCTGCGCGCGCGGCGCTACGCGCCGCTGCTCACCTCTCGCGGGTGTCCCTACCGGTGCAGCTACTGCCACGATATCTTCGGCAAGGGCTTCCGCCGGCGGAGTCCGGACAATGTCCTTGAGGAAATCGAGCTGTTGAAGGATCGCTGCGATGTGAAGGAATTCCAGATCATCGACGACATATACAACCTGGACAAGCCGCGGATGCGCACGATCGCCAAAAAAGTCATCGAACGGTATAATCGGCGCGCGCTGTTCTTCACCTTTCCGAACGGGATCAGAGGGGACATCATGGACCCGGCGGACCTGCCTCTGCTCCGGGAGATGGGCGTCTATGACATGACCATCGCCGTCGAAACCGTCAGCGACAGGCTCCAAAAGCTCATCCGTAAGAATCTGAATATCGGGAAGGTTCGCCGGATAATCGATGCGGCGGCAGATGCCGGCATCTCGGTCAAGGCCTTTTTCATGCTGGGCTTCCCCACCGAGACGCGCGAGGAGCTTGAACGCACCCTCCGTTTCGCCCTGGAGTCCAGGTTGACGATAGCGCATTTCTTTTTCGTCATCCCGCAGCCCGGGACGCCTTTGCACGATCTGGCAAAGATCGAGTCCCCGCAGGCGACGACGCAGACGGGCCTGGACGACTACTATGCCGAACAGTCCTGGTATGAACTGGCCTACGGCTTCGATATGGCCCGGTTCCGGCGGGACGCGATGCTCCGCTTCTATCTCAGGCCGCGCAGAATACTCCGCGTCCTGCGCCGGATCAACCTTAATCAGCTCTTGCTGGGGGGATGGCAATTCTTCAACCTGACCGCGGTGTTCGGGAGGCGAGGGAAAAAGGTCTCGGACGCAAGCTCTCAAAAAGAAACAACAAGGGAAGTTTCTCAATGAGTCCTGAAATCAATCCAGCCCGCGGCAATAAGCTGGACGCACCGGCTCTCGCGCTGGAGCTTCTCCTCATCTTCCTCATCCTCTTCATCCCGCTGCAATCCTGCCTGGATGCCGCCAAATTCACGATCTTCGCCGCGCGGGACTTGGATCGCGCGCAGCTGCTCGCGGCAGGCCGCATCATCTTATTCGGCCCCGAAGCGAGCGGCGGCGGCCATCTTCCCGGCAGCTTCTACTATTTCCTGCTGGCGGCCCCGCTGAAGCTCGGGTTCGGGTGGAAAGCGGCATGGCAGCTTCAGTTCGCATTGATGGCCGCGGGGTTCTCCTTGCTTTGGCTCTTCATCCGCATCAGGCTCGGGGCTCTCCCCGCTTATTACGCACTCTTTTGCGCGGCCTTCTTCAACTACAAATCCTTGTTCTTCGCCTACAACGCGAGTTTCCTGCCGTTCTTTACCCTGGCAGCCTTGATATCTCTTTGCGCAGCCTTCGATGATCGCTCAAGGCGCAGGGATTTGGCATGGGCGTTGTTCGGCCTTTTATGCGGGCTGGGCCTTCAATTCCACATGTCATTCAGCCTGATTCTGCTCTCCGGCCTGATCCTCCAGCTATATTCCGCGCGCTTCGGGCTGAAGCCTTTGGCCTGGAAGACATTCGCCGCCGGACTCTCGGCCTTTCTGCTCACGCTGCTGCCCTACGGGATCTGGCTCGCGAGCGTGCGCCTTTCAATGCCCATCGGCCAGTCGGCCCTTCCCTTCACGGGCGCTGATGCCGTTAAATTGAAAGGGATCTGGAATTACGCCGTCAAAGCCAGGGCCGACTACCCGGCGCAAGCCCTGGCCCAACGATCCCTGACTCTGCTGCCGTTTGAAGCCGTCATCCCGCTGATATTCCTTTCCCTGACAGCCTGCGGTAAAAATCCGCCGCTGCCCGATAAGGTACACGCCGAGGCATCCCCGGATGTCCCGGACAGTCTCCGGTTCGCCGGCAATTGCGTAAAAGTACTCTCCGTCTCGACTGCCCTGACGGCGCTCACTTACGTTATGTCTCTGGCCCTCTCGCCTACCCGCTACTCCATCATCTCCAGGCTGAGCCTGGACTTCCTGACCTGCGCGCTCCTCGCCCGCCGCAAGGACCGCATTCGGCCCGACATCTTCTATCCCGCGCTCATCGCAGGACTCTTCGCGCTCACCCTGGCTTGGCGCATATGCCTGTGGCCTTCCGCGCACACGACTCTCGATTGGCATTCTCTCCTGTTCCCGGCAGCGGCAGGGCTCGCCCTGGCCCTTTTAGTCCTGTTAAAAACCGGCGCCAAAACCGACAGGGCCTTGTTCTGTATAGCGCTCGCCCTGCCGCTCATCCTCTCCTTCATAATCCGAACCGGCATCAAGCACTACTCCGACGGCGATTTTCCGAAGAGCAGGGATCTGGAAGAGATGTCCCGCGTCATCCTCTCGCAGACCGGTTGGGATTACGCCGAAGCCCGGCGAAGGATCTTCTACATCAACGTCCGAGAGATGACGACGGTCTCCTATCTCTACCGCGCGGCTCAAGATGCGGGACGATCCCAGGCATCCGCCGGTTCCGGCCTGGACCGGGTCGACGGTTATTTCGCGGCGATCTTCCCAAGAAGGGAGCGCGATCGCCGCAACGACGACAACAAGCGCTGGCTCCTGCGCCAGGACCTGCCGCCGATCTTGAAGGAGGGGATCGCCTCCGGCGGGATCGTCCTGGGGATCATGACCAATTGCGGCGGACTCTTCCTGACTCCCTACAAGATCGCGGACACGCAGCAGTTCCCTCCTTATTTCCACAACAGCTCGGACGCATATTCGCTGACCGGCCCGGAACCCGCGCTCTTGCCCGAGCCGCACGCAAAGACGTTCCGATTCACCTTCAACGATTGCCCCGACCACGCGAAATGGTGCGAGATCCTGGCCGACGTCCAACTGCGGCGCCGGAAAGACGCGCGCATGTCGGCGCGCGTCGTCTTCTCAGGAGAGCCGCTCTCCCAGGCCTGCGAGGGCGTGAACCTGCAGTGGAACGAACTCCTCAAGCGCCCTTATTTGACCGTCGAGTGCGCTGGGTCGCGTCGGCGCGTCCTCCTGGCCGAATCCTTGGGCATGCAGAGGGATAAAGCCAGAAGCATGAACCACTCCCTGCTCGCGCCTTATGAGCGGATCTTCAATGTCGAATGCCGGGGACGCCTTCAAAAGATATCCGTGGGCTATGAGTCCGCAGCCGCTTATCACATGACCCGGAGAATCGAGGGATTGCCGGGACAAGAGCAGTCCGCCAAAGGAAACGACGATGCCTCCTTTTAAGCGTGCCGTCTCGAGATCGCCGAATTGCGCAGCCGATGATTGGGGAATGTCTCCGGGCGTCAATGAGGGCATCCTCAGGCTTTGCGAAGCGGGGATCGTGCGCAAGGTGTCGCTCTTCGCCAATCTCGATCATGTGCGCTGCGGCCTGGATCGCCTCCTGCGCTTCGATCATCTGCGGTTCAGCGTCCACCTCAATCTCACGCACGGCGCTCCGCTGAGCCGACCGGAGGAAGTCCCCTCCCTGTGCCGGCCGGACAGCCTCTTCCAAAGCCTGCCGACGCTGCTGCAAAACACCGTTCGCGGACGACTCCGGGCCGAAGAAATCGAGCTTGAGGGCCGCCGCCAGATCCGCCGCCTCAAGTCCCTGGGCGTCCCGCTGACCGGGATAGAGGGCCACCACCATGTGCACCTTATCCCGAAAGTGTTCTCCTCCCTGAGCGCCGCGCTCGGAGAAGAAGGTATCCGATGTATCCGTATCCCCATCGACAAGAGCCACTTCCCCAGCCGGCTGGCAGGGCTTCTCTTCAAGCACTGGCTTCTTTCCGCAAAGGCTCCTCCCCGCGCCCATGAGTTCGAGCTTCTGCCGACTTTATGCCTGCGCCAAAGGGACCTCCGCACCCTCGAATCCCTGAAGAAAAAAATACTCGCCTCGGACGGTCTTCCCGTCATCGTGCATCCAGCCCTCCGCAACGATCTCCCGCAGATGAAATACTTCGATCCGTATCAGGCGGAACGGGTCCTCCAGTTCGACAAACTCCTTGAACTCTCGTTGGGCGGAGGCGAATCAGCCCTGCCTTATGCGGACATCGACAGGGACCGCCATGAGTGAGCCGCGCGCGGATGAGCGGCAGCCCGCGCCTTCGTCCTGCGGGAAGTCCGCATTCTGGGACGCCAGGATCATGGCCTGGGAAAAGTCCCGCTACTCATTGCTCTCTCAGTTCAATCCCTTCTCCTGGACGGTGCAAAGGAGGATGAGCGCGGCCCGCCGCTTGCTGCGGGACGATTTCAAACGCCGCTCCCGCATCCTGGATCTCGGTTGCGGGAGCGGACTCCTGGCGCAAGCGATCCTCGACGACCCTGCTCGCCGCTATAACGGAGTGGATTTTTCAAAGGCTGCGGTATCGGCGGCCCGCAGACGATTCTCCGATCGCGCCGACCGCATCCGGTTCGAGCAGAGGGATGTACTAGACGGACCCGGGTGGGAAGCGCCGCTCATCGTCTTCCTCGGCCTGCTGGACTGGCTCGATGAGCGCGAGATGCTCCTGCTGTTCCGCAAGTTAAAAGGAGAAACCCTTTGCTTTTCATTCACGGAAGCCGAAAGCGGCGCCGCGGGCCTGCTCTACCGCCGGTACAGGCGCTGCGCGGATAAAACTTATCGCGCGAGGGATTTCCTTGAATCAAAAATCGCGGCTGCGGCGAAGTCCGCCGGCTACCGCATCGACCGGATCATGCGCGTCTCCCGCCTTGATCCCGGCCGTCTGGTGACGGCCTCAAGACCATGACCGCCGTGCGGGCCCCTTATTTCGAGCGCAAGGCCGGCAGCTATCTGGAAGCCTCCAGGAGAGGCCTGTGGGGCCGCCTGCGGGCAGCGGAATGGTCGGCGATCCGTGAATCCCTGGACCTGGCGCCCGGTCTCTCGGTGCTGGACGCCGGGTGCGGACCCGGCTATTATTCGCTCCGCATGCGCGAGGCCGCCGACATGAGCGTCAGCGGCATCGATTCCTCTCGCGCGATGATGGCCCAATACCGGGCGAATGGATTCAAGGGCCGGCTTGATTCCATCGAGACACTCAAAACCGATCGCCGCTACGACAGGATATTGATCGCGGGAGTGCTTGAGTTCACCCGCCGCCCGGATATGGCCTTGAATAATATGGCCGGGCTGCTCCGGAAGGACGGCCTCATCGTCTGCCTGGTGCCGGCAGCGGGCATGCCCGGAAAGGTCTATCAGGCGATCCACCGTCTCTGGGGCTGCCCGACGTTCATCCGTGAGCCGTCGCACTATTTTCAAATGGCTCGGCGCAGCGGATTAGAGGCCGTGAAGCTGGTCAAGGCTACGGTCATCAGTTCCGTCTTCGCTCTTCGAAAAGACCCTCGATGACCGCGCAAGCAAGATGAAGACCTTATTGATGATGTGCGGAAGTCTGGGGATGGGCAACTCGACACGCCTTATGGGCATCGCTCAGTCCCTACGACATCGCTTCCGCGCGCCGCGAGAGAAGCTCCGCCTCGTGATCTGCACCGGGGGGAAAACAGCGGCTTATTGGAGCGAGAATGCCTCCTCGGTCCAGGCCGAAGTCGTGAGACTCGACGACTATGTATTCTCCGAACATCCATCTCAGTGCCCGCGCATCCGCTGGTCCGGCTTCATCCGGCCCCGCAGCGCGGCGGTCTACCTGCGCAACAGCCTGCGGCTGCGCGCGCTGATAGAATCCAGCGCCGTAGACCTGGCGCTGATCGATTCCGACTACCATTGCCTCCCGCTCCTGCTCGCCGGAATCCCCATCGCGGCCTTAGGCCAGGCACGGGACGTACTGCGTCGATACGCAACGAACCGGCATCTGGCCCCGATCCCTCCCTGGAACATGCTCATCGAAAGATTAGACTTCCAATTCCAGCGGCTGATAAGCCGGTCCGTCCTCGTCCCGTGCTTCGAGCCGGCCGCTGCTCAGGAAGGCAGCGTCACGGCTCTGCCCCTTATAGTTCGCGAGGAATTCACAGCCGCCGGACGTTCCGCCGGCCCTCAGAACGGTCTCTATGTGCTGACCGGCGGCTCCGGGATCGGATCGGCCGCGCTGCTGGATTACGCCAAGCGCTACGATTTGCCCGTCATCGGATCTTTTCCGGAGCCGTCCACGGCCCTCGATATCGAGGGCCGTCCGCTTATCGACCGGGCCTCCGCCGTAATCATTCAGGGAGGTCTAAGCTCCATTTCCGAGTGCATAGCGCGCCAAAAAAAAATGATCATCCTTCCCATCGAGGGACACGCAGAACAAGTGATCAACGCCGTCGAGGTTGAACGGCGCGGATTGGGACTGAGGGTATCGGAACTCTCAGCCTCGCCGAACGTTTTCCTCGAGCGGCTGGAACGAATATCCCCCGCCGCACCGGAAAGATCATGGCCGCAAGTCAATGGCGCACAAGCCGCAGCCAGGACTCTTATCGAAATGATCGGCCTCGACATCCCCGTATAAGAGGCAGGAGATCATGAGAACCCATCTGTTTCCGCTTTAAAAACTTATATCATCGCTTCAACCGTCGGATCGCGCGGAGGGAAAATGGGATCGAAACGAACGAGCATCTTGGGCTCCTGCATGCTGGCCTGCTTCTTGGGAGCAGCCGCGCCTCTATCGGCGCAGAAAATACCCGCGGAGATCTACGCTGCCTGCTCAAAAGACATCGATGCCTTCTGCCCTGTCCAGCGCTTGGATTCCTTCCATACCCTTTTCTGCCTCAGCGGAAAAAAGGTCCCTTTCTCGGATGCCTGCTCCTCGCGGATGCAGCTGATCTCCAACGGCTACTCCGAGCTCCAGACGACCTGCCGTCAAGAGCTCGCCGGCGTCTGCGCATCGACCAAAAACAATACCTTGGCGGCCCTGAAATGTCTTTGGGGGAATCGCGATCAATCCTCCGAGGCGTGCCGCCTCTCCTGCGAATCCGCTCATTCCCAATTCGACACTGCCGCCCGGACATGCCAGAAAGAAGCCGCTCTCTACTGCAGCGGAAAAGAATTCGGCAGCCGGCATGCCAGGAAATGCCTGAAAAAGAATTCCGCGAAGCTCTCGGCGCAATGCCGCCAGAAAGCCTCGCGATGGCTCAAGGGCTCTTCGAAAAAAAGCTCGGGAGAATAAGCCCGCAGAAAGCAGCGCCCCATATCCAAAGCAGAAGAATCACTGCCTGGAGCGCGGTGAGAGAACGCAGCTGGGTCCACAACGCCCGCGGCGCGTAGAAGAACAGGCTGAGCCGACCCTCCGACTCCGGCAAGAAGCGCTCGATCACGCGCGTACCGGAGGCTCCGGGGACTCTTAAGCGCTCCAGCACGGCTTTTTCCAACTCCTTGGGTTCCATGCGCGTATGCCCGGGCAAAGGCATCACGTTCCACACGGCAGCCGCGCGCGTCCAGCCGTGGTTGTCCGTGGCCCCAAGCATGGGAAGCCCTTGCCTGCGGCAGAGCTCCGCGATCTCCCGCTGATCGTTCACCGAGAAGTCCATTCCCTTGGGCGTGGCATTGACGATCTCGAAGCCCGGAGCGCCCGCGCGCGCCAATTCCTCGCGCCGAGGCCACCAGTTGCGCCGATACTCAGGAAGGCTTAGGACGCAGAGAGCGCCGTGCACCGGTCCGCATTCCTTTAGCAGGCGGAAAAGACCGGCCTCCCCCTGCTCGTAGGGACGGATATCGAAGGGACCCCGCGGCCCCAGCACCACCACATGCGCCCCATGCAGGCTCAATTCCCCGCCGAAGAGAGAGCGGTAGCCGCCGGCCGCGCTCGAGAGAGCCTGGGCTTGCTCGGAGCCGTCCCACCGGTTATGGTCCGTGACGAATCCCGCGGAGAATCCTGCCTGTTCGTGCCAGGCGATGTTGGCCGCCGGAGTGAAAGAACGGCGCCCGTCCCAGGAACGGCTCGTGTGCGAATGAATATCGAAGATCAGATCGTCGGCGGAGGCGGAGCAAAGCCGCGCCATGGGCCTGGGCAAGAGGAACGCCCAGACCAAGAAAGCGCAGAGCCCGGCGATATAGAAGGAATACAGGCGCGCTTCCTTAAGCCCGCTCCTGCCGGAAGGATTCTCTTCCGCTTTGCTCCGCAGAAGCAGCCGCAGAGGCCAGTAGCCGAAGAGCAGCCAAGCCAGGAATGCGATGCTCGTGCGAAGCCCTCCGCAAGAGAGCGTATCCGCGAGCACCGAGAACGGCGTGAAGAGAAGATGTCCGGGCGGGAACTCCAGACGCAGGTCCAGGACCGGCGCGCGGCCGGCTGCATCCACTAGAGGAGAAGGGAGGCGGAATATCCTCACAAGACCCAGAATCCCGGCAGGCGCCAAGACCCGGAAAAGCAGACGCCTGTGCAGCGAGGACATGGACCGCATGTCCTCATTGTAGCGCAAGTGGGAGCTCCCGCGCGCGCTCATGTTATACTGGAAGGAGTGAAAGTCCTCCTCTTCTCCATGCCGGACGGCACGCATCCTCTTTATCCGCGCTTCTGCCGTCCGCCGAACTTGGGCCTAGTCTCTCTGGCAGGAAGCCTGCGCGAACACGCGCAGGTGCGCGTAGCCGACCTCATCCTCAAGCGCGAGAACGTGGCCGCAGCGGTCCAGGAAGCCTTGGAAACGGTCCGTCCGGACTTAGTCGGCCTCTCCTGCATGACCTTCCAATACCCCACCGCCGTGAAGATCGCCCGCCTCATCCGAGGCTGGAATCCCGAGCTCCCCATCGCGCTGGGCGGCTACCATGCGACCATGGCCGAGGAAGAAGTCCTGCGCCTGGACGCAGGACTCTTCGACTTCCTCTGCCGCGGAGAATCTGAGCACACGCTGCGGGAATTGGTCGTCTCTCTGGAGAATGGACGCCGAGGGATCGACCGCATCGAAGGCTTGACCTGGAAGAATGGCGCGGCGCACGTCCGTAATCCGGACCGGCCGCTCTGCGAGCTCTCGCTCCTGCCCAAGCCCGACCGCCGCAGCCGGCTCTGGACCGGCTACAAGATACACGGCATGGGCTTCGACATGGCCGAGACCTCGCGCGGCTGCACCATGCCGTGCAATTTCTGCAGCATCACGCGCATGTACGGCCGGAGCTTCCGCGCCTATCCCATGGAGCGCATCATCGAAGACCTTGAGGAATCCGCGAACCTCGGCGCCAAGGAGATCTTTTTCGCCGACGACAATCTCACCCTGGTCCCGGAACACCTCGAAGAGCTTTGCCGGACCCTGAGCCAAAGCGGACTCAAGAAGAAGCTCTTTTTCTCCACCCAGGCCTCCGTGGCCGGCCTGGCGAGAGACCTCTCCGCCGTCGAGCGCATGGCTCAAGCCGGGTTCAATCTCGTCTTCCTGGGAATAGAGAACGTCACGAGCCGCAATCTCCTGGCCTACCGCAAGGGCGACATCTCGCACAAGACCCGAGAGGTGCTTGGGGAGCTCCGAAAGAACCGCATGATGATCATGGGAGGCTTCATCCTCGGCAGCCCCGACGATCGGGAGGAAGACCTCCTGGAACAGTTCCGCTTCATGGAGGAGCACGCCCTCGACAGCTACTTGGTGCAGATCCTCACCCCGTATCCCCGTACCGAGATGACCACCCAACTCGAGAGCGAAGGGCTAGTGGTCCATCGCGACCTGCGGCGCTACTCCGGCCACTTCGCCAACGTCCGCACGCGCCACCTATCCTCCCGACAACTCGACTACCTGCGCTGGAAGCATTTTCCCTACTACCGCAGCGTCCGATGGTTCCTCAAGGCCGTGGGCCCGCGGATGTTTCCCATCTCGGTGATCAAGGAGACCCTCGCGCGCTCCTGGGAATGCATCGTGGAGAACGCTCGGAAGCTCTTCATCTCCGAGGAGCACGCCTTCATGAAGAACATGGAGAAGCATCTTTCAGAGAACCTATTCTTCGGCGAAAAACCCGACGTCCGCTGGCCGGATGATGAAAAAACGCTATAATCCCTGATCTATGGGAATACTGCACAATCGCGAAGAGCTCATTCCCGTCACCTGCGCAGTCCTCAGCGATGAGGATCGGCGGGACTTCTTCGCGAAGATCCGCAAGAAGGCCGGCAAGACCGAGCGCATCGCCCAGCTCTGCGGCACCACGCCTTCGGTCGTCGCGGACTGGATGAGCGGCAAATGCCTCGTTCCCTTTCACTCTCTGCAGCGCATGGCCCAGGAGTTCGGCGTCGAAGCCCCGCAGGTCACGGAACTGAGGCGCGAATATCAGGCCATCGCCAACACGCTCCCGAGAGCGCCGCACTACCAGCCGGAAGCGCCTCCCCCTCCCGCGCCGAGGCCCGCCCAGAGAAAAAGCGAGCCCCGGCCCGAGAAGAAGGCTCGCCCGGAAAGGCCTCCACGCAAGAAGCCTGCGCAGCAAAAGCAGCAGCACCCGCCGCAGCCCAAGAAGGAGCCCCGCAAGAAAGCGCCTCAGCCCAGCCAGGCCAAGCGCGCCCCGGCGGCTCATTCCAAGGTCCCCTCCGGCCGCACGAAATACTCGGACCGCTTGGCCTACTGGACCGGCGCGCTCCTGGCCGCCGGACACCGCGAAGAAACCGGGCTCAAGCTCAAGGCCGACCGCATCATCGGTCAGAATTTCGCCTCGACCTGGGCTCGGACCACCAAGACCCTTTTCGCCGTGGAACCCGCCCTCTCCATGAGCGAGGATCACCGCGCCCAGGAAGCCTTCCTTCCCAACGAGAGCTTCAAGGATTTCGAGCAGCGCGTGGAACTCAAGATCGGCCAGCCTGCTCCCGCGGCTCCCCGCTGGACTTGGTCGAATCCCGACTGGAAGGCCGCTTTTCTGCGCGGGACCACGGACGCCTGCGCGCATTTCCACCGCACGCCGGCCTTGAATCTCCTGGGCCTCTCCGAACCTCTGCGCCGCTCGGTGCAGAAGATCCTCTCCTCGCTGGGAATGGAATCCCGGATCAAAGAGGATGGGACCGTGGTCATCGAAGGCGCCGCGATCATCGAGAAATATTTTTCTTCCGTCAGCACCGAGAACCTCAAGCTGCGCGACCAGTTCACGGCCTGGCAGAAGTCCTCCTCCAAGCAGGAACACGGCCGCCACCCGCAGGCGCACCAGGAACCCGCTCAGCAGGAAGCGTCCCAAGACTTGCCGCCGCCCTTCACGGCCCTGCCCGCCGAGGACCCGGAGACCGCGGTCTCTCCCGCTGAGCCCCAGCCGTCGGCCCAGCCCCTCCCCGACGCCGAATCCTCCGTCGACGACACTTATTAGAGATCATCCTCGCCCTCTTCCCGAGTCGGAATAATTTCCGAGTTGTGTTTTTGGGATGATCTCCAAGCCTTCTCCTGCCTGCAAAGTGTTGCGCCGGCATATTGAACTCAGACCGATGAGCCGACCCAGGACGATTTCCGCTGATTTAGTACAATAGGAGACGGAAGGGTGCGTGAGCGGTTGAAACGGACGCTCTCGAAAAGCGTTAGGCGGCAACCCCGCCTCGGGGGTTCGAATCCCCCCCCTTCCGCCAGCTATCAGGGAATCGGCGCGCAAGCTCGATCTGCGCGCCGATTCCCTGTTTTCAGGCGTGCGCTTTTTTGATAAGATACTTCCCGTCGCGGGCGTGGTTCAGTGGTAGAATGCTACCTTGCCAAGGTAGAGATGGCGGTTCGATTCCGCTCGCCCGCTCCAGATTTATCGAGCAGGACCCCGACGACAGCCCTAGTCAGGCTGTCGTTTTTGTTTTGCAGGGTTTACTCGCAGCAGGCTGACAAGATCTCGCCGAAGTAAATCCGGTGGTAATCCTTGGCCGCGTAGTTGGCTTGGATGGACTTGTCGATGAAGCCGGCGGGGTCCATGTCCTGCCGGTACATCTTGCGGCATTCCAGGATGAAGCTTGCCTCGTTGTAGGATGGGGCGGCGACCTTCTTGGAGGCCTTCAGGGTTAGGCTTGTTTTAGAAAGTTTGTCTCCATCCTTGCCGGAGAGCGTGCCCAGCGTCTCGAGGTCCTTGCGGTGCTTCTCGGGGAAGGCGCAGAGCGTGAAGGAATCGGACTGTTCGAGATACTTGCGCGTGTGCCGCTGCGGGCGCACCACGATCTGGACGAAGGGCTTCGACCACATGCAGCCGATACTGCCCCAGGCGACCGTCATCATATTGCAGTCGTCCAAAGTGCCGGCGGTCAGCAGCAGCCACTGGTTCATCCACAGATCGACGGCTCTTAGGGACAAGCCCATCGGATCGATCTCACGCATTGCATCTCCATGCATTACGTCGGGGGCCGCTCAAAAGCGATCCGTGCGGAATCATTCGAGTCATTTCAGATATTCCAAGTCGTCCCGAAAGATATTCGCGTACTCCTGCCGGATGAAGCGGTCGTAGACGACGCTGTTGGTCAAGGAAAGCCGCAGGGGCGTCTCGTGCTTGGCGGGAACTCCTCCCAAGACGACCTCCTCCTGGGCATTAGACGGCCCCATGCGATTCATGAATCGATACAGCCGTTCCTGTCGCTGGCGGTCCCATCGCAGGGCGATCCCCCCGATTAGCCGCAGCGGCTGCAGGGTCCCTAATTCGACGAGGGCGGCGGTCCCCTTGGCGCCCAGGCCGATGGCGGAGACGATATCCCCGCCGGGGTTGAGCAGAAGCTTGAAGGGCGTGGGATAAAGGGTGTTCACGTTCGCCTGGCCAAGGCTGGGGCCCGCGATCCCCATCATCTGCCGCACGTCATAGCCTCGCTGGCCGAGCAGGCGCGAGGCGTAGGTGATGCGCTGTACCCCCGCGCTGTGTCCGACAAGGTAGAGCCGGTCGCCGCGCTCGGAGGCCTCCATGATGCGGTCGGCCATCACGTAGGCTTGGCCGTGCGAAAGATTGAACATGGACCAGATCACGTCGGTCACCGTGCCGAATTCATAGGGGACCGCCTGGATATACGCCTCCGGATAGAAATGCCGAGTCGCCGCCTCCCAAAGCGCCGTATCCTGCTCCAAGGCATTGCCGCCGTAGATCCCCCGCGTGAGGAAGATGCGCTTGGGCGCGTCCAGGTCCAGGCGGTTGGGGTTGTCGTTATGCTGAAACACGGGACCCACGATCGGCAGTTCGCCCATGAGCCGAAAGATCCCCGACAGGAGACCCAGCTTTTGCGGGTGCAGCACCTCTGTCTTGAGCGCGGCATAGGCGGACTTCAGATTGCGGTAGGGGTACTCATAGGGCCGGCCGCGTCCCAAGAAGCCGGCGATGAAGCTGAAGGGCATCTTGGCCAATTCAAAGGACGCGTTTTTCAAGCCGACCGCGACCCCGATCGGATAGGACGCGGCGATGTTCAAGAACGTGAAGACCTCCTTGACCGTCACCGTCTCCGTGGACCGTGCGACCTTCGTGCTCGTGGAGTCCTCTTGCGCGAAGAACGGCGCGGGGGTCGCCTCGTGGAGATAGGCGAGGCTGCAGCCCAAGTACGAGAGAGTCCTGCGTCCATCATCTTCGGATTCCTTCACATAGAAAGTCACGCCGTAGCGTACGCGCGTCACCGGCGGGTCCCAGAGGATCTCGTAGTTCAAAAGGTGCATCTGAGGATCGCGCCGGCCGCTCTCGATGAGACTCGAGACCTCCGAGATGAGCAGTTCATCGAGATCGGCGGAAGGCGCCGACGACGCCGTGATGAACTTCGCAAGCTCTCCGCCGGAGCAGCCCTTCCCGAAAGAGCCGCACCATTGTGAATCACTCTCGAAGTCGGCATCCGCGCGCGCCTGCGCGATAGGCGCATGCTTCTGCGCTAGATGATGGACGAAGGCGGCGGAACGCAGCTCTTCCCGCAAAGCTTGAAGGTCCTGGCTTGAAACGGAGGCCTCCAGCGCGTACGTCCCGACCCATTTGCGCAGCGCCTGGTCCACGCGCCACCCGCTTGACTGCCACTGCTCCTCGCCCATGCAGCGCCTGGCTTCCCGCAAAAACGCCTCCTCGAAGAAGGCCTGAAGCGCTCCCAGGGTCTTCTCCTCCCGGCTCAGGACCGCCCACCGCGTGCGCGCGGCATCGGCGACCTGATCCAACGCAAGGACGGGGGCGCCCGGCACGGATGAGGAACTCAGGCTGACCATGAACGGCAAAGGACGCGCGGATGCGGATGCGGCGGCAAGCAGCAGTATCAACGCCGCGGATAAATTTTTATAAAAAAACATAGCTCTCTTTCGCTCCAAAAACGGCGCTGACGGACAAGCGCGCCTCATTTATTTCCCGCATGCCATCTCCTCTCAGCGGCCGATATCCTCGTCCCAGAGCTTCGGGTTCTTCGCGATGAAATCGCGCATGAGGGCGGCGCATTCCGGGTCGTCGGCGTCGACGACTTCAACGCCGTGCGCGCGCATGAACTCCGGCCCGCCGGGGAAGGTCCGGCTCTCGCCGCAGACGACCTTCTTGATATTGAACTGGACCACCGCGCCCGAGCAGAGATAGCAGGGCATCAGCGTGGAGTAGAGCGTGGTCCCTTTGTAGCTGCCGACGCGGCCCGCGTTGCGCAGGCAGTCGATCTCCGCGTGAGTGATGGGATCGCCGTCCTGCACGCGCTTGTTATGGCCGCGGCCGATGATCTTGCCGTCTTTGACCAGCACGGAGCCGATAGGGATGCCGCCCTCCGCGAGGCCTTTCTTCGCTTCGTCGATGGCGGCTTGGAGGAAAGTATCCATAGCTAGAGCGGCATATTGAACCCGACGAATGGAGCGAGGCGCCATATCTTGCGGGCCGCCTCTCCCGCCGCCGAGGTGTTCATCTGCCCGAATCGCGCGCCGCCCATCACGCCCACGGGAGTGCCCCAGATATGCCCGAGCGTGATCCCGCCGACGAAATCGTTCGGGAAGTTGCTGACCGCCGGGCCCGCGGTCAGGCTGACGCTGAATGAATCCAGCTTGTTCTTGGCGAAGGCGGTCGGACGCCGGAGATAGAGATGCCCCAAAACATAGAAATTGACTTTGACATGATTCCTCTCGTCCAAGGTATTGAAGGCGCTTCCAATCGCCAAGCTCGCTCCGAACCGGCTGGGATCGCCGTTGCTGATATCGCGCATGATCAGCCGAACATGGCCATCCATGCCCGGGATATCGCGCTCGCCCTCGGGAGGCCTGATCGATAACCGGTTCCTCGTGTTCTCTTTGAGCGATAATCGAGCGCTTCCGGCATGGATCTGGCATTCCGCCGTAGCGGACTCATCAGCCGACATCCGGAACACGCGGATCGTCGTGCTGACGTCCACATAGCCCTCTTTTTTACTCAGAGCATCCTTGGCCGCGTTCGCGGCATCCGCAGCGTTCCCGCTCTGCAGCGAGGCGAACGTCTTGCCGACCGCCCTGAACACGGACTCGGCCGGACCGATGGACTCATCCATCACGGTCATATCCGCGCGGAGCACGGGAGTCGAGTTCTTGATCTCGGAGAGATAGGTGATCCATAGGAATCTCTCCCCCTGTAGGTATTCTTTTTTGTCCGAGCCATCGAGCATCAGCGCCTGGCGGACTTCTCCGGACGGGCCAGCGTGGACGATCAGCTTCGCCAAGGAGGGGTCATACATATCATGAGTCCCCCAATAGATCCGCATGATCTTTTCCCAATTAGGCTTCGGATCCTGCAGGGCCTCCCTCATGTCGCGGCAATCCTTCTCACCCAAAAGGGTCTGATAGCCGGTCACGGCATGCGCCTGGCTGTAGGTTGCAAGCGATATCGCAAGGATAAGGCAGAAAGCCCGTAGATTCAGATTTCGGGACATGATATGTCACTCCATACTGCTGTTTTAGGCCGGCCCCTATGCTCAATATTCCAGGAAGCGGCCTTGATATATCAGATTAGCAAAACTACTCATCGAATTTAACGAGCGTTGCCCTGGCGCAGCTAAGACTTGCGGGCTTCGAGTTCTTCCCAGCGGGCGAACAGGGTCTTGACCTTCAGGGTCGCGGCATCGAGCTTCTCTTGGCGCTTGGCCAGTTCGACGAAATCATGGCTGATCGCGGGATCTTCCAAGGCGGAGGCGGCCAGCACGGCCTGCTTCTCGGCGGCATGGATGGCGGACTCGATGCCGGATAATTCCTTGGCTTCCTGCGGGCTCAGCGCGGGCTTGGGCTTGGGCGGCGCTGCGCTCTTGCTCCGGGGAGCGTCGTCCTCTTGCCGCTCCCTCCATGCTTCCCATTGCGCGAGATCGGCGAAAGCGCGGGCATGCCCTTTGCCGTCCAAGGCCAGGATGCTGCGGCAGACGCGGTCGAGCAGGTAGCGGTCATGCGTGACCAGGACCAGGGCGCCGGGGAACTCGTCCATGCTGTTCTCAAGGACTTCGAGCGAACGCAGGTCGAGGTCGTTGGTGGGTTCATCGAGCAGCAGGACATCCGCGGGCTTGAGCATGAGCTGGGCGATGAGCAGGCGGGACTGCTCCCCGCCGGAGAGCTGCTTGAGCGGGAACTCGAGCTGCTCTTGCTGGAAGAGGAAGCGAGCGGCCCAGCCGCGGACATGGATGCGCGCTCCTTTATAAAGGACGTGCTCGCCGTTGCTGCAAAGCGCCTTCTTGAGGCTCATGTCCAAGTCGAGCTGTTCGCGGTGCTGGTCGAAGGTGACGACCCTCAGCGCATCGGCGCGCTTGATCGAACCTTCATCCGGCGTCAGGCTCCCGGCGATGAGCTTGAGGAGAGTGCTCTTTCCGCTGCCGTTCTCGCCCAGCAAGCCCAGCTTGTCTCCGGGCCCCAGATGCAGATCGAGCGGGCCGAAAAGCTTGCGCCCCCCCAGGCTCTTGGAGACCCCGAAGGTCTCGATGAGGCGCTTGCTCTGGCGTTCGGAGCCGGTGAAGTCGATGTCCGCGGCCCGGTTCTGGGAGTTGCGGTACTTAAGCTCGCCCAGCTCCCCTATGAGCTCGCCGGCTCGGTCGATGCGGGCCTGCTGCTTGGTGGTGCGCGCCTTGGCCCCTTTGCGCAGCCATTCGATCTCGCCGCGCACGATGTTGCGCAGGGACTCTTCGCGCGAGGCCTGGGCATTGTAGAAATCCTCGCGGCTCTCCAGGAAATCGCTGTAGTTGCCCTTGCTGCTGAAATGGCCTTCCGGGTAGCGCTTGTCGAGCTCGATGACGCGGTTGGTGACGCGTTCCAGGAAGCGGCGGTCGTGCGTGACCACGAGAAAAGAGAAGTCCAGGCCGGAGAGGAAGCGCTCCAGCCAGAGCACGCCGTCTAGGTCCAGATGATTGGTGGGCTCATCGAGCAGCAACAGGTCGGGCTTGCGCAGGACTTGGCTGAGGATGGACAGGCGCTTGCGCCAGCCGCCGGAGAGCTTGGCCACGGGCTGCTCCGGATCCTGGAAACCGGCGGCCTCGATGCCCTCATCGACTCGAATGTCGATCTCCCAGTCCTCCAAGCCCAGGTCCTGCAAGGCCTGCACGATGGACTCACGCACGGTAAGGCTTTCAGCCACGTCCTCGAAGCGGTCCTGCTGGGCCAGATAATCCACGCGGATCCCGCGGCGCGGCGTGAACTCCCCTTCATCGACCGTCTCGAGCCCCGCCAATATCCTGAGCAGCGTGGACTTCCCGGTGCCGTTGGGCCCGATAAGCCCGGTGCGCTCCCCCTCGAAAAGCCCGAAGGACAGCCCCTCAAAAAGAGGCCGTTTCCCGAAGCTCTTGGCTATCTTCTGACAACTCAGCAGTATCGCCATATTATTGGCGGCAGACGTCAATGCCGGTCACTTAAGTGGTCTCCCTTGTCACCCCGGCGCAAGCCGGGGCCCAGGATTCGATGTGCTCCTGGATTCCGGCTTCCGCCGGAATGACGGATTCAGCCTTAAGTGACCGACCATTGACGCCTGGCACCAGACTTAGCGAAGGGACAGCCCTAAGCGCACGGCGACGGCTTTGGCCGAGGCATCGAGACCATCGAGCGTTTGCTGTTGGGCGGACAAGACTTCGGGAGAGGCCCAAAGGCGCGCATCATGGACGAAGCCCACCGCCGCGTCCACGACGGCCTTGAGCGTGGCCGCGCCGCTGACGCGCTCCAGGGCCGCTTTCAGCGCGCCTGCGACGCCGGAGATATAGAGGTTTGCATCGAAGCCCGGCGCGAAGTCCATATACGGCTCGAAATACATGAAGAGCAGCGAGCGGTCGGAGGCCTCGATGCCCTCGATCTTGTTCCACTTCTCATACCGGGCCAGGGCTTCTTCCATATAATCGCTCTTCCAGCCGGAATACTTCTGCGCCTGCGCGGGATCGGCGGGCAGGGGACCTGCCACCGCCTCGAATTGGCCTTCCGCTTCCTTCAGATACCTGGTCCGCTCGGCACGGTCGATGCCCGGGATCGCCTCATCGGCTGAGATGAGCAGAGCAACGAAACGGTCGGTCCATTCCTGCGCGGCCGAGGCGGACATTCCCAGCAGGATCGCGGCAACATGGCGCTCATCCTGGGGCAGGAAAGGGCGCCGGGTCTCCTGATCGTAATACGCCACGGATTCACGATGGGCCAAGACGTTCTGATTCCCTCCGCCGTGGCTGACGCCATGCGGTCTTGCCGGCGAACCCGCCAGAGACGCGGTCTCGGCCACGCCGGCGGAAAGATGGGCGAGCCAGCCTTCGATGAACTCCGCGGTGCGCTCGGGAGACTTCGCGATCATCTCCGCGGCGGCGTATTCGGCGTGCACAAGCATGGCGTTGACAAAGGACGCGGCATACGGCGCCTTGAGAGCGAGGATGGCCTCGGCTGCGGCGGCGACTAAGACGCGTATCGGCTGGACCTGATCCATGAACTGAGGCTCGGCGAGTTCGCGCACGATAGCGTGCTCCTGCTTGACGACGGCCGGAGCGTCGATCCAAGAAACAGGCTCGAGACCCTCACGCAGGCGGGTGTTCTGGTCTCCGCGCACGGCATTGAAAGCGTTGATGATCGGACCGACGCCGGAATAAAGCGCGAGGGCGGCGTCCTTGCGCGCCTCTTCCGAGAGTCCGGAGGAGGACTTGGCCGCGGAAAGGACGCGGCCGAACGCCTCGGCCTGCTGGAGCAACCCGCCGTTGTCCATGAGCGCGGCAAGGGCATGGACCTCCTCCTCGGTCATGGGAGCGGAGCCCGAAAGAGCGGCGTTCATGCGCGAGAGCATCTCGTCGAGCCGGACGGCCTGCATGCCCGCGGCCTCGAACTTCGCCGAGAGTTCGGCGGCCTGCGCGGCATCGGCCTCGATGAAGGCTTCCGTATCGAAGAGAGAGCCGGCGCCGCGAGCGCTCAAGATGCGGGCCTTGCCCGCGGACTCTTCTACGATCTTCTCGACGGCCTTGGAGTCCAGGAGCCGAAATCGCTTGTTCGGTTCGACGACGGGCGCCACGACCAGCCGGAGCGTCTTGGGCGCGATCGGAGCCTCGGAGCCCGGCATCGACGCCGAGAGAGGGAGCGCGGAGGAGCCTAGTCCGGGGATCTCCATGACTGCGGAGGTCTGCAAGGGAGCAAGGAGGTTCCCAATGACCGCGGTCTGCCCAACGACGGGCGCGGGAGCGGTCTGCGCGGAGTGCATCTGCGCGGAGACGGAGATGACCATGCACGAAAGGATAAATAGGATGTTCATAGAACAGACTCTATAACAATGCCTTTCCAGCAACATGGACCGAAGGGCCTAGCGCCCCCGCGTTTCGATCCGGTCAAGCTGGGCATCCCCAACACGAGCTGCTGGGATGCTCGCCAATAACATGTACAATCGCTGAGCATGAACCCGGACGATCTGGACATCGACGCTCTTCTCAGGAATATTAAAGCGAAGTACCCAAGGGGCATCCTCATGGAAAAAGATATCCTCGGACGAATACGCATGATCACGCTGGCCGTCGCAGCCATGATCGTTCTCATAGGCTCTTTCTTCGTCGTCTCTCCGGGCGAGGTGGCCATCAAGACCCGTATGGGGAAGATCGTGGATTCCTATGAAGAAGGCCTGCATTTCAAGCTGCCGGTCCTGGAGTCCATCACCAAGCTCTCCATCCAGATACAGCGCGCCGATATACGGACCCAGGCTTTTTCCAAGGACCTCCAGACCATGAAGTCGCACTTGGTGGTCAACCACCGCATACAGAAAGCCACCGCGGTCAGCGTCTACAGGAACCTCGGCGCCCGCTACGTGGAGACCGTCGTGGATCCCACGGTGCAGGAAATATTCAAGTCCATCGCCGCGAAATTCTCCGCCGAAAGGATCATCGCGGACAGGAACGCCCTCGTTGCGGAGATCAACCAGAGCGCCAAAGACAAGCTGATGCAGCAGGAGATCGTCGTCACGGACATCTCCGTCGTGGATCTGGACTTCACGGAGCAATTCCTTAAGGCCGTGGAAGACAAGCAGGTGGCCGATCAGCAGGCCCAGATGTCCGGGAAGCTCGTGGAGAAAGCCAAGCGCGACGCGGAGCAGCAGATCGCCAAGTCCCGCGGAGAGGCCGAAGCGCTGCGCATGCAGCGCGAGCAGGTCACTCCCTCGCTCATCGAACTCCGGAAGGTCGACGCCCAGCTCAAGGCCATCGAAAAGTGGAACGGCGTCCTGCCCGGCTATGTCGGCGCGGGCGTTCCCTTCATCTCTATCGACAAAAAATAAGCGGAAGCAGGTTTATTTTTTCAGCCTGCCGAACAGCAGGGACAGCGCCCGGACAAGGCCCTTGGCCGAACCGAGCGCGAACATCCAGAGCCCGTGCTGGAACAAGTACGGCAGGTCCCGCAGCGCCTCGCGCAGCCGAGCGCGCCCCAGCAAGGACAGCAGGTGGACGAAGAGCACGTTGACCTGCCGCTCCTTGAACCTCGGACCTGCGATGCAGGTCGGCTTCGACGCCGGGTTCGGAGATAAGAGGACCTCGCGCAGCTCCCCTAGGATGCGGTCCATGTAGGGCTCGTACTCGTAGAGCTCCAGGGCCTTCTTGTGGGCGCGCGCCGCGAACGCCTCGCGCTCCTCTTCGTGAGCGAGATAATAGCGGACCTTCTCCAGCAGGGACTCGTTGTCCCAGAAGGTGTCGACTTCCTTGCCGATGTCGAAGATCAGCGGCAGGCAGGGCGCGTACTCCGAGAGGCAGAATCCGCCGGCCATGGACGCCTCGATGACCCTGCCCTTGTTCTGGCGCACCCGCTCAAGCAAGGGGTCGTCGTTGTTGATCCAGCTGAGTTCATCGAGCCGCGAGAAGTTGAGGTTGATCTTGCTGCGGGAGAAGATGGCGCTCATCTCCTCGAAGCTGACCATCCCCCGCCGGGAACCGGCGCCGAAGCTCTCCACGCGGATGCCGTTGGCCCGCAGGAACTCGATATAGGCCCTGCGTCCGGTCTTGCCGCAGTCTCCCACGAACGAAACGTCGATGTCCTTGGGGACCGGCACGGGATGGAGCTTCCTCTTCGTGATGGACGTGAAATTGATGATCGCGGGGATGCCCATGCGACGGTAGCAGGCCGCAGAGAAAAAGTCGGTCGTGACCACCGCATGGGCCGCCTGCGCATAATACTTCCCGTGAACCTCGTAATAGGCCTCGTCGTCGTGGGCCCAGATCACGAGCTTGGCCTTTTCCCGGAGGCGGAGCATGAACTCCAGAGGGAAATGGTAGGTGTCGCCGAAGAAGGTCAGGAACACCGTGTCGACCTTGCGCTCTTCGATCGTCCGCTCGATGAGCTCCTGCGTCCCCTTGACCCCGAGTTCCCGCAGCGGACCGGTATAGTCAATGGCATGGACCTCATAGCCCCTGCGCCTGGGCTCGCACACGTGCTGATACACCTCGGTGGGAAGAGGGGTCAGGACCAGCAGGCTGCGGAAAGGATCCTGCGGGGTCATTGTTCGGGCTGCGCCAGAATCTCCCGCTTGAGGACGTGCTTGACGACCCCGCGCATGTAGTCCGCGGTCTCGCGGCCGAACTTCTTCTCGATCATGGCGAGATAGGCCGGGTTGCTGTGGAACTCCACGAAAGCCTTGTCCCGGAACTCCAACACTTGCTCCGCCTTGAGGTGCAGGGTCGGAAGCGGGAGGGATTCCTCGCTGTAGGCGGAGTAGCCGCGCCAGATCCGAGGCAGCCTCACCTTGTCTTTCAAGGCCTGCTCATAGATGTCCGAGCCGGGATAGGCCATGGTGGCGTAGAAGTTCGTGTACTCGCAGTTGAGCTCCTTAGCGAGCTCCAAGGTGTCTTTCATGGTGTCCAGGTCATCGTCGGGCAGGCCGAACATGAAGTTGGCGATTATGCTGATGCCCGCTTCCTTGGTCATCCGTATCGTGTCCTCGATGCGCTTGCGGTCGAAGCCGCGCTTGGAGACGCCCTGCAGGATGTTCTTGCTCCCCGATTCTATCCCGTAGCAGAGCCAATGGAAGCCCGCCCGTTTGAGCTTGGCCAAAAGCTGGGCATCCACCGTGTCTATGCGGGCGTAAGCCCAGATGTTCAGGTCGTAGCCCCTGGCGATGATCAGGTCGCAGATCTCGGTCACGTGCTTCTTGTCGAGCACGAAGCATTCGTCCAGGACCTTGATGTTGCGCACGCCGTAGTCCTTGACCAGCACGTCGAGGTCTTCGAGCACGCGCGCAGGACTGCGATAGCGCACCCCCGGACCGCCGAAGAGGACCTTGAGATTGCAGAAAGAACAGTTGAACGGACAGCCGAAGCTGGAATAGATGACGCCGTAGGGTTGGCGCTTGGAGAGACCTCCGAAGCACTGCCAATTGTGCGACCGGTATCTGTCCATGGGGAGCAGATCCCAGGATGGAGACGGGAGAACGTCCAGGTCTTTGAGGAGCGGCGCCTTGGCCGGCCGCGCGGCCCCCCCATCGCGTGACCAGAGTCCGGGTATGCCTTCAAGCCGCGCGGCGCGGTCTCCGGCAAGGGCGTCGAGCATGGAGGAGATGGTCAAGAAGCCCTCTCCCTCCACCACGAACTCCGTGCCCTCTTCCCGCAGAGTCCTCTCCGGGAGCGCCGAGGGATGCAGTCCCCACAGAAAGGTCCGCGCCTTTGGCCTGAGCTTGCGGAAAGCCGCGATGTATTCCCTCGCGCCGGTCATGTGCCAGGTGGAGGCCGAGAGATTCGAGCCGGTGACGAAAAAGCCGATTATGGACGGCTCGAACTCCATGCTCCTGCGCGCGGCCTCATCCGGACCGATATCCTCGGCCTCCACGTCGATGATGCGCACGGAGCGACCCTTCTCGGACAGATAGGCGGCCATGAGCGCCGTCCAGATCGGCGGCTCTATGGCGGACATCGAGGCGCTCAGCCCTCCGTAGACCTTTTTCTTGTCGCCGGGCTTGATGATGAGAAGGTCTACAGGCCGCCCCATTCCGATACCCCGATTATCCCAAGAAAGACCCGATCTTATTCGCGATGTCGGCGCCGCTCAAGCCGTAGCGCTTGAGTATGCTCTCGCGCCCGCCGTACTTGTAGCAGTACGTGGACTCAAAGCGCACTCCGATGCGCCGGATCGGGACCGTGACCCCGTTGTCGGCGAGTATCTCGCAGACGGCGCCGCCCAGCCCGCCCGGCAGAGTGTGCTCCTCGAGCGTAATGACCTTTTCCGCGCCCCTGAGCGCCGCGAGCAAAGGCTTCTCGGCCAGCGGCAGAGTGTACGCGTCGATGACCCCGATGTCGGGAAAGCGCTTGGACAAGGACTTGGCGACATCAAGAGCCCTGTGGACCATATTGCCGGTCGCCACGATGAAGGCGCGCTTGCCGCGCTTGAGCACGGAGACTCCCTCGGAGAAATCATGCCCTTCGCGATAGAGAGACGGAAGCAGCTGGCGGTCAAGCCGCACGTAGTTGGGATGCTTCAGTCCGCAGGAGATCGCGCCGTAGGCTCCGGCCATGACGCTGTCGGTCATATTGTGCACCTGCAGGTTGGGCAGGATGCGCATGACGGACAGGTCCTCCACGCAATGGTGGGTGGGGCCGGAATCCTCGTAGCTGAAGCCCGCGCCCACTCCCACCAGGGTCACCGGCAGGTCCATGGCGGCCATATCCAGGCGGATGTGCTCATAGCAGCGCAGCGTGATGAAGGGCGCGATCGCGTAGGCGAAGACCTTCTTGCCGGCCAGCGCGAGCCCGGTCGCCAGCGCCACGGCCTGCTGCTCGGCGATGCCCACGTCGAAGAACTGCGAACTCAGGTCCCGGCGGAACCGGTCCAGCGACGGCGCTCCCATGTCCGCGGCCACCACCACGACGTTGCGGTCCTTTTTGGCGCAATCGAAAACGCTGTTCCAAAAGGCGTCTCTCTGGCTGATGCCCTCTTTCATGCTTCCTCCCCCTTCAAGACCGCATCCAAAGCCATCTTCTGCTTTTCCCCCTTCGGGACGCAGGCGTGCCACAGCGGGTCGTAGCACATGAACGGGATGCCCTTGCCCTTGACGGTGTCCGCGATGACCAGTCGAGGCTTGGCCACCTTGCGCGAGCGCAGACCGTCGAGCGCGCCGAGCAGCTGCTCGAAGGAATGCCCGTTGACGGAGACGACGTCCCAGCCGAAGGCGCGCCATTTGTCGGCCAAAGGCTCCAGTTCCACCATGTGCTCGGTGAAGTTCGTCGCTCCCATGTGGTTGCGGTCGATGATGGCCACCAGATTGGAGAGCCGGTGATGGCTGGCGAACATGGCCGCCTCCCATACGGACCCCTCATAGCACTCGGCGTCTCCCAGCAAGGCATAGACCATCGGCCACTCGCGGTCCATCTTGAAGGCCAGCGCCAGCCCGGTGGCGAGCCCTATGCCGTGGCCCAGCGAACCGGAAGTGATCTCGACTCCAGGCACGTCGTGCTGGAGGTGCACGCCGAACATGCCGTCCGCGCTGTTGAATTTATCGAGCTCTTTGACCGGATAGAAGCCGAGATCGGCCAATATGGGGTAGAGCAGCACGCTCGCCTGTCCCTTGCTCAGGATGAAGCGGTCGCGGCCGGCCCATTCGGGGTTCTTGGGATCGAAGCGGAGCAGGCCGCCGTAGTACAGCGCCACCATGATCTCCGTGCAGGAGAAGGCGGACGTGACGTGCCCGGTCCCGGCTCGGCAGCACATCTTCAGCAGCAGCTCGCGTATGTGCTGAGCCTTCTTTTCCAAACGCTCTATCTTGGTCTGCATTCAAGACCCCCGATCCGGACCGCCGTTCGACGCCGGGGCGGCCGAATATTCCGCGTATGATACACTTAATTCACCGACCGCGCCATTTCGCGATCTTCAGCATCCGGTCGCTCTTTCTGCCGAAAAGGACCACTTCCCTGGCGAACATTTTCTTGTCGCCGCCGCAGTCCTTGAGCGCGGTCACGGTCAAGACTTGCGGACGCTTCGCCGGCTCCGCTCTTGATTCGGAGAAATAGGCCTCGAAATACTCCGGCATGTTGTATTCGAAGCTGTGCTCGCGATCCTCGGGAGCCAGGCCGGGGATCATCGCCTCCTGATACCGCATGGCTTCGCCGAGTTCGGCACGGTCGTAGGCGATGCCCTGCTCATCCAGATATCCGGCGACGAGTTCCAGAAGCTCTCGATAGAAGTCCTCTTTGTCGGGGATGATGCCCAGGTATCCGGCCTCTTCGGCGTCCCAATAGATGCTCCCGAACTCCGGCATCTCAACGGTGCGCGGCCCGCCTTTGAGGATGGAGTCGGCAAACTCGCGGCAGCGCTCCACCGCTCTCCTGAGCGGCCCCCCGCCTCCAGGCCCGGCCTCCAGCGAGATGATGCGCTCCAGCAGTCCGGTGTAGCCGATCTTATAACGGTCGTTCAGATAGAGCATGATGAAGAAGCCCAGCTTGAGGCTGTGGAAAAGCTGGGTCGTCCATGCCAGCATGAACATCCTTTTCCAATCCTGGGCCGACATGCTGCGGGTGCCGGTGATGATCTCCTCATGCTCTTCGATGAGCCCCTTGGCGCGGACCGCGGCATGAGTCTCATGCAAGGGTATGCGCACCGTGGACATGAGGTGCTTCTCCCGGTACGCGGGATCATTGAGCTCGGTGTTCGGATAGACCTGGCAGAGATAGACGAAGATCTGGTTCTTGAGTCCGGACCTCAGGATCTGTTCGAGCCCTTCCTTGAAGCTGAGATAGGACTCCCCGGGAAACCCCAGGATTATCTCCGTGTAGACGGGGATCTTCTCCTGATTGTATTTCCTCTGAAGCTTGTTGAAGACCTCCATCTTGATATTCTTCCGATTGACGTTCAGGGCCGCCTCTTCATTGTTGGTTTGGCGGGCCATGGTGATGCTCTTCTCCATCTGATGGCTATGGAGCAGCTTGCCGATCTCGAAGACCGTATCCTCGGTGTTCTTCGCGTAGCAGACCCTGAACTTCTCCGGAAACCCGCCGGCGAGCTTGGCCTCCACGAAATAGCGGGCGATCTCGAGGTCCCTCTTGAAGGCCCCGAAATTGGAATCCGCGCAGAAGACGTACTTTATCCCGCGCGCCCCGCACCATTGCGCCTCGGCCTTGACCCTCTCCAGGCTGAAGAATCCGTACTTCTTGCTGAGGCCTCCCTTGCCCCAGAAGCAGTAGGAGCAGTTGTAGGGACAGCCGCGGTTCGTCTCGATGATCACCTGGAAATCCAGCCCCTGGGAGAACAGCGAGTCGTAGACTCCGGCCAAGTACGGGGAAGGATAGACATCGAGGTCCTTGAGCACCTGCCGCTCGCCGGGGTTCTTGACGCAGGAGCCGTCCTTGGGATCGCGATACGATATCCCGTCGATCCCGCTGAAATCGCGAGAGGAGAGGGCTCTCTCCAATATCTCGGCGAAGGACTTCTCTCCCTCGCCGCGCACGACCGCGTCGATGAACGGATGCTCGCGGAAGAAATCCGCGGCCTCGAAAGGGACCTGCGGCCCTCCGAAGACGACCAAGCAGCCGGGGAAGCGGCTCTTGAGCCGCTCGGCGATGGCCAGGCTCAGGTTCATGTTCCACATGGACACCGAGAATCCGGCCACGTCCGGGTTCCCGTACCCCTCCATCATCCCGGCAAGATCGCCGCGGACGAAGCGCAGCGGCATGAAGCGGTAGTTCTCCCTCAGGACGGGGATCGTCTGCGCGTAGGCCTGCAAGAGGCCCGAAGCCAGAGGAAGATAGATGCTCTTCTCCATGGCGACGTTGAACTCATGGAGATAGATTTCTTTAGGACTCATGAAGAGTTTCTGAATAAGCCCTGCCCATCAGTAATGCTTACGCCAATATTCCAGGATGTCGAGCAGGGTCTGCTCGAAAGGATAGCTCGGCTTCCAACCCGTCTGCTTGCGGAACTTGGAGATGTCCGGGATCTGGAGGGTCACGTCGCTGGGGCGCAGCAGATTCTTATCGACTTCGACCTTGATGACGTCCTTCTTGGGGCTCAGCGAGATCAGGATGTCGAGCATCTCTCCGATCTTCATGGTCCGGTCGCCGCCGATGTTGTAGACCTCTCCGGGCGTGCACTTGCGCACGAGCACGTAGTAGGCCTGGACCGCGTCGCGCACGTCCGCGAAGGTCCTGACGGACTCCAAGTTGCCGACCTTGACGACCGGCGCCTGAAGTCCTTTCTCTATCCTGACGATCTGCTTGGCGAAAGCGATCTCGGCGGACTCCATGACGCGCCGAGGCCCGGTATGCGTGAACATCCGGGTCCTGATCGTCTTGATGCCGTAGGATTTGAAGTACTGGTAGGCGATCATGTCCTCGCCGACTTTCCCGACGGCATAGGGATTGGCCGGCCTGAACGGGTTGGTCTCCTTGATGGGGATCTCGGAAGCCTCCACCTGTCCGTAGACCTCGCTGCTCGAACAGACGTGGACCACGGGGTCGTAGCCCTTGTCATCCTCCCTCAAGAGCCGTATGGCCTCAAGAAGGTTGAGCGTGCCGATCGTATTGGTCATGATGGTGGCCGCGGGATAGATGAAGGAATCCGTGACATAGCTCTGCGCGCCGAGATGGAAGATGTAGTCCGGCCGGACGCTCTTGACGCATCGTATCAGGCTGGAGAGATCGTCAAGATCGGCGGGCACGCACCGTATCCTGTCGCGCACGTGCGCGATCTTGCTGAGGTCTTCATACCACCTGTAGGTGCCGTAGACCTCCTCGCCCTTCTCCAGCAGCATGTCGGCCATATGGCTGGCCACGAAGCCGCCGATTCCCGTCAGAAGATTCTTAGAACTCATCGTGTCGCTCCCAGGAATGCAGTGATATCCGGCAGATCGTATGGGCTCACCTTGATGGAACGCAGCTCTCCCTGAGTGAACAGGGCGAAGCCGGCCCCCTCGCGCAATGACAGCCCGGACAGGTCGCGGCTTATGCGGAAAGCGAACGTATGCTTGATCCCGTGATTCCTGCCGGGGATGGAGTATCGCCTGCTCGAAACATAGGGCAAGGCGCGCTTGGGAGCCCAGCCCAGCTCTTCCTTCAACTCCCTTTCAACCGCTTGGCGGGGCGTTTCGCCGGGCTCTATGCCTCCCCCGAACAGAGCCCAGACCCCGCCGGGAACCTGCGGATAATCCACGGTCTTCTTCATCAGGAGCAGTTCCCCGCCGCTCGTGACGAGCACGGCCTGGGAGGAGTCGACTCTCCTAGAACTCATCCGAAAACCTCGTCCCTACTGCAATCGCAGCTTTCAGTCTGCGACTGCGTCGCTCCTCGCTCGTCGACTCCTTGTCTCGCCTTGAAATCTGCGATTTCGTCACGGGACGAGGTTTCCGGATGAGTTCTAACTGATTTCATACTTAAGGTCGTCGACCGCGGCGGACGTATAGGACTGCTCGTTGCCCTCCACCATCATGTTTCCGGCCTTCTGCCGGGCCTTATGCGCGATGTTCTTGTCGATGATGATGAAATCGCCCTCTTGGGCCTTGATCTCCTGCCGTTGGCCGGTGGCGATGTTCACGAAGATGTACTCGGCCTCTCCCTTGAGGAAGTAAAAAAACTGCCGATAGGGATGGTAGTGGTTGCCCAGGACGGCGTCCTTCTTGATCTTGAGGACCTTGAGCTGCTTGGCGGTGAAATCGCCGTTGAAGGCCTCAATAAGCGCACGCCTGTCGTCTTCGTGCACGGGCACGACCTTCTTGTATAAAACCCCTTCCATAATAGAAGAACCTCTCATCGCTGCATCCGGCTCGTCGATTCTATCATCTTTCCACGTCGAGAGACCGGCTGTGCGAGGAAAGGACGGCGAGCCAGATGATGTAGTGCGCGCCGCGATGCTTGTCCCGGCCGCGCGCGCAGAGTTCCTCGGGCTCGAAGCCGCAGCGCCTCAAGCGCTTGACGAACTGCTTGTTGGGCTTGGCCGACCAGAGGGCCAGGATGCCGCCGGGGCGCAGGGCCGCGGCCGCCTCGGCCAGGCCCTGCTCCGAATAAAGCCAGTCGTTGGCCTTCAGCGTCTGCCCCTCGGGCCCGTTGTCGACGTCCTGCAGGATGGCGTCGTAGGCCGCGCGCTCCCTGCGCAGGGTGAGCGCGATGTCCTCGGTGAGCACCGTGACGCGCCGGTCCTTGAGCGGATGACCGGCCAGGTGCGAGAGCGGCCCGCGGTTCCAATCAACGACTCCCGGAGATATCTCGCAGACCGCGACCTTGGCCTGGGGCCCGAGCGCCTTCAAGGCCGCGGCCAGGGTGTAGCCCATGCCCAAGCCGCCCACGAGCACGCTGGGAACGCGGACCGCGCGGATCCTCCGGCAGGTGATCTCGGCCAAAGAATCCTCGGAGGCATGGCTCAGACTGGTCATGAGCAGGCTGCCGTCTACGTCGAGGGTGTACTCATTGCCGCGCCTCTTGAGGGTGAGCAGCTCCCCGCTGCCCGGCATCTTCACGCTTCCCAAAAGTTCCCATCGCAGCATCGGTCTTCTCCTTTCCCAATTGCGCCGACATCATATCCGAGAGCCAGTTCGGGCCGGCTCGTCCGCGGATCTCGGCAAGCTCCCGCAGGACTTGAGAGCCCTGGATCTCGCCTGTCTGCACGCGCCGCCATGTCTCCGGCCAAGCAAGAGGCTCGGTATAGCGCAGGCCGCAGCGCCGGATGATCTCGCGGTTGCCGGGAGTATTGCGGGCAAAAACCAGAGCGCGCTCATCCCAATAAAGGAGCGTCCAGTCCTTCTTCGGCAGAAGATAGCTGTAAGGCGACCGAGCAGAGGCCTCTTCCCAGGCCTTCCCCCAAGCCGGACCGAGGATGAGCTGAAGCCCCCCCTCCCATACCCAGTCTATGCAGGCAAAATCCGCGTCGTAGCGCGAAATGAAGGCTTGCCATTTCTCAGGGCTCTCCCGCGCAGCGGTCTCCTCGTATTGCAGCTCCGTATAAGGATAGCGCCCGTCATAAAAAGGCCGGAGCCTCGGGAAAAGCCTCCACTCCAAGTAGCCGCCGAAGCTGTAGGAGTTGTAGATCTTTCCGCGTGCTTGGATCTTTTCCAGGAATCCGGCCGCCTTCTCCGGCAGGAATTTCTGTTCCAGAGGCCGGCGCAGGCAGCCGACGGCATAAGGCCCCCGCCACAGCGCAATGAAGATTATCAGGGCCGGCAAGAGCAGCAGCCGATATGCGGGTGCGATGCCTTCTCGCGGCGTCCAAGCCCGGCGCCTCAGGAACCGAGCAGCCTGGAAATACAGGATCGGCATAGCCACGATGCAGAACAAGACGAGCAGCCGGTTGACCTTGAACATCTGGAATCCGAATGCCGCCGTCAGCAAGAAGTCTCGCCAGGAGAATTCTCGGGATTCCTCGCCGGACCTATCGCCGAAGCGCTCCCACAGCATGAGGCCGATCGAAAGAAGAGTGATGAGCGCTCCTGCGATGAAATGCAGAGGGACCAGCTGCCCTTCGGTCGAGGTCTCGAATATGCGGCGCTGTTCGAAAAAATAGAAGAAGGGAATACTCCACACCTTCCAGCCGTAGGGGTTGCAGAGGCTTCCCAAGGATGCAGCCAAAAGGCGCTTCCCCCAGCAGGAAGAACGCGTGGAGATCCAGCTGATGAGCAGATAGGCTATGCCGAACGCGAATTCACCGTGAAAGTTGGCCCAAAGGGCGAAGACCGCGAAATGGGCGGCCAGCTGCCTGCGGCCGGTGCGCGGATCCTGGGCCAAAAAGCATACCGCCATCATGGCGAAGCTGCTGAAGAGTTCCGGCCTCAGCGGAAAGCGCATCTGGGCGATGACCAGGAACAGCAGGGTATAGAGCCATGCTCCCCATTGCCCGGCGCCTCCCCGAAGCAGGAGACGGTAAAACAACATGCAGAGGATGCCGAAAGCCGCCGTGACGAAAAGAAGCAGGCCCAACTCGGAAAAAGCGCTGCGGATGCCGTAAAAAACCATGCCGCTGGCCCATTCATGGGCGATGTAGGGGAAATCCGTCAGCGTATACGTAAAGAGCGGGTGCGTCGGAAAAGCGAGATTGGCCGCTATCCAGCGGGCTTCCGCAAGCTCCCACCACAAGTCGAAGGATGATATGGGCCTGCAGCAGAGCAGGCAGCCGATGATGAAGATGGAAAGAGAATAGAGGCTCCTCGGACGCATCAGGCCTCGCGCCCCTGCGGCACCGACTCTAACGACAAGTGGAAAAGGTTCGTGCGGATATCGTACAAAAGGTGCTTAGTACGGTTCTGCAATTTGATAGATTGATGAAAGAGAGCCATGAAAAAACTATCCTCCGTCCTATGCGGCGCCGGCATTTCGTTGATGTGCATCGGTGCGGCTCAAGCCGCCGAACCCTCCGTTGAAAAATCGCAGCCTAAACTCGTTTATGTGCGGGCTGGAAAGCTTTTCAACGGCCGCAGCGAGGTCCTTCTTGAGAATATGACCGTGATCGTGGAAGGCGACCGGATCAAGGAAGTCCTTCCTACGAAACAGGCGCCCGCGCCCGCCGGAACCGAAGTCCTGGACCTTTCCAAGGCCGTCGTGCTCCCGGGCCTTATCGACACGCATGTACACCTGGGCTCGCCGGCGGATAGGCCCGACGACCTCTATCAATTCGAGCGCACGGCGCAGCTTGATGCCTTTTACGGAGCGGTCAATGCCCGCAAAACGCTCCTGGCCGGGTTCACGACCATTGGTCAGATGGGAGGCTCTCCGTTCTTGGGGGTCGACCTGCGCAACGCAGTGGGCCGCGGACTGCTCCAAGGTCCGCGCATCTTGGCCGCCGGCCCCAACATCACCATGACGGGCGGGCACAGCGATTTCAACGGCTACCCGCCTACGACCCGCGTGCGCGAGGAATATCGCCCGTTCTTCATCGCCGACGGAGTCGACGAGATTCGGCGCGTGGTGCGCACGCAGATCAAATACGGAGTGGACCGCATCAAGCTGATCGGGACCGGCGGAGTGATGTCCAATGCCGACAACCCCGACTCCACCCAATACAGCATCGAAGAGATCAAGGCCGCAGTCGAGGTCGCCCATCGCGCGGGACGCAAGGTCGCCGTCCATGCGCACGGCGCGCAAGGGGTCAAAGACGCGATCCTCGCGGGCGCCGACTCGGTCGAGCACGCGAGCTTCGCGGACCCCGAAGGGCTGCGCTTGGCCAAAGAGCGCGGAACTTATTTCGTGATGGACATCTACAATGACGACTACATCCTCTCCGAGGGAGAAAAGCACGGCATGCCGGCCGCGCAGATCGAGAAAGAAAAGTCCGTCGGACGCATCCAACGGGAGACGTTCGCCAAGGCCCTCAAGGCCGGAGTGAAGCTGGCCTTCGGCACGGACGCGGGCATGTACCCGCACGGAGACAACGCCAAACAGTTCGCCGTCATGGTGCGCTACGGCATGAGTCCGGCCCAAGCGATACAGTCGGCCACCATCGATGCCGCGGACCTTCTGGGACGGTCCAAAGACCTCGGCAGCATCGAGCCCGGCAAGTACGCCGACCTCATCGCAGTCCAAGGAGATCCCCTGAAGGACGTCCGCTTGCTCGAAAACGCGGGGTTCGTCATGAAGGGCGGGAAAGTCTTCAAGGACCTGATCGCCGCCGGCTTTGTCGAGCCCTGGTGATGGGAAGGCCGGCCATGACCGAACCGGATTGGGAGCAGTGGGCGCCGACGGAGAGCGCGGCGCTCTGCTTCGTCATCAAGAACAAGAAGATCCTGCTCATCCATAAGAAGAGCGGGTTGGGCGAGGGAAAGGTCAACGGCCCGGGCGGACGGATCGAGGAAGGGGAATCCCCGCTGCAGGCGGCCGAGCGGGAGACGCTGGAGGAGACGGGACTCCTCCCCTCGGGCCTGAAGGAAGCCGGCCAGCTCTTCTTCCAATTCAGCGACGGCTTCAAGCTGCACTGCACCGTCTTCACGGCGCGATCGGCCGAGGGCCGGATGATCGAGACCGATGAGGCCGTTCCTTTCTGGGAGAAGGCTTCCTTGATCCCTTTCGAACGGATGTGGGCCGACGACAAGCTCTGGATCCCGTGGATGCTCGCGGGAAAGCCTTTTCGCGGCTACTTCTGCTTCGACGGAGACCGAATGCTCTCCGGCCGAGTCATCGCGCCATGATGGACCTGCTCGCTGCCTGCTCTCCGGGACTTGAAGCCCTCACGATCCAGGAACTCCACGGCCTCGGACTGCGCGGCACTCTCTCAGGACACGGAAGCGTGGCCTTCCAAGGGACCCAGGAAGACCTCTACCGCGCGAATCTTCATCTTCGCACGGCGGACCGCATCTCGATCCGGCTGGACGCATTCCATGCGGTCGGCTTCCCTGAACTCCGACGAAAGGCCGCTCTCCTGCCCTGGGAAGAATATCTGTCCCCGGGGAGGCCCATCCTCATCCGGGCCGAGTGCAAAAAATCGCGGCTTTATCACGAAGGCGGCGTGGCCCAGCGCATCGCCGAAGCCGCGGCGGACAGGCTCCGCCGGCCTCCTCTCGTGCAAAAAGCCTACGAGGACTCAGGCCAAGGACTTCCCCAGCTCATCTTCGCGCGCTTCGATCACGATCGCTGCTCCATCGAGATCGACTCCTCCGGAGAGTTCCTGCATAAGCGCGGCTACCGCCTGGAGACGGCCAAAGCGCCCCTGCGCGAGACTTTGGCCTGCGCCATGATCCTGGCCTCGGGCTGGGACCGCAAGTCCCCTTTCCTCGATCCTTTCTGCGGTTCCGGCACCCTCCCGATCGAAGCCGCGCTCATGGCCGCGGACATCCCGCCGGGCCATGCCCGGAGATTCTCCTTCATGGATTGGCCCGGCTATAGGCCGAAGAAGTGGGAGGCCCTTCTGGCCCAGGCGCGCAAGGATGCGCCGCCCAAGATGCCGCGCATCATGGCCTCGGACAGGGACGCCGGAGCCATCCGCGCGGCGCAGGCCAATGCCGAGCGCGCGGGAGCGGCCGCGCTCATCGAGTTCTCCTGCAAGTCCGTTTCCTCAATAGAGCCCCCGCATGCTCCCGGCTGCGTCGTCACTAACCCGCCCTATGGGATGCGCCTCAAGGAAGCGGCTTCCCTGCGCGATCTCTACGCGCAGTTGGGCCATGTCCTTCGCAGACAGTGTCCAGGCTGGAGCGTGACGCTTCTCTCGTCGACCATCCCGCTCATCAACAGTACGGGCTTGCCGTTCGGGCAGGGGATGCCCACGATGAACGGCGGACTCTCGGTCCGGCTGGTCAGGACTCGCAGCGGAATAATATAACCGATTGAGAAACCTGGCTTTTGCGAACCCTTAGAACAGCGTGTAGATGAAGGGCGCGGCGGCGCTGCCGCTCAGGAAGACGAGCGCGGCCATGCCGAGCAGGACTACCACGATCGGGATCATCCACCACTTCTTGTTCTCAAGCATGAAATCGAAGAGTTCGCGGATCAACGACGGTGTTTGTGCCATCAGAATAACCTCTCGTAATGCTTCGGATCCGACGAAAGCTTGAGTTCCGCCCAGCCGCTCTCTCCGGCGGACAAGGGCCGCAGCTGCAGAGCGTCCCGTCCAAAAATACGCAGGGCCAGGCCGATAGGCGTGATCACGCCGAAATACAGGAGCGCCAAGAGCAGGACCGAGACGCAGGCGCCGATGGGATAAACCAGGGCCATCCAGCCTTGATAAATACGGCGGCCGGCCCGCGGCAAAGCCAGGGTGAGCATCCCGAGTCCGGCGAGGAGCACGGCCGCGGAAGGCGTCGCGCCCTTGCGCCAGGACATGAACGCCAGGAGCGCGGAGAACCCCAGCAAGCCCAAGCCGAACTGTTTGATGCGCCGCGCGCCGGGCTCCCAGTCTATCTTAATCAGTCCCATATCAGTCTAATGCGAACTCCTTGAGATAACCCTCGCGATCCGCGGGAGCGGCCTGCTCTTCCTTGAGCAGGACATGATTCTCCAGAACCAAGACATCCATGTCCGTATTCATAAAACAGCGCACGGCCTCGGAAGGCCGGCACACGATGGGCTCGCCGCGGACATTGAAGCTGGTGTTGACGATGACGGAGCAACCTGTGCGCTGCTTCCATCGCTGAAGAAGGCGATGGAAGAACGGGTTCTCAGGCCCGACGGTCTGCACGCGCGCGCTGTAGTCGACATGCGTGACGGCCGGGATCTCCGAACGCAGAACATTGAGCTTGGCGATGCCCTCGAGACCCTCGGAACCCGCAAGCTCGGGCTTGCGGCGATGGGCCGACACCGGCGCTACGAGCAGCATGTAGGGGCTTTCGCAATCCAGGTCGAAATATTTCGGGCAATCTTCAAGAAGGACCGCGGGAGCGAAGGGCCGGAAGCTCTCTCGGAACTTGATCTTCACGTTCATCTGCGTCTGCATCCGGGGATTGCGCGGATCGCCGATGATGCTGCGGCTGCCTAGGGCGCGCGGGCCGAATTCCATGCGGCCCTGATAGACGCCGATGACCTTTCCCTGTTCCATCCAGTCGCAGAGTTTCTCGAAGAGCTCTTCCTGCCCGAGCTTGTTCGAGCGGACCTTGGTCTCGCGCAAAGCCGCAAGGATGTCTTCTTCCCCGTAGCGCGGCCCCAGGAAAGCGCCCTTCATCCCGTCGCCTGAGCCGACCATCCTGGGCACGCCGAGCAATGCATGCGCGCCGAAGAGCGCCGCGCCCAATGCGCCGCCCGCATCCCCTGCTGCGGGCTGAATGAAGATGCGCTTAAACACGCGCTCTCTCTGAATAAGACCGTTGGCCACGCAGTTGAGGGCCACGCCGCCGGCCATGCAGAGGTTCTCTTCTCCGGTGACCGCGCGCGCGTGCTTGGCCAGCCCGAGCATCGCTTCATCCGTGATCTTCTGCAGAGAGGCCGCAATATCCATCTCTCTCTGCGTCACCTTGGATTCCGGAGCGCGGGGAGGCCCCCCGAAAAGATCATGGAAGGCCCGAGAAGTCATGGTCAGGCCTTGGCAGTAATTGAAATAGCGCATGTCCATACGGAAGGACCCGTCTTCCCGCAGATCGATGACGCGCCGGATCCGGTCGTAGTAGCGCGGCACGCCGTAAGGCGCCAGACCCATCACCTTGTACTCGCCGGAATTGACCTTGAAGCCGAGATAGTAGGTGAACGCGCTATAGAGCAGGCCCAGGGAATGCGGGAAGCGGATCTCTTTTAGCAATTCGATCTTCGAGCCCTTGCCTACCCCCAGCGTGGTGGTGCTCCATTCCCCCACTCCGTCGATGGTGAGGATGGCCGCCCGCTCGAAAGGCGAGGGATAGAAGGCCGAGGCCGCGTGTGAAAGATGATGCTGGCAGAAATGGAACCGGCCGGGATATTCCCCGCCCAAAGCTTTGTCCATCTCGCGCGGCAGATGAAGCTTCTCATGGAGCCAGACCGGCATGGCCTCCAGGAAGCTCCGAAATCCGCGCGGGGCGTAGGCAAGATAGGTCTCGAGCAGACGGTCGAAGGTGAGCAGGGGCTTGTCGTAATAGACGACCGCGTCGAGCTCGGCCACCGAGAGCCCGCCTTCCCGCAGGCAATAGCGGACCGCGTTCAAAGGGAAATTGCGGTCGTGCTTCTTGCGGGTGAAGCGCTCTTCCTGCGCCGCGGCGATGATCTCCCCGTCGCGCGCAAGACATGCCGCGCTGTCGTGATAATACGCGGAGATTCCGAGGATATGCTTCGGAGCCATCGGCGGATTGTAACATTTGGGTCGGACCGCCGAGAATGCGCGTGATCCATTCCGTCGCGTCAAGCGTCCGCAGGAGGCATTCTCCGTGCGATGCGTTTGGTAGAATGAAGGCATGGCACTGCGCATACTGATCACTGGAGCGACGTCAGGATTGGGACAGGAACTCGCCCGACAATTGGCCGCGCAGGGATGCCGACTAGCCCTGACCGGACGCCGGGCTGAGCGCCTGCATGAAATAGCCGAAGAAGCCCGCCGAGCCGGCGCCCAAGTCCTGGAACTCGCGGGCGACGTGACGGACCGCGACTGCGTGGAGCGCCACTACGCCGAGATCAAAACTCATTTTGGCGGACTCGACTGGGCCGTGCTCAACGCAGGGATCTCCAAGTCCAAGAGCGCGCGCATCAAATTCTCTTCCGACGATTACCGGCAGGTCTTTGAGACCAATATCTTCGGCGCGGTCTATTGGATCGAGCAGGTCCTGCCCGACATGCTGCTGGCGGGCTCGGGCGTCATCGCGGGAGTCTCCAGCATCGCGGGCTACCGCGGCTTGCCCAATGCCGGAGCCTACAGCGCGAGCAAGGCCGCTTTCACTTCGCTCTTGGAATCCGTGCGCGTGGACGTGCGCGGCACGGGCGTGGACGTGGTGACGATCTGCCCGGGCTTCGTGCGCACCGAACTCACCGATCGCTGGAAGCCCGAGGACATGCCCTTCTTGATGGAGCCGCGGGATGCCGCTAAAAGGATGATCGCCGGAATCCGCGCGCGCAAGCGCGTGGTCCACTTCCCCTGGCCGCTTTCGTCGGCCATGAAATACGTGGTGCGCAATCTTCCGGGCTGGATCTACGACCGCGTAGTAGCGCGGGCCGCCAAGCGCCGCCCGAAGTACTAACCGGAAAAATTCAGGCATGGACAGGCTTGAGGCCGACTGAATTTTTCCGGCCTGCTATTTCGCGACGCCGCAGCACTTCTTATATTTCTTGCCGCTGCCGCAAGAGCAGGGGTCGTTGCGCCCGATATCCGGCCCGGACTTCACCACGGTCTGAGGCTTGGGAGCCTCGACGGGCTTGGCCAGCTCGCCGGAGAGGATGCTCTTCTGGTTCTTCTCGATCCAGGCCTTCACCGCGGCCTGATCCTTAACGTCGACTCCCTCGGCCTTCATGCGCGCGGCCACGGCCTGCATCTGCCGAAGAAAAGCCGGGTCCTTCCAATGCCGGAAGAATTGGCGCAGGAGCCCCTTCTTCTCGAGCTCCTTCATATCCGGAACCCCGCCGCCGGCGGCCGCCTCGGTGAGTTCCGGCGCAACGGGCGCGGAAGAAGACCGCGCGGATTGTGATTTCCCCGAAAGCTTATCTTTGAGCTTCTGCAGCGGATTCCAAACCATGACGTCCTCCTATAAAATCGCTTCCCTATTATACGACTCTTCTGCGGTGCCAGGGGTCATTTTGCTTGCCTAACTTCAGGGAGAGTTAGGCAAGCAAAATGACCCCTGGCACCGAACGTCCGTATCGGTTATAAATTGAGGGTGGCTGACCTGAGTCTTCAGAGCTTTGTGCTGGCGCGGCTTGCGGACTTCTGCGACTGGCGCGTGCGCAGGACCGACGAATCCGAGCATCCCCTCCCTTACTTGCAGGCCAAACTCCGAGAGATCGAGCCGTCTCTCTATACGCTCAAGCAGCAGCTCTACGAAGACGCGGTGGCCTCGACCCTGGAGCAGGTCCGCAGCGGGATAATGACGTCCAAGGGACTCGAGGATTTCTGCTTCCTTCTGGAGCGCTACCTCGCGCCTGGAGATTTCGTGGACGCGGCCTTCGACCTCTCCTTGGACCGCCTGCGCACCGGCGAGGACATCGAGCGCATGCGGGAAACGCTCAAGCACCTCTGCGTCCACCGCCTCCTCGATGAGGAGCGCCAGCCCCCGGAATATCGCCGCCCGACCTGGGAGCATATGGTCCGCGAATTCTATTTGCGCATGGATTTCGAACGACTCCAGATCATCGCCGCGCGTCGGCCCCTGTCGGCCCAGCGCCTGCAATACATCCTGCGCAGGATGCAGAGGAACGTCGCGGAACATTGCTCGGTATTCCGGCATCCAACCGAGCATGGAGGGACGTTCACTCCCTTCATGACCCCGCGCATGGAAGCCCTGCTGGCGGCCTGCGGACGCTTCCTGGAACAGCTGCGCTCCCTGCCTGAATGAATATCCTCCTGCACGCCGCGGGGCTCCTGCTCGTAGGATCTTCCGCCGGAGCCTTCGGCGCCCTGCTCGGCCTGGGCGGAGGCATCTTCCTGGTGCCCTTGCTCGTGCTGATCTTCGAGCTTCCCATGCGCTCGGCCGTGGGCGCGAGCTTGGTCTGCGTGATCGCGACTTCCTGCGCGGCGTCCTCCATGAATCTGACTGATGGCCCGGCCAACCCTCGCTTGGGAGCGGCGCTCGAGCCCGCCACGGTCCTTGGCGCGCTCCTCGGCGCGCTTGCGGCGCCTCTGCTGCCCGCGCGCGCACTGGCCCTGCTCTTCGCGCTCTTGCTGTCGTATGTGACGATCCTGCTCTGGAGAGGCCGCGAAATCGCAAAGGAACAGACTCCCTTGAAGTCCTCCGCGCAGCACGCGACAATATTCGACGCCGCCTACTACGACCCCCGGCTAAAAAAGGAAGTCTCCTACACCGTCGAGCGCTTCCCTCTTTGCGCAGCGGTCTCGGGCTTGGCCGGCGTGTTCTCGGCCTTGCTGGGAGTGGGCGGAGGCATAATCAAGGTCCCGGCCATGAATCTGCTGGGCAGAGTTCCCTTGAAGGCGGCGGCAGCCACGAGCACGCTGATGATCGGCGCCACGGCTTCAACGAGCGCCGTGCTCTATCTCCTCCGAGGAGATGTGCCTGTTTTTACCGCCGGGACCACGGCGCTGGGCGTGCTCGCGGGCTCCTGGATGGGGCTTAAGCTCTCGCACCGCATCCATGACCATGCGCTTAAGCGCGTGTTCTCGGCCGCGACATTCTTCTTCTCGCTGCAGATGTTCTGGAAGGCCCTTCGATGATTTCCAGGGAAAGCCGCACGGCGGCGCGCATCCTGGGAGCAGGCACCCTGCTGGGCGCAAGCGCCATCGCCTGCGGACTGCTTTGGACGGCCTTGCGCGGATGCGGCGCCGGACTTGAGGCGCAAACAGCCCTTGCCCAGGGACGGACCCTCGTCCTGGCCGGGATCGCGGCGCTCGTGGCCGCGCCTTATCTTCGCGTGACGGCCCTGGCGCTCTCCTTCGCGCGCGAGAAGCGCTGGAGCCTTTGCTTGGCCTGCCTATCCGCGCTGGGGCTGATGCTCGTCGGAATACTTCTCGGCCTCCGGCAGCGTTGAACGGCTCGACAGCCTAGCCGCCCGAGGACATCACCGCATCGGCGGGATCTCGAGCTCCTTGCAGATCTTGCGCGCCGCGAAATCCGCGATCTCCAGATGGCGGGTGACCGGGACTTCTTTCCCGTTGACGGGATTCTGGAACACCGAGTACTTCCCGCCTTCGCGTGAGAGCACGCATTTGTTGTCGATCAGGTGCCGGATCAGGTCTTTACGCTTCATAACTCCCCCCTATCGCGTCCGCGTTTCCGCGGGCCGCGGCATCAGAATTTCAGCGACAGCTCTATCGGACAATGGTCCGATCCCATCACCTCGGGCCGGATGCGCGCCGAAGCCAGATGCGGCCGCAGTTCCTCCGAGATGAAGAAATAGTCGATGCGCCAGCCCACATTGCGCTCGCGTGCGCGGGTGAATACGTCCCACCATGTGTAGTGCCCGGACCCGGGCTCGAAGACGCGGAAGCTGTCCAGGAACCCGTCGTCCAGCAGTCCGTCGATCCAAGCGCGCTCCTCGGGCAGAAAGCCGGAGACTTGCGCGTTTTCCTTGGGCCGGGCCAAATCGATCTCCTTGTGCGCGGTGTTCACGTCTCCGCAGACGATCAGCCGCTCTCCCTTTTTTCGCAAGCGGCGCAAAAACTTATGAAAATCCGCGTAAAAGCGCATCTTAAAAGCCAGCCTCTCCGCATTCTGCTTCCCGTTCGGGAAATAGACGTTGAGGAGCGTGAACTCCGGAAAGCGATGGATAAGCACGCGGCCCTCGCGGTCATATTCCTCGACGCCCATGCCCTTCTGCACGGACTTCGGCGCACGGCGGCAGTAGGTGCCTACCCCGCTGTAGCCCTTCTTCCCGGCCCAGGCGAATTCCGCGGAATATCCCGGCGGAGACAGCAGTTCCGGCGGCAGCTGTGAAGGCTCAGCCTTGGTCTCCTGCACGCAGACCACGTCCGCCTGCTCCCGGGCCAGCCACTCGGGGAATCCCTTGCGCCCGGCCGCGCGCAGGCCGTTGACGTTCCAAGAGATCAGCTTCACCCGAGCCATGACCCCATTTTAGCTCTTCCGCAAGAACCACCGCCATTCTTTGAGGTCGCAAATTGCGACCTCAAAAGAAAATCGAGACTTGGAACTTTTTCGGCCCCTGCTCGTATATAGGGCATGGAATCCCTCATCGAACCCGATTATATCGAACGCCGCATCCTACTGATCCGAAGGCACCGAGTCATGACCGATGCGACTCTCGCCTTCCTCTATGGCGTCTCGACGAAACGTCTCAACGAACAGGTCCGCCGAAATCGGGAAAGATTCCCCTCAGACTTCATGTTCACTCTAACATCAGAAGAAGAACGTATTTTACGAGCACACTCTTTTGCAGCAGCAAAACCGGGCCGTGGAGGACGACGATACTCCTCGATGGTTTTCACTGAACATGGGGCCCTCATGCTGGCCAGCGTACTCAATAGCCCAATCGCGGTCCAAACGAGCGTCAAAGTGGTAAGAGCCTTCGTGCGCCTGCGCGAGATGCTGACCGCCAATAAAGACTTATCCCGCCGACTCGATGCCCTAGAAAGCCGATACGACTCTCAATTCAAGACCGTCTTCGACGCGATCCGCGAATTGATGTCTCCACCCGCCGATCCCCCAAAACGCATCGGCTTCCATCCCTAGCCTCTATCAGTCATCCCCTTCCGTTCAGTACGGGAAGAGCTTATCGACAGGGACTTCGGCGACGGTCCCGAAGCGCTTGAGGCCCTCTAGGTCCAAACGGCTGCGGTTGCCCAGGATGTAGAGCGTCTTAGGCTGTCCCTGGAAGCGCTGCGCGAAACCCTCGAGATCCTTGAGCGTGTAGCTCAGCGCGCGCATGAATCTGTGCGGACGCGGATCGCCGGGGAATCCCATGTCTTCCCAATTGAATATCGTATCCGGCACTTCGCGGAATGCCACCGGAGAAGTCCGGTAGCTCTCCTCGATGCCCTTCTTCGTCTCCAGAAATCGGCTCTCGGAAGAAGGCAGATGCTCGAATATCCCGCGAAGCACCGCGGAAGCCTCGATCGTCTTGTCGGCCTGGGTGCCTAAGCGGGCCCAGAGCGCGTTCTCATCTTCCTTTCGGTCCGCGCTGTCGAAGCCGCCCTTGGCGGAATAGGCCAGGGCCCGCGACTCGCGGATCTCCTGGAAGATCACCGCGCTCATGCCGCCGCCGACATATTCGGAATAGTACTCGTAATCCACGGCCTTCTCCGGATCATAGTCTCCCTCGGGAGCGAAGAAGCCGATCTGCGACTGCAGCATGTCGCGATGCGTGAACAAGACTTCATCGGACGCCGGATGGCGCCAGCGCACGGCCGGAGGAGTCGGGACTTTCTGGATGCTGCTCTTGCCCATATAGAGGAGCTTGGCGATCTCCTTAGTCGGCCGATTGCCCACATACGCGGTGCGATGCGCGTACCCGAACGTCTTTTCAAGCACGCCCTTGAGGCGGCCTTCATCGAGCGAACGCAGCTCCCCATCGTTCATCTCGCCCAAAACCGCGCTCTGCTCGCCGCGCTTGCTCCACTCGGAAAGCGCATAGACCAGATAGCCCGGCTGGACCTTGTTGTCCTTATGCGCGCCGATCTGGACCTCGATCATCTTCTTGAGCGTGTCCGAGGCGATGTTCGGGCTCTCGAAGCGCAGGCGCAAGAGACGCAGGGACTCTTCCAGGTTGCGGTCGAGCCCGAAGATGCTCACGGAGGATTCGCTCTCCGAGCAGGATGCGCTCATGGTCGTTCCCAGCGCATAGAGCTTTTTCTTGAGCTGCTCGGCGCTCAAGTCGCCGGCGCCGGAGAGCTCGAAGAGGTCCATGGCCGCGCAAAGCTCCCGCTCCTGCTTGCGGCCGCGGTCGAAATGGAACTCCACGCTGAAAAGATCATTGAAGGGATTCTTGACCGTGAGCAATTCTCCGGCCGCGATCCCGCGTTTGAGGTAGTCGCGGCCCTCCTTGAGCCAGCGAGGCTCGATGGGCTCGGCCGGCATGGAAAGGAGTTCTCGATAGAAGGCGGATCCTCGCTCGCGGTCGAGCTCGAGCTTGGTGAACCCCGGCTTCTCGATGGACGGAATCGCGGGCTTTCCCCGCCGCCGATACACGGACGCGCGGCCTTCCCCGAGATACCGGCGCGCGACGCGCAGGACGTCCTCCTTGCTCACCTTTCGCAGACGCTCGATGAGCTTCGCGCAGTCCGCCCACTCCTCATGATGCGTGAAGGCATTCACCATGGCCGCCGTGCGCTCTCCGTTGGATTCGAGCTTCTGCTTCTCTTGGATCTCGAAGGAGGTGACCACGGACCTCAAGTCCTCATCGGAGAACTCGCCGGCCTTGAGACGGTCCACCGCGCCCAGGAGCAGGGCCTCGGCCTCTTCCAGGGTCTGCCCATCCTTGGGAACCGCCCACAGCACCCAAGCGCCCCCTTCGTTCATGAACTCCGGGCTCGAGCCCGCGCGCTTGACCTTCTGCGCTTGATTGAGCGTCAGGTTCACGATGCCGGACTCGGAATTATCCATCACCATGTCCATGACCGTGATCGCATCATGATCCGGATGTCCATAGGGCGGCAGCAGCCACATGAGCACGGCCTCTTCCTCGGCCTCGTAGCGCACCTCCGCGTGCACGGCGGAGCTGGGCTTGGGCAGTTCGTAGGCCGGAATGCTCTCCAAAGGCCTGGGCGTCCACGCGCCGAAATAACGCTCCAGCAATGCGAGGACGGCCTTCGGCTCGAAATCTCCGGCCATGCAGATCGCCATGTTGTTGGGCACGTACCAGCGGGCTCGGAACTCATACATCTTCTTGAGCGAGGGATTCCTCAAATGCTCCATGGAGCCGAGCACGGAACGGCTGTAGGGGTGCGAGCCGTAGGCCGTCTGCTGCATCGTGTCATAAAGGATGCGATCGGGATTGTCCATGGCCCGATTCTTCTCTTCATAAACGGTCTCCAGCTCGGTCTGGAAAAGCCGGAACACGGGCGCGGAGAAGCGGTCGCTCTCCAGCCGGGCCCATGTCTCCAGCCGATTCTTGGGCAGGTCCGCGATGAAGACCGTCTGCTCATCGGAGGTATAAGCGTTTACTCCCTCGAAGCCCAGCCTTTTATAAAGCTTGTCGAGCTCATTGGGCACGGCATAGCGGGAGGCCTGAATGTTCTCCTGGTCGATGCGTCCATAGATCGCCTTGCGCTCGGCCGTGTCCGTGGAGACGAAATGATCCTCGTAGAGCCGGTCGATGGCGTCCAGATGCGCCTTCTCCTCATTGAAATCCACGGTGCCTAAGCTGCGGCTTCCCTTGAAGAACATGTGTTCGAGATAATGCGCCATGCCCGTGCTGTCGGCCGGATCATGACGGCTGCCGGCGCGCACGGAGATCCATGCCGTGATCCGCGGGACTTCATGATTGGGGCTGAGATAGACCGTAAGCCCGTTCTTGAGCCGATGCACCGTGACCTGCAGAGGGTCTCCGGGAAGAGCGGACTCCTGCGTCTTAGGCAGATGCGAAGAGGCTTCCCATTGCGCGGAAGAGTCGGAGGAAACGCCGAGCCCGGCGCCGAGCGCGGGCTCCGCGGCGAAAAGCAGGGCGATGAGTGGAGCAATGTACGATGATGACTGCGCACGGGCCTTCATATTCTCGAATGCGTCCCTGGGACTAGCCATGCAAGTTTCTCCTAAAAACGTATTTATTGATGCCGACATGAGTTATATGAGTCGGTTCAGACCACGACGCCGCGAACGGATCCGCCTGGAGAGGACAAGATGCGGCGGCCGGCCTCGCGGCCTGAGCGGACGCACTCCGGCACGCCGATGCCGCGGTAGCAGCCCCCGGCCAGCAAAAGCCCGGGATAAGCCGCGGCCGCCTCCTGCACCCGCAGAAGCCTGCGGCCGTGTCCTACATTGTACAAGGCATTGGCCTGCGGCCAACGGTGGACCAAGGACCCTAAAGGCTCTTCTTCGAGTCCCAGGACGCGGCGCAGGTCCTCGCGCACGGCGGAAACGAGCTTCCCATCATCGAGCGCCAGGGGCGCTTCCCGTCCTTTCCCGCCGATATAGGCCCGAAGAAGCAATCGGTCTTCCGGCGCGCGGCCGGGGAACTTGCTGGAGACGAATGTGGCCGCGGTGATCGAAAGCCCTGAACCGCGCTCCACGAGGAAGCCGAACCCCTTCGGGATGCGCTTCGCGGCTGCTTCTCCGTAGAGCAGGTTCACGGCCGCAGTCGAGGAGAACTCGAACTCCGAGAGCGCCGCGGAGAGCTTCGGCGCTGACTGCGCCAGCATGCGGCCGCAGGCATCGGCGGGAGCGGCCAGCACCACGCAATCCGCCGGCAGGACTTCTCCGCCGTCGAGTTCGGCATGCCAAAGATCATCCTCCCGGAAGAGCCTGCGCACCGGGCTCTCCAGGCGCGCGCAGGGAGCCATGCGCCGGGCCAGGGTCTCGGAGAGCTGGGCAAGGCCTTCTCTCAGAGTCACGAAGAAAGTCCTTGCGCCCGGCGCGCGCGCTCCATGCGGGCCGCCGAAGAACATCCCCCGCAGAACGCTCCCATGCTCCTGTTCGAGCTCTCTTAATCGAGGGAAGGTGGAATCCAGGCTCAGGCGCTCGACATCCCCGGCGTAGATCCCGGCCAGGACCGGCTCCACGATGGAACGCACGGCCCCTTCGCCGAACCTGCGGCGGCCGAAATCGCCCAGGGACTCTTCCTGCCCCCCGGCCAGCGGCGGCACGAAGAATTCCATGCCCATGCGCAGCTTGTCCTTCCACGCAAGGATATCCGAGGCCAAGAAGGGCAGCACGCGCGAGGGCATGAGCATCATCACGCCCTCGGGATAGCGCCGCAGCTTCCCGCGCGAATAGACGTAGACCTCGCGGTGGAATCTGTCGGTGCAAAGGATGTCCTGCTCCAAGCCCAGCTCGCAGGCAAGCTCGACTGCCCAGGGCCGCACGGAAAGCATCGCATCCGGGCCCGCGTCCACGGGCACTCCCTGGATGCTCGCGCCCAGGAGCTTCCCGCCCAAGCGGCTGGATGCTTCCAGGATGCAGACTTGGCTGCCTTGCCCGTCTTGCGCTTTGAGCGCGGAGGCGCCTCCAGGACAACAGGGCGGCCTCGACGCGCCGAGCTTGTTCAATTCATAGGCGCAGCTGAGTCCCGTGATGCCGCCGCCGATGATCAGAACCCTGGAACTCATGAAAGCGGCACGAACACGGAGCGGGCCACGGCCGCCAGGGCGCGCACCAGATAAGGAGAGTCGTCTAAGGCCGGGACGCGGAAGAAGCTCAGTCCTGCTTTCCGCGCGGCCTCTTGAAACATGATGTCGCAGTCGTAAAGCGTCTCAAGGTTCTCGATGAGGAATCCGATGGGGTCGAGCACCACGGCCTTCATGCCGGAAGCCGCGACGCGGGCGATGACTTCTCCGGCATCCGGGCCCAGCCAGCGTCCCTTGGCGCAAGCCGGACGGCTCTGATAGGCCAGCATCCACTCCTGCGCTCCGGCGCGCGCGGCCACGCCGACGGCCGTTATCCGGAGCTCTTCAGCATAAGGATCGCCTTCCTCGGAGATCGAGACGGGCAGGCTGTGCGCGGTGAACAGCGTCAGCGTCCTGGACCTCAGATCTTCAGGCACCAGCGCCAAACTGCGCCCAAGCCGGTCTGCGTAAGCCTCGATGAGCAGCGGATGCGCATGCCAGGAAGGCGGAGGAAGAAAAGCCAGGTCCGCCTTTCGCGCGCGCGCGGCCGCTCGGGCGCGCGCTTGATAATCCTGATCGGTCATGCTCGAACCGTAGGGCGAGAGCGGCAAGCACAGGACGGTCCGATGCCCGTCCGCGATCAAACGGTCCACGGCCTGCTCGATGGAGGGCTCGCAATGCTTGCAGCCAAGATAGACGTCCGCGTCGAAGGCCGCGGCGAACTCCCGGCAGAGCGCCTGGAGCGTGCGCGTCATGGGCGAGCCGCCGCCGATGCGGCGATAGCGCTCCATGAATTCCTTGAGCAGCTCCTCGGACACGGGCCGTCCCTCGCGCACGGAAGCCAGATAGGCCGGCACATCCTTGAGGCATGCGGGCCCGCCGTAGGCCGTCAACAGCACCGCGGCGCGGACCGGCGGAGGCCCGGGCTTCTTCATGCGCTGAGCTCGTGGACGAGATCCACGGCGGCGCGGACATTGTCGACCGGCGTATCCGGGGTCAATCCGTGGCCCGTATTGAAGATATGCCCCGGCTGCTTGCCCGCGCGGCGCAGAACGTCCTCGATAGCGCCGCGCAGCTCATCGCGCGTTCCCCGGAGCGCGGCCGGATCAAGATTCCCTTGCATGGCGCGATCCGAGCCTGCCCTGTGCCAGGCCTCATCTAAAAGAAGATGATGGTCGACGCCCAGCACGCTGCCCCCGGCGTCGCGAAAATCCTCCAGGAAAGGGCCGGTCCCTGTCCCGAAGTGGATGACCGGTACTCCTTTGCCGGAAAGCCCGTCGAGCACGGCCTTGGAATGGGGCAGCACATGGCGGACATATTCCTCGCGCGTGAGCTTGCCGGCCCAGCTGTCGAAGAGCTGCACGGCCTGGGCGCCGGCCTCGATCTGAGCGGAAAGATAGCGCACGCTCATCTTCGAGAGCTTCTCCATGAGCCTTCCCCAAAGCGCGGGCTGCTCGCGCATCATGGCTTTGACGAGGGCGTGATCCTCGGAGGGGCCGCCCTCGACGAGATAGGCGGCCAGGGTGAAGGGCGCGCCCGCGAAACCGATGAGCGGGGTCTTCCCGTCGAGCTCCTTGCGCACGATGCGCAGGGCCTTCATCACATAGCCCAGTTCCTCGCGGGGATCGAAGTCTCGAAGCGAGTCCACATCGTATCCCGAACGCACGGCCGGAGAGAGCACCGGGCCTTCCCCAGGCGCGAAGGAGAGCGCGATGCCCATGGGCCGCACGGGCAAGAGGATGTCCGCGAAGAGGATGGCCGCGTCCACGCCGAGCGCAAGCGGCTGGAGCGTGACCTCAGCGGCAAGCTCCGGCTCCTCGCAGATCTCCAGCAAGGTCCAGCGTTCGCGCACCTTGCGGTACTCAGGCATATAGCGCCCCGCCTGCCGCATGAACCATACCGGCGTGGCGTCCGTCTTCTCCCGTCGGCAAGCCTTCAAGAACCGCATGCCATCAGTTTTTCAAATCCGGAGCCCTCATTCAACCCGGCGGCGTCAAGGATGGGATGATCCCGCCGGGTTGATCAAGAGGAGAGCGGCCATGAGCTCCTGCTCATATATACGATTGGGGAAGCGAACGGTTCCATACCTGCCATAAATCCGACTGGATTTATGGATGACAGGGGTTTATTTTCCGCAGCGCTCGGACAATTCGTAGGCGAGGCGGTCGTAGGTGATGAAGCGCTGCACGTCGATCTCGTCTTGCCCCTTGCGGGGAGACTGCAAAGCCCGACGGAACAGCTGCTCGTAGCGCTCGCGCAGGAGCGGGTCCGTGATGAGTCGTCCGGATCTCAGCAAGGCCATGCGCTCGGAGAGCTTCCCGCGGCGAGTCTGCCCCGCCCAATATGCGGCCTTCTGCTCCAGGATGCTCGCCTCCAGACGGAGGATCATCTTCTCCGCGTCCGCGCAATTCGTGTTCGACACGGAGTCGCGCAGCTGAAGCTGCTCCTTCGGCGCGAGCGCCAGGAGCTTCTCCGGAGAAGAAGAGGCCCTCCCTTGTTCGGTCAGAACGTCCCGGATCGCTCCCGTGGCCGCAACCTGCGGATCATAAGGAAGTATCCCTTCCGAGCGGGCGAGCCAGTCCGCCTGCAGCCGGGAGTCCTGTTCCTCAACAACCATGCCGGACTGCACATGATAAAGGCGCGTACGCACGGAGGCCTTCGTCCCGATCGACGAGAAAGAGCCGGTCAACAGCGCATCGCAGCCCAGCGCGCGGGCAAGCTTCGAGAGCCCTTCGGCGGAAACGAGGTCCGCATCCTTGAAAGACAGGACTCCCATAGCCTCATCGACGCGGGAGGGCGCCAGCACCTCGATGTCTTTCGCGGCGGCCAGCCGAGAGGAGAACATCTGGGCAAGCAAACGGCCCTTGGGACCGGAGACCCCCTCCAGATTCAGGAACGGGAGCACGGCCGCGCGCCGGACGTCCGCCTGCCGGGCCGCTCGGGCCATGCTCTTGGCCGCGGGAGCGAGTTCGTCGGAAGCGACGACATGGGAGGACAGCAGCAGAGCCGATGCTGCGAGCGCCGGAAGACTCAGCTTGGAGAGAAGGAGACTGCGCATATTCTTAGTTTGGTGTCCGCAAGGATTCTTGTCAAGGGACTGCAAATCCATCAAGCATATGATTTGTAATCCTACAAACCTATGTCACTCGACTAATTTAGGCATAGGATTGGACATCGCTGCACGACGCCAATAGGCGTCTTGCCTCGTTATTAATCCTGCGGATCGCAGGGATACACGGATTGATGCTCGGGGTGAGTGCGCACGAAATCATTCCAGCGGCCGAGCATGACGTTGAAATCCGTGAAGACCTTCACCGGCCTCGGGAGCGCTTTGAGCAGGGCTGATTGTCCCGCCTGGAAATCCTTGTCCATGGCGCCGTAGACTTCATCCCGCGCCGCATCCTGGACGGCGCCCAGCTGCCGCGCGCCTTCCGGAGAAGACATCCTCTCCCTGGCCGCCTCCAGAGCGGCCTGGTCCTCGATGAGCGTGTCCCGGCGCATGGCGAGTTTCCGCACCTGCGCGCGCGTCTTCTCCGTCAAGCCTTCAAGCCCGCCGCCTTCCCCATTCTCCGTCAGGATCTCCACGGCGCGCAAGGTGTCGACGACGCAGCGGTCCTGGAGTTCCTGCACGCGCAAGTCTTCCAGCTCCGCGGCCTGCATGCGCAGGCTGTAAGCCTTGACCGGGTCGGCCATCTCCGCGTGAGTCAAGCTCACGGCATGCTCCGGCTTCATGAGCATGAGCTTTCCCCAATGCGCGGCAGGATCCTTGGCAAAAGCCGCCGTCTCCTGCGAATATTCGCTGCTGCCGAAGGGATCCAGCTCGAAGGCGATGTGGTAGCCGGTCAGCCTGACGCTCTGCTCGTTGACAAAGTCGCGGGTGAAAACGGAATAACGCTCGGGCGCGACGCGCTGCACATAGGCGTAGTTGAATAAGCGGCGGAACTCCCGGCCCATGTTCGCGGCCAGCGAGACCTCGGCGGCTGCTCGGTTCTGGAATCCCGTCATATAGAGCCGGTTGAAGGTATAGGTCCCTTCATCCGGGTCCGCCAAGCCTCGCACGCCGTCGATGCTCTCGATGCCTTCGCTCTTGACGACCTTCGACCAGGAGAAATCATCGCTTCTCACGATCAAGCGCCGGCTTTCCCGCTGATACTCGGAGATGAGGAGCCTGGTCACGCGGCGGCCCTCGGCGGAATCCTGCATGCGGTCGAAGACGACGCGCACGAATGCCTCGGCGCTCGGATCATAGACGCGCAGTATCTCGTAGACCTCTTCCCAGGCGACCGGTGTTTCCGGGTCCGCCGCGGCAATCACCGCAAGAGACTCGGGAACCGGAGGGACGCCGGCGATTTCCTGCGAAGCCTGGGCCGAGCTGAAAAATCCCCCCAGACACAGCGATAAAATCGATACACCTTTGATCATCTTGTTCGCGTTCATATAAGGAAGAATACCTATCCCCTCACGCTCAATGAAGGGCCGAAAGACCCTTGCTTCTAGGTCCCGAGGAGGATTCGGTGCTGACGCAGGCGTTCGGCGTCGGTCTTGGCCACGCGGATGGACCGGCCTTGGGGGTCGATGCCGCCGTGGAACATGGCCGCGGCCACGGTGCCGGGCGCGGGAATGAAGCACTGCACCTGCTGAGGCCTCCAGCCGCGCTTTTTGAGCCAGGCCGAGAGCGAGCGCATGTCCGCGTCCGTGCAGCCCGGGAAAGCGCTCATGAGATACGGGATCACATACTGCTCCTTGCCCGCGGCTTTGGACTCTTTTTCAAAGACCGTGAGGAACTCCTCGAAAACGCGGAAATCCGGCTTGCGCATGAGCTTGAGCACCGGCTCGCTGGAATGTTCAGGCGCCAGCTTGAGCTGGCCGCCCGTGAACTCTCCGATGAGCGCGCGAAGATAGGCAGGGCTGCGAAGGGCCAGGTCATGGCGCACTCCGCTGGCCGTGCGCACGTGCTTGACCCCGGGGATGCGGCGCAGGGCCCGCATGAGTTCGACGAGCGCCTCCTGATCGTCTTGAAAATGAGGGCAGATCGAAGGAGAGAGACAGCTCGTGCGGCCGCAGTGCGCGGGACCATCGTGACAGCGCGCGCCCCACATGTTCGCGCTGGGCCCGCCCACGTCCGTGACCGAGCCGTCCCATTGGGGATGCCGCGTGAGCCCCCGCACCTCTTCCTCGATGGAGCTGCGGCTCCTGGAAGCGATGCGGCGTCCTTGGTGCAGGGCCAGCGCGCAGAAGGAGCATCCTCCGGCGCAGCCGCGGTGCGCGGTGACGCTGAAGCGGATCATGTCCATGGCGGGGATGGGCTCTTTATAGGAAGGGTGCGGGGCCCGCGCGAAGGGAAGCTCGTAGAGCCGGTCGAGCTCCTCAGTCGAGAGCGGCTCTGCCGGAGGAGCGAATATTACCTGCCTCTGCCCGTGTTTCTGCACGGCCCAAAGGCCCTCGCCCATCATCTGTTTTTCCAAGGCCAAGGTCGCGGGCATGAGCGCTCGTCCGTCGGCGAGGATCTCCTCATAGGAAGAGAGATCGAGCACCTGCGCGCCCGGAGGAAGGTCTTCCTCCTTGCCGATGAATGCCGTGCCGGGGATGCCGCGCAGGGCCGTGCCGGGATCGGACTTCTTTTCGAGCGCGGCTTCGGCTCGCCGTGCGATCTCGAGCGCGGCCCTCTCTCCCATGCCGTAGACGAGCAGGTCCGCCTTGGCGTCGAAGAGGATCGAGCGCCGCAGCGCATCGGTCCAGAAATCATAATGCGCTGCCCGGCGCAGGGAGGCTTCCACTCCGCCTAAGACGATGGGCAGGCCCGGGAACGCCCGCCGCAGCAGGCCGGAATAGACGATGCAGGCGCGGTTGGGCCGCGCTCCGCTCGCGCCGCCGGGCGTATAAGCGTCCTCGCTGCGCTTCTTGCGGAAAGCCGTGTAGTGCGCGAGCAGAGAATCCAAGGCTCCGGCGCTCGCGCCCGCGAATAGGCGCGGACGTCCCATGCGCAGGAGATCCTCGGGCCCGTCCCAGCGCGGCTGGGCGATGATCCCGACGCAAAAGCCGTGCGCCCCAAGCCAGCGCCCGAGCAGGGCCGTACCGAAAGAAGGATGGTCCACATAGGCATCTCCCGTGACCAGGAGCACGTCTAGCTCCCGGATCCCCAGGCGGTCCATCTCCTCGCGCGTAGTAGGAAGAAATCTCATCTTTTCGTCATTCCGGCGAAAGCCGAAATCCAGCCATAGCAGTGTAGCCCGCGCAGTAGACTTAGGTCAATTAAAAACCTTCGCTAATTGATATATTAGGAGGGACGCAAGGAGGCGGGAATGGAAGAAAAGAAAGCTGAGTGCTGCACCACGGAAGAGAAGGGCTGCGGATGCGGCTGCGGATGCGCCGCGAAGATGTTCATCGCGCTGGTCCTGCTCATCCTCGGAGGGGTCATCGGATATCTCGTCGGACAGCATCGCTGCCGCACCTGCATGATGCAGGGCATGATGATGCCTCCGCCGCCGGCTGCCGCGCCCATGACGGCTCACCCGGGCGCCGGAAAATAGTCCGTCCTTTCTGGGCCCTTCGGGACGTCCGGTCCAGGTCCTACGGGGCAACGGTGCCAAGGTCCAATGCCTTGGCGCCGTTGCCCTAAAGCCCCACACGCATCGCGCGGTTTTGAAGTATACTGGAATCATCGCACCGATCTAAGAGCCCCCTACCACCACCTCCGGGGGGCTCTTCTTTTTTGTTAGAATCCGGCCTGGAACCGAAGATGCGGTCCGATCGTATATAGGGTAGGCGCCTTTGGGATGGGCGCGTCGCGACAACGCATCGAGGAGGGTCCATGTCAGAAACACCGGAATTCAAGCCGATCGCCACGGCCGGGGTCATCAAGACCTCGGATACCTCGGAGCTCCGATTCTACATCGACGAGTATCGGGGGTATTCCTACGCATCCATCCGAACCTTCGTCCAGCGGGACAACTACACCGGTCCGACGAAAGCGGGCATCACCATGAATCCCACGGTGCTCGAGAAGGTCCTTGAGACCCTCTCGGCGCTCCCGCCGGAACCGCAGGCCACGGAAGATACGGAGCTTGCGCGCATCCCGCGCCGCACGGGGCTGGAACTCGTGGTCCGCATCACCATCTATCGCGACTCCACGGGCATCGACCTGCGCGAATGGGTCGACGACACGACCTATAAGGGCTGGTCCAAGAAGGGCGTGCGCATCGCCTACAGCGACCTCAAGCAGTCGGTGGAGTTCCTCAAGCAGCTGCTGGTCCTGCTCAAGGAGAAGACTAAGTCTTCTTCGCCGAGCGGCGAGAAGAAGCCGCGCGCCCGGAAAGCCAGCGCAGAAGCTCCTTCCGAAAACGCCGATTGACCTCGCCTGAGAACATCTGAACTCCGTGCCCGGAGCCGCCCTGGATGAACAGGGCGGCTCTGTTCTTTGCGGACAAGGAGAATCGGCGGCAGGTCTCCGCGGAATAGGGATCGTCCGCCGAGGCCGCGTAGAGCAGGGGCTTCTGAAAGCGAAGGAAGGACTCCGCGGACTCCACTCCTCGATAATCCCAGCCCGGAGAGAGCAGCACCGCGAAGGGGATCTTCGGATGAGCCAAAGCGGCGCGCAATGAGAGATTGGCGCCGATGCTGGCTCCCATGAGCCCGATCCTGCCCTCCGGCACGCCGTTCTTCTTCAAGAAATCAATGGCCGCGTCGAGGTCTTGCCCAAGCGCCAGCCAGTCCTGGGCCGTGCGGTAAGAGGAATACGGCGCGCCGCCGGAAGCCCCGTGCCCGCGCGCGTCGAACTGCAGGACTCCGAAGCCCAGCTTCTGAAGGTCGGGGACGATGGGATCCCATTCGCGCCGGCTCGCCCCGACTCCGTGCAGCATCACGATCACCGGCGCGGCCTTGCGCGCGGGACGGTAATCGGCCTGCAGGCGCACGCCGTCTTTCGCCGCGAACTCCACGACGCGGGAACTCTGAGCGCAGACAGGGAAAGCCAGAAGAAGGGAAGAGAACAAGGACAGCATAGGGCTCACCTCCGGAAGCGGTCGATGCGGAATCGGTGCAGGTTGATCTCGGGCCGGATGCCCATGATGAGCTGGGCCGCGATCTCGCCGATGAGCGGGGCGAACATGGGCGCGCGCCCGGAGAAGCCGACGGCCACGACCGCGTTGGGGCAGCCGGGCAGGCGGTCGATGATGCAGTCCCCGTCCGGAGTGCGAGTGACATGGTGGACGCGGTCCTCGATCTCCACGAAGGAGGCGAGATCCGGAAAGAAATCCTTGAGGAATACCCTGCAGGCCTTCTGAAACGAGGGGTCCGGTCTGTCCACGGACTCGGGATCCCTGCACACGGAACCCTCCTTCTCTCGGCCGAACTTCATGAAGCCGTGCACGTGCACCGGGAAGCCGTATATCCCGCGGCCGGCGACCGAGAATACGGGAAAATGCGGGGCGCGATAGCGGCCCTGATTGCGGGGAGGGCGAAGATAGAGCGTGTGCTGGCTCGTGACCCGCAAAGGAAGACGGAAGTCGGAGAGCAGGCTCCGCGTCCACGGCCCGGCCGCGAACACGTAGTCCTGCGCCTTCCACACCTTGCCCTTGGAATCGCGCAAGCCCTGGATGCCGTTCTTGTCGCGAAGGACTTTGACGATCTTCACTCCGAGCGCGGTCCTGGCGCCGCGCTTCATGGCCGCGCGCGTGAAGACCTCGATGGCGCGCTGGGCCCAGAGCAGTCCGCCTCCGGGATGAAAGAGAGCTCTTTTGAAGGATCCTCGCTTGAGGGTGCGGTAGCGGTCGTAGGTCTCCTCGCAGTCGAGCTCTTCGAAGGGGATCTTGAGCGTGCGCAGGACCTTGATGCAGGATTCCTCGTAGCGGCTCTTGCCGACGGCCAGATCGAGCATCCCGGTCTGCTCCAGCAGCTCCGCTCCCGTCTCATGCTCGAGCTTCTTCCAAAGCTCGAGCGTTTTGGCGGAGAGGTCCGAGAGAAATTCGTCTTTGCCGTGCGTCAGACGAAATAGGTAGGAATGGTCCGCTGAAGAGCCCTTGGGGTTGGGAAGAACGGCGCTGCCGTCGAGGATGAGCACTCTTCGGCCTTGTTTGGAAAGATGCAGCGCGCTGGAAGCGCCGAGTATCCCTCCGCCGACGATGATGGTATCGAAGCCGTGCACCAAGGGGAGTATAACAAATTGCCCCTGCGGCCCTCAGCGCCGGGTGCCTCGGAACACGTAGTCCTTGGGCCGGTCCTCGCCCTTGCGCAGGGTCATGCGTCCCTCGATGTGATCTCCCTCCACTGTGCCGCTCCAGTCGAGCATGCGTCCATCGGGAGCATCGAGCCGCGCCTGCCAAGCGGCATCCCCCCCCTCTTCCGCGGTCGCGGAATACCCCCCGGGAGAGAATCCGTCATCCAAGGACCCCGCCGAGGTCAGCTTCCCGCGGTCGAAGGCGAGAGTATCCTTGCGCGGCAATGCGAAGAAAGAATCCTTCCTCATTCGAACTTCCCAGGCGGTGCCGTCCAGCGGCCCCCCGAAGGATCGATACGCGAGGACCAGAAGCAGGAGTGAGATGGCGAGGAGTAGTCTCATGGACTCGTCATGTATTTAACAGTTCTATTGGAGAATTCAAGTACGATTTTGTTACATAGAAGCCCGGCCCCCTGATGATGCTCCTTCTGGCGTTCCTCCTCTCTCCTCTTCACGCCGCAAGCGTGGACGTCTCCGCCTACGATCCCTCAGGGAAGAAGATGGACGCACCCGCTCTTCTGCGCCGCATCGCTCCGGCGGACGCCGGGCAGCAGGATCTCTCTCCCGCGCGCAGCGGACTGCGCGCCTGCGCGCCTTCAGGCCGGGCCCTGCAGGCCGGATGGGAGAAGGGCTCCATGCGCTGGACCTGGAGCGGCTCCGAGCGCGCGGTCTTCTCCCTGCCCTGGCCCGTCGATGGAGAGGGATTCTCGACGATATCCTTCGATGGAGAAGGCGAGGGCTACGTCGACGGGCAGACCGTGCTCCTCAACGAGCACGCAGCCAAGACCGCTTGGCGCGGGCTGCGCGCAGCCTTGGATGCGCGCAAAAAAAAGTTCGCGCCTCCTTACGCGCCGGGCCGGAAGTTCCAGACGCTCTTCGAGAAAGCCAAGGCCGATCTTTTCGCGGCGAAGGCGGCGCCTGCTCCGGCCGACCGCGCGCGCCTGTGCGACAAGGCCTTAGGCTCCATCGCGGCGGCTTGGCAGGAGATGTCCTTCGAGCACGGCCTGCAGAGCGCGCGCCATCCCTCGGCGGGCAAGCGCCTGCGAAACGGCCTCACGCTGGATCCCTCCCTGGATGATTTCTGGGCGGACCGCGGACGCGTGCTCGACAAGCTCTCGGATTCCGGAGCCGGCTGGGTGCGCCTGCTCTTCAAGGGACCGGAGTCCGACCCGGCATTCGCGCAAGCCTCTTCCTTCTCGCTCTACGATGAGCTCGTCAAGGATCTTAAAAAGCGCGGGATGGAAGTCCTGGGCGTCCTGGCCTCGACTTCGGCTCGCGTCTCCGAGGATGGAGTTTCGATGGAGGCCGCGCGCGCCGCGGCGCTGGCCCGCCGTTATCGGCAGGAGATACGCTCCTGGGAAGTGGCCGAAGAACTCAACGGCCCGGACGAAGGCCGCGGCGACTCGCAGCAGCTGCGGCTCTCAGCCGCGCTTTCAGCGGCCGCGGCCGTCAAGGCCGAAGATCCAGGACTGGAGACCGTGTTCGGACTGCGCGCCTGGGAAGGAACGGCGCTCTCGGGCCGATCGCTCTTGGACTGGCTGGCATGGGCCGAGCCGCGCGGGTTCGGCAAGGACGCCGATGCGGTGCTCCTGAGCCTGCACCCGGAAGAGGACCCTTTAGGCATCTTCTGGGATTCCCTTCTCCTGCGCCTCGATGCGATCCTGCCTCCCAAGACCCTGATCTTCGGGCGATTGTCTTTCCCGCAGGAAAAGACCCTGAGAGGCTACTGGTGGCTGGAGCCCGGCATGGTCGAGGAACCGCGCAAGGATCTTCTGATCTTCAATAGCGGGGCCTTCTGCGCCATGCCGCGGTCAAGCGGAGGACTCTTTTTCCCGCTCCAAGGCCAGCTCCTGGACCCTGACGGGAAAACCTCCGGGCTCTATCCCCTCTATCGCGGAACTCTCAAGCGCCTGCGCCGCTGACCCGCATTTAATCCCAAAGGACATTATTCCTTTCCTTAATATATGCCAGGGAAGAAAAATTCCCAGCGACCTCGACCTCACCCACTTTTTAGAACAGTCGCGCAGGGGAGACTCTCTCCCTTCCCCCGCGCCCCTGGGAACCAGTTCCCCCCAAACCCGCGGCGTGGGTAATGCGGGCGATGGCGGGGCCCCCTTCTACGGGAGCGGGAGAGAGTCTCCCCTGCGCTCCTTTCGCTTTTCAGGGTGAGGTCGAGTGCCGACACACCCCTTGACAAGTCAAAGTCTTGGGGCTACAGTAATAAGGTCGGCTGAAGTGTGCAGCGGAGGTTCGCGTGGACCCGGAAATCCTGGGCCCCATGTCAAAACAAAAGAACCTCGGCACCACGAAGCGGACGTTCGCAAGAAAACGACGCGGTTAGCGATTGCCCTCGCCGGAGGAGATGCCGGGGAGGGCGTCGCTTTTCCAGCCGGCTCCTCCTAAAAAGCCGTTCGGTCCGCGAGCAAGTCCTCCCGCCGGATGGTTTATAAACAATATGGGTCCTTGGCTCTATTTTTAGATGGGCCTAACGACTCATTGCGGAATGGGCCCTTCGGGTATACTCCTAATGCTGCAGACGTGATCCGCACAGGAGGTGGTTCCGGTGAAACGACTTGCACCGGCGGCCTTGTCCGCCCTCGTCCTCGTCGTCTGCGTGGTCGGTTCCTTCGCGTCATCATTCGCCCCCAAGGTCGTATATGGAGAAGACAGCCGCCAGGACCTCTGGCAGGTCAAGAACGCGCGCATGCTCCAGCTCGCGGATTCGACCATGGCGCTCTTCAAGGCCTGGAATGTGGAGATCAAGGACGAACGCGCCGTCTTGAGCGTGCAGAATTACGGCGAATCCCACAACCTCTGCGCGGGAGAGCCCTTCCGCGAACAGATCGAAGGAGCCTTCTGCTCCGGATTCGTGGCCGGGCCCGATATCGCGGTCACGGCCGGACACTGCATCGCCAGCGAGGCTGCCTGCAAGAACACCCGATTCGTCTTCGGCTTCAGCATCCGCGCACCGGGAGAGAACCCGACGAGCGTGCCGGCCCGGGAGGTCTACGGCTGCGAGAAGATCCTGGAACGCCATCAACAGTACGACGGAACGGATTACGCCGTGGTCCGATTGGACCGGGAAGTGAAGGGACACCGCCCGTTGGAATTCGAACCCTATGAAATGCTCCAGGAGGGAGATTCCCTCTTCGTCATCGGGCACCCCTCAGGACTCCCCACCAAGGTGGCGCAGGGCGCGCGGGTACGGGACGTATCGCACCCCGGATTCTTCGTGGCGAACCTTGACACCTACGGCGGGAACTCCGGAAGCGCGGTCTTCAACGCGCGCACGGGATACGTGGAAGGCATCCTGGTCCGAGGAGAGGCAGACTTCATAAAAAAAGACACATGCTACGTCTCCAACCAGTGTCCGGATGATTCCTGCCGCGGAGAGGATGTCACGCGAATCTCCTCGATCCAGGCCTGGCTCCCTCGACCGCCGCACGGCCCCATATTCTCGGAGGCAAATCCGGCTTTCAACGCGCTCCTGCGCGAAGCGCGCGCCGAGGACACGGCCGTAAAGATGCCCTGATAAACGCGATCAATAGAAAGCCCCCTTCTCCATCGAGAGAAGGGGGCTTTCGTTTTGCGGTTATTTATTGAGGGCTTCGATACGCTTGGAGGCCTTCTTGGCCCAAGAGGGATACCCCTGCGCGAGCTTCTCATAAACGCCCTTGGCTGCTGAAGCGTTAGTGAGCTGGCGCTCGTATATCTGCGCCGCGTCCCAGAGCGCCTGCGCGGAGTTCTTATCCTGCGGATAGTCCGCGGCCAGCCGTTCGAGCAGCTTCGCCTGCATCGTATAATCCTTGAGATAGCCGCCCGCCAAGTCCGAAGCGTCCTTGAGCCCGGCCACGGCGCGCTCTCCCGGGAACATATCGGCGAGCTTCACGAGCAGTTCCACGGCTTTGCCGAAGTCCTTGTTGCGGTCCTTCTGGATGCGCGAGGCGTCGCGTAAAGCCTGGAAGGCCGCATCCGTCTTCGGGTAGAGCTGGACGATCTTCTCCAGACGGTCCACGGCGAGCGCCGGCTGCTTGAGGTTCTCGTCCAGGATGCGCGCCATCTTCACATACGCGTCGCCGGACTCGGGGCATGCGGCGAACTTGTCCGTCACGGATTGGTAGGCTTCCACGGCCTTGTCGTAGTTGCGCAAGGCCCCGGCATACACATCCGCGATCGCGGTCTGCGCCTTGGCGCCGAGCGGCCCTTCCGGGCTGTATACCGCGAGAATTTTCTCGTTGAGCAGGATAGAGGTCTCGTGATTGCCGTTCTGCGCGTAGACCTGTCCCATAAGGAAGAGCATCTCGCCCACATGAGGATTCTCGGGATAGCGGCGGAAGAACTCGTTGAACTCCGCGGACAGCGGAGCATAGAGCGCGTTCTCCTTGAGGCCGGCGAGAGCGCGAAGGAGCGCGATCAGACGGCCGGCCCGGTCGAGAGACGCCTCAGGTCCCTTGCCCATCTCCGTGACTGCGGGCTTTTGCTTGCGCAGCTTCTTGTCCGCAATCTCCATGAGCTTCTTCTTGGCATTGAAAGAAAGCTTGTTGTCCGGATATTCGTAGAGCAGCTTGAGAAGATCCACGGCCGCGGCGAGCAGGTCGCCCTGCTTCTCATGCACCTCGAACTTGAGGTACTGGGCCTGATCGGCGTTCTCCAGCTCGCGATAGAGCCAGAGATAGGCATCCACCTGTTCCGGCAGGGAAGCTAAAGTCTCGGCAGCCGCGTTCTTATAGGCGCTCTTAAGGAACTCGAGTTCGGCCCGGGCCTTCTCCGATGAAGACATCTGCTTCTCGACGGCAGGGGCGGACTTCCTGACAGGAGCCGGCTTCTCGACAGGAGCTTCCACACGGACAGGCTCGGGCTTGGGCTCAGGAGCAGGCTCGGCCTTCGGCGCTGGGACGGGCTCGGCTTTCGGCGCCGGAGCAGACTCGGACTTCGACGCCGCGGACGGCTCCTGGACCTGTGCCGGGACTTCGGCCGCGGATGCCGGAGCCTCGGCCTGCATGGGCGGAGTCACGGTCATGGATTCGGAAGAAGGCTGGGCAGGCACCTGCACGGCAGTCGGAGCCTGTGAGATGAGGACCTCCTCTTCCTCCTGAGCGCAGAGAGAAGGCGCCGCGCCCGCAAGAAGAACGGCCGACATGAAGACATGGAGGACTGCGTTTCTCATATAAACATCTCCTTGGATAGGAGTACTTTCGCCGGCCGATAATCTGGACGGTGCCGCATTATAGAAAATTGTACGCCCGCAATCGCTTTCGGTGTTTGGCCCCCCGGCGCTCAACTTGGCATTCAACCAATGGGACTGATTCTCGAAATCAGTCCTATTCGCGCCGGAGACGGCCAAACACCTTGTATAATGAGCGCGCATCCTTTCCTAATGAGGTCATCGCCATGTTATTGAAACCGCTCCGATATCTTGCCCAAGCGCTCGCGGCCCAGGACAGCCCGCGCCGGCTCGCGGCCGGCTTTGCCCTGGGCGCCTTCGCCGGACTCATCCCGAAGTCGAGCCTTTTCGCCCAGATAGCGCTCATGCTCATCGCGGCCCTGCAGGTCAATGCCGCGGCCGGCTACTGTTCCGCCGCGCTCTTCTCTCTGCTCGCGCCCGTGCTCGATCCCCTCACGCACCGCATCGGGCTTTTTTTCCTTACAGGCATCCCGGCGCTGGGACCTCTTTGGACGCGGCTCTATAACCTGCCTGTGGCCCCTTGGACGGGATTCAACAACACGGTGACCCTCGGCAGCGTGATCGTGGGGGCGATCGTCCTTTATCCCTTCTATAAACTCATGACGCCGGTCTTCGCGCGCTACTCCGAGACATTAGGCGCGCGCATCCGCCGCTTCAAGGTGACCCAGCTCCTCTTAGGGGCCGACACGGCCGGGAGGTTCTCATGATCCGACGATCCTACGTCCTCTCCCGCGCGAGCATCCTGGCGCTGGTCTGGGTATTCTTCGCGTTCGCATTCGACCCGCTCGCTCAGCGGGCCGTGGAAGCCTCCGCTTCGCGCGCGCTCGGCGCAAAGGTGGACCTCTCCCTGCGCACGCGCTTCTTCCCGCCCTCGGCCCATGTCCGGAACTTCTCCGCGGCCGACCCGTCGGACCCCTGGAAAGACCTCGTGCGCTTCCAGAAGGCTCGATTCCTGCTCGAAGGACGCCCGCTCCTGGAACGGAAGGTCGTCATCCGCGCCGCGGAGATTGAAGGCTTGAGCTGGGGCGCACCGCGCAAACGCTCGGGCGCCCTGCGGAAAGCCCCGGCCTCCGCATCCTCTCAAGCCTTGTCGAAGTGGGCCGGCCAAGCCAAGGACCTGGGATTGGACGCCGCTTCTGAGGCCAAGAACGACCTGGCCAAGGAGTACGTGGTCCGTCCCGAGGACCTTTCCTCGTTAAAGCTCGCCAAGGAACTCGAGGAACGCTGGCCCGCGCGCCTCGACGAGTGGAAGCGCAAGACCGAGGCTTTCGACGCCGAGGGCCGCATCCGGGAGATCAGCCGTCTGGCTGAAGAAGCCGGTAAAAGCGGCGACATCCTGCGGCGCCTGCGGACGGTCAAGGAACTGCAGGGCAAAGCGCAGGAACTAAGAAAGGGCATCGAAGAACTGCGCAAAGGAGCATCCGCGGACCTCGCAAAAGCCAAGACCGATCTTGCGGGCATAGAATCCGCCAAGGCCGCCGACCTCGCGGAAATCCAGAAGAGGCTGCATCTGCCGAGCCTGGATGCCCGGCGCCTCTCTTCCTATCTGCTGGGACAGCAGGGCGCCTCCCACGCCGCGACCGCCTTGCGCCTGATCGAAGCCGCGCGCAAGCGCATGCCTTCCAAAGGCGAGACCGCGCGCAAGGAAGCCCGGCGAGGGCAGACCGTGGAATTCCCGCGCGAACGGAGCTGGCCCGCGTTCTGGCTCAAGCACGCGAAGCTCACGGGGACCGCCCAACTGGGCGGACCCGTGCAGCTGGGCGGAGAAGCATCGGACTTCTCGTCGAATCCCTCGCTCGTGGCGCAGCCCTCGCGGCTGAAGATCGGCGGCAGCGGCGGCGGCAGCGAAGTCCTGCTGTCCGCGGAGTTCGACCACCGGACAGAGGAGCCGCGCGACAGCGTGGATTTCCGAGCGCAAGGGATCCCCGTCAAGGGATTCTCGACGGGAGAGGGCTCATCGCTCGCGCTCATCGCGGGCCCCGGGACAGCCTCCTCATCCGGACGCCTCGAATTCCAAGGCGATGCGCTCAAAGGCCGCATCGAGTTCCGCGAGAAAGACGCTCCATTGACGCTGAAAGCTTCGGGCCTGGACCCGAGTTTGGCGCGCGCCTTGGAATCCTCCCTGCAGGACATCCGCGTGCTCGAACTCCGCGTGGACCTGTCCGGAACTCTGCAGTCTCCTCAGATGAGCATCACCTCCAATATAGGGACCGCGCTTGCGCAAGGCGTCCAGAAAGCCTTGGGCCGCGAGATCGCGGCGCGCACGCAGGCGCTCAAAGCCCAAGTCGACGGCTTGGTGGGAGAAAAGACCCGCTCTCTCTCCAAGAACCTCGACGGACAGGCGCAGAGCGTTCTCTCCTCGCTGGGGATGCAGGACACGCGCATAAAAGAGCTGCAGGAACGCTTGGCCCGGCAGGCTGTCGGCGGACTGCCGGACCTTAAGAGATTATTCAAATGAACGAACTCGCCCTGGCGCGCACGGCGCTTGCCGCCGTCTGCGTGTTCTGGGGAACGACGTATCTCGCCATCGCCGTGGCGGTCCACGAGCTTCCTCCGGCGCTCTTCTGCTCCGTGCGCTTCATGCTCGCCGGAGCAGCCATGCTCTTCCTGGCCTTGGCGAGGGAAGAACGCCTTCCTCGCGGGAAAGAGTGGTTCAATCTCGCGGTGGTATCCTTCCTTTTGCTGGTCATAGGCAACGGGATGCTGGCTTGGGCCGTGCAGTGGGTCCCCACTGGAACAGCCGCGATCATCATCGTCACCACTCCGCTCTGGATGGCCGTGTTCGCGCGGCTGAGCGGAGAATCCGTGCAGCCGCAGGCGATCCTGGGCTTGGTCTCGGGTTTCCTGGGCTTGATCGTGATCCTCTGGCCGAAGATGAAGGGCGCTGAGCCGGGCTCGGGATTCATCCCGGGAGCCTGCGGACTCTTGCTCTCCTCCTTGGTCTGGGCCGCCGGTTCCGCCTATTCAAAGCATCGCCCCGTACGCACCTCTCCGCTCATGACCGCGGCGATCCAGATGTGCCTGGGGAGCCTCTTCTTCGCGGCGGGAGGCCTCCTGCTCGGCGAAACCGGCCGATGGAACCCCAGCCCCGTAAGCTGGCTGGCCATCGGCTATCTTGCGCTCTTCGGCTCCATCATCGGCTACGGATCCTACCTCTACGCGCTCTCCAAACTCCCCACCGCTCAGGTCGCGATCTACGCATATGTCAATCCGATCGTGGCGATCTTTCTCGGGATATGGTTCTTGGGAGAGCGCTTCGAGCCCGCGATGCTCTTGGGCGGGCCTATGGTCCTCTTGGGAGTCTTCCTGGTCAACGTTCCTGCGGCAGTCGGCGCGGCGCCGGAATCCGCCCTCCCCCTGCGCCTGCGGCTGCTCCGGCGTTTACGCCGATCCTCCCGATGAGGCTCTCGCTATTCTTATTGGCTCTTTGCCTGCAGCCGGCCCTCTATTGCTGGGCCGCCCCCAAGAATCTGTTGGATTCCCTGAAGACCGCCGACGAGCAGCAGCGCCCGCTCATCCTTCGGGCTCTGGGCCGCTCCGGCGGCAGAGCAGGCCGGGACGCGCTCCTTAAGCTCTTCGACGTGGACGCCGGGCCGCCGGAGCAGAATGCGATCATCGCCCGGTCGCTGGGAAAGCTCGGCGGAGCGGATGCGGAAAAAAGACTGCTCGAGGCCTGGGAGCGCCTGCAGAAGCTCAAATTCAGATCCCAGAATCTTCCTCCTCAAGCCGCTCACCTTCGCTCCGAGGTGCTCGCGGCCCTCGCTGAATGCGGAGGCCCGGCATCCCTGCCCGCCATGCGCCGCGGACTCATCGACGACGACGACGCGGCCGTGATCCATGCGCTCGAGGGACTCTCGAGGCTCAAGGACGCGCAGTCCATCGACGGGATGATTCGCCTCCTGGACAGTCCGCGGCCGGACATCGTGCAGGCTTCTTTCGAGGCCCTGAGCTCTTTCAAGCTCCCGGAAGTCGAGCTCGAACTGCGCAGGCGGGTCGACACGGGCGGATCCAGGATCAAGATCCTGGCGGCCTACTGCCTCGCACGGCAGAACGTCAAGATCGGGCTGCTCGTCCTGGAAGGATTCCTGGAAGAGGTGAAGGGCGGCTATCCGGAAGGGGTGCTCGCATCGTATTATCTCGGCAAGCTCGGGCGGCCGGAAGGGCCCGCTTATCTCATGCGGATCGCGGATGAGGACTCTTCAGAACTGCGCCCTTTGGCCATGGAAGCATTGGGCAAGATCGGCGACCGGCGGCTTGTCTCGAAGATGACGGCGCGCTGGGAGAATGAATCCCGGGAAATGCGGATATTGATCGCGCAGTCATTGGGCCGCCTCGGCGGAAAAAACGCCTTGCGCACTCTCAGACTCATGCAGGACGATCCCGTACGGGAAGTATCCTGGAGCGCTCGACTGGCTCTTTCCGAGCTCGGAGAATATGAAGCTCCTTGAACCCCTCCTGACTCTGTCCCTATTCCTGGCCGCGGCCGCATCAGCCGAAGATGCTCCGCCTCAGCCCGCGGATGCCGCGGCGCAGGAAGAGGCCCCTCCTTTGGACCCGGCCCAATATCCTCTCATGAGCCTTGCCCAGGCCTTGAGCGAAGCGCCTTGCTCTCCGAAGATGAAGTCGGAGATCAAGGACCTCACGTTCTCCGCGGAACTCCGTTATCAAGGAGGGCTGCGGGACACGTCGGCCCCGCGCTACGAACTTCTCAAGCTCTGGACGCGGCAGGTAGGCGACCCGGAGGCCGTCGTCCGCTACAAGAAAGAGATCTCTTTTTCCGCGGGAAAACGCGTATTCTGGCTCCCGGTCCCTGAAGGCCTCATCGATTATCTGCGTTCCGATCTCGAGGTGGGAGACCGGGCCCTCCTTTACCTGGTGTTCGCGGGATGCTCCGCGCAAAAGCCCGTGTTCGCGATCGATGAGTTCGAGTCCTATACGCCCGAGGACCAGGAGGCTGAGGACTACATCACGCATAAGCCGACAGGCCTCGCGCCTATGCTATGATTCAACGCCGCTGCCGCACGGCTGCGGCGCGATAAGACGGAGGGGTGCCGGAGTGGTCGAACGGGCCCGACTTGAAATCGGGTAGGCGGCGCGAGCCGTCTCGGGGGTTCGAATCCCTCCCCCTCCGCGCTTGTCGGCGCCCGGACTCGCTCGGCGGACCGGTAGTCCGCCAGGAGGGGTCCGGGTTCCCTCGCTTCGGAGAGGAAAGAACACTTTCGACGGGGCCTTCGCTCGGCGCCTCTTCAAGGGGGGCTCTGCCCCCCGTTTCGTCGACGCTTGCTCCCCGCGCTTCGCTGGGTCGCTGCGCTGAACCCCCCGAAGAGGAATCTTTGTTCTCAAGATCACGGACTGTGATCTTGAGAACGCAGAACCATGACGAATCGCGCATAGTCACAAATAAGCAAAGAAGATTTGCTAAATTCATCGAATGCCTAAGGATGAACGCGAGAGTTTGGAGCTGCTGCTGGAAGTCGGCACGCTCCTATCCTCCAAACTGGATCTGGGAGAACTCCTCCAGATCGTCATGGGGCTCGCCTCGCGCGTCGTGGACGCGGAGACCGCTTCGCTCCTGCTGCTGGACCCGCAGACCGACGAGCTCTATTTCGACGTAGCCTTGGGACTCGACCCCGAAGTCGCCAAGATCCGCCTGAAGAAAGGCCAAGGCATCGCCGGCGCGGTAGCGCAAGAGGCGCGCTCGGTCATCGTCAACGACGTGGCTTCCGACCCGCGCTGGTCCAAGGTCGTGGACCAGAATTCCGGCTTCATCACCCGCTCAGTGCTGGCCGCGCCCATCCTCCTGAAAGGGAAGGTCCTCGGAGTGGTCGAGGCCATCAACTCAGCCAAGGGCTCCTTCTCACCGGAAGACCTGCGCATCTTCGAGGCCTTCGCCTCTCAAGCCGCGGTCGCCATCGACAACGCTCGTTTGTTCTCCTCTCTGCGGACGGAGAAGGCAAAACTCGACACGCTGCTCAATGAAATGGCCGACGCCGCAGTGCTCACCGATGAGAAAGGAAGGATCCTCTTTTCCAATTCGGCCGCGCAGAGGTTCTTCGCCGCAGGCTCGAACCCGCCTCCCGCGGACCTGCGCGCCGCCGTGCAGGGGCTCGAAGCCTGCCCTTCTCTCGCGGATCTGCTCTCCTCAAAGGAACGGATCACCCCCTTTGAACTCGTGCGCAAGGCCCCCCAACCGCTGGTGCTGGCCGGGACAGTCTCTTCCCTGCATGATCCCGCCGCGCAAGACGCGAACGCGCAGACCTGCCGCGTGTTCGTCTTCCGCGACGTCACCGAGGAGCGGCACGAGGAAGGCCTTAAAAGGAACTTCCTCTCTTTGATCTCCCACAAGCTCAAGACGCCTTTGGCCTCCATCGTGGGCTACGGACAGCTCCTATGCGACGATCTCGGGCCTAAGACCACCCCCACCAACCAGCGCGCCCTGCAATCCGTGCTGGAACAGGGACGCAAGCTCGCCCTCCTGGTCGATAAACTCCTCAACTACACGGTGCTCGAGAGCCTGGACTCCACGCTCTTCATGCCGCAGCCCTTCCCCGTAGACGAGATCCTTCAGGAAGCGGTCAAGGACCTGTCCTTGTGGATCAAGGAGAAGAAAGGCACGGCGCTCGTGGAGCCCGGCTCCGGACTCAAGGTCCTGGGCGACCGCATCCTCATGCGAGACTGCATCAAGAATCTCATCGAGAACGGCATCAAGTTCGCGCCCGAAGGAAAGCGCCGGGTCGCGCTCTGGGCCGGGAAAGGACCGGACGGCCGGGTGGAAGTGCGCGTGCGCGACACGGGGCCGGGGATCGCCCCCGAGGAACAGACGCGCGTCTTCCGCAAATTCTACCAGGTCGAGAGCTCATTTACCGGACAGGTCGACGGCTGGGGACTCGGGCTCTCCTTCGTGCACAAGGTCGTCAAGAAGCACGGCGGAGACATCCGCCTGGAATCGCAGCTCGGAGCCGGAACCACCGTCACGATCATACTCCCGCCCGCGCCATGATCAGCGCGCGGACCCTGCGCTTCGCGGATTGGGCTCCCGTCTTGACCGGAGGGGAGCATGCGGAAGCCTACATCGAGGACAGCGCCGGGACCTCCCTGCATTTCGAGGATTCCTCCTTGCAGGAGATCGTCTCCGGCTCGGACCGCGGCGTGGGACTGCGCTATCTGCGCAGCACCGGCTCGGGAAGCTTCGAGACGATCTACGGCGCGCTCAACGAGATCGACGCAGGCTCCGCCCGCGCATTGGCCGACCGCCTTCTGGCCGGAGTCCCGCGCAGGAGTCCTCCATCGGGGATGCCTATCAAGTCTTTCCATCAAAAAATAGGACGCCACCCCTTCGATGTCTCCATGGACGAGAAGGCGTCTCTCTTGAAGTCCTGCGACAAAGCCGTTCGCGAGCGCTTCCCTCACATCCGCCAAGTCAGCTTGAACTACGCCGAGCGCATGAAGCGCTTCGCCGTGCTCGATATCGGCGGAGGCTTCCGTCTGGGAGAGCGTTCCGTGGTGCTCTTCGCGGTCACGGTCACCGCCGAGAAGGACGGCCTCCTGCAGAGCGGCTCCGAGATCGTGGGCGCGCTCAAGGGCTTTGAGATCTTCTCCGAGAGAGACCCGGTGAAGGCCTCCTGCGAAGCCGCGGCCCGCGCCGTGGCCAAGCTCAGCGCGCCCGTGGCCCCGGCAGGCGAGATGCCCGTGGTCCTGGCCGCGGCCGCCGGAGGAACCTTCATCCATGAGGCCATCGGCCACTCCCTGGAAGCCGACCATATCCAGGAAGGGACCTCTCCCCATTACGCGGGCCGCCGCGGACAGCGGGTCGCGGCGGAGAACGTGAACATCATCGACGATCCCACGCTTCCTGATGCGCGGGGCTCCTATCCTTTCGACGATGAGGGCGTACCCTCCGCCCCTACTCCTCTCGTCGAGAACGGCATTCTCAAGGATTATCTCTACGACCGCCTGACCGGGTTGAAGGAGGGCCGCTCCTCCAACGGCCACGGCCGCCGGGAATCCTTCCGGCACCGCCCCATCCCGCGCATGTCGAATCTGTACGTGGTCCCCGGCAAGGAGGATCCTCAGGCCATCATCCGCTCCGTGGACAAGGGCCTGCTCGTCACGCGCATGGGCGGCGGACAAGTGAACACGGCCACCGGGGAATTCCTTTTCGGCGTGGATGAAGGCTATTGGGTCGAGGGCGGAGAGATCCGCCATCTCGTGCGCGACGCGAACCTTCTGGGCACGGGCCCGGAAGTCCTGAACTCCATCGACCGGCTGGGCTCGGACATGGGCTGGGGCATCGGCACCTGCGGAAAGGACGGCCAAGGAGTCCCGGTCTCGGACGGCCAGCCCACCTTGCGCATCCCGAAAATCGTAGTAGGCGGGAGGTAGTCCCATGAAGCGATGCATCCTTCTCTTGTTCGCGGTTTTGGCCGCCTGCGCGCAGCCCTCCGGGCGCGCAGCCGTCCAATCGGCCTCGCCGCAGCAGCCGAAGCAAGCCAAGAACATCCAGGGAGCGGTCATGGAAAATACCCGCTGGCAGGGACAGTCCTGCACGGTCAATGAAGCCACGCATTTCCTCATCGAAAATGAAGACAACTGGCGCAAGCTCTGGCGCGACTACATGAAGGCCGACGCTCCCAACGTGGACTTCTCCGGCCGCGTCGCGGCTTGCGTGTTCCTGGGGCTCCTGCCCACGGGCGGACACGGCGTGGAATTCCTGCCTCCTCAGACGGAGGAGAAGGCCGAGGTCCTTCGCTTCCGAGTGCTCCGTCCCAAGCCCGACTCCATGACGACCCAGGCGTTCACCACCCCTTACGCGATCCGCATCTATCGCCGGGGAACGCTCCCGCTTCGCCTGGAGGAAGTCCGCTGAACTTTCCGGCTCCGCTGCTGCCGCTGATCTGCGCGCTGGCCTCCGCCTCCGATGGAAGCGGACCCCGTCTCAATCCCGGCGAGGGCAGCGCCATTGTACGCTCTTCTCCGATCCCGGCCTCTTTGCCGCAGCTGCGCGCGCGCAAGGCCGCTCCCGCCCACGGCTCCGGGAAGAAGCGCGGCCTTGCCCCCTCTCCATCCTCCGCGCTTGCGCCGCTGCCGCCCTCGTCCCCGGCCCTGGCTCCGGCACGGCCTCCGAATAACGGCAGCTGGGCCCGCGCGGGGAGTTCCCTCCTGTTCTTCTCAAAAGGGGAGCCCGCCGGAGAGCTCGGCACGGGACTATGGGAAGAGGATCTCGGCGCAGGCCTCATCGAGCGGCGCACGGCAGACGGAGAGACGAGCCGGGACGGCCGCTTTGCCTGGCATTGGGTGCGCATTCAATCCGTGCGCCGCACAAGAACCGACAGCGTCCTGGCTTCCACGAGCACCTTGAATTATTACGGGACATCCGGGAAAGTCCTTTGGACGCAGGAGGACGCGGACGCTCCGGCTGAGTCGGTGCCCGCGATCCTGAGCGACAACGGAGAGACGATCCTGGCTTTTTCGCGCAAAGGCCGCGCATGGATGCTGACGGTCTACAGCTTCACCGGGAACCCTCGCATGGAGCTCTCTCTCGGAGAGCGGGTCACTCATGCTCAATTGAGTCCGAACGGACGATTCGCTTTCGCGGCCTGGAGCATGCAGGATGGCCCTCTGCGGCTCTCCTTCCTGGACATCGAACTCTCCGAGCGGCGCGATATCCCGGTCCAAGACCTCCCTCTCTCGCGCCTGCGCGTCTTCGACGATGGGACTCTTCGGGCCGATGGACGGATACTTCTCAAGCCATGAATCTCTTTGCGCTGACGCTGTTTCTTTTCATCGCAAGCATGCCGGCGCGATCCGCTGAACCTCCTTCCGTGGAAGGAGTGTCCGTGGACACCTCGGACACGGAACTCGCGCGCACGATGCGCGGCCTGCTTAAAGAGGATCCTGAATTCGCGGACGCCTTGGCCCAACGCATCCTGCGCAGCAGCCTTGCAGATCAGATGCCCGGCTCCGCGGATGCCGCCGCAACGCGCAAAAAAGTCTGTTCGTGGATCCTGGAGAATCCCGCGGACGCCGGCTTCCTGGCCGTGGGCTTCGCCCGGGACGACCGTGAGAATACCCATGAATTCGAGGAGTCGCTCTACAAGCAGATCCGCCGCTATCTCGAGCTCAACGAGGACCGCGACCGCGGGATCCTGGGCCGGCTGAAGGCCGCAGGCGGGCAGTCGCGCCGCTTAGTCCAAGACCTGGACATGGACGACGACCAGCGAAGGGAACTCCTGCAGCGGATGTTCGAGGGCAGCTCCGGCGGAGAGGGCCGTGTGCGCGCCAAACCGGGCGCTGAAGAAAAATCCTCCTCCGCGAACGCCCCTTCGCGCGGCTCCTCCTATGCGGGAGCCTCTCTTTATGACCGGCTGAGCGCCGCCAATCTCTCGGGCTACTCCCCGCAGGTTCAGGCATTGCAGAGCGAGCTCAACCGCTCGCGGCCGCCGGGCGCTCCCAAGCTCGTGGAAACCGGAAAGCTGGATGCCCCGACCCTGCGCCAGCCCTCGTATTCCTTGAATTATGACGCGGATACTTTGGGATCCGCCTGGCGCATCCAGCGCGCCTGGGCTATGGCGCAGTCCCTGGGCGAGGAGCGCCGCTACACGCCTGAATTGCTGAAAAAAACGGAGGTCCAGGACGACCTGGAACGCCGCGCCAAGGAGAAGCGCCTTCCAGATTCCTTCTCCCGCCGAAAAAAAGCATTGGACGAAGCCGCTCGGGCCATCCGGGATTTCGACGCTGCCGCGCGAAAAGCCGAGGACCCGCGCGCGCTCACGCAGAGCCTGCTCCTGGAACTCTCGGCCTTGCGCAGGAACGCGGCCCGCGCGCTCCTGCTCGCGGCCTTGGAAGAGGACCTGGCCCGCCTCGAGCAGCTTCAGGATTTCTACTCCCCGGCTTTCGTCGAAGCCGTACGCCGCTGTCCGGTCGAATCGGATTCCCAAGGGAGGCTCCTCGAGCATGCCCGGAATCTTCGCTCTCTCCTGCGGACATCCGCCGAGCTCACGCAGGACGCCCAAAAGATACTGTCTTCCCCGGCACACAACGATCTCTTAAAAGCGGAATCAAAAGTCGCCCAGGCGAGAGCGAGAGCGCGCGATCTGAGCCTGCGCGTGGCGCGCTGCGAGAATTGGGTCCAAGCCTGCGCAAACGCTTCAGCCCAGCCCAAAGGCTGGCGCGCGGCCGTCGAAAGACTCCTTGCCCGGATGCTCCCTAAAAGCGCCGCGGCCCGCAGATTGCAAGGAAACGACCAGCGGCGGCTCGCTCTTTCGGGAGAGCTGCGCCGGATGCTCGCGCAAGACGCAGCCCCCTGATCCCGGTCGCCCGCAGCAGACCGGCGCCCTCCTGCAGGCATCATAAAAAGCTGGAACTTTCCAGCCCCTCGCTCGTAAAGAAGGGTATGGAAACCCTGGTGATCCAAGGCCCAAAAACAGACTTCCGCAAGCTGGCCTCCTCTCTCATCGAGCGCTCCTCAACGCTCTCCCCCATCGAAAGGAGGCCTCCCCCGCGCGCTGCGGCAGCCATGCGCGGCCCGCGAACGCGCTCCGCCGACGAGATCTCGCCGAAGCACTAGCAGGCTGCTGAAAAACCCTCCGAAACCGCACTCGTAAATCCTAGAATCTCTCGACGGAACACCGACGAGGAATCGGAGGCATCGAGATGATGGGATCGAGTGAGGCGCAAAAGAACATCTTCC
>JBAZUV010000003.1:0-250155 GCA_041661185.1 Elusimicrobiota bacterium
GGAAGATGTTCTTTTGCGCCTCACTCGATCCCATCATCTCGATGCCTCCGATTCCTCGTCGGTGTTCCGTCGAGAGATTCTAGGATTTACGAGTGCGGTTTCGGAGGGTTTTTCAGCAGCCTGCTAGGCCAGGTTCAAGGTCTTGGGCGATCCGGCGAATAAGGATGGGAACCGCTTCCGATTCTCCGTCACCGCCAACGATTGCCGCTAAGCGAGGCATGTTAGGGCTTGGCATCGCCGAATAACTCCGGATCAGCCATGCGCGTGAGTTGCTTCTCGTCAGGGTTGAGTTGATTCATCCGCAGTAATTCGCCTGCCGTATAAAGTTTGTCCTGGATGGCGCTTCGGCCTGCGGCGTCCACGGGTGCGATGAGGGTCTTTCCCTCTCTCATTTCAACCGCGAGGATATCGTCATCGGAGATGGATTTGTTGTCTAGGAGATCGGGGCTGTGGCTGGTGACCAATACTTGTGTGTGGCGCGCCGCTTCGCGCAGGGCGTCGCGCAATACGCCGGCAGCTCCGGGATGAAGGGCGGCTTCCGGCTCATCGATTCCCACGACGGGAGCTTTCTTGTGAGAGGGAATGCCGGATTGGAAGAGCGCCGTTAGTATCCCAAGAGCGCGTAGCGTCCCATCCGACATGTTCTCCGCCATGAATCGCCATGGTGCTCCGTTCGATCCTATTTTCTGGCGGAATTCCAAGGTTTCCTTCTTGCCGATCCGCTTGGCATTGACATCCACGACGCCCGGCACGACCTTGGAGAGGAACTCCACGACCCGGCGCTTGTCCTTGTCCGGCAAGTGGTCCAGTACGGCGGCGAGATTTGAGCCGTTGCGCAGAAGCAGTTCTCCAGCATCCGGCGGTTGTAGATCCCGGATTTCCTCGGGATTGAGATTATAAAAACCCATGCGCGAGAGGGCATCATAGACTGGAAGGAATTCGTGGAACCCCGATGCGGTCACCAGGTACAAACGGTCGCTCATTGCCGGAGGGTGGGCGCTAAGGCTTGTTGCCTTCATTTTCCCTGACTCGACTTCATAGAAATCAGTTTTACCCAAGGCATCCGGAGAGAAAACGCGGCACTCTTCATGCTGAACGGCAAAACCGCCCTTGGGTTTCGCTCCGACTTCAAAGGCGTAGTGGGCGGTACGATTCTTGGGCAATCTGAGATCGAGGCGGATTCCGAAGTGAGTGGGATGACCTTCTGAACGACGGCGGACCTCGTTGATGCCGCTTCGCTCACGCAAGGCATGCTCGAGGGAGGTGTTGAGCGACTCGGTGACGAGGCGAAGTGCATCCAGAAAATTACTTTTGCCTGATCCGTTGGGGCCGACGAGGAAGATGAGGGGACGAAGGTCGACGGCGCAACGGGCGATGCTTTTGTAGTTGCGCAGAGTGATGCGTGAGATCGTGACGGAATTAGTCATTCAGTTCTCTTTTCAATCATTTGGATTTCGTCGGGTGCGAGAGCGCGGATAAGTCGTATAAAATAAACATCACACCAGCTTTATTATTGTCAATTGAGTGTACCATTCACCTCGGATGGATTCAAATTCTTATTTTTGCGGGCAGGGGCACGGCTTGGCGCGCAGGAGGCGCAGCTGCTTTCGGGGAGAGTCCACGAAGCGGTCCTGCTTGGCTCGGCCGGCTGCGAGACGGCGGTCCAGGGGGCTTTGATGCCTATATCCTCGGCGGGTCATCTCCGAGACAAGGGCTTCATGGCGCGCGAAGAGCGCCTTGAGGCGTCCTCTCCATCGCAGGGTCTCCGGATGCCGCGAGTAGCCTTTCTTGCCGAGTGTCAGGATATTCCATATCGCGTGCAGTTCCCGATGCTCTCCGAGCAGATGCGCGCGGCAGAGCCGTTCGGGGGAGATGTCCCAGATCCTCATTCGTAGCGGAGGGCTTCGATGGGGGAGAGCAGCGAGGCCTTGCGCGCGGGCCAGAAGCCGAAGATTATGCCCACGCTCGCGGAGAACGCCGAAGAGAGAATGACCGCCTGCGGGGTCACGACCGCGGCCCAGCCCGCGAAATGGGACAGGATGAAGGACACGGATATGCCCACGACGATCCCCAGGGCTCCGCCCATGGTGGAGAGGATGGCGGCCTCGATGAGGAACTGGATGAGGATGGCCCGGCGCGGCGCGCCCACCGACTTGCGCAGGCCGATCTCGCGCGTGCGCTCGCTGACCGAGACCAGCATGATGTTCATGATCCCGATGCCGCCGACCAAGAGCGAGATCGTGGCCACGATGCCCAAGAGCAGGGTAAAGGTCTGAGTCGTGCCGGAGAGCGCGGCCTGGATCTCGGCCATGTTCCGGATCTCGAAGTCGTTCTCCTTGTAGTCCGGGAGGTGGTTCCTGTGGCGCATGAGCGCTGTGACCTCGTCCATCACCCCGGCGATGCTCTCGGGAGAATCGCATTCGACGGAGATGTTGTTGAGGTAGAGCTTTCCGAGGACTCTTTTCATGGCCGTGCTCAGAGGGATGATGATGGTGTCGTCCTGGTCCTGGAAGCCGGTCGATCCCTTCATCGGCAGCACCCCGATGACCTGGAAGTTGACGCGGTTGATCTTGATGATCTTGTCCACGGGGTCGTCTTGGCCGAAGAGGTTCTTGACCACGGTCTGGCCCAAGAGCGCGACCCGTGCCTTCTCGGCGTCCTCGCTCTCGGTGAAGAAGCGGCCGAAATACGGCTGGGCGTTGTGCATGGGCGCGTAAAGAGGCGTGGCCCCCGTGACCTGGGTGTTGGCGTTCTTGTCCCCATAGACGACCTGGGCGCTGCCTTGCACGTTTCCTTCCGCGCGCAGGACGTGCCGGATGGCGGAGATGGCCTTGACGTCCTCCAGATCGAGCCGGCTCACGCTTCCCGCGGCGGAGCGGACTCCGCCCATGGAGTGGTTGCCCGGCCGCAGCATGAGCAGGTTCGAGCCGAGGCTCGCCAGACGGGCCTCGATGGCTTTCTGCGCGCCCTTGCCGACGGCGAGCATGGCGATGACCGCGGCCACTCCGATCATGATCCCGAGCATGGAAAGGGCGCTGCGGACCTTGTTGGCGGCCGTGGCGCGCAGGGCCGAGGCCCCATACTCGCGCACTTGGGCCAGTCCGATGCCGGCGATGGCCGGCGGCGCATGAGCCGGGATCGTCGCGGGCTTGACTCCGGCCGCGGCAACGCCGCCCCGCCTGCCTCCTGAGGATTTTTCGCCGGACTCGTCGGAGACGACGGCTCCGTCCTTGATGTGGATGATGCGCCGGGCATGGGCCGCGATGTCGGGCTCGTGGGTCACCATGATGACCGTGATTCCCGCATCATTGAGGAGCTTGAGCTGCTGCAATATCTCCTCGGCTTGGTCCGAGGCCAGGTTCCCCGTGGGTTCATCGGCGAAGACGATGCGAGGCCGGTTGACCAGGGCCCGGGCGATGGCCACACGCTGCTGCTGGCCTCCCGAGAGCTCGTTGGGGCGATGGTCCATTCGGTCCGCCAAGCCCACGTCCTTGAGCAGGTCGCGAGCCCGTTCCTCGCGGTTGGGAGCCCCGGAGTAGATCATGGGCAGTTCCACGTTCGCCAGGGCTGAGGTCCGAGGCAGGAGGTTGAACATCTGGAAGATGAAGCCGATGGCGCGCGAGCGCATGGCCGCGCCCTCGTCGTCGGAGAGCTTGGAGACGTCACGCCCCAGGAGCTTGAACATCCCCGAGGTGGGCCGGTCCAAGAGCCCGAGTATCTGCATCAAGGTGGATTTCCCCGAGCCGGAGGGGCCCATGATGGCCACGAACTCCCCTTCCTCGATGTCGAGGCTGATGCCCTTGAGGATCTTGAGCTCCTCCTTGCCGACCTGGTAGGAGCGGGTGATCCCTTTGAGCTCGATGATCGGCACTATTGCCCCCTGGATTCCGGCTTCCGCCGGAATGACGACTTAAAAAACGCGGACAGACGCCTAGTGCGCCCTGCGGCCGCCGGAGCCCTGGCTGCCGCCGCCTCCGCCACCGCTGCTTTGGCCCGGCCGTCCTCCCAATGCCAGCGGGCTCGACTGCACGCCTTGCTGGGGGACATACTTGCCTCGGGCCAGGATGATGCTGTCCCCGGCCGAGAGGCCTGAGAGGACCTCGACCTTGTTGCCGGTCTCCAGGCCCGTGGTGATCGCTTTTGCCACGGGCTTGCCTTCGGCTCCCGGGACCATGACCTGCTTGCCGCCGCCGGGAGCCTCGCTCACGGCGCTGGCGGGTATGAGCAGGGCCTGGTCCTTGTGGCCGACGATGAAGCTGATGTTGGCGGTCATCTGCGAGCGGAAGAAGGACGGCACCTGATCGGGCTTGACCTTCACGCCGTAGGTGATGACGTTGGAGACGTTCTTGCCCTCATAGAGGATGTCGAAGACCTTCGCGGGGGTCTTCTGGTTCGGGAAGGCGTCGAGCGTGATGCGCGCGGGCATGCCCACGCGGATGCGGGCGATGTCGGATTCATCCACCTGGCCCAGAACGATGAGGCTGTCGGACATGGCGTAGAGGACCGTGCCCGCGTCCACGGTCTGGCCGACCACCACGTTGCGCAGGATGATGCCTCCGGTCATGGGGGCCACGATGGGCGTCGGATTGTACGAGTCCGTCCAGTCCTTGACCGCCTGCGGGCCTTGCGCGCGGGCCGCGTCCAGGATGGCGGCCCGGTCCGTGGAGCTCATCCAGGCGATGATGTCTCCTTTCTTCACCCGGGCGCCTTCGTCGACCAGGAGCTTATCTATGCGGCCGGGGATGGGGGGCTTGATCTCGACGCGGTTGAGCGGGGCCACCGCGCCCGTGGCTTCCACGGTGTCCTCGATGGGGCCTTCCTCGACGGCGACGGTTCGGCTCATATTCTTGCCGTTCCTGGCCTTGCCGCGAAAGGCGAACCAAGCTCCTCCGGCGATGAGCAGCAGCGCGATGAGCCCGACGGCGGATCGCTTCCTTTTCATCGTCATTCTCCCAATCCCTTGCCCAGCGCTTGATCCCAGGCGGCTTCCGCCATGACCGCGTTGAGGCGGGCGTTCAAATTCCGGCGTTCCTGGCTGATGCGGGCCGAGCTTATGATCTGCCAGTTGTCATAGGTCATAAGGCCGCTGGAATAGCGTATGTCTGCCTCGGCGTTGCGCTGCCGGGCAGCCTCCAGGAGCATCGCATCGATGCGGACCTGGCTGACGGCTATGACGAAGCTCGACCAGGCGTTCTCCAGCGCGACGACGGCTTGGGTGCGCACCGAGCGCAGGAGCTCTCTGGACTTCTCGAGATTTCGCTGGGCGGCTGAAACGGCATAGTAGGCGGCGCTCGGGCCCCCGCCGAAGAGCGGATAGCTCAAGGCTCCGCCGAAGGTCCAGCCGTATTGGCCTGAGGGGAACTCGCTGGTGTCGGTGCGCGAACGGGAGTAGCTGGCCGAGAGGTTGGGCCAGAGCGAGCTTTTGGCCTGGTCCACGCTCGCCATGACGCTCTTGACCGCCGCTTCCTGGACCGCGATGTCGGGCCGAAGGCTTAGGAGGGAGTCGTCGACCTTGAGCGATTCGGGGGGGAGCTGGGAGACGAGGGTCCCGGTGGCGCTCAGGGGCCTGAAGTCGTCGAGGCCCAACTGGCGGTCCAGGGTTTTCTGCGCCGTGCGCAGGCTCAGCTGGTCCTGCAGGAGGTCGGTCTGGGCTTGCGCGGCTTCGGCCTGGGCCTGGAGCATGTTTCCTTTTGACTCTGTTCCTCCGGTGTAGCGCAGGCTCACCAGTTTGGCATTTTTCTCTTGGAGTTCCTTGATCTGGCGCGAGAGTTCCACTGATTCCTGGGCATACAGCAGCTGCAGAAAGGCCTGGCGCAGGCTCGATCGCACCGTGGCCGCGCTTTGGCGCAGGTTGGCCTGGGCCTGGAGGAGCGAGGCCTTGGAAGACTTGATGCCGGCGATGTCGGAGGCGTTCAAGATGTCGATGTTGGCCGAGGCCTGCGCCTGCCAGGTCTTTTGCCTGCTGCTGCCCGATTCACTGAAGCTGTTTGAGAGATTCAGCTTCGGCAGCAGGCCGTTGAAGCTGCCGTTATAGGAAGCTTGGCCCGCCTCTTGAGCGTGCCGGGAGGCGGCGAGATCGGGATTGTTCGCTGCGGCTATGGAAACGCAATCTTCCCATGTCAGAGGAGCGCCTGAGTCTTGGGCCCCGGCGATGCCGGGCAAGAGCGCCAGCAGCAGCCATGAGTAGTGGGACCCCCGCTTATTTGCGTTCTTCGTTTCGTCATTCCGGCGCAAGCCGGAATCCAGGAGCGTTTTTAAGGCTGGACCCCGGCTTTCGCCGGGGTGACGCACTGCCCTAGGGTTTCTTGTCATGGGGTATCTTTCCCCTAGTCTTTTCTATGCTTGTGCCGGGCTTCCCAGCGGGCGATCAGCGCATCGAACTTGGGCTGCTGCTCGGGCGTGAGGAGCTTGCGGACCTCCGCGTCCGTGGACGCGCGCAGGGCCTCGAACTTCTGATGGCCTTCCGTGCGCATGGCGTCTAGCTGAGCGCGGCGTCCTTCCAGGAGCGTGAGCAGGGCTTCGTGCTGACGGGCGTCCAGAGAAAGCTGCTTGCTCAAGCGCGAGGCCATCTTCGCGGGGTCCGGGCCGCGCATGAAGCGGCGGGCGGCCGTGCGCTGGAGCCAGGAGCCCGCGGCCGCGCCCAGGACCAGGCCCAGTATGAAGATCGGGAACATGCGTTTCCATGAGATGTTCATCGTTCCTCCAGGAGCGACTGCAGGGTCTCTTCGATGGTGGGCGTCTTTGTCGAGGCGAAGAGGTTCTTGACGCCGTTATCGGCCAAGCCTTCGAGCACCGAGGACGGCGCCGATCCGATGCGTTCGGCGGCCAGCGGCAGGAAAGAGAGCAGAAGGGTCGCGAAAGAGAATCCGAGCGCCGGGACGAACCAGGGGGGCAGCGCCGTGTCCTGCCGCTCCTGGGAAAAGCGTTCGCTGCGGAGCTTGCGCAGGACTCCGGCGACTAAGCGCCGGGTCCGCTGCTCATCCTCCGGAATGGGAGCGAACATCGCGCCGGAGAGCTCGGCGAGAGTTTCAAGGGCCTGCCGGCATTCCGGGCAGGCGGCTAAGTGCAGGCGCATGTCCGCGTCCTGCCGGGCGGAGAGTTCGCCGTCGCGGAAATCCGAGAGCAGTTCCTGGGCTTGGAGGTGGTCCATGATCCCTCTTTCGTTAGACGTTTTCCAGGCTCGAAAAGTGTCGTTCCAGCAGCATGCGGCGAGCCCTGCGCAGGCGGGCCTTCACCGCGTCCAAGGAGCAGTCGAGCGTCTGGGCGATCTCCTCATAGGAAAGGCCCTGCGCCTCGCGAAGGGTCAGTATGAGGCGGTAGTCCGGCGGCAGAAGGGCCAGGAGCGCACGGACTTCTTCCTGCGACTCGAAACGGGCATGTTCCCCGCTTCCGGCCGCTGAAGAGGAGCGCAGCGGCTGCGGGTCTTTCTCCAGCAGCGACTCCAGCGAGTCTTCCTTCCTTCTATGGATGCGGCGCAAGGCATCGAGGCAATGGTTGGCCGCGATGCGGTGCAGCCAGGTGGGGAAAGCCGATTCCGAACGGTATTCCCCCAGGGAGCGGTAGGCCTTGAGGAAGACTTCCTGCGCGGCGTCCTCGGCCGAGGCTTCATCACGGAGCATGGACAAGCAGAGGTTCATCACTCTGCCCGCGTGCCTGCGCATGAGCACGGCGAACGCATCCTGATCTCCGCCGACGGCGGCGGAGATCAGGACGGGATCAAGGCGGGGGTCGTCGTTCATCTGGTCGCGGCGCGGCATCTCCTGTTTAGACGACGGACGTCCAGGGTAACCAATGTCAGGGGCGTGCGGTGCCCTCGATGTCGATCTGGATATCGACATCGTCTCCCAGGAGCGTGCTGCCCTTGTCGAGGACCTTGTTGAAGGTCATGTCGAAATCCTTGCGGTTGATCTTGGCGCTGGCGCTGATTCCGGCGCGGAGCTTTCCCCAGGGATCGGTCACGATGGCCCCGTCGGATTCAAGGTCCAGGACCACGGGCTTGGTCACGCAGTGGATCGTCAGGTCGCCCTTGAGTTTGGCCCGGGTCTTGCCCATGGGGAGGGCCTGCTTGCTGGCGAAGGATATCTCCGGACAGCGGGCCGCGTCGAAGAAGTCCGCGCTGCGCAGGTGCTCGTCGCGCTTGGCCACGCCCGTGTCGATGCTCGCGGTATCGATCTTCGCGCTCGCTTTCCAGGTCTTGGCCTGCTCGCGCGTCCCGCTGAATTCTCCGCTGTAGCGCGTGAACTTCCCGGAGACCCGGCCCACGAGGTGCCGGATGCGGAAGGTGATCGCGGAGTGGTCCGGATCGATGTCGAAAACCATCGGCTTCGCGGCCGCAGCCGGCGCGGCCGCGGCTTTGACGGGTTTTTTTGCGGGTCCCGCAGGCGCGGCCATGGCGCTGGAGAGCAAGAGCGGCAAGAGCAGTCTGATCATGAGTCCTCCCGCAGGCTTGTGACGGCAATCCTGACAGCTCATTACACTAATTTTAGGGGTTGCTGCGTCAGCGGCTAACAGCGGGTGCGCTGAAAATTTATGGATGCCGCTTTCTGTTTCGTCATTCCGGCGGAAGCCGGAATCCAGAGAACGGCCATCTCCTGGCCCCGGCTTTCGCCGGGGCGACAAGAAATAGCAAATCGCCCTGTTTCCCTGCCCACTTTCATTCAGCGCACCCCAAGGTTCGAAGGAACACCAAGGGAAGCCAAAAATAATAGAATAAAACATCTTAGGAGGGACCATGGAGAACATGACGACGGAAAACAGGAAGCTGGACATCGCGGCCATGCCGCGCCAAGCCGTGCAGGTGCTGACGTCGCCGGCCGCTTTTTTTCAAGGGATGCCCAAGAGCGGCGGCTTCATGGAGCCGTCCGTGTTCCTTCTGTTCATGGCGATCCTCTCGACCGTCATACACTTCGTTCGCGGGTTCCTGGCCTATGGCGCAATGGGGCTGGGCACGGTCGTCTGGACGATGATGCTCATCCCCGTGTTCGTCATCGCCGCCGCATTCGTCGGAGCTGCGGTGCTCTTCGTGATCTGGAAGCTGATGGGTTCCCAGGAGACTTATGAGACGGCTTTCCGGTGCGGGGCGTATATATCGGTGCTGTCTCCGATCGCGGCTCTTCTCGGCTTCGTCCCGTACCTGGGCTCCGCCGTCGGCATGGCGCTCCAGATGTTCTTCGTGGTCGCCGCGAGCGTCGAGGTCCACAAGATCGCTCGGCCCAAGGCCTGGCTCGTCTTCGGAACGCTGGGCTGCTTGCTGATCCTGGCAGGGATATGGAGCGAGAACACCGCTCACCGCGCAGCTCAAATGCGCAAGATGCAGCTTCAGCAGATGGATGCTTCCAGCCGGCAGATGCAGGAAGCGGTCATGAAGATGCAGGCCGAGCTCATGAAGAACTCTCAGGGCAAGGAAATGACTCCTGAGCAGCGCCAGCAGATGCAGGCTTTGATGCAGCAGCTGCAGCAGGGAACGCCTTCCCGCACGCAATGATGTTCGTCCGCGTGTTCGCGCTCGCTGCCGCGGGCGCGAACACGCGGAAACCTGTCTCAGAGAAATCAAAATGAGATCCTCGGCATTCGCAGTTGTGCTGTTTGTTTTTGCTTTCCTGCAGCTTCAGTTCGGCTTCTAGAAGCTTCCGCCGAAGAGGCTCGCGCGTCCATAGACCACGAGCAGCCGCACCTTCGGGGCCAAGGCCCATACCAAGACATTGAGCATCGCGTAGGCCGCGGACCAGCGCCAGAAAGCCTTTCCCCATCGTCGGTGCAGGGAGCCTGCTCCGGCTGCGGCCAAGAGGATCAAAGGGCCTGAGATCGGTTCCCGGTAGCGGGAGACCGGACCGCCCATGAAGACGTGGAGCGACAGGTAGCTGAGCGCGCAGAGGGTCGGGAGGCGCACTTCCGGCCGGCCTTTCCACAAGAGGGCTCCCCATAGCCAAAAGGGAAGAAGGAGCATATAGGTCCAATCGTAGGCGGGCAGGAAAGGATAGAAGACCGAGAGGATATTGAAGAGATAGGCGCGCAGGATCTTCCAGGCCGGAGTCTGCGCTCGCAGGACTCGGAATTCCCGAAGATAGAATGCTTTCTGCTCCAATTCCGGCATCTTCGGGGGAGTGCCTTTGGCGGCCGGGATATCCCCGAGTTTTTCCAAGGGCAGCGCCAGTCCCATGTAAAGTCCGGCTTCTCCTTGCGTCGCGCCTGGGACGAATCGTCCGAACGCGCGGTAGTTGCGCAGGGTCCAAGGGAGCGCGAGAGCCAAGGCGATGGGGATCCAGAGCAGCGTGTGGCGGCGTCCATAGCGTCCTTGGGTGAGGCGGGGGAGGCCGAGGAAAAGGATCACGGCGAAGACCGCGAAATCCGGCCGGACGAAGCAGAGCGCCGATAGGAGCAGGGCCATGAGCGCGGAGGCCGCCGCCGGGGCGCGGCTGCCTGCGCAGAATGCCAGCCAGAGGATGAAGCAGACCAGCGATGTGGAGAGGGATTCCGAGCAGAGCCTGGGGCATGAGTCGAGGAAGCCGAAGTAGACCGCGCTGACGAGCCCGGCGGCCAGTCCCCAGCGCGGGCCGTAGAGCCTGCGCGCCGCATCGTAGAGCGCCGCGCATGCCAGGGCGCTGAGCAGGCACTGCACGGCCTGCACCGCGGATACGGATAGGCCGAAGAGGAAATAGACTCCGGCCAGGAAGAGGGGATATCCGGGCATGCGGAAGAGCCGGTCCCCGAGGAAGTCCTCATAGCGGCCGTTGCCGAGCAGATTGACCGCATAGGCATGGTATTGCGCGGCGTCGCCGAAGATCTCTCCGGCGCCTTTGGAGTCCAAGAACACGAAGAGGACGCGCGCGGCCAATGCGATTGCGCCTATCCAAAAGCAGGCTTGGGCGCGGCTCAAGCGTTCGTCGATAGCAGTGAGGATCGGATCAAGCGGGTTTGCGGGCACAGAGCTCCAAGGAGTCGCGGGTATTGATGTAGACGAACTTCCTCTCGATATCCAGGAGACGGGCCGCGGCGCAGGCGGTCCGATGCAGGATTCCGGGGTAATGGCGGATGCGGTCGGCCCAGTATCCGAAGGAGAACATCCTGCCGAACGAGGCGCAGAAGGCCGTTTCCAGCCCGACCGAGGAGAGCATGCTGCCGAGCGTCTCTGGGGAGAAGTAATAGATGTGCGCGGGCCGCAAGCCCCACCAGTAGCTTCGGCATATCCGCGCGGACATGCTGCGGATGTTGGGGGTCACTAAATAGAGCATCCCGTTCTTTTTGAGCGCCCGGGCGGCGAGGGCGAGGGCCTGCTTCGGGTCCGGGAGATGTTCGATGACGTCGACCATGACGACTACATCCAGGCTCTCGGGCTCGAAGCGGGAGAGCCCTTCGAAGGATTGCGTGCGCATCTCCAGCTTGAATCGCTCCTGGGCGATGCGGCAAGCCCAACGCGAGGGCTCCAGCCCGATCACGTCGAAATCCGCGCGCGCCGCGTTCAGGAAATATCCCGCCGAGGCTCCGACTTCGACGAGTTTCCCCGAGCGAACGAAGCGGCGAAGGGTGTTGAGGCTCAGGTGCGCGTTGATCGAACGGCTGGAGGATTCCGACAGATAGGTCTCATCCGTGCAGACTTCATAGCCTTCCAGCAGGCTTGCCGGGGTGGGGCGAGGGTTGGTGTAGACCAAGCCGCAGCGTCGGCATCGCACGATCCGGCCGTAGCGGCCGAAGATATCCGTGGTCGCGGCGAAGGTCGACGTGTCCGAGAGAGGGTCTTGTTCGTAGGGGCGATGGAAAAATTCGCGCGCGTCATCGGCGCCGCAGAGATTGCACGCCACCTCTTGGAAGCGAGTCGCCTCACTCATGGCGCATAATCATAGCATACGGCAAAGGGCTGATCTGCGCGCTCTCGCGTGGGCTTCAGTCGCCGGGCGCTTCGAGCCTGTAGCCTACGCCGGACTCGGTCTTGATGTGGCGAGGACGGACCGGGTCGCTCTCGATCCTATGCCGGAGCTGATGCACGCAGATGCGCACGGATTCCGGGCTCGCTTCGCCCGCCTCGTGCCAGACTTCCTTGATGAGCTGTTTATGCCCGACGACTCGACCGGCATTGCGGACAAGCACCGCCAGCAGGTCATACTGGAGGGGGGAGAGGTGGACTTCCTTCTTGCGGACCCATACGCGGCGGGCGGCAAGATCCACTTTCAGCCCTTCGTGCTCATGGATCGGCGGCGGGTCCTCCGGCTTTCGCTCGGCGTGGCGGAAAGCTACGCGGATGCGCGCCAAGAGTTCCGCTACCCCGAAAGGCTTGGTCAGATAGTCGTCGGCGCCCGCGTCCAGCCCCGCGATCTTGTCGCTCTCCTGGCCTTTGGCGGAGAGGATGATGACCGGCGCCGCGGTCCATCGGCGCAGGCGCTTGAGCACATCGATGCCGTCCATGTCCGGGAGCATGAGGTCGAGCAGGACCATGTCGGGCTTGCGCGATGCCGCCAGTTCCAGAGCGCTGCGGCCGTTGACGGCCTCGACGACGATCAATCCTTCCGCCTGGAGGGCCGACCGCAGGAAGCGCAGGATCGGAGCTTCGTCTTCCACGACGAGGATCGTGCGTTCATCCGTGCGCATGCGTTCCTCCCGCGGAGCCGGCCGGCAGCGGCAAGGTGAAGCGGAAGACGGCCCCGCCTCCCGGCCGATTCTCGGCCCAGATGCGTCCTCCGTGGGCGTCGATGATGGCTCGGCAGATGGCCAAGCCCAGGCCGGCACCGGCCGAGGAGGATTTCGCGTGATAGAACTTCTCGAAGATCCGCTCCAATTCATCGGCCGCGAGTCCCGGACCTCGATCGGAGACCTCGACGAGCATGGCGCCTTGCTCGGTCCGGGCGGCTATGTCGACGGCGATGCCGGCCGGAGTGTGCCGTGCGGCATTCTCTAAAAGATTGATGAAGACCTGCTCCAAAAGGACGCTGTCGAGCGGCACCAGCGGCAAGTCCTCGGGGATGTCTGCGGCGACCTTCCGGCCGGCCAACAGCTTTTCCAAGCGGTCCAAAGATGAGCCGACCAGCTCTTCGATGGGGTAGGGTTCCTTGCGCAGCTGCACCGTTCCCGAGGTCAGTCTCGTCGTCTCGATGAGGTTGTGGACGAGGCGGGAGAGGCGCTCGCCTTCCTCTTGGATATTCTCCAGAAGTTCGCGGTCTTTGCCCTGTACCGACGATCCGCCCTGCAGCAGGCTGCTCGCCGAGCCGATGATGGCGGCCAAGGGCGTGCGCAGGTCGTGGGACACGGAGCTTAAAAGCGAACTTCTGAGGCGTTCTTTTTCCGCGTTCAGCTGGGATTGCTTGGCGTTGTCCTGCAGGCGGTCGACTTCCAGGGCGAGCGCGAGTTGGTGCGCGAAGGACTCCAGAAGGAGCATCTGATCCGGTATGAGGAGCCGTTCTCGCGCGTTCGGCTGGACCCGCAGGACGCCCACAGGTCCCTCGGCGCCGATGAGGGGGATGTAAAGGGCGTCTACGACCGGCAAGGTCTGCGTGCCAAGGCCTGCCGATTGCCCGAGGTCGAAGACCCATTGCGCAACGCTGCGCTCCTTCTCATCGAGATCGCGTTTCTGTCCTGAGGAGGCCCTTTCCGTCAGCCGACCGTCCTGATCCGGCATCAGGGAGATGAGTTCGCTGTCAAAAACCTCCGCGATGTGGCGAAGGGATACCGCGAAGATGTTCTCGATGCCGCGAGTGCTGGCAAGCCGGCGGCTGAGCGCGTGCATGGCGGCCGTGCGCATCTCGCCGAGGCCGGCCAGTTCCGCCTGCGTGCGGATGCGGACGGTGAGATGGCTTATGATGACGGCCGCGGCGAGCATCGCCAGGAAGGTGATCCCGTACTGGGTATCGGCGACGTTGAAGCTGAATCTGGGCGGCACGAAATAGAAATCGAAGCAGAGGATGCCGAGAACGGACGCAAGCACCGCAGGTCCCCGATGTCCCCGCGCCGCGACCAGCAGCGTGACCAGAAGATAGGCCATCACGAGGTTGATGAGCTGCACGAACGGGAAGATGGCGAAACACAAGCCCGTGCAGGCGGCGACCGCGGCCAGCGCCAGCCCGTATTCGCTCCAGGAGACCGGTTTCGGGGAAAAGGCCCCCGCCGAAGGCGATGCGGCGCCGGCCTCTCCGCGGATGACGTAGACGTCGATCTCTCCGCTCTTGCGGATCAATTCGTCGACGATGCTGCCGCTCAGGAGGTCCAGCCAGCGGGGGCGTTCCGTCTTCCCCACGATGATCTTCGTGACGTTGCGCTGGCGGGCGAGGTCCAGGGTTCCTTCCACCACGTCGCGCGCCGACAGGGTCAGGGTCTCCGCTCCGAGCCGTTCGGCCAGGCGCAGGTTCTCGACGGCGCCGGCGCGCGCCCGATCGGAAAGGCTTTGCCGCTGGTTCTCGATGAATACGGCGATCCATTCGGCGCGCAGTCCGGCCGCCATGCGTTTGGCCGCGCGTATGAGCCTGGCGGAATTCGGGCCCGGTCCGACGCAGACGAGCAGGCGTTCCGAGATCGGCCAGATCGTTTGCGGCGCCTGACGCCTGCGCTGGGATTCGACTTGCGCCCCCACGCCTTCGGCGGTCACGCGCAAGGCGAGCTCGCGCAAGGCCGTCAGGTTGGAGATCTTGAAGAAATTGTCCGCGGCTCGGGCGGCTGTTTCATGGAAGTAGACCTTGCCTTCCTGGAGCCGCTCCAGAAGCTCCTCGGGCGGAAGGTCCACCAGTTCGACCTCGGCTCGTTCCAACACGGAATCCGGGACGCTTTCGTGGACCCTTACGCCCGTGACCTGGGCGACCACGTCCTTGAGGCTTTCGAGGTGCTGGACGTTGAGCGTGGTGTAGACGTCGAAGCCTCGGTCGAGCAGTTCCACGACGTCCTGCCAGCGCTTGGCATGGCGGCAGCCGGGCGCATTGGAGTGCGCCAGTTCGTCGACGAGGATGAGGCCGGGCTTCCGGGAAAGCGCGCCGTCCAAGTCGAATTCCTGGAGCTTGATCCCCCGGTGCTCGACGCTCTTGCGGGGAAGGATATCGAGTCCTTGGAGCAAAGCCTCGGTCTCCACTCGGCCATGAGTCTCCGCCAGGCCGACCAGGACGTCGACCTCCTCGGCCTTCTTGCCCCGCGCGGATTGGAGCATAGAGTAGGTCTTTCCGACGCCGGGAGCCGCGCCGAGGAATATCTTGAGCCGGCCGCGGTTCTGGCGGCTTTCCGCTTGCCGGGCTTCGGCCAGGAAAGTCTCAGGAGATGGACGGCTTTTATCCATGACAGCTCCCATTCAACTGCTTTTGCGCCGATTCTTCAAATCTTGACGGGTCCCTTCGCGCAGGGTGCTCGTCATCGCTGCGTCTCCAAGGCGAGATTCAACTTCAGGACGTTCACGCGCGGCTCGCCCAGGATGCCGAGCCAACGTCCTTCCACGTGATGCTCGACGAGAGAACGGAGGCCTTCTTCGGAACGTTTGAGAGCGCGAGCGACGCGCGGGACCTGGTAGAAGGCCGCGGCCGGGCTGATATGGGGGTCGAGTCCGCTGCCGGAGGCCGTGACGAGGTCCACGGGGATCGGTGCGGCATTATCGGGGTCGGCCTTGCGCAAGGCCTCGACCCGCGCCTTGACCGCGTCGAGCAAAGCGGGGTTCGTCGGGCCCAGGTTCGAGCCTGAGGAAGCGCCGGCGTTATAGGGATAGGGTCCGGTGGCCGAGGGCCGCGACCAGAAGCGGCCGGCCTCGGAGAAGGGCTGGCCGATGAGCTCGGAGCCCGCGATCTTCCCGCCGCGCTCGATGAGGCTGCCGTTGGCCTTGCCGGGGAACAGGAGCTGCGCGGCGCCCGTCATCACGGCCGGATAGATCAGTCCGGTGAGGACCGAAAGAGCCAGCAGGCTCATCAGGGCCGGTCGAAGTTGACCAAATAGGGTCTTCATGATCTCTCCTTGCGAATCGTCCTTATGCCAATCCGAGTACTACGAGCGCCATGTCGATGAGCTTGATGCCGACGAAGGGCGCCGCGAGGCCTCCCGCGCCGTAGACCAGCGCATGGGTCCGCAGCAGTTGGGCCGCGCCTACGTGCCGATACGCCACGCCGCGCAGCGCCAGCGGGATCAAGGCCACGATGACGAGCGCGTTGAAGATGACCGCGGACATGATCGCGCTTTGGGGCGTGGCCAGATGCATGACGTTGAGCGCCGAGAGCGCCGGGTAGGTGCCCAGGAACGCCGCCGGGACGATGGCGAAGTACTTGGCGATGTCGTTGGCGATGCTGAAGGTGGTCAGCGCCCCGCGCGTCATCAACAATTGCTTCCCGATCTCCACGATCTCGATGAGCTTCGTGGGATTGGAGTCGAGGTCGACGAGATTGCCTGCTTCCTTGGCGGCCTGCGTGCCCGTGTTCATCGCCACGGCGACGTCGGCCTGCGCCAGGGCCGGCGCGTCGTTGGTCCCGTCGCCGGTCATGGCCACGAGCCGTCCGGCTTTTTGGAGCTCGCGGATCTTGGCCAGCTTGTCCTCGGGCGTGGCTTGCGCGAGGAAGTCGTCGACGCCGGCCTCCGCCGCGATGGCCGCGGCGGTGAGCGCATTGTCGCCGGTGATCATGATCGTCTGGATGCCCATCTTCCGCAGCTGGGCGAAGCGCTCGCGCATGCCGCCCTTGACGATGTCCTTGAGGCGGATGACGCCCAGGACGCGAGCCCCTTCCGAGACCACCAAAGGCGTCTCGCCTTGGCGCGCCACGGTATCGACGAGCTGGCGAAAGCCCGGCGGCGTGGAGCCTCCGAGCGAGCGCACGTGCGCTTCCACGGCGTCCACCGCGCCCTTGCGGATGACCCGGCCGGGGAGATCCACGCCGCTCATGCGCGTGCGCGCCGAAAACGGCACGAAACGGGCCTGGAGTTCGTGGAGGTTGCGTCCGCGCAGGCCGTACTTTTCCTTGGCAAGGACCACGATGCTGCGGCCTTCCGGCGTCTCGTCAGTCAAGGACGCGAGCTGCGCCGCGTCCGCCAGGGACTCTTGGCTCACTCCCTCGGCCGCGACGAAGTCGGTCGCTTGGCGGTTGCCGAGCGTGATCGTGCCGGTTTTGTCGAGCAGAAGCACGTCCACGTCGCCGGCCGCCTCCACCGCGCGTCCCGATAGCGCGATGACGTTGGCCTGGATCATGCGGTCCATGCCGGCCACTCCGATCGCCGAGAGCAGGCCGCCGATCGTCGTCGGCGCCAGGCAAACGAAGAGCGCCACAAGCACCGTGACGGGAACGACCGAGCCGCTTCCGGCCGCCTTCACGGCGTAGAGAGAGTACGGCAGCAAGGTCGCGCAGACGAGCAGGAAGATGATCGTCAGCGCGGCCAAGAGGATGTTCAAGGCGATCTCATTGGGCGTCTTTTGCCGGGACGCGCCTTCGACGAGGGAGATCATCCGGTCCAGGAAGCTCTCTCCCGGGTCGGCCGTGATGCGCACGATCAGCCAGTCCGACAGGACGGTGGTGCCTCCCGTGACCGCGCTGCGGTCGCCGCCGCTCTCGCGGATGACCGGGGCGCTCTCTCCGGTGATGGCGGCCTCGTTGACCGAGGCCACGCCCTCGACGACCTCTCCGTCGCCGGGGATCGGGTCGCCGGCCTCGACGAGCACGAGATCGCCCTTGCGCAGCTCGCCCGAATGGACCTTCGCGACCGCCGCGTCGCGCTTGGGCGAGGCGAGCTTCTTGGCGATGACGCTGACGCGCGACCGGCGCAAGGTGTCGGCCTGCGCCTTGCCGCGTCCCTCCGCCATGGCCTCGGCGAAGTTGGCGAAGAGCAAGGTGAACCACAGCCACAGCGAGACCGAGAGGATGAAGCCGGAGGGCGCCTCGCCGCGGCCGCCGAGGGCCTGGATCCAAAGCCCCGTGGTCAGGAAGCCGGCGATGTAGACGCAGAACATGACCGGGTTGCGCAGCTGATGGCGCAAGGAGAGCTTGAGCACGCTGTTCCACAGGGCGCGCTTGACGATGGGCCAGTCGAACAGGGGACGGTTCTTGATGTTCTCGCTCATAGTATCACCTGCCTCCCGTCATCATCAGGTGCTCGACGACCGGTCCCAGCGCCAGCGCCGGCACGAAGGTCAGCGCTCCCACGATCAGCACGACCGAAACGATCAGGCACACGAACAGCGGCGTATGGGTGGGCAAGGTCCCCTCGCCCACGGGGACGATCTTCTTGCGCGCAAGCGAGCCCGCGATGGCCAAGACCGGGACGGTGATCCAATAGCGGCTCATCAGCATGACCATGCCGCCCACGATGTTGTAGAACGGCACGTTCGCCGAGAGGCCCGCGAAGGCGCTTCCGTTGTTGTTGCCCATCGAGGAGAAGGCGTAGAGCGCTTCGGAGAAGCCGTGGGCCCCGGGGTTGGCCATGGAGCCTCTCGCGGCCGTGACCACGGCCCAGGCGGTGGGCAGCAGGACGATGAGGGGCGGCACCAAGATCACCAGCGACGCCATCTTCATCTCGAAAGCCTCGATCTTCTTGCCCAGGTACTCGGGAGTGCGGCCGACCATGAGCCCGGCCACGAACACGGCCACGATCACGAAGATGAGCATCCCGTAGAGGCCGGAGCCGACCCCGCCGTAGATCACCTCGCCCAGCTGCATGAGGAACATCGGCGCCGATCCGCCCATCGGCGTGAAGGAGTCGTGCATGGCATTGACCGATCCGTTCGAGGCCGCCGTCGTGGCCGCGGCCCACAGGGCGGAGCCCGTGATGCCGAAACGGACCTCCTTGCCCTCCATGTTCCCGCCTGAGGAGGCGGGCACGGCATCGGGCGCCGAGGGCTCCACGAGCGGCTCTCCGGTGCGCGTGCGCGGCAAGAACACGACGTGAGGATGCGAGGCCTGATCCGCGCCCGCGGCCGTCAAGGCGGGGTTGCCTTTCTGCTCCGAGGCCGTGACGAGCCAGACCAGAGGCATAAGGATGACGTTCATCGCGATGAGGATCGCCGCGCCCTGGCGCAGGTCGCCGACCATGACGCCGAACATGACGCAGCACGCGGCCGCGAGCGCCAGGATAGCCCACAGTTCAAGGAAGTCGGACAGAGGCGTCGGGTTCTCGAAAGGATGAGCGGAGTTCACGTTGTAGTAGCCGCCGCCGTTGGTGCCGAGCTGCTTGATGGCGACCTGCGAGGCGACGGGCCCGAGGGCGATGATCTGCTCGGGCACGTCGTTCTTCTTGCCGTCGGCGTCATAGGAGACCGGCTCGAGCCAGGCGGCCTTGGCCGACGGACGGAAATTCTGGACCACGCCCTGGGACACCAGCGCCAAAGTCAGGATGCAGGATAGCGGGAGCAGGATGTAGATCGTGCTGCGGACCATGTCGACCCAGAAGCTGCCGAGGCCTTCAGCCTCGCGCCGGCGCAATCCGCGGATGAAAGCGACGAGCACGGCCATCCCGGTGGCCGCGGACACGAAGTTCTGGACGCCGAGCGCCAGCATCTGCGTGAGATAGCTCATCGTCGTCTCGCCGCCGTAGCCCTGCCAGTTCGTGTTCGTGGCGAAGCTCGCGGCGGTGTTGAAGGCGCTGTACGCGCCCACGGCGGCCATCCCCATCGGGTTCAAGGGCAGGAAGCCCTGCATGCGCTGGAGGGCGTAAACCGCCAGGAGCCCGAGCAGATTGAAGAGAAGGGCGGCCGCGGCATAGGTCTTCCAACCCATGGACTCTTCGGGCTCCACGCCGCACAGGCGGTAGATCGAACGCTCCAGCGGCCCGAGCAGGCGGCCCATGAACCCGGCCTTCCCTTCATAGACGCGGGCCATGTACGGCCCGAATAGGGCCGCGAAACCCAGCACGGCCGCGAAGTACAGCGTGATCTGAAGAACGGCATTCGAAGTCATGATCCCTCCGGCGCCGGGCTCAAAAGAGCTCCGGTTTGAACAAGGCGACGAGCAGATACGCGAACAATCCCAAAGTCAGCGCCGACGCGATCAAGTAGAGGGCGCTCATGATCGTGTCCGAGAGATGCGATCGAAGAGTTCGACGAGCCCCCAGGTCATGGCGAAGAAGCCCGCGCTGAGTCCCAAGCAGATCAGATCATCCATGATTCATCCTCCTTGGATGGGGAGTTCGGCGAGGATGGCGCGGAACTCCTCCGCAGAAGCGGCTTTGTTGAGTCGTCGCAACAGTTTCTTATCCAGGGCCATTCGACTCAGCGCCGCCAATACCGCAAGGTGCGATCTCGGGTCCTCGGCCGGCACGGCCAGCAGGAATACCAAGGCGACCGGCGTGGCGTCCGCGGATTTGAAATCAATGGGTTTCAGCATGCGGGCAGCGGCCAATCGAGGGACGGCGATCTTCGTCGAGCGGGCATGCGGGATGGCCACGCCGTTGCCGATGCCGGTCGAGCCTGCGGCTTCGCGGTTGAGGACCGCGGATCGGAATTCCGCGCGGGCTTTATCGTCCGGGAGGCCCAGCGCGTCGACAAGAAGAGCGACGGCGTCCTCGCGGCTTGCGGCGCGCAAGGCGACGAATACGGAATCGGGGAGCAGCAGGTCTGAGAGTGTCATCCGCAATAGGATAGCCGGAGCCCGCGTAAAGAATCCATTAACGCGGCGTTACTAAAACGTTAGCGCCTGGGCCGATAGAGGATACTGTGTGTCTGGCGATGAGGGCTGCATGAAAAGTATGATGGAGCCATGTCCGCGGGGTGCTGGTTTTTGAGACGTCTGTTCGGGCTGCTGCTCGCGCTGGGCCCCACCGCGCTCTACGCTTTTCTTTTCCTGCGGCCCCCGGTCGTCAAGGAGCCTTTCTGGATCATCGCGTCCGCCTACGCGCTTCCCCCGCTGATCGCGCTCGGCCTATGGTTCGCGGCGCGCAATGCTCCGCCCGACGGGATGCTCTCGGAGTTCCGAATCACCGCCAAGGCCGCCTCGTGGACATCGCTCGTCCTCATGCTGGCCGCAATGGTCTTTCTCCCGAAGTTCGCGATTCTGGCGAAGATCTCTCATATGGGCTACATGGGCGACTTGATCGCTTTGCGCCGGCGCGTGGCGGAGTTCCAGGCGCAGAAAGGCCGCTATCCCGATCGCTTGGAGGAGACGGGTCCCATCCCCAGCCTGGAATTATGGACCGTCGACGAGCGTGAAAACGACCATTATCATCCGCCGAGCCGGACAGTCCTTCTCAGCGCCGGCGCGGACGCGGAACTCCTGCAAAAAGACCCTGGGACATGGGCGTATGAGCCGGGTTCCGGCCGCGTCTTCATCGCCTGCACGGGCCTGGACGCCAAACTGCGCCGGCCCCTTTCCGAACACTGACCGGAAAAATTCGGTTGGCCTCAAGCCTGTTCATGTCCGAATTTTTCCGGAGGGGTTTCAACACGGCGACAACGGCAGCGGAAATACTGCATTGCCGTTCCCCCAAAAAGCTCCCGGATTCCACAAATAAAAACATCCCGCCGTTTCCGTGGAATACGGGCTAATCGGCCGGGATATTCTCCGCGGCGATCGTCCCTGCCAGGGCGCGCGTCACTTGAGCCATCTTTTCGTAGTCGAGCGTGTCGGGCTTGTCGCCCGCTTCGTGATAGTTGGGGTTGCGGTAGAAGGCCGTGTCCGAGAGCATGAGCGCCGGGAAGCCCTCGCTCCAAAAATTGAGCTGGTCCGATAGCGCGAGGCCTGAGAGCGGGCCGGGCAATACGGTCGCGGTCAGAGGGAAGCTTGAGCAGCTTCTCCAAGCGGCTTTGAATTCTCCGACCAGGCCGCGGCTTCGGAAGTCGCCGATCGCCGCGGCGTAGTCGCCGTGATCGGGATAGAAGAGGTGCAGGAACGGCGGGTAGAGCTGGGACCCGCGCTTGGGATTGAAGTAGCCCAGCATCTCAAGGCTGATCATCCCGTGGATCGCGACGCCGTTCTCCTTGAGCGCGTGCGCGTAGCGATAGCTGCCCATGTTGCGCGTCCCGAAAGAGGGCGGCTCCTCGGTGCCGAAGGCCACGAAGCGCACTTCACGGTCCGGGCGGCGCTCCTTGAGGAGCCGCGCGGTCTCCAGCAGGACCGCGACCCCGCTGGCGTTGTCATCGGCGCCGGGAGTCCCCGCGGTAGTGTCGTAGTGCGCTCCGATGACCCAGGCCGCGGCCGCGTCGGCGGGCGCATGGCTCAGCACGGCCTCGACGTTCGAGAACTGCGTCCCATTCTTCACGGAGGGCAGCCACTGCGATTCATACGGAAGCGTTTCGGGCGAGTAGCCGAATGCGCGCAGCTGCGCCGAGATATACTTGCGCGCCCTCTGCTGTTCCGGCTGGGCGACGTCCCGCTCGCCGAGCGTCTGCGCGAGGAAGACCACATGGCCCCGCAGTCTCGCGGCCAGCGGGGAGAGCCGGCGCGGGTCGCGGATCGGGAACGCCGGCGCCATTGCGTTCAGACGCGCCTTCCTCTTTGCCGGATGGGTCATGAACTCGATGGGTCCCGCGAGGTAGACGCCCAGGGCCGTCAAGACTCCGACCGCCGCGATGATCCTCGCGGCGCTCATGAGCACCCTGATGCGCAGGGGTCTTGGGGCCTGCGCGTCCTGTGCTTCGCGCTGAGCCTTCCTCTCCGCGCGGCGTTTGAGCCATGCGTCGACTTTCGGGATCGCGGCCAAAGGAACCGCCACGCCGAAGAGCACGCCCAGGCCGATGATCGCGTACTCGTTGGCGGTCGCTTGGATCGCGAGCGCGGCGGCGACGGCGACCGAAGCGATCAAGAAGGCCGCGCGGTCTCGTCCGAGGAAAAGCAGGAGAGCGAGGACGGCAAAGACGGTGTCGATGGCCCACGGCGCTATCCGGGCCCCGCGCAAGGCAAGATAGCCGGCCCATGATAACGCGCCGATCGCCGCCAAGGTCGAGCGCTCGGGGCTCCAGAAGCCGGGGTCGTTTTGCCGCCGATGCGCGAAGAAGACCGCCGCGGCGAGGGCGGCCGCGGCCGCCAGCTTGAACGCGCAGCGGTCGAAGCAGGCCAGGATCGTCGCATGACGGAGTATCCCCATGATAAGGAGGAACGCGAGGCAGGAAACGATCGCCGCGCGCGTCGCGCGCGGCTCCAAGAGCCGCGCATCCTCCGGCAGTGCGAGCGCAAGGGCCCATTGCACGGCGAGCAGCGAGGCCAGGATGGGGAATATCCAATGATGATGCGCCGTCTCGAAGGCCGGCAGAAGCGTGATGAGGATGAAGAGCCCGAGATTGAACGCGACGACGGCCGTTTTCGCGCGGAGGCCTTCGAGAAGGGATCGGATCATAGCGCTCCTTAAGGCGTGCTGCATGGCAGGACTGTATCAAAAGAAGCGGTGCAAGTGTCCGTGCAAATATCGGCGAAACGGATGCTTTTATTGGGACAGGAGCTGCTTGTCTCGCGAGAAGGTCCCGTAGAGCGCGGGCAGGACCATCAGGGTGAGCAGGGTGGAGGTCAGCAGGCCTCCGATGACCACGATGGCCAAGGGCCGCTGGACCTCGGAGCCCGGCCCGGAGGCGAAGAGCATGGGGACCAGGCTGCAGCTGGTGATGACCGCGGTCATGAGCACGGGCCGCATGCGGCGCTCGCAGCCGATCCGGACTGCGGCATCCATGTCCATCCCCTGCTGTTTGCGCAGCTGGTTGATGTAGGTGACGAGCACCACGCCGTTGAGCACGGCCACTCCGAAGAGGGCGATGAAACCCACCGCGGCCGGGACGGAGAGGTAGGTCCCCGACAGGAAGAGCGCCAGGATCCCTCCGACCAGCGAGAGCGGCAGGTTGAGCAGCACGAGCAGGGCCTGCTTGAGAGAATCCAGGGTCGCAGCCAGGAGCACGAAGATGAGCAGGATCGCCGCGGGAACGATGAGCGAGAGCTTGCGCATGGCGCGCTGCTGATTCTCGAACTGGCCTCCCCAGGTCAGATAGCAGCCCGTCGGCAAGGAGACTTCCTTGCGGATGCGCTTTTGGGCTTCGGCCACGAAGCCGCCCAAGTCTCGGCCGTGGACGTTGGCCTCGATGAGGATGCGCCGCTTGCCGGATTCCCGGCTGATCTGCACCGGGCCGTCTTCCCTTCGGACGTCGGCCAGCATGGAGAGCGGCACGCGCGGGCCGCCCGCGGGCGCGGAGATGATGAGGCGTTCGAGCGCCGCGATGGAATTTCTCTGGTCGTTGGGAAGGCGGACGGCCACGTCGAAGGAACGGTCTCCTTCATAGACCGCGCCCGCGGGCTTTCCGCCCAAGGCGATCTCCATGACGTCGTGCAGGTCCGAGACGTTGAGCCCGTAGCGGGAGATGGCGTCTCTCTTGACGTTCACGTTGACGTAGGATTGCCCTTCCTGGCGTTCCATGGACAGATCGGTCACGCCGCGTATCCCGGAGAGCACTCGCATGATCTCCTGGCCTTTGCGGCCGAGGACCGCAAGGTCCTCTCCGTAGAGCCGCAGGGCCAGCTGAGACCTGGCGCCGGACACGAGCTCGTCGACCCGGCATTGGATGGGCTGGCTGAAGCCCACCACCACGCCCGGAAGGATGCCGACCGCCTCGCGCATCTTCTCGAAGAGCTCCTCGCGGGAACGCGCCGTGACCCAGTCGCGCTTGGGCTTGAGCATGCCCAGGAATCCCGTTTTTTCCACGCCCCTCGCTTCGATGGCCCGGCCGGTCCAGCCTGTGCGGGAGACCACGGTTTCCAGTTCCGGGAAGGCCATCAATCGTTCCTCGATCTTCCTGGCGATGCCGGCCGAGGTTTCCAGCGACGCCCCCGGCGCGATGGATGTGTCCATGTCGAAAGAACCTTCGTCCATGATCGGGACGAACTCCGTGCCCAGGAAGGGGATCAATGCGAGGCTCAGGGTCAGGAGCGCGCCGCTTCCCGCCAGCACGGACTTTTTGTTGGCCATGCTCCAGCGAAGCACCGGCAGGTAGAGCCGTTTGGCCCGCGCTACGGCCGGGCTCTCGACGTCCTTGGCCGGCCGGAGGATGAGCACGCAGAGCGTGGGGATGACCAGGATGGAGAGCAGCAGAGACGAGAAGAGCGCGAGCATGATGGTCAGGGCCAGCGGCTGGAACATCTTGCCCTCGATGCCTTCCAGGGCCAGGATGGGCAGGAAGGTGAGCGCGATGATGAGCTCTCCGAAGATGCTGGGCTTTCGGACCTCCAGGATGGCCTTGGTCACCGCGCCGACGCGCGCGGAGACGGAGTCCTCCCTGGGCAGGTGGTGCAGCACGTTCTCCACCTGGATGATGGTGGAGTCGATGATCATGCCGATGGAGATGGCCAATCCGCCCAGGGACATGAGGTTTCCGGTGAGTCCCAGGGGCTTCATCAAGATCGAGGTCAGCAGGCCTGCCAAGGGCAGGGCCAGCAGGATGACCAGGGAGCCGCGCAGGCTGAGCAGGAAGAGATAGACCGCGATGACCACGACCAGGGAGCCCTCGCCCAGCGCCTTGACGATGGTGCGGATGCTCTCGGTGATCACGGTATCCCGGGTATAGAAAGGCCGTATCGACACGCCCGGCGGCAGGACGCCGCTCGCGTTGATCTCTTGGACCTTGCGGCTGACCTTGCGGACCACGCTCCGGCTGTTGGCCCCGCGAAGCATCATGACGACTCCGCCCACGACTTCGCGCTTGCCGTCCTGGAAGGATGCGCCCTGCCGGACCGCGTGGCCGATGCGCACCTGCGCCACGTCCTTGACCAGGACCGGGGACCCCTTGCGGGTCGCGACCACGATTCGTTCTATGTCTTCGCTGTTGCGGATGCGTCCGATGCCGCGGATGAGGTGCTGCTCCCCGCCGGTCTCCAGGATGCCGCCGCCCACGTTCGAGTTGTTGCGGGCCACGGCTTCGTAAAGTGATTTGAGGTCGACCCCGTATTGCGCGATGCGATCGGGAAGCGCAAGGACCTGGTACTCCTTGATATAGCCCCCGAAGGAATTGACTTCATTGACCCCTTCCACGTCCTTGAGCAAGGGGGAGACGACCCAGTCCTGCAAGGTGCGCAGTTCGGAGAGCGATTCCTCGGAGGCCTCCAGGGCGGGAGCGTCCAGGGTATATTGGTAGATCTCTCCCATGGCCGTGGCGATGGGTCCCATCGTGACTTCCACGCCCTCTCCGAACCTTTCCCGGATCTCGGCGAGGCGTTCGGCGACCTGCTGGCGCGCGAAGTATATGTCCGTGCCGTCTTTGAACACGACCGTGACGACCGAGATGCCGTATTTAGAGACCGAGCGGAGCTGGGTCATGCCCGGGACGCCCCGCATGGAGTTCTCCACGGGAGTGGTGACGAACTTCTCGATCTCCAGGGGGGATTTCCCGGGCGCGGTGCAGACGAGCTCGACTTGCACGTTGGTCACGTCCGGGAAAGCGTCGATGGGCAGTTCGCGGATCGCGAAAAGTCCCCAGAGGGAGAAGAGCGCCGTCGCGAAGAGGACCAGCCAGCGCTGCCGTATCGCGCCCGCGATGATGGAATCGAGCATAGGGGTCCCTTATTCCAGCCGGTCTTTGAGCATCTCGGACTTGAGCATGAAGGCTCCGGCCGTGGCCACGGAGTCTCCTGCTTTGAGCCCGCCGAGCACCTGCACCCAGAGGCCCTGCTCGCGGCCGATGGAGATGCCGACGGGCCGGAACTCGGTCGGCGCGTCCTGAACGAAGGCGATGGGCCCCTCGGGACCGGTCTGGACCGCGGCGCGCGGGATGAAAAGGCCGCGCGAGCCGGAATCCAGGCGCACCGAGGCGTCCAGGAACATGCCCAGCTTGAGCCGTCCATCCGGATTGGCGACGGCGACCCGCGCTTTCACGGTGCGGGTGACCTCGTCGATCTCCGGGGAGACGAAGATGATCTTTCCGCGGAACACGGCGTCCGGATACGCGGCCGTGCGCAGTTCCACGCTCTGGCCCACGCGGACCTTCGAGAGGCTCTTCTCGTGGATGTCCAGGACTCCCCACAGCGGATCGACTTCGGTGACGCTGAAAAGATAGGTCATGGCGTCGACCTGGTCGCCGAGGTCCGCGTGCGCGGCCGTGACCACTCCGCGATGATCGGAGACTACGCGGGATTCCTTCCCGTCCCGGCCTTTGATGACGGCCAAGACGGTCCCTTTGTCGACCGTCTGTCCCAACGACGCTCGGATGGACTCGACGGCGCCCGGAGACTTGGCCGGGATGTGGTGGCAGGTCTGGGCATCCTGCAGTATCCGGCCCACGACCGTCAGGGTCTCCGGCATGGAGACGATCTCAAGCCGGTCGATCTTGATGCCCACGGCGGCCTGCGACTGGGTCGAGACGACGACCCGAGGGCTTGCGCTTGCCGGCTGCGCGCCCTCCTGCGGCGACGGAGGCTCCTTGGCCCGGCATGCGGCCAAGGCAAGCCCGGCGATGAAGAGGAGCGCGAGTCGGCTTTTGGATATCATGGGAATCTCCTGGTGCGGCGAGTCATTGCAGAGATATCGACGGCGCACTGCGCGAGAGCGAGGCGCTCAGAACCTGCTCGAGTTCGATGTCTTTGTCGTGGTATTCCTGGAGAGCGTCGAGATAGTCGAGATTCTGCTCCAGGAATATGCGGTTGCCTTCATAGTAAGCGGTCAGGTCGATCTTCCCTGAAAGGTATTCCCGGGAGTTGTTTTCCCGGAGCTCGTCGACGGCCAGCACGTTCTTCTTCATGACGGAGATCCGGGTCCGGGCGAGGCTGCGTCCCAGCCAGGAACTGTAGACCTCGTAGGATGCCGCGCGCTCGGCGCCGCGCCTTTCCTCGTCGCGGACGCTGACCCGGGCCTGCGCGCTCTCGACTTCGCCCTTGTTCCTGTACCAGAGGGGCAGTTCGACCCCGAGGCTGAACTTGTTGAAGCAGACGCTGCTTTCCCTGGCGCGCGCGAAGCCGATGCTGACGTCCGGCCGGCGGCGGTTGCGTTCCAGCCGGAGAGAGAGTCCGGCGGCCTCTTGGCGAAGACCCGCGGCCTGGATGTCCAGGCGGCCCGCGAGCGCTTCGGCCAGATAGCGGTCGAAGTCCCGCTCGTCTTGCGGCGGCTGCAGGACGTTCGGGTCGTCGGCCGGGAAGGACAGCGGCTCATCGGGCCGGCGGCCCATGGCTTCATTGAGCCTCGCGCGCGCGAGCAGCATGCGCGCTTTGGCCTCTTCCAAGTGGAATCGGGTCAGGTCCAGTTCGACTTTCGCCCGGGCCGCGTCCATGGTGCGCGCCTCGCCCACCAGGAGCCTGGCCTGGACCTTGTTGAGCACGTTCAATGCGAAGGTTCGGTTGGATTCCTCGAAGCGGATGCGCTCCTCGGCGAGCCGGAGCGCGAAATAGTCTTTCTTGGCCGCGGCGCTCAGGACGGCCTCCTTGGCCAGGAGCTCTTTTTTGAGCGCGCCGATCTCCGCGCGGGCCGCGCCCCGGGCCAGCGAGCGGCGGCGGCTCATGACGATGGGCTGGGTCAGCCGCAGTTCGCCGGACTGGGAGCTGTCGGGCCGGCTCTGCTCCATCTCCAGCGAGGGGTTGGGGTAGGCGGAGTCCTTTAGGGAGGCTGCGGCCGCGCCCGCGATCCGTGCGCGCATCGCGGAGAGCTCCGGATTGGCTGCGCGGATCGTCGAAAGGACGCCTTCCAGCGTCATGGTTCCGGCAAGGCCGGCCGCGGCTCCTGCCGGCTGCGCGAACGCCGCGGCCAAAGTCAGGGCCGGTGCAAGAATAACTCCCCTTAAGTCGGCTCTTGCTGCGAATGCGATGGATCTCACAGATTGCTCCTGCTCTTGCGCGCACTGCCTCAGGCGGTGCGTCCTGGGCGTCAAAATGTCCGGACGCGATGAGGACGCGGGATAGCGACGAGAGATGCGGGTCGGGGCTTATGCGACGGGGGGGTGGAAGATGCGCTTTGAGAAAATGGTCGGGGTCGGCTGCTGGGAGACAGGCATCACCCAGTTCTGAACGGAGACGATGACCGCGATGGCCGGGGAGCCCGAGTCCTTGTGATGGGAAGCGCAGGTGTTCGCGCAGCAGGCGGAATGTCCGTCATCGGAGGACGGGTGATGATGGAAGGCTTCCACCAAGCTGCCGGCCGCCAGGAGCGCGGCCAAGAACCCGCAGAGCATCGTCCTCACTCGGTTATTATAGCACCGCCGGTCCGGACCTGGACGCTTCAGTTCTTGCCGCGCGCCGATGGAGCTTTATCGCGGGCTCTGCCGGAGGGAAGGGTCGACGCACTCCCGCCGGACGCAGATGCGCTCTCCTTTGCAGTCGGTATCCTTGGAGCATCCGCCCGGCTCGGCAGGCGCCGGGAGGACCTGCGCGGGCGCCGCTCCGGGAACGGGCGAGAGCAGGACGCCCTGAAGCTTGTTTGAGAGCTCGACGCCGAAGGCTGCGTCCTCGGATAATCTTTTGAGCTTGCCGGGCAGGAGGTCCTTCGGGATCGAGCCCAGCAGCGTCTGCGCGCCGCCGGGCGATGAGACCAGCCGCGCCATGTCGCCGCGCGCCGCGGCTGCCGCGCTCTCGAGCAAGGGCGAACGCAGGGCTCCCAAGGACTGCATGCCGGAGATCCCGTCGAAGAGCAGGCTGAAGCTTTGGGCGAGGGTGCGGCGCACGCTGTCTCCCAGGTCCTTGAGCTGGCGGCCCAGCTGTTCTTGGATGTCCGACCAAGCCCGATCGTCGAGCGCCTGGTGGGCTTCGATGGTCTTTTCCTCCAAGAGCCGGGCGGATTCGACGGCTCCGAGCCGCAGCAGGTACTCGCGTTCGAGCCCGGGGTCCGCGCCGGGCGCCGCGGCGATCCGTTCGCGCAGAGCCTTGAGTCCGGGGTCGCGCTTGTCCACGCAGGCTATGGAGCGCGCTGCCGCGATGTCCGGCGTGCCGGCGGCCAGGCGTTCGGCCGCGGCCAGGATGGGCGCGGCGGCTTTGGCCATGAAGACCTGCTCGTCCTTTCGGAACTTCTCGACAGGACTCCAGGAGAAGAGCTTGGTTTTGGGCATGGTCAGGCGCAGGCGTTCGAGTTCCCGGCCGCTCTGGTCCGCGACCACGAGCTCCCATGACCAAGGGCCGAGCATGGCCGGGCAGCGGTCGCTTTCGAAGCGTTTGCCGCCGTCGAGCAGCTTCATGGCCGCGACCAGGTCGTATCCATCGGAAGATTCCGGGGCCCAGTGCACGGCCTCGAAGGCGCCGGAGGCGCGCAATTCCTCGAGGAGGCCGCGGCTGATTTCCAGGCGGGGGGAAATATACGTCGGGAGTTCTCCGCACTGCGAGCTCACGATGGGCTCTATGTCCGCGTCGCGGTTCGGAGCGCTGCGGCCTTCTTCAGGGTAGGCGATGGCCACGCGGATGGGGAGCGCTTTCCCATGGGCTTTGGCTCCCGGCTTGTAGAGCGGATATTCGAAGTGCGCGGCGTTGCAGCCGGTCAGAAGCGAGAGTCCCGCCAAGAGCAGCGCAGCCGGCAATGGGGAATTTTTCATAGGAGGGTTCTGAACGCTATCTCAGCCCGACGGCGACTCCGGCCAGGATCAAGGCCATGGCCGCCAGATGGTTCCAGCGCAGGGGCTCGCGGAGATAGACCACGCAGAAGACCAGGAACACGCCGACGGAGAGGGCTTCCTGGATGATCTTGAGCTGCGGCGCGCTGAACTGCGTGTGGCCGAATCGGTTGGCCGGCACCTGGAGGCAGTATTCCGGGAACGCGATCATCCAGCTGATGAGGATCGTGCCCAGCAGCGGAAAAGATTTGTGCCTAAGATGCCCGTACCAAGCCGTGGTCATGAACGTGTTGGACGCCAGCAGCATGAGGACCGTCTTCATTCCGCTATTATCCCATTTTTCCAACGGGGTCCGCCGCGCAGGGGATGCGCTCTCCCTGTTCCAGCCGCCGGGAAAAATGGGCGAGGTCGAAGCCTGGTTCGCGCATCAATCCAGCGGGATGCGCACGGCATCCCCGTTGTTGAAGAACTCCCAAGTCGGGATATCGCCGCCGCCGTAGAACGTGACGTACTCTCCGAACTTGGCTCCAGGCGGGCTTAAAACGCCGTGCAATTCGATGGGGAAGCCGACCGCCGCCTCGATCTCTTTTGCGACGGCGAAGATGTCCGGTCCGTTTCCGCCGCCGGCGCACAAAAGCGGCGCCAAGTCCAGGTCGCTGCGGGGCGTGGGCGGACGATAATTCTTGAGCGAGGAAGCCTTTCCCTTGGCTCTGGAGCCGATCGCGGCCAAATCCATAAGATCGTTGCCGTAGTGTTTCTTGAGGATGGAGACGATCTCCTTGAGCTGCTCGGGGTTGACGCCGTAGAGCTTGGTGACAGGATCCCTTGTGAGCGGCGCGAAGCTTTCGGCCGCCTCGGGCGCGGACCGGAGCACGGAGTAGTCGTAGAAGTTGTCGATGGCCGCGGCGTCCGAGCCGTCCTCCTTTTTCTGGACGTCCCTGGCCAGGGTTTCCAAGGCTGGCATGGCTGTTTTAATAGGCTCGGCCTGCGGGACCCGCATATCAGCGGGGAGTGCCGAATCCGAACGCTGTTCGGACTCGGCCTGCGGGGCCCGCATGTCGGCGATGAGCGGCAAATCCGACTGTCGTTGGGATTCGGACTCATGGGTCTGCTCGGCACGCCCGGTCCTCGTCGTAAAGGGACTAGCCGCATGCACGGACTCGATGGAGTTCATGGGCAGGTCCAAGGAGGGCGTCAGAGCGGGGGCAAGAGTCTGCTCAATGAGGGAGTTTCCCGGCGCGGCCAGTATGGCGCCTGAGCCGGGAATCTGGGAATGGAAGATGGGAAGCTCTGCGTAATTGACGGGCGCGGTGAAGGAGAGTGCCGGAGATGCGCAGAATCCGACGGCAGCCAATACCGTGAAAAAACTCTTCATCATCAAGAAAGTATAGCGCGCGCCTTCGGGAAGCGGATGGGTCTTATGGTCTCCGGGACAACGGCAAAAGGCCTACCCGTTCTCGCGCAGCGGACTCGCGAGCGTGCGCAGTCGCGATGCCTGCCGCCAAGTCCCGACGATCTATCCGTTGGGCAGACACTTTCGGCAGGGTATTTTTGTCTAATAGCAGATATCTATCATGATCTTGTCCGAGTCTGCCGGAAGAAAATCGATAAGACTCGCCGCAGCGTTTCTTTTCATCTTTGCTGCCGCGGACCGGGTCCGAGCCCAGGAGCGCTTCGAGGGCATGGGATTGCTGTCCGGCGCGGGAGACAGCGCCCGGTATTCCTTTGCGCTGAGCCCGGCCGAGCCCGGAGCGCCGAGGCTGGCTTGGCATCAGGCAAGCGGGTCCAGGGCGGTCCTGCGAAGCAGTTCCGACACATGGTCGCTTTCCGGGCGCGCGGGCGAACTGGAATTAAGCCGATCCCCGGTCGTGACGCAGACCGGGCTGATCGTGCCGGCAAAGCTCTGGGACCTTCAGGCGGGCGGCGCCTTCTCCCGCCGGACCGGCGACCGAAGGGCTTGGGGCGTCAACTCGGGACTAGGCTCCGCCAGCGACGAACCGTTCCACTCCATCCGAGAGACCGAGGTAAAAGCCGCCGCCTATCGGGAGCTCCCAAGCCGGGAGCGCAATTCCTGGATGCTCTTCCTATCCTATTCCAACAACCGATCATTCTTGAACAATGTTCCCTTTCCAGGGGCGGCGTATGTTTTTCGCGAGCCCATCAAGGGGCTCCAGGCCGCGGTCGGATTCCCCTTTGCGTCGGCATCCTATCAGCCGGGGAAGGATTGGCGGGCCAGCTTCTCCATCTTCGGCCCCACCAACATCTCCATCGAGGGGGCGCGGCGGCTGTTCTCGGAGGCCTGGGTCTATTCGCGCTTCGAGAGAAGCCCTTCCCAATGGCTCAGGGCCGACCGGGAGCAGCGCAGGGATCGCTTGATCTTCGACCATCAGGAAGCGCGCGTCGGCGTCCGCTGCGGGACAGGGAAGGGGTTCTCGGTGGACGTCTCCGCCGGCCGGGATTTTCGCAGGCGCTTCTACGAAAGCCGGGATGCCAGCCGCTCCAGCGTCCCTAAGGCCGAGTTGGCGGATGCCTGGGTGAGTTCTCTGCGCCTGTCTTGGCGCCGATAGGAGCGTGTCCGCCGGACTGCGCGACAGGACTGCTCAGACACGCTCCTTCCACTTGATATTGCAGCCCATGCTGGGCTTCTGTTTGGCTTCGACGGGCCGGTCCGTCAGGACCGCGTCCAGGGCCGCGCGCAGATCCTTGCCCGTCAAAGGCTTGCCGTTCTCGGGCCGGCTGTCGTCGAGCTGGCCGCGATAGGCCAGCCTGCGCTCCTTGTCGAAGAGGAAGAAGTCCGGCGTGCAGGCCGCCTTGTAGGCCTTGGCCGTTTCCTGGCTTTCATCGTAGAGCAGGGGGAAGGGGAAGCCCTCCTCCCGGGCGAATTCCTTCAGGCTGGCCGGAGCATCGTCCGGATAGCGCGACGCGTCGTTGGAGCAGACGGCCACGACGGCCGCTCCCTTGGCCGAGTAATCCTTGGCCAGGCGCGAGAGTTCGCTTTTGACGTGCTGGACATAAGGGCAGTGGCGGCAGATGAACATCACCAGCAGGGCTTTGCGCTCCGCAAGCGACGTCAGCGATACGCGCTTGCCTGAGACCGCGTCCTGCAGGTCGAAGTCCGGGGCCCGGGTGCCTAACGGAAGCATCACGGATGCTGTCAGAGACATGGCGTACCTCCATGAACATGCTAAACGAGCATGTTCATGTGAAGAGGATAGCTTAATGCGCCGAGTCCTTGGCAGCCGGGCCGATGAAGCCCAGAGCCTCCAGCGCCTGGGCGTGCACCCTAGCATCGTCTGCGCGTGGGGTATCTGGGACATCTTGTCGAAGTATCCGCCGCCGAGCACCACCAAGCCCAATAATCCGAAAATGGCGAAAACCACGGCGTTCGCTGTCGACGAGACTCTGCTCGCGGGAGGAGAGGCTCTTCGTTCCCAAACCGGGCCGAGGATGATCCCGATGAGGATGGGCAGGCCGATCCAGGGCCTCCATGACGGGACTATCGCGCTGCGGGACGAGAGGATGACGATCCACAAAAGGCAGCCGAAATAGATCAGCGTGGACGCTTTTGCCGGCAATTCAGCGCCGCGTTTGAAGTGACGCGCCAGCATGAAGAGGCCTATGAAAGGCGCCGCTGCCAAGAGCGCGAATCCCAGCAGTATCAGGTATCCGAAAATAGTCTCAGCAATATTCATCCGGAGGCCGGGCGTCACTTGCCCCCTGCCTGACGCCACTCCTCGTCGCTGATGCCGAGGTCTTTGCGCGTCCGCTGGAGCGGATACGAGAGATTCGGCTCGCCGGCGGCGCTCAGTTTGACGAGTTCGGGCAGGGCCGCATCCTTCAAAGGCGGGCCGACGCGTCCGATGGCGTCGAGAGCGTCGGAACGCAAGTCCGCGTCGCCTTCACGCAGGATCAGCAGGAGGGCCGGCCCTCCTGCCTGGCCGAGGGACCCGAGGAAATGGATGCCGTCGCGGCGCATATATTCGCGCGGGGCGGACGGGGCCAAGGCGTTCGTCGAGATGACGGCTCTCGCCGCCTCCTCCGCCGCCGCAGCGGCGACAGGTCCGCCGAGCCACAGCCGATGCAAGGCGCCCCACTTTACGAAGAGGTCGTCGCCGGCGAGCGCGCCGATGAGGCTTGCCGTCGCCGCATCCCGCCTTGGCTGCGGCATGGCCTGCAGAGCTTCCTCGATCCCGACGGCCTTCCCGGAGGCTGCGTCCGCCCGGATGAGGAGGAACATCTTCGTGAAGTAGTTGAACGTCAGCAGCATGAAGAGGATGGGGATGCCGACGACGACGAAGGCCCTGCCCACGGCGCCGGAACCCTCTCCCTTGGCCGTCCCGCACGCGGAGACGGCGATCATGCCGACGGCGAAGGGGACCGCCATCGCCCAGTTGTTGTCATAAGCCTGCCAAAAATAGGCCGCGATGAAGGCGAGGATGAGCGTCCCGATCGCTGCGGCCGCGCGCGCCCAGCCGAACCACCTGCGCCGCCACAAGAGCGCGCACGCGCCCCACGGCGCCAGCACGACGAGACCAGAGGTAAAAGTCATGGGCATAGTCTACATCCCAGAACGGGAAATGAAAAGTCCTCCTTCGAATAAAATGAAGCTGACCCTGCCGCCTCTCCCGGACTTGGGCTTCCGGGTTGTGGGCGGCAGGATCAGCTTTTATGCGCATCTGAAGCGGCGGTCCTGCTTCGACGAGTTTCGAACTTTCTTGGCAGAAAGCGCGTTTAATTGCGGCTGAGTTGTCCGGTCTAGTTTTTCGAGTTCCCCGGCCTCTCGGTCCGCTCCGCGCGTTCCGGCCTCTCGGCCTTCTCGGGTCTTCCGACTCGTTCCGTACGCTCCGACTTTTCTTTCCGGCCGGCCTTTTCAGCCTTTCCCTCTTGCCTCTCCTGCTTCTTGCCTTCGGCCCTCTCGTGTCTCCGGGCGGCGGCATCCACATGCTTCACCTGGCTGATCACCCTGCCGAGATGGACGCCTTGCTTCTTGGCGATCTGGCCCCAGCCCATGACCGGCGGCCCCTGCCGCATCGACATGATCGTTTTGACGTTCGCGTCCGTGATCCCGCCGGGCATCTTCTGGGCCAGCGCGAGCGCGATGGATATCTCACCATAGCCCATTTTCTGGTCGCGCAGACCCTGGATGCGGGCGTCGTCCACCTTGAACTCGGACTTCAGCCGGGATTCGACCGCCTTTTGCCCTTCGGGCTGGGCCGCATTCTTATCCAGGTCGGACGAAGTCTGCTCCAGCTTCTGCTCGTCTTTGGACGATCCTTCCGCGGCCGCGACGGATGACGCGGCGCCGAAGGCAAGGACTACCGACAGGTACAGCGCTGTATTGTTCATTATTTCTCCTTTATTCAGAACCGAAAGCTGCCGCCGAGGCTCAAGCCGTAGTCCGGACTGCCGTCGGACAGGCCCACCAGGCCCCCGACAAAGGCACTGCCTTGTTCGCCCAACTTATAGTCCAAGGTCCCTCGCAGGTCCAGCGGTGCGGGCTGTCCCGATACGAGAGCATTGCTCCCCTCGAGGAAGACCATCGCGGTCAAATCCTTCCCCACCGGATGCGAGAAGCCTATATCCGCGGCGACTTGGTTGTTCAGATCCGTCCCCGGCGGGTCTCCGATGAACGTAAAATACAGGTCGGCGAGGACCGTCCACTCCGGGATGACACGCTTGCCGAACTCGAGCCCGAGCCCCTCGTCGAACTCCCCGGTTCCCAGCCCCTTGCTCCTGGCCGCCGTCGGCAGCTTGACCTTTGCGCCGAGGTACAGGTCGAAGGGTTGGGGGTCCTCTTTCATAAGAGCGTAGCCTCCCCGGGCCACCAAGTCGCCCAGTCCGGAATGGGTGGTCGTGACGGTCGACCCGGCTCCCCCGCGGATCCTGACCGGCCTTCCTCCCACGTTCGTCACCTGTCCGTTGCTGCTCTCGCTCACGTACGGGACGGTCAGCGACGCGTCCCAGTCGTCCAAGTAGCGCTTCAGAGTGAAGGGGATGTAGATCGAATCCGATCGCGTGTCGGTCCCGAACTTCCCGGATTCATAATTGAGCGACGTGCTGAGCTTCCAGTCACGGTCGTTGGCGAAGGACGAGGGCGCCGTTGCGAGGCACAATATCCCTGTCGCCAGACAGCCAAGGCATCGCGTCCAATAGGTTCGTTTCATTGCAGCGCAAGTATACCGACAAGCGTGCCCCGCGCATATTGGGATTAATACGCAGGCTTCTGCGGGAGATTACGGCTTCGGCCCGGAACATGCGAAATGCCCTTGACAAAAGCCAGGGGGAGGGATAAAATAGTATATAGATATATACATATAGGCGTTATTATCCATGTCTGATTCATCGGCTTTCAAACACGAAGAAGCTGTCTTCCGGGCTCACGGGGGCCTGCTGAGGACGTCCCAGGCCATAAAACTCGGCATCCATCCCCGAGACCTTTACGGCATGCGCGAAGCGAAGCTCATCGAGCAGCTTAGTCGCGGCCTCTATCGCTTGGCCGGCCTGCCGCCGCTCTCCATACCGGACTTGGCCACGGTGGCGCTGAAGGTTCCGCAAGGGGTCGTCTGTCTTATCTCGGCCCTGGCCTTTCATGGGCTGACAACGGAAATTCCTCACGAGGTCTATGTGGCTCTGCGGAAGGGTTCCAGAAAGCCCCGGCTGAGCTATCCGCCGGTACGGTTTTTCTGGCTTTCCGAGGAGGATTTCAGGGCCGGCATAGGAATCCACGATGCGGACGGGACGAAGGTCAGGGTCTACTGTCCGGAGAAGACCTTGGCCGACTGCTTTAAGTTTCGCAACCGCATCGGGCTGGACGCGGCCTTGGACGCGCTGAGGCTTTGGCGGGAGAAGAATCGCTCCACCGCGGTCTTGCTTAAGTATGCCAGGCTTTGTCGGGTGGAGAAGATGCTAAAGCATTACTTGAAGGCCTCACAGGAACGTCCGGCGCTTGGCGGGGCGTCTGTTGTGCGCGACGCCATGCCGGTGCGCATAGTTCCGAGGGGGGACGAGACCGCTGACCTGAAATACTGGCTGGGGAAGTCTCCTGAGGAGCGCGTGTCCGCGGTGGAGTTCTTGAGGGAGCAGTATTACGCGATGATGGGCTATAAGAGCCTGCCCCGGCTGGCGCATGACATCCAGATAAGGAGGCGAGCGTGAAAATCCATCCCGACTTCGCGGACTTCATCGCGGCGCTCAACCGCAACCAGGTCGAGTACGTGATCGTGGGGGCGTATGCGCTGGCCTTCTTCGGGGCCCCCAGGTTTACCGGCGATGTCGATATCTGGATCAGGCCGACGCACGCCAACGGAAAGGCGCTGCTGCGCGCAATCGACGAATTCGGATTCAAGTTGTTGTCTTTGACCGAAGAGGATATCCTTTCTGGAAACATCATCCAGATGGGTTATCCGCCAATGCGCATCGACTTGATAACCGTTCTAGACGGCGTGAGTGCGGATGAGATATGGGCCGGCCGCAAGGAGGGGCTGTTCGGGGAGCAGAAGGTTTTCTATGTAGGCAAGGATGTTTTCATTAAGAACAAGCGGGCAACGGGGCGGCCGAAGGATGTGGCGGACATAACGGCGCTGAAGGAGCTTCCCGGGTCAGAAAGTCAATAATCGCAATTGCGGGCGCTGTTAGAGGGGGACTTCGAGGCCGTCATCGACATTTACCGTGTGCACCTGCGCGTCTTGAACCGCACCCAGTAGCATTCATAAAATCTGCTGAATTTAGTGACACTTTTAGCCTAATTCGACGGAATGCGACAGAATTAGACAGTCAATTCCCCGGCCCTCTTCAGATGCCACCGTGCTCCGCGAGCGCAGCGTTCGGCGGCCGCAAAATTCAAAATGCCCTTCGACCTATGGGCCGAAGGGCATCATCTTATAAAGTGGCTGCCCTGGTCCGGAAGGTTTCAAATCCAAGAACATGGATTTACGGATCTTGGTCGAGTTCTTGCCGGATTGGGGGCTGGAAGATGAGCAAAGTTTCGTCATCGACTGGGGGTCGCGCAGGAGGCGGCCGGTTCGCGCAGAGGAAGGGGCAACTACAGGAGTTCCGGCGGATCGTGGGACAGAACGGGTTCGGGCACTGATTACTGCACCGTCTCCAGCCAGCCGGTATCCTTCAATCGGGACCAAGCCAGCTTGATATGCGCTGGTTTGAAAAGCGCGCGCTTCCGATCATTCCAATTTAAGACGCCCGCGGTGGCTGCATCAGCCGACAGCTTTGCAGAAGGATCTTCCTGCATCGCGATCCAATGAACGCTGGAAAGAAGCTCCATTCCATACGGAGTTTCGAATCCGTCAATCACTTTTGCGACACGGTCAAAATGTTCTTGCGTTTGAGGGTGGTCCGCCAAGAAATCAGCTGCTTCCTTGGCCGCTCCAGGCAAGAGCGTTATCGGGGTTTCGGGGGAGTTCTTCCCATCGCCATAACCGCTTATGAAATGGCCCTCGATTCTGCTCAGGACGTGCCGCAGGTTGTCCGCGTATGGACCGTAGATCCCTTTCTGGAACGCCAGTTTCAGCGGCTGCCCCGCGCACTGCAGGAAATAAGCGAGCTTGTGCACCTCCAGGAGGGAAAGAAGGTAATCGTACCCTGGAACCTTATAGCGCTCGATAAGTCCGATAAGAGCAGCGCGGCCGATCGTCATCTGCGGCCGGGCAGTGGCGGTCTTCATGTCTGCTGCGGCAGGAGCGCCCGCCGGCTCGTAAAGAAGCACCTCCACGCCTGGGAGCGACTCAAGCGCGTTCACGATCATGGGCCGGACATCGTTCCAATTCAATCCGCCCAAGCCGCATCCTAAAGGCGGCACGGCTATGGACTTGATGCCTAGATCCTTGATCTTGTCGGCCAAGCTGCGGAGTCCGGTTCGGATATCCTCCAGCCTGCTTGAGCCCTTCCAATGGCTCTTGGTGGGAAAGTTGATGATGAAGCGCGGGCCGCTCAGCGAGTGATTATCATGCACGAAGACCCGGCCAAGCTTGATTTCCCCATGCTTGCAGGCGCGTTCATAGGCAAGGTAGTTCTCTGGGAATGCGCGCTTGAACTGGAGGGCGATCCCCTTGCCCATGACGCCTACCGTGTTGACCGTGTTCACCACGGCTTCCACGTCGGCCTCCAATAAGTTGCCTGTGACGAATTTGATCATGGCCTATCCCTATAATACCATTCCGGGTGCATGGCTATCGGCAGGCTGCGTCCTCGGCCTAGAAACTGAATGGGATGAAATTAGGCGGGCTTGCGTCCCTGCTTGATCCAAGCCGTCAGGTCCTTCTCAGAAATGTCCTTTCGGTGGACTTCGTCGTGATCGACGTTGCAGAGGGTGACGAGGTTGTCCGGGTCGTTGGTCCCACCTTTGTGATGGTAGGCGATGTGGTGAACTTCAAGGAACTGCCTGCGCTCGGCTGGATTGCGTGTCTCCAGCGACCAGTCGCAGCGGCGGCACTTGTATTTGTCTCTTTCGAGGACTTTATCGTAAACGTTATCGGGGATGTGCCGGTCATGCTCGGGGAGTTGTTGCATGGTTTCAAGCACGTAGGCGTCATTCGGCAATTCAGGACGCCCTGTGTGGCGAGTGACGATGCGCCACCCAAATTCCGTCCTTAACTGGCGGACTCGCCGCTCCGCCGACCGGATCTTGGCGACGTATTTTATTGCGTCTCCCGTCACGGGCTTGCCGACGTAAGCTTTTAAGAGTTCCAGGGCTCTGTCCATACCGCTTAAGCCCTTCTTCCGGCGAATCTCATTCATCAGCTTCCACTTTTCCGCTGCATCGGCGTCGGGGTCGGCGGCATCAAGGCGATATTGGTCCGGCCGCAGATCATCGCAGGTCGTGCCTGTAGAAATCTTGTATCCAAACTGAACCCGAAGCTCACGGACCCTTCTCGCGTATTCTTGGATTCCGCTTACGACCGCCAGCTCTTTCCCATCGAGAACCTCGCCTACGAACAGTTTTAGATAGGCTAAGATTCGGTCGGTGGCCGATGTCATGGGTGTCAGGGCGCTCAACCGCAACTTGGCCAAGCGTCGTAAATCGCCCGTGATCTCGATGAGTCGCCGGACTTCACTGCGAATCTCATCGCGTTTGGCCGGTGTACCGGCCGGAATCGAGGCCAGAAGTCTTCGCACCCGCTCGATGACTGCGGCTTGGTTTCCAGCAGTGTCGCTTTTCATCCGCTTATTCGCCATGTGAAAACCGATTCTATCGCTCCGGAAGCGCTAAGACAAGGGGGGAAGGGGAACTAAACGGCGTCTCAATCGTATATATATGAAGGGGGTGACCTCGAGGCCGCACGGGGTTGACCAAATAGGTCAACCTCTGTTAGAATCTCGCATTACCGGAGGAAGCCAATGAAGGACCGTCTCGGCAAAGCGCTCAAAGAGCTCCGAAAGAGGAAGGGGATAGGCATCAAGCGGCTATCCAAAGTCGTTAAGGTTGACCGTGCCCACTTGAGCCGCATTGAGACCGGGAAAGTCGTCCCCTCCGAGGCACTTTTGCGACGCATCAGCCGACGTCTGGGCGGAGATATGGAAGTGCTGGCCATCCTTTCCGGGAGACTCCCTAAGGATATTCAGAAGCTGTTCGATGAGAGGCCGAAGGAGATCGTTCGATATCTGCGGGCCGCCGGGTTCAACGGTCATTCTCTAGTCAACGACAACGGTACCGGTAATAACGGCTCAGGCCGCAAGTACAGGGTGGCGGACCTGTTTTGTGGGGCCGGTGGCTTTACCTTAGGGTTCACACGAACCGGACGGTTTGAATCGGTATTCGCAAATGACTTCAACCAATGGGCGGCGGATACCTACAACTACAATTTCGGTGATCATTGCGCGGTCGGAGATATTAACGCATTCCTTAATGGACGATCCGCGGACATCCCTGCCGCAGACGTGGTAATCGGCGGCCCTCCCTGCCAGGGGTTCAGCCTGTTGAATAAAAAACGCGAGGGAGACCCGAGGAAGGATCTCTGGCGGGCATACATGGAGGTCGTAAGGCGACTGACGCCCATGGTGTTCGTCATGGAAAACGTTCCGGAGTTGCTCCCGTCCCTAGAGTTCGTTGAAATTCGAAAGATGGCCGAGAAAATGGGCTATGAGATGGACGCCGGCATCCTTAACGCGGCCGATTTTGGAGTCCCTCAGAGGCGTCGCCGAGTAATTGCGATCGGCTCCAGAGTCGGCAAACCCAGGCTGCCCCTTCCGACGCACTACAACCCGGCTAAGGCGGGAGAGCTTTTCAATGCTGGACTTTTGCCCTGGGAGAGTGTGCGGCGGGCGGTCTCCGATCTGCCGAAACCTGAGGGGATCGAGGCGAGGGTCGGCGAGATTCCGCCGCCGATGGACCTTCATTTCGGCCGAACGCCTCTTCAGTCCAGCCTTCAGCGGTATCGATGTGTCCCTGAAGGCGGTAATCGCTTCGACCTTCAGCGCAAGCGGCTTGATTTGACTCCGAAATGCTGGATTCGGAAGAAGGCTGGGGGGACCGATTTATTCGGTCGCCTGTGGTGGGACCGGCCCGCCTTTACGATCCGAACGGAATTCTACAAACCGGAGAAAGGCCGCTACCTCCATCCTGAACAGCACAGACCTATTACCCATCGGGAAGCGGCTCGCCTGCAAAGCTTCCCCGACGACTTCGTCTTTCAGGGGACGAAGATCGAGATTGCCCGTCAGATCGGCAACGCCGTTCCGCCTTTACTTGCACAGAGGATCGCGGAATCGGTCACGGCCGTCTTGGATTCAGCCGTCGCTCGAACCCGGGGCGCGATGGTCACGACGTAGTCGGAATGACGGACGTTTTCAGCCGCGCAAAGCGTTCTGCCATCATGGCGCGGGTGCGCGGCAAGCATACCGCACCCGAGAAGGCCGTCAAGAAGCTGCTGAAGGCTGCCGGATTGCGATACCGGAGCCATGCTTCAGGCCTTCCCGGTACTCCTGATATCGTCCTGATCGATTACAAGACGACGATCTTCATCAATGGATGCTTCTGGCATGGGCATCGGGGATGCCGTAGAAGTAAGTTGCCGACGACGAATACGGCGTTTTGGAAGAAGAAGATCGCGGGGAATACGCGTCGTGATTCGGCCGCCACAAAAGAACTTCGCAGGGCCGGATGGAAAGTATTGACCTATTGGACGTGTGCGAAACCGGAAATGTTCGCGATGAAAGCAAGTGAGCAGTTGTTAAGATGGCCTTCCAAATCCGTCACTTGTAAGCGTAACTGCCGTCGGGCTTGACATAAGCATCGGCGACTTTTCGTGCCTCTTCCGGGAGGTCAAGGTCCTCTTGGACCCAACGCCACGTTTCTCGGATCAGGGTGTATGTTCCGCGCCCGCCCCTGTATCTTTCGCCGGTCCCGGCCAGAAACTTGTTCCGGTTCAGGTGTGCGGCGAGTTCATCTCCCGACATGGTCATTCGGTATTGTCGAAGGAAAGCTGCAAGTTGCCATACGTAAAGCTTCTTCTTTGAGATCTTAGTCGTTGGCGTCATCTTGTGCCTGCCTTGGCTATGATAGCTCTGATTTCAGTTGCCAGTTCTTGGCTCTTCTTCAGGAGTTGCAGCACTTCTCGCCAATTTTGTCGGTGTCGCTGCCATAGTGCTGGCCCAACTATGGCGGCAAAGTCTATTTTCTTTGGTGTACGCCATGTTTCGTATTTCTTCAACCGTCCCACTCGTTGATCCAATCCGGAAACCTTGCGTGTCGCAGGAGATAGACGTGCCGGTCCAAGCATCCACGTCATCCAATACGCCTTTCCTTTAGATTGGTTGCACTTGCCGCAAGCAGGGACCAGATTGGCGATCTCAGTGATATATCCTGTCGGTTCCTGATTGCTTATGATCGGTCGCAGGTGATCCCACTCCGTCGATTTGTCTCCGCAATAAGCGCAACGAATATCGTTCGGGTCCATGCCGAGAATTCCAAGAGCTTCGAGTTCCTCGTTCTCCGTGGGCTCGTGAACCGGAATGATTGCGTTAATAAACGCATTCGTTATGCTTGAGGATCGTCCTGTGACGCTCATGGGTGCCGGGAGTTGGCAATAACGAACTCGTTTGTTTAGCAAAAGGCTAGCCCCAATGTCCGGCCACACGCGCTGTTGGCACCTCGCCTGGCGTAGGTCGGCAGAAACATATGTCAGGCTCCATGTATTTCCCTCACAAGCGTTATTCGGCCACTGGCAGATTCCTAATGCTGACTCGTAATGCACTAATGATTCGTTGTCGCCGCCAGTTACTTGTCCGCAGAATCCGTGCTCTTAAGAAAAGTGCAGCGAGATTCTGTGCACTGACAATTATGATGCCAGCATTCTTCCCCATCAGCCTAACGGTTCGAGGCAGTTCTTCTGTTGTAACGAAAACGAGGATGCTCGGCCCGAACGGCCGTATTTCCAGGTCTGAATATTTTGTGTCGTGGGTTGAGAAAATTTTGTGTACGGCAAGTTCGACGGAACCAACGAACTCGCGAATATCTCGAGAGCCGACCTTGTGTTTCTTGTAGTGTTTTGCCTGTGCGAGATAGACAAGTCGGCATTGACTGGCGATGTCCTGAGGCACTTTGCGAGAGTGAACTGGGGCATAGCCGAATGCATCCAAGCCTTGATCATGGGATTGGGGCGTTACCCAAACCTGGCCGCACCCCAGCAAAGCAAGGACCCGCGCGCTCAATGCTTCGAATTCGACAGCGGTTAGATTATTAATTGCATCCTGGAAGATTCTCAGACGGCTTTGCCATGTGCGGCCAACTCCAGCTATTCTGGTCCCTTCAGCATCAAGAAACCGAAATCGCAATAATTCCTTTTCCTTCCTGCGGTATTCGTACTCGTCCATAAGCCGTTCGCTAATGGGTTTTAGATATTTTTCAGTTATTTCCTCCGCGAACTCTACTGCGTATCGCTTGCTCAGGAAGCCAAGCACATAATCCGCAAGCTTGCTCTCTTTCTGGGTGGGCAAGAATTCGGTTAGAAAATGAGAAAAAACTTCATGTACCGCTTCGGGAAAAGCCATGGGTTCGGCAAAATGGTTATCCAGCCACCCCCAATTTCTTCAGCTGCTCCAAACGCGCGATTACATCATCGATTAATTTCTTATCGTCATTACTGATTATGCCCACGGCCAAGACGTCAATTTTGCTCAAGGCTCTATGGATTTCGGTCATGACATCTGCAATCGCCAGGCCCTTTCTGTCTTTCTCCCGAGCGAGGGATTCTGCGACTTCCAAGGCGTCTCCAAAGGTCCTATCAGGGTCAATCAGAACTGCCACTGCCTTGGGATGGCTAACGATGAATTTGAGTTTTCGCACATCCGCATATGTTCGAACCTTCGCCTCAACATCATCGTCATGAGGCGCAATCAACTCAAAAAACTCGCGAGCTTTGCTCTTATTGGCGAATTGCTGCGTCGAATCGTCCCAGCCATAGAACACGCGCACATCCGGCAGTGATACTAGCTCGTGGAATAAACGATAGTGATCATATGTCGCGCGGTCGGCGTAGTGCTCGTCTTCCTCCATTTCTTGTAGCGCGTGCATCGCTCGATATCGTCTGCTGACTTCAATAGTGGATATGCCTAGATGGTTAGCGATTGATTGGAAATCCTGATTTTCCAAATCGCGAAGCTCAACGATGAGTTGTGCTTGCTGATACGCACCCCACTCCCTGGGCCCTGCAATATGCCGAATTCCCATGATAACCCTCTGGGCGTGAACCATGTTCTTCGGTTCGGCCTGCAGAATTGCGCATGGAATTTTCGAAAGTGATGTTACCTGTGTCTGGGATAATTCCGTCACGCCCTCCCTTGCTTCCTGCAATAGAGACTTAAGAGCAGCAACACGTCTGTTGCCTTCGACTACGAGGTAATGGCCGGACTTCCCCTCGTAAGGAACGACAATGATGCGTTCCATGGGCACATAGCCGTTTGCCATTATCGATTTCTTGAGTTCTGCTAATTGGTAGCGCTTGTCTTGTTCGAGGAGCCGCAGAGTTGCAGCTTGAACTTCGGCTAAGTGGTACTTCCCCTTCAATTTCTTTTTGTAGTTCGGATTGTCCAGGAATCTATAATTGTTCGGATCGAGGAGGAGACATTTGACCTCAATATCCTTGCCAACAAATTCTAATTGCTTCATTCTATTCTCCTGGTCTAAGTTTGATTCACGTGCAGAGATGTTCCTTATCGTAGGCCTCAAACCAGAAATCTCTACTTAGCAACGTTTGGTGACTTATGATGCAAAAAGGCCGGGCCAGTCTTGCTGGTCCCGGCCCTGTCGCTGCTCGTAAGACGTTTCGCGTGTTAGAATCCTTTCCGGGGGGGCGTTCCTTGACGCTCTACTTGCACCGTTTTTTCGGTCCAGAAGCGGGTTTAATTTGTGCTTGACCACTCGGACCGATTTCTGTAGACCCTCAAATCAAACTGCCGGACTAGGATTTGAACCTAGACTAAGCGGTTCAGAGCCGCTCGTGCTACCGTTACACCATCCGGCAATGAAGCCATTATACAACAAAAAATTGTGCGGCAGCATTCGAATCCAGAGGGCAACTGCTGGGCCCCGGCTTTCGCCGGGGAGACGAAGCAAACATCAAATCCGGGGAGACGACACTCCGAGAGGACGAATCGTAGATCAGGTCCCGGGGGGCGCCGCAATACGGATGTAATGGGGGGAGGGTATCCTGTCGGTATGAAGAGGGTCCTGATGGCGGCGGGCTGGATGTTCGCCGCGGCGCTCTATGCCCACGCCGAAACCTACTCGGTCGTGGACGCAGGAGGTTTCGGCAGCACGGGACGCTTCGTGGAGTTCGACGGCAACTACGGCTGGAGTTCCTATGAGGCGCGTTTCGATTTCACGCTCGACTCCGCCGGGCGCAGCGTGGAGAAGGCCCGCCTCGATTTGACGGTCCTGCGCCGGGACGGCGGCCGCTGGAGCTACCGCTGCCGGCCTTCCGACGGAGACCTCTTCGCGCATGCCCGCGTCAACAATCTCTATGGGCAGGGCGTGTCCGTGCTCGTCGAATGCCGGGTCGAGCCCAAGCGCTTCGCACGGTCCGTGGGCTTGGCCCCTGAGTTCGTAGGTGAGCCCGTTCTCGTCTTCCAAGCCCTGATCCGCGACGGCCGCGCCCAGGCCGGCCGGCAGAAGGGTTTTTATTTCCTCACTTCCGAGAGTTCCGTGGACGGTCCTCTTTCCCCGTATCTCAGCGCCGAAGCCGATCCCTCCAACCTGGCCGTGCTCTTCAACGGAGAGGATCCCGCTTCCAGCATGGCCTCCACCCGCACCGTCCCCCGCTTCATCCCCTGAGTGCCGTCCCTTCGTTTCCAAGCTGTTTCTCCTTTTGTGCTAATATTAGTCATCCTTATAAGTCGTTCGTGCCGTTTCTTTTGAGATCGTAGGCAGGCGTGCCGTATAAGGTGTGCCGTGTATAGAATGCGCGGCGAAGCAATGCGCACCTTGTGTCTGTTCCGTTTCGTTTATCAGCAGGGGTGCGTATAGGATGCGCGGCATGGCCCGCGCACCTTAGTGGAGGGTGTCAGCCTTCCTGGGACGCGAGAGCGTCCCGAAGGCGCCAAGGGGGGAACCCCCTTGGGGAGCACCGGCGCGAGAAATTGCACCTCACTCGCGCCGGCCTTCAGGCCCCGAACGAAGATGAGGGGTGCGACAGGCGGGGTGTAGCTCAATTGGCAGAGCGCCTGGTTTGGGACCAGGAGGTTCCGGGTTCAAGTCCCGGCGCCCCGAATTATTTTCAATGCTGATAAAACTGCGTGTGCATCCGGACGCGCGAAAGAACGAGGTCCTGCGCAAGGCCGCGGACCTCTACGAGATATGGGTGCGCGCACCCGCGCAGGAAGGCCGGGCCAATGCCGCCTGCCTGGAGCTTCTGGGACGCGCGTTGGGCGTGCCTGCCGGACGCTTGCGCCTTATTAAGGGAGGCCGTTCTCCGAGCAAGATCGTCGAGGTCCCGGATGCTTCGGCGGTCAAAAAGACGCCTATTATGAGGTCGGAGCGCTAGATCATGAAGAAGGAACATTCCGCGGGACTGCACAGCGTCCAAGAGATCGTATTCTCCTTGTCCATGGGCATCGTGGCCGTGCTCAGTCGGGACAATCCCATGCTGATCTTCCCGAACGTGCTCTGGGCCTTCGCGGCCGTGTTCGTGTTCAATCTCGGCTATCAGGTTCTTCTGCGGCGCAAGAGCGAGTTCTGGCTCGTGCCCATGGTCTCCGTGGCCGTCAACACGGTGCTGGTCTCCCTGGTGCTGGGCTGCTCGGGGCGCGCGGAGTCCTATTTCTGGCCCATGTATCTTCTGCCCATCTTCACCGCGTGCTTCTACCTCGAACGCAGGCACGCGGCCTTTGCCGTGGCTTCTTCCGCGGCCTTCCTCGGCTGCTTCTATCTCGATATCCTGGACCATGGCCCCACTTGGCAGCTCCTGGAGTGGGTGGTCAAGGCCGCGGTCCTCTGCCTGGCCGCGAGCGTGACCTGGGGAACCGCGCACAAGGAGCGCCGCGCGCGCATGGCCTTGGATTCCACCCGGGCGGAGCTCGACCGATTGGCGCGCAGGCTCTCCCATGGCGAGCCCGCGGGGCTGACCGGCGCGAAAAAGAGGGGGGTCTTGGTCGAGGCCATCCTTTACGATCTGCACAGCCAGCTCATGTCCATCTTGGGCAGCGCCGAGGTTCTTTCGGAGCAGATCCCGGAGGGGGGTGCGCGGCGCGACGTGGAGCGCATCGGCTCTTCGGTTCGCTCCATGACGCGCCTGGTGGCCGATATCCTGGCCTTGCTCCAGCCGGATTCCGATTCGGAGCGCGTTCTGCTCTCCGAGGCCCTGGGCCGTTCTCTGGAGATCGTGGAATTCCGCTTAAGGCACAAGGGGCTCATGCTCTCGCGCGAGTCGAGCGCGGCCCTGCCGCCTCTGCCCGTGGAGGGCCTGCAGCTGCGCCATGTCCTCCTGGATCTTCTCATCTGGGTAGTGGACAATGCCGAGGACGGAGGTCTTCTGTCCATCCTGGTCGCGGCCGGTGAAAATGGACGCGGTCAGGAACTGCGCGTGCGTTTTCCCGCTCCCGCGGGCGCGGCCTTGCCTTCCTGCGAGGAGCTCCGGCAGTCGTTCTTGCCTTTCCGCGCGGAAGTGGACGCCAAGCCGGGCGCGGGCGGCGTGGAGCTCATGGTCCGTTTCTCGGAACCCGCCGCCGTTTAGGTTTTTTGGATGTCGGTGAGGTCCTGGAACGTGACGCCCGCGCCCGTGAACCTTCCTTCAGAGTCCTGTATGAGCAGGGTGCTGTAGCCGAGCAGGCGCTCTCGGCCCTCGATCTTCCAGCGCAGGTCCCGCCGCTTGAGAGTCTGCTTGTTCTCCAGGGTGCGGCGCAGGAGCGCCGCCAGTTCCGGCAGGAAGGGGAGCGCGCTTTCCACCGGAAGGTCCGTGACGTCTCCCTGGATGGCCAGGATGCGCCGGGCCGCGGGGTTGCAGATCATGACGTGTCCGCTCAGGTCCACGGCGAGGAAGCCTCCGGAGAGATTGTCGAGGATGCTGGAGTTGTAGGCCGTGACGCGGTTGACCATGCCCTCCAGCCGCAGGCGGCGCAGGGCCATGGAGGCGTGCAGGGCCACGGTCCGGGCGTAGCGCAGGTCCGCTTGGGTGAAGGGGCCTCCGGTCTTGTCGCAGAACTGCAGCACGCCCATGAAATCCAGGCGGTCGAAGAGCGGGATGCACAGGAGCGTGCGCGCTTTCCCGTCGAGCTCCGCGCGGTAGCGGTCCTCCTTGCCCGTATCCTCGACGAGGACCGGCTCATGGTAGCGCGCGGTCCAGCCGCAGAGGCCTTCTCCGGCCGCGATGGGCGCGCGCGGCTCGCTCTCTCCCACGGATTGGAACGGCGTCAGAAGGCGGGTCTTCACGTCGGAATAGAAGTAGCAGGCTTTTTCCGCGCGCAGCGCGGCCGCGGTCTTTTCGAGCACGCGGCACCAGACCTTGGGGTCGTCGGCCTCGCGCAGAGAGGCCAGGAAATCCAGGGCGTCGTAGAGGTCGTAGAGCGGGTCCATGGTCATCTCCCTGTTCGCCGGGCCGAGGCGGGCTTGTTCTTCGTCGTGACGGAGGCTTTTGTTGGGGCTGCCGTCTTTTGCGGCTGGGCCGAAGCGGGCAGGCTTGCGGCTTGGCGGCTGCGCTCGGACTCCAGGAATCCCCGCAGTCCTTCGAGCATGGCGAGCGCGAACTTTCGGCGCTGGGCAGGGTCTAAGAGCAGCTCTTCCTGCGCCGGGAACATCATGTACGCCGATTCCGTGAGCAGCGCGGGCATCTGCGTCATGCGGGCCACGAAGAGGTTCCCGTAGCGCAGCCCTTCTCCCGGGATGGGCGCCAAGCGCTCGTAGGCCGAGTAAACGGAGCGGGCCAGGGCCTGGCTGTGCGGATGATAGAAGAAGACCGAGGAGCCGTGCGGCCGTTCGAAGGGGTTCTCTCCGTCGGAAAGCGCGTTGTTGTGCACGCTGAGGAAGAGGTCGGCCCGCCGCGCGGCCGCGCGCCGCGTGCGCTCCATGAGCGGGACGTCGTCCTCGTCCTTGCCGCGAGTCAGGAGGACCTGCGCGCCCTCGGCTTGGAGCAGGGACTGCAGGTCCAGGGCCAGGCGCATGTTGGCGTCCTGCTCCCAGGTCCCGCGGGGGCCTACCGCTCCGGGGGCCGAGACTCCGTGGCCCGCGTCCACGGCGATGAGCCGGTCCTTGAACACCGAGGCCGGCCGATGGGCCAGACGCGGAGGCCGGCGCAGTTCCAGGCGCAGGTCCTCTCCGCGCCAGGAGGCGTCATAGCCCCAGAGACGTCCGCCTTCCAGGCGGATGACGATGTCCACGACGTCGCTCTCGACCTGGCTCCAGCTCACCCGGCGAGGGAGTTCTCCGGCTTGTCCGTAGTTGATCCAGTTGGTGTGGCCGACCGTGGAGTAGAGCCGCACGCGCAGCCCCGAGAGGTCCGAGTTCTCCTCGATCTGGAAGGGGATCTTCTGGGAGAGATTGAGCGTGACCGTGTCGGCGTCCCCTCCGGGGGAGACCGTGATGTCGCGGAGGATGGATTGCGGCGGAGGCGTTCCCGCGGGCAGCTTTTCGACCGAGCGCTCATCGATCCATGCGGAGAGCTGTTCCGAGAGCCGCACGCGCAGTTCGCGCCCGGCTCTGCCCGTGCTCAGGAATCGGGTCCCGACGGGGGGAAAGAGGATGTAGCCGCGGCCCGGGCCGCTGCGCACGTTTACGATGCCTTCGGAGCGCACCGCCACGGTCTCCGGGGTCCGATGGGTGAGGCTCGCCTTGCCGGGCGCTTTTGTGCGGACCGCGGCGCGGCGCGCGGCCTTGAGCGATACGGTCAATTCTCCGTCGCGGATATCGTCGGAAGGCTGGACTTGATAGGCGCCTTCATAGACGCCGGGCCGGGTCTCGGCCATGGGAAAGTCTCCGCGCAGGCCGCGCAGGGAAAAAGAGCCGGAGAGTCCGGGAGAGCCGCGCATGCTCACGTTGAGCCAGTCGTTGGGGCGCAGTTCCAGGTCTTCTTTAGGGGACACGCTCTCGGCCAGGATCGCGGGAGGGTCTTGGGGCGGCGTGGCCGACTGGGAACTCACCCGGATGCTCCGGGTCCAGAACGTGGTGCCTTCCGGCAGGTCCTGCTCGCAGCGGAAGGTGAAGGGCCCGGCCTGCACCGGGAGATAGGCGAGGAAGCCGCCCTTGGGATGCACGGGCACCGTGGTCCCATTGATGCGGAACGGGAATCCTGGGCGCGCCACCGCGCCCAGGATGAACAGGGAGCGCAGATCCTCCTCTGACTGGCCTTCGGGAGGATAGACGACCATCACGGCCGGGCCCGCGGGCTTGGGCGGCGTCTTGGGAGCGGCAGGTTCGACGGCTGCCGACTCCGATCTCACGGACGTTTTCTCGGAGGGCTGCGCTTTCGGCTTTTGCTGTGATGTTTTTTTCGCGGCAGGGATGTTCTTCTTTTTGTTCGGATGCTGGGTTGCGCTCGTTTTTCCCGTGCGCGCGGGCTTCTCCGCGGGCGCCGGGGCTTTCTGTTCCTCCTGAGGCGGGAGCAGGGGAGGCGTCAGGTCCGCGAACAACGGCAGAGCCCAAGGGCACAAGAGCAGTCCGAACAGGATCTTTTTCATGGCAGGAAGGCTCCGAAGAGGATGCGGCGCTTGAGCGGCTTGCGTCCGCTGAGGTCCGTGAGAATGTCCGCCGAGGAGAGGGAGGATAGCGGAGTCCCGAAGCGCTCGGTGAAGGTCGTGCGCAGGGTCTTGCCCGGAGTGGCGCGGCTCTCGATGAGGCCGTCGCCTCCGGCGTAGAGCATCACATGGTCCACGGCCTCGCTCTTTTCGCCGGAGGTGAGGAACACGAGGTCCCCGGGCTGGAGTTCTTCCTTGCGCAGGGCGCGCGCGCGCAGGTGCTGGTCGTGCGCGTTGCGCGGGATGCGCAGTCCGGCCGCGAGATAAGAGAGGTTGGCCAGGCCGGAGCAGTCCACGCCCCAGCCCGGCCGCTTCTGGACGCTGGAGCGGCCTCCCCAGACGTAGCGATCGCCCAGGAAGAGCGCGGCGGTCTCCAGGATGTGCCGGCGCGCGATCGCGGGAGGCTGGGGGGAAAGGGGGCGCAGATGGCCGGCTTCCACGTGCGCGCGGCGGCCGTCGAGAAGGGCCACGGTGTCCTTGGGCGCGCCGCCTTCGGCCGCGAGCAGCACGCCCAGGGGCAGGGTGAGATGCGCGCGTCCTTCCTCGGCCGGGATCTCCGTGCGCTTGGCCCGGAGCACGGAGCCGGGCCTGTAGGGGCGCAGGCCGTAGGAGAGGTCTTCGGCGCGCACCCAGCCGGGATAGCCGGACCAGCGTCCGTCGCTGAAGTACTCCTGGTCCAGGGCTTCGACGCGGGCCCAGTTGCCTTTGGCCGAGAGCACGAGCACGCGTTCGCCGTAGAGGAGCTGGGTGCCCAGGGAGCGGTCCATGGCCTCGGGCCGCGCGCTCTCGCGCGGAGCCGTGCGCAGGTCCGCGGTGGGGACCGCGGCGCGGAGTTCCTGAGGGAAGGGCTCTCCGATGAGATAGCAGAGTCCGCGCTTGTTCCTGAGCCAGGCCCGCTCGAACTCCGAACGGAGGTAGACGCGGCGGACCGAGGAGCGTTCCGGCGCCGCGGGATCGCAGACGATCACGTCTCCGGAGGGCGTGAATCCCGAGACTACGACCAAGTGTCCGCGGGTCTTCTTGAGAGGAGCGCCGGAAAGCTCGCCTTCGGCGAAGGTCAGCGAGACGGCCGTGGGCCGGCCGTGGGCGATCTCCTCTTGAAGGTCCGAGAAGGAGGGGAGCCAGGCCGCTTCGCCGCAGAGGCCCAGGCTTCCGGCGGCCGCGACGTTGAGCGTCCAGTTCCCGAAGATCCCGGCGCCGTGGTCGCGCACGAGAAGGGCGGCCTTCCCGGTGCTGAGCTTTTTGCCGTAGTGCTCGAGCACCATGGCCAGCGAGGTCGGACTGCAGAGGTCCCGGCGCCAGCGCTCCTGCTCCTCCATCTGAGAGCGCGGCGTCAGAGGGATCTCCCGGACCCAGGGGCCGGGCGTGAAGGGCGGCTCCGGCGGCAGGGGCAGGGAGGCGTCGTCGTAGCTGATGCAGACGCGATGCAGGCGCGGCTTGCCGCCTTGGCCGCCCTCGAGAATGAGGCGGTAGCGGAAGGCGTCCGCTTTCCTTGCGAGGATGAGCGTGTCCTCGCAGACGCGGCCGAAGGCATCGGGTTGGACGCTGAAGCTCGTGGAAGCGCCTTCCTCCCAGCGCGGCAGGCGGAACCAGCCCGACCAAGCGCCTTCGGAGCGGACCTGCACGCGCATCTCCACGGACGCTCCGGCCGGGGTCTGCGCGGTCCAGGAGCCCAGGAGCCTGTCGAAGGGGAAGGCGGCTTCCTGGACCGGGGACTCAAGCACGCCCGCGCCCTCGAGAAGTCCTTTCTCGAAGCTCAGGCGCTTGAGTCCGGTGACGCAGGCGCCTTCCAGGTCGCGGGCGCAGAGATGTACGAGCCGCATTCAGCCGCTCTTTCAGAGGACGAGCTTGTTCTCGGGACGATGGGGCGGGTCTTTTGCCTCGCGGGGCTTGGGCTTGGGGTTCGACTTGAACCGGGGGGCCAGCTCCGCGTTGATCTTCGTCCACTCGGGCTTGTCGTCGGTCGAGCCCACGATCGCGCCGATGGGGCAGATGGGCAGGCATACGCCGCAGTCGATGCACAGGTCCGGGTCGATGACCATCAAGGGCTTGCCTTGATATTCGCCGGCCTGGAACGCCTCCACGGGACAGCCTTCCACGCAGTTCGCGTAGACTTCGCCCAGACACTTCTCGGTGACTACATGAGGCATGGGAAACCCTCCGTTCTTCGTCGGACGTGCGCGAGGATTCTAGTCTATTTTCCAGCGCGGAGTCTATTGCCCGCCGCCGTAGCGGCGCTTGAGTTCTTCGATGTCCATGCCGTTGGGCTGGGCGTTGTTCGCGCCGGGGGCCAATGAGGAGGGGCGGGAGTCTCCGCCGAAGCTCTTGGGCTTGAGCTTGAGCCTGGGCATGGGCTTGCGCACGGGCTTGGGCGCGGGAGCTTCTTCCTCGGAGGAGGAGCCCGCGTCCGCGGACGCGATGCTCAGGAGTTCCTCGGGCAGGCCGCAGCGGCGTCCGTGGCGGCGGAGCAAATACGAGAGATTCGGGTCATCGGCGTGCTCCTCCACGATCGAGCGTATGCCGCGGGAGGACGTGTCGTCGTCGATGAGCGCGCGTACGAGCTCCTGCATCCCGCGGGTGCCGGCTTTGGCGCCGAGCATGGCTTGGAATCTCTTCGAGGAAGCCAAGGACGCGAGGAACGCCGAGAAATCCTGGGAGCGGGCGTAGTTGTCGGCGATCTTCTTGAGGGAGGCGTCCGCGAGGAATTCCTTGTACCAGGCGGGCTGGATCTCGTGGACCGCGTTCACCACGGACTGCATGACGCCGCGGGTGCGCTCGCGCTTGGAGCGGCGCGTCTGCTGCTCGTCTCCGCGAAGGCCGGCCACCACGCCCGCGGCGTCGCCTTCGGCCGCGGCTTGGGACGCGTCTTTGCCGGGCTGCGCGCCCGCGCGCGGGGAGAAGGAGGAGTCCTTCTGGATGAGTTCGAGCGAGGAGGGACCGCCGGCCGCCTCTTCGGGCGCCGGGCCCGTGAGGGGGAGCGAGGCCGCGGGCGGCGCGGAGGCTGCGGCTCGGGACGGGCTGTCCGGGAACTGCGTGGAAGCCTCGCCCACGGCTTCAGCCTCGCGCACGTTCGCGGGCTTGAGCACCACGAAGAGTATCCCCAGCGCGCCCAAAGTGAGCACGGCCACGGCCGCGCCGAAGGCGATCAGCGACTTGTTGTCTCCCATGAGTCTCCTAGTGCTTAGTATCTCACCTGGCGTCTTGGATTGTCAAGGGCCGAGTCTGCCGCCTGTAAATCCCGCGCGGCGCAGCCCTTCGAGGATATAGGGACTCTTATTGAGCGCCTTCCAGATCAGGCCGCTGCGGCGGTTCTCGGCCATGGCCAAGAGCGGGCCCTGGTCGATGCCGAGGTAGTCGGTTCCGAACCAGCCCTTGCCCGGCACGACGCGGCCCATCTGCGGGGGCGCGTCGGCGAAGGTGAAGCTCGGGTTGAAGGCGTCCAGGAATCCGTACTCCGAGTAGAGGTCCGCGCCGTATCGACGGACCATCTCGCGCAGGGCCGGGACCGCGATCTCCGGCGCGAAGGGGATCATCCCGCCCGCGCCGGTGGGGGCGAGCGTGCCGTCGTCATTGGTCCAGGTCGCGCCCGCGGCGCGCCCCGCGTAAGTGTGGAACGCGACCGTCGCGCCGTGCACGGCGAGGACCTTGTCGGCGGGACCGTCGCAGGCCGTGATGCCCCAAACGGTCCGGTCGTAGCCCGCGAAGCCTCCGGGGTTCTTCTGCGCGTAGCTGCGGTGCGCATAGGCCGCTCGCCGGGAATTCTCAAAATAATCGATGCCCTTCTCCTTCATGTAGGCGTCCTGGATTCCGCGGAAGTCGATCCAGATGTGCGAGTACTGATGGCCGTAGAGCGGGCCGAACTGGAGGAACTCCAGGCCTTGGAAGGGTCCCCAGACATAGGTCTTGGTGAACTCGCTCCAGGCGCTCGGCTCCACGGGATGCGTCGGAGAGCCCAGGGCCAGGATATAGAGGATCATGGATTCGTCGTAGCCGCGCCAGTCCAGGGGCTTGAATCCTTTTTCCGGGTCCCAGCCCATGTTGACGAGCGGCGTGTTCGGCCGGGGCCAGTCCCACTCGACCCGGCGGTAGAGCCGGTCCGCGAGGTCCCGGACAGCCTTTTCCCGCGCGTCGGAACGGTCGAAGTATTCCCGGCAGAAGAGCACCCCGGCCATGAGCAGCGCGGTGTCGATGGTGGAGAGCTCCACGTCCTTGAAGCGCGTGCCCGAGTCCATGTCCAGGAAGTGATAGAAGAAGCCGCGGTAGCCGGCGCGTCCGGCGGCTTCCGGGCCTTGAGGCGCATCGTATAGGAAGCGCAGGGTTTCCAGCGCCCTTTCGGCGGCTTGCGCGCGGGTCACGTAGCCGCGCTCCGCGCCGATCGGATAGGCGGTGAGGGCGAAGCCCACGGCCGCGATGCTCGAAAAGCTCTTCGTGGGCCAGCGGTCCGGAATGAGGCCGCTCTTGGGGACCGCGCGCTCCCAGAAGAAGCGGAAGGTCCGGTGTTCGAGGTCTTCGAGGAACGCCTCATCGCTGAGCTCCGGCCCGGGGAGCGCCTGCGCGGCCGCGGCGGCTTGGACGGGAAGAGGAGCGCGATTCGGGCGCGGTCCGGCGCAGGCGCAGAAGAATGCCGGCAGGAGCAGTAAGGCGGCCGCGCGCCTCATTTCTTCCTTCCGGTCTCGGCGCTGCGCAGGGTCTCGCCGGAAAGCTCCTGCTCATCGAGCATGTTCTTCAAGGCCGGATTCTCCTTGGCGCGGCGCAGGGCTTCGGAGCTGTCGCGCCGAGGGGCGGCGCCCGCGCGCGCGCGGCCGATATCCGCGAAGCCTTCGTAGGAGGGAAGTCCGGGGATGTCGACTTTTCGCAGCGTCTTCTGGATCTCTCCGTCCGAGGAGAGGGATTTCGCGGCGGAGAGGATCGGGGGCTTGAAGGCCAGGGTCTTCAGGAATGCCTGCATGTCGGGAGTCCCGATGTATTTGCGGAACATGCGGCGGAAATTGCCGGAACGGACCATGCTCTTGAGGAAGGCGGCGATGTTCCGATCCTTCTGGTAGCGGCTGTTGATCCCGGCGAGGTCCGGATAGGCGAGGAAGTCCCGCTTCCATTCGCGCAGGATCTTCGAGTTGCGAAAGCGCGGCTCGTTCTTGACCTTGTCGAAGACGCTCTTGGCTTGGCCGAGTCCCGCGGCGGACGCGGGGCTTGCGGCTGCGCCGCGCGGCCCTGGGCCGAGGTCTTCGGGGACGACGGAGGAGAGCGTGCCGGGGATGATCGCGGGCTCCTCGGGCTGGGGCAGGGCGGCGGCCGCGGTCGGGGCGGCGTTGAGCGCCGGCGCGGGATTGGGAGGCGAGGAGAGGTCGAGGCCGAAGTTCCCGTAGTCCATCTGGCGTTGGCGGCGCATATGCCAGGCCACGATCACCAGGCCCACGTCCACGAGGAGGATGATGAGCAGGAGGATGGGGCCCGCGATGCTGCGGGGAGAGCGTTCGGTCTGCGCCATGCCCGTTAGTATGTTTCGGCAGGCGTGCCTTTGTCAAGACCGCGAGATCTCCGCAGAATCATCCTCTCATGCTTCTTCTCTTGGTGGATGCTTTTTGCGGATGGCAGGATTATTCTCTAGAATAGGACGGTCGCCATGGATATCTCCGTCGTGCTCCCGATCTACAATGAGGAATACTTGCTGCCCAGTATCGGGCGCGCGATCCTGCGGGACATGCAGGGCATGGATAGGCCGACGGAAATCATCGCGGTCGACAATGGGAGTTGCGACCGCACCGCGGAACATCTTCACGATCTTATGCGGGAAGGGGGAGGGGCTATCCGCGAAGTCCGGTTGCATGACCGGGATTACGGAGCTGCACTGAAGAAGGGCATTTTGGAAGCACGCGGACGTGTGCGCGCCATGGTCGACTTGGATATGTGGCGAAAGGAATTCCTCCGCAAGGCCCTCGCACATATCGATGCCGGCGCCGCGATCGTCGTGGGCTGCAAGGATCCGGCGTTCGATCGGCGCCCTGGACTGCGGCGGTTGGCCACGGCGGTCCACGCCAGGCTTTTGCGGGAAGCTTTTCCTGAACTGAAAGGATTGGACTGCCACGGCTCCCTGGTGCTGGATTGGCGGCGATGTGATGCTGTTTTTGCAGGCTGTCGGCTGGATGGAGACACATTCAAGCCGGAATTCTTGATCCGCGCGGTGCGTTCCGGACTGCCGATCGCGTTGGAGCCGGTCTCCGTCGAAGAGCTTCGTCCGGCTCGCACTTCTCTTGCCGTCAGAGTCTTCGCTTATCTTCCGAAGTTGTGGCGGCTTCGGCGCCTCTTCGCGGAGGAAGCCTCGCGGTCGTCGAGCAGGCCGCGGCAGGGCTGCGCAGGATGAAGCGGCTGGCCGCCATGTCGTTTGCGGTGCGGGGGCCTGCGCCTGATCGTTGGAGCATCTTCGCCTGTGTTCTGCTGCTCAGTTATCCCCTGATCATGGCGTATCGCTTCGTCAAGATGGGCGGATTCTATGCGTATTCCTTTGATGATGTCGGCCGAGCCCTCATCGCGTATGATTGGCGGTCTTCCGGGTGGGCATTGCATGTGAATTGGCTTCCATTGCCCATGATGGCGTTGAGCAAGATCCTTCTGATCTGTCCGAATCACCGGGTCCCTTCTCTGTTGAATCTTGCGCTGACGGTCGTGTCTTTCTGCGCGCTCTACCGATGTGCGCGCAGCTTATTCCCGGACAAACCGTGGATCGCCTTGTGGTCGCTCTTATTGGCGATGATGAATCTCCAACTCATCGTGCTGAGTATTTCCGGTGCGTCGGAGCCTATGCTGTGGTGTCTTGTCCTGTGGCATTTCAAGAAGTGGCTGGATTATTTGGAGACAGGTCTCTTGCGTGACTTGACCATGGGCTTGATATTCATGGGGCTGGCGTGTTGGACCCGGCCGGAGGCCTGGGTGTTCTTGCCGCTGCTGACTTGGTGGTCTTGTTCCAGCGCGGCAGGCGGAGGCGGGGCGTTCCCATCGAGCAATGGCCGCCGCATTGCCTGGAATGTCATCTCCCTCTGGCTTCCGCTCGCGGTATTTTTCATGGCATATTTCCTTTTCTTCGGTAAATCCTATTTGAAAGTCGAGACCGGGGCTCTCCAGCACGGCGGCTGGGCTGCGATGCTCCATTATCCCAAGGCATTGTGGGAGATGCTTGGCTGTGCGGGGGTCGCAGGCTGTGCGGCGGGGATATTGCAGGTTCGCGACAACGTCAAGCTGCGCTGGTATGCCGCGCTTATCGTGGGCGCTTTCGTGCTGTTCATCCTTTCCGCGGTTCGTGCCGGGTATGCGGTTTACTATTGGCGGACAGTGGTGCTATTCGCCATGCTGCTCTTCCCTATCATCGCGGTGGGTTGGGAAGGCCTGTTGGCTAAAATGAGACTGCCATCCTGGATGCATTCCAAGATCGCTCAAGGGACATGCATCGTCTTGACGGGCGCCTTTTTGTGGTTGAGGACGGACATGGCTCTTCGCCGGTGGGACAAGGGATTGTCGCTGGCCCAGCCCATGGAGGCCTCCATCCTTGCCGTGCTCCGCCAGCCCTATGAAAAGGAATATTCGGTTATGCTGACGGAACTCTATACAGGCGTTCATCAGGAGCATATCCACTCTCGATTGCTGTTCCGGCTGTTTTCGCCGAGCCGTCCGATGCTGGCCGACCGCGAGCTCTGGTATGATGTCGTCGGTAAAAACGATATGTTCCAGTTGGTGCAGAGGGGGAATCCTTCTCTGCTCGATCTTCCTCTCCCGCGGCTACGGGCCGTGCTGGAAGAGCGAAAAGTCGGTGCGATAGTGATGGTATCTGAGGTCAAGGCAAAAACGTTGGCGCGGATGTTGGGCTGGCCCTTGCGATCCATCGGCATATGGGAGGTCCTCATCAGGCCGTCGGCGCAATAGTACGATAGGGTGTCTGCGAATTTACCGTATGGAGCGATTTCTGAAACCATGTCAGGATTGTCAGGATTATTCCCTTGCCAAAAAGTGGAACTCCTGTCATAATTTTCCTATCGTGTTTTTTGTTTCGTAACGCCGTGCCGGCCGCATTCCGTTGACGCATTGTCGTGTCCGTGCAGGAGATTGCCGTGCAAGCGCCGAGAAACGACACCCATTCCTTGTCGTTTGCCGTCCCATTTGCGCCGACCCGCCTCGGCCGCTCCTCGTCATTTCCCCACGCAGTTGGTCATTCGCATTCTCCATCCTTTATAACTGCTTCCTCAGCGCAAGGGACGCGCTATGCTACTGTCTGCCCGCGTCACGGTTTTCAGCCGAGATCGGCGGTCATGCCGAACATGCCTCTGTCCGGGTTTTGCTGGTCCACCGAGGTCGTCGGATCCAAAGGCAAAATTGGGTTCTTGGGTATTATTGGGTCTGTTTGGGCGGGGTCTGCGACCTCAGATTGTGTCGAAAAAAACAACGTAAGCACGCCCGGTAGTTGGATTATTGGGCAGTTTGGCCAGAGAGAGGGGGTCGCGTGTGTTGCATCCGCCCCCGGCAAAGGCGAAAAGTCTGGCGTAGTCTGGCACGGTCTGGCGGCACGCGCGCATCGGGTTTCTGACAAGAAACTCAACACAATCCCAGTCAAAAGTCTGGAAGTCTGGCATCTTGGCCAGAGAGAGGGGGGCGTGTGTGTTGTTGTAGATATTTCGGGCGGGAGATCAAGATGAGCAACCGCAGAATAGCATCGACACCGATCTGGGCCCTTATCGTGGGGCATGCACTGGTCTGGGGCAATTTTGCCTACGCTGGCGACACCAAGGGACGAATCATGCTTGAAGAGACTCCCGAGGCATATTCCCCAAGCGAGAAACCCAAGACGGGCGTGCTTCACAAGGGGAGATTGGTTAAGGCGGTACGCAAGCATGTTCGCTTCATGGGCCCAGACGGCAAGGAGCACAAATCAATCCAGTTGAAGCATGAGCGGAAAGTGGACAAGTCTAATTTGCCAGCGCCATACGATCAAAAGCTGACGCAAGTCAACCAATTCGCGAAGGTGTCCCAGACGGGAGAGCATGCGGGAATCATCGAAACGGTGAGGATCGTGGCGACCGCCCCGGAGAGTGAAGGGCCAACACTGCAATCGTCGAGTACTTTCCGTTACTACGACGCGGATGGCAACGTCCTATGGCAAAAGGAAAATGTCAGTACCGAGTTTTACATGTCTCAGAACGGCGCGAGAGTTGGACTCGTCGAATACGAGGCGAGAAGCCTCGAACAAATCCGTGAGAATCGCGACGACCAACGAAGCTTCGCCGTGGTGTATGACGCGGCGGGCCACGAACTATTCAAGTATGACCCGGGGCCGGACAAGATTGTCTCCTCCGTTGTGCTTTCTGCCAACGGGAAGTATGGGGTCGCAGACCGTGCCTGCTTCGAGGTCGACAGCAAGAAGCTGCATATCCCGGAATATCGGGGATCTGGCTTTGCCCTAATCGATGACTCGGGGCGTTGTCGGATCGTCAAGTATCTCCGCGAGCATGACGCGCAAGGCAAACAGAAAACAGAAACGCTGTATGAATATCGGTTCTAGGATCGCCTCGCTGCTGGCTCTAAGCACCCTGCTGACAGTGTCGGCAGAGCTTAGCCATGCGCAATCCGTTGATCCGCCTTTCAATAGGATGATTTCAGACTTCGGGCCGCGGAATGTAACCAGCGGGTCATTCTTCCATCGTGGCATCGACTACAACCCGCAGGCTGGCAACACTCGCGGGACGCCGATCCCCTCCGTAGAGGCTGGCGTTGTGGCGGGTGCTGGTTTGCATGGGCGAACGGGGATTCGGTTTTCGCAGGACATCTGGTTGATTGATGTCGTAGGCCCTCTCGGCAGCTTCCAGTATATGCACATCTTTGAGACAGACCCCGTCCCCACGCCTGAGGCTTGGCAGATTTCGGGCGCATTCGCTTTGGGGGCAATCGTTGACGGAGTTGGTCGTACCGTGTACTTCATCGTCCGCTACACGGATGAGACGCGGACGACGGTTGCGGATGCTTTTATCGACGATGATCATTCCGGGACTGAGGTCCTGCCAGGGATATATGCTGCCTCGCCCGTCGAAGCCCGCAGACTGATTGCGCCAATAGGCGCATCTGGCGTGGGAGACCCACATCTGCACCTCGGACTCAATCTGACGCAGGATAACCCGCTCTATCATGTTCGGCATACCCCGGATGGATTGCCGACGGCGGTAGTCGAAGCGCCGACGCCCAATATGGTCTTCACGCAGGAACAGCTTGCCTCTCCTTATGCATTGAAGGTCAGGATCAATTCTCTCGGTTCCGCATCCATCGAGGATAGGACTTTCGGGCTCGACTTGGATAAAGTCAGCCTCTACATCCTTCGCAATGGCGATCCTCTGCAGCCCATTCATCTCGGAGCGGTGGGGCAGCCAACCTACGGCTACGGAGGCCGGCCCGAAGAGAATGCGACCGATACCGCGACGCGCCGACCTACGACATCACTGTCAGGTGTCGATCCGCAGGGGAATGTCGCGGGCGATGATCGCATGGTGTTCCTCGTGGATTTGCAGACTGTCGACAACGGAAATCCATTGCCCGACGGGAATCACATCCTCGAGGTTCGATGCCGTGATGTCAACGACCATCCGGCATGCCTTGAGGCCGACGGCTCATACACTCAAGTAAGTTTTACTATTGGGTCACCTTTGTATGTTGCGGTTGTTTCTTCGCAGAGCACTTCCGAATATGATTCGACGCTTCAGGAATTCCATGCGAAGGTTATGCTTGAGACTAGAGTGGCGGATGCAGGTGGTGCAGATCTCTATTTTTATCCTTGCCCGGTGAAAGGCGGCGATTCCGCCCTATGTTGGGGAGGCCCAGGAGACCCCATCGTCATTAGTAGTTGGATGGTCGCGGGAAGTACTTATCAATATCGTCAATTAGATGTGCCCCTTGAAGATGGTTATTATAGACTACAGCTTGTTGGCCGAAACGGTTATATTGCGGCCAGTCAGTTTTGGCTTCAGACCGTTACTAATGGCAGATGGGATACTTTGGCAGAGCTTACGGATGTCGGGGCTACGCAAAATGTGCACATTGGTAATGATTCAAAACTTAAACTAAATAGTCATCCGGTGACTCTAATGTCGGGTGATTTCGAAGAGGAATATGTCTCTTCTCTTGGGAAGTATTTCTATGTTTGGCATTCGACAAGACAAGAGTCCGCTTTATTCGATTCCAATGGCAGTGCGTTGGGCCGTCCGTTACAGGTGACCGAGTGGATTGCGAAAGAGAGTCCGCGCTATTTTCAGGGTTTGTCGTTTGGAAATAGGTTGGGAACGATTTTCAAAGGCACATTTGTTGGAGGAACAGATGTTGCTCAGAATTCTCACGTTAGGCAGCTGATCTCTCTTGGTCCGTCACAGACATTCGGATCTTATAGAGTGCTTGTACGAACTGGTGAAACTCTTGATGAATTACTTGTCGCAGGATTTCAACCTTTTGTTGATTCAACCTACGATGTCGCCGCGAATGATTGCGCTACCGCTAGTTATGCAGATTCCCCTCAAATTAAAATCGCGAAGTTTGTCCAATTCAAATTTGAGTTGACACGAGGTTCTACCGGCATTGAGCGTGGTAAAGGTTCACATTATGATGCCAGTCACGACTCTGGATATACAGTGTATTTTGGGAACCCATTGGGTACTCTTAGTGCTAATTTAGAGGGAGGTTCTTTTTATTTCCTGTCTCAACAGATTTTCTCGGAGGGTTCTCAGCTATTGCAACAGGGGGGCTGGGTTCAGCCAGGTGTGAATGTTGCGGTGAATATCGCTCCTGGCGTTTCCATCGAATTCCCGGAAGTGACTACAGGAGGGCAAATCACTGTAGGCCCGGCTACTGCGTGTCCTGCGGTAGAGGGCATGGGATGCCTTTTGGCGATGAATATCGATCAGGGGCAGGTTCGTTTCAATGGTCAAGCCAAGGTTTCCTTTTCCTTTAATCCAACCAATTTAACTGCGGCTCAAATCAATGCAATGCAAGCCGTTCATGACAATACCAACTGTACGACATCCATTGATGGACCCAACGGCATCGTAACGTGCGAGGTGATGTCATTCTCGCCTTTTTATGTCCTGTATCCTTTAGCGCCGACGGAGGTGCATGCTGGGGACGTAGGAGGTTCGGGGACCCCGGAGATATCCGCATCCGAACTGCAAACAGTGACCCTTACTCTTACTGCGTTGGATGTGTCCAGTCCATCTTTGGCGGCTTTCCTTTCTAGCCAGAGCGCTGCGGGTCTAGGGCTAGTCTCATCGCCTTATTGGGCGCATTTTGAGCCTTTTGCTCCTTCTTCACCGGCATTGGTGCAGATCACCTATTTGCCCGAGACGCTGACAGGGTTGCAGATCGATGAGAACACGCTGGTGCTCTACGGTTTTGATCCAGAGACGAATTATATGGTGCCGCTGGAAGACCAGCATATAGATTTGACGGCGCACGTGGTTTCTGCACGATTGCCTCATGATTGGCCGGGGCTAGCCGTTTTTGGCAGCTTGCCTCTTCCGCCGGATGTGACTCCTCCCATGACCAGCTTCAACTACGAGGGTGAGAGTGATGCTCGCCAGACAAAGGTCTTTGTTTCGACCAGCACGCGTATCGCTCTCCTTGCTCAAGATCATTCCACGTTCGGCAGCCGCGATCTTGTCTCAGGGGTTGCGACGACTTATCTCCTTATCAATCTCCATCCGGCTGATGGATGCGGATTCTCGAATATGGCGGATGTCGTCATTATCAGCAGCATGCCGGTCGGTTCATGCCAGAATCCTATATATGCCGGATCCTTCCTTTTGAATGCGGGAGTGCATGAATTGTGGTATATGAGCGCGGATAAGAGCGGGAACGTGGAGGATCTCCGTTATTTCCGCGTTCGTGTGGACAGCATGCCTCCTGTCGTGGCATGGGATATCCCGGAGGGAAGCGCGCTGGGGCTCGGCAGGCTGGTCAATGTCGCGCTTTCCGAACAGGAGATCATCCCCGGCAAGTCAGGTTCTGGTGTCGATACCACGACGCTCCATGTTTTGCTCGATGAAAGAGAGATCACGGATATAGTGCAGTCGGATACGGTGTCCATTCGTTGGAATTTGACGGAGATGTCTCAGGGGACGCACACGTTTACTGTCAATCTTATGGATGGCGTCGGAAACTTAGCGGTCTCTTCTTTGAACTTCATTTATGATGCTACGCCGCCGCAGAGTTCGTTGTCCGCGTCCGAGGGGAGATTTGCCGGCGGTATTCTGTATATGCCTGTTTCCGCGGGGCTGGCTGTTTCTGCCACGGATTATCCGCAAGAGAATCCTGCGGGGGTGGCTGCGGCTTATATAGGGATAGACGGTGCGCAGCCGGAGGCCTTGGCTGGGCCAATTTATTTGAGCACAGGCATGCATACCGCGGCTTGGTATGCGGTGGATGCTGCGGGGAACGTGGAGTCCTCGCATACGGCGTCCGTGCGCGTGGATGGCATGGCTCCGGCGGCTGTCACGGACTTCTCCATGAGCGCTCTCTCGACCAGTTCCCTGCGGGTAAGCTGGACCGCTCCCGGCGATGACGGGGTGGAAGGGGCCATCGCCAAGGCCAAGATACGCATCCTCTACAATCAAACCGGCGTGAATTTCTCGACTGCGGATGCTCAAGTCGTCCTGGATCGCACAAATCTCGCGCCGGGATCGGTCATGGAGTCGACGTTGGATGGCCTGACTGCGGGGATCACTTATTACGGCGTCGTTCTCACGCGGGACACGGCCGGGAACTGGTCCGCGATATCGAACATCACATCTGCGATTCCTCAGGAGCCGCAAGCTAGTTTCGAGCCCGATATCCTGGTTCCGCGCACGAGCCTTGTGGCGAGTTCGTCATCTACCATAGGCGGACAGCTATTCATCGGCACCGGCACGCTGCTGGGTTTCGAGGTTGTGGATGATTCCCGCACGGTGGGGGACTTGGCTGGGGTGGGGGTGGCGTACAGCTCCTACAGCGTGGATGACGCGGCGTTCGCGGCGTACGCTTCCTCGTTTACTTTGGAGGTCGGGACGCACACGCTGAGGTACTTCAGCGCGGACTTGGCCGGGAACGTGGAGGCTGTGCATGTCGCGAGCATGACCGTTGTCCCGGCGACGTCCATTTCCCCCAGTTCCGGTCCCATCGGCATTCCGTTCGTCATCACGGGATTTGGCTTCGGGGAGAAGAGGCTGACGAGCGGGAAGGTGCGTTTCGGGCCGTATAATGCGGTCGTGAGTTCGTGGACGGATGGCCGCATCGCCGGGACCGTGCCTGGGGTGTCGAGCGGGACCTGGTCCGTAGAGGTCCTGCGGCAGTGGCCTTCGAGCAGTACCGTGCTTGCGCGAACCTCTTTTGAGGCGGCCTTGCCGCAGCTCTGGGACGTGATCCCGGACTCGGGTCCCATCGGCGTGCGCTTCACGCTGTTGGGAGATGGATTCGGCGCCTGGGCCGGGAGCCTGCGCAATCAGGTCTTCTTCGAGGGCTCGACCGTGCCCGTGTCCTCTTGGAAAGATGATGCGATCCAAGGGACTGTGCCCGGCTTTCTGAGCCTGGGTGTGCATTCCATATGGGTCCGGCGCACCACCACGGACGGCGGCTTGATGGAGAGCTCCACGGCTCAGTTCGAGCTCATCGTGATGTCGCCGCAGTCTTTGAATCCCTCGACCGGGCCCATCGGCGTACCCATCACTATCACGGGCAGCGGCTTCGGCGCGCGCAGCGGAGCTTCCACGCTTGTCTGGGTGGGGGCGAGCACTGCGGCGGTTTATTCTTGGACGGACACGAAGATCATCGCCAAGGTCCCCGGCATGGTCAAAGAGCCCTATTGCGGGCCGGGCGAGACGATCTGCGCTCCGGTCGCGGGCAATGCCTATCCGGTTGAGATCGAGCGCATCCAGGGCGAGTATGCGGATCGCGTGGCCGTGGGCAGCTTCACGGTCACTCCGCTGGCAGTGTCCTCCTTCGCGCCGTCCTCGGGACCCATCGGCACGCCTATCACGCTGCTGGGACCGGGATTTGGACCGCGCGACGGGAACTGGACGCAGGTCCTATTCGCAGGCGCTACGGTGCCGATCACATCGTGGGCGGACGCGAAGGTGACTTTCGACGCGCCGGGAGGCTTCGGCAATGGCGCGCAATCCATTGTGCTGCGCCGCACCACGACAGATGGCGGCTTGATGGAAAGCACACCCGTCTCTTTCGAGATCATCAACATGTCGCCTGCGAGCATGAATCCATCGACGGGGCCTATCGGCATTCCTATCACAATCACGGGCGCTGGATTCGGCGCTTGGGACGGGGTCAATACGCGCGTGCTCATCAACGGTGCCACTGTGCACGTCAATTCCTGGGTGGACACGAAGATATCCGCGGATATCCCGGGCTTGCCTGCGGGCGAGTACCCGGTGGCTGTGGAACGCGCGCAAGGGGGATACACGGACACGGTGGCCGTGGGCAGTTTCACGGTGACGCCGCTGGCCGTATCCTCCTTCGCGCCATCCTCGGGACCCATCGGCACGCCCATTACCTTGTTGGGACCCGGTTTCGGTCCCTATGACGGCACCTGGACGCAGGTACTGTTCGCAGGCACTACGGTTCCTGTCACGTCGTGGTCGGATGCGAAGGTGACTTTCGACGCGCCGGGCGGATTCGGCAATGGGCCGCAGTCCATCGTCCTGCGCCGCACCACGACTGACGGCGGCCTGATGGGAAGCGCTCCAGTCGTTTTTGAGATCATCAATATGTCGCCTGCGGGAATGAATCCGTCCACGGGACCTATCGGCATCCCCATCACGATCACGGGCGCGGGCTTCGGCGTCTGGTCCGGGCAGGAAACCCGTCTGCGGATCGGCGCGAGCACGGTCCCCGTGACTTCCTGGACGAATACGAAGATCACGGCAAAGATCCCTGGAATGGGCCATGAGTCCTATTGCGAGGGCGCTGAAGCCTGCGCAATGCAGCCGGGTATTTATCCAGTGAGCATTCAGCGAGTACAGGGCGCGGCGGATGAGAGCGTATTCGTAGCCAGCTTCACGCTCACGCCGCTGATCGTTTCCTCCTTAGCGCCTGTCCAGGCGCCCATCGGCTCTTCGTTCACCTTGACCGGGACCGGGTTCGGCCCAGCCAACGGCGCTTACACCCAGGTCCTGATCAACGGCACGAGCGCGCCCTTGGTCACGTGGACGGATACGAAGATCGGGGCAAAGGTTCCGGGGTCATTGGCTCCGGGCAGCTATCCCTTGTGGATCGAGCGCCGCACAACGGACGGCGCCGTGCAGGCGAGCGCTTCCATGGACTTTACGGTGGTCGTGCCGCAGATATCGAGCATGACGCCCACTGCGGGCAAGGCCGGGACAGCGGTCACGCTCTACGGCGGCGGCTTCGGCTACAACGCAGGCGCAAGCTATAATCGCGTGCTCATCAATGGGATCGCCGCGGCCCTGAGTTCTTGGACGGATGTGAAGATCAAGTGCATCGTGCCCGACAGCCTAGCCATCGGGACCTATCCGGTGGTCGTGGAGCGCACCCCCGCGGGCGGGGCCGTGCAAAGCAATGCTTTGGAGTATTCGGTGACCGCCGTGAAGTCCGTGTCCATGCTCGGGGTTTTGGCCGGCCCTGGCCGTGTCGAAGAAGAATCTGCGTCGGCGCAAGCCGGCGCATGGAACCTGCCGGACTGGGACTATGAGGCCGAGCTATCCATCCCTGCGCAGGAAGGCGGCAGAGTGGAGAGTGCCATCCGGGCGAGCGTGGATCTGCCTGCGGCTGCCGTAGCCGAGGACATCTTCGTGAGCATGCGCAAAGGCAGGCAAGCAGGCGAGCAGGCGGAGAGCAAACGCGCTGCGGCGCAGATGCAGGCCGGACTCTCCGCTGCGGGCCCTGGCGTGGAGTTCGGCCCGGATGGCACGCAGTTCGATATTCCGGCGACCATCGAACTGCCCTACAGTCTTGCTTCGGATCAACAAGCCGGCACATTGGCGCTCTACTGGTGGGACCCGGAGGCAGGCAAGTGGACGCAGGTCCCTACGGAAATGGATGCGAGTAAGGCTAAGCTGCGCGCCAGGGTGTCCCATTTCTCGCTCTATCAGCCCATGGCGCAGTCAGCTAGGCCCTCTGCGGCAAGCGAGGCCTTTGCCCTGCATGAAATCTATGTATTCCCGAACCCCGCCAGGGGCGAGGCCAAGCCCACGTTCCATGTGGAAGTCGGGCTGGCCGATGGCTTGAGCATCCGCATCTACGATGTGTCTGGCCGCCTGGTCCATTCCGGGGGCATCGAGGGTTCTCCCGGCACGGTGGATGATGGGCAGGGCTTGGAGTACGCCTATGAGTACGTTTGGGAAGGCCGCATTGCCAGCGGGGTGTACTTCTACGCAATCGAGGCCAAGAAGGCGGGACAGGGGAGCTTGCGCAAGACCGGCAAGCTGGCGGTGGTGCGATGAGCGTCACTCCCCGCCTTTTGCGGGGCGTTCCCGTATTTCTACTCTTGTCGTGCGTCGTGTTGATGCCGTTGGAGACTGCGCATTCGGCGCAGTCCGGGGCCGCGTTCCTGAGGATCGGCACGGGCGCGCGGGCCGAGGCCCTTGGCGGCGCCTACACCGCGCTGGCTGAGGACATCAACGCGCTTCGATATAATCCCGGTGGCTTAGGGGGACTCTCTAAGCGGGAGTTAGGATTCACGCACGCACAGTGGCTCATGGACTCGCAGTTCGATGTGCTGGGCTTCGCGCAGCCGCTTAAGACCGGCAGCCTGGGCATAGGTATGTCGCGATTAGGGTTAGGGAGCATCGAGGGTCGAAGCGCGGACCGGCAGGCCACGGGGGGATTTACAGCTTCGGACAGCGTGTATGTCCTGGGCTATGGCCGCCCGATCGTCGAGGCATTGGGCGGGAAGCTGGGCGCAGGCTTCAATGTGAAGTATCTGGAAAGCCGCATAGGTTCGGACTCGGCCTCCACGTTCGCGGCGGACTTCGGCGTCATGCAGAAGCTCAGCGGCCTGCCCATGACCTTGGGATTCTCCGTGCTCAACATCGGGCAGGGCCTTAAGTTCCTGGACCAGCGCGATCCGCTTCCGCTGACCGTGGCCGTCGGCGGCGCTTACCGGCTGGCTGGGGCATTCAATGTCGCCTTGGACGTGCGCCATGAGCCGCAGGACAAGAGTTTCGACGTGGGTGTTGGCACGGAATACTCTATCATCAGCGGATTCTCCTTGCGCGCGGGCTACGCCTCCGCGAGCACGACGCGCTCTGGGAAGAACAGCGGCCTGGGCTTGGCGGGATTGGGCGGCGGCTTCGGCGTACGCCTGCGCGGCTACAGCGCGGACTACACGTTCACGCCTTTCGGCGAACTGGGCAACGTCCAGAGGTTTTCCCTGGGCGCCCGGTTTTGATATCGGCAGCTGAGCGTGCCCCCAAGTAATCCTCGATCCAGCGGCACGTTCTGATTTTTTCGCGGGCCAGCTGATGTTTTTATTTCCTATTAGTCGGTCGCGGATAGTATAATGATTCCCGCATGAAAGGGATGATCGCGGGGCTGATCTTCGGGGCGCTGTGCGCGGGTTCCGCGCGCGCGGCCATGTTCAACGACGTGGTCCCGGGCGCTCGGGCCATGGGCATGGGCATGGCGTATACGGCTATCGCCGAGGGCCCTGAGGCCCTGTTCTTCAACCCCGCGGGCTTGGCGGCCAGCGACTACGCCCAGGCGCAGGGCGGCCTGGGCCGGATGATCTCTCCGGTGGGCCTGCTCACCTACGAGACGATGGCCTACACGCGGCCCTTGCCCATGTATCCCGGCGCGACCGTGGGCACGGCATTCATGAATCTCCGGCAAGGGGGCAGCGGGGGGGACAAGGACGTTTTCCTCCTGCACGGCTCCTATCCGATCCGCGTCCCTCAGCTCTATTTGAAGATGCCCGTGAAGCTGGGCGCGAACCTGCGGTTCATCAACGTCTCCAAGGCTCCGGGCGCGGCGTCCAAGTTCGGCCCCGGCATCGACGCGGGCGCGCTGATCGACTCCGGCGGGCCGCTCAAGCTCGGCGCCTCGCTGACCGAACTGAGCCCGGACCTGAAGGTTCCCAATCCCTCGCTCAATCTCGGCGCGAGCTACCGGCTCTGGCGGCGCTTGACCTTGGCCGGGGACCTGCGCGTGCGTGAGCGGCTGACCCAGTTCTTCCCGGGCGTGGAAATGGACCTCTGCCAGCAGCTCCTCAAGGCCCGGGTCGGCAAGGGCTTGCCGCTCGACGGGGTCAGCCAGATGTCCTTCGGCATCGGGGCGAACTTCTCGCCGCTCATCGTGGATTTCGCCATGACCATCCCCTGGCAGGGCTTCCGGCGCGACGGCGGAGCCAGCCAGCTCTCGCTGACCTACCGGTTCGGAGCGCCGCCCTTCTCCGGGCGCTATATCGGTTCGGCTGCGCGAAGGGCCGAGGACCTCCGTTCGGATATCGCCGACTTGGAGGAGCATAAGAAGACCCTGGAGGCGCAGTCCGGCGCGGCCGAGACGGACCGCGAGAGCTTGGCCGGCCAGGTTCGCGCTTTAGACGAGCGTCTTAAGGAAGTGCAGGGGCGCCTGCGCGAATCCGAGCTCCGTTTGGAGCGGGCCCAGTACGATCTGGCGCACCCTCAGCCGCGGCTCGACGACGAGCCTCTGTCCGGTCCGATCGCCCCGGCGGCCCAGGCTCCGGCCGTGTCGGTTCAGGCCGCGCCTAAAGCCGCTGCGCATCCTTCGCCTCGGCCCGCGGCCGGGCCGCGCAAGCATCTGGTGAAGACCGGGGAGACGCTTCGGAGCATCGCCAAGGAATATTACGGGGACCCGGCGCTTTGGGAGCGGATCTACGAGGCCAATCCCGACAAGATCGAGCGGGGCTTGCCCGTGGAAGGCTCCGTCCTCGACATTCCGGCGCGCGGACGCTGATGGCCCTCATCGCTCTTTTCGCCCGAGACGCCCGCATCCGCGAGGAACTGCGCCTGAGCGTCGAGGAGTTCGGGCATCGCGTCCTCTATGCGGCCCAGCTCAAGGATCTCATGGAGATCGTCTTGCGCGAGCGGCCGGCCGCGGTACTGGCCGTGGAGGCCGCTTCCGAGGACGGGGCCGCGCTGCTGGCCGAACTCTCCCAGCGCGCGCCGCTTTTGCCCGCGGTGGTCGCGATCAAGCCCAGGGACGCGGAGCGGGCCGTGGAGCTCTTGCGCATGGGCGCCTTCGAGGTCGTGGGCGCTCCGTGGACTCCCGAGAACATCGATGCGGCCCTGAAGAAGGCCTTGCGCTCGCAGTCCACGGATTTCCAGGTGGCCTTGCCTGTGCCCGCGCTGCGCAATCCGCTCGTGCGCTTCCTGGGCGTCCTGGCCGCCATGCTCGTCGTGGCGGCCTATTGGGCGTACCAGAAGCCCCGGCCGCCGGTCCAGCCTCCGGAGCCTACGGAATGGGCCCTGCCCTATAATCATCCGGCAGGGCTGGCGTTCCATGGGAAGAAGCTCTGGGTCTCCGACTGGTTCTCGCAGACGGTCTATTCCCACGACTCGCGCACGCTGGCCGTGGAGAAGGCCGTTCATTTGCCGACGGAGGTTCCGGGCGCGCTGGCCTTTGCCGCGGACGCGTTGTGGATCGCTTCGGCGCCGCGCAGCCTCGTCAAGCACATGCTTGATGACAAACTCCGGGTGCTCGCGCGCGTCGACGACGCGGCTCCGCAGACCGTGGGCATGGCCTATGACGGGCTCTATCTGTGGACCTGCGACGGCAAGGACGGCCGCCTGCATAAGCGAATCCTCGACGACCAGCTGAGCGTGGCCGCCAGCTACCGCTATCCCGGCTCGCGGCCGGCGGCGTTGGTCTTCGACGGACATTCTCTATGGTCTCTGGACGCCGGGAATCGAGAGCTCTTGGAGCACGACCTCGCCGATCCCGGCCGCGTGTTCCGGAGGGTGTCCTTGCCGGAATATCGGCGCGGAGGCTGGAAACCCACGGGCTTGGCTTTCGACGGGAACCGGTTCTGGACCGCGGCCGAGCGCCTGCCCAAGGGAGAGGAGCCGGGCCGCATCTTCGCGCACTCCGTGTCCATCGGACCTCAATGACGGCGATGAGCGCTCTTGCCCGCCGCGTGCCGCTGGTCCTGCATTTTCCCGAGAGAGACGGACGCAATGACGGCTGGGGCCGCTTCCTGGAGCTCGCCGCCGACGGCGCGCGAGCCGCGACCTTGACTCGCTTGACCAAGGGCGACTGCCTGCGCGTGAGCTTCGAGGCCGCCGGCGAGAAAGTGGAGCTCCTTCGCGCGGACGTGGAGTCGGTCCAGCGGGACTTGGACGGCTATTTCGTCGCCGAGTTGCGCTTCTTGGACGAGGAGACCCGAGGACGCCTGGCCAAGGCCTTCCTCAGCCTGTCCGCATCCTCCTGACTTCCGCAATGGGACATCCGACGGTTTAGGCACTCCTACATGTCGTCATTCCGGCGAAAGCCGGAATCCAGAAGTCGGCTGGACCCCGGCTTTCGCCGGGGTGACGACTATAGGATCATCTCACTTCATCTTTAAGGATGGCGGCTTCGTCGGATCGATGCTTTCCAAATAGTCGAGGATGGGGCCCGGCTCCGTGTCGGAGTCGGCGAGCTTCAGCGGGATTCGTCCTTTGGACCATGCTTTCAACCGCTTCTCGATGCCCGGCAGGTGCTTTTTCCCTACGCTTACAGCCAGTACTTTTCCTTCTTCGGCCGCGCGGCAGTAGATGTCCGCGATGTTGTCGAACATGTCCCGGTTGCGTATATGCACCAACGGCGTGTTCAGTGTGGTTTGGAATTTCATGAGGGCCCATTGATCTTTGAATGACCCGTTCGGGTCTTCCGGGATCGCGTTCAGGCTTCCGCCTACGCCGATCTCCGAAGCGAATCGCGTGTTGGCCAACGCCACGTAAACGGCATCCATCTTTCTGACTAGGCGCATGAAGTTCGGCGCATCCTTCATCGTGAAACCGGCGGCCAGAGGGGTCAATACGTCGAAGGACGGGGCGGCCATGGCCTGATCGAATATGCGCGCAAGGGGCTCGAGTTCCGTGCCGGAAAATGCATTCTCCTTGTCGCGGACCTGTTCCCAGACATAGCGGACGTACGGGTTGTCCTGGAGCAGGAGCAGGAAAGATTGGAAGACCCGGCTGGGAGTCAGATTGACGCAGGCTCCGCCGGCATTTCTGTACTGCTGGAGCGCGCCGATGGCCTGGAGATGGCAGCCGTTGAGTCCGTACATGAAGGCGGATTCAATCCCGAAAAGGCGCGAGGTTTCCTTGTCGTAAGAGCCCTTGAATCTTTTGGCAAGGAGTTCCGCCTGCCAGGGAGCGAATCCTTCAAGCGCTGAGAACATGCTGCCTTTGGATCCTCGCGCGACCATCTCGATCTTGACCTGCTGCGAGGTTACGCTGCAGTGGTCCTCGCCGATGAGCAGCAGAGGGGGGCGCTTCTGGAAGGAATCCAGGTCGCAGTGGAACCTGCCTGAGTCGCGCACGCCTTCGGTGACCTGGGCTTTCGCGCGGATCGGCAGCAGCGCGAGGAGGATGAAGAGGGGGAGGACCTTCTCTGTGTTCATGGGTTATCTCCGGTTGTTCTCAGCGGAAGAGAAATCAAATCTGTCGAGCGAGGATGCTTTCTTTGGAAGGGCGGGGGAGAGCGCCTTTCCTTGCGGACTCGCGAGGCTCAGGGCCGAGAGCGCTTCGAGGACAGGCCCGGCCGCGGAGAGATCATCGTCGGGGAGCTTCTGAACGAAGGAGCGCTCGGCCTTCAGAGGGATGGCATCGCCGGACCACCTGCGCAGATATCCCTCGACTCCGGGCACGTGGTCGGCGCCCATGCTCACGGCCATGTTCTTGCCTTCGGCGGCCGCGAGGCAGTAGATGTCGGCGATGTTGTCGAACATGTCGCGGTTGCGGACCGGGACCGTGATCTTCGCGTCGTCGGCTTGAGCAAAGCTCCAGTCGGGAAGGATCTTCCTCAGCGCCCACGGACCTCGGATCTCCGGATAAGGCGTGAGCCTGTCCGTGAGCCCTAAGTCCGGCAGATAGCGTTCATTGGCCATGGCCACGTAGCGCGCGTTGACGCGCGCGGCGATGCGCAGGAAGCTCGGATAGCCTTCCTCCGACAAGGGTTGAGAGGCCGCCCGAGAGATGTCTTCGGAGGAGGTGCGGGCTTCTTCGATGGCGTTCAAGAGTCCGGCGAGACCGCTGTCTTCGGCGGATAAGGGCGCGTCGCGGACCTCTTCCCATGAGCGCTGCAGGTAGGGATTGTTGCGAAGGGCTTTGATGAAGCGAGCGAAGGAATCCTTGTGAGGGTCTTTGGCGCAGATGGATGCGGTCCCGGAGGCGTAGCCGTAGCTGATGGCCAAGCCGTGCGCGAAGGGGGAGTCGATGCCGAAGATGCGCGATCGCTCCGTGCGCGCGGCACCGAAATCCGCGTAAAGCAGGTCCGCGTTCCAAGGGTAGACCACGCGCATGTCCGCCGCTTCGAAGGCCGCGAAGATCTTCCCTTCAGCGCCGAGCGCCGTCATCTCGTCCTTGACCTTGGTCGAGGAGTCTCTGCAGTGGTTCTCGCCGATGAGCAGCAGGGCCGGCAGCCTTTGGAACTTGCCCAGGTCGCAGTGGGCGCGTCCGGAGTCCTTGACCGTTTCTCCGGCCAGGGAGGGGACCGATATCGCGAGGGAGAGGAAGAGGACCGCGATTCGGGAGCTCACCTTTTCGCTTCTGCCGCGGAGAAATCGAAGCTTTCCAACGAGGGAAGCATCTTGCTCAGTCCTGGCGCGGTCTTTACCGCGTTCGGCGAAGGCGCGGCGAGCGTTTCGAGGGTTTTGATGATCGGACTCGAGACGTCCGGATCGGCATAGGGCTTTTCATCGTCGTAGGAGAGGTCGGTCCGCAGAGGTATCCGATCCTGGGACCACTGCCGCAGATATCCCTCGACTCCCGGCAGATGCGCGCTGCCCATGCTGATGGCCAGGTTCTTTCCTTCCTCGGCCGCGCGGCAATAGATGTCCGCTATGTTGTCGAACATGTCTCGGTTGCGTACGGGGATGAGGATATTTTCCATGGAGTCTCGCCATATGACGTCCGGGTAGGGTCTTAGCTTTTTCGTTATTCCCAAGTCCGGCAGATAGGTCTCGTTGGCCATGGCGACGTAGCGCGCGTTGACTCGCGCGAGGATCTTCTGGAAGTCCTTCACGTCATCCTCATGGAAGCTCTCGACGATGGCTTGGACCTCGGCGCCGGGAGCCGTGCGCGCACGTTCGATCTTGTCCGAGAGCTCGGTGATGCCCGAGGATCGGTCATCGGGCGTGGGCGGGACGGCGCGGACTTCTTCCCATGACCTTTGGAGGAAAGGATTGTTGCGCAGGTAAAGGACGAATCGGGAGAAAGCCGCCGAAGGGGAGTTTTGTTCGCAAGTGGCTCCGCCGCCGGAGGCGTAGATATAGCTGATGCTGATCCCATGCGCGAAAGGGGACTCGATGCCGAAGAGCCGCGACTGCTCCGTTCGCGCGACTTTGAAATCCGTGAAGAGGAAGTCCGAGGTCCAGGGATAGACCGCCCGCAGGCCTGCGACCTCGAAGGCCGCGAAGATCTCTCCTTTGGCTCCGCGGGCCGCCATCTCGGCTTTGACTTTGACCGAGGACTTGCTGCAATGGTTCTCGCCTATGAGCAGGAGGGCGGGCAGCTTCTGGAACTTTCCCAGGTCGCAGTGGAAGCGGCCGGAGTCCGCGACGGGTTCTTCAGCGAAAGAGGGCGGAACAAGGCCTGCGGCCATGGCGATCGTCGTGCACAGTATTATGAGGGAAGGCGCTTTGAGCCGCTTCATAAGGACAGGATGCCCGATTTATTGTTCCTGCACCTGGGCCGAAGAGGGAAACGCCGTCTAGGCCTTATGGCGCCGCTCTCCAGCCCTGACGCTGGAAATTGCTAAAATCTTCCTGCGATGTCGATATTCCTGTCCGTGCCGATATGGTTCGCGCTCACCGGCTTGGGTCTGGCGGTTTCCTGCCTGCCTCGCGGGCTGGAACTGGTCTTGGGCCGTTGGCTCGGGCGCGCGCTGCTGCATTCGCGGTTCTTCCGAGTGAGCGTCGCGCAGGAGAACATCCGCCATTGCCTGCCCGAGCTTTCCGAAGAGGAGCGCCGAAGGCTCCTGGTCCGGAACTTCGAGCATTACGGCCTGCTCGCTTTCGAATACCTGCACATGTTCTCGCCCCTGCCCGGACATTTCCGGGAGTACTCCCGCCGCATCGCCTTTATCGAGGGCGCGGAGCATTGGGACAAGGCTTTGGCCGAGGGCAAGGGAGTATTCTTCGTGTCCGCGCATCTGGGATTCTGGGAGATGATCGGCGGGTTTCCCGCGCTTTCGAGAGGCAGGCCCATCACCGCGGTCACGACCGTGCTCGAACCGCCGTGGCTCGACCGCCGCATCAACGCCAGCCGACTCTCCCTGGGGGTGAAGGTCGCCCTGCATCCCGGTTCCGTGCCGACCATCCTGCGCGCCTTGCGCAAGGGAGAGACCGTGGCCTTCATGAACGATCAGTACTCCAATCCGCCCATGGGCATGCCCGTCCGGTTCTTCGGCGTGCGCGTCAACACCCTGGCCGCGGTGGCGCCTCTGGCTCGGCGTACCGGCGCGCCGATCGTTCCGGGCTGGGGCTGGCGCGAAGAGGACGGACGCATGCACGTTCGCATCGAGCCGGCCATGGAGTTCTCCGAGTCTCAGCTCGAGGACGCGGAAGGGACCACCACGGCCATCGCCGCGCGCGTGGAGCAGTGGGTGCGCGCGCGTCCGGAACAGTGGCTCTGGATGCATCGCCGCTTCAAGCACGTGGATTGGGACGCCGTGGGCAATCCTGTTCCCGATGCCGGTTCCAAGGCTGGAATGGCCTGACTTTTTGGCCCCACGATAGAATGTCAAGCAATTCCGCCTCCGGTGACGGCGCTCTCCTTTCCCGGTTTTGCGGCTTCGGGATCTTCGGCGTTTCCGCGCTCGTTCTGGCATGGCCCGCGGCGAGTTGGGATCTCTGGTGGCATCTGGCTTGGGGCCGGGAGATCGCGCGTTCCTGGTCCATCCCGCGCGCGGACATCTTCTCGTGGACCTTGTCGGGGAAGGATTGGGTCGACTTCGAGTGGCTCTACCAGCTTTTTCTCTATGGACTCCAGGCCGCCGGAGGGTCGTCGGCCGTGGTCTGGGGAAATGCCGTTCTCGGGGCCTTGGCGGTATGGGCGGTCTGGCGAATGACGCTCCTGCATGCGGAATCGGAGGCATCCGGCGCAGGGGGGGCTTTCGGCGCGGCTTTTTTGGCTGCAGCCTGCGCGTTGGTCCTGGTGCGCACGCGCAATTTCTGCCGTCCCGAGATGCTGAGCTTGGTCTTGGTCCCGGTATTTCTCCATGCGGCTTTGCGTTGGCGCAGGGAGGGGAAAGTCGGAGCGCTCGTCGCCCTGCCTCTTTGGATCGTGCTCTGGGCGAACTCTCACGGCGGCTTCGTGCTCGGCTTGGCCGTGCTCGGCCTTGCGGCGTTGGGGAGCTTTTTCGAGGCCTGTGCGCAGGGCGCGTCTTCGGAGCGCTTTCGCTCGGCCAAGGGCTTGGTCCTATGCCTGGCGGCATGCTCCGCCGCGGCCTTGCTCAATCCGTATGGATGGCGGGCCTATCAGGTGGTGCTCGAGCATTCTCGGGAGATCGGGTCCTTGGGCCGGGGAGCGATCGCGGAGTGGCGCTCTCTGCGGCTGGGCGAGTATCCCGTGTATTGGGCGCTTCTGGCCGCGTCCTTCGGCTTGCTTGCGCGCGATCTGCTTCTAAGGCGCGCTCAGGCGTATTTTTGGGCGCCCCTGATCCTGGGCTTCGGCTTTTGGTCTTCTCAACAGGTCCGCGCGCCGGTCTATCTCGCTTTAGCCGCAGGTCCCTACGTGTTCGGACGGGGTTTCCGGCAAGAGCGGCGGAAAGGCTCTCTCTTCGCTCCTGGAGTCCTGATGGGGCTCGCGGGATTGGGACTGCTCTCCTGCTGCCTTTGGCCGGTGTTCGGCCGGGATTTCCGCCGGGCCGTGCGGTGGGAAGTATTTCCGGTCGGCGCCGCGGATTTCCTGGAGCGCCATGCGGTGCAGGGGCCGATGCTCAATGAGTGCGCCTTCGGCGGATATCTCGAGTGGAGGTTCGGGCGCATTCGGCCCGTGTCCTGCGACAGCCGCTATCTTTTTCATGCCGCGATGGCCGATTGGGCCGATAGGGCCTCGCGTCCCGGCGCTTTAAGCGCGTACATCGAGGGCACGGGGACTGATTATGCCCTGATGGCTCACGGCACGGCTATGGAGAGCCGGGCCGGCGGGCGTCCCATTGAGCGTTCGCCGTGGCCGTCCTTGTTCCCGCGAAAGCATTGGGCCTTGGTCTATTGGGATGATGCCGCGCTCGTGTTCATGCGCCGCGGGCGCGGCCAGGATAAGGTCATCGCGGAGCATGAGTACCGGACTGCGGACCCCGACGATGCGGAATTCATCGCCGAGCAGGCCCGCGGGGACCGCCGGCTGCGCGCGCGGGTCCTGGCGGAACTGTCCAGGCAGGAGAAGGAGTCCGTTTACTCGGCGAGGCGCGCCTGGCTGCAAAAGAATCTGGAGAATCCATGATCACGCTGCGCGAAGTGCATAAGTCTTTCGGCGGACAGACGCTTCTGGAGGGGGCCTCCCTGCAGATCAACGGCCGGGACCGTTACGCCCTGGTCGGGCCCAACGGCGCCGGCAAATCCACCTTGTTCAAGATGCTCTTGGGCGCCGTGGAGCCTGATCATGGGGAGCTCCAGCTCAAGAAAGGCGTCTCCGTGGGCTATCTGCCCCAGGAGAATGCACCGGTCTCGGACCATACGGTGCTCGAAGAGGCGCTGGCCGAGCATCAGGACCCGGACGGCCGGCGCACGGCCGAGGCTAAATCCATCCTCATGGGCTTGGGCTTCCGCGTGGCGGATTTTGAGAAGCCCGTGCGCACGCTCAGCGGCGGCTGGGCCATGCGCGCGGCCATGGCGCGCCTGCTCCTGCAGGAGCCGGACCTCTTGATGCTCGACGAGCCCACTAACCACCTGGACTTGGAATCCCTGCTCTGGCTCCAGGAATATCTCAAGAGCTATCCCGGAGCCATCTTCCTCATCTCGCACGACCGCGCCTTCATCAACGCGATCTGCGAGGCCATCGTGAGCATGCAGGAGCGCACGCTCAAGGTCTATCGCGGGGACTACGAGGCCTTCCTGCGCGAGCGCGAGGCCGAGAAGGAGCGCGTGCGCTCGGCTTGGCGCCAGCAGCAAGTGGAGATCTCTCAGATGGAGGACTTCATCGCGCGCAACCGAGCGCGCGTCTCCACGGCCAATCGCGCGCAGAGCATGATCAAGCGCCTGGAGAAGCTCGAGCGCATCGAGCTTCCCGAGGAGGCGAAGTCCATCAAGATCCGCTTCCCGCAGCCCCGGCGCGCGGGACACCGCGTGCTCTCGCTCAAGAAGGTCTCGAAGTCCTACGGCGACACCCGCGTCTACGAGGGGCTCGACTTCGAGCTCGAGCGCGGCTGGAAGATGGCTTTCGTGGGAAAGAACGGCGCGGGAAAATCCACCCTGCTCAAGATGCTCGGCGGTCTCATCGAACCGGATTCCGGCGAGCGCGTGCTGGGCATGAACGTGGACGTGGGCTATATGTCCCAGCATCGCGTGGGGCACTTAGACCCTGAGCGGACCGTGCTGCAGGAGGCCTTGGACAACGGGCGCATGAACCCGGAGCTCATGGTCCGGACCGTGCTGGGCACCTTCCTTTTTCCGGGCGACGCGGTCTTCAAGAAGGTGAAGGTCTTGAGCGGCGGAGAGAAGAGCCGCCTGGCATTGGTCAAACTCTTGCTGGATCCGCCCAACGTGCTGCTGCTCGACGAACCCACCACGCACTTGGACATCGCGAGCGTGGAAGCGCTCATCGCCGCGCTCAAGGAGTTCGAGGGCACGATCTGCGCGATCAGCCATGATCTCTACTTCATCGATTCCCTGGCCGACCGCGTGGCGCACGTGGAGAACGGGAAGGTCTCGCTCTATCCGGGAAACTACGAGTACTTCCAGCGGCGGCATGCGCAGATGCTGGCCGAGGCTCCGCCTCCGGCCGCCGGCTCCCCGGCCGCGGCGCCGGCGGCTCCGAAAAGGGATGAGCGCGCCGAGCGCGCGCAGGAGCGGGCCCGCGCGAAGGAAAAGGCGAGGGCCGAGACGGAACTGCATGAGGCTTCCGCGCGGCTCGAAGAACTCGCGGCCAAGCTCGGCGATCCGGCCATCTACGCGGATTACTCGCAGGTGCAGGCCTTGGGCGATGAGATGCAGACCCTTCAGGAGCGCATGGCCCAACTGGAGTCCATCCTCTCCCGCCCGTAAGGGCTCTCGGATTTGGGCCTAAGGCCCTGTCAATCAATAGCATGATCAATTTGGATGTCCGAGCTTGAGACGAGTTCGAGGCGCGAGAAGCGAGCATACCGATAGGTATGTAAGAGACGAGCAACGAAGAAATCGTCCAAGATCGGGCTTCCAAATTGATCATGCTATTGATTGACAGGGCCTAAAGTCCTATTTCCAGCTGGTCCCAAAGAGAGGCGGGATTTCCCCTGAATGCCCATGCATTTTCGCCGGCGCGATTGTATTCTTTCACGGACGGGTTCGAAGGCGGCACGAAGCAAATCGAGAGGCATCCTATGTCCATCGGCGGCAAGACGATTTTTTTCCGGTTCATGTCGGCGGAATTCCTTTGCGCCGTCCTGCTGGCGCCGTCGTGCCTGGCCGCTTACGGCGATCGCTCCAAAGAGCCGGGAGACTCCGCCATGGAACTGCCGGAGAGCGTCGTTCTTCCTCAAGCTCCCCGGCTTGCGGGCGCCGTCGCATCGCAGGATCGAGGCTCCGGTTCTGATCTCACGGGTTTTCAAGCCGCTCTGATGGACGCGCGCGGCGGCGATAAGACGAGCGCGGAGGTCCTCTCCCGCTCCTTCGACGGTTCCTCAAGCGGGCGCGGGATGCTCGCCGCTCTCGGCGGGTCCGACGCCGATCAAAAGAGCCGGGTTCCCGAGGACGGCTTCCCCGGCCGGGAAGCCTTGGAGGCTATGGGCAGGCAGTACGCTCCCGTGGAGATCTCCGCCGACGTATCCAAGCTGCCGCGCAAGGAAAGGCAGGCCCTTGCCCGCATGGTGGAGGCGGCGAAGATCATGGACTCGATATTCCTGCGCCAAGTCTGGAACGGGAACGAGCGACTGAAGGCCGAGCTGATGAAGGACAAGACCTCCTTGGGCGCCGCCCGACTCGCCTATTTCACGAAGAACATGGGTCCCTGGGACGCCTTGGACAACAACAAGGTCTTCATCCCGGGCGCGCCCGCGCAAAAACCCCCTCAAGCCGACTTCTATCCGGCGGACGCCTCCAAGGAGGAGGTCGAGGCCTGGATCGCGGCTCTCCCTGCGGCTCAGCAGGAACAAGCCCGCGGTTTTTACACGACGGTGCGCCGCGGTCCCGACGGGCGGCTCATGCTCGTCCCGTACTCCCAGGAATATAAGGCCGAACTTCGGTCCGCGGCCGCCCTGCTCAACGATGCCGCGGCGCTCACCGCCCAGCCGACTCTCCGGGCGTTCCTGAAGGCGCGCGCGAAGGCGTTCCTGAGCAACGACTACTATGCCAGCGAAGTGGCATGGATGGAGCTCGATTCGACGTTGGAGCCTACGATCGGCCCTTATGAAGTCTATCAGGACCAATGGTTCAACTATAAGGCCGCTTTCGAGGCGAACATCACCGTGCGCGACGACGCCGAAACCGCGAAACTGAGGCAGTTCTCCAGCCGCCTCCAAGGGCTTGAGGACAGCCTTCCTATCCCCGAGGACATGAAGAATAAGCTGGGAGGGATGGCGCCCATCCGGGTCGTGAACGTCGTTTACAACGGCGGAGACGCCAATCATGGAGTGCAGGCGGCGGCCTTCAACCTTCCCAACGATGAGCGCGTGATAAAGGAGAAGGGAGCCAAGCGCGTCATGCTCAAGAACATACAGGAGGCCAAGTTCGAAAAGGTGCTGCTGCCCATTTCGAAGGTGGTCTTGGCCAAGGGAGACCAGGAACTCGTGAGCTTCGACGCTTTTTTCACGCACATCCTCATGCACGAGCTCATGCATGGGCTGGGCCCTCATGAGATATCCGCCGACGGGCGGAAGACGACGGTGCGGCAGGCGCTTCAAGACTCCTACTCCGCCCTCGAAGAGGCCAAGGCCGACGTTTCGGGCTTGTGGGCGATGCAGCAGCTGATCGATCAAGACGTGCTGCCCAAGAGCATGGAAAAGACGATGTATTCGACCTTCCTTGCGTCGTCCTTCCGCACCTTGCGCTTCGGCGTCCATGAAGCGCACGGCAAGGGCCAGGCCCTTCAGCTCAATACCTTCCTGGATCAGGGAGCCGTCGTCCTCAACGAGGATGGGACTTTCAGCGTCGACTACTCGAAGATCAAGGACGTCGTTCGCGATCTGGTGCGCGACTTGATGGTCATCGAAGGGCGAGGCGACCTGGCGGCCGCGCGGGCGATGCTCGCGGAGAGGGGCGTGATCCGTCCAGCCGTCCAGGCGAGGCTGGATTTGCTCAAAGACGTGCCCATCGACATCGCTCCTCGATACGATGTCGAGGGCTTGCCGCGCTGAGGCATCCCGGATCGATCTTTCTTCTCAAAATTCCGCGGAGCGCGGAGTTCTAGGGTAGGGGATGACGTCCCGGATGTTGGCCGTGCCCGTGACGAACTGCACCGTGCGCTCCAGCCCCAATCCGAAGCCCGCGTGCGGCACCGTGCCGTAGCGCCGCAGGTCCAGATACCAGGAATAATCCGCGGTGGAGAGCCCCATCGCGGCCATGCGCTTCTCCAGGAAGTCCAGGCGTTCCTCGCGCTGGCTTCCGCCGATGATCTCGCCGATCTTGGGCACCAGCACGTCCATGGCCGCCACGGTGGGCTCGCCGCCGTGCTCGCGGGCGTCGTCGTTTAGGCGCATGTAGAAGGCCTTGATCTTGGCCGGGTAGTCCGTGAGGATGACCGGTTTCTTGAAGACTTCCTCGGTCAGGTAGCGCTCGTGCTCGGTCTGAAGGTCCATGCCCCACTTCACGGGGAACTCCCAGCTCCTGCCGGCCTTCTCCAGGATGGAGACCGCCTCGGTGTAGGGCAGGCGCATGAAGTCGCTCTTGACGATGTGTTCGAGCGTCGATATCAGGGTCTTGTCGTGGCGCTCATTGAAGAAGGCCATGTCCTCGGGGCAGCGCTCCAGCACCGCGGAGAAGATGTATTTAAGGAAGGCCTCGGCGATGTCCGCGTCGCCTTTCAAGTCGCAGAAAGCCATCTCCGGCTCCACCATCCAGAACTCGGCCAAGTGGCGGGGGGTGTTGGAGTTCTCCGCGCGGAAGGTCGGGCCGAAGGTGTAGACGCTGCCCAGTCCGCAGGCGTAGGTCTCGCCCTCGAGTTGTCCGGAGACGGTCAGATGGGTGGGCCGGCTGAAGAAGTCCTGGCCGTAGTCCACTTTTCCGGCGGGCGTGCGCGGAGGCTTCTCCATGTCCAAGGTCGTGACCCGGAACATCTGCCCGGCGCCCTCGCAGTCGCAGCCCGTGATGATGGGGGAGTGCAGATAAAGGAAGCCGCGCTTCTGGAAGAACTCATGGATGGCCCAGCAGACCGCGTTGCGCACTCGCGCCACGGCGCCGAAGGTGTTGGTGCGCGCGCGAAGATGCGCGACCGTGCGCAGGAACTCCAGGGTGTGGCGCTTGGGCTGGATGGGATAGGTCTCGGCGTCCGAGGTCCCGAGCACGCGGACCTCCGAGGCCTTGAGCTCCACGGATTGTCCCTTGCCCGGGCTTTGGACGACCTCTCCGCTCACCAGCACGGAGCAGCCCGCGGTGAGCCGCACGATCTCGCTCTCATAATTGGAGAGCGAAGCCGCCGCGAGCACCTGCAGGGAGGCTTGGCAGGAGCCGTCGTTGAGCGTGATGAAGCTGAAGCCGCCCTTGCTGCAGCGAAGCGTCCGGACCCAGCCGGCTGCGCTTGCCTGCGTCCCGGGGGGGAGTTTTTTGAGCACGTCCGCGATCAAGATCCTTTCCATGGCCCGTCAAGGATAGCAAGTCCGGCCCGGCCTTGTCAGGAGGCCTTGCCGGGGACCGTCGAGGACTGGACGGGGAAGCGGATGGTGAAGGTGGTTCCTTTGCCCAGGGTGCTGGCCAGTTCGAGCTCGCCGCTGTGCTTCTTGACGAGCTCGTAGACCATGGAGAGCCCCAACCCCGTTCCCTTGCCCACGGGCTTGGTGGTGAAGAACGGGTCGAAGATCTTCTTGCGCAGTTCTTCCGGGATGCCGGAGCCCGTGTCCGAGACCTCCAGGACCACGTAGTCGGAGGAGTGTTTTTTCTCCAGGCGGGTCTTCACGGCCAAGGTCCCGCCTCTGTGCATGGCGTCGAGGGCGTTGTTGCAGAGATTGATGACGACCTGCTGGATCTGCGTGTTGTTGAGCAGGAGTTTCGGCAGACCCGCGGCGCATTCCTTGACGAGGAGCATCTCCTTGATGCTGCTCTGCGCCGTGACCAGGGACAACGCGCCTTCCACGCACACGTTGATGTCCAGGGGCTCGCGCTGTTCCGGCCGGCCCACGCGGGAGAAGACGAGCAGGTTCTGGATCAAGGTCTTGCAGCGCAGGGCTTCCCGTTCGATGGACCTCAAAGGGGTGGAGAGGAAAGAATCGTCTCCGCGGTGCTTGATGAGCGCCTGCGCGAATCCCAGGATCACGCCCATGGGGTTGTTGAGCTCGTGGGCGATGCCCGCGGCGAGCTGTCCCATGGCTGAGAGCTTCTCGGATTGGATGAGGTGGTCCCTGGCGGCCTGGAGTTCGGCGGTGCGCTCGGCGATGTGCTGCTCCAGCTCGCCGCGCGTCTCCTCCAAGGTCTGGACCCGGGCCTGTTCCGAGGCGGCCTGAATGACCAGCTCTCTCTCTCTCTTCATGAGGCGCTTGGTCTCGGTGAGGTCCGTGATCACTTCGATGACGCCGATGATCTCTCCTCGCGCGTTCGTGAAGGGAGAGGCCATGACGCGGCAGGGCACGAGGGTCCCATCCTTGCGGTCTTTTTCCACCTCCGCGTCCACGGTCAGCTTGCCGCAGAGGATCTGGCGAAGGGTGCAGTGCTCCGTGCCGCAAAGCGTTCCGTGCATCTGCTCGAAGCACTTGCGCGCATCGGCGGACGAGGCGTCTTGGCCGCAGAGCGCGCGCATGCCGTCGTTGCAGGTCAGGACGTTGAACTCCTTGTCGATGACGCGCATGGCGCTGGGCGAGTGGTTGTAGATCTGGCTCAATTCCGAGCGGGAGGATTCCAGCTTCTGGTTCAGGATCTCCAGCTCCTGCTTCTCGCGGAACATGTCGCTTTGCACTTCCACGAGCTTCTGGCGCAGCTCCTGGAGATGGTCGCGGTCGGTCTCGATCCGGTCGTAGCGGTTGCCGCGGCGCAGGGCCAGTGAGCCGTAATGGACGATGGATCGTCCGGCCCTGGCTTCTTCCTCGCAGAGTACGTGCGGGCTCGAATGTCCAGCCAGCAGGATGCCTTTGACGAGCTTCCCGATCGCGATGGGGAATGCGTAGAAAGAGGAGAGTGTCCCCAGGGGGGCCAGTTCCTGGAGTTCCGGGCAGGAGCGGGCGTCGTTGAGCAGAAGAGTCGTCTTGTTCTTGAGCAGTTCTTGAAGGCAGTGATTGTCTCGCGGGAAGCTGCGTTCCAGCAGAAGCTGCTCTTCCCGGCCGCCGAGTCCGCGGCAGGCTTTGCAGCGGAAATCGCCCTCCTCGGCCCAGAGCAGGGCGCAGACATCCGGGGAGAGCCGCTCCATGAGCAGGTCCAGGATCGCGTCCTGCGCCTCCAGGGTGGTGAGCGTGCCGGCGAAGCGAGCTCCGACCGTCGGGTCGAGGTCTTGGCCGCTGGGCGTCATTTTTTGGAGCCTTCCAAAGGGACGGCGGTTTCTTCCGCGATCCTGCGCCGGAGTCCGCGCAGCTCCTCGCGCAGGCGGGGGGAGGCGAGCCTGGTCACGGGTTCCCGGCGCTGATCCGCGTCGAGGATATCGGCATTGAACGACAGGGCGCCCAAGAGGGGAAGTCCGGGCAGGGACTCTTCGATGAATCTGCGGCCGCGTTCATCGCGCACCTTGCTGCCGACCGCGAAGATCCGCTTGATCCCGATCTGCGAGGCCAGCGAGTGCAGGGTGGCGGCGGTCTTCAAGCTCATGCTCCCGGGTTCGGTCACGATGAGCAGGAGGTCCACTCCGCCCGAGGAGCCGCGCGTCATGTGCTCGATGCCGGCCTCCATGTCCAGGATGAGCTGCTCCTTGGAGTCGAGCACCAGATGCCGCAGGAGGGCCTTGAGCAGCGTGCCTTCCGCGCAGTAGCAGCCTGCGCCCGCGGGCTTGATGTCGCCCAAGGTCAGCAGGTCGAGCCCGTCGTAGCGCACCGCATAGCGCTCTGCGATGTCGTCTACCTTTGGGTTGAGCTTGTAGACCCCGCCCACGGTGCCGGGCCGCACGCCCGTTCGCTCCTCGATGAGCTCCGGCCGCTGGGAGATGGGGATGATCTTGTCGCGGAGTTCTTTGGGCATGCCGATGGCGAGCGCCAGGTCCGAGTCCGGGTCCGCGTCCACGAGCAGGACCTTCTCTCCGTCGTCTGCGAAGCTGCGCGCCAGCAAGGCGCAGAGCGTGGTCTTGCCGACTCCGCCTTTGCCGGCGATGGCGATCTTCATGCGCTTTTTTTGGACAGCAGGGCTTGCCGCTTCTCGGCGAGCCGGCGCACGATCTCGGCTCCGGCCTTGACCGGGTCCGGCTCGATGTAGAGCGTGCCCTTGAAGAGCTCTTCCAGCCCCGTGGTGAAGATGGAGACCACCTTGTCGCTGCCCATGACCGGCGGCGGCGGGCCCAGGTGCACCAGGGTCCCGGCCGCCAGCATATAGGTGGCGATGGGGAAGAGCTTTTCGTTCATCCATTCCGGAGCCGAGGTGGCCAAGGGCAGGTCGCTCATCTCGCAGCCCAGGACCTTGGCCAGGTCCGCGGCCATGGCGAAGAGATTCGCGTTGTAGACGCAGGACCCGAACATGAGCACGGGCGGGATGCCGTACTTCTTGCAGAATTCCTTGAGGCCCGCGCCCACCCCCATGGAATCCAGGGCCGAGGCGTCCATCATGCCTCCGCAGGCCAGCCCGGGCGCCGCGCAGCCCGTGGCGAGCACGAGGATGTCGTTTTTGATGAGCTCCTGGGTGATGGTGAGGATTCCGAAGTTGTGCTTGATTCTCGGATTGGTGCAGGCGCCCAGCACGGCGATGCCCTTGATCTTGCCCTCGGCCACGGCCGAGACGATCGTCCCCAGCCCGCCGATGTGGCGCAGGAAGCTCTCGGTGTCGAAGCTTCCTCCGGCCTTGTGCTTGACCGCGGGGATGTGGACCTCGGCGGGATCGCGGCGCGAGAAGTTATCGATGGCGCGCTTCATGATGGCGCGGCCCTGGTCATAGGCGCTCGCGAAGTTCACCGTCATCCTCTCGGCTCCGGGCATGCTGGCCTGCGGGTCCGTGGCGATGATGAGCGTGTGGAAGTGCTCGGCCATGTGCGCCAGGGTGGGCATCACGCACTGCTGCTCGACCACGTAAGCGTCCACGGCGCCGGTGGCGATGACGAGCTCCTGCTGGGAGAAGTTCCCGAGCATGGGGACGCCGTATCGGGCGAAGAGTTCGTTGCCCGTGCAGCAGACGCCCAGCACATTGATGCCCTTGGCGCCCTTGGAGAGCGCATAGGCGATGAGCTCCTTGTCGGACGCCAGCTCCGCGATCACCGAGGGCATGACCGGGATATGGCCCTGGAGCACGATGTTGACCTTATCCTTATCCAAGGCGCCGAAGTTGGCGGAGCTCTCCTTGTTTTGGAACGGGCCGTGGATGACGTGATGCACGGAGGCTACGATGTACTCATTGACCAAGTCCCCGATGCCCAGGCGCACGGTCTGCAGGCAGATCTGGAGCGGGTCGGTCTCCACGCCCAGGCCCGTGCGGTTGATGGTCTTGATGATCTCGATCATGGGCGCGTCGGGATAGACCTCATGCTTCTTCCAGAGGTCGCGCAGCGACTTGGGCGCCATGTTGTCCAGGATGCGCGAGGACTTGGGCAGGTCCGGGGAGCCCATGAGCTCCAGGCAGTAGAGGGAGAGCAGCGCACGCAGGTTCTCCTGGGGCGATCCTCCGTCGACGCCCAGGCGTTTGGCTTCTTTCTGCGCGAAGTCCTCTCCTTTGAGTTGGAACTGAGTCTTCCCATCCAAGACCTGCTTTAAGAAATCCAGATAGTAGTAGGCATGCCAGGCATGCTGGCACACGCCGGCTGCGATGTTGCGGGCATAGTTCCAGGCCACGACCGTGTGCTTGTCCACCCCGCAGACCGAGCGCTCGCGGTTCTTGGTCATCAGGCAGGGGCCCATGGAGCAGAACCTGCAGCATAGGCGCAGGGCGCCGACCGGGCACTCGGGCTGGCAGTCCAGGAACCGGTCGAAGATCGTCTTGACGCCCAGTTCCTCGACGCGCGCTCCGAGTTCATTGGTGCTTTTATCGGAAGAGAATGTGCCCATGGTCTTTCCTCGCCGTGTCCTGCATTCCTTGCGCTTTGCCCGGTTCCGTGCGCCAAGCCTTCCTAAGTATTGCGGATAACTCTTTTTTCCGCAAGTCTTACTAAGCTTATATTTTCCTTAAGAAGGATCCGAAGGACTCTGGAAGAAGGTGCGCGGATTTTGGTATAGCTATGGCATGAGTACAACGACTACTCTTCGACGAACGTCTTTGAACGCGGTCCAGCGGGCCGCGGGCGGACGCATGGTGGATTTCCACGGCTGGGAGCTGCCCGTGCAGTTCGCGAGCATCCTGCAGGAACACCATGCGGTCCGCAAGGCTTGCGGACTCTTCGACGTTTCCCACATGGGACAGGTCGAACTTACCGGGCCGGACTCTCTGGCTTTCCTCCAGAAGGTCAATGCCAACGACGCCTCCCGCATGAAGGACGGGGACGCGCTCTACTCTCATCTGCTCAATGACAAGGCCGGTGTCATCGACGATCTCATCTTCTCCCGGCTCGGAGCGCAGCGCTGGTTCCTCGTGGTCAACGCCTCCACCGTGGACAAGGATTTCGCCTGGCTCAAATCGCAGGCCGCGGGCATGGACGTGCGCCTCGAGAACTTGAGCGAGCGCTTCAGCATGATCGCGATCCAAGGGCCGCAGGCCGAGAAGATCCTCTCCGGGATCATCCCGAAGGCGGTCGGGCTCAAGCGCTTCGGCGCCTTGGAGATGGAGTTCGAAGGAGGAAACGGGCTGGTCACGCGCACCGGCTACACGGGCGAGGACGGCTTCGAGCTCATCTTGCCCAACGAGGCCGCTCCGCGCGCTTGGCAGACCCTTATCGCCAACGGCGCTTCTTACGGCATCATGCCCTGCGGGCTGGGATGTCGCGACACCTTGCGCCTGGAAGCCGGCTACCTGCTCTACGGCAGCGACGTCGACGAGGAGCACACCACCTACGAGGCCAATTACGGCTGGGTGGTCAAGCTCGGAAAGCCGGCCTTCAACGGCAAGGCCGTGCTCGAGAAGCAGAAGCGCGAGGGCGTGCGGCGCAAGCTGCTCGGCCTGCGGCTGACCGAGCGGGGCGTGCCCCGGTCCGGCGCCGCGGTGCTGCTCGGCACGGAGAAGCTGGGCGTCTTGTCGAGCGCCACCTTCTCTCCGACTCTTCAGGCGGGCATCGGCGTGGGCTACATGTCCAAGCCGGACCTGGCGCCGGGCACGAAGGTCGTCGTCGAGATGCAGGGGCGGAGCTTCAACGCGGAGATCGCCCAGATGCCGTTCTATAAACGCTGATCAGGAGACCCTATGGCAAAACCCGAATCCTGCCGTTACCTGCAGTCGCACGAGTGGGCCGCTCTCGAGGGCGGCCAGGTCGTCGTCGGCCTCTCCGACCACGCGCAGAAGGAGATCACGGACGTCGTGTTCGTGGACCTGCCGAAGGTCGGACGCAAGGTCAAGAAGGGCGAGTCCGTGGCCTCCGTCGAGTCCGTGAAAGCGGCCTTCGACTTCTATGCGCCCGTTTCCGGCGAGGTCGTCGCGGTCAATGCGGAGGTCTCTTCCAACCCCGCGGTGGTCAATTTGTCCCCTCACGAGAAGGGCTGGTTCTTCAAGCTCGCCCCCGCCGACGAGAAGGAGATGTCCTCCTTGATGGATTTCGCGGCGTACCAGGAGTTCCTGAAGACGGCCGCTCACTGAACGGCTCAGGACCCGCCGCCGTCCGCGCAAGCGCGGCGGCGGGTCCGGCCGTCCCTTCCTCCGAAAACAGAACGCCCATGCGAGCCGATCGTCTGGAATTGCCGCCCATGGATGCGGCCGGCCAGATGGCCGCCGACGATGTCGCTTTGGAGCAGGCCGCGGGGCATGGTCGCTGCGTCCTGCGCATCTATCGCTGGGCCGGCGCTTCTCCTCATGCGGCGACCTTCGGCTATTCCCAGGCCTGGTCCGAGGCCGAGGCCGGCGTGCGGCGCCGCTATGAAGCCGTGACTTTTCCCATCGTGCGCCGGCCCACCGGCGGCGGAGTGGTCTTCCACGACGGCGACCTTACTTTCTCCTTCATCTTCCCGTGGACGCGGCTTTTCTCGCCCATGCGCATCTATCGGGATATCCATGAGGCCGTGCTCATGGGCCTGCGCGGGGCTGGAGTGCAGTCCCTGATCTGGACCGGCGCCGGCGCTCAGGCGGCGGCGGGGATCGCGCGCGAGTGCTTCTCCCGCGCCGAGCCCATGGATCTCGTGGACGAAAGCGGAGTCAAGATCTTGGGCGGGGCTCTGCGCAGGAGGAAGGGCGTCGGGCTTTATCAGGGTTCCCTGCGTCCCGAGGGGCTGGGCGCGTCCATGGAGCGTCTGGGACAGGCCGTGGAAGAAGGGCTTTCCCTCAAGTGGGGGATACTTTTCGAGCCGAGGCCCTGGCCGCCTGCCGCGGCCGCCGCCGCGGATCGTCTGCGCGTGGAGCGCTACTGCTCCGACGAGTGGAACCGGAGGCGATGAGGAACGCTCTCCTTTCCTGAGGTTCAGGGCTGCTGAGGGCGATTTGCCGGGCGAGGGGGGGAAGTGTTAGACTTCCTGACGGTAAACTAATCATGACAGACCAAAATGCGCAGACGCCGTCGCAGGGCTTGGGAGATCCCAAGGAAAAGCTCGTCCTGCTCGTCGACGACGATGATACGGTCCTGGATCTCCTCGAGCATATCGTCAAGCGGGAAGGCTTCCGCTATGAGCGCGCGGAAGACGGGCAGGCGGCCATCCGCAAGGCCGAGGCCCTTCTGCCCGACTCCATCATCCTCGACTTCATGCTTCCCGGCCTGGGAGGCTTCGAGGTCCTCAAGCATCTGCAGGCAGGCGACACGCGCAACATCCCCATCGTGATCATCACGGGCCGGCGCATCGACCGCCAGACCGTGGACATGGTCCGCAATGAATCCAATGTCCGCGAGTTCATCGAGAAGCCGGTCAGGCCCGCGTCCTTGGCCGCGATCCTGCACCGCCTTATGGGCACGCGGCCTCCGGAGCTCGATCGGCGGCCGGATAGAGGGCCGCTCTCCAGCGATTGGTGATGGATAGGAGCCGGCGCGAGGTCTTGCGATGAAGGCTCGCCGCATCCTCGCGATATCCGTTTTCCTCGGCGTCTGCGTTTATGGGATGGTCTATGCGGACCTCGTGCTCCGCGCGCGCTCCGCGTTCCTGGAAGGCGAGAAGTACATGCAGTGGCATGCTCATCCCGAGCTCAAGAAAACGCATTATGAAGCCGAGTTCTCCCGCGAGAAAGCCCGGCTGGACGCGGAGAAGGCCGCAGGCCGCATGAGCGAGGCGGAGCACGGGCAGCGCCTCGAGCTCGAGCGCTTCCGCTGCGGCGAGGCCGTCTCCGAGAGTTCCCTGAAGTACGCCTACCATTGGTACAAGACGGCCGGAGAGCTCTTCTCTCCTCCTCAGAGCCGCTGGGTCCTGCGCGCCCGCGCGCGGATGCCCGAAGCCCTGGAGCTTTGGAAGGCCGAGCTTCGCGCCAAGAAGATCCCCTTCGAAGACACGCTGTTGGAATAGGGATGTCCTTGTCTCGCTCCGACATCGGCCCGGCGGATCATCCATAGCATCGTGTTAAGAACTCTTAGCCGTTCCTGCGCGCGCTGTGTTCAGAACCTGACGGGACTCGCGCTCCTTCCCGCGGCGGCCGTCTTCGTCCTCGCGTGCGCGGATGTCCTGGCCCGATTGGCCGCCCGGCCGCGCGCGGCGCTCTGGTTCCTGGCCGGGTCCGGCGCGTACGCCCTGCTCTATGCCTGCGCGCTCCTGCGCCTTCGCCCCATCTACGTGTTCGCGCATGAGTCCACGCACGCCTTGGCCGCATGGATGATCGGCGGGAAGGTCTTCTCCTTCTCGGTGGGGCGCGAGAGCGGCCGCGTGGACCTCTCGCATTCCAATCTCTTCATCGCCCTGGCCCCGTATTGGGTCCCGCTCTATGCCTTGGCCGTGGCCGCGGCCTACCGATTCTCCTCGTGGTCCGGCGCATCCGCGCATGCGCGGGAATTGTTCCTCGCGGCCATGGGCGCGGCGCTGAGCTTCCATCTCCTGCACACCGCGGAGTCCTTGTGGAGCGCGCGGCAGTCGGACCTCGACGAGGCGGGGACCCTCCTTTCCTTGGCGCTCATCCTCCTGCTCAACGCCCTGGTCCTGCTCGCGGCGTTCAAGTGCCTCTTCCCGAGGCAAGTGGATCTGAGCGCGAGCTTCCTGCGCTCGTGGGGCTGGTTGGCTTCTTCCTTGTCCTGGATAAGTCGGTAAGCGGATAGTCCGCACCCAAAGGGCCCATCGATGCTTAGGCCCCCTGCGAGGGTTTTCCTAGGCCCTTGGTCTCATTCCCATCAGGCTGATTTTAAAATAAAATCATTCAAGACTCCTAAACGAATCGACAACGAACAAACTGTGGAGATAATATGCGCGCATTGATCCTACTCGTCGCAGGGACTCTTCTCTTTGCGGGGAATACCGCACATGCGCAGGAAAAGCAGTCTTTCCCTCTGGAGAGTATTGCCCTCGATTCACGGTCGGAACTGCATCCTGTCCTCGCGGGAGGGATTTCGGCGAGCCCGTTTTTGCGGACATCCTACTCGGCATCTTCCGGGCCCGCATATACCACGCGCGACCTGTTCGGCGCGTGGGGGGACTACAATGTCGTGTTCATTAACGGACGGAAGATCGCCGTCACTCTGCGGACTAGAAAGAACAGTCCGAACTCTTCCATGGGTCTTTATGAAGAAATAGGGATTTATGATATCTCCAATCCGAACGACATCCACGGAAGGCGGTTTCCCTTGTACTCTCGGGATGGATCGGATCCCTTTCTGCTCAATGATGACAACCCTGATGGATGGAGATATGTCCTGGATTTTGTCGACTCGATCGAGCAGAGCGGCGAGTACGACACGGTCGTCGGCCTCCGCGGAGCGGAACCCGATCGCCCCGGCAATACTCCCGAATATGGATTCGGGAACACGGAAATCACTTTGCATAATCTCTACCGGCAGCGCGCGCAAAAGATCCGGGACCTGGCCGACATCGTATGGATCAATGGAGAGAAATTCTACCAGTCCGCGGAATCTGCAGAAAAACATTCTCTCCTTTTTTGGAGCGCCGATGTCCTTGAGAATATTGATGCCTATCAGGGAAATAAGGCTCATGATCTCCGCCCGGAACTGATGGCGTTCCTCGAGTCTCCCACAAGCTCGGACTTCCGGATATTCCTCGGCGATGTCCGTGGACAAAAATATGATCTCCGGTGGAATGGCGCGATCAACCAATGGGACATCGTCCCATCCTATGACTGAAGTGGAAACACGACCTATATTATCGGGGGACTACAGATGAAGGCCATTTCCGCCGCGATTTTATTCCTTTTTCAGGCCGGAGCCATTTCCTCCGCGCAGGCGCTTCCTGCCCCCGCGACAAAATCCGAGAGCAGTGGGGAGTCCGTTTTCGTGGGGCAATATGGGGAGGTCCTTTCCTACCCTGCGGAGTGGAATTTGCGCGCGGGCATCGCCGATGATGGGGTAGAGGTACTCCAGTTTTTTCCGAAGAACGGACCGGAAGTATCGAACGAAGAGTTCCAGGTCGAGTCCAATTTCGCATCGAAACGATTGATGGACATCTTGGTCATTCCTAAGCGCTCAGGGAAGAAATTCGAAACCCTTGCGATGCAGCGCAGGTCCGAAGAGCGAGATTTGAAAAAGAAAGGCGTCGAGTATACGTTGATAGACGAACAGGATTGGCCGACATTGGGCGCGTTCCGCGTGAACACTACTAAGCCGTATCAACTAATGGAGCTTTACTCCCAATCGGATCGCAACATCTTCATCATGGGCATCGCCCCCATTCCCGGAGATATAGCATACACGTCTGCGGCACAGGCGGTCCTCGACAGCCTCAAGAGGCATGAAGCGCGCTCCAAGAAATTCCTCGTCAAGCAGGATATGTTCGCGTTCTTCAAAGACGGTTTCATGTGGAGCCTGGAGGGAATCCTCTGCGGTATATGCCTGCTCCTACTTCTGTTCCGCAAGCCGCGAGCGCGCTGGTGCGCGGCGGCCATATTCGCATACGCACACGTCGCGGGGCTGTATGCCTGGGCAACTGCCGTTACATTCTGGTTGTTGGGCAAGCCTTTATGGATGCAAGTCCCTGCGGTGCCGCTTGTCATCCTTGCGCCATTGATCAGCTGGGCTATTTCAAAAAAGATGGGGGGGACGCGTTTATGGCGAGTGGTTGTGTGGGCGATTCCTCCGGCTATATTCTTTGGCGTTTTCATAACGGCTTGGGCACGCTTTGGTTCCGTTGCCAGAAGCATTGAACGGAATGGGCTCCTTGATACTGTCGTATTTCACGCACAATGCTTGTTCGTCATTGGGATACTCTTTGGGTTTTGCTTCGGTTTGACGCATGAAACGGATGCTCCAAAGGCAGTTGGACAACAGGGGGGCGCATGAGTAGGATTTTCCTAGCTCTGCTATTGCTTGCTGTCCCTGCTTCTGCGCAGGAATCCGCATGGAAGGCCCTGCTCCCAGGTGTGCTGCCATCTGTCGGAGACGGTTCTCCGACGCCTAACGAAATAGCCTTGAACGATGGACAAGCACCGGAGAGGGTTGATGAGGACCAGCTAGACGCAACACTCAAGAAAACGCCGGAACAACTCGCACAAGAGAACATGGCGGATGTCGACATGGACGCCTCAGCGAAAGAAGCTCTCGAGCAAGAGGGGAATCCCGTCTATGATCTACATCGCGTCGAATTTACTGGCGTTGGCACGAAGAACGAAGGCAAGTGGGCATCTTATTTTCAAAAATATTTTTTTGCATCGCACAGAGCCGCAAGAACGACAGAAGAACAAGCCGATTGGTTTGATGATACACAGGATTTGACTCGGGATGGGAGAAATGCTCTCCAGGAAATGCGAAGCCCTGTTCTCACAGAGCGCGGGAAAGAGGTCGTCGCGGAGTTGAAGGGGAAGAAGATCGACGAGATCTACGCACACAGTTGGGGCTCGGAGGTGGTCTACAACGCGATCTTGAACGGCGATCTCCTCCCGCCCAAAAGACTGGTCGTCATCGGCGTGCCCGAGCGCGACCTAGAGAAGTGGCGTCTGCTCAATCAATACACGGGCAGCGAGGTGATCTTTGTTCGCTCCTCTCGCGACGCGGTGCAGTTGGGCGGAGAGACTCTGCGACGCAGTTCCGAGCTCACCAAGGACCTCGCCGCATACTCGCAGAACGGCTGGATGAACGCAAAGACAGCTCTCGCCCTGGCCGAACTTGTGGTCCCCCTGCCTGCGCAGATATCCGACGTGGAGAAGCTCTGGGCCGCCCGCAAAGGAGTCCGTGCTCCAATCGTTGCGGCGAAGGAGGATGGATTCAAAGTCCTTCAGTTGGACTCCTCAATCTATAAGGGGGGGCATGACAAGGATGCGTACCACGGGTTCCTGGCGCAGGAGAAACTGCTCGCCAAACCCTGGATCTCCATGCAGAAGGAACAAGAATCCTTGCTCGCGAGGAAGAAGGACGAGCTTTGGCAGAACGCGGTGTCTCAGGCCAATGCGGAGCTCTCCAAGGCCCGCGAACTCAAGGCGAGCATCGAGGCGGACCGCGAGCAGCGCCGCATCGAGCAGGAGCGGCAAGAGGAACTCCGCAAACAAGAAGAAGCCCGTACTGAAGCCGAGCGCAGCCGCCGCCAGGAACTCCAGAATGCGCAGGAACTTTGGACTGCTTGGCGCAGGCAGCTGAAAATCTCCGCGGAGTACGGTCCGAATACCGCGGATGTTGACCGCGTCTACAGGACCATCAACGGCCCTGTGTACTCCCAGTTGTTCCAGGAGGCCGAGAAATGCGGGTTCGTCAATCCTGGGATGTGGGTGAACCAAGACGGCATCCAGCTCTCCTTTGCGCGCCGCGGCGCGCACGCGTCGATATCCGACGACATCCCGCGCAGGATTGCTTTCTATTTCGTCCAGCCCGAGACGGGAAGAATATCTCTTGCATGGGCTAAAGCCCAGTTCCTGATGGCGGACGCGAGCTTCAGGACCGCGGCATTCGCATCAGGCTATGACCGCGGCCCTGCCTGCAACGACGCACTCCCGATCATCCGGCGGGATTGGTCGGAAGATCTGTTCCATGACACTATGTTTTTCGTCGGCGACGGGCACAACGGCCTGCCTGAACTGCACGCGATACTCGCCTTAGAAGACCCTCCCGAGGATTTTGAGGTCATTCGCAAGGTCGTGCTCGCCTATCGTGCCAGGAAGTTGGACGAGGAACTGCAGAGCCGCTACAAAAGCATGCTCTACCGGATGGAGAAGAAAAAAGAGGAACAATCCTTCTCAGGCGGATCCGACCGAGACACATCCAACGGCTACAAATGGGTTCCGCACGGCGTGTGGCATAAAGATCTTTACCTCGAACCGAAATAATATTCCCATCCGGACGTTCCTTTCTGAGCGGCGACCCCGATCTCGACGCGCAGTCCAGCAATTCCGCTGTCGCTTGCGGAATTGCTGTGCGCAGTCGTGATTTACTGCACGCGGCTTTCGTAATAGATACAATAGTATTCGTATGCGCGCGCGAAAGAGCCTGCGTTTAGGAAGAATCCTCCTTCGCATCATCGGCTGGGGGATACTCCTGTCGATGGCGGCGGCGGTCTGCGCTTTCCTGGCCCTCGAGCGCTACCTCACTCCCGCGCGTCTGGAGTCCGTGATCGTCTCCCAGCTGGAGCGCACCTTCCAGCGGCCGGTGCGCGTGCGGCGCGTATCCCTGGTCCTGCATCAAGGCATACGAGTCGACGATCTGGAGGTGCGTGATTCTTACGATCCCGGGGCCGGGGAATTCCTCTTCAGCGAGGCGCTCATCATCCGCTACAAGTGGATCGCGCTCCTGCGCGGGCGCATCGAGCTCGATTCCGTGCGGCTGACGGCTCCGCGCATCACGATCGTCAGGCGGGAGGACGGCGTTTGGAACACGGCGGGCCTTTTGCGGCGAGGGGAAGCCGACTCGGGAGTCTCCTCGCTTCCGCCGCTTCAGTCCGCCGATGAGATCCGCATCGAGAAAGGCTCTTTGCGCGTGGAGGACCGTTCCCGCGGCTCCTCCTTCGCCCTCAGCGGCCTGCATGCTTCCGTCGACGGCTTCGGAATGGAGCGGCCCTTCCCCGTGGAGCTGGGGTTCCGCAGCGAGAACGTCGTGGCCGGCCGCGCGATGAACGCGGACTTCGACCTTTCGGGCGTGGTCTCCCTGGCCGGGCTGCGCCGGACCGAGGCGTATGTCGCGGCCAAGCGCCTGCGCGTGAGGATGGGCGCCCAGGTCCTGGAACTCTCCGGGTCGCTGAGGGATTTGGATTCTCCGCGGGTGGACCTGAAGGTCCAGACGCCGCGCGTCACTTCGGAACTGCTCTCCTCTTTCTTCGCCGCTCCAGGAGGGATCGATATCCCTCCCGGGACCTTCCGCTTCAAGGTCCATGCCGAGGGCGCGGGCGCGGGTTGGACGGGCCGCGCTTGGAGGATCGAGCAGGCCGAGGCGGAGTCGGGCGGCATGCGCGCGCGCGCGCAAGGCTCCTCGGAACTCTCCGCCTCGGGCAAGCGCCGCATCCGCGCTTCGGTCTCTTCCCAGGGGCTCGATCTGGCGCAGCTGGCTGCATGCTGGACGCCTTGGGCCGAGCGGTCTTTGCGGGGGGGCTTGAGCGGCAGCTTCGGCATCTCGGGGACCGTTTCTTCTCCGACCATCGGGGCCTTGGCGCTCCGGCTTTCGGATTTCTCCGTGCGGCTTTCCTCCAGCCAATCCTTCGAAGGGAAGGAACTGAGCCTGAAGGGGGAGCCGAAGTCGGATGTCTTGGCTTTCTCCCTTCAGGGAGGGCGCTATTCCGTGCTCGGCAACGTCTTCTCCGGGCTCCGTTTGAAGGCGGAACTCCGCAAGGGCGATCTGCGGATCCAGGAGCTGGAGTCCGATTGGAGGGAGTCTCACGCGAGCGTTTCGGGCTGCGTGCGCAACCTTCGCGATCCCCAGACCCTGGTCTTCGACGCCCAGGTCGACCGCTTGCGGGTCGACCAGCTCTACGACGATATCATGGGCACGGTCCGGAAGCATCGGGAGGAGATCGGCCGTCCGGCGTCGCGGCGTCCGTGGGCGCAGGTATTTAAATATTCTCTGCCCAAGCGCTTGCCGGACCTGCGCGGCCGCATCCGCGTGCGCCAGGCCTACAGCGCGAATTTCGATACGCAGAGCCTCGAGCTGGTCTTCGATCTGCGCGGCATCGGCCGCGGCTTGCGCAGTGCGAGCGGGGAATTCCGGATAGGCTTCGGGCCCGGGCGCGTGAACAATGTCCAGGATGTGCGGGCCGCGCACCGCGTGCTCAACGTCCTGCTCCTGCCTTTCACCTATATGCATGAGATGAACGCCAAGGCGGTGCTCAGCCTCCAGACCGCTACGCCCAAGACCTTGGACTTCAACCGCAATTACGGAGACTTCTCGGTGCGCGACGGGGTCGTGGACGTGCGCCTGCTCCATTCCGACGGCATGCAGTTCGTCGGATACGCGGACGGCACCGTGGACTTCGCCCATGAGAAGATCGACTCCCGCGTGATGATGCGCCTGACCAAGCAGCACGGCCAGCTGCCCGACCGTTTGGTCGACGAGAACGGGCGGCCGTCCCTGGAGATCCGCATCGCAGACGATCTCAACAAGCCCGCCGTGAACATGACCCTGCGCAAGATGTCGGCCATGGATATCGAGGACGCTCTCTCCTCCGGCATGAAGCGCGCCGCGCCGCTCGATCCCTTCCACGGGGACCTCTGCGGACGATGAATATCCCTTCGCGTGCGGCGGACCGCGCGCTCTGGTCGCTGGCTCTCTGCCAGATGGTCATGGTCGCGGGACATGCTCTCTCTTTTCCGTTCTTCGCGCTCTACCTGACCCGCGTGCGCGGCTTGGGTCCCGCCCAGGCCGGAGCCTTCATGGCCGCGAGCATGCTCATTTCCGCCGCCGGCTTCGCATGGGGGGGGGATCTTTCGGACGTCTACGGCCGCAAGCGCGTGATGGCCGGGTCTCTGTTTCTGCGCGCTCTCTTGGTCCTGTGCTTGGCGCTGGCCGTGGCCCGTGACTGGTCGGTGTCGATGATATTCCTCATCCACTCGGTCTCCTTCTTCGTCGGGAACTTCTTCTTCCCGGCCGCGCGCAGCTGGATCGCGGATCATCATCCCGCGGCCGGGCGCGTGGAAGCCTACGGCTTTCTGCGCATGGCTTCCAACGTGGGCTGGGCCGCCGGGCCGGCGCTGGGCGGGATGCTGGCCGCCGTCTCCTACCCCGCGCTCTTCATCGCGACCTCGGCGGTGCTCGGCGCATGCTCCGCGGCTCTGCCCTTCATGCTGGGCGCCGAGCGCGCGCTCATGCGCCCGGCGCAGAGGTTCTCGCTTCCCGCTCTGCTCTCTCCGGCCTTGGACCGCCGCTACTTGTTCTTTACGTCCGGCGTCCTGCTCATCTCCGCGGTCATGGCCCAACTGGTGGCCCCGCTCTCCATGTACGCCTCCGCCTACGGAGGGATCAGCGAATCGCGCATCGGGTTCTTGTTCTCCATCAACGGCGCCGTCGTGGTTCTGGCGCAGTGGCCCGTGACGCGTCTCATGCGGCGCGCGCGAATGAGCGTTTCCTTGGTGGCGGGGAGCCTGCTCTATGCCGCGGGCTACGCTTCGGTGGGTTCCTGCCGGAGCTTTGCGGCCTTCGCCGCGGCCGTGGTCGTGATCTCCCTGGGCGAGGTCACGGTGTCTCCGGCGATCCAGACGCTCTCGGCCAATCTCGCGCCCGAGCGCATGAAGGGTCGCTTCGCGGGCTTCTGCGGGCTCATGGAGCATCTGGGCTATGCCGTGGGGCCTTTGGCCGGCGGACTTCTCCAGCAGCGCTGGGGCCGCGGGGCTTGGGGATTCGTGTCCGTCGCGGGGATCGCGGCCGCGCTCGGGTTCTTCGCGACCGGGCGGATGTTCTCGGATGAGGAAGAGGGACTGTCTGCTGCTCAGCCCGTCCCCGCGCAATCGCTTGGAGGGAAGTGCTCCGACCGGCTGATTAGTGCCGTTTTTGAGGTCCGAACATGAGGTGGATGCGAGGAGCAACGACTGAGGATAGCTTGAGCTATCTGAGGGAGGCGCGACGATGAAGCCGCCCATGAGCGGACCTCCCGCCACAAAAGGAGAGATGACAATGACTACTGCAATCTTCCGTAATAGGCGGGCCGGGCGCTTTTCCCCGCCGGCTGCGTTGCTCGGCGCTTACAATGCTTCAGCATTGCGCGCTTCTCGCGTCTTGCCGGACGGAAAAAATCGCCCGGCAAAAACAGCACTAATCAGCCGGTCGGAGCACTGACATGATCGACCGATATAGTCGTCCGGAGATGTCCGCGCTCTGGGAGCCGGAGGCCCGCCTGCGCAGGATGATGGAGGTGGAGACCGCGCTCCTCGAAGTCCTGGCTCCCCAAAAGCGCATCCCGGCCTCGCAGATGAAGGCCCTGCGCGCGGCCCTTCAAAAGCCTTTGGCCGCGGACGTCCTGCGCAAGGAGAAGAAGAGCGCCCACGACGTGGTGGCCATGATCGAGGCGGTCACGGACCGCCTGCGCGGCAAGGCTCCGGCAGTCGTCCGCTACCTGCACTACGGGCTCACTTCTTCCGACGTGCTGGACACGGCCTTGGCCCTTCAGCTGCGCGACGCCGCGGACATCCTTTTGGAAGACCTGGATCGCGTCATCGCTTTGACGGCCCGTCTCGCCCGGCGCCATCGCTTGAGCTGGATGGCGGGACGCACGCACGGCGTGCACGCCGAGCCCATCACCTTCGGCTTCAAGCTCGCGGGCTGGCACGCGGAGCTGCGGCGCTGCCGCGCTCGTCTTGCAACTGCGCGCGCGGCCGTCTGCTACGGCAAGCTCTCCGGAGCCGTGGGCATGTTCACTCAGCTTCCCCCGAGCATCGAGGCCGCGGTCTGCCGCAAGCTCAAGCTCTCTGCCGAGACCGTGTCCACGCAGGTCATCCCGCGCGACCGGCACGCGGACTTCTTCCATTCCCTGGTGCTGACGGCGTGCGCGATCGAGCGCTTCTCCGTCGAGATCCGCCATCTTCAGCGCACCGAGGTCCTGGAGCTTGAAGAGCCCTTCGGCAAGGGCCAGAAGGGCTCCTCGGCCATGCCGCACAAGCGCAATCCCATCCTCAGCGAGAACCTCTGCGGTTTGGCGCGCCTGCTGCGTTCCTACCAGACGGCCTTCTACGAGGACATCGCGCTCTGGCACGAGCGAGACATCAGCCACTCCTCGGTGGAGCGCGTGGCTCTTCCAGACGGCACGATCCTGCTCGACTTCATGCTCGACCGATTCGCGCGCGTCCTGGAAGGGCTCAACGTCTATCCCGAGCGCATGCTCGAGAACTTGGACCGATCCTTGGGCTTGGTCTTCAGCCAGAGGGTCCTGCTCGCGCTCGTGGGCAAGGGGCTGGGGCGCATGGACGCCTACCGCATCGTCCAGCGCTGTGCGCTCGAAGCGTGGCGGACCCGGACTCCTTTCAAGGACCTGCTTTGGGCGGACGAGGATCTTCGGCGCGTCATGGACCGCCGCGCTCTGGATGCCTGCTTCGACTTGGACGCTTACGGGAAAGGTCTCGACGCGGTACTGCGACATCTGTGAAAGTCGTCACCCCGGCGGGTCCAGGAGATTGCTGGATTCCGGCTTCCGCCGGAATGACGGAGGTGTCGTCACCCCGGGCTTGACCCGGGGCCCAGGATATCCCTGGATTCCGGCTTCCGCCGGAATGACGAATAGCCGGAATGACGAAGCGTAAAGAGACGAACTGCAAGGAATCGTTTGACGTGCCGTATCAGGAGGCGTATATGGACGCACCGACGATGTCGTTGACTCTGACTTTGAAGCCGAGAGAAGAAGACCGCCTCATGGGCGGACACCTTTGGGTGTTCTCCAATGAGCTCAAAGAGGTTCCCAAGACCGAGCTCGGGATCGTGGCCGAACTCGTGAGTTCCGGCGGCCGGCGCCTGGGCCGCGGCTTCTACAACCCGCACAGCCTCATCGCCTTCCGCTTCCTCACGCGGCGGGAAGAGGAGATCGACGCGGAGTTCTTCCGCGGACGCCTGCAGCGCGCCCTGGACTTTCGGCGCGCGGCCCTGCCGGGCGAGCAGTCCTTCCGGCTCTGCTTCGGGGAATCCGACGGCTTGCCGGGCTTGGTGGCCGACAAGTACGAGGACTATGTGGTGCTCCAGGTCCTTTCCGCGGGCATGGAGCGCAGCCTTCCCGCGGTGCTCGAAGCGCTCCAGACCGTGCTTAAGCCCAAGGGCGTTTTCCTTAAGAACGACCATCCGACCCGCGCGTTGGAGGGCCTGCCCATGGAGACCAAGGTCGCCTGCGGCGAAGTCCCGGAGAAGGTCGTCATCACTCAGGACGGTATCCGCTACGCCGCGGCGCTGGGCGGCGGCAGCCAGAAGACCGGCTTCTATTTCGATCAGCGGGAGAACCGCTCCTTCCTCGCGCCGCGCTTCAAGGACCGCACCGTGCTGGATCTGCACTGCTTCACCGGGGCCTTCGGCCTCACCGCGGGGCGCCACGGCGCCAAGAGGGTGCTGGGCTTGGACAGCTCCATGCCCGCCGTGGAGCTCGCGCGGGAGAACATCGCCCTCAACGGCCTGGAGTCGGTCTGCGAGTTCGATCACGGCGACGCGGAGCAGGTGCTCGAATCCTTCGCCTCGGGCGTGCAGCCCGTGAAGACGGACTTCATCCTGCTCGATCCTCCCAGCTTCGTGCGTTCGAAAAAGAACCTGTCCGCGGCCCTGCGCGCCTATACGCGGATGAACTCCCTGGCCCTCAAAGCCCTCTCCTCGGGAGGGCTCCTGGCCACGAGCACCTGCTCGCACCACGTGGGCCGCGAGGACTTCGTGAGCATGCTGCGCTCGGCCGCGGCCAAGGCCGCCAAGTCCTGCCGCGTGCTCGCCCTGCGCGGGCAAGCTCAGGACCATCCCATCCTTCTGGGCATGCCCGAGACGGAGTATCTGCACTTCGCCCTGCTCGAGGTCTATTGATCGAAGAGGAGGATGGGCAAGAGCAGCAGTCCTGGGTCCCGGAGACTCCGGAGATCGCCGCGCTCCTGTCCTTGGCCGAAAGGGAGCACATGGTCCGCCGCGAGAGCCACGAGGCGGCCTTCGACCGTCCCGTGGAGGAGCGCGCGGCCTCGGGCTTGGCGGTGCAGGGGCTCCGCTACGAAGGCCGCATCGAGGAAGACGGCAGGCCGGTCTATTCCTTCAGCGCCGCGAAGAACGACTCGCGCCTGCGTCCCGGCGCGCGCCTGCGCTTGAGCCGCGGGGATGCCCGGCATGCCGTGGGCCGCTTGGAGCTCATCTCGGATTCCTATGACGGCAAGCGCTATCTCTTCCGGCTGACCGGCAGCGTCGACGAGGACGCCCTTTGCATGCAGGACGAGTGGGTCATCGACGAGGACGTCTTCGACCTGCTCGAAGCGCAGACCGAGATCCTGCGCTGCGCCGAGCGCCTGGGCCTCTCTCGCTGGCTGGCAGGGGATGAGCCTTCCTCGGTGGAGCCCTACGGAGACCTGGAATCGCCTCTGCGCGAAGGGCTTGAGGGCTCCATGCGCGAGGCCTTCGACCGCTCGCGGGCTTCCCGCGACTGGTCCGCGGTGCAGGGACCTCCCGGAACCGGGAAGACGCATCTTCTCGCGCGCCTGGCCCTGCATCTGGCGCTCCGGGAGAACGCGCGAGTCTTGATCACCGCGGTCTCGCATCAGGCCATCCACAATGCCTTGGGCGAGTGCCTTTGGGTCGGCCGGCGCATGAAGGACTCCGTGCCGGGCCTCTCCGAGTTCCTGGCCGACGGGATCTTCAAGCTCGGCGGCTCGCGCGGCCACAACGAGGGCCTTCCCGATGGAGTGCGCGCGATCGCGCGCTTGAATGCCCGCAAGCGGCCCTGCATCGCCGGGGCCACGGTCTATGCCGCGGTGCAGGCCGCGACCGATCTGGCCGTGCGCACGCCGCCCTACGACGTGGTGCTCTTCGACGAGGCCGGACAAGCTCCGCTTTTGCTCGCGCTCGGCGCGCGCATGCTCGGGGCCCGGACGGTATTCATCGGAGACGACGCCCAACTCCCGCCCGTAGTCGAGCTGCCGCAGGATGATGAAGGGGGGGATGCCCGCGCGAGGGAGTCGGTCATGTCGAATATCCGGCGCCTCTACGGGGAGCCCTTCATGCTCGACCGCACGCGGCGGCTCAACGCGGGGCTCTGCTCCACGGTCAGCGACCTCTTCTACGGCGGACGCTTGGAGCCCACCGAGGAGGCCGCGGGCCGCTCCCTGCGGCTTTCCTCGCCGCCCGGTCCCGGCTTCGGGCCCGTGCTCGATCCCGATGAGCCGCTCGTGTTCGTGGACGTGCCGCACCAGGACTGCCGTTCCGTTTCCGAGAAGGAGGCCCTATGGGCCGCGGCGCTCGCGCGCGAGGCCGCGCGCTGCGGCGTGCCCGAGGAAGAGGTCGGCGTCATCGCGCCCTACCGCGCGCAGTGCAACCGCATCCGCTTCCTGCTGGAGGGCACGCGCACGCTCTGCTCCACGGTGGACCGCTTCCAGGGCCAGGAACGGGAGATGATCGTGCTTTCCCTGACCAGTTCCAAGCCCGCGTATCTGGCGCGCTTGGCCGGCTTCCTTTTTGAGCCCAACCGATTGAACGTGGCCGTCAGCCGCGCGCGCACCAAGGCCGTCCTCCTGGGCTCGCGCAAGGCCCTGCTCCTGGCCGCCGAGTCCGCGGACGCGGATGCGCCCTATGCCGACGGGCTCAAGACCTTCCTGCGCTTGATCGAGCGCGCGCACGCCGTCGACGGCTCCAAGCTTCCCGCCGCAGGGCTCAAGTCTCTTCAGCCGAAAAAAGAAGAGCCCAGCGGCCAGGGTCCGGTCTTCGAGCCCGGCGAGAAGGTGGAGCATCCCCGCTACGGGCTCGGGCTCGTCTTGCGGCGCAAGGTCGAGCCCGTGGATGGGAGCTTGGAGTGGGTCCACGACGTCCGCTTCGAGGACGGCCGCACGCGCAGCCTGATCCCGCGGCTGTGCGAACCGCCCATGCGCCGCGGAAATGTCTGAAGAAGCTTGCACGGTGGTGCCAGGCACTACCGTGTTTTTTTCGTCATTCCGGCGGAAGTCGGTCGGTCCGTCATCCCGGAGAAAGCCGGGACCCAGGAGTTCTGTTTTTCGTTTTATGAGAGGCGGACTTCGTTCGGGGGCACGACGTCCTTGGACAGGAGCGTCTCGCCGCAGAGATCGTGAAGATGCTTCGTTATGTGGTCGAAGTGCAGGGGCTTGATGAGCAGGCGCACTCGGGGATCGGCGGGGATGAGCGGCACGGCCTGCTCGGGCGGCAGCCCGGTCATGAAGAGGATGGGCAGGCCGCGGTCTATGTGCGGATTTCCGCGCAGACAATGGTAGACGTCGATTCCGGAGCCGAAATGGGGGAGGCGGATGTCGAGCAGGATGGCGCCCATGCGCAGGTTCTGGGCTTGGATCACGGCCTGGGCCGCGTCCTGGCAGTGCGTCGCGCGGTAGCCCGCATGCCGGAGCGAATCGCACAGTATCGTGGCCAAGTCCGCGTCGTCCTCGACTACGAGGACGAATGGCTGCATCGGTCCGTAGACGTCCGCTGATTCCATGGAAATATTATACCTCACAAACCCGGATTTCCTATTGCGATAAGATGTATTGGCCCATATCCCTTGCCTCCCCTGACCGTTCCGATGGACCAAAAGTCCCAACTCAAGTTAGGACTTTAAGAATGGTTTTCTGGTCCATAGTACTCATGTGCGACATTGTGGAAGGGAGTTATAATCAATCTGTTGTTCATGAATCTTTTGTTTGGAGAGACTATCCATGCGTATCCCTTGCCGAGCGTCTTTTTTGAGCCTGTCAGCCGTGATCGTGTTTTCCCATGCAGGTTTTTGTCCTCTCCTTGGAGCACAGGACTTTCCAACAGAACTTTCCTGGACTCATGCGGGAAAGATGTCCTTGGATGTCCCTTCAGCCGGAGATGGCCGCGAGATAGCCCCCCTGCGCATCTCCCAACAGGAGTCTCCGTACAGGCTGGCCTATTATCAGGAAGACAACTTTGATCGAGTGATGAATGCGATGCGGGCAAATGAGGGAGAATTGATTTCAGGAGTCCCGGGATTTCAAAAAATTAATTCAGTAGAAGTTTTTCATAGGGCGGAAGTATGTTTCGGGGAATTGGTGATCAATGTATATTTTGACCGCGTAAATCCAGCATACAGAGACATAATCACGATTAATAAACCTAGGATGTTTTTCCTCTATAACCGAGGTCCTTCGGGGAGTGGAAGTTTTAGAGGAGGAGCCCTGCTAAGACCTGAGGGCGAGCCGGTAAAACCTATAGATGAGGAAACGACAAAGGAATTGTTTCAGTCTGTGAAAAAGATATTTGATTTCATCTCTCCGAATGATCCGGAGTTTCAACAAAAAGGGCTGCTGCACTTCAAAATATTTCCGGAAAGCCTGTGACTCTCCACTACTGAGGCAGATATGACCAATAGATTTTTCGCGGGAATATTTATCTTGACTTGCACGCTTGGATGGGCGTTGCCCAGCATGGCTGCGGATTCTGTTCCGGCCAGAGTCCCGGACTTGCAGATGAAAACTCAGAAGAGCGCGGTCATTGTCTCCACAGCGGCAAAAGCCGAGGTCGAGGTTAGTGTTTCCTCTTATCCGTTGGCCATGACTTTGCGGGTGTACAAGACCAAGATCAAGCCCAAGGAGTTCCTCGGCTGCCAGATCAGCCTCAAGAACATCGGCAAGCAGGAACTGCGGATCGCGGATTGGATGTTCACGGAACCTTCCTATGAGCATTTGGTGGAGCAAGCTGATTTCAAGCACGGGATTTATTTTGAAGTGATGAAGGCTGGTCAGGTGCTTAGGACGTTTGACTGTGATCATTCAAAACTATGGCCGGACCATATTCATAATGGGGACCGACCGCCCCTGACTAAAAGAAGTGCTGCGATGATGAAGCTCATCCAGCAAGGTGTGGCGCCTGAAAAACTAGATGATCGTCTGGAAGAGATGGGCTATCCCCGGCCAAAGGCTCCTGAGCCGGTTCTGCATAAGCTTCAGCCTGGGGGCGTGTTGGTCGCCAAGCCAAGTCCTGCAATGATCGAGCAACGGACTCGCGAAGGGGCGCTCTTAGGCAACCCGGAGGACTTTTTTGATCTGTCCGCCTATTGTTTGAGCGTGCCGGGCAAGACGAAGATGCGATTGGTTTATGATTACTCCCGGTTGGCCAAGTTATTCCGTCAACATAAAAAGCCTGTGCCCGCAGACATTCTGCGAATGGAAACACCCTGGGTCGATATCGAGGTTGTTCCATGATTCGAAAGGTGTTCTGCCTGCTTCCGGTATTCAATTTCTTGCTCTGTGAAACAGCATTGGCTATTCATAAGCCGGATTCGGGGATGGAACGCATTTACGAGTTATATATCACCAATGCGCGCAAGGCGCATGACAACTGGATTGACGCGAACAGTTATCTGAAGAAGCTTGATGACGGCAGCGAAAAGAAGGCGCAGGAACTGGTTGTCAAGCGGTATTCGGACGAAATCAAAATCGAATTTAATAAGGCCGCCCATGTCGCGATGAAGGCTTATGGGATGGACGATTATCGCCAGGCAAGCGGGGTTGCCGTTGATCCGCAGGCTAGCGCATACAAGCAGAGAGTCCAATTCACTCCTGTGTATGTGGAGCCCTTGCCTGAATATAATGTGCGCGAGAACTTAGATAACGGAGGATTCCAGAAGCGAGAAATCGATCCGCCAGAAGAGCGAAAAATGCGTTACGCAGAACAGTACGATGACGGATCGACATTCCTCATGTCTGATGCCTTCATGCACGGCATGGGCTTTTTGGCTGCCACGATCCATCATGAGCATGCTCACTTCATCAACAGCATAACTCCAGGGAAGGGAGATGTGATGGTCAAGGAGGAGGATGAGAAGGATGCCTATGAGCAGACCCAAGCATACGCCGAGATTTTCGGCCTTAAGGAAATCAACCTCAATGCCGGTACCGCGCGGCCTTTTTACTCAGCTCTTGAGTTCGTCCAGCATCGGTTGGAACAAGAGGATGCGGATCTGAAGATACGGTTCGCTGCCTTGAAAAAAATGGGTTGTAACCCGGAAGATATGAGCAATGATTGTCGGCATGTCCGCATCGGTGGATTGGATAAAGGAGGCAAGTATCCATTGAAGGCTGCGCTCTCTTCTGGCGATCTGGCGGAGATACGCGCCCTGGATGCGCAAGCGGAGAAAGATGTCGCCAGCGAATTCATCGAGCGCGATATCGCGAAGAAGATATTGGCCAGGGCCCGTGAACTCGGGAACAAGATTTCCGCGCGGCAGGAAGATGCGGGCAAGGATAGGGAGAAACAGGCCGCGCAGCAACTCCTGGCCAAGATAAATTCGCTTGGAAATAGGGTCGAGGCGAAGCAGGCAGAGGCTAACGCGGAGGGCGCGCGGAAAATGGAAGCGCGCCATGAATTCCTGCAAGGTATCCGGGATTCCGCAGATTCCTGCGGATTCGATGTGGCGGATATCGAGAACGGCGTCTTTCGCCGCAGGGGCACGCACACTCAGATCGGGTTCCCATATAAGTTTACCAGCTTCAATTCGGCGGAGCAGGCTGCCGTGGTCAATATCGGACTGATGCTCACCAATGCCTGCATGAACCGCGATCCGGGCTGGTTTGAATCAGCCTGTAATGACGGCATGGATGATGTCGCGAGGTACTGGGACCGGCTTAATCCAGGGAAGCTTTCGGCGCTCCTTCCTGAGACTGATGACTCCGACCTCCGCTCGTGCGTCAACTACCTGATTTGGTACATGAAGTCGCGTGAAGGGCGGAATTCGGGCTACGGCAACATCAAAGACCTTGTCCGGCAGTACGAGGATACCTACCATCCGAAGGCGGCGCCCTCCAGCGGCAGCAGCAACACCAACACTGAATCGCCATCTAACAGCAATAATATTGACCGGGGAAACAACGGCGGCGGATGGGAGGGGCGGCCTCTGCACCTGAAGACTTTGCCTCAGATCATGCACGGGCTTTGATTAATGGCGCGGATGGGCGGAGAGAACGGCGTGCATAGACCCTCTTCTCACCGACGACTGACGGCCTCCAGGATCGTCCGGGCCTATGCTTCTTGCAGATGTATGAAGAAATCCGGGCGGCTATGGAACTGATTGTCGGCGGCTTGCGCGTTCCCGTCGAGGCCGACGGGCCGGGAGAATACTTGAAGGCCGCCGCGCTCCGGCTCGATGTCGCTGAGACCGAGCTCAAGGTCGTTAGGATACTTTCCAAATCCCTGGTTTTCAGCGATCCTCAACAGTTCTACTACGAACTCTCGCTGGTTATCAGTGTCCCTGATGGTCACGAAAACAAAGACAAGTTCCCGGTATACGCCGGGAAACCGGCCGCGAGTGCTATCAGCCCGCGGCAAACGTCTTCTCTCGCTTCGTCTCAGGAGATTTCGCCTTCGGATAGACTTTCTCCTCGAACTGCCGCGGCACGGGCCGGACAGCGGCCCGTGATCATCGGGTTCGGCCCGGCCGGGATGTTCGCCGCGCTGGAACTGATAGCGCACGGGCTCAAGCCCCTGATATTCGAAAGGGGGAAAAGGCTGGAGGAGCGCCACGCGGACGTCGGGAGGATGCTCAGCGGCCGGACGCTGGATACGGAGTCCAACATCCAGTTCGGCGAGGGCGGCGCCGGCGCCTATTCGGACGGGAAGCTGTTCTCAAGGCCCAACAATTCCGCGTACGCGCGCAAGGCGCTCGGCACCTTCATCCGATTCGGCGCGCCGCCGGAGATCATGTACGTCGGCAAGCCGCATCTGGGCACCGACGTTCTGCGCAGGATCGTCGCCAATATCCGGGACTATGTCCTTGAGCATGGCGGCGAGATCCATTACGGCTCGAAGATGACGGAGCTCCTCATAGCGGAGGGCAAGGCTTCGGGCGTGGTGATAAACGGTTCGGCGCAGTACCCGGCTTGTGCCGTCTACTTGGCTATCGGCAACTCCGCACGCGACACCTTTGCACTCCTGCATCAAAAAGGCGTCAGCCTCGAATCCAAGCCCATCTCGGCGGGCGTGAGGGTCGAGCATTCGGCCAAGACCATCAATCTCCTCCGATACGGCGCGAAGTACGCCGGCTTCCCCGGCATCGGCGCCGCCGCCTACTCCTTCAACTCCACGAACCGCAAAACAGGCAGGGGCGCGTACACTTTCTGCATGTGCCCCGGAGGCGAGGTCGTCAATGCCTCCTCCGAGCAGGGGGGGCTTGTGCTCAACGGCATGAGCTACTCGGCCAGGGATTCGGCTTTCTCCAACTCCGCCATAGCCGTGACCTGCCGCACCGAGGATTACGGGTCAGCCCACCCTCTGGCCGGGATCGAATTCCAGAAGGAGATCGAGCGGAGAGCGTTCGTTGCGGGCGGCGGCGACTGGAAAGCGCCCGCGCAGAACCTCAGGGATTTTTTAAGCGGCACGCCTTCCGCCGCGATAATCAGTAATTCCTATAAAATGGGAACGCGCAGCGCGGACCTGAGCGCTCTGTTCCCATCTTTCATTACTGAAGCGCTCCGTTCCGCTTTCAGGGAATGGGAAATCCAGTGCCCTGCGTTCGTGGGCGAGGATGCCGTTCTCATGGGCCCGGAGACGAGGACATCCTCGCCCGTAAGGATCAAGCGAGGCGCGGATTTCCAATCCGTGAATATCCGGAACCTCTATCCGATAGGCGAAGGTTCCGGTTATAGCGGCGGCATCACCAGCTCCTCCATCGACGCCATAAAAGCCGTTGAAGCCTCAATGGGCCCGTTTCGGGAATCCTCGCCCCATTGTTAAGCGCAGGGAAACTAATATTCCGAAACTATCATAGTATGTCGAGTATTTTCAGACTTACTATGCCTGCAATGTGTACAACGACCGGCAGCCGGACATTTGGAAGACTTCGTCTCGCGGGCGTTGGATGCTGGTGCCGGAACGGCGGTGCCAGGCACCGGGAGCAGCGCCAGAGGAAGGCCCGTTCTTACTAACGGCTCCCATAACTTCTCCCCCGAGCACCAGCTATTTTCAGAGGGGCAGCCTTCAAGGAGTCTTCGGGACGTGGAAAGAATACTGATCAAGCTGCGCAGCTTTTAATTCATGCAAGGCGCTCTTAAGCGATTGAATGAAGCCGTCTCGCGTGAGCTTGATTAGCTCTGGATCAGTATAACGAGCCGGTGATTGCATCTGCGCAATCTCGATCAGCGATTTAGGTGATCCGCTGAAGTCTTTTGCAGCTATTCTTTGACCCTGATCGATCCCGACGGACAGGATTTTCATCAAAACGGTTTTAAGCCGAGAAGTGAGATCTATCTCATAAGCTTCATGAAGAAGCGCCGCCATCCGGGCGATAATTTGGTCATCATGGGCGGGAAGGCCGTTTTGAGGCCAATCCATCTTAGCCCGCGAAGTGGCTTCAAGGGGAGCGCTCTTTCCCAATGAAGGATTAACTCCCTTTGCGATCAACGCGGCTATGCCCGCCGCCTTGTCGGAGAGAACTGCCGCACCCATAAGATCCCCGCTTTCGGCCAAACTCAAGGCCTGCGCTAAACTAGCGTGAGCGCGTAAGATGTTCGTCCCATTCATAAAGCGGCGGTAACCTTGCCCAATGCCGACCTGTATGAACATCCCCAGAATCTCTTCAAGGTTATCACGACCTTGATCTTCTAGCGAATACTGAAGGTTACTGGCTTTTAGATGGTCCGTGAATTCAAGGGAACCAGCTCTCAGTGTGCGAGGTAACGACGGCCCCTCCCAGCTCAGATCGCGCTCATGGACTACCTTATTCGCAGAAGAGAATTTCTTAAAATGCTGCCTGGCTCGACCCGCCAAAGAATCAAAGTATAGCGTCTCGACAGGCGGTCCGGCCAAGATCGCCTGCTCCCGTTCGGAAAGTCCTAAGGCTGCGGCCATTTCCACCATACGCGCTTGAATCGCAGCGCGTTTATTCAAAGGAGCTGCGGCGTAGGCACTGTCAACAACAGCCTGCCCGCGCTGGACCAGTTCGTTACGATCGGTATTAGGCAAAGAAGAGAAAAAAGGTGCAGCAGAGACGGCTCCAACCAGCGATATCAATCGTTCCGCTTGCGCGGGCTTAAGGCGTTCGGCAAGGGTTGAGATTTCACCTGGGTTGGCTACTTCCTGGCGGGGCGCCTTCAACAATTCCTGCAATTGCGGCAGTTCGATGCGTCCCGCAAGAAAATCAATCATGCCGCTCCGCGCGAACATGGGTATTTGAGGCTGGCTGATGAACGAGTTTGCCGGTGAGACGATATCCACTCCCGCATTCCTGATAGCCCCACTGGGGTTTTCCGTCATCGGACCAGCATGAATCGTTCCATTGAGAATGAGGATCGTCGCGAGCGCCAGCAACAGCGGGAGATTTTGACCTAGCAACTGAGGTTGTTTTCTTGATTCCATGGTTTCTCCGTTTAGACGCCGGACGGAACGCTGAAAAATTTCTCCAGGTCCTGCTGGGCGATCTGATACTTGTTGCCGAAGCGTTTCGCTTGTAGCTTGCCTTCTCGGATGTAGCGGTAAATTGTGTGTGGGCTGACCTCAAGCTTTTCGGCCAATTTCTCTACGATATGAACAACCAGGGTCCTTATCGTCGTCGGCATAAATTTTGCGCTCTCCAGTTGAGTCAATGTCCAACGTCACATACTGATATTCTGCCATACAAACCCATATTCGGCATGAGTCGTTTGGGCATGCGTGAGGACCAGAAGGCCTACTGCAAAATATGGGTCATCGGGGCATCAAAAAGACGAGCGCCAACCAATTCGCGGCAGCAAAAAAGTCCATTCCATTGCCTGAAAATTATTGAGTCCCTTCCATAGCACAGCGGTGGGATAACCAGTTCTGCCGGCGACGTCATAAAAGTCGTTGAAGCCTTGCTGAAAGAAGTTCTATAAAAAATGTCGGTGCCAGGCACCGGGAGGGATATCGGCGTTAGATACTGGTGCCAGGCACCGATACTGCGCGCAGGCGGCGGTAGGCTTTATAAAACACTCCGGCCAGCGCGGATAGGATCGCGCTGGCCGCGACGAGGCTCCAGGTCGCCGGCAGGAGATCGAATAACACTCCGAAAAGCGCTCCCACGGCTATAAGGACAACGAGTCCCACTGCGTCCAAGAAGGCGATGGCTTTGCCGGCTGATTCATTGGGCAGGCGCGACTGGAGATAGGAGGTCACGCTGACTTTGTTGGCCGCATAGCTCAGGCCCATGGCGAAGACCGCCGCCATGACCGGCCAGAGCGTTCTGGAGGCAAAGGCCAATATCCCCAAGGTGGTGAGGGCCATGAAGCGGATCCAGGGAAGCGGAGACGCTTTTTTAAAGTTCGCCGACGGCTTGGCCGGACGCAGGAGCAGCGTCGCGCCGATGAGTTCGCCCAGGTTCGAGATGCCCGCTATCCAGGCCGAAAAACCCGACGCATTGAGCACGGTTTTAGCGAATATGGGGGCCAGCATCAGCTTGATGATGCGGTGCAGCAGCATGGGCCCCACCAGCATGATCCCCAGCCAGCGCTTTTCTTTGTCGCCCAGCATGATGCGGGCGCCGTCCCTGAGTTCGGAGACCCCTGATTTGACCGACTGCCATAAGGAGGGTCTTGTTGGATGCTGCTCTTTTGCCGCGGGGTCGATCTTCAGCCGCGAGAAGGCCCAAGCCGACAGGAGAAAGGCCGGAGGCGTGACGGCAAGCCCGGCGGGGATGCCGAACATGACGATGAGGACGCCGATCAAGACCGGGGCGAGTATCCCGGCGCCCTCGTAGCTCAGGTAGACATTGGCGTTGAAGTTCTTCAGCTTGACCGCGTCATGTCCCAGCAGGAGCGCCGGGAAGGTATCCTGGGCCGTGACCGCGATCCCTTCCGCGGCGCCGGACAAGGCGTACAAAGGAAGGATGGTCCAGGGATTGGCGGCGCCGAAGACCAGCACGCCGATGATGCCGGCGACCGCGGCGGCCTCGACGATCAAGGATGCGCTCATGATCTTCTGCACCGGGATGCGGTCGATGAGGCCGCCGGAGCCCATGGTGGCCGCGGCCATGCTGAGTCCCCAGACCGCGGCCGTCGTCAGCATCCACATCGCGCCGCCGAAAAAATGCAGGACGATGAGCGGCATGGCGATGCTCAGCGATTCCATCCCGAACTTGTAGAAAGCCGTTCCGATCATGGCCGGCCGCAAAGCTTTGCGCTGGACCGCCGCATTTGGGACCTGCGGCTGCGGCGCCGGTGAGACCGCCGGCTTATCGAGGAGGGGGAGCTCGGCGGACTTCGTCGGCGCGGCCGCGTCGACCGGCTCGGCGGAGGGTTTTATCCGGGAGGAGCCGTCGAAGAGCCGGCGCAGCGCGTCGGCTTGCTCCTCAGGGGAGGGGGAGGCCTGGGTCTGCTCGGCAGACGCGTTGATCGCGGCGGAAAGATCGGAGGAGCCTTTGCCCGGGAGAACCTTTGCGGACCGGGCTGAGGCGTCAATGCGGACGGCCGGCAATTTTTTCGGAGAGGACGAAAGGTCTCGTGTCGCAGCAACCGTCTGCTTAGGGAGGAAGACTCTCGCTCCGGCCTTCGCGCCAGGGGCAGGCAGCAACGCCTGGTTGTTGGAGAGCGTCGGGATGAGAAGAACGGGTAACGGGCTGTTGATGTTGCCGAGCGAGTTGTTCGGCGTCCCCGCGACAGGAAGACCATCCGGGGTCAGGACCGCGGCGGGAAGCGGCGAGGACACGGGGCAAGAAACCGTCGTCCCGGCTATCGCCGCGGCCGCGGCGGGCTGCCAACTGGAGAGGGTCAACAGCAATGCCAGCCAGATTCGCATCGACAACAGTATAGATGTGTAGAAATAGCTTGCACAGAGGCAAAAGGCCTAATCGATGCGGACAAAAGGCCTGGGTCCTCGACCTCACCCAGTTTTTCCGGCGGGTCCTGGAGCAGAGGAGAAACACCCTCCCTTCCCCCGGTGCCCCTGGGAACAAGTTCCCCCCAAGCTGCGGGGCCCCCTTCACGGGAGCGGGAGGGTGTTTCTCCTCTGCCCCACCCGCCGTTTCTTAGGGCGAGGTCGAGTTTTAACGCGTGAAGCGGACTCAAGGAAAGCCGTTGCTGAAACTTCCGTATCCCCGGGTGCTGAAAACGGCTTGATGGAGGCTTTCCTCAACGAACAGCCGCTAACTCCGGACTCGAACTCACCCATAAGAGCAGCGGGAGGCGCGCAGGGGATGCACTCTTCCGCTCCCGTAGAGGGGGGCCCCGCCATTGCCCGAGTTGCTCACGCCGCGGGTTTGGGGGGAACTGGTTCCTAGGGGCGCGGGGGAAGGGAGAGTGCATCCCCTGCGCGCCTCCGCCAGGAAAAATGGGTGAGGTCGAGACTTCCGTCGGGTTGACTCCGTCGAGGCAATTTAGGTTAATCACAATGCAGGTCACTTAAGGCCGAATCCGTCATTGCGTCGGGGAGACAAGGAAGACCGCTTAAGCGGCCGGCAAAGGAGAGGCTATGAAATCCGCGCTTATCGTCATCGGGGCTTTGCTGGGCGTCGCGGTTCTTTGCGGGCTGTGGTATATGGGCGCTTACAACGGCTTGGTGTCCCGGCAGGAAGCGGTGAACTCGGCCTGGGCGCAGGTCCAGAACGTCTACCAGCGCCGGACCGACCTGATCCCCAATCTCGTCGAGGCCGTCAAGGGCGCGGCCAACTTCGAGAAGTCCACGCTGGCCGCGGTCGTGGATGCGCGTTCGCGCGTCGGGAGCTTCACGGTCGACAAGTCGATCCTCAACGACCCCGAGCAGTTCAAGAAGTTCGAGGCCGCGCAGGGGCAGCTCTCCGGTGCGCTCAGCCGCCTGATGGTCGTCATGGAGCGCTATCCTGACCTGAAGGCCACCGCCAATTTCCGCGATTTCCAGGTCCAGCTGGAAGGCACCGAGAATCGCATTACCGTCGAACGCCGCAGCTTCAACGAAGCGGCCCAGGATTACAACACCGCGATCCGCCGCATGCCGACGGCGCTGGTCGCCCGGCTCTCGGACTTCAAGGCTCGCCCTTATTTCGAAGCCGAGGCGCAGGCCCAGAAAGTCCCGCAGGTAAAGTTCTGATATCCGGATGCCGCTGAAGCTGGACGCGGGGGTATCCCGGCTGCGCAGGTTCCTGCGCGTACCCTTGGCCGGCTTTCTATTCGCGTTCGCGGCAGTTCCTGCTTTCGCGGCCAAGCCCGTGCCGCGGCCGCCGGATTCCTACGTCTATAACGAGGGCGTCATCTCTCCGGGGGCGGAAGCCTCAGCCGGCCGGGCTCTGCGCGAGTTCGAGCTTCGGACCGGCCGGCAGTTCGTGGTCGCGCTCTTCAAGGACCTGGAAGGCGAAAGCCTGGAAGAATACTCCAACCGGCTCTTCAAGAGCTGGCGCATCGGCGATGCCAAGCGCAGCGACGGAGTCTTGTTCTGCGTCTTCTTGAACGACCGGCGCTGGCGCGTCGAGGTGGGCTACGGGCTGGAGCCGGTCTTGACCGATCTGGAGGCTGCGGAACTCGTGCGGGAGACGGCGGTCCCCCATTTCAAGGAAGGCGATTACGACGCCGGGGTCGAAAGCGCCGTCGGGGCGCTCATCGCCAAGCTGAGCTCCGAAGGCTTGCCCTCGGCCGATTCCCGGCGTGAAGAATTCCGGCGTCTGCGCGACGCGCAGGCGCGGACGGTCTTCCGTCTGTTCCTATTGGTCATGGCCGGCGGTTTCTTGGTCTTTTGGTACTTCCATGAGCATGGAGCCGATGGGGGGGAGAGCCGGATCGTGGAGCAAGGAGAGGCGAGCTTCGCGCAGCGTTCGCGCTATCCCATCCGATTCTTCGTCATCTTCGGGTTGTTCCTCTTGCTGCTCCTTAAGCTGATCATGGAACTCGCGCGGCTGCTGATGTACGGCTTCTTGATGGGCGGCTCGGGCCGTGGTTACGGTTCCGGCGGGGGGTACGGCGGAGGCGGGTTCTCCGGCGGCGGCGGTTTTTCAGGAGGAGGTGGCGCTAGTGGAAGCTGGTAAATCAGCCAAGCAGCCGGCGGCCTGGTCGCGGTATTTCCGGCGCCTGTCGCGCCCGTTTCTGAGCGCCTCGGAAAAAAAGAGGCTCTCCGAAGTCATCGGCGAGCAGGAACGGCGCACCACCGGCGAGATCCACGTCCATATCGTCGAGCGAGCCGGTTCCGCGGACATCGCTCTGCTTGCGCAGGAGAAATTCCTTGAATTGGGGCTCCAAAAGACGGATTCCCGCAACGCCGTGCTCCTCCTGATCTCCCACTTGGACCATCGCTTCGCGATCCTGGGCGACGAGGGCATCCACGTCAAGGCGGGCCAGAAGCTTTGGGAACATGCCAAGGAAGTCCTGCTTTCGCACTTCAAGGAACGCCGCTACGCCCAAGGCATCGAGGCGTGCGTCCGGGAGATCGGGCAGGAATTGGCGCGCCATTTCCCCAAGGACGCCGGCGACGGCCTCAATCAGATACCCAACGACGTGACCGAGTCCTGACAGCGGGAGCCGGTTCAGCGGATCATTGCCGGTCGGCTGCCGGGCGCGGGCTCTCGCAGAGCGAAGGGCCCATCTCCACGGAGGCTTCCAGGGCGTAATGATCGCTGTAGGCAGGCTGTCCCGGATGCGCGTCGTGGACCTTGCTTTCGAGCATGCGCAGTTGAGGGGAGCGGATCAGGATGTGGTCGAGCTTGAGGGAGGCGTCTAATCGCCCTCCCGGAGGGCCCGCGAATTCGTTGAACGTGCCTTGGCCGGGCGCGGCGGCTTCCCAGGCTTGCCCGGGTCCGGTCTCGACGAGCAGGGGCGCCGTCACGGGGCCCTCGGCCTCATTGAGGTCTCCGAATATCATGAGTCCGCAGGAAGGGTCCTGCTCCTTGAGCCATTCGCTCAGGGTCCGGCTGTTGGCCAAGCGCGAGTCCTTGTCCGTCGAGAAATGCGTATTGATCGCCAGGAGGCAGCCGCAGCCTTTGCGGGGAGCCAGTCGGACCCATTGGAAGAATCGGTCGCCCCATTGATCGGAGCCTTCGAGCTTGCGCGAGCCCGCGTCTTGGATGGAGAAGGCTGTTTTTTCGATGAGTATTCCCAGATCCGGCGGGCTCGCGCGCAGTTCGTGCGTCTTCGAGAACCGCGAGCCGAGCTCCGAAGCTTGCGGATTGAGTTCCTGCAGGCCGATGATCTGCGCGCGGGTTTGCTCCAGCAGGCTCATGAGCCGTTCCTTGCGCGCATCCCAGCCGTTGCCTTTGGGCCGGTCGGTGTCGTCGGCATAGGCCGTGCGGATATTGAGCGTCACGATCTTGAAGCGGCGGTCTTTTTCCGCGGCAGGCCGCCTCAAAGGAGAGGATGAACAGCCGAGGCTCAGCAAAGCAGTCAGGCAAAGGAATGCTGCGGAGTATCTGCGCCGAATATCGGGCCGACTCATGATTTCCATGGGACTATTATATCCCGCTCACGCGGGACCGGATAGGCCCGCTGCCTTCAGGCCTTTGGACCTAAAAAGTCGTGGGCACATTGTTTTCAAAGCCGGGCCCAGCCTGCTATCATAACGGAGGTGTAACGGCGGTGCCAGGCACCGGGAGGGATGCTGGCGTCAGATGCTGGTGCCAGGCACCGATACCTATATGAGAGTTTACCTTGTAGATGGTTCTAATGCGGTTAGGCGCGGGGGGTATGACCCGCGCTTTCCGGCTATGGAGGAGGCGCGCACCGCGCAGTGGGTGGGGCTCATCGACGGGCTTTGCGCGGGGATGGGCGGACGCTTGAGCGTCGAGATATTTTTTGACGGGCCGCGCCGATCCGTGGGAGTCTCCTGCTCGAACATCTCGGTGCGCTTCCCCATGTCGGGCACGGCCGACGACATGATCCTGGGCGCCGTACGGCTCTTGGCCCGCGAGGGCCGCGCGGGCGTGGTGGTGACGCAGGACGATGATCTGGCTTCGGACTGCGTGCGCGAGGGCGCGCGCGTCATCCGCTTCTCGGAGTTCGAGTCCCGCTTGAGGTCCGGCCGGTGCTGAAGGTCCGCTACGGGGCTTTTCGGGCCTTGGAGCCCGCTTTTTTGGCCGAGCTCGCCGAACTGCAGAAGAGCGATCCTTTAGCGCCGGTCGCGGTCGTGGCGCCTTCCCGAGCCATGGCCGACCGGCTCCAGCGCCTCGTGGCGCAAGACCGGGCCCGCCTCAATGTCCGCTTCCATACCTTCTTCAGCCTCGCGCAGGAGATCGACGCGGAGACCGGCCGAGAGCCGTCGGAGGCTGCCGCGCCCTGCGCCAAGCCGCGGCTCTGCACCGATCCGCTGCTCTTCGACCGGCTTTTGGATTCTCTGCTCGGCGCGGAGGGCTCCTCCCGCAGGCCGCGGCGATTGGCCGCGGCCTATCGCTCCACGATCAAGGACCTTTCGGATTCGGGAGTCGCGCCCTCGGCCCGAGAGCTCCTGCCGGAGGGGCTCATCGACGACGCGGAGCAGTCCTGCTCGCTGGCTTTTCTGCTGGGGCTTCTAGAGCGCCAGGAGGCGGAACTCTCTCGCCTGGGAGTGGAGTCTTCTTCCGCGCTCGCGCGGCGGGCCGCGGCTCTGGCCGCGGATTCCCATGCGCTGAAGCGCTATCGCGCATTGCTTTACTACGGCTTCTACGACCTGACCGGCGTGCAGGCCGATCTCTTCGAGGCCGTGAGCCGGGAACATCCGGTCAGGCTCTTCTATCCGTATCTCAAGGGGCATCCCGCCTATTCCTTCGCGGACCGATTCTTCCAGACGCGCCTGCACGGCGCCGGGGCTTCTCCGCGCGAGGCTTGTGCAGGAGCGCCCGGCGCGCTTGGGGCCGCGCTCGACTGTCTTTTCGCGCCGGGCAAGAGCGCGAAGATCGCTGAGGGGACGCTGCGCATCTCTTCGGCTTCCGGCGCCCGGGAAGAGGTCTGGCGCGCGGCCAAGGAGATCCTGCGGCTCGTGGAGGAGGAAGGCTACGCCTTCTCCGAGATCGGCGTGGCCGCGCGCACGCTCGAACCCTATCGCTCGGCGCTCGACGAGGTCTTCGGCTCCTGCGCGGTGCCCTTCCACTTCTCGGCCGAGGAACCTCTGCTCCGCCGGCCCTGCGCGCGCGCGGTCTGGACGCTACTGAATCTCGGCCGCAGGGATTTCCCGGCCTTGTCCGTCCTGGAACTGACGGGCTCCGTGTTCTTCTCGGGCCGCCGCGAACAGTCTTGGCCCGCGCTCGTCGAACGCCTGCGCATCCATCGCGGCTGGCTGCAGTGGGAGGGCAGGCTCGCGCAATGGACCCGCAAGGATTTCGATCTGCGGCCCGGCGCGCCGGAGCCGCTGCTCGTGCCCAAGGAGGAGACGGCCGCGCTATGGGAGCTCTTGGTTTCCTGGCGCAAGGCTCTGCGGCCCGAAGGACGGCGGTCTTGGGCGCAGTGGGCCGAGTACGCGCAGTCCTTCGTGCGCGCCAATCTCCGGGTGGAGGAGGACGACGGATTCGAGCAGGCGCTCGAAGAGATATCCTCCCTCTCGGTCCTGGACCGCCTCGGCCGGGACGCGGATTTCTCCGAGTTCTTGGAGGCGCTGGAGGAGCGCCTTTTCCGCGCAACGGCTCCGCTCTGTTCTCAGGCCAACGCCGGGGTGCGGGCGCTCGACGTCATGGAGGCCCGGGGAGAATCCTTCCGCGCGCTCTTCCTTTTGGGACTCCAGCAGGGACTTTTCCCGCGCACGGTCCGGGAGGACCCGCTCCTGCGCGACCGCAGCCGCAGGGCTTTGCGGGACGCGGGAGGCTACTGGATCTCGGCGAAGGCCGACGGGCACGAAGAGGAGAAGCTCCTCTTCCATATGGCGGTCTCTTCCGCGCATGAGCGGCTCTATGCCTCTTTCCAGCGCTCCGACGAGGAAGGCCGCGCCTTGGTCCCCTCGCTCTATCTCTCCGAACTCTGCCGGGCCTGCGGGGTGCGCCTGTCGGAACTCTGCGAGCATGTGCCGCGCCAGCCGCAGGATCGCTTGTGCACCCGGGGCTTGGAGCCGTATCTCACCCCGCGCGAGGCCTCTCTGGCCTGCGTGCTCTCGGGGCTCGATCCCTGGCCGCTCCATAAGGCCCTGGGCATGGACGCGGACCGTTGTCGGGAACTGCGCGGCCGCGCGCGCGAGCTCAACCGCTTGGGCGCTCCCGGGCCGCTCGACGGGGTGGTGGGGCCTCCCCAGGACCTTCTCAAGCGCCTTTTGCGCGGAGGGATATCTCCTTCCGCGTTGGAATGCCTGGCGGGGTGTCCCTTCCAGTTCTTCGCTTCCCGGGTGCTCGGGTTCGAGGAGCCGCAAGAGCCTTCCCAGGCCGGAGATATAGATCCCCGGTTCAAGGGAGAGCTCTATCATGCTTTCCTGGCGGAGTTCTATCGGCGAGTGCGGGAGGGCGCGGACTTCGCGCAGGCTTTCGCGCGCGCCGAGGAGCAGTCCTTTGGGCCGCTCGATTGGCGTTCCTTGGGACTCTACCCGCTCGTATGGGAAGTCGCGCGCGAGCGCATGATCGCTGCTTTGGATCTTTTCCTGCGCTGGGACATGGAGCAGCTGCGTTCCTCGGGCATGCGGCCCGTGCTCATGGAGGAGGAACTGGAGGGTCCTGTCTTCGGCGAAGTCCCGGAGGCGCTCAAGGGCCTGCGCTGGAAGGGACGGCTGGACCGCGTGGATGCCGACGAGGGACGCTTCCGCGTCGTGGACTACAAGACGCGCTGGGACCGCGGCCTTGCCAAGCTGGTGCAGGCCGGAGAACGCTTCCAGCCGCCGGTCTATTTGGAACTGGCTTCGCAATGCGAGGCTTTGAAAGGGCTGGAGTCCGCGGGAGTCTCTTTCCTGTCCATCGAATCCTTCCTGGAGGGAGGCACCCCCGAGCATCCGTACAGCGCCGAGGAGCATGCACAGGCGCTCCCGTTCGTGCGCGGCCATCTTCAGCGCATATTGGAGCGCGTAGTCCAGGGCGCCTTCACCATCCGTCCCGACGATGGCGAGTACGGCCGCTGCCGCTTCTGCCCCTTCGGAGGGCTCTGCCGCAAGAGCCATCCCATGACGCGCGCTCGCGCCGCGGGGGTGAACGCATGAGCAGGACTCCTCCCAAGACCTCTTCCTGCGGCGAAATCGCGGATTTCAGCGCGAGACAAGGGGAAGGAGTCCCGGCTTTCTGCGACGCGGCCGACCGCGAGACCGCGCGCTGGGACCTCGACGTCAACGTCCTGGTGGAGGCCGGCGCCGGCACCGGCAAGACCACGCTGCTCATCGAGCGCCTGCTCGCCTTGCTCTTGGGCCGCGGGCTCAAGGCCGAGGAACTCGTGGCGCTCACCTTCACCAAGAAGGCCGCCTCCGAGATCCGGCTTCGCCTGGCCGAGGCGCTCGACGACTGCGCCGCGGCGCTGGGCGGGGGGGCTATTCCCGAGCGACGCTTGCTGCGCGCGCAGGCCGTGCTCGGAGAGATCCGTTCCCGCTTCAGCCGCAAGGACGAGGAACTCTTGGCCCTCGTGCAGGACGCTCTGCGCGAGCTCGACCGCGCCGAGATCGGCACCATCCATTCTTTCTGCGCATCGCTCTTGCGGCTGCATCCCTTGGAAGCGGGAGTGGATCCGGATTTCCGCGTGGACGCCGATTCAGCCGCGTTCGAGGAGCTCTTCGAGTCCCGCTGGGCGCTTTGGCTCGACGCGGAGCTGGGCGAGGCTTCCGCGCGCAGGAAGCTCTGGCTGGAGGTGCTGGCCGGTACCTCGGTGGAGGATTTGCGGCTCCTGGCGCAAGGGCTCTTCGAGGACCGCGCCCGGCTCGACGGTTCCGCGGCCGGAGAGCGGACCGCGCGGGCTTTGCGTTCCCTGGCGCAAGACGCGCTGGCTTTGCCGGAAGGCAAGCCGAAGCCTCGGGGGAAGATCCTCGCGTATCTGACTTGGGCGGGAGAGGTCTTGGAGTCCCTTGCCTTGGCCGCGGAAGGCGGGAAGGTCCGTCCGGTCGAGCAGTGTCCGACCTCCAAGCCTCCGAGCTGGCCCGTGGATTGGCAGGAGGAAGGCTTTCGGGAGTATGCGCGGATCTCGACTGCGGTCTCGAAGGCGGACCCTGCGCAGGAGCGGCTCCTGCAAAAGGCTCTGGAGGCTCTGCGTCCGTTCGTGGAGGCTCTGCGGGAGGACTATCGCCGGCGGGGCTGGATCAGCCATGACGGCCTGCTCTGCGGAGCGCGGGAGCTTCTGCGCTCTCATGCGCGCGTGCGAGCGGCGCTCAGGGCGAGGTGGAAGGCCCTGCTCATCGACGAGTTCCAGGACACCGATCCCATGCAGGGGGAGATCCTCCTTTATCTTTCCGGCGAGGAGCCCGAGGGTCCGGCCAAGGATGCCCCCTTGGATTGGCGGAGCGTGCGGCCGACTCCGGGAAGGGTCTTCGTGGTCGGCGACCCCAAGCAGTCCATCTACCGCTTCCGCGGCGCGGACATGGAGGCCTTCGAGTCCTTCATGTCGCATCTGGAGCGCGCCGGCGCGAAGCGCTGCAGCCTCCGGACGAATTTCCGCAGCCGGCCGGACCTCATCGATTCCATCAACAAGGTCTTCTCTCCGCTCATGCTCCAGGAGCCGGGGCTCCAGTCCGCGTACCTGGCCATCGAGCCGCCGCCGCAGGCGCGTGCGGACGGCGCGGCCGCCTCGGTCCGATGGATAGCTTTCCAATCTTCCGGCGAGCAGCCTTTGAACGCCCAGCAGTGCCGCGATGCCGAAGCCGAGTGGATCGCGCGCTGGATCACGGAGCGCTGCGCCTTGCCCGGCTCCTCGGGCAAGCGGCCGCTCAAGGACGTGGCCGTGATTTTGAGAAGCGGCTCCTCTCTGCCCGCCTATCTGGAGGCTTTGCGGCGCGCCGCGATCCCCTACGTGGTGGAGGGGGAGAAGAGCTTTTATGCGGCCCAGGAAGTCCTCGACTTCCTCAATCTCCTGCGCGCGGTTTCGGAGCCTCTGGACCGCACGGCCCTGGCCGGGCTTCTGCGCTCGCCCCTGGCCGCATTCGACGACGCGGAGATCCTCCGGCTCTCCCGGCGAGGGGAACTGGATTTCCGCGTGCGGGGAACGGTGGCCGAGCCGCTTTATGCCGCGCTCCGGGACCTGCATGAACAGGCCGGGCGCAGGTCCTTGCCGGAACTCGTGCGCGGGATATTGGAGGATACCGCGCTGGTCGAACTCTGCGCCGCGGCTTATCACCGCCAGCAGACGGCGTCCAATCTCCTCAAGTTCGGCCGCATCGCGGACGCGGCAGGCGAGAGGGGAGCCACGCTCAAGGAATTCATCTCGGAGGTCGCCTCTTCCGTGCGCGGCGGACGCGAGGAAGGAGAGAGCCCTCTGGCCGACGAACATCTCGATGCCGTGCGCATCCTCTCCATCCATAAGGCCAAGGGGCTCGAATATCCCGTGGTCTTCGTCCCCAATCTCGGCGCGGGCGTGCGGGGCGGCGTCGGGGACGACGCGGTCTTCGTCCGCTGGTCCGACGGGGCCATGGGACTGCGCCTGCCGCGCGCCGGCGCGCGCAACGCGGCCATGGGCCTGCTCTCTGCCCAGGAGCGCGAAAGACAGCGCGCCGAGGAGCTCCGGGTGCTCTATGTGGCCATGACGCGGGCCAAGGAAGAGCTCATCCTTTTGGGCGGTCCGCTGGAAGGGAAGGGCGCTTCGCGCAGTTCCGGGTTCGCGGCCATGATCGAGGCCTCCGGCGCGCTCAAGCCCGAGCGCGAGACGGCGGCCGTGATCGCGCAGGAGGGGAAGGACCTCTCTCATTTCCCTTCGGACTGGCGCATGCCGAAGCCCGAGGAGTTCTCCCGGCTCTGGCGCGAGCGCCGCGCGCGGGAGAAGGCGGCCCAGGCTCCGCTATTCTCCCATCCCACAGGGCGACCGCAGGACGCTCTTCTGGATTCCGGCTTCCGCCGGAATGACGAAAAGAGCCGTCAGCCGGGACCCAGCGGGCAGGAGCGCGTGCGGGCGGGGCTTTTGGGACAGGTCTGCCATGCCGTGCTCGAACGATGGGATTGGCGCGCGCGGCTCGGTCCGCGGGGAGAGACTCTCGACGAACTCGTGCGATCTTGCGGGGCGGAGCTCTTCCGGCGCGAAGGGATACTGGAGGACGTCTCTCTCATGGAGGAGGCCTGCGGCCGTCTTTCCGCTTTCTTCAAGAGCGCATGCGCGGCGAAGATCGCATCCTCCGAGATCCTCGGCCGGGAAGTGCCTTTCGTTCTTCCTCAAGGAGCAGGCGTGCTGCGCGGGGCCATGGACTTGGTGTGCCGGGACGAGCAGGGCTTCGTGGTCTATGACTTTAAGACCGGCTCCAGGGAAAGCTATGATGCAGGGGCTTCCTCGGCCCAAGGCGAGTGCTACGTGCGGGCTCTGCGCGCGGTCTTGGGCGAAGAACGCATGCGTTTCGAGATCGTTCCTTTATGACTGGGAAGACCCTTTCGTTCTGCGGCCTCTCCATGGCCTTCTGCACCGCCCTCATCCTGGCCTACAGGATGTGGCTTCCGGATGTCGCGCCCTTGCGGGTGGAGAATCCCCGCAGCACGAAATATGTCGAGATATACGTGCGGCGCATGCTTGCGCACGGGGGCTCTCCGGCGGTGTCCATGCGCTGGGTCCCGCTCGAAGACCTCTCGCCGTATCTGCGCGCCGCGGTGCTGGTGGCCGAGGATGACCGATTCTACGCCCATCGGGGCGTGGATTGGAAGGAGATCCATCGCGCGGTCCGCTACAACATCCGCCGCAGGCGCATGGCGCGCGGAGCGAGCACCATCACCCAGCAGGTGGCGCGCAATCTTTTCCTTTCTCCCAGGAGGACGACATGGCGCAAGCTCCAGGAGATTCTCATCGCAAGGCACCTGGAGCGCTCCATCGAGAAGGACCGCATCCTGGAGATATACTTGAACGTGGTGGAGTGGGGGGAGGGCATCTTCGGAGCGGAAGCGGCCAGCCAGGCGTATTTCGGCAAGCACGCCTCGGAGTTGGGGCCCGCGGAGGCCGTGGCCCTGGTGGTGGCCTTGCCCAGCCCTTACCGGCTCAACCCGGATCAGGCTCCTGATGAGCTTACGCGCAAGAAGATCGTCCTCTATCTTGATCGCATGCGCAGGGAAAGACATTTCCCTGCGCCGTCCGCCGAGTCCGTCCAGTAACTCGTCGCCCCGGCGAAAGCCGGGGTCCCGGCTTAACGACCTCACGGCAGTTCCCGGGTCCCGGCTTTCGCCGGGATGACGACGTATTGTGAAAAGAAGAGCCCTGGGAGCGCATGCGCTCCCAGGGCTCTTGTCTGTGGTGCGGTTCAGCGCTGTGCGCTCGGCGCTGAGACCAATCCTTTCACTGCGCCGAGGATGCGCAGGGCGCTCTTGCGCAGGAATCCCCAGGGGGAACCGCTGTACCAGTCGTCGCCCCAGTCCCAGGGGCTCGGCTCGGGCCGCGGCTCGGAGTCGCGGTCCACGATCACGAGAGAGTTCGTGTTGGTGCGTCCGGGCTCGAGCAGGGTGAAGCCGTGGATCTTGGCCGCGGCCGCGATCTGCTGGAAGTGCTGCGCGGTGCCGTCCTGTCCGATGTCGCGCATGAGCACGGCTTCGATCGCGTCCGGGATGTCCTGGGCGCCCGAGAAGATGACCGGGAGGATCAGGGCCGAGGCCAGGGCCGCGCCCTGCGCCTCTCCCATGGCCGCGATGAAGGCCTTGCGCAGCTTCCAGGAGAAGCCCATGAATGCCTGGCCTTGATCGTGCTCCTCATCATAGCGGCCGAACTTGTAGGTGTTCTCTCCGTCGCGGAGGATGTGGTTGGGATGTTTTTTGAAGAAGCCTCTTCCGATCTCCGGGCTGTTGAGGATGTACATCGTGAAGGTGTCTCCCCAGCCTTCGCTCAAGCCGGGATCCGGGATGCCGTGGTGGATCATGGCGTCCGTGAAGTGGCCGTATTCATGGTAGATGACGTTATCGAAGGCCGTATTCGCGCAGTCCGGACTGGCTCGGAAGAGGTGCAGGCTCGGATTGTACGGGTCGTAGCCGGCGTTGCACTCATCATCGATGTCCGTGTTGACGGGCAGGGCCTTGTCCATGTTGGCGTGCGTGATGCCGTGCGCCTTGAGCCAGTCATGCACGCGAGTGACGTGGTAATAGGCGTTGACCTGGGCCACGGAGGTTTCTTGGGCGCCGGAGGGGTTGAAGACCGCGCGCAGCGTGTCCCCGGGCTTCACCGTGCCGGTCATGGTGAGAGTCTTGACGGATCGATCCATGATCCTTGCGTAGCGTCCGGTCATGGTCAGCGTGATTTGGACCGGTCCGCTGCCGGTTCCAGGGACCGTGAAGACTCCGTCGGCGTCCGCGTAGGCGGCCTGCCCGTCCGAGGTTTTGATCTGGATATGACCCAACGGCAGGATGGAGAGGGGCGCTCCTTCCACGAAGGGTCCTGCGGCGGTCCCGCGGCCCATGATCTTCGCGGGGAGGCTCGGATCTTCCGGCTGGGGGGCGGGTTCCGGGGCAGCCGGCTTTTTCGGAGTCGGGACTTTCCCATCATCCCAGGAGATCGGGATTCGAGCCTGTATGCGCGGGTTCCAGGCGAAGGTCTCGCCGGTGTTGATGTCCACGGCTACGATCAGGGGGAGGCTCTGCGACCGGCGCAGGGACACCACGCGCCACTGCTCTCCCAACTGCATGATGCGCATGCCCTGATCCTGGAGGTCCGAAGCGGCGTCGGGCTGATTGCCGAGCCGCGCAAGAGCCTTCTGCTCAAGGGCGTTCTCATCGAGTTTCCCTTGGGTGTCGAGCTTGAGGTCCGGATAAAGGCGGGCCGAGGTATGGACCACCACGGTCTGGCCGTTCATCGTCTTGAGGGTGAAGCTCAGGAGGCTTCCTTCGACCGGGATGTCGTTGAGGGTCTGCTGGAAGTTGACGTAGACGGTGTCCTCGAGTCCGGCGACTCCGGGCGTGCGGCGGGCCAGGGTCGTGAAGAGGGAATCCGGAGAGATCCCGCCGAAGCGGTTAGGGTCCGCGGCGATGGCCTCTCGCAGGGCCTTGAGGATGTCCGTGACCTCTTGCGGCGCGCCCGGCAGGATCAGGGTGTCGGAGGAATCGGCATCGAAGGTCCCCGAGAGTCCGGAGGCTTGCCGGGGGATGCTCACGCGGCGGATGAGATTTCCGCCCTTGGGCGTCGAGGGCTTGGCATCCAAGCGCACGCCCGCGATCTCGGCGGGCTGTTCCGAGTGGAGGATCCCGAGGCCGTAGGAGCGTCCTCCGTGGAAGAGCGCGGAGGTGTTCTTGGCGCGCAGGGCCTTGGTGATGGTGCGAAGGACTTTCGTCACCGGGTTGGCGTTCGTCAGCGGAGCGGTCCTCATCGCCGGCGTCGCGGCTGCTTGCGCATGGATCTGTTTGGTCCGGACGTCGGGCTGCTGGAGATTCTTTTTTAAGGAAACGTTTCCTGGCGCCGTGATGACGGTCTCCAGCGGGAGGAGCTGGTCCTGCTGCGCGGGCTGCAGCTGCACGGCGGAACGGCCGGAGGCGTCGAGCAGCGAGAGTCCGCTGGGCAGGACCACGGGCTGCTGCAGGGACGTTCCGACTGCGGCGGAGACGGACGGAGGCGTCGCGGCCGTCTGCGCGATGCTGACGGACTGCGCGAAGACCTGCGGCGCGGACCCGAACAGCAGGGCCGCGCTCAAGAACGCCGCGAGTGATTTTCCAATTCGGTTCATGATGATATGTCCTCTTTTTTCCTTAATACGTCCTTCTTCTCTTCCGTTATGCAAAATAGCGCCCCGGACGAATAAGACCCACTCGACCCAGCCGCGTCCAGGTCCAAGGACCCTCTGTTCTCCCGGCGCGGGAACGCCGGGTCTTGCAATACGTCGACAGAATTGGTTTTTTGTGCAGATGACACGATCTATCGGCGGAATGTTCGGACGGTCGATGTTCAGCCCGGTGCTGGAGCATGTGGACAAGGCCATGGACTGCATGGAGACTCTCCGGCAGATGGTGAGCAGGTTCTCCGACAAGGATTTCGAGGGGCTCAAGGAGCTCTCCCAGCGCATCGCCAAGCTCGAGCATGACGCCGACATCATCAAGGAGGAGTTCCGCGACAGCTTCTCCAAGAGCCTCTTCTCCGTGGTCAACCGCTCCGAGATGCTGACGCTCATCCGGGCGCAGGATGGGATCAGCGACGAGTGCGAGGATATCGCCAAGCTCATGAGCGTGCGCGAGACCGCGATGACCGACGCGCTCAAACCGGTGTTCCTGGAGCTGACTGAGAAGATCTATGAGAGCGTGAAGGCTTTGCGCGACGTGGAGGAATATATCGAGCGTTCCTCAGGCGCGGACCCCGAGCGCATCGAGGAGATGATCAAGCTCATCCACGTCAAGGAGTGGGAGTCCGATCAGATCCAGCTGCGCTTCACCAAGGCGCTCTTCGCGCAGGAGAAGTCGCTCGACCCGGTCTCGATCTTCCTTCTTCATGATCTTTGCCGGATGCTCGGCAAGATCGCCAATCATGCCGAGAACGTCGGAGACTCCATCCGAAGGATCGTGGTCCGATGATCCGCCCGCTCAAGCCGGAGGCGCTGCGCAGGATCTTCGATCCCAAGGCCTTGGGACTCAAGGGGACCGAGGGTACGACGCCCGCCCAGGACATCATCGGGCAGGAGCGCGCCGTTTCCGCGATCCAGTTCGGCCTGGCCGTGCGCGAGGAGGGCTTCAACGTCTACGTGGCCGGGCCTCCCGGCGTGGGCAAGATGACCGTGGTCCGCACCTTCCTGGAGGAGATGGCCGCCGCCCAGGGCACGCCTCCGGATTGGTGCTATGTCAACGATTTCGAGGATTCCTATCAGCCCAAGAGCCTGTCTTTGCCCGCGGGCAAGGGGCGCGCTCTTCAGAAGGACATGCGCAGCCTCGTGCTCCACGCGCGCCAGACCATTCCCCGCATCTTCGACAACGACGAGTACAACCGCCGGCGCGAGGAGATCCTCAAGACCTTCAACCGCCAGAAGGGCAAGGTGCAGGAGCGCATCGCCGAGAAGGCCAAGACCTACGGCTTCGAGCTCCAGCCCATGCCCATGGGCGTGGCCCTGGTGCCCATGCACGAGGGCAAGCGCTTGGGCGACGCGGAGCTCGCGCAATTGCCCGTTTCCCAGCGCGAGGCCCTGTTCAAGAAGCGCGAGGCCCTGCAGGCGATCGTTCAGAAGGCGTTCAAGGAGATGCGGGACATCGACCGCGCGCTCCAGGCGCAGCTGCAGGATTTCGACGGCCGCGTGGTCCTGCACGTGGTCGGCGGCCTTTTCGACGACCTGCTGGAGAAATACAAGGACCTGCCCGCGGTGCTGGAGTATCTGCAGGCCGTGCGCAAGGATATCCTGGAGAACATCGAGCTCTTCAAGGGGGAGGGGGAGTCTTCCTCCGGGGATTCTGATCCCATGGCCGCGCCCTGGGCCAAGGAACTTCCTTTCCGCCGCTACGAGGTCAACGTCCTCGTCGACAACAGCGCGGGCAAGGGCGCGCCGCTGATCGTGGAGCGCAATCCCACTTTCGGGAACCTGGTCGGCCGCGTGGAGAAAGAGACGCATATGGGGACCCTGCATACGGACGCCACGCTCATCAAGGGCGGGGCGCTGCATCAGGCCAACGGCGGATATCTCGTGCTCCCCATCGAGGACGTGCTCAAGAACACGATGAGCTGGGACGCGCTCAAGCGCGCGCTGCGCACCGGCGCGGTCGAGATCGAGGACCTTTCCGACCGGATGGGGTTCGTGTCCACGAAATCCCTGCGGCCTGCGCCCATCCCGCTGGACGTGAAGGTCGTCCTGGTGGGGCAGTCCTCGATCTACGCGCTGCTCATGACCTATGACGAGGAGTTCACGGAGCTCTTCAAGGTGAAGGCGGACTTCGACGTCTGGATGGACGCCACGGATTCCAACGTCCGTCAGTTCGCGGCCTATCTCTGCACGCTCTGCCGCCGAGACAAGATGCTGCACCTGGAGCCCTCGGCCGTGGGCAAGCTCCTGGAGCACGCGGCCCGCCTGGCCGAGGACCAGGGGAAGCTCTCGATCTATTTCGGCTCCCTGGCCGACGTGGTGCGCGAGGCGAACCACTGGGCCGTCCGGGAAAAGGCTTCCCGCATCAGCGCGGACCATGTTCGCCGCGCCGTGGAGGAGCAGGTCTATCGCGCGAACCTGGGGGAGACGCATCTGCGCGAGATGACCGCCCGCGGGACCCTGCTCCTGGACGTGCACGGCATGGTGGTCGGGCAGGTCAACGGCTTGGCCGTGCTCAGCATGGGCGACCATTCCTTTGGACGGCCCAGCCGCATCACCGCCACCGTGGGCCCCGGCCGGGAAGGGGTGCTCGACATCGACCGGGAAGTGGAGATGAGCGGGCCCATCCATTCCAAGGGCGTGCTCATCCTGGAAGGCTGCCTGAGCCAGCGCTTCGGCCAGGAGCGGCCGGTCTCTCTCTCCTCGCGGCTCGTCTTCGAGCAGAGCTACGACGGGATCGACGGGGACAGCGCCTCCTCCACGGAGCTCTACGCCCTGCTTTCGGCCCTCTCCGGGATGCCGATCCGCCAAGGCATCGCCGTGACCGGTTCGGTCAACCAGTTCGGGCAGGTCCAGGCCATCGGCGGGGTCAACGAGAAGGTCGAGGGGTTCTTCGATATCTGCAAGATCCTCGGGCTCGACGGACGCCAGGGCGTGATGATCCCGGCCAGCAACGTGCGCAACCTCATGCTTCGCGAGGACGTCGTCGATGCCGTGCGCGCGGGGAAGTTCAATCTTTGGCCCGTGTCCACCATCGAGGAGGGCATCGAGGTCCTTACCGGCAAGCCCGCGGGCAAGCGCGGAAAGGACGGACGATTCCCCAAGGGTTGCGTGTTCGCCGAGGTCGAGACCCGCCTGCGCGGCTATGCGGAAGCGCTCAAGGATGCTCCGGAGTCAGCTGCCGCGGAGAGATCCGCGCATGCCTGCAAGCCCGGCTGCCCGCGCCGTTCCGGCGGCAGAAAAAAATGAGAGCATTCACCGTCCTGTTCCTGCTCGTCTTCGGGACTCGGCCGGCAGGGGCGGCCTCTTCGGATTATTCCGCGGCCGCGCTTTCTCTGCAGCAGCAGAAGGGAGGCTACGCGGTCGTGCAGTTCGACTCCAGCGACTGCAGCCTCTGCCCCCGGCAGGCCGCGGCCTTGGACCGGCTTTCTGCGGACCCGTATTGGAAGAGCGTTCTTTTCCTTCGCGCGCGCTATGAACAGGAGGCCGCGCTGCGCAATGCCTACGGAGTCAGTTCCATGGCCACGGTCCTGGTCCTGCGCGCGGGCCGCGTGATCGGACGCTCCGTGGGGATGTATCTGGAAGAGGATCTTCGCGGCTTCCTGATCCGCTCTCGCATGCAGGACCGCGGCCGTCCGCGCTCACGTCCCGCGCGCCGTTTCGGCCCGCATCGGTGAGCTCGATGGGGGCGCGGTCGCGGGCGGCGTTCGCTGCGCTCCTGCTCGCGAGCCCCGCGTTCGCCCAGCATCCCGGCACTCCTCCCGCGCCGGGCAGGCCCGAGTCTGCGTCCGCGGTCCTTGCCTCGAGCGCTGCCGTTCCTTCTTTCGCCGCGCCCGCGGCGCCGTCCCAGGGGCATCTCCAGCTCGGGGTGGTCATGACGCCTCAGGCAGGCCTTCATATCCGCGGGCTCGATGCTTTCGAGCGGCTCCTGCGCGAGGATTCCTCGACGTACATGCTCCTTCGTTCCGCGACCCTGCTCAGCCAGCATGACGCCCGGACGTATCATTTCCGCCTGGCGGAGCCGGAGATATCGCGCAGCCAGGGCTCGTCCGAGGTCTCCACTGCTTCCGTCTCCGCTTTGGAGACTCCGGATGCGCTCTTCGTCGTCCTTGGCGACGACCCGGTCCTGCTCGACCGATTCGAGCGCCTGCTGAGAGATCCTGCTTCCTATGCTCCTCCCGTCGACGTCCGCCCCGTGCGCAGGCGCGCGGAGCTCTCCTCGACATCCTCGGAGGACGGAGAGCGCCTCATCACTCTCTATTTTCCGGAGGAGGGACGTCCGGGCTCCGCGCAGTGGAGGAACACTTCGGCCGTGGTGTTCACTCTCCTGCATGCGGGCCGGGAAGTCCCGGTAGTCTTCCTCGGCAAGACCTTGGGCGGCGCGGGCCGTCTGGCTTCGGTGATGGAGCAGCTCAAGGGCCAAGGTTCCAAGCCCCTGCTCTTATGCCGCTACGGAGTCTTCCCGCCCGTGGGGCCTGCCGACGGCATCGAACCGGTGCTGCGCATGGAGCGCCTGGGCTTGCGGGCTCTCGTTCCTTGGGCCGATGATCTTCGCCGCTGGAGGGACATCGAAGAGTATCTTCGCCGCAGGCCCGAGGGCGTGCGCTTCCTGGCCGCCAATCTCGTGGACTCCGCGAAGCCTCCAGGGCAGGCGCTCGCTCCCTACGCGGTCTTCGAGGTCGAGGGGCGGCGCGTGGGAGTGCTGGGTCTCCTGCGTCCCGCGTGGTCGGATGCTCTTCCCGCGCAGGCCGCGCGCAAGCTGCGCGTGGAGGACCCCGTCGAGGCGGCCAAGCGCTGGGTCCCGGAGCTGCGCAAGCGCTGCGACGTGCTCGTGGCGCTCACCAATCTGACTCCCGCCGACAACGCGCGCCTGAGCTCCCAGGTAGGCGGCATCGACATCGTGGCCGGGGACGCGGTCTTCGAGAATCCGGGCAATGCGTCCGGGACGCTCCGCGTTTCGGATCCGGAGCGCAGTCCTTATGACGCGCCGCTGCTCACTTCCACGGATTGGCTGGGAGTGCTCACGCTCTTGGACGTGGAGCATCATCCGCTGTCCGGGGGGGATTATTCGATTTCGGTGAGCGCGTCCCATCGGTTCCTGGATGAATCGGTCCAGGACGCGGCGGGCTATCCGGACATCGATCTGGGTTCTTACGGCATCTCCGCGGACAGCGCCACGCCGCTTTTGCCTTCCGTGCGCAGGCTCTATGCCCAGGATCGCGGACTGCCTCTGCTGCGCAAGAAGGATTTCTGGAGCCTGGCCGCGTCCTTATGCGCGGATGCGGCGGGGGCGGAGGCCGCGTTCCTGCCGGTCTATCCCGTGGTCACGGTCACGGCCGGGGATTTCAGCGAGGACATGGTCTCGGCCTGGCTTCAGAGAGAGGACCGGCTGGCGGTCTTCGATCTTCCCGGCGCGGAATTCAAGAAGCTTCTGGCCCAGGTCCGCTCGCAGGAATCCCGGGAGCAGTCCCGGGAAGGCCTGCCGCCCGAACTCCTGCGCGCGGCCGCCGGAGGCTTCGGCAGCGAGGACCGCCTGCATGGAGAGCCCATCGACGAGTCCGCGGACTACCGCGTGGCCTCGACGGAGCGCTTGCTCGCGCGCTCTGCGGATTATCCCGCGCTCTCGCAAGCCAGGAACATCCGCTTCCTTGGAGATCTCCGCGAGAAGGTCCTGGAAGGGCTGCGCGAACTTGCTTTTGAAGGCAGCGGCGATGAGCGTTACCGCTCTCTCTTGCAGGGACGTCCTTTGCGGGAGCAAGGGCTCTGGCGCGTCTACTTCCGGGACATGAGCGCGAACATCTCGAACACGAGCGTTTCCCGCGATGAGGCGTTCACGCGCGTGTCCAACTCCCGCATCCAGGGCTACGATGAACTGCTCCTGGGCGCCACGGCCAAGGTGGACGCGGACCGCTTGGACAACGCTTATCGCTGGTCGAATACCCTGGAGGCCGAGTATGCGCGCTCGCGCCTGAGGCCTCCGGGCCGGCCGGCGATCATCAACGTGCCGACCAACCGCTTGCTCATGCGCACGGTCGGCACCCTGCGCTCCGCGCAGTTCCCGTGGCGCTGGATGGCGGAGTCCGTGGGTCCTTCCGTGGGCTTGCAGTACGACGGAGAGATCGAGAAGACGCCGGGACTCCGGCGCAAGCAGGTCTACAGTCTTTTCCCGGGCGTGGAGTTCTTCGGCGGGAGCTGGGTCAAGACTCTCTCTCTTTCCGCGAACATCAAGAGGGATCTCTCCCGAGACACGGCCAACAACCAGTACGGCGTCAGGGGCCGCGCCATGGTCGCTCATGCCGTGGGCGCCGGGAGCCTTCTGGGCGAAGTGTGGAGCAACTATTTTGTGCGCACCTCGCAGGACACGGACCAGGACCTTCTATGGGAGGGAGACCTCAACATCAAACTGCGCGTGCCCGTTTTTCGTCAGGCCTGGGTGGCGCCGTTCGTGGATTTCTACGTCTTCTCCCTGAAGACGCGCCGCTTGGCAGGCTACAGCGCCATGACCGGCGTCTCCATCGGGTTCTCCAGGATATGGAAGCCCGGCTACGAGAAATTCTAATCCCGTCATTCCGGCGAAAGCCGGAATCCAGGAGTGGCTGGGCCCCGGCTTTCGCCGGGGCGACGATCGCCTGGTTGTTTTCGGGTGGGGGACGCTTAGAAAACGCTCTGCCACCAGCGGGTGGTGACTAAGAACTCCACGCGGCGGTTCTTGGCGCGGTTCTCCTCGCAGTCGTTGGGCGCGATCGGCTTCTCCAGGCCGAAGCCCTTGGCTTTGACGTACTCGCCCATGACTCCGACCTCGATGAGATAGTGCTTGACCGACTCGGCCCTTCGCTGGGAGAGCTTCTTGTTGTACTCGCGCGTGCCGATGTCGCAGGTGTGTCCGAAGACCATGAGCTTGAGGTAGGGGTGCTTCGTGATGAGTTCCGCCACCATGTCCAAGGTCTTTTTCGAGAGCGGCTTGAGCTCCGCGGAGTTGAAGGCGAACTCGATGGGCGGGATCTCCTTGTTGCGGATCTGCTCCTGGAGCGCGTCGAGCTGCTCCTGCACGTCGGAGACTTCCTGCTCGCTGATCTTCGGCTCTTCCTTGCGGTCGTCGAAGTCCACCAGGGGCTTGGCCGCGCAGAAGGCCGCGGTCAGGATGCAGGAGAGGATGAGAAGAGGAGTCTTCATGTTTAAAAGAATAGCAACGCCCTCATGCCCCGTGCAAGGCCGCCGGACGGAGGATGGCGGATTCATCGCGAGCCCTTAAGGAGCGGGGAGGGGGTTTCTTTGCCGCTGATGCTCGAGGGCGCGCTCGAGCGTGGAGAAGAGGCGGTCGATGTCGAAGGGTTTTTCCACGAAGGCGTAGGCGCCTAGCCGCCGGGATTCCGTCACGGCCGCGGCCGGGGCGTAGCCGCTCATCATCACGACCTCGGTGGAAGGCCGCAGGGCCTTGAGTCCGGCCAGGGTCGCTATGCCGTCGATCCCGGGCATGGCTACGTCGCATAACGCCAGATCGAAGGCTTGCTCGCTGGCGAGTTGATGGGCCCGGACCCCGTTCTCCGCCAGCACGACCTCGAAGTCCCGGCTGCCCAGGACTCTGCGCAGCATCTCGCGCATGCTGGGCTCATCGTCTACGACCAAGATGCGGGTGCGGCTGGAGGTGTCTCCCATGCCGACAAATATAGCGGGTGTTTCCGGGCTGTTGATTACAGAGAGGTTAAATCGGGGGAAAAGAAAATGTGGCGAGGGCTGGGATCGAACCAGCGACACCCGGTTTTTCAGACCGGTGCTCTACCACTGAGCTACCTCGCCACATTCTTTGTGCGACGCGTCATTAAACCAATTTCCAGCCCTTGGCTCAAGTTTCCGGCGGGCCGGGTTGTCGGCGGCGGGTGGAAAAAGATAAGATAGGCGATCTAAAATGCTGACCGAACGCGACGTGGAGGCCGTGCGCGAGCACGGGATACCGGAGGCGGAACTCCGGCGGCAGTTGGAGTTCTTCCAGAAGCCGCCCGCTTATGCGGAGCTGGACCGGCCGTGCACCCCGGGCGACGGCATCCTCACGCTCGACGACGAGACTCTGGAGCGTCTCATCGAGCGCGCGGAGCGCTCCCGCGCTTCGGGCCGCATGTCCAAGTTCGTCCCGGCCTCCGGCCGCGCCAGCCGCATGTTCCACGCCTTGCAGGTCCTGCGCGGCCGGGAACAGGCGCCCGACGATAAGGAAGCGGCCGAGGCCCAGGCTTGCCTGCGCGACGTGTCGCGCTTCGCTTTCGCGCAGGAACTCAGGAAATGCATCCATGATTCCGGAGAGGACCTCGATGCCATGGTCCGTGCCGGACGCTATGCGGAGATCGCGGAGTTCCTGCTCGGGCCCAAAGGCCTCGGCTATGCGGAACTTCCCAAGGCCCTGCTCGGCTTCCATCTTTCCGGGGAGGGTTCGCGGACCGCGTTCGAGGAGCATCTCATCGAGGCCGCGTCCTACGTGCGCGACCGCTCGGAGGTCTGCCGCGTCCATTTCACCATCCCGCCGGACAGCCGCCGCCGCTTCGAGCAGATGCTGGCCGAGGCCGCTCCCCGCCATGAGCAGCGCCTCGGCGTGCGCTTCGAGGTGGGGTTCTCGGCGCAGAAGCTTTCCACCGATACCGCGGCCGTGACCCCGGAGGGAGAGGTCTTCCGGCGAGAGGACGGCCGGCCTTTGTTCTGGGCCGGCGGACACGGAGCCTTGCTCGACAATCTCAATTCGCTCAAGGGCGATATCGTCTTCATTAAGAACGTGGACAACGTGGCTCCGGACAAGCTCAAGGAGCAGTCCCGGTGCTACAAGCTCGCTTTGGCGGGGATGCTCATCGAGCTCGAAGAGAAGCTCCATGATCTTCTCGCCCGCATCTACTCCAAGGCGGCCGATGAGACCGCGCTCGACGATGCCATGCGCTTCGCCCAGAAGCGGCTGATGATCTCCAAGCCCGCGGGCTGGGAAGGATTCACGCGGGAGCTGCGCAGGACCTATCTCATCGAGCGCTTGGACCGGCCTTTGCGGGTTTGCGGAGTGGTCCCGAACACCGGCGAAGCCGGAGGCGGACCGTTCTGGGTTCACGGGCAGGACGGCGTGACGCCCCAGATCGTGGAGCGGGCCTCTGTTTCTCCGGACGAGAAGCAAAAGGCGGTTTTCGCCGCCGCCACCCACTTCAACCCCGTGGACGTGGTCTGCGCTCTGCGGGATTATCTGGGCGAGCCTTTCAACCTTCGGCGGTTCCAGGATCAGGAAGCGGTCTTCATCAGCGAGAAGTCCTTCGAGGGGAAGACCGTGAAGGTCCTCGAGCATCCCGGGCTCTGGAACGGCGGCATGGCGCGCTGGATCACTCTTTTCGTGGAGGTCCCGCTCTGGACCTTCCAGCCGGTCAAGACGCTCTCCGATCTTCTGCGGGAAGGGCATCGATCGTGACCAGCCGCAAGGGCATCATCCTCGCCGGCGGTTCCGGGACGCGGCTCTATCCGCTTACCCGTGCCGTGAGCAAGCAGCTCGTTCCGGTCTACGACAAGCCGATGATCTATTACCCGCTCTCGACGCTCATGCTCGCGGGAATCCGGGACATCCTGATCATCACCACGCCCGAGGATCGGCCGGCTTTCGAACGGCTCTTGGGCGACGGGTCCTGGATCGGCCTGAGGATCTCCTACGCGATCCAGCCCAAGCCCGAGGGGCTGGCCCAGGCTTTTCTCATCGGCAGGGATTTCGTGGGCAAGGACGACGCGGCCTTGGTCTTGGGCGACAATATCTTCTACGGCCACGGCTTGCCCGAGATCCTGCAGTCCGCTTCTGAGCGAAAGCAAGGCGCCACGGTCTTCGCCTATCCCGTGCGCGATCCCCAGCGCTACGGCGTCGTGGAGTTCGACGAGCAGGGGCGGGCGCGCAGTCTGGAGGAGAAGCCGCAAGCCCCCAAGTCCTCCTACGCGGTCACGGGGCTCTATTTCTACGACAACGAGGTCCTGCGCATCGCCCAGGAGCTCAAGCCGTCCGCGCGGGGTGAGCTGGAGATCACGGACCTCAACCGCGTCTATCTGCAGAAGGGGCGCCTGCATGTCGAGAAGCTCGGGCGCGGCCATGCCTGGCTCGACACCGGCACGCATGAGGCGCTCTTGCAGGCTTCCACCTTCATCCAGGTCATCGAGGAGCGCCAGACCCTGAAGATCGCATGCCTTGAGGAGATCGCTTTCCATCTCGGCTATATTGATAAGGCCGCCCTGGTCCGATTGGCCGAGCCTATGAGGAAAAATGAGTACGGACGCTATCTCCTGCACGTGGTGGGAGAGGCATGAAGTTCGCCCCTACCGCGCTGCCCGGGGTCGTGGTCGTGGAGCCGCGGGTCTTCCGCGACGAGCGGGGATTCTTCCTGGAGAGTTATCAGGCCGAGAAGTTCAAGGCAGGCGGCCTCGATGTCCGCTTCGTGCAGGACAATCACGCGGCTTCTTCCCGCGGGGTCCTGCGCGGACTGCATCTTCAGCTTAAACGGCCGCAGGGCAAGCTCGTGCGGGTCGTGGAAGGCGCGATATGGGACGTGGCCGTGGATATCCGCCGGGATTCTCCGTACTTCAAGAAGTGGGTCGCGGTGGAACTCTCCGCCGATAATTTCAAGCAGCTTTACGTCCCCGCGGGATTCGCGCACGGCTACTGCGTCTTGAGCGCGCGCGCGCAGGTCGAGTACAAGGTCACGGAGTTCTACGATGCCAAGAGCGAGATCAGCGTGCTCTACAACGATCCGGAGATCGCCGTCCCCTGGCCGGTGAAGGATCCCATCCTTTCTCCGCGCGACGTCGCAGGCCGGCCTCTTTCTTGCCTCTCGGATATCCTTCCGGTCTGCGCGGCCCAATAGCCGCCTCTATTGATGCCTGCCTGACTTATGCATGCATCAATATGTTGATGTAGAATAGGGCTATGAATATTACTCGTCCGTCCTTGCTGGGAGTTGCTTGCGCATTGATCGGTCTTTGCTGCGGGGCCGCCGCTTTCGCGGCGGAGCCGCAGCCTTCGGCGGAGTATTACCGGAGCTTGCCGGCGGCCGCGTCGCGGGCGGGCGCCTCCGGCGAGCAGGTTTCCGGTTCGCTGCAAGAAGATGAGGTCGTTTCCGCGGCGCGGCGCTTCCTCGAGTCTCATCGATCAAGCCTGCCTTCCATGGGGTTGGGAGAGCCGGAGCGGTTGAAGACCGGCCGGCCCGTTCAAGTTTTCGAGTTTTCCATGGAGGCCGTGCGCGCCTACAAGAAAGGGCGGCCCGTGTCCAAGAGTCTGCAGGCGACCCAATCATGGTACGTCCCGGTGGAGGACTCCGGGACGGGGGAGGCCGCGTTCGTCGATGTCGGCTGCTGCAGCGAGAAGATCGAGGGCCGGCTGATCGGCAAAGGCCTCGGCTGGAGTCCTCTGGCGAAGAAATGGAAGGCCGTGACGGCGAAATGGCCCGATGCGAAGCTGGTCTCCTGCCCGCCGGGGCAGGCCATGTATTACACCGTGCCCTCGTCGCCTGCGCCGAACCTCACGCCCATGAGTTCTTTCGAGAAGGGCGATGATTTCCTGAAGCTCAAGGGCGCGGAGGAGACTTTGAAGCCTTTAAAGCAGGGCCGCTATCCGGGCCTCGGGGCCGGCCCTCGCTGACGAGTCGTTGTCGCCGTGTTGAAACCCCTCCGGAAAAATTCAGACGCGGGCACATCGGATGCCGACTGAATTTTTCCGGCTAGAACTTGACCCAGACGGAGCCGTCGCGGACTTCGACGGGGAAGACGGGGATGCTCATCTCCGCTTCGGTGACGCATCTTCCGTCGGCGAGATCCACCTTGCAGCCGTCTTCCTTGCAGCGGGCCACGTGTCCCTGCAGGTCCGCATCGAGGAGATTGTGCCCGAGCAGAGGGCATTCGGCCGCCGAGGCGTAGAGCCTCTTGCCGATATTGAAGACGATGATGTCGAGCGCCCCGAGGGGAAAGAGCTTTCTTTCGCCCGCAGGGATGTCCGACAAGAGACAGAGATTCTCCCAATCCGCCATGTTCGTCGAGAATCTAGCAGGTTTTGTCCTGTGAAAGCAACTTCCCGGGCGGAGGAGGGAGCCTCCCGGACTCGGAGGCCAGCCGTTTGAGCAGGCGAGTCTGCTCGCCGAAGGCCGGATTCGCGGCCAGGTCCTCGGCTGCGCAAGGGATGCGGTAGCTCCAGTTGTGCTCTCCCACGGTCCCCGGGACATTGACGCGCTCCTTGCTGCCGAGCACATCCTGGAACTGAAGCAGGACCACGGAGGAGCCCGCGGCGTAAAGATTGGAAAGCAGGGGCGTGTGGGCCTGCGCGAAGGCCGGCGGATTCTCCTGCCTGCCGAGCAGCATCTGCCAGTAGAGGCTGCGTTCGTCCGCAGCGGCTTCCTCCCACCAGGCCGCGAGCGTGGGGGTGTCATGCGTGCCTGCCACGGCCACGGAGAGCGGCGCGTAGTCCTTCGGATGCAGGAATCTGCGGCCTTCATCCGCCCGCTCCCAGCGCGCCACCTTGTAGCCTGGGATGCCGAGATTCGACAGCACTTCCCGCACGAAGGGGGGGATTACGCCGAGGTCCTCGGCCACGGGAAGGGAGCGCCCGGATTCCTCGAGTACCATGCGGAAGAACTCTTCTCCGCGCCGGCGCTGGGCTTCCTCGGGCTGCACGTCGAAGCAGCCCAAGCGGGGGTCTTTCTCCAGCACCCAGGTCCGGAAGAATCCGACTGCGTGGTCCAAGCGGAAGAGGTCGTAGAGCTCCGCGGCCTGGTGGATGCGCGAGCGCCAGAAGGTATGTCCATGCTCCTTCATCTGCGCCCAGCGGTAGGCGGGCAGGCCCCAATCCTGTCCGGTCTCGCTGTACCAGTCGGGCGGCGCGCCCATGCGCAGGGCCACGTCGAAATCCTCCCGCCGCGACCAGACCTCCGCGCTTTCCTTGGAGAGGCCGAAGGGCATGTCGCCGTAGAGGAGTATCCCCCGAGAGTTCGCGAGTTCGCGCACCGCGCGCCACTGCGCGTGCAGGACCCACTGGACGTATTGGTGGAGGCGGATGCGGGAGGAATGCCGCGTGCGGTAGTCGGCGAGTATTCGAGGATCGCGCTCGCGCAGGCCCACGGGCCAATGCAGCCAGGATTCCCAGCCGCGTTCTTCCTTGATCGTCTTGAAGAGCGCGTAGTCCGCGAGCCAGCGATTGCGCGCCGTGAAGCCTTGGAACTCCTGGCTGCGGTGCGTGTCGCGGTCCCATTCTTTCTCCTCGAAGCGGCGATAGGCGTCCTCGAGCAGGCGCATCTTGAGCGCGCGAGCGTCGCCGAAGTGCACGTGCGCGGCCTTGCGGCAGAGCTCGGCTTCGTGCGAATCCAAGGTCTCGGCGAGCCTGCGGCAGGCTTCGGGAGAGTGCTTGATCTCCGGGACGTCCTGGAGGCTGACGTAGGCCGGGTCTATGGCCAGGGCGCTGATCGCGGAGTAGGGGCAGGAGTCCAGAGGCGAAAGATCATTGAGAGGCAGAAGCGAGAGCACGCTTAAGCCCGCTTGGTCCATCCAGTCGAAGAACGGGTGGAGCGAGGCCACCGATCCGATGCCGAGGTCGCGCTTGGTCCGCAGGCTCGAGAGGGGGACCAGTATCCCGGCGCGCCGGCCGACCGTCTGCAGGAAGTCCTTCATGCCGTCTCCGTGGCGTAGAGGATACGCGCATCCGCATCCGGAGGAATGCGCGTCAAGGCGCTGTCAAGTAATAATATGATCAATTGGGAGGCTCCTCTTTGAATCGAATTCGAGGCGCGAGGAGGGAGCAATGCTGAAGCATTGTAACCGACGAGCAACGATGAAGTCGGTCGAAGAGGGGCGCCTCCCCGAAGGGCCAGGGCGCTATCAGGCTGCGACTTCGTCTCTCGTCACTTACATACCGCAGAGGGTATGCTCGTTCCTCGATCCTCGTCTCGCTCTGATATCGCCCTGGCCAATTGATCATATTATTACTTGACAGCGCCTAAGGGGAGCCGGCGGAGGAAGAACCATGCGCCGGCCGTGCAGAGCGCTCCGATGAGCGCGAGAGCGTCCATCGCGGCGTAGGGACCAGCTCCCGAAGAGATGCGGCCGTAGAGCCATGCGCCCGCGCCGTTGGAGGCCACGGCCGCGCAGTTGAAGGCCGCCATGAAGAGCGCGAAGGAGGATGCCTCCGCGTCCCGAGGGCTGCAGCGCGCGGCCAGGTCCATGAGCGCCAGGCGGAATACCGCGCCGCCCAAGCCGAAGAGCGCGGTCAGGATATAGGCGGAGGCGGCGCCGCGGTAGGCCCAATGCCCGAGGGCCAGCAAGATCCCGGCGGGGATGCTCCAGCGGAGGAGGAGCCCCGCATCGCAGCGCGGCCGGCCGTCTTGGCGCGCGCCGCAGAGCCAGCCGAAGGCGGCCGCGCCCAAGGCGCCGCAGATCCCGGATACGGAGGTGAGCGTTCCGATCGTGGATTTGGAGAAACCGAGGACCGTGGTCTGGTGATAGAACATGGGAGTGCCCAGGAACGGATTGAAGTTATAAAGGAAGATGAGCCCTGCGCAAGTCCAAAAAGGCGGATGTCGGAGCAGTCCGAGCAGGCTTTGGCGCGTGCGCAGCATCTGCGTCGGGGCGCCGGGCGCGGGATCTTCGCGGATGCCGAGCGCGGTGACGAAGATGAAAAGGGGGAATATCGCGGTCAAGGCGAACACGCTCCGATAGGGGGCGTGCTGCGCGAGCCAGCCTCCGCCCACGCCGCTGACCAGCAATGCGAGATAGAGCGCGCAGAGCTGGGCGGATTGGAATCGGCCGCTGAGTCCGGAGCGGCCGCGTTCGACCATCACTCCGTCGCAGAGCGTGTCGGCCGCCGCGATGCCCACGTTGACCAAGGTCAGCAGGAAAAGGGTCGGCGCCAGGGAATATCCCGGCAGGAGGGCCAAGGCGGCCCAGGCCGCGCTCGTGGCGGCCGAGGCGATCAGGAGATACGGTACGCGGCGGCGGCCCGCGAGAGGGACCGCGTCCGAGAAGAGCCCGAGCAGCGGCTTAAGAAGGAAGGGCATGGTCATGACGAAGGTGAACAGCGCGCTCTGGGCGGGGCCCAAGCGCAGCACGTCCTTTTGCAGGAAGTAGATGGGCTCGTAGGCGATGCCGATCAAGCCTTCGGCCAGATAGACCGCGATGAAGAAAGTGTAGAGGCGCGAGAGGCCGCCGTCCTGTTTGGCGTTGGTAGGGTGAATTATGTTAAATAGCTTCACTATGCCCTTCATCATCCCGCAGGTCATCGAACGCGCCAACCAAGGCGCCATGGTCGGCTACGACATCTACTCGCGTCTGCTCAAGGACCGCATCATCTTCGTGGGCGGCTACGAAGGAGAGGTCACGACGGATTCGGCCAACGCGCTTATCGCCCAGCTGCTCTATCTCGACAGCGAAGACAACTCCAAGGACATCAACCTCTACATCAACTCCCCCGGCGGGCTCGTCACCGCGGGCCTAGCCGTCTACGACACCATGCAGTACATCAAGGCTCCCGTGACCACCATCTGCATCGGCATGGCCATGTCCTTCGGCGCGGTGCTGCTGGCCGCGGGGACCAAGGGCCGCCGCTTCGCCCTTCCCCAGGCCCGCATCATGATCCACCAGCCGCTCATCATGGGCGGCGGCATCTCGGGACAGGCCACGGACATCGAGGTCGAGGCCAGGGAGATGAGCAAGACCAAGAAGATCCTCTGCGCGATCATCGCCAAGCATACGGGCCAGACCGCGGAGAAGGTCGAGAAGGACTCGGAGCGCAACTTCTACATGTCCGCCGATGAGGCCAAGGCTTACGGCATCGTCGATGAAGTCATCGCGAACACCAAGGCCGTCCCGAAGAAGAAGTAGCCAAAGAACCGCAGGAATTATACAACTCCCCGAGCCGCCTTGCAGGCGGCTCGGGCTTTTTTATCGGTGCCAGGGGTCAACTTACTCAACTTGCTCGACATCCTCTTTGAGCAAGTTGGCCCCTGGCGCCGGAAGTCTGACCTCAGTCATTCTGCTATAATCAGAACACGTTATTGATGCCTGCATAAATCATGATCGGTTTTTGCCGCAACTTATGCAGGCAGCGATAGGAGGAAGCATGATTTTTACACGAGGATTTTCCCTGATTGCGGTTTTCGCCGCGGTCTTTTCAGCGGTTCCATGTTCCGCGAATCCTGTTTCCGGCGGGCTGCTGGGGACGGGCGGGTATCTCGATGTCCTGCGACGGACGGACAAGCCGTGGCTCTTGACGGAAAAGCCGGATGCGAGCAAGGTCAAAGAGGTCCTTTCCCGCATAACCCGGGAGGCGTTTTACCTGGAATCGGAGTTCTCGTCATACGCGAGGAAAGCGGAGAAGGCCGGCCGCGAGTTGGATCTGCTTGCGCCCGCGGCTCGGGCGCAGGGTTTTGGACCCGGCTTGGCGGCGTTGAGCGAGGAGGACCGGCGTTTCTTGCGGGACAGCGTCCGGGACGTCGTGGTCATAGACAAGGTCGGAGATCCTCAGATCGCGGCGGAGCGGGTCTTGGAATCCCTGGAGAACGCGTATCCGAGCAAGGCCGCGCTGCTCGCGCAGATGACGCAGGCCCTGGCTTTTCTCTCCAAGCTGGACCCTGAGGCCGCCGCTCTGCCGGGTCTGCGGGATTCCGTGCGGGACATGGAACTCGCTGTCTGCGGAGCCCGGGCCGCTTCCGACACCGCGCGCCTGCGCATGGAAGCGGTCTACGCGCGCGCTTCCGAGTCCAACGCGCAGGCCGGTCCGCGCGCGCAGCATCTGGCGCAGGGCCTGTATGGAAAGATCTGGCGCAACGAATGGCAGGCCGAGCAGCTCATGGACGCGGCGCAGTCGCTCGTCCGCGCAACCGAAGATTAACCTTTGCACTCCACTCGTGCGGGTGGAGGGTGTGGGGAGCCCGGCTCTCGCCGCTGGCAGCGGGCTGCCAGGACCCGCAAAGAAAACGGGCGAGGTCGAGCCTTGCAAAAAATCGATATTTGGGCTAACCTTCCAGAGGCAGAGACCGTTTGACTGATGCGATCGACTATCGGATCATTACCCATGCGAGGCTCAGAATGAGACGCCGAGGGACGTGGCTTTTGCTGGCTGCGGGACTCTGGCTGTTCCCGGCATCGGGCCGGTCCCAGACATCCGCCGAGCCTTTGGACCTTTCCGGCACGGAAGAGGATGTCCTCTTGCGCACCGCGGGAGACCTTTTCGAGCAGCAGCGCTTCCCTGCCGCGGGCAAGAATTATCAGGATTTCCTCAAGCGCTATCCCAAGCATGCCCGGCACGCCGAGGCGGGGATGATGTTCGCCGAGAGCCTCTATCGCCAAGCCTTGGCCGCGGCCTGCGGGACCCGCATGCCGGCGGGGAGTGCCGCATCCGAAGTCTGTTCGGGCGCGGCTGCGCTGCAGAGCGTCCCAACGGAGGAGACCTTCCGCGAGGCGCGCAAGGCTTATGAGAGCGCTCTGCGCATGACTCAGCGGGACGATCTCCTGACCGAGAGCATCGAGTACCGCCTCGCGGAGATCGACTTCGACCTGCGCCGGCACGAGGACGTGGTCCGGGCCTGCTCCAAGCTCATGGCCGATCATCCGGGCGGGCTCTTGCGCGGAGAGGCCCGCCTGCTGCAGGCGCAGTCCCTGCTCGCCTTGCAGAGGCCGGCTGAGGCCGCGGCCCTGCTCGCGGCCGCTCTGCGGGACCAGACGCGCTACGAGCAGGACCCCCGCATGCGCCTGGCCTACGGCGCGGCGCTTTTTTCCATGGGGAATTCCTCCGGGGCGCTCGTCTATCTGGAGAAGCAGGACTCTCCGCTGGCGCATCTTTATGCCGGGCGGGCCATGCTCTCCGAGGGCAAGCCGCTCTTGGCCATCGAGCACTTCCTGCAGGTCCCCAAGCTCGATCGCGACGGACCCTACGTCGAGCTGAGCCGGTATCTGAGCGCCGAGTCCTTCTTCGCGGCCAAGGATTACCGCTCCGCGCTCAACGCCTATGAGCAGTTCTTGCACGCCTATCCGCAGAGCCGCTTGAAGCCCGGGACCATGTTCAAGATCGGCTTCTCCCAATACGAGCTGCAGGAGTACCTGGCGGCGCGGGGGAGCTTCCAATCCGTCCTTCAACTGGCCGCGGACAACGAGTTCGCTCCCCTGAGCCTTTACATGACCGCGGAGACCTTCATGCAGGAGCGCCGCTTTAAAGAAGCGGGCTTCGCTTACGCGGACATGGCCGCGAGCTTCTCGGGCCCGCTGGCCGGCAACGCCCAGTTCAAGCTCGCATGGACCTTTTTCCAGCAGGGAGAGTTGTCCTCGGCCGAGGCCGCGGCCCGGCAGATGCTCATCAAGCATCCCGGCCATGCGCTCGCGCCCATCAGCGCCATGCTCTTGGGCGACATCCTCACGCGCAACGAGCGCTACGGCGACGCGGTGCTCGCCTATCAGCGCGCCTTGGACATGCTGCCGGACGCTCCCCTCTCGCAGGAGCGCAAGACCGAGATCCGGGAGGCCTGCCTGGCTCTGCTCAACCGCGCCAATCTGCTGGGCAAGGACTACGGCCGGCTGGTCTCCGGCTACCGCTATCTCATGCAGGAGATCAAGCCTTCTCTCCATCCGTGGCGGGCCGTGACGCTGCTGATACTGGCAGAGGGCTGCTTCCGGCAGGGGCTCTATGACGAGGCTTTGGCGATCTACAAGAACGTCTTGAAATCTTATCCCGCCAATCCGGACGCGGCGTACGCCGTCGACGGCATCGCCTGGTGCTTGTTCAAGAAAGGGGAATACGCGCAGGCCGAGGAGTTCCGCCGGAAGCTGGAGGAGTACCGCAGCCTGCCCAAGGTCGCGGCCGCCAAGACCGTGCTCTCCGGCGAGCAGGTCGGCGAGGGCTTGTTTACGGCCAGCGAGTTCGAAATGGCTACGATCCGCTTCAACCAGAAGAAGTACCTTGAGGCCTTGGAGGCCTACGAGGCTTTCGAGAAGAAGCATCCCAACGATCCCCTGGCCGCGCAGGCCGCGCTCCAGATGGGCTGGTGCGCCTATCGCCTCGAATACTACGGGCAGTCGATCAAGACCTGGGAGCGCGTGGAGACCACGTATCCGCAGTCTCCGGCCGCGGCCCAGGCGGCGTGGGCCACGGCGGACACTTATTTCCGGGCCGGGCAGTATGAGAAAGCCATCGCGGTCTACCGCCGCATCGTCGAGACCTACCGCGCGGACCCTGCCGTCGGCCATGCCCGTCTTCGCATCGCGCAGTCCTACTATAACGGGAAGGAGATCCTCAAGGCCATCGGGGCATTCGAGGAGATCCTGAACGCCGCGCCTGAGTCCGCGGAGTCCGGGCCTGTCCTGGATTTCCTGACGCAGCTGCTCTATCGGGAGGATTCCAGGCCGCAGGCTCTTGAGGCGCTTGGCCGCGTCGCGGAAACGAATCCGAACGCGCCGCTGGCCGCGCGCGCGCGCCTGCGCATCGCCAAGAACGCCTTCGAGGGCCGGGATTATCCCGAGGCGGTCAAGCAGCTCGAGCCTTTGACTACGCGCCTGATGGAGGCCGGGGAGCAGGCCGACGCGCAGTTCATGCTGGCCGAGGCCTACTACAATCTGCAGCGTTATAAGGACGCGGCTTGGGCTTACGACCGCTTCACCACGAATTATCCGGGAGATGAACGCCACATGCCCGCGCTTTTCCACTTGGGAGCCTCAAGGTTCAAGCTGGAGGATCATGCGGGAGCGGCCCAGGCCTTCCAAGCCGTGCGCGAGAAATATCCGAAGGCGAGCTATGCTCCCGTGGCCCTTTTCAACTCGGCTTTGGCCTACCGCAAGCTGGGCCGATGGGAAGACGCGGCCCTGGCTCTTAAGAATTACAAGAAGGACTACCCGGAGGCGGCCAAGACCTCGAATGCGTCCGCGGAACTGCTCGCCGTCTATGAGGAGCATCGGCAGTACGCCGCGGCTATCGAGACCCTTCTCGAGGAGCGCGAGACGCTCCCCGAGGACGACGCCCGCCGTCTGGAGCTGACGTATCGGCTGGGAGAGGATTACGCGGCTTTGGAGAAGGAGAATGAGGCCGTGGCCGCCTACGAGTCTTTGGCCGCAAATCCCATGAAGGGGAACGCCTATCGACTTTCCGCCTTGGCGAAGCTCGGCGAGATCTATGAGAAAAGAGCGCTCTGGGACAAGGCTCTGGCTATCTACGACGATCTGTCCCGCAGCGCGGCGCGCGGGGACTGGGCCGAGGCCGCCAAGGCCCGGGCCGAGGCCGTGCGCGAGAAGCTCCGTTCGGCGGCCCCATCGAACGCGGCTTCCCCGGCTGAGCCGCAGCCCGCGCATCCATGAGCCGGTCAGAGCGTTCGGACGACAAGGAGCGAGAATCGATGAGCATCCGATCTTGGACGGGCTGGTGGCTGTTCGCGGTCCTCTGCGGGACGTTCGGCTCGTCTTTCGCGCAGACTCCCTCGACGCTGAGCTTCTCCCCGAACAAGGACGGCGTCAAGGACGAGGTGACCTTCAAGCTCAAGCTCGACAAGGACACCGCGGTCAGCCAATGGCTCTTTGAGATCAAGGACAAGGCCGGGACGCTGGTCAAGAGCTTTCAGGGCAAGGGCCGTCCGCCGGAAGTACTGCAGTGGGAAGGCAAGGACATGAGCGACCGTCTGGTCGTCGACGGCGTCTATTATTATTCCCTGGGACTGAGGACTCCCGCGGGCAACCAGACGGCGATCGCTCCCTCGCCGCTGATCGTGGACCGCGTCTACCCCGCGGCTTCGGCTTCCGTGAAGCCGGAGATCTTCTCGCCCAACGGAGACGGGATCAAGGATGAGGCGGAGTTCGACCTGAAGGCCGACGATTCCAACGGCATCTACAGCTGGCTCTTGAGCATCAAGGACCGCGACGGAGCGGCCGCGCGTTCGATCCGAGGCCGCGGAATGCCGCCCGCGGCCGTGCGCTGGGACGGGCGGGGCGATTTCGAGGAGGACGTCCCGGACGGCGCGTACACCTTCGAGCTCCAGGTTCACGACGTGGCCGGGAACATGATCACCACTCTTGCGCAGAAGATCCAGATCGACCGCGCCGGACAGGCCTCGACCGTGGACGTCCAGCCGCCGCTGTTCTCGCCCAACGGCGACGGCTACAAGGACACGGTGACGCTCAACATCATCAGCGCGGGGGGCACGGACGTCGCGCGCTGGGAGCTGCGGATCATCGATCGCAATGGGAAGACCGCCAAGGAGTTCTCCGGCGATGGAGAGGCTCCGGCCCGGATCGTTTGGGACGGCCTGCTGGAGAAGAAGAAGGTCGCCGCCGACGGCGTCTATCAGGTCGTGCTCACCGAGAACGACCGCGCCGGCAACAAGGCCTCCTCGACGCCGCAGCCCTTGGAGATCGACGACACTCCTCCCCTGGTCATGGCGGTCCTGGAGCCCAATCTCCTGTCTCCCAACAGGGACGGCGTCAAGGATGAAGGGCTCTTCAGCGTGAAGGCCGAGGATGCCAGCCCGCTCTCTTCCTGGACTCTGCGGGTCTACAACGACGTCGGGCGCATCATGAGGACCTTCAAGGGGCCCGAGGGCTCCAAGCCGCGCGAGAAGATCGCCTGGGACGGGACCGACGACAACGGGGCGCCGCTCAGCGACGGGAGCTACACCTACGCCTTGGAAGCCGTGGACATCGCCGGCAACAAGGCTCTCACCGCGCCCATGCCCGCGCGATTGGACCGCACGCCGCCGCTGCTGGAGGTTTCGGCGCAGCCGCAGCTCTTCTCTCCCAACGGGGACGGGGTACTGGATGCGCTGACCTTCAAGCTCGGCGTGGCGGATGCCAGCCCTCTCGAGTTCTGGCGGCTGGAAGCGCGCAACGCGGCCGGGGACTTGGTGCGTTTCTTCACGGGTCCGGCGGATGTCCCCGCGCCTGCCTCCGTTCTGTGGGACGGGAAGAACCAGGACCGCGCGCCCCTGCCGGATGGGGAATATGGATATATCCTCAAGGCCAAGGACATCGTGGGCAACGAGGCCGCCACTCCTGAACAAAAAGTCATCATCGGCGCGACCCGCCCGGAGCCCGTGCTGAGTTCGGATCTTCGCGCCATCTCTCCGAACGCCGACGGCTTCAAGGACGAGGCTCTGCTCTCGCTGGGCGTCAAGTATTTCAACAAGATCACGGAGTGGTCGGTGAGGATCGTGCCCAAGGACGCCGGGGAGGGGGAGAAGGCCGAGTCCCAGAAGCGGGTGTTCCAAGGCCGCGGGGACGTTCCGGGAAACCTGCGCTGGGCGGGCGAGCGCGACGACAAGAGGCCTTTGCCGGACGGAGAATACCTCTGCACTCTGGATGTCGTGGACGCCGCGGGCAATCGTTCCGCGACGCCGCCCCAGCCCGTGCGCATCGACACGACCAAGCCGGCGATCACGATCCAGGTCTCTCCCGACCGGTTCTCGCCCAACGGAGACAACGTCAAGGACGAGGCGGTCTTCATCCCCAGCTATCAGGACGCCAGCCCCATCCTGGATTGGACGCTCAGCGTCCTGGATGCGGCCAAGAAGGTCGTTTGGACGCAGTCCGGCAAGGAGAAGCTCCCGCTGTTCGTCGCTTGGAAGGGGGAGGATGAGAAAGGCGCGCGTCTGCCCGACGGCAGCTACAACTACGTCTTCACGGCGCAGGACGAGGTAGGCAACCGTTCCACGACCTTGGAGCAGATCGTGCGCATCGACAACACACCGCCCGAGGTTTCCCTGCAGGTCGACCCGGACCTCTTCTCGCCCAACGGCGACGGGGTCAAGGATGAGACCCTGTTCCAGTTGGACGCCAAGGACGCTTCCGACATCTCCCAGTGGCTGCTCACGGTCTGGCAGGACAAGCTTGTGGTCAAGACCTTCAAGGGCATCGGCCGTCCGCCCAAGAACTTCCCTTGGGACGGGAGCAACGATCGGGGCCGCACCGTCCAGGACGGACGCTGCCGCGCCGTGCTTTCCGTGACCGACGAGGTGGGCAACACGGGCGAGAGCCCGGAGGTGTTCGTGCGGGTGGACACCTCCAAGCCGCTGGTCACCGTCGAGGCGGAGACCGACAAGCTCGAGGAGCTCGTGCCGCAGATGACCGTGACCCAGCAGAACAAGGACCTGGTCATCTCGCTCTCCAGCGAGGTGCTTTTCGACACCGGGCAATCCAAGCTCAAGAGCCAGGCCTATCCCACGCTCATGAAGGCCGTGCACCTGGTGCGGCGCTATCCCCTGCGCAAGGTCCGCATCGAGGGCCATGCCGACAACCGCAACATCCACAACGAGGAGTTCAAGGACAATCTGGAGCTTTCCCGCGGGAGAGCTCAGGCCGTGATGCAGTTCTTCATCGAGCGGGGCAATATCGAAGCCGCCCGCATGAGCGCCGAAGGCTACGGCGACACGCGGCCGCGGGCCTCCAACAAGACTCCGGAAGGCCAGAGCCAGAACCGCCGGGTGGAGATCATCCTGAAGAAGGAAGGGAGCTGAGGAGACTATGCCTGATATCAACATACTGGAAGTCCTGCGCACGAGCTTCACGCTGATACTGCTCTTGTTCTGCTCGATCCTCACCTTGACGTTCGCGCTCGAACGATGGTGGTACTTCCGGTGCGTGAACATCGACGGCCGCGCCTTCATGGCGGCGCTCAAGCAGCTCCTGGAGTCCGACAAGTTCCCGGATGCCTTGAAGTTCTGCAAGGAGACCCCGGGCCCCTTGGCTTCCCTGATGCGCGTGGCCGTGGAGAGCCGATCCAAGTCCAAGAGCGAGGTCCTGGCCCTGCTCAACGCCCAGCAGATCGACGAGCGCGCGCGCCTGGAGCGCTACCTGGGCATCATCGGGACCATGGGAAACACGGCCCCCTTCATCGGGCTTTTCGGCACGGTCGTGGGCATCATCCGCGCCTTCCACGACCTGGCTCTTTCCGGTTCAGGAGGCCCTTCCGTGGTCGCCGCCGGCATCGCCGAGGCTCTGGTGGCGACGGCCGGAGGGCTCGCCGTGGCCATTCCCTCGGTCGTGCTCTACAACTACTTCATGAAGAAGGTCAAGGACCTCTCCTCGGACATGGAAGCCTCGGGCATCCGCGTCCTGGTCTATCTGGGCTTGGGTTAAGGGGAGGGAGAACAGGCCCATGGGGATGCAGTCCGGCTCTTCGCAGGGACCCATCACGGACATCAACGTGACTCCGCTGGTGGACGTCTGCCTGGTGCTGGTCATCATCTTCATGGTCATCGCGCCTTTCGCCCTGCAGGCCGGCATCGAGGTCTCCTCCACGCGCATGGGCGCGGCCAAGGGCAAGGCCGCGCTGGAGCGCAACGTGCGGGTCCTCCTCGACGAGAAGCGGCGCCTGCAGATCAACGGCGAAGCGGTGTCCTGGGAGGACTTTGACGCGAAGCTTCGCGCGGCCGTCTCGCGCAGCGCGGACAAGCTCGTCAGCGTGGACGCTTCCCCCAAGGCTCAGGTCTCCGACGTCGTCGAGATCCTGGATATGGCCAAACAGAACGGAGCGCGGCGCCTGGCGCTGCTCAATCCCTGATGGCAGGCTCGACATATTCCAACAGCGGGCCCATCACCGGGATCAACATCACCCCGTTGGTGGATGTCTGCCTGGTGCTGGTCATCATCTTCATGGTCGCCACCCCCTTGATGATGCAGCCCAATCTTCCCGTCGAACTCCCGAAGGCCCGCACCGCCGAGGGCGAGGAGACCGACAATGTCACCCTCACCATCACGGCCGACGGGCAGTGGGCGCTCAACGAGACCCCCATGACGCTCGAAGCGCTGCCCGCCGCGCTGCGCAGCAAGGTGGAGCAGAGCCGCGACGGCTACGTCATCGTCCGAGCGGACCGGCGAGTCCCCTACGGCTGGGCCCAGAACGGGCTGCGCATGGCCCGGGAAGCCGGGGCGCGCATCTTGGCGCTGGCCACGGAACAGAAGAGCCGGCAAGAGGTCGGGCGTGGAAAATGAGGCGAGGCGCATCCAGGGTTCCGCGCTTATCTCCATGTCTTTTCATGCGCTTATCTTCGGGCTGTATTTCTTTTTGAAGGCGACGCAGAGCACGACCGGCGAGCTCATCGCGCAGGTGGAGCTCCTGGACATCCGGCCCGAGGCGCCGGCCGTGGAGCAGTCTTCGCCCGCGCGCATGCCCAGGAGCGTCAGGGATTTTCTGCAGATGGCTCTGCCGAAGCTTCCCTCGGCCGCGCAGGAGGCGGCCGTGCAGGACATCGAGACCAAGGCCCTGCCGTCCCCGGTGCAGAGGGAGACCCTGCCCCAGCGCAGGTTCGTGGACAAAGGGATGCTGGATGCTCGTCCGACTTTATCCTTGAATGCTTCCCGCGCGCCCAAGGGCCCGGCCGCGGCCTTGTCGGATGTCTCCGCGAAGTCCGCGGCCGCTTCCGTGAGTTCCGATCTCGGGGACATGGACGCTCGGCCTGCCATCGATCTGGAGGAAGTCGGAAGGAAAGCCGTCGTCGGCGGAGGGGGGAGCCTGCGCATCGATCCGAACGTGAGGGCCGCGCGCGCGTCGAATCTCGCGGAGATCGGAGCGTCGGCACGTCCGCGGGCCCCGGCCGTCTCTCAGTCCGCGGCGGCATCGGGAGGCATCCTTCTCGCGGACGCGGCCCCGGCCCGAGGCCCCGCCCGCCTGAGTCCGAAGCTTCCTTACGGCTACACGCGGCCGGGCGGCGAGATCTCTCTGCGAGAACGGCCCGCGGCCGCCCGCGCTCAGGCCGAGATCGCGCCGCCGGCGCAGCCGCAGAAGGCCCAGCCGCTCGATGCCGCGCTCCAGCCCTCGATGAAGTCCATGGAGCTCTCCGGTCCCTTGGCGAGCCGGCGGGTCCTTCGCCATGAACTGCCCTCGTATCCCGCTTGGGCGCGCGAACAAGGGGTCCAGGCCGAGGTCATGATCCGATTCTTCGTCTCGTCCGACGGCCGCGTGCGCGATCGGTTCCTCATCGAGAAGACTTCGGGCTACGCGGAGATGGATCAGCTTTGCAAGGAGGTCTTGAAAAAATGGCTCTTCGTTTCTTTGCCGGAGGACGCGGGGGATCAATGGGGAATCGTCACTTTCCGCTTCCGCTTGCGCTGACGCTGCTGCTGCTGCCGGACGCCGCGCCTTGGGCGCGGGCCGGCGAGGGAGGAGGCGTGCTGCCCGACGTCCTCATCCAGGCCGAAGAGAAGAGGGAGGCATCCTCCGAGAAGCCGCCGCTCGATCTTCCGCTCAAGGAGGAGACGCCCTTGGAGTTCGCGCTCAAGACGGAGGAGGAGCTCCGCGTGCGCTTTCCGCAGGAGGTCGTGGCGTCCACGAAGTTCGCCACGGGCCTTTCGGAAAGCCCTTATGCGGCCGTGCCGGCGAACAATCGGATAGTGATGGCGTGGAAGGGGGAGCCTGCGCAGGTATTCTTCCCGGCGCAGGAACTGGCCAAGGTCCACAAAGGGAAGGAGGGGAAGAAGGGGAAGTCCGCGACCTCTTGGGAGTGGGTGGTGGCCGATTCCGCCGGCAGGGTGTTTCGGCGCTTCGCGGGAGAAGGCGAACCTCCCGCGCGCCTGGAGTTCGACGGGAAAGGCGAGGGCGGAGAGTGGCTCAAGGTCGGACAGGTCTATACGGGCGTTCTCAGCTACCGGGACGCAGCCGGCGCATCGCATACCGCCATGAGCCGGCCTTTCGCTCTTACGGGATTGGCATTGAAGATGGACTCGGGCTATGTGCTCCTTCTCTCCGTCAAGGCGGTCTTCGGCGAAGCCCTTGTGAAGGGGGCCTTTGCTCCGGGAGGCCGGGAGCTTCTTCAGGACGCCGCGCAGATCATCCAGCGCCATCATCCCGGGCTCAGCATCGAGACGGCGGCTTATCTCCGCCGCGCGGACCGGGCCGCGGCGCAGTCCGCGGCGGAGTCGTGCGCGAAGAGCTTGGCGCAGCGCCTCTTGATCGCCGATGAGAAGGTCGCGGCGTCCTCGCAGGCGGGCATCACGGATCTCGACGAGCGTTTGGAGATCCGTGTTCTGCATAAGTAGGCGCCCGCACGACAGGCAGGGGGAACCCCGGCAGGGTTCCCCACCGGGATGTCGGGTCGTACGGGAAGGGGTGCCCGAACTTTCGGGCGATTTATAGGAGGGCGTGCCGATGGAATGGAGGAAACGATGGTACGTGGAGCCGGAGCTCCAGTTCCCGATGATCGCCGCCCTGACGGCGGTGACGGTCATGCAGGGCCTCGTCTTGGGCTGGGGATTCTACAAGCTGCTCTCCATCGCCAAGCAGTGGGAGCGCGCGGCCCAGGTGTCGGATTTCTTCCTGACGTTCCTGTTCGTCGTCATCCCGGCGGTCCTCATCAGCCTCGTCTCCGGGGCCTATCTCTCCTACCGCGTCGCGGAACCGGTCGCCAGGATGCGCAAGGCGCTTTCGGATATCGAGCGCGGAGACCTCGAAGCGGAGCTCCCTGCGGCGCAGACAGGTCCTCTGCAGGGCTGTTTGACGGATTTCAACCGCATGCTCCATTCTCTGCGGACGCTCCTCTACCGCGATCATCGGCATGCCCAGGAAGTCAATGAACTGGTCTCTCAGATACAGAAGTGGGGCGATGAACGCCGTGAGCTTCCTGACGAGGAGCGAAAGCGCCTTCGCAAGCTCGTCAACGACTGCAAGAGCCGCTTGAGCATCATCAACGCTCATTTCATGAAAGGGAAGAAGGAACTCCGATGAACCCGGTACGGTTTTCCGCGAGGAGGCGTTAAGATGGGCGCTCAGATATTGGTCGTTGACGATGATGATGAGGTCGCCGAGATCCTGCAGCTCAGCCTGAAGTCCTTGGGCTATGAGTCCCACTCCGAGTGCAACACCGCGGCGGCGCGGGCATGGCTCTCGGAGCATCCCGACGTCTTCTTGATCATCAGCGACATCATGATGCCCGACGGCAACGGCTTGGATTTCTGCCGCTGGGTGCGTTCCCAGCCCAAGTTGGAGAAGATCCCCATCATCATGTGCACGGGCTTGGGGGATGATGAGACCCTGAAAGACTCCCTGGAGCTCGGCGCGGTGGATTTCATCCATAAGCCCGTGTCCCTGGACGTCCTCAAGGAAAAGATCCGGCGCATCATTGCTCGCAGAGGTTCTTGACGGATCAGCGCGCAATGAAATAAGCGGATCGATCTTTCAAGGCGCCATTGAGCCGCGTAGCCCATTATGAGTCTTAGGGCCCAACGGCGCGTGGACCATGCGCCTCATGCGGAGCGCGGACGCTCTTCGTATCCTATCGGACAGATGACGCGTTCTCGTCGGGCGGCGGCATTCTTCGCGGCAGCGTTCTTCCTTGCTGCTTCGCGGTCCTTTTCCCAACAGGTCCTTTCTCCTGCCGCGGCTTTCCCCATCACCGCGTCCCTCCCGCTCGTCCTTCCTTCCGTTCCGGGTTCGGCGGTTTCAGGGGATCCCGTTGTCGTCGAGGACCGGGCGCTTCCCGTCGGCGTCGCCTCATCCCTGGAAGATCCGGCGGATGTTCCGGCCGCTGCCGTCGTGTCGGAGAAAGAGGGGGGATCCCCGGCTCGCGCAGCAGAAACTTTCGCGAGCATCTCCGCGAATGTCTCCGTTCAGGAACCGCATGCCGAGGGGGCTCATGCTCCCATTCGCGGAGCGCGCGCAAAGGAATCGGGAAAGCGGGATCACAAAGGCGCGGCGCAGCCGGTCAGGGATCAGGACGCGGCGCAGTCGCGGCGGGCGTTGGCGCTCGCTTTGCAGGATGCGGGGATCTTCGACGGCGCTCACGCTCGGCCTTCCGCGCAGCCGCTTGCGCGAGAGCCGTCATCGAACCCATCCGCCAAGGGGCTTGAAGAGCTCCGCGGACTGCGCGGCTTGGCTCTGCTCAAGGCTTTGCACAAGCTCTCGGGCCAGGGAGCGCATCGCCGCGATTACAAGGAATCCATGCATTTCCTTTTCTCCGATGCCGACAACGTCGAGCGCGACGGCGCGCGCGGGATTGTGGACGCCTATTCCGGAACGTTCGTCCCGGGAACGGGAGGCAAAGCTCCAGATTACGCCATCGCTGAAAAGCTCGATGACGGGCAAGAGGGGCCGGACCACATCAATGCCGAGCATGCGGTGCCGCATTCCTTTTTCGGCGATCAGGAGTGGATCTATTCCGACCTGCACCACATGCTGGCTGTGTCCGCGCGAGCCAATCAGAAGAGGAGCTCGCTTCCTTTCGGGGAGGTCTCGGGCGATGAGTCTCCTGACTATTCGAATGTCGGCGGCGCAAAGGCCGCGATCGGGGTCTTCGAGCCTCCGGACTTCTCGAAAGGGCGCATCGCCCGAGCCGTGCTCTATGTCTTCACGCGGTATTATGAACGGAAGATCCATGCGGTCGTCGACGGGGTGGGCCGGAAGGTCAAGCTCGGCAGCGTTTTCTGGGGAGGGGGTCTCGGCGAACTGCGCATGATCCTGCGCTGGAACCGCGAACATCCGCCCACGGACTTCGAGCGCCGGCGCAACGATATCGTGCAGGACTTCCAAGGCGGCCGCAACCCTTTCGTGGACGACCCTTCCCTGGCCGATCGTATCGGGGAAGAGGTCTTGCGCAGCGCCTTCGCCTTGCCGAAGAAGAAGGCTCCTCATCGATCGCTTCGTCGGACCGCAGCCCGGGGACTCCGGTCCGCTGAAGAGCGTGTCCAGGGGAACGCGCTCGAATTCTCAAACGCGCACAAGCAGAAGGTCCGGGAGTCGGCCGAACAGCTCGAACGCAGCGGCGGGCAGGATTTCATGGATGAGAAGGTCCTGCGCGGATTCTACGACGGCGCTCAGACGGACCCGCAGAGTCAGCAGCAGCACAAGAAGAAAGGGCATGCCTCGGGCTCGAAGCACGGCCATCCGGGCAAGAATTTCCGCGGGAAGCCTGCGCATGATCGGCTTTCCGATTTCGACGGGCTTTCCGGGGAAGCCCTGCTCTCGGCTCTGCATAAGTTCGCCGGGCGCGGCCATCAGTCGCGCGGTTATCACAAGGCCTGCCAATACCTGTTTTCCATGGCCGACAATGTGACGGTCGACGGGAAGCAGGGGGTCGCGGATGCTTATTCCGGGGTCTTTGTCCCGGGCACGAGCGGCAATGGAGCGGATTATGCGACTTCCTCGGATGAGGATGGCGACGGGTATTCGGAAACCCTCGGCATGAATCCCGAGCATGTCTGGCCGCAATCCTTCTTCAAGCACCGTTCCCCCATGTACGCGGACATGCACAGTCTCATGGCGACCTTCAGCCATTCCAATGACGCGAGAGGGCATCGTCCCTTCGGCAGCGCTGCCAACGGGGACTGGTATTCGAACAATGGCGGCGCCAAGTCCGACGGCTTCGTGTTCGAGCCTCCGGATTTCAGCAAGGGACGCGTGGCGCGGGCATTGCTCTATTTCTTCACGCGCTACTATGACCGGGACATATGCCTCAAGGCCGGCCAGAAGGGATTCTGGGGCCTGAGGGTGGAGACGTTCCTTCGTTGGAATCGGGAGTATCCGCCCACGAATTTCGAGAAGAGGCGCAACGATCTCGTCGAGGAATTCCAAGGCAATCGCAACCCTTTTGTGGATGATCCGATGCTCGCCGACCGCATCGGCGCCGAGGCTTTCCGCTTTCCAGGCCAGGAAGCCTCGGACCAAGTCCTCCGTTCCGCGCCCCTGCATGTCCGTTCCCAGAAAGGGCATGGCCGGCCGGTCCAGAAGGGTCATCACCGGCCGCACATCCCCGCCAACCTCTTCCTCCGCCTGGGTCGTTAACCGGAAAAAATCAGTCGGCCTCAAATCTGTCCATGTCTGAATTCTTCCGGCTAAGTTGACCCCCGGCACCAAGCGTGTTATAATAGCAGTCGAAGTTTGGGAGTGCTAATTATCCGCCATGAGACAGTTGGACCCGAAAGTCGCTGAGGAGCGCAAGAAGAAGGTCCTGCAGTGGGTCGTGCATTACCATATCAAGACCTCGCGCCCCATCGCCTCTTCCGCTCTGGCCGAGGAAGCCGGGCTCGAGCTTTCCAGCGCCACCATCCGCAGCATCCTCTCCGAACTGGAGGCGGAAGGCTATCTCGTCCAGCCGCATACCTCCGCCGGCCGCGTGCCCACGGACCGGGGCTACCGTTATTACGTGGACTATCTGGAAGGGGTCCAGCGCCTGGCCTCCGGCGAGAAGGAGCGCATCGAGAGCCAGTACCGCAACCGGCTCGACGAACTCGACCGAGTCCTTTCGCATACCTCCCGTCTGCTTTCAAGCGCTTCGCACGGCGCGGGCTTGGTGCTCTCTCCCAAGGTCGAGAGCCAGGGGCTCAAGCGCATCGAGCTCATCGGCCTGGGAGGCAACCGCGCGCTGGCCATCCTGGTCACCCAGGCAGGCAAGGTCCTGCACTGGCCCATGCAGCTTTCCTTCGCTCCTTCGGAGTCCCGTCTGCACATGCTCAACCGCTTTCTCAACGACCATGTGGGCGGCAAGTCCATCCAAGAGGTCCGGCAGATCCTGGCCCGGCAATTGGAGCACGCGGAGCTCGAGATCCGGGAACTCCAGCAGTTCGCGCACGCGCTTTTGGGAGAGCTGGAGTCCGCTTTCGGGCCCGAGGATCTTTATCTTGAGGGGACCGCGGGCGTGGTGGCGCACACCGAGGATTTCGGGGATGCGCGGGAGATCCATCAGCTTGTGCGCATGCTCGAGGAGCGCACGCATCTTTCCGAACTCCTGCAGGAGCGCTTCCAGCGAAGGCTGGACCGCGCGCGCGCCGGCGATGAGACCGGCGTGGAGGTCCTCATCGGAGAGGAGAGCCATCTTCCGGCTCTGCGCAACGTGAGCCTGGTCACTACGACTTATCGCGTCGGAGACCGGCATGTGGGGCTTTTGGGCGTGCTCGGTCCGAAGCGGATGGAATATTCGCGCATGATGTCTTTAGTGGACTATATGGGCGATGTCGTCACTCGTGCTTTGGAGGCGTGGGATGTCGAGCCACAAGAAGGCGCATCCGGACCCGACGGGCGCTGAGCCCAAGCCGAAGTGCTGCGCGGGCGAAGAGCCCTGCGCGCAGGAGAGTTGCGCCTCTTCGCAGTGCGATGCTTCCGGCTGCGGCTGCGGGGGAAAGGCGCCGGAGCCTGCTCCACAGGAGGAGCAGGATTATTACGGACAGCTCCTGCGGCTCAAGGCGGAATTCGAGAACTACCGCAAGCGCGTGGATCGCGACAAGCCGCAATGGGAGCGCCGCGGCGTCGAACAGCTTTTGGCGCGCCTTCTGCCGCTCTACGACGTGCTGCTCTCGGCGCACCAGCAGCTCGCGCGCCAGGGAGAGGCGTTGTCCAAGTCCGGGGAAGGCTCGGCCGCGGCCGTCGAGCTCGGCAGAGGCTTGGAACTCATCTTCAAGGAGTTTACCAAGCTCTTCGAGTCCGAGGGCGTGCAGGTCATCGCCTGCGCCGGCAAGCCGTATGATTTCAACCTGCACGAGGTGCTCGGGCAGGTGGAGACGGACGCGCATCCGGAAGGGACCGTGGTGGAGGAACTCCAGCGCGGCTATACGCTGGCGGGCCGCGTACTGCGTCCCGCCAAAGTCCGTATCGCGAAGAAGCCCTCATAAGAGAGACCCCCGCACGTCAGAGCGCGCTCAGAGCGCGCGGCGGGGGAAGAGAGGGAAGAAAAGGGGCGTTATTGAAGAGGCCCCCACGCGTCAGGGCGCGGTTAGAGCGCCCGTGGGGGTTTGCGGGGGCGAATGGGGCGTTGTTTATAAGGAGAATAGCTATGAGCAAAATAATCGGAATAGACTTAGGGACATCGAACACGGCTGCGGCGGTTTTGGAGGGCGGCAAGCCCACCATCATCCCCTCGGCCGAGGGCACGAGCGTGGGCGGCAAGGCCTTCCCGTCCTACGTGGCCTTCACCAAGGACGGTCAGCTGCTCGTGGGCGAACCCGCGCGCCGGCAGGCCGTGGGCAATACCGAAGGCACGGCCATGGCCTTCAAGCGCCGCATGGGCGAGGACTACCATTTCAAGCTGCACGGCAAGGAATACACGCCCCAGCAGCTCTCGGGCTTCCTGCTCCAGAAGGTCAAGCGAGATGCCGAGGCTTTCCTGGGCGAGACCATCGAGAAGGCCGTCATCACGGTGCCGGCCTACTTCAACGACAACCAGCGCCAGGCCACCAAGGACGCGGGCCGCATCGCGGGCTTGGAGGTCGTGCGCATCGTCAACGAGCCCACCGCGGCCTGCCTGGCCTACGGCCTCGACAAGAAGGGCAAGGACGAGAAGATCATGGTCTTCGACCTGGGCGGAGGCACGCTCGACGTCACCGTCATGGATTTCGGCGGGGGCGTCTTCGAGGTCATCTCCACCTCCGGCGACACCAAGCTCGGCGGCACGGACATGGACAACGTGCTCATCGACCATATCGTCTCCGAATTCCGCAAGGAGACCGGCATCGACGTGTCCAAGGATCCCATGGCCCTGCAGCGCGTGCGCGAGGCCGCGGAGAAGGCGAAGATCGAGCTCTCCAATGTCATGGAGACGGACCTCAATCTCCCATTCATCACGGCCGAGAACAACGTGCCCAAGCACTTGGTGCAGAAGCTGACCCGGTCCAAGCTGGAGTCCCTGGTCTCCTCCATCGTGGAGCGCTGCCGCCATTCCATCGACCAGGCGCTCACCGACGGGAAGCTCAAGACCTCCGACATCACGAAGATCATCCTCGTGGGCGGCCCCACGCGCATGCCGGTCGTCCAGCGCTTCGTGGAGGAGCACGTGGGCCGCAAGGTCGAGCGCGGCATCGATCCCATGGAGTGCGTGGCCAACGGCGCGGGCGTGCAGGCCGCGGTGCTCACCGGCGAGGTCAAGGACGTGCTGCTCCTCGACGTTACGCCGCTGACCCTGGGCATCGAGACCCTGGGCGGAGTCATGACGCCTCTCATCGAGCGCAACACCACCATCCCGGTCGAGAAGTCTCAGACCTTCTCCACGGCCGCCGACAACCAGCCCGCGGTCACGGTGCACGTGCTCCAAGGCGAGCGGCCCATGGCCAAGGACAACGTGTCCCTGGGCAAGTTCGACTTGGACGGGATCCCGCCCGCTCCGCGCGGCATGCCCCAGATCAAGGTGAGCTTCTCCATCGACGCCAACGGCCTGCTCAGCGTGCGCGCCGAGGACCTGGGCACCAAGAAGACCCAGCACATCACCATCACGGCCAAGAACAAGCTCAACAAGGAAGAAGTCGAGAAATTCGTGCGCGAGGCCGAGAAGTTCGCCGAGGAAGACAAGAAGAACAAGGCCAAGATCGAGGCCAAGAACGAGGCGGACACGGTGCTCTACTCGGCGGAGAAGGCCCTGCGCGAGCACGGCGACAAGGTTTCCCAGGATGAGCGGGGAGCCATCGATCGCGCGGTCACCGAGCTCAAGGACGCGATGAAGAGCGAGGACCCCGAGCGCATCAACAAGTCCAAGGACGCTCTGATGCAGGCTTCGCAAAAGCTGGGTGAGGCGATTTATAAAGAAGCGGCCCAGAAGGCCCAGGCCGAGGCCGCGCAGAAGGGCGGGGCCGCCTCTCCGGAGTCGGACAAAAAAGACAAGCCGGACGTGGTGGATGCCGAGGTCGTCGACGAGGACAAGAAAGAGAAAGCGTAATCGTTCAGAGTCACCTTGGCTAAAGATTATTACGAGACGCTCGGCGTCGCGCGCAATGCCACGGAGGCGGAGATCAAATCCGCCTTCCGCAAGCTCGCGCTCAAATGCCATCCGGACCGCAATCCCGGCAACAAAGAGGCCGAGGACCGCTTCAAGCAGATCAACGGAGCCTACGAGGTCCTTTCCGACGCCAAGAAGAGGCAGGTCTACGATCAGTACGGCGAGGCCGGACTCTCCGGCGGCGGGGGGCATCCGGGCGGCGGGTTCGGGGGCTTCCAGCACGGAGAGGGCGCCGACGTCTTCGGAGATATCTTCGAGCAGTTCTTCGGCGCGGGCGGGGGGCATCCGGGAGCCGGACGCAGCCGCACGCGGCGCGGTCATGACCTGAAGGCCGAGATAGTGGTCTCTCTGGAGGATGCCTACGAGGGAGTTCAGAAGCCCCTCGAGTACGAACGCATCGAGGCTTGCTCCGTCTGCCGCGGCACGGGCGCCAAGCCGGGCACGGGTCTTAAAAAGTGCGCGACCTGCCGCGGCGCAGGCCGCGTGCAGTTCTCCCAAGGCTTCTTCGCCATGACCCAGTCCTGCCCGGCCTGCGGCGGCGCCGGACAGATCGTGGAAACCCCCTGCAGGGATTGCGGGGGCGCGGGCCTTGCGCGCAAGAAGCACAAGGTCACCCTGCGCATCCCCGCCGGCATCTATGACGGAGCGACCCTGCGCATCGCGGGAGAGGGAGAGTCCGGCGCGCGCGGCGGAACTCCCGGAGACCTTTTCGTAGACGTGCGCGTGAAGGCGCATTCCAAGTTCGAGCGGGAGGAAGACGACCTGGTCTTCGCGCTCAAGCTGAGCTTTCCTCAGGCCGCCTTGGGCTGCACGCTTTCGGTGCCGGCCATCGACGGGAGCCGGTCCAAGATCAAGATACACTCCGGCGTCCAGCACGGGGCTCTTCTGCGCATCGCGGGCAAGGGCATGCCGCGTCTGCGGGGCCGAGGCTACGGGGACCTGCTCGTGCGCCTGGAACTGGAGGTCCCGCGCGAACTCGGGCCCAAGGAGCGCTCGCTCATCGAGGAACTTGGCCGATTGCTGCACGGAGAAGAGCCCGCGTCCGAGGACGTCCCGGCGCCCGGCGCCGAGCCCTCCGAGAAAACGCCCCTCGGACATGAGGGCGGGATCTTCGACAAGATCTTCGGGAAATAGTACTTTCTCAGCATGCCCCAATTCTTGATCGCGCCGGAAGACGTGCAGGGCGAGCGCTTCGTGCTGCGCGGTCCCGAGGCTTTCCATGTGGCCAAGGTCCTGCGGCGCAAGGTCGGGCAATCCTTGGAGATATTCGACGGCAAGGGCGGACGCTACGCCGCGGTCATCGAGTCTCTTCCCGAGGACGGCACGGTCGAGGGGCGCATTACCGGCATCCTGCATTCTTCGGCCAAGGGGACGAAGATCTCGCTCGAACTCTACCTGGGCCTGCTCAAATCCTCGCGCTGGGACTGGGCCCTGGAGAAGGCCGCGGAGATCGGAGTCTCGGCCATCATCCCGGTCCTCACTCCGCGTACCGTTGTCCAGCTGCGCGAGGAAGCCGGTCCCAAGAAGGCTGAGCGCTGGCGCAAGGTCCTGATCGCGGCCGCCAAGCAGTGCGGACGACCCGAGATTCCGGAGCTGCGCGAGCCCGTGCAGTATCGCGAGGCCATCGTGAGCGCGGCCAAGGAAGGGCCGACCTTCATGGGCTGGGCCAAGACATCGGGAGCAGATACGTCGCTGCATGAAGCCGTGCTCGAAGCGCGCAAGAAGCAGGCCGAATCCATGAAGATCAATCTTTTCATCGGCCCGGAGGGGGGATTCTCCGAGGATGAGGCGGAGCTCGCCGAACTCGAGGGCGCGCATCTCTTCCACCTGGGCTCCACCACTCTGCGCGGAGAGACCGCCGCCATCGTAGCCTCTTCTTTGTTGCTGCACGAGTTCGGCTCCCTCTAGCCGGAAAAATTCGTGTACCTCAAATTTATCCATGTCGAATTTTTCCGGAGGGGGTTTCAATACGGCGGCCATCGTCATTCCGGCGGAAGCCGATGTCCTGTCGTCATTCCGGCGGAAGCCGGAATCCAGGGATAGGCCGTAAGGCCTATAAAGCGATAGACTTTTCCCTTTCATGGATTAGGCCTTTCGTTCCTGTGCGCGGCGTCTCGCGGCGTATATACTGTCCGAATGAGAGTTTTTCTCAGGAGGAAGCTCATGCGTGTCTCCATGGTGATATCGGCGCTGCTCGTATCGGTTCTTTTTTCTTCCGTGTTCGCCGAGGGAGAGGCGTCTTTTGACGGTGATGGGCGGTCCCAGATCATCATGGAGGAGACCCTCAAAGGAGATCGATCCTCGGGCCTCCCGGATATGAACCTCACCGTTAGGATGCGCCCGGTGACGCAGGCTGAAATCGTCAAGATGAAGAAAGAGGTCCTCGCGAGCGAAGACAGCCAGCGGGCGCTCTTGAAGAACGGCTGGCTGATCGGCGAGCCAGGCTGTAGTTCCTATGGCTCATACATCGTGAAAAACGGCGAGGAGTTTTGCGGGATCATGTCGCAGTGGATGATCCAGAGAGGCTTCCCGTTCGGGCTCAGGGTGAAATCCGACGATGGATCCGAGGGAAGCGACCAAGACCTCGACGATATGCTGCAGCTGGTCCATATACTTTTGGGGGCTGATCCGGCGGGGAAATCCAAGACCGCGCGCATCTTGGCCGACAAGGACATCCTCTTCGCGCATGGCTGGAACCTGACGCGCAAAGAGAAGCTCTTCGGCGGGCTTGTCGAAGAGGGGCTCGTCGCCCGGATGGGGAGCACGCGCGTCGAAGTTTCCAATGAGGATACCCTCCTGCGGATCATCTCGGACCTTAAAGCGATCAAGGAACGCCCCGTGGTTATCGAGGGCGTCCAGTTTATTCAGACGAACTGAAGCCGGCAGGCGGAGTTTTCTAACGGTCGATCGCGGCGAACACTCTGCTTTTTGGGTGTTCGCCGCGATTAATCGCATAATATCCGCATGATGCGCTCGATTATGTCTCTTTCGGCGTTCCTCGGCGGCTATGTCGGCGCGCAGTATTATCTGGCGTTCTGGGTGCGCAGGCATTTCGCGCTCTCGGCGGCCGGAGCCGCGGGAGCGCGCTGCACCCTGCTCCTGCTCTCGCTCGCTTTCCCGCTCTCCATGATCCTTCATCGCCATTCAGACGGCTCTTTGGCTCGGGCTTTTTCGTTCGCGTCGACGTTCTGGCTCGGGCTGTGGTGGATATGGCTGGCCTGCGCCTTGGCCGGAGATTTGATCGAACTCTCCTTGCGGTGGTCGCGCTGGGCAGGGCCTTCGGCTGCCGCGGCGACGTGGCTCATCCCGGTCTTCACGCTCGCGTTCACGGGCTGGGCGCTCTACGAGGGCAGCCGCGCGCCGCTCTTGCGGGAAGTGGAGATACGCCTTCCGGGTCTGCCCTCCGCGCTCGAAGGCTTCACCGTGCTCCAACTCTCGGACCTTCATCTGGAGTCCGGCTCGCGCATGCGCGCGTTCGCCCGGCTCGTAGACCGGATCAATGCCCTTTCACCCGACCTTGTGGCGCTCACCGGCGACATGGTGGACCCGGGTTTTGGCGCCAAGGAGGAACTTGCGGCGCTTGCGGGCCGCTTGCGCGCGCGAAGCGGAGTCTTTGCTGTGATGGGCAATCACGAATTCTATAATGGGGCCCGGTCCTCCGAGGCGCTCTATCGGCTCTGCGGCTTCAAGCTTTTGCGCAACGAGGTCGTGACCCTGCCCTCGGGCCTTCAGATCGCGGGCATCGACGACGCGCATGCCTCGGGAGCGGGACGCTCCGAGGCGGAGTCCCTGCTTTCTCGTTTGGATGCGGGGAAGCCCGCGCTCTACCTGAGCCATCAGCCCCTGTTCTTCGAGGCCTTTGCGCAAAAAGCCTCCGGACTCATGCTCTCCGGACACACGCACGGCGGGCAGATATTCCCTTTCGGGCTCATCGTGCGGCTCACCTATCCGCGGTTTTACGGGCTCTACCGCGCCGAGCGTTCGCAGGGCGGGGGAGGAGCTTTTCTTTATGTAAGCTCCGGCGCCGGGACATGGGGACCGCCCATGCGGCTCTTCGCTCCCGCGGAGGTCGTGCTCTTCACTTTCCGCTCGCAGCAACCCGCTGAAAAAACGAGCTATTGAAGGAGCGTGTCTCCAGATCGCGAAAGAGGCCGCTCGGACATATTCCTGAGAGGCTTCCTCTAGCTTCGGCAAGGCCTAGCCGGAAATAGGCCTATTATCGCCGACGCCGTGGGTCCTTTGGTCCATTCCGGCGAGGATGCATCCGGGCTACAATCCTTTTCAACGATCGCATCCGAGGGGTTTTTTATGAAGCGCGCTTTTCTGGGATTTTTGACGGCATCTTTCATTTGGGCCGCGGCTTCCTCGGCCTGCACGGCTTGTGCCGCGGGCCTCGTCCAGTCCCAGGCCGGCGGCGTCTTGCCCGGCGCTTTCGCGTTCCCGCCGGCGACGCCTGAGCAGATGAATGCTCTTAAGAAGGTCGCGAGACTGGGCATCCAGGACGATCCTCTGCGGTATTGCCTGGCGCATCTGGACACTTCCAGCGCGTTCGACCGCGCCGTTGCCGGCAGGGTGTTCGCGGCTGTTCCGGAGCTCGGACAGGGTTCTCGACTGCAGCAGATCGTTTCCTTGGAAAAGGCGGCTCTCGATGCCGGTTACGATATCGAGAGAGCGGCCGTGGCCCAGGCTCAAGCGGTCAAGGCTGCGGCCTTGGTGCGCGGAGGATTGGATGCCAAGGCCTTGAAGAAGGAATACCGGTCATTGCGCAAGTATGAGTCCCTGAGCATCGAGGCAGGCGTCAGCATCAGGGAGCTTTGGTCTTGGAAAGGGCTCATCGCGAAGGCCAAGAGCATCGCAAAAGCGCTCCAGGCCGAGGACGGATTGCAGAAGGAGGTTCTCGCTCCTTCCGGACACGGGGATTTCGAAACGCAGGAGTCTCGTCCGAAGCTGCGGGCCTACCGTCGCATGAAGAACGGGCGAGCCAAGGAGCTCCCTCCTCCCGGGCACATGGCTTTTGAAGAGCAGGGCTCTATTCCGCAGGCCGCTTCTTCCGGCTATTCCGAGCCGGGACGCGGGCACATGGACTTCTAAAACTCGCATAATATCCCTGCGGGAAGCCGCAGGCTTCCCGACTGCATGCGCATCTTCTTCAAGACCTTCGGCTGCCGCGTCAACCAGTATGAGACGGAGTCTCTGCGCGCGCGGCTTTTGAGCGGCGGCGTTCACTCCGAGTCTCCCGATTACGAGTCCGCCGAGGTCTGCATCCTCAACACCTGCACCGTGACCGGCGAGGCGGACAAGGACGCGCTCCTGCTCCTTCGCCGCATCAGCCGTCGCAATCCCTCGGCGCGCATCGTCGTGACCGGCTGTCTGGCCACGCGCGCGGCCGAGCAGGTGCTCCAAGCCGCGCCCGCGGCCCAGGTCGTGGGCAACGCGCGCAAGGAGGAACTCCCGGCGCTCTTGGGCCTGTCCGCGCAGGGCTGTCCGGCCGGGTCCGCGGGCATCGAGCGCAACCGCAGCCGGGCCGTGATCAAGGTCCAGGACGGCTGCGACATGAAGTGCAGCTACTGCATCGTCCCCTCGGTTCGGCCCGTGCTTTCGAGCCGCGCATTCCCTGAAGTCGCCGCCGAGGTCCGCGCGCTCCTGGCGCAAGGCATCCAGGAGATCGTGCTCTGCGGCGTCCGCCTGGGGCGCTGCGAGATGGAGGGGGGAAAGGGCCTTCTGGGGCTCCTCTCGGGACTCTGCGCCTTGGAGGGGGATTTTCGCATCCGCCTCTCGTCCTTGGAGATCTCGGATATCGGGGATGCGTTCCTCGACGGCTATGCGGCTCTGGGGGAGCGGGTTTGCCCTTCGTTCCATCTTCCCTTGCAGTCCGGTTCCGATTCCGTGCTCTCGCGCATGAACCGCTGCTATCGGACCGCTCATTTCCGCGCGCGAATGCAGGCCTTGCGCGAGCGTCTGCCCGGCGTTGCGGTCTTCACGGACATCCTCTGCGGCTTCCCCGGAGAGACCGATGAGGAGGCCGCGCAGACGCAGGCCTTCATCCGGGAGCTGCGGTTCGCCGGACTCCATGTGTTCCGCTTCTCTGCGCGCCCCGGGACTCCGGCCGCGGACCTGCCGGGACGGCTGAACCCGCCGCTCTTGCGCGAGCGCGCCGAGTCCTTGCGCGCGCTCGATGGAGAACTTCGCGCTGCGTTCGCGGCCGAAGCCGTGGGTTCTTTCCGCCGCGTCTTGGTCGAGGAGCGCTCCCCTGCCGCGACTGCGACCACGGACCATTTCCTTCGCGTGGAACTCGACCGGGACCCCGGTCCCGGCCTGCATTTCGTGCGCATCGCTTCCTCCAGCGGCCCTCTGGCTCGGGCCGTGGTCCAGCAAAGCAACTGGTCGGCCGAGTGAAGTTCCCTCTGTCATTCCGGCGCAAGCCGGAATCCAGGAGTTGCTGGACCCCGGCTTCCGCCGGGGCGACGACTTCGGACTGCTGAACGATTCTTCCGGCAAATGACAATCTAGGCCCTTGGACCCGCGCGGGGGGTGCCCACTGTGCACTGGCTGGCCTGCGGTTATCCGGTTATGTTAGAATCTCCGTTCTTCGAGGGTTGCCGGGTTCGCCTCAGGCGCTCTTGCGGGAACGGATATCGATAAAGAATGAGCGCCTGCATATTCTGCAAGATCGCTTCCGGCGAAGTGAGGTCCCAGAAGGTCTATGAGGACGACGAGGTCCTGGCCTTCAAGGATCTCAACGCCCAGGCTCCGGTGCATCTGCTCGTCATCCCGAAAAGGCACATCGCGAGCCTGGCGGCCAGCACGGCGGACGACGAAGCCCTCTTGGGCCGTCTGCAGTCGACGGTGCGCGCGGTGGCCGCGCAGGAAGGGCTTTCGAGCTTCCGCGTGGTGGCCAACAACGGGCGGGAGGCCGGGCAGAGCGTGGATCATCTTCACTACCACGTGCTCGGCGGACGGCGCCTGGGCTGGCCCCCGGGCTGAGGAGGACTGTTTTTTGGGGACGTCGCGGCCTGAAAGCGGCGGCTGCGGAAGGGACGGGATTTTCGGATGAGTTCTAAATTGAAATGGAAGTCGCATCCAAGGCGGTGAACTGAACAATGGTTTTCGTCAAGATACGCGAGAATGAGTCCATCGAGGAGGCGCTTCGCCGCTTCAAGCGCGAATGCGAGCGCAACGGCATCCTCAAGGAGATCAAGCGGCGCGAGCACTACCTCTCGCCCAGCGTGCGGCGCAAGCTCCGCCAACAGGAGTCCCTGCGCAAGATGCGGCGTCTGCGGCGCAAGCGCGCCATGCGGGCATAGCCGCCTCGGTGGCTTCCGATCCCGCGCTGGAGGACATCCGACAGCGCGTCGACATCGTCGAACTGGTCCGGGAGTATCTGCCCGGCCTCAAGCGCGCGGGGCGCAGCTTCAAGGCGTGCTGTCCGTTCCATCAGGAGAAGACTCCGTCGTTCACGGTCTCTTCGGAGCGGCAGACGTTCCACTGCTTCGGCTGCCAGACGGGAGGCGACCTCTTCACCTTCGTCATGAAGATGGAGGGGCTCGAGTTCCCGGAGGCCGTCGAGAAGCTGGCGGCTCGGGCGGGGGTGACCCTTCCCAAGCATCGCCAGGAAGCGAGCCCCGCGCAGCTTGAGCGCAAGCGTCTTGTGGAGGCTTTGGAACGGGCCCGGGAGTTCTATCACGGGCTCTTGGCCTCCAAGGACGCGCAGCTCGCCCGGCAATATCTGGAGAAGCGGGGCCTTCAGAGCGCGACGATCGAGTCCTTCAAGCTGGGTTTCGCTCCGGCCGACGGACGAGCGCTGCTGGCGGCGGCGGGGTCCAAGGGCTTCGATCAGGAGACTCTGCTCAAGGCCGGCTTGGCTTCCCGCAGGGACGGGGGGGCTTTCCGGGACTTCTTCCGCGGCAGGATTCTTTATCCGATCCAGAACGCGAAAGGGGAGACCGTGGGTTTCGGCGCGCGCGTGCTCGGTGCGGGCGAGCCGAAATATCTGAACACGGCCGATACGCCGCTCTTCTCCAAGGGGCGGATGCTGTATGGGTTCTTTGAAGGCCTTCCGGCTCTGCGCAAGGAGCGCAAGGCCGTGCTGATGGAAGGCTACATGGACGTGCTGGCGGCGCATCAGGCGGGATTCACCCATGCCTGCGCCCCGCTGGGCACGGCCGTGACCGAGGAGCATGCGGCGCTCCTGGCCCGCTATGTCGAGGAGGTCACATTCCTCTTCGATCCGGACGCGGCAGGCGCCTCGGCCGCGGTGCGCGGAGCCGAGCTCCTGCTCGAGAAAGGACTCAAAGTCCGCGTGGCCACGGTGCCGGGCGGCTTGGATCCCGATGAGTTGATCCAGGAAAAGGGCGCCAAGGCCTTGGCCCGCTGCCTGGAGGAGGGCGTGGATCTGGCGGAGTTTCGCACGATCCTGGAGCTTAAGGGCCGCTCGGGCGCTTTCCTGGAGCCCGATGAGAAGGTTCGGGTTGCGGCTCAGGTGCTGGAGACCATCCGCCGCTGTCCGGACGAGGTGCGAAAGAGCGAGTGGGTGAGCCGCTTGGCCCAGCGCCTGGACACCGATGAGGAGTCTCTTCGGCTCCAATTGCGCAAGCCTGCGGAGGGCCGATCGCGCTTCGCGGCCAAGACCGCGCCGGCCGCGGCGCACAGGGCGCTGCCCGCCGACGACCAGGAGATGCTGGTCTGCCTGCTCAAGCAGCCGGCGCTGGCGGCCTCGGACGAGTTCGTGGCCGAGAGTGATTTTTTGGACGAGCGCAGCCGCGCGGTGTTCTCGGCCTTGCGCAGAGGCTTGGAAGCCGGCGACGCCGCTCCCGCGAAGATCCTCGCGGAGCTTTCGGAGAACGAGCGCGCGGTGGCCACGGCTCTGCTCTGCGGCGAGCTCAGGCATCGCGATCCCGCGGCCGGGCTCGAGAAGGTGGTGTCGCGCGTGCGAAAGGAGCGCAGGCTCAAGGAGATCGAGCCCGCGCATCTTCGCATGATAGAGGAAGGGCGAGGCCAAAGCGCGGAGGCCGCGGCCCTGAAAGAGGAGTTGGACAGGCTTTGGACTGAACTGAAAGGGACCCGGAAGGAATGAGGGGACCCGACGCACTCGGATAGAGACAAGGGAGAAAAGGATGAGCGCGACGCCCAAGCAGGCCCTCGGAGACTTGATCGAACTCGGGAAAGAGCACGGCTATCTCACGCTGGAGGAGATCAACCGTTCCTTGACCGCGGCCAATATGTCCTCGGATGAGATCGACGGCCTCATGGCGACTCTCGAGGATCTCGGCATCGAGGTGGTCAACCGCAAGAAGGTGAAGGTCGCTTCCGCCGCGGAGAAGGATGCGTACACCGAGGAGTGGGAGTCCACTCCGGACGTCTCCAATTCCATCCGCATGTACCTCTCGGAGATGGGCAAGGTTCCCCTGCTCTCCCGCGAGGAGGAAGTCACCCTCGCCCGCAACGTGCGGGAGCGCGAGAAGGAGCTTCGCCTCCTGGTGCTGGAGTCTCCCATCACCATGCGCGAGATCCGCAACTGGGAGACCCTCATCAGCCTGCAGGAGATGACGCCCAAGGAGCTCATGCCCCGCGGGCGCAAGACCAGCCAGGAGCTCTCGGGCATGCGCCGCAAGATGCGCGCCGTGGCCCAGTTCATCGGCAAATCCGAGAAGGTCGTCGAGAAGCTCCGCGCGCGCCTGCTCAATTCGAAGCTCTCCGAGCGCATGCGCCAGAAGACGCACAAGGCCATCGAGGCGCGCAACCGCGACATCGTCGACAAGATCCTGGGCTTGAACCTCAATCAGGACAAGATCAAGCGCCTGACCAACAAGATCAAGAGCCTCGCTCAGAAGATCCACGAGTGCCGGGACGAAGTCGCGCACTACCGCAAGCGCTACGGCGCGGACCCCGCGGAGCTGTTGCGGCTGCACGACCTGCACATCAAGGGCAAGATGACGGCCGAGGCTTTCCGTTCCAAGACCGGCTATACGCCCTCGGCCGTAGACGCGGCTGCTGAGAACATGCGCGTGGTCCAGGAACGCCTGGACCGCATGATCCAGGCCCTGCCCGTGCCCGTGGTGGACTTCCTGGAGCTCGACAAGCGCATCGTCACCTTGGAGGAGCAGATCCTTCAGGACAAGCTCAAGCTCATCAAGGCGAACCTGCGCCTGGTCGTGTCCATCGCCAAGAAGCACGTCAACTCCAACCTCGAGCTTTCCGACCTTATACAGGAAGGCGGCCTCGGCCTTATGAAGGCCGTGGAGAAGTTCGAGTACAAGCGCGGCTTCAAGTTCTCGACCTACGCGACGTGGTGGATACGCCAATCCATCAACCGCGCCATCGCGGACCAGGCCCGCACCATCCGCATCCCGGTGCACATGAAGGAGCTCATCAGCAAGCTCATGAAGATCACCCGGCGCTACCGCCAGGAGCTGGGCCGCGAGCCCGCCCTGGAGGAGTACACGCGCCATCTTCACATCTCCGTGGACAAAGTCAAGAACGTCCTGAAGATCATGCAGGAGCCCATCTCGCTGGCCACGCCCATCGGCGAGGACGAGGATTCCTACCTCGAGGATTTCATCGAGGATAAGACCGGGCCCGCGCCTTCGAACTCGGCGCAGAGCTTCCTGCGCCGCGCCGAGGTGGAGAAGGTCCTTGCGACCTTGACCGACCGCGAGGCCAAGATCCTCAAGCTGCGCTTCGGCATCGGGACCGGATATCCCCGCACGCTCGAAGAGGTGGGCAGGCTCTTCAAGGTCACGCGCGAGCGCGTGCGCCAGATCGAGAGCAAGGCCATCCGCAAGCTGCGCCATCCCACCCGTTCCCGCGGCCTGCGCGACTACATGGACTGACCTGCATGTCTGAACGCCCTCATCCTGCCGTTCGGAACATGGTCTTTGCGGCGGCCGTCCTGCTGGCGCTCGTGATCGTCGTTTCCGTCGTCCGGCGCCTGCGTCTGAATGCCGAGTCCGCGGAGAGGGCCCGCGCTTTCTCTCAGCAGTCGGCTCTCCTGAATGGGGCGCCGCCTTCCGAGCGGCCCTCGCCGCAGATCCCGCGCATGTCTTCGAGCCGCCGGCCGCCGGCCCGGCGCAATATCGTGCCTCCTGTCCGTTCCGCGCCGCTGATCACGCCGGACCGCCGCTGAGTCCCGGAAAAGAAAGAGCCCCGGCCTCCAAGAGGCCGGGGCTCTTTCTTTTTAATTCGTCATTCCGGCGAAAGCCGGAATCCAGGCTTGCGGAGTAACGGCAGTTCCTGGGTCCCGGCTTTCGCCGGGATGACGACTTTTTCTTGGATCACTTATTGCGCTTGAGAAGGTCGCGCAGGATCTCGGCGGCGAGCTCTTTGCCGCCGAGCCCGAAGGCCAGGGCGAAGGCCAGTCCCAGGGACGCCAGGATGATCTGCACGCTGGAAGCCAGGAGCAGCATCTGGATGCCCAACTGCTCCATGGCCATGAGGGTGGAGAAGACCACCACCACGGCGTAGGCGGACTTGGCCAGCACGTCGCCGCCGCGCACGTCGTTGGCCGTGGCCGCGTTGGAGACCAGCTGCGCCAGGAAGCGCGCGAACATGAGCCCGCCGAAGAGGATGAGGATGGCCGCGATCACGGAGGGGAGGAAGAGCATGAAGCGCTCCAAGAGCTCCGAGACCACGGGCAGGTTCACGGCGTTGGCGGCTGAGACGAAGAAGGCGAAGAGCACGAACCAGTAGACCAGGAAGCCCACCACGTAGGTCATGGACTTGCCCAGACCCAGGCGCGCGAGCACCTCGCCGATCCCGACTTTCTGTGTCGCTTCATCGACCTTGGCTCGCTCCAGGGCTTTCTCGACGGCCGAGCGCAGCAGCCGGGCCACGAAGAGCCCGATGAGCACGAATAAGAACGCGGCCGCGAAGGCGGGCACCTGGGAAAGGACTTTGTGCGCCACCACGCGGAAGGGGTCTGCGATGAGTTGAAGGAAGTCTGTATCCATGCCGCGATTATATCACTATTAACGTCTGCATAAGGGGGGGTAACTTATGTAGATATCGAGCTGTGACCAATGTATCCTTCCAGCGGGCTTGACGGTTTTGGGAACCCCTGTTAGACTTTTAGTAGTGCGAGCGATGCCTATCTACGCCGAGGCCCGCCGGACCGTCCTTTTCCGCAGCATCCTTTCCTGCTGCGCGTTCATCTTTTTCGCCGCGCAATCGGATGCCGCGACCCTGCTCTCCTCGATCGACGGGCAGGTCTTCCTGCGCGGTCCGGGAGCGGCGGCTTTCAGCGAGGCCGCCCTGCGCCAAGTCGTGCCGCCCGGCGCCGAGGTCAAGACCGCGGCAGGCGCCCGCGCCGTCATCACCTTCGAAGACGGCTCCAAGGTCGAGATCGGGCCGAAGAGCTCTTTCGTGCTGGAGGCGGCAGATCCCTCGGTTTCGCGCATGCGCCTGGGGATGGGCTGGATGAAGGCCGTGGTCACGAAGATGGCGCACCGCCGCTTCTCCGTGCGCACGCCGACGGCCGTCTGCTCCGTGCGCGGAACCGAGTTCGACGTGCGCGTGGGAGAGGACGGCCGCACGTCCGTGGACCTGTTTAAAGGCCAGTTGGGCGTGGCGGACGATCACGGCAACGAGGCGGTCCTTCGCGAGGGGCAGCACGTGGAGGTCGACAGCCAGGGTTTGGGCCGAGTCCAAGGCCTCGGGGCGCGGGGAGCCGAGGGCGGCGCCGCGGACCGTGAGAGGCAGGCGCTTCGCCGGGAAGTCGGGCTCCAGATGACTAAGGAAGAGGTCCAGTCCGCGGCCGCCTTGGAGCAGAAGAACGCGGTCTATCAGCAGGGCAAGGCCATGGTGGACGTCAACGGCAACCGCGTGCGCATCGAGGAGTACATCCTGCGTCCGAGCGCGGACTCCTATAAGTTCGTGGTCCTCAACGAGCGCAGCGACCGTTTCGATTATTTCTTCCGGCAGGGCACTTTCAACAAGGCCTTGCCCGACGACTTGAGCACGGCTCTTCGCCAGATCCCGGGCTGCGCGGGCGCGCCCTGCGACTACTGGCTGACCAGCTATCGGACCGGGTACTCCAATACGCAGGACAGCGTGGTGGAGACCGCCTCCGGAGGCCACTTAGTCGACCTCAACAACAACCAGGTCGCGGGCGACGAGGTGACCTATGCTTTCGATGCCTCTCGCAACGATTTTACGAGCATTTCTGTTCCCGTGTCCGACACCCCGGGCGATAACGGGAGCCGCAACGCGAACACGAGCTTCTGGCGGGCGCTCTACGACACCTATTCCCTGGCCTACAACGGGGTCGACCACAATGCCTGGACCTCGGGAGTGGGCGCCTATAATGTCGGGCTCGCCGGCGGGGCAAACTGTTCCGCCGCGGGCGTGGGCTTCGGCTGCGGCGGCATCCAGAGCATGGGCCACGACGTCACGGGAGTGGGAGACCAGCGCACTCTGGTGAATACGACCGTGCTCCAGAGCCTGGATACCACGGGCTGCGACAGCCTCGACAACTGCACGGGCTACCGGGAGGACGGGAAATTCCATTTCATCGCCTACTCGCAGAACGCGGGAGGCACGGTCTGGGACAAGTACGATACCTATGTCATCGACGACAACGGGAAGGTCGCTTCTTTTTCCGATTTCTCGGGAGCCACCGGCGGGCGTTCTTATAAGGATAGTCTTCTTAAATGGAATTTTCAGCAGATCATCACGGCCTCCGAGTTCCAAGGACGCAAGATCGACTTGGTCTTTGAACCCAAGATCCTCATCGAGTCGGGGCTCATCCCCTGAGAATGAGATTGAAACCACGCTTCTTGACGGGACAGGAGACGGCGCGCCGAAGCTCTTCCTTCTTCGGCGCGCTCCTTTGCCTGTTTGTCCTGTCCTTGGGCTGCGCGCGGGCGGCTTCGGCGGCACAGGTCGTGCCGATGTACGGGCTCTCCCTTATGGGGGGGCAATACTTCTTCGCGGGAGACAAGAGCCGCATGAACGCCAATGTTCTTGCGAACGCGGCGCCGGCCGTGAAGCTCGACAGCGGGTGGACGCTTCTGCCCATGTATACCCTCTATTACAAGGGCACGAAGTCCGTGACGGACGCGGTGGGCGCGGGCTCGCTTTTTCAGCAGCAGTTCGACAATCGTCTGGCGTTCGCCGCGCTCTATCCGCTGGCGGGCACGGATTGGAAGATCAAGCCCTCCTTGAGCTATAAGCACGAACTGCTCAAGGAGACGCGCGATGAGGCCTGGAGCAAGGGGCTTTTCGATTATCAGAAGTTCGGCCTGGGCTTCGAGGCGGAGAAGACCTATCGCGATCCATTCTCCGTGCGCTTGGGCTACGATTTTTATTACGTGCGGTTCCCGAACTTCGTGTCCTTGGAGTCCAAGTCCGGCGTGGACCCCAGCGGCAATCCTCTGGGCCGGGAAACCGCGGGCGCGCGCGTGCTCGATACCTTCAACCATCAGTTCAGCGCGGTCTGGACCTGCCCCATCCCCTCGGATTCTCCGCGCTTCTCCCTGCAGACTTCCTACAGCCTCATCTGGCAGACGTTCCCGGACCAGCCCTTGGTCGATGCCGCCGGGCAGTATAAGAGCTCGAAGCGCCAGGACTTCAATCAGAGCCTTTCCGCGGTCTTGAGCCATCCTCGGAGCTTCCGGGAGGACCGCCTGCGCATGACCGGCAGCTTCCAGCTGGGCCTTGCGCTCAACGATTCCAATCAGAATACCTACGATGCGGGGCAGACCCATTACATCGGCGATGCCTACAGCTATCATATGCTCTCGGCCGGGCCGGCGCTCGCCCTGGCTTGGGGCGAGGATATGCGAAAGCCCCAGACGGCTTCCATCTCCCTGCTTTGGACGCGCACGCAGTATGCCGGACGCCGGGTGCAGGACGCCGACGGGCTTTATCAGGATGCGCGGCAGTATCAGGATCGGTACATCTTTTCCGCCGGCTACGCGTATCCGGTGGCGCCGCATTTCAATCTGACCGCGCGCTTCGACCTTCTGCGGGCGAGTTCGAACATGCGTTATGAGAAGACGTATCGGTACAGCTACGGGGCCGCCAGCTATCTGGTGGGCTTCAGCTACGATTATTAAGGAAGCGGGGGGGCTGTGACTTTGGTCGCATGACTTAAGTCGTATGGGTTGTCCGGAGCTTTTCTGTTACAATCAGGAAAGCGGTCCGTACGACCGGGAAGAATTCGTTGAAGAAAACGCCGAGCGGAATGCCGTGCCGAGGGCATTTCCCACCCGCAGCCTTTCTGGCTGCAGGCGTCCTTGCTTTCTCCGTTTCCTGCCTCTCTTTCTTCGCCGTTCCCGCGTCCAGCCAGACCTTCTCCGGGGATTTCTCCCAGCCCGGCGGCGCGGTCTATGACGGCGGCTCGAACGCGGATTTCCTCTCCGACCTCGTCGTGGAGGCTCGCAGACCGGGCGGACCGTATATCTACGCGGCGGGCAAGAGCCAGGTCAGCGGCGACAATCGCTGGGTCATCGTCAAGTACAGTTCCGCGGGAGTGAAGCTCGCTTCCGCGGCTTACACTACGGAGGCCAGCTTGAGCTCGGATCAGCTCTACGGCCTCTCGTGTTCCAGCGATGGGACTCGGCTATTCGCTGTGGGCGTATCCTCCGGCGGCATGAGCACCCTGTCCCGATATGATGCCGCCACGCTCTCTCCCTTGGGGGCCGTGACCTTGGCCGGGGAGGCCTATGCCGTGGCCGCGGATGTCTCCACGTCGGCGGTTTTCGTGGCAGGCAAGATCGGGGGAGCCATCCGCCTGATGAAATATACGTCGGGCTTGGTCTTTGTCAGTTCTCAGGTGGTGCGGACCTTCTCCCAGGGAGTCTATAACCAGCGTATCCGCATCACGACGGGTACGACCCAGCTCTATTTGGAGGCGGGGTTCGAGGATTCTTCCGGACCGGGCGGAGTCCCTAATTTCTCGGCTTATAAATATGATTATTCCTTGAATATGCTTTCCTCCGCAGCTTTCAATGGAGGAGGCTGGTCGTGTTCATTAGGGATCGCGGCCGCGGCCGCGGGCAGCAGCATCTATGTCGTGGGCTACACGACTTCAGGCCCCTCGATGAATTCCGTGATCGTCAAATACTCGCCCACACTCTCCTTCGTCTCCTCGGCAACGGTTCCGGGCGTGCAGAAGCTATGGTCCGTGGGCGTGGATACCATGACGGGACAGGTCTTCGCGGCCTCGCTGACCGATGTCTTCCGCTTCACGCCGAATCTGCAGCTGCTGAGTTCGGCTAATCTCGGCGGCGGCCGGGCCATGGGAGTGAACACCTCCAGCGCGGTCTATGTGGCAGGAGATGCCTTCACGAAGTTCGTGACCAAGCGCATCAACATGAACTTCACGACCGACGTGGGCGTGCTGGTCTCCTCGAACGTCGGCGCGGATCTGGCCGGGACGCAGAGGACCATGGCGCGCTCATCCAACGGAGACCTCTACCTCGTCCATACCAAGACCTACAACGGCTTTCACCGGATATTCCTCGCCCGCTCCACGAACAACGGCGCGAGCTGGGCGGACACAACGGCCGCGCCCATCGAGACCGTCGGCGACGTGGGCGCGGGATATGAACAGATAGAGCCGTCTTTGGCGATAGACTCCCAGGATCGTCTGCATGTGGTTTGGGGCGCGCGCAACAACGTGCTGGATACCAGCGGAGGAGTCGAAGACAAGATCGGCCATATCTGGGCGGCGGTTCCCGGCACGAGCTGGTCCGCTTTGGAGAAGCTGCCCGGGAATTCGTATCAGGGCATCGAGACCCGGGCGAGCATCGCGGTGGACGATCAGGACGGCCTGCACGTGGCCTGGTATGGGCAGAACAGCGGCGCCGAGCACGGGCGGGTGCGCTATTCCTCGCGTTCCGCGACGAGCTCAGGATGGGCCGCCTACACCGACATCTCTTATGATTCCGCGGATACGTCCATGCCGAGCTTGGTCATAGACAAGAACGGCATCCCGCACGTCCTTGCCAAGCGCCGTTTGGGCGTGGGCACCGGCGATTATGAGAAGGTCGTGTATTCCTCGCGCACCGCCGCGGGCTGGGGCGCCTGGCAGCAGGTGTTCTACTTTGCCGGGTCCGGCCAGCGGGACGTTTGTCTGGTCGCGGATTCCTCCAACACCCTGCATGCGGTCTGGACCGGCACCGACGCGACCTATCCCAACAACTATCAGCTCAAGTATGCGTCCAAGACCGCGGGGGCCGCGAACTGGTCCACGAACATCGATTTCATGCCCATCCCTTCCGCGCCGCAGAGCGCGCCCTACTTGGTCCTGGATTCCTCGGGCGTGCGCTACGTGGTCTGGACGGGCAGCGATTCCGTGTCCTCCGCGGTCAACATCAAGATCAGCAGTTCCAGCGACGGAGCGATGTGGTCCGCGTGGACGAACATCACCAACAGCCCCGGCTCGAGGTCCCGCCCCTCGGCGCGCTGGGCAGGCTGGTACAACAACGGCGGACAGCTGGACTTCTCTTGGATGGAGGACGTGGGCGGAGGCAACGCGAACCTGCGCGCCTTCCACGATATCCGGGCGACTCTTTCCGGGGGGTTCATTCCTTCTTTGGGGGGAGTCGTGTCCTACGGCCTGTCCGCGACCCCTTCTTGGGAAGAGTTTTTTCCAACGGGGCAGCGTACGGTCCGAGCATCCAATGGGGATCTCTACGCCATCTATACCAAGCCGTGGTCCGGCAGGAAGCGGATATTTCTGGCGCGTTCCGCGAACGCGGGTGCGACCTGGCAGGATGTCACGGCCGGGCCTATCGAGAACGACGGAGCCAGCTGCAGTCCCGGTACGAACGATATGGGTTTGCCCGCGCTGACCATCGATTCCAACGACGTGCTGCATGCGGCATGGCGTTCCTGGCGTCCCGGTGCCAGCGGGAATACCAGCTGCGTTAACGGCATCGCCTATTCTTCGGCCGCGGTCCCGGGGATTTCCTGGTCTGCCGTTCAGAAGATGACGGGCGTCTACCCTTATATAGGCTACGACACTCAGCCTTCCATGGTCGTGGACTCCAAGAACGGGGTGCACTTGGCATGGTTGGGAGAGGATGACGCAAACGACGCGAACCTCGTCGTGCGCTATTCTTCGCGTTCAGCCTCCACGGGCTTCGGCGACTACTCCCTGTTCCCCGGCGGAGGGATCATGGGCTACAGCCGACCCAGCTTGGCCATGGACGCCAACGACGTCCTCCACATGGTTGTGCCGGAGCAGAAGGACTCGGTCCTGAACGCCCCTTTGACGAAAATCCTCTATTCCTCGAAGGCCTTGACCGGGCCCTGGTCCACTCCCTCTCCCATCATAGACCTGACCGCTACCACGAGGGGTCAGGGACTAGCGTCCATCGCAGTGGACGCTTCTTCGGGCATCCATGTGGTATGGCAGGGGTACGACGATACCTATACGGCTTACACTCAGATCAAGTATTCCTCCAGAACCGTCCAGGGTCCTTGGAGCAGCTGGGTCAACATCGGGCCCATCAACGGCTCGGATCAGGGGAGCGCGTCCATCGCGATCGACGCTCTCGGCGGCGCCCATGTCGTGTGGCAGGGCAGCGACACGGTCAAGTCGGTGGTCAACGTAAAATACAGCAGCCGCGCGGCAGCGGGGAGCTGGAGCGCATGGACGAATCTGACGGACGCGATCGGTCCCCAATCGTTCCCGCAGCTGCGCTGGTCCGGGTTCAATACCCATGCGGGGAATCTGGACTTGGTCTGGATGAGCGACGAGGGCGCCGGGAATTATGCGCTCAGGCATTACGGCAACGCCGCGGCCGCCATGTCCTCAGGCTTCGTGGCCGCCTCAAGCGCTACCGGCGTCACCCGCATATGGAGCGGCACAGGCGCCGACAGCCTGGCGTCCAATCCCGACAACTGGCTGGGCGGGGTGGAGCCCCAGCCCGGCGATTCCATCGAGTTTTCCACGCCGCTGATCAAGGCCGTGGTCATGGACTTCAATTGGGCCGTGGCCACGACCACGGTCAAGTCTTCCTTTAAGAGCACCATCACCTTCACGACCGACTTCATGAACACCGGGAACTTCATCGTCCAGGACGGGAGCTTGGCCGAGATCCTATTCGGGGCCCATGAGATCAAGGTCGGAGGGGACCTCGATATCTCTTCGAGCGCGGCATTCTATGCTCAGGCGAGCACTCTGACATTCAACGGTCCCGGCAATCAGCTCCTGCGGCGGCGCGGCGGCTTGGGCTATCCCATTCCCGTCGGGAACATCCTCGTCGAGAAGCCCGCGGCTTCGCGAGTGCAGCTGCTCTCCGACGCGGTCCTTTACGGCGCTTTCGACTTGAAATCCGGAACGTTCACCACGACCTATAGCATGGATTTCAAGGGAGATTCTCTGGAGTTGACCGGCGGCAGTTATCTCGGCGTCGCGGGCAGCACGCTCATCTTCTCCGGAGCCGCGCCTCAGAGCTTTGCTGTCGTGAGCGGGACCGCGTCGTCCTTCGGGGCCGTGCGCATCCATAACCCGACCCAGGTCACCCTGGACGTCCGGTTGGGCGCCGATGACTTCGGGGTGTTCACGGGAAGCACGACCGTGCTGTTCCATCAGGGGTACTCCTACAGCTTCAAGAGATTCCAGGCGGATGTCGCTTCCGATGCCGTGCCCGCGAAACTGCGCAGCATGACGGCAGGCAGCACCTGGTCCGTCATCAATCTCACCACATCGGACGTGCGCGGAGTCGACGTGCAGGACTCGGCCGTCGTCCCCATCATCAATGCGGGCTACAGCCATGACAGCGGGAACAACCAGGGAGGCTGGCGATTCTATTCGTTCTCCGGGAGTTTCTCCGGCAGCGGGGTCCGCGCAGCGCGCTTGGGCGGGGGCAATGAACTGGTTTCCAAGGTCTTGGCCAGCACCTCGACGCCCGTGATCTACTCCTTCGTCAAGGTCACGAGTTCGACGATCTCCGGCGAGATCTCTTCGCAGGACCTTCTGGCGGTCAAGTACGATTTTGCCGGCAATCTCGGCGGTTCCCGGACTTTGAACGTCTTCAAGGACGACGGAGACGCCGCGGCCATGGACCCCTCCGGGAACCTCTACGTCGCTGCTCGTGCCGACGACCAGCCTGCGATACTCAAGCTCAACAGCTACATGACTACCCTCGCGAGTCAGACATTGTCGTCCTCGCAGGCGTCCTCGATCAAAGCGCTCCTTTATCAGAACGGCTACCTTTATGCGGCTTGCGACGGCGCCGCAGGCATGTCCGCCCAAGTGATGCGCTTCACGTTGTCGCTCTCTCCCGCCGGAAGCATGAACTATTACGTGGGGCCCGGACGAGGCTATGCCTTGTCTTTGTCCGGCGACTCGGACGGGAACGTTTATCTGCTCACGACCAACGACACCTATGTCGATAAGAGGGTCGCCAAGTTCAACCCGGACCTGACGAGTCTTTTGGCGAACACCTCTGTTTCCGGGATAATGGGCGAGCCGCACAGCGCGAGTATTCGCGTCCTGGGCAACGGCTTGTTCTTGGCCGGCTACGACTACTCCGGATCGACCATCACCCTGCGCAAGCTGGATCTCGGCCTGGGAGTCCTGCCTAATCAATTCTCGGTCGCCGGCGCCTCGGCTCCGTTCTTCGGCAAGACCGCGCTGGGCGACGACGGGATGGACCTCTATCTCGGCGGCACGCTCAGCGGACCCAATTATGGGCTCTTCCGCCTGACTCCGACCCTGACGCTCATCTCCTCGTCCGCAGTGAGCGGCGGACGCCAGCTCATGGACATCGCCGTGTCCTCGGCCAACCGCGTCTATGCCGCGGGCGTCTCGACCGGAGCCGATCCGGATGCCTTGATCGTGCGCCAGACCCTTGCCGGCACGCCTCCTGCCATGGGCCTGGGCTTCTTCGGCGCGGCCTTCGACCCCAGCTTCGCGAACTTGTGGACCTCGGCGCGCAAGCTCGACGGCGCCTATCGCTTCACGGTCGCGAATCTTCCGGCCTACAGCACCGCGGCGGCCGGTTCCCATTGGAACGCGCTCGCTCCTCAGGCCCTGGGCTTCGACTCCGGGGATAATCTCTGGATCAGCGCCTCGACCTCGGCTTCCTCATCGTGGAACACCCGGCTCTTCCGCTTCGACTCCGGCGGGTCCACCACCGCGGTCCTTTCCGCCATGCTCAAGGATCCCTCGGCGCTGGCCTTCCAGCCCGGCACGGGCGACCTGTGGGTCGCGGGCCGCGGGCCCGCGAATTCTCCTGCGGCGGCCAGCATCGTCCGCTATTCCCGTTCGGGAACCTATGCGGCCCCGACTTTCAGCGATGCCGGCGCCAGCACGTTCACGACCTCGGCCGCGCTCTGGCGTCCGGGAGGACTGGCCTTTGACACCGCTGGGAACCTATGGGCAGCCTCGCCTTCCAGCGGAGTCATCCGCATGTATCCCAACAGCGCGAATTTCATCTCCACGGCGCCCGCGAAGACCTTGACCGCGGTTCCGAGTCCTTATGCCCTGGCCTTTAACGCGGACGGCGACCTTTTCGTTTCGGATACCGACCCGGACCTCGCTCCGGGCAACGGCAAGCTCTGGGTGTTCAAAAATCTCGGCAGCCCCGCCTCTCCCGGCATCAGCACCGCTCCCTATCTGCTGCAGAGCGGAGTGGACATCCTTTCCATGGATTTCGAGGGAAGCGGAGCCGGGGCGCGGCTCTACGGCGCCGATTTCGGCGCCAATGCGATCCTCCAGCTTTCCACCGCAGTTCCTCAGCCTCCCCAGCTCTTGGGAGGCATCAGCGGAGAGGTCGAGTATTCGGGAGGGGAGAGCGGCACTTTCGTGGTCTTGGTGGCCACCACGTGGCCCAAGAGGAGCTTCGGCGATCCCGGGACTCGGAGCTTCGCGGCGGGCTTCAATGTGACGCAGGGTACCTTCTCGGTCGCAAGCCTGTCGGCTCCGAATACTTATTACGTGTCCGTGTTCCTGGACGCGAACTCGAACTATATCCCCGACAATTGGGAGCCTCGCGGGGCTTTCCGCAAGGGAGATGCCGGCGATGAATCAGTCCTGCCTGTCTATGTGACCGCGAATTCCACGGCCGCGGATGTGCGCCTCCTGCTTCAGGACGTGGGGCAGGCCACGGGGACGATCACGAACTACAGCCTGCAGTCGGGCATGCTGCGCGTGCAGTCCTGGTACGGCGCCCCCAATGACCTCACGCCTTTGCTGCGGCGCGAGGACGGCTTGATGCTCAATACCTCCGACTATGCGGTCAAGAGCTCTTCCTCGGGCATGCTGTGCGTGCGGGCGTTCGTGGACTCCGACTATGACGGGGAGCTGGATGCCGGAGAGGATTCCGCGTCCATCGGTCCCCTGAACATCACCGCGGGCGCGACCCTCTCCGACGGCACGGGCATCGTGATCGGCGGCAGCGCCGGCGGCACCGTGTGGGTGAGCACCGGCGGCGCGGACTTGGCTCCCGCCAGCCTGCCCACCAACGTCTACGACATGCCCATGCTGCGCATCGGACTCTCGGCGACGGGCGGAAACGCCCAGCTCTCTTCCCTTCGCGTGAGCTTGCTCGGCGACGTCCTGCCCATGAACGTGATGCCCAGGATATTCGAAGACGTCAACGGCGACGGGGTCTTCCAGAGCGGTCAGGACACGATGCTTGGTTCCGGGAGCTTCAACAACGGCTCCCCGCCCGTGGCCGAGATCAGCTTCCCGACCCAGACCGTGAATGCGGGGGTCCGCTACTTCTTTATCGGAGTCAATTATTGGTCCATGCCCGCGGGCCGAAAGATCGGGCTCGCCGTGGATGCTGCCGATCGCTTCGGCCTCGGCTACGGTCAGATGCAGGCCCAGGGCGTTTATCCGATCGAGTCCGGCCTCGCGCGCGTGAAGCTGACGATATTCGCGCGGCCCGGAGACGGCGGCTACGCGAATCCGGGCCCGAATCCCACGCCTTACGGCGGCATGGATTCCGGCGTCTTCCTTCAGGCCGGACAGACCGTGCACGTTTCCGCGGAAGGGAGCTGGGGCACCGGGACTCAGCCGGCGTCGGATGCCTCCGGCGTGGCGGGCTATTACGGCGGGCTGGAGTCTTCCCAGCGTACGGGCGCGCTGCTCGGACGCGTGGGCGCGAGCCAGTGGTTCCTCCTCGGCGTGAGCACGAGCTTCGCCGCCCCGCAGGGCGGCAATCTCTGGCTGGCCATGAACGACTATTCTTTCGAGGATGATTACGGACAGCTGAGCCTGGACATCGGACTCGCGGTCTCTTCGGTGACCAAGGTCTGGAAAGGCGCCAGCGGCATCAATCTCAACGCCAGCCTCGATTCCAATTGGCTCGGAGGAGGCAAGCCGCTTCCCGGAGAGAGCGTGCTCTTCGACGGCTCGGCCTCCACCGCGAGCTGCCGCTGGGACCTGCCCAACGCCAATATCGGGCTCATGACCTTGGCCACCGGCTATCTCGGAGTCGTCACGTTGGGCGACGGCTCCAACAGCTATACCCAGCTCGATGTCTCCAGCGACGTGCGCGTGCTCAACGGCACCTTGGATCTCGGACGCAGCGCCGAATTCAACGTCTCGGGACGCATGCTCGTCTCCAGCGGAACGCTGGATTTCGGGACGGACAACAGCCGCCTGCGTCTGGGGAAGGCCGGGATGCTCGTCGCGGACGCCGGGACCCTTCGCAGCGCGGGCAGCGGTTGGGTGAGCCTGCAGTCGCTCAACGGCTACGACCGGGTCCTGGTCGCGGTGGACGGCGGGACCGTGGACGTGCGCAATAACGCGGGCACGGAGTTCAATAATGCGGTCATCGATCTGAGCACGCGGGCCGTGGTCTTGAATCTCGATGATGTGCGCTTCTATGCCGCCGCGGGCGCCGGGACCGCAGCCGCATTGACCCTGCATGCCAAGACTCCGATCGCGAGCACCTTCCGGGACCTCTATTTCGGCTGGGGATTCTCGACGAACATCGATGCCTCGGATGTGGCCGCGGGCTCTTCGGTCACGGTCATGGACGCGCAGGGAGACCGCCGCGGGTCGCCTTACGAGCTGGATCCCTCCGATGTGGTGCGCTGGATCCCCGATGGAGGAGGCACGGCTTATATCTCCGGCGTCCTGGATATGGCCGGGACCGTGCCCCCGGGACCTTTCGCCCTGCGCATATCGACCAACCCCATGCCGGACTCCGGCGAGACCGCGGCCGCGAATTTCCCGCTGATGAGCACGGGCGCCTATTCCTCTCTCATGCTGCAGGCGCCCAATACCTATTACGTCTTCGCCTGGCATGGCGGGACCATGGGCTTGCCCGAGGGATTCGCGGCGCGCGGAGGCTACGGCCATGCCGGGTTCTTCCGTTCCGAGCCTCTTTTCGTCAATAACGGCGATTCTCTCTCGAACATCGACGTGTCCATCGCGAATTGGGGCGCCGTGCAGGGCAGCATCTACAACGATTCCTTCCAATCCGGCCCCATCCTGCTTCAGCCGTGGATCGGTACGCCGCAGCTGGCGGCTTCCACCGGGAGCGTCACCAAGGTCCTTTCTCAATGGGGAGGCGCCTACGAGTTCGGCGCGCCGCAGGATGCGAGCCTGGAGCTTTTGGCTTTCGTGGACATCAACGGCAACCGCTTCGCCGACGAGTTCGAGGCGCAGTCCACGGTCACCGTGGCGGTATCGGCTTTGAGCACCGCTTCGGTCTCGGATATCCACATCGCCGGAGGAGCCACGGCTCCGGGCGGAAGCCTGCACGTTTCTACGGCTACGGCGCATCCGGGCGTCATTGCGGCTATGCGGCAGAGCCCCATGCTGCGCTTGGACCTCTGGAACGCCAGCACGAGCAGCAATGCCGTGCTCTCCGGATTGCGCTTCAATCTGCACGGCGGCATACCGGGCCGTTCCTACTACGCGAATCTCTGGTACGACCGCAATGCCGACGGGCTCATGGTCTACGAGACCCCGGCGGGACCGGATTCCGAGGGGATGATCGGCAATGTCAATGTGACCGCGCAGGCCGAGGTCTCCAGCGCCGCGCTTTCCATCTACAGCGCGCAGATCCTGGCTCCCGGGACCACGCGCGTCTATCTTCTGACCCTTTCTCCCATGAGCGTCCAGGCAGGGGTCCTGAGTTTGAGCTTGAGCGCCACGGACTTCACCTTGAGCCAAGGCGCCATGGAAGCGCAGCCCGCGCTCTATCCTGTCCTGACTCCGCCTGCGCAGGTGCGCTATGCGGTCGAGGCCTCGGCCGGCGCCAATTACAACGGGCCGAACTCCGGCGGGCAGTACACGGGACTGCGCGTGGAGCCGGGCCTTTCGGTCGTGGTGAGCGCGACCGGGACTTGGCAGATGAACGGCAGCACGACCGGGCCCGCGGGACTCTCGGGAACGCAGTATCAGGGCACGGTCCTGCCCGAGGCGCGCGTCGGAGAGCTCATCGCGCGCGTGGGGGATTGGAACAACGGGACGAATTGGGTGCGGGTGGGCGTGAGCACCTCCTTCGTCTCTTTCATCGGAGGAGATGTTTTCCTCGCGGCCAATGACTACGCCGGCGACTATTACAACAACTCCGGGTTCCTGCTCGCCGACATCTCCGTCACCGGCTCCACCATGGGCGTAGTCGCAGGGAGCGTCGCCTATCAGGGCGGGGCGGATTCCGGGGCCATCCGGGTCTATGCCCAGCAGACCGGCATGATGTCCTCGGTCTCGGTCAGCATCCCCATCGGGAGCTTCACCTGGGTCGGCAGCACCCGGGTCTATTCCTATTCGATCGACTCCCTGCCTCCGGGCTCCTACAACATCGAAGCGCAATCGACCCAATATGGGAGCCACCGCGGCAAGACGCCTGTGCCGGTCTATGTCGCGGCCGGCGGCACGGTCACGGCGAACGTCCAGATGGCTCTGGGCTACGGCGTCATCGAAGGGACGATCGCCTATGCCTCCGGCCTGCAGTCCTACGGCGACTACCGCGTTTTCGCGGCGACCGTGACGGATTTCTCGCGCGTCGTTTTCCTTGGCCAGCTCAGCCAGCCCGCGAGCGGCCCCTTCTCCCTCGGCAGCCTGCCGAGTCCCGCCACCTATTATCTGGCCGCGATCCGGGACGGCAATTACAACAGCTCGCCCGACGGCGCGGAGCCCGTGGGCGTCTTCGGGATCTCCACGGGAGCTTTCGGGGACTTTTCTTCCTTGTTCACTCCGATCTTCGTGGACACGGGCGCGACGGTGCAGCATGCCACCATCACCCTCGTGGACCGGGGCGCTATCAGCGGACAGATCAGCCGGCAGGGAGGCTGGGATTCCTCGCCGGTGCGCCTGCTGGCCGGGCACGGGTTCTACGGGACCCCCGGCTATGCCGTCGAGAATGCCGCGGATCTTGACAATATCGCCGGCAGTTCCACGACGCGTTACTATGGAGTGGGGCTTCTGCGTCCCGCTACGGACTATTCCATATTCGCTTTCGTGGACGCGGACAGGAACGGGAGCTACGGCGCGGGAGAACTCTTCGGGCAAAGTTCGGCGCTGGTCTCCGTCTCGAGCGGTTCGTACGCGGGAGTGGATGTTTATATCCAAGGCTCGACGGTCCCTCCGCAGATTCGCAATCTCAGCGGCACGGCATTGTCTTCCTCCGTCATCCATTGGACCTGGGACGGCGCGCCCAATGCCGAGACCTATTCCCTGCTGACTTCGTCCGGCGGAGTCGCCGCCTCGGTCGCTTCCTCGACTACGAGCTACGACCAGACGTTCTCGTCGGCCAACAGCTTCTCCTTGATCGTCGCCGCGCGCGCGTCGAACGCGCAGGGCCACGGGCTCGCGAGCGCGGAGGTCCCGCTCTTGGCGACGCTGGCCAATGCTCCCGGGACGATATTGCCTTATGGAACGGGGGCGAGCAGCGCGGTCTTCGACTGGGGCCGCAACGGGAATTCCACGTACACCGTCTATGAGGTCGTGCGTGCGACGGCTTCCGGCGGGGTCTTCTCCGTGGTCATGCTCTCCACCGGCGGTCCTGTCTTGGACGCGGGACTTTCGCCCAGCTGGACCTATCATTACCGGGTTCAGGCCCTCAACGTCAATGGAGTGCGATCGAGCACCTATGCGGCCGCGGCGTTCCTGACCTCGGCCGCCGCGGGCAACGCGATCTCCGGGAGCGCGGCTTATTCCGGCCGCCAGAGCGGCTGGCTCCTGGTCCAGGGCGCCACGACGGCGCTGTTCTCCGCAGGGAGCATCGTGTCCGTGGCCACGGTGCCGGCGGGTGCGTCGTCTCCTTATTATCTGACGTTCTCCGGGGCAGGGACGTATTACGCGCGAGCTTTCGTCGATGTCGATGCCGACGGGCTGCTCGACGCGGGAGAGGATCGCGGCCAGGCAGGAGGGGGGATATCTCTCGCGGGCTCTCCTTCCTCGGGCAATGATTTCAGCGTTTGGGCGGATACCGTGCCGCCTGCCGCTCCGGTGGGGCTCACCGCGGCCTCTTCCATCGGGAAGGTCTCGTTGACCTGGAACGCGCCGGACAAGAACATCAATCATTCCGTGCTCACGGACCTGGCCGGATTCCGCGTGCAGCGCGCCGCCGCGAGCGCCGGACCCTTCACGGTCATCTCCACGAACACCGTCTTCGGCGCCACGTCGGCGGTGGCGGGGACTTTCTTCGCGGATACGAGCCCGATCTCCGGCATCCTCAATTATTACCGCGTCTCGTCGGTGGACTACGGCAAGAACCTGGGGCCGTATTCCGGCGTCGTCTCGATCCAGCCGGTGGCGGGAGGGACCCTCTCCGGAGAACTGCAATACAGCGGGACCACCTCCTCGGGCGCCTTCCGCGTCCGGCTCTCCACCTCCGGCAATCCCGGCGCTCCCTTCTTGATGGAGAGAGGCTTCACCCCCTTCAGCTTCACGGGATTGGCCGACGGCACCTATTATCTGCGGGGTTTCCGCGACGTCAACGCCGACGGATTGCAGGACCTTGCCTCCGAGCCCTCCGGAGTGTTCGGAGGCGTTGCCGCGCCTTTCCCCGTCTCCATCATCGGAGGCAACCGCGTCTCCAGCGTGACCGTGCGCATCTGCGACAGGAACCTGCTCTCGGCGGGAGTCTCGACTTCGGCCGCGCTCTCCTCGTCGGACTGCACGGCCCTCGACCAGGGGCCCGGCTATTATACGGACCTCTTCACCTTCCGCGTCGGAGGCGGAGAGGCCGGCTCCGTGGGCGTGGGTTCCGAGATCGAACTGCGCCTGGAGAGCGCTTACTCCAATCGCCTCTTCTTGCTGGGCCCCGGCGGAGACGTTCTCTCCCAGGACAACCGGTACGGCGGCGCCTCGATCCGCGCTTTCGTCAACGTCCCGGGCATCTATATCGTGGAGCCGACCTCTTTCGACGCGGGGGGCACGGGGCCCTATACCTTGCGCATGAACCTGGTCGGCGGCTTCTCCGGATATGTGTCCGGCATCGTGTCTTACGGCGGCGCCGGGCAGATCACGGTCCAGCTCATGACCTCCGCGGACGCGAGCGCCTTCCCCGTGGCGATAAGCACGATCGCGGCCGGCGGCACCTACCATTTCGACCATCTGCCCGACGGGATCTATTATGCCCGGGCGTTCCTGGATGGGAATCTCAATTCCGTGCGCGATTCCGGAGAGCCTTCCGGCGTCTACGGCATAGCTGAGAGCTCTCCCACGGCCGTCCGCGTCCAGGGAGGCGTTTGCTCCGTTCCTTCCGCGGACTTCTCCGTGGTGGCGCCCGCCGTCGGCGCGGTCGGCGGACAGATCCTGCGCGAGGGTTCGGCGGCCGGCACGATCCGCGTGAGCGTCTCCGTGCCCAAGTGCATCAGCTGCCAGGACTTTCAGGAAGTGGCGTTTGCCACGATTCCCGCCGCCGGGCCCTATCTCATTCCTTTCTTGCCGCCGGCCACTTCGTATCTGGTCCGGGCTTTCCTGGACTCCAACGGCAATGGGAACCTCGACGGGCTGGAAGCGGGCGTCTCCTCCTCGCCGGTCACCGTCCAGATCAATTCCACCACGACGGTCCATCTTTTGCTGCGCGATGTCGGGACCGGCTCCGCGGGGAATTCCTCGCTGCAGGGCTCCGTGACCTATGCGTCCTCGACCGGACCCATCTTCGTGGGCATCTCCGCGGATTCGAATTTCGGCTATATCCCTTATATGGCGGTGCTTTCCACGCCCGGCGCTTTCTTGAAGACCGGCATCCTCGGCGGCACGACCTATTATCTCGGCGCTTTCCTGGATAGGAACGGCAACGGCAGCCCGGATGAGCGTCTCGGAGAGCCCAACGCGTCGATCATGTCCGGCAGCAGCCCCACGCCGTTCTATGTTCCGCCCTCCAGCGCGGTCGTGGTGTCCACTCCCATCGCGCTTTCGGATCCTCCTGCCGGCGCGGTCTCCGGCAAGATCACCTACAACGGCTCCGCTCCCTTGGCCCAGCCGCTGATCGTGCAGGCATCGGCCTCCGGGATCGATCGCTGGGGCTACGCGCAATCCTCCATCACCCGGCTCGCCGGGACCGGCGGCTATGCTTACCGCTTGGATTTCCTGGCCGCGGCCACTTCCTACAGCGTCACGGCCTTCATCGACGCCAACGGCAACGGGCGTTCGGATTACGGCGAGCCTTTCGCCCAGTACGGACAGGTCGTCTGTCCGCAGGGGCCTTGCTACGGAGTCCCCGTGGCGGTGTCCTCGGGCGCCGGCGTGTTCCCGACCTACGGCGTCGATTTCGAGGTCCGCGATCCCGGCGCCTTGGGCACGGATTTCGGCAACACCGGGGAGATCCGCGGGAATGTCGTCTACCTGGGAGTGCAGGGCGGTCCCGTGATGGTGCGGATCTTCGACAACGCGAACTATGTCGGCGCGCCGGTGCGTTCAGTCTCGTTGCCCGCCGCTGCCGGGCCCGGCGATTTCACGTTCATCTTCCAGAACCTCCCGGTCAATGCGACCTATTACGTGGATGCTTTCCGCGATACGAGCGGCAGCGGCATTCTCAACGCCTCGTTCCAGGCCTACGGCCGATTAGGCAGCGCCGCGCTCACTCCGGTCTGGCGTTCGCGCGAGGTCTACGGAGACCCGCTCACGGACCCCGGTCCCGGCGGGAGCGTCAACGTCTTCTCGGGCCGCGCGGACCTGCCGGGCGGCGCGCGCTTCGACGGCGGCGCCACGGATATACCGCTCGATCTCTTAGTCGACGCCACGGGCTCCGTCGTGTACGTCTTGGGCACTACGTTCCAGAATGCCGGGACCGAACTCGCGCTCGTCAAATACAGCTCCGCGGGGGTCTTCATCTCCTCGGTCTCTCGCGGCTCCCTCGGCGGAGGGGTGCTCGATCGTTTCGCCGTGGACGCGGGGGTGCTCTTCGCGGGCCGCAGCGTGCTCGGCTCCGGAGGCGAATATCTCGGAGCCGGCGTCCAGCGCTTGAACGCCGCGATGCTGCCGGTCGCGGAGACGGTCATCTCGTCGGCCGATGGAGTCTCAGCCATGGCCGCGAGGAACGGCGCGATCTACGTCGCCTTGGGCTCGGCCTGGAGCGGCAATATCGCGCATAAGATCGATGCCGCGACCCTCGTGGTCTCGGCCACGGCCGCCTATTCCTTCCCGAGCCAGGCGCAGAGCCAGTGGATAACGGCCGACGCGATCGGCGTGGACGGCGCCGGCAGCGCGTACGTGCTTGCCAGGCGGCGCAGCGGTTCCGGCGTAGGAGACATGGCCGCCATCATCAAGTTCGATCCGGCAATGACCAGCACCACGGCTTTCCGCGACATCGGGTATATCGACGAGATCGTCAAGGACGGCGCGTCCATGGCCGTGGATCCTTCGGGCAACGTCGTCCTTTCTTATTCGCGGCAGGATGCTGCGGGTCCCTCCGTGGTCCTGCAGAAGTTCGACGCGAACTTGACGCCCATGGGGTCCGCGGCCTATCCCGGCGTGTGGGTCCATTTCCGCGGGGGCTTGATGGATCTCGTCTGCGACAACGCCGGCAGTCTCTATCGGGTGGCGGAATCCTCCGTGAACGCCGGCGACTTCCTGGCTCTGCGCTACGACGGCGGCCTGTCCCTGCTCGCGGAACGCGCTTTCGACGCCAAGGACCGGACCCTTGAGGACATCGGAACGGCCGTGGGCGTATGGGATTCCTCGAACGTCTATGTCGCGGGCACGGTCAACAATGGGACCAACCTCGACTGGGCCTTGATCCGCGTCGACATGAACGCCGGCGGCTCTCAGAGCGCCGCGGGCAGCGGCGGAGGGATCGTGCTCGAGGATACCCTCTCCGGCATGCTCCGCTACGGCGGAGTCCAGGCGAGCTCCGGCACGATGCGCGCGCACCTCTTCCCGATGTCGCCAAGCGCGCCCCTGCGCAGTTCCACGGCGCCTTTCTCCTCGTCCTCGTCTTATCTTTTCAACCGAGTCCCCGCCGGGAACTATCTGATCCGCGCGTTCATCGACAAGAACGATAATTATCTGTCCGATGTCGACGAGCCGTTGTCCTTCTCCGCGGCGTCGGGATTCGCGTTCGCGGCGGGGGGGAACTCGACCGGCCCGGCGTTGAGCTTCTGCGATCGCAATCCGATCGTGCCTGGAACGGATGTCTCGGGAGTCTTCTTGTCGAGCGACTGCGTCCTGGCCGATCGCGCGGGCGCCTTCGGGCAGCTCTATTCCTTCGCCGGGACTCGCGGGCAGAACGTGAGCGCGGAGCTGACGGCCGTGGGCTTCTACGACGGCTATCTGAACCTTTACGGTCCCGACGGCCGCCGGCTGGCTTCCGATGACGACGGCGCGGGCGCCGGCAACGCGCGCATCTCGAACATGACGCTCTCCGAGGACGGGGTCTATACCCTCGCGGCCTCCCCCTTCTCTCCCGGCGTCACGGGCTCCTTCCTCTTGAAGCTTTCCGGCTCAGCGGGAGGCGCGCTGGGCTCCATCTCCGGCAACATCACCTATAACGGCAGCCAAGGCGCGCAGATCAAGGTCGGACTCTTCTCGACGCAGAACTTCGCGCAGGATTCTTTCGTCCGGAGCTTGGACCTGGCGGGCTCGGGCGCGTATCTCTTCGACGCGCTCAAGACCGGCAGCACGTATTACGTCGGCGCGTTCTCGGACGTCAATTTCAACGGAGCTGCGGATCCGGGTGAGGACTCCGGGAGCTTCGGATCTCAGCCGGGAGTCCCTGATCCGCTCTATCTGAGGCCCGGACAATCGCTCGGCGGCGTCGATTTCTCGCTCGCTCCCTCGACTTCCGCGGCCGCTTCCCAGGCGGGTGTGACCGGCCGCATCCATTACGGCGGCGCTCTTGCCGGAGCCCTGCGCGTGGAGTTGTGGCCGGATGCCCAGTTCAGCGGCCGCCCCATCGCGGTGCGCTCCATCCCCGCGGGCGCGGGGCCTTATGACGCGGATTACGACGTCTCGGCGCAGGGCGGGCAGCCGTATTACGTGCGCGCCTACATCGACGTCGACGGGGACTTCCTCCTCGATCCCGAAGAGCCGCGCGGCGTCTATCAGCCCATGGGACAGGGCGTGCAGTCCGTCTATGTCCCGCTGACCGGTTCGATCCCGGGCGTGGACTTCAGCGTCCAGGACGCCTTCCTCAATAACGGTTCCGCTTTCGCGGCGGGCGAGGGGTCCGCCGTGCTTTCCTCCACCGCGGTCCGCGCGGGGACGCTGCTGGCTTCAGTGACCGTCCAGGTCGTGGTCGGTCCCAGCGGAATCGTCCCCAGCGCCGGAAGGATCGTGTTCGGCGTACCCATGGGCTGGATGTTCCCTCAGACCGCGAGCCCGGGCATGCCGGGATATGTCTTCATCTCCACGGCGAACAATCCGGATGCAGCCTACAACCCGGTCGTGCAGTCGGCGGTCATCCCGGGCGCGGCCGCCATGGAACTCTCGGTCGTCTCCAGCACTCCGCTTTACGGCGGGGCCACGGTGCAGTTCGTCTACGCGAACGTCTACGTCCCCTGCTATGCCGCCGACGGCGTCTTCCGGGTGGGAACGCTCTCCTCCGGGACCGCCCAAGGCGCGCGTCCCATGCCCGTGCTCTCCGGAGAGCCCCGGATGACGCTCTTGGCCGGCGATGCCCAGTACTTCCAGCTGCGCGGAGGCTATCTGGGAGTGCTCCAGGGCCAGGTCTCGCCGGTGCAGGTCCTGGAAGGGCGAGACTCCTGCGGGAATTCCGCGGCTGTGCGCTCGGACACCGTGGTCCATCTCAGAGGAAAGCGCTATCAATCGGGTTCCTTCGCGGACGAGCCCGCGCTGGCGTTCTCTTCCGTTGCCGTCGGGCAATTCCTCTCCGTGCTCTCTTCGACGTTCTCCGAGGGCGCCGGCTCCCGGACCTTCGTCCTGCGCTCCTCGGCCGTCGGCGAGATGAGCATCGAGGTTTCCTCGGGCGCGCAGACCTATTACGCGGGCGTGGGCGTGCTCCCGGCCGACACCTTGAGCAACGTCTCGGTGGCTACGGTCCCCTATCTGCTCGGGCGCAGTTCAGCGGTCATCGTGCCCAACGGGGACCCGTCTTCTCCCAACCAGGCCTATGTGAACTTCGACCTGGGGACCGCGAATCTCGGCTGGTCGGTCGCCATCGCCTCCATCCCGTATAAGGAGAGCGCGTTCGTGGAGCCCTTGTGGCAGTCCTGGGGCAACGGGGCGCCCGCGCGCGGGCAGATCGCCTGGGACGGCCGCTACAGCCCTTGGATCAACGGCGGAGGCCGCGTGCCGACGGGCGTCTACTATCTGCGCGTGGAGGTGGGCGCGGGCGTGCGCGACGAGAGTCTTCAGGTCCGAGTCATCTCTCCTCAGCTGGCGGGACAGGTCCTCGACGACGGAACGAATCCTCGGGTCCCTCTCTCGGGAGCGGCTCTGAACTTCTACGGTCCTTTCGGCGCGCAGACCGTGCAGAGCGATGCGCGCGGCGGCTTCATTCTCGCCGGGCTTTCGGCCGGAGACTATAACCTCTTTGCCGCCAAGGATTCCTATCTCCCCGGCAGCGGCCGTCTGCATGTGGACGGAGTCGGCGCCGTTTCGACTTTCACCGTCGACAGCGCCGACATCTCCTTGTCCACGAACTCCGCGGGCAGCCTGCTCGTGGGCATGAGCCGCGCCTCCTCTCTCTTCCTCTTGCCGAGCGTCTCCACGGATCCGGCCAAGCCGCTCCAGGAGCTCTGGGGCGCGCTGCAGGTGCATGCCGCGAGCTTCACGAGGACTTTCTCCGGGCCGCTGCACTTGGCCGCGGGCGCCACGACCTTCGACGACGGCGGACAATGGGACCCTTCCCTGCAGCGCTTCGCGACGAAGAACTCCTTCCGCTTCGACGTTCCCGCGGGCACCTATGTCGTGCGCGCGAGCCTGCCGGGCTTCGATGAGATCGCGCAGGCCGGCGTGCAGGTCGGCCGAGGCGCCGTGGTCTTGAACCTGCCGGCCTTTGTCCGGCGCACCCAGGTTTCCGGCACGGTCACGGTCCCGGCGGGGACGAACACGCAAGGAACATTCGTTTCCGTGAGCGCCATGCCCGTGAGCACGTCGTCCCAGCTGGGCCAGGGGTTCGGCGGCGTGTTCCTGGGCCCTGGAGTGAATTCGGGCGGCTATGCTCTCGGAGGGCTGCAGCCGGGGCAGTACCGGCTCATCGCGAACGCGCGCGGCTTCGCGGCCAGGACGATCCCGTCTTTGGGCGTGGGCCTCGTGGACATCTCGACGGCGGATTTCTCCTTCTCCGATCCCGGGCAGGGCAACGTGATCTCCGGCACCGTGACCGTGACGGGCAATACCAGCCAGTTCCCGGAACTCGGCGACGGCGCGCGCATCCGCGTCCGGGTCAGCGCCTGGGCTCCGGGCTCCATGAACTTCGGCCAAGCCGACGTGGCGGTCTCCACGCACGGGACTTCGGCCTCGGCGAATTTCCACATCCGAGGGCTCGATCCCGAACTGGAATACCAGGTCTTCGCCTGGATGGAGCACCATGGGACCGGCGACTTCGACTCGCCGGGCGGCTTCCCGAGGCGGGTGGTCAGCCTCTCTGCCGCGCCGTTCAAGAACGCGGAGGGCAGCCTGCAGTTCTCATTCGTGGCCTCCAGCGGAGAGATCTCCGGGCTGATCATCCTTCCCGAAGGGAATACGGATTTCATGAACGTGCGGGTTCAGGGAGAGACCCTGGCCTCGGCGCGGCCCGACCGGGTGGGGGAGAAATTCGAGGTGCAGGTCACCACGCGGGACCTCCAGCTGCTCTGCAGCGCGGATTCGAGCGTGCCCTCTTCGGGCTATTGCCCGGCGGGCAACAGTTCGGCCACCTTCCACGTCTCCAATCTCAATACCGAGACCTTGGACGTGCTCTTCCATTATCAGACCAGCGGCGTGGCCAAGAAATACCGCGTCTCCGTGGTCAACGGCCTCATCGCCTCCACGACCGCGGACCTGCGCATCACGGACGTGCGCAGTTCCACCTATACCATCGCCGGGGCGCTGAGCAACCAGATACAAAACGCGTCCTTCAATACCAATGAGAAGATCTTCGTGCAGGCCGCAACGGTCCCGCTCTGCGACGCCTACGGCCGGCCCTGGGCCATCGATCCCGCGCAGGCCGCGCGCTCCACGGACTCCCTGGCGCGCGTCGTGGCCCTGCGCCAGGAGTTCGGCGCCTTCGGTCTGGCCGTGACCACCACCGCCAATCCGGCGACCGACCGCGTGGGATTCCTGGACGCCGCCGGACGATTCTCGATCACGAACGTCCCGTCCGGCGTCTATTTCGTCCGTACCGCGGACCTGAGGACTTGCGCGACTTGCGAGATACTGTCTCCGCTGACCGGCCAGATCGTCACCGTGACCAGCTTCAGCGTCCTGGGCGTGACCATCACGGTGCGCGACGGCTACAACGTCTCCGGCTCCGTGAGCCTGGAGGGAGGGATACTCGACTCCAAGACCTTGCGCCTGAATCTCTACAACAGGCGCCAGGAGATCGTGCGCTCGACGACCGTGGCCCTGGGCAATGCCGAGACGGGTTCCGCGGCCAATTCCGTGGACTATCAGTTCCGCAACCTGCCCGCGGGAGAGTCCTATACCCTCGCCTGCGACGACATCTCCGAACTCCCGCAGTACGCGGGCCGTCCCATCAAGTTCCCGGATCCCGGGCTCGCGCCCAAGGGTCTCCAGTCCGATCTGACGCAGCAGAACCTTTCCTTGAGCCGCGCGGCCTACATCACCGGGAAGCTCAAGGATGCCGGGACCGGGGAGAATATCACCAAGGACAACGCGACGCTGCTGGCCCCGAACTTCCGCATCTCGGCCTCGGCCAACCCATGGGTCGAGGGAGGCTATGCGCTCGCGCAGGCGAGCGTCTCCGGCCGGCCGGTGCGCTACGACGGGACATTCCTCGTCGGGCCGTTGATCCCGGACATCGCCTACGACCTGAAGCTCACGCAGGACAGCTGGGATCTCGCCTTCCTCGGACAAGGCAGCCAGAACTATTCGCCTCTCACCGTCTCGGGCCTCAAGCCCGGGCCGGGAGAGCATCTGGACGCCGGGACCTTGAGCTTGGGCCAGGGGCAGTCCCTGCAAGGCCGCGTGCGGGACGCCTCCGCGAGCGCCGCGGCTTTGGGCAATATCAAGGTCACGGCGCGTCCCTCGTTCGGAGACAGCGCGCTCGAAGCCCAGACGTTCACCAACGGCGCCGGCGATTATTCCATATGGGTGTCCACGTCCGTTTCCCAGCAGTATAACCTGACCTTCGCTCCGCGCGGAGGGAACCAGGCGTCCTCGGGGAAGTTCTACCGCGAGCTCGTGCGCTACAATCTGAACGTCTCCACGGCTGCCGTCGACGTCCGGCTCACGGAATTGACCGCGCAGGTCACCGGACAGGTCTTGACCGAGGACGGCGGCGCGCTCCAGTATCCTTTCAGCACGCAGAAAGGCTATCCGGTCGCGGCCGTGTTCCTTCAGCCCGTGGGAGTGGTTCCGACGGAGAATGCTTTCGGCGACATCCTGGTCCAGACCGACGAGCACGGCATGTTCTCCGTGCCGGGCCTGAGCACCGGGACGTATTCCCTGCGCGCGGCCAGCTTGGGCTACAGCGTGCTCAACGCGAGCGTCGCGGTTTCCACGTCGAGCTTCTGCATCTCCACCTCCGCGGCGAGCGGCTGCCTCCCGGCGCTCACGCTCCGGCGCGGCGCGGTGGTCAGCGGACGCATCCTCCTGCCTTCGGGCTCGGCTCCCAGCGCCGAGGACGTGGGCGGAGTGGTCGCGGCCAACCGCGGATTCACGGAGTTCGTCGTCGGCTCGGTGGAGATCGATCTCGTGGCCAAGACCGTGAGCGGCTATACCCTCTCCGGCTTCAAGCCGGAGATCTCCTACGATATCGTGCTCCTGCCCAGGGAGGGCGATGAGATCTCCTTCCCGCCCGAGGGCCGCGCCATGATCTTCTCGGCCGAGGAGGCCATGAGCGCCAAGAGCCTCAACCTCACCTACGCGGCCGCCCGGCCCGACTGCGAGGCGGGTTCCAAGGCCTTGGGCAACGGGCAGTTCCAGATCCGGATCGCCTGCTCGCGCCCCTTGCGCCGGGAGACCTCCGCCGACGACGACCTGGACTCGCTTTTGACTCTCTCGACGGCGAACTCCCTGGGCGCGCCGATCGCGAGCCCCGACGGGACGGGACAGTTGCTCGGAGGCGACAAGCACATCGAGTCCGATCGCCGCGTGATCACCGCGGTCTATCGCAGCGCTGCCGGTGAATCGCGCTTCAGCCTCAAGCTGGCCGCCTATACCCAGAACATCGACCCCACCACGGGGCAGAACTTCACCTATGCGCGCATTTTTGACTTCCTCACGGGCCTGGATACCGTGAGCAAGGGGAAGGTGAGCAATATCCAGGGCGGCAGCCTCCGTTTGGAGCCCACCGACGAAGACGTCCTCCTCAATCGCGATGAGCGCTTCCGCGCCGAGATCCCTCCCGGCGCCTTCCAGACCGACGAGGAGGCCCAGCACGGGCTCGACGCGGGCGCCACGACCCAGTTCACCCTGGAGGTCCGCCGCGCGCGCAGCCGTCAGCAGGCCTCGGCCCAATATCTGCGCAGGCTGGGAGCGGTCCCCGTCCATCTGGACGCGCTTTCCTCCCGTTCCTATCCCGAGGGACTCTATCGCGCCATGGCTTCGAGCGCGGCCACTCCCATGAGCGCTTTCTACGACGTGTTCCTGCCGCTCGGGATACGTTCCCAGCTCAAGAAAGCCGTGGACCTCACACTTTCCTACGATCTCACGGGCTCCTCGGCGACGGCCTCCGACCTCAACGTCTGGTACTACAACACCGCGCAGGGCCGCTACGTCCTGGAGAACACCAACCGCCGCGTCGACGAGGTCAACAAGACGCTCACGGTCACGGTCGACCACTTCTCCACCTTCGTGGTCCTGGCCTCCACGCCCGTGCTGACCTCCACGACGCCTTACACCGGCGGCGAGATCGAGGTCTTCAACTTCCCCAATCCCTTCGACTGCATACGGCACACCAAGTCGCTCAACAGTCGTCTCTTCGGCGGCAGGCCCATCACCTTCGACGGCACCATGATCCACTACGGCCTGCCGGCGGGGGATTCGGCCGAGCTCAAGGTCAAGATCTACGACGTGGCCGGAGAACTCGTGCGCGAGATTCCGCAGGGAGAGTTGGGCGGCGGGTTCACCTACTACTCCCCGTGGGACTGCAAGAACGAGGGCGGCAAGTCCGTGGCCTCGGGAGTCTATATCGGGCAGATCAAGTGGGGCGGCCGCAATAAGTTCTTCAAAATGGCCGTCATCAAGGGGAGCGGGCTATGATCCGGCTTCACATCCCGCGCTGTTTCCCCGACGTGAAGCCGATAGGTCGAATGATGCCCATTATCGGCGTTCTTGCCTGGCTGCTGGTTCTGGTCGCGCGGCCGGCGGCTGCGATCAATTCCATGGCCGGCACCAGCGCGGCGCAGTTCTTGAAGCTCGGCGCGGGCTCCCGCGCGGGCGCCATGGCCGAGGCCTACTCCGCGGTCGCCGACGACGTCTACGCGGCCTATTACAATCCCGCGGCGCTCACGCTCCTGACCAAGCCGGAACTCGCGGCCGCGCATGTCCAGCACTTCCAGGACATCTCCTATGAGTTCGCGGCCTTCGCTTATCCCATGGACCGGGAGAATCCCTACAGCGAGGACGGCGGCCGTTTCTCCAGGCATGTGCTCGCGGCCTCCATCTACAATCTCTCCGTGGCCGACATCCAGCGCCGCAGCGACGACACCACGGATTCCCTGGGCAGCTTCGGCGCGGGGGATTACTCCTACAACATGAGCTATGCCTACCGCTTCGACAGGCGCCTGGGCGTTGGAGCGACCGGCAAGATCATCCATCAGACCTTGGACGCCTATTCTTCGACGGCATTCGGCGCGGATGCCGGACTGCATTACGTGCCGCGGCCGGATTCTGCCCGGCCGCTCACGCTTGCCATGGTGATCCGCAATGTGGGCACGAGGCCGAGCTTCGCCGGGGTGTCGGACCCTCTGCCGGTCGGCCTGGTCCTGGGCGTGGGCTACAAGCCCGTGCCTCGGCTCAAGCTGGACCTGGACGTGACCAAGTACCGGGACACGGACGTCTTCATGGCGCTGGGAGGGGAATATAAGCATCCCTTCAGCGAGGAATTCTCAGGCGCGTTCCGCTTCGGCTACAGCACGCACCGCAAGGACAATGAGGGATTGAACGGAATGACCCTCGGCGTAGGCGCAAGCATCGGCCGCTGCTCCTTCGATTTCGCCTGGGTCCCGTATGGAGTCCTCGGCGATACTTTCCGTTATTCGCTGCACCTCAAATTCTGACGTTTTCCGCAGGACCCCAGGAACCTGAAGTCCTAAATGCTCGTCGCCCCGGCGAAAGCCGGGGTCCAGACGGCTTCTGGATTCCGGCTTTCGCCGGAATGACGGATGCACCAAGAGGAAGCCCCGACCCTGGAGAGTCCCAGGATCGGGGCTTTCGGCGTCTCGGATCTTTCAGGCGGGACGAATTGAGGATCGTCCCGATTTTTCTTTGAACCTTACCGGACCGGCATGCTCTCCGACGAAAGGCTGAAGAAGCGAGCATTAGGGCCGTGGCACTCTTCGTCTTTCTCGACTCCGCCGACGAAGACGAACGGGATGCCGTACGTCTTATCAATCAGCCACACACTCGGGATATTTTCCACTTCTATCATTAAGACCCCCGTTTCAACCCTTTTTGATGCAACCATATATTGGGTGCGCAAGGCATACACGCGGATCGTGCTGTTGCGGGACCATGCGAGGAGGTTCTCGAAGAGCGCGTTCTGCTGAGGCGTGAGCGCCTTGGCATCCACCGCGGCGATTTCGAGCGCATCCACGGTTTTATGGAAGCGCTCGAGCGCGGGGTTCAGGGCTTCGAGGACCTTTGCCATGGATTCCAGCGCGGAGACGGAGGAAAGCTCCTTGGCCACTATTCCGTCGGACGCAAAATCCGCCAGGATCGGACCCATGTTGTCGAGGCTCGCCAGCACTTCGCCGGCGCAGCGGCTGCTTTTTCCCTTCTGTTCAAGGATGACCTTTCGCAGTTCATCGATGGAGGGGCCGTTCGTCGCGATCTCGAAGATCTCGCCGTCTTTGTTCATCACCTCATAACCTTTCCCGCTCATCTCCCCGTGGATGCCGACGATGAGTCCGCCGGAAACATGCCCTTGCTGTTCCTGCGTGAGCTCCTTGCCCACGCGCACGCCGTAGCGCAGCAGGAGGGCCCGCAGCGCCTGCTGCTGCACGAGAGCGTCTTTCAACTGCGCGGAGAACGCGGATGCTGCCGGATTTTCGACTTCGATGGGTTTCCCTTGAGCATCGGCCAGCGCTGTTTCAGCAGTGGAGTTCTGCGCAAGGATCTTGATGGTTCCGATATCGACGTACGAGAATTCCGGGGATTCGGCTGCAAAGACATTGCTGGCGCCCAGGAGCAATGCAACGGCTGAACAAACCAAGCTCTTCATGGTAGATCCCTCTTTCATTAAGGGCTCGCTTTATTCGTTAATGAGCCCTAGCTATTCCGATTGCATATGTAATTTAGCAGAGCGGCCGCCCCGTCCTCATGAGCCGTTTGGCCACCGGAACGCTTCGCAAAGGGCCTACTTCCGCCTAGGACTTTCGGGGGCGTCGCGTTTCTCGTAACAAGTCCGATATTGACCCGTTTGGGTGCGTGCGTTACCCTAATAGTGCGCCGAGGGGGACTGCGGTCGGGTGACCGTAGTCACCCCTCTCGCGGTATTGAAAAAATGGTGATTTCAGCGCATAATTTATGAGAGCCCGCGGTTTGGACTCGACGAAAAGGCAAACCCGTCCGCAAGGCGGGGGCGCAAAGCCAGGACTCCCGTCAAGGGAGCGTCCGGCTGCCGAAACTATGCTACAGACGTTCTCTCCCCGTTTCCGTTCTCAGGGAGCGGCCGCCTTTATGGGCCGCCTGTCGTGCGTTTGTTGTTTAATCCCGATCACTCTATCTCTGGTCCTTCTTCTTGGCGGCAGCCTGCAGGCCGCCGTGGTCCTGCGTAAGGCCTCCGGAGTGGTCCAGACTCGCTCGGGCAGCGGATCCTGGCAGAACGTCTTGCGCCTGCCCGCGGCGCTCGCAGTCGGCGACCAGGTGCGCACCGGCGCGCAGGCCCGGGCCGTGCTGGTCTTCGAGGACGACTCCCGCGTGGAGCTCGGGCCGGACACGGTCTTCATCCTTGAGGACGCCGCGCCCAAGCGCATGGCCATGCGCCTGCGCATGGGGCGCATGCGCGCTTCGGTCCAGAGGCTCTTCTCCCGCCGATTCGAGGTGAGGACGCCGACGGCGGTCTGCTCCGTGCGCGGCACGGAGTTCCTCGTCCATGTCGCGGCCGGCGGCAGGACCACGGTGGACCTCTACAAGGGCCTGCTCGGCGTGGAGGATTCTCGAGGGCACCAGGTCCTGCTCCATCCCAACGAGCGCATTCGCGTGGACCTGCGGGGCATGGGCGCGCCGGAGCGGGCGCCCTCGGCCATGGAGTCGGTGCGCGGGATCTTCCATGCCGGCATGCGCAGAGAAGTGGCCTTGGACATGAGCCGCGAGGAGGTCCTGGCCGCGGCTGCCAAGGAGACTAAGCTCGCCGAGTACCAGCAGGGCAAGGTGCTCATGGATGTGCACGGCGAGCGCGTGCGCCTGGAGCAGTACATCCTGCGGCCCAGGCCGGACCAGTTCAAGCTCGTGGTGCTCAACGACCGCTCCGGACGCTTCGACTACTTCTACTATCTCGGCACGTTCAACAAGACCCTGCCCACGGACCTTTCCTCGGCCTTGCGGCAGCTTCGTGGAGGTCTCGACACGGCTCCAGATTACTATCTCACCTCCGTTGAGACCGGGCGCTCGAACACGGCCGACTCCATGCTGGAACTCGCGCAGGGAGGGCATCTCGTCGACGTCAACAATAACTCGGACTTTGGCGATGATGTGAACGAATTCTTCGATCCCTCCGCGGACGCTTACGTGGATTCCACGGGCCGCAGCGTCTACCAGAGCCTCTTCGACCGCTACGGTTTCTATCTCAACGGGAAACTGAAATACGGCTGGACCGGAAGCAATATCCAGACCTACGATGACAAGATTCTTTCCAGCAACACCGACCCTATCAGTGGTGTGCCCCTCAACTTAGCTAATGCTTATCTGGATGGGGGAATTCTCTCGCTACGCAGCGACCCCAACGTCACGTTCCCCACTGATGGGAAGGTCTATCAGCGCATCTACGAGTCCTATGGTGATGGTTCTTTCATCTCCTGGGACAGCTATATCCTCGACGACCAGGGGCGGGTGGCGGATAGCTCGGAGTTCGCCTCGCTCACGGGCACGGCTTTGAGCACGCGTCTTCTGGACTTCAACTACGAGCAGGTCGTGACCGCGACCGAGTTCGGCGGACGCAAGATCGACCTGGTGGTCTCTCCGAAGATCCTCATGCAATCGAAGGTGATCCAATGAGGAATATCGCCCTCCTGGCGGTGCTCGCGCTTCCTCTGGCTTCTCAGACGGCGCTGGCCGTGGAGATGGAGCCGCTTTTCCGCGCCCAGCTGCTCGGCGGGCAGTATTTCTTCAAGGACGAGAAGGCCTCCTTGAGCGGCAACGCTTCCATGCTCTTCGCTCCGGCGCTGCGCTTCAATGAGCGCTGGTCGCTGCTGCCTTCCTTCTCCAGCGCCTATCAGGGGACCAAGCGCGTCGTGGACCTGGTGGGCGCGGGCTCGCTCTTCCAGGAACAGATGGACCATCGAGCCGGGCTCAAGGCCGTCTACGTCCCGGAAGACAGCCTTTGGCGCTTGAAGGGGCGCACGGGCTACAAGGCGCAGATGCTCAAGGAGACGCGCGACGAGCATTGGATGCACGGTCTCTTCGACTATCAGAGCGCGGAGGCGGGGTTGGAGGCGGAGTATGTCTACCGCGATCCTTTCTCGGTGAGGATCGCCTACGACTACGCCTATACCTTCTTCCCGAACTACACGGCCCTGGAATCCCAGCACGCCTGGGATTTCCAGGGGCAGCCGCTGGCCCGCGAGATGGTGGGCGACCGCGTCCTGGACTCGCATCTGAACATGCTGTCCTTGGCCTTCGACTCCTCGATCGGCGCCGCGTCCGTGGTCCAGATCGGCTTGAGGCTCGCGCGCCAGTCCTATCCGCGTCAGGCCGTGGTGAAGGAGTCGGGCCTTTTGGACTCCGCGCGGCGCTCGGACTATTCCTCGCATCTTTCCGCGGGGCTGCGCACTCCTTTCGAGCTCCGGCCCGAGACGCGGCTGACGCTCTCCGGCGGGTTGTGGGGAGGGAATCTCCTCTCCGATCAGAATTCCTATGACGCGAGCCGATTGCGCTTTATCTCGCGCTATTACGACTACGTCCAGTTCGGGACCGATCTCGGAGCGCGGCTGGATCTGGGCGACGAGCGCGAACCCATCAGCGTCTCGCTGGGGCTTTCCGTGCAGCGCAGGAACTACCTGGGCCGCCCGGCGCAGGATTCTTCCGGGCTCTACCGGGCGGACCATCTGGTCCAGGATTCCTGGATGCTGACGGGCTCTCTGCGCTATCCCATGTCTCAGCGCATCTCGCTCCTCTTCGAGCTCGAGCACGGCCGCACGAGCTCGAACCAGGGCTATGCCCAGTTCTACAGCTACGACTACAGCGCGACGAATTATCTTTTCGGATTGCAGTACGAGTATTGAATGACCGCGACGGGCTAAAAAGGGGGGCGCATGGAAAAGATCGCGATGGCCAAGGAAGACTATGTTGAGCTGGCTCATCTGCTGCATGCCGTGGACTTCTTCGCTCCGCTGACCATCGGCCAGCTCGAGAAGATACTGCCTTACATCTTCCTCTGCCGGGCCAAGTCCGGCGAAACCGTGTTCCGGCAGGGAGATCCCGGGGATGCCTTCTACATCCTCAAGCAGGGCCGCGTGAGCGTGCGCCTGCGCCGGCTCATGATTTTCTCCTCGAAGGTGGCCGCGCTCAAGGCCGGGGATTTCTTCGGCGAGATGGCCTTGCTCTCCCGCGACCGGCGCAACGCCTCGGTGGTCTGCGAGGAGGACTGCCGGTTCTTCGTGCTGCTGGCCGCGGACTTCCAGTCGGTGCTCAAGCAGAACCCTTCTTTCGCCCGGGAAATGGCCAAGACGGCGGAAAATCGGAGGTTCATGTCCCAGCATGCTTAGGACTCGTTTGGCCGTCCTTTGGGTCTGTCTGTTCGCCGGGGTCTCCCGAGCGCAGGCGACCTTTTATCTTTGGGACGGCGGGGGAGGGGATGGGAACTGGTATACGGCGGCCAACTGGAATCCGGATGGAGTGCCCGGCGCGTCCGATGATGTCCTGATCCCGGCGGCCGACGTGTCCGTGAGCGCCAGCTCTCCTGCGGTGCAGGTGCGCAATCTCACGATCGGCAACGGCGTCGGCGCCGCGGGTCTGCGCCTCTCGACCGGGGTCGTGGGAGCGCTCTCGGTCATCGTGCGCACCAACTCCTCCTTGGTCTTCGCCGGCACCCAGCCGGTCAATGCCTCGGCCCTGACCGTGGAGTCGGGCGGGCTGATAACCCATGACGGCCCCCTGGCGCTCTCGACGGCCGCGGTGACTATCCAGGCGCAGACCTTCGATGTCCAGGCAGGCGGGAGCGTGTCCGTTTCCGGCAAGGGGTTCACGGGAGGAGCTGCCGTGGCTTCGGGCTTCGGACCCGGCTTCGGAGTCGGCTCCACCAACGCCGCCGACGGCGCGGGCCATGCGCAGACCGGCGGCATCGGCGGCGGGAGCGGGAACTCCGGCGGAACCGCCTATGGTTCCGCGCAGGCCCCTGCTCAGCACGGCAGCGGAGGAGGAGGGGCGCTGGCGCCTTGCTACGGCGGCGCCGGAGGCGGGCTCATCCGGATCGAGGCCTCCACCTGGACTCTTAACGGGACGGTCTCAGCGGACGGGACCGACGGGGTCAGCGGCTGCCTCGGCGGCGGCGGCGGCGGTTCCGGCGGAGCGGTCTACGCCTCCGCCTATTACATCGTGGGGGCCGGCACGGTCTCCGTGCGCGGCGGCATAGGGGGCAACGGCACCAATTTCGGCGGCGGCGGCGGCTCCGGCGGCCGCACGGCGGTCTTCGTCTCCGGGAACAATGATTCGCGAATCACTCTTTTGGCGGCCTCCGGGTCCGGAGGGAGCGGAGCGCTGGCGGGAACGACTCCCTCGGCGGGAAGCACCTTCTTCTCTCCCAAGCTGTGGGTCGGCGCGGCCGGAGACGGCTCGTTCTGCAGCAATGGAGCGAACTGGGTCGGCTACGCGACTCCGCAGGCCGGCGAGAGCGTGATCTTCGGCTCCACGAACTCCGCCTGGGGCTGCATCTGGGATATCTCCGCATCGGTGATCATCGGGTCCGTGACCCTGCGGCCGGAGTATTCCGGCCTTCTGCGCCTGGGCACGGCCGTGAACGTGAGCGGTGCTTTCTCCGTGTCCGGCGGCACGGTGAGCATGACGATCCCGCTGGCGCTCGCCGTCGGCGGGAACATGAGCGCGCAGGGAACGGGCCGCTTCGACCTGAATACAGGGAGCGTGACGCTCAACGGCGCGTCTCCCCAGACGCTCGACCTGCTCTCCGGCTCCACGCTCCAGAATCTCTTGATATCGCCCGGCGCCCAGGTCAGCATTCCCGGATATCTTTCCTTGCGGGGGAATTTCACGGCCCAGGCCGGGTCCACGGTCTCCTTCCCCTCCGCCACTCTCTTCGTATCGTCGGGCGATGTCCGCGGCCTCGGGCAGATGGATTTCAATCCCGCGCATCGCCTGCAGCTGCTCGGGCTCTCGACGCACACCCTCTTGACCCGCAGCGTCGGGACCCTGCGCGTCTCCGGTCCCGCGGGAGTGAGCCTCCCGGCGAGCTCTTCCATGACCTTCCAGGGAGATCTGATCATCGATACCGGCGCGGCGCTGAGCGGGAGCACGGCCTATCTCAATATCTACGGCGATTGGCGCAACTACGGCTCATTCACGCTCCCGGGCGGCACGGTCTGCTTCGCGGCTCCGGCCGCGGACCAGCATATCTATGCCGGAGCCCAGTTCCCGGCGCTGCGGGCGGATAAGGCTGCCGGGACTTTGTGGATCTCCACGACCGCGCAGGTCAGCGATTCTCTGCAGCTCGCCGGAGGCGTGCTGGACCTGGGAGTGCGGAGGCATTCCATCGAGGGAGACATCCTGCAAAGCGGCGGGAGCTTGGCGGCTTCGGCCAGCACAGTGACCTTGGATGGGACGGTCCTGCAGACGGTCTCGCTCTTGTCCGGGACCTCCTTTCATCATCTGATCTCCTCGAACTCCGCGGTCGTGCGCTTCTCAAGCGATGTCGCCATGACCGGGAATCTGCGGATCGATCGCGGCGTCCTTGATTTTTCAACGGTCACGGTATTCATCGGCGGAGACTTCGTGGATCAGGGGTCCATCCCTCCGGCGGTCGCGCGCTCGACGGTGGTCCTGGACGGGACTTCGCGCCAGCTCCTGCGGCTGAAGCCCTCCGACGCTTTGGCGGGGCTTACGGTTCTCAATGCCGGGGCCGGGGTGCTTCTGCAGAGCACGGCGGCCGTTCGCGGGAATCTCCGCGTGGCCTCGGGAGCGCGCTTCGACGGGGGCGCGGGAGTCCTGAATCTGGATCGGGCCGGAAATCTCTGGGATACCGCGGGCGCCGAATATTCAGCCTCGGGCCCGCATGTGATCCAGTGGTCGAGCCAGGTCTACGTGGCTGCCGGGAGCACGGTGAGCGGCTGCATCGTCCTTTCCTCGCGCGTCGATCTCAGCTTCACGGGACAGCCTTCCGGGGCCCTGAATCTCGCAGGCAGCGGAGCTTTGATCGTCAATAGCGGGGCGACCCTTGCCGCGGCGTCGAGCACGATCACGCTGCGCGGGACCGCGGACCTTGTCTTCGCTTCCACCGGGACCCGTTATCTTTACGATGCGGCTTCGTGGATCGTCTATGAAGGTTCCGGTCCCAACCGAGCGCTCTCCTTGTCCACGGGACCCTTCATGAACCTGCGCTTGAGTCCGCAGAGCGGCACGGACTCCTTCGCGCTCAAGGACGTGGTTCTGGCCGGCAGCCTTCTGCTCGAGCGCGGCATCCTGCGCTCAAGCCATACGCCCCTCATCGAGGTCCGCGGAAACGTGCGCAATCTCGGAGGCGTCGTGGACCTGAGCGCGATCACCACTTCGACGCTGCGCATGGCCGGGGCTGCGCAGCAGGGCCTCTCGCTTTTGGCCGGCGACCGTTTATGGAATTTCGAGGCCAAGTCTTCGAGCCGCGTGCAGGTTGAGTCTTCGACGATGGATGTCTACGGGAGCCTTCTGCTCAGTTCCGGAGTGTTCAATGCCGGGTCCGCGCTGCTCCATCTGGAGGGGGACTGGCAGGGCAATGGGCTCGGGCTCTTCGAGGCGGGTTCGAGCACCGTGGCGCTCCTGGCGGTCTCCAGCGCGGCGCGGCAGAACTTCAGCGATCCTGCCGCGCCTTCTTTCAACGGCCTGCGGGTCTCCGTAGCCACCGCGGTCTTTTCCACGGCCTTTTCCGCGAAGGCCTTCACCGCGGATAAGCCCAGGGGCTGGATCTATTTCGTGCCCGGTTCCACGTCGGTCTTCCGGGTGGAGGATTTCCGGGTCAACGGGACTTCCTTGACTACCCGCATCCGCTTGCGCGGGACATCGGCGGGGTCGCGCTGGAACCTGCAGGTGGTCTCTTTCTCCAGCGTGACTTGCGCGGACATCTCCTATTCGAGCGCCGCGACCGGCTTGGCCGTGCAGGCCAACGACGGACGCTCCATCGATTCCGGGCAGAACGTGAACTGGAATTTCAAGGCCGCGCTGGTGCTCTTGGCGCCCGGAGAGGCGTTCACCCAGTGGGCGGGAAAGAGCGGCACGCCGATCGTGCGGACCGCGGGGGTCCCTTTCCAGGTCACGGTCCGGGCGGTCTCTTCCTCTTACGGCGCGGTCGCTTCGACCTTGAGCGTGACGTTCTCGGCCGACGATCCTTTCGCGGAGGGGTTCGGCAGCCATCCTCTTTCAGCCGGGACGACCCAGTTCGACGTGACGCTCAAGGTCGCGGAGCCTTCTCCGAGGACCGCGCAGCTGAGCGTGTCGGGTTCCCAGTTCTTCGGCGTTGGCGGCGCGAGCGTGGACGTGCTCCCCACGACCTACACCCGCCTGCAGGTCATCCTCCCGGGAGAGGATGCCCTGCCCGGCTCTCCCGCGGGGAAGATCGGCTACGCCGACCCGCAGACGGCCGGCAAGCCGTTCACGCTGACCGTGCGCGCGGTGGACCGCTTTTCCAATCTCATCGACACGGCTCCCGCCGATACCGTGGTCTTGGACTCCATCGCGTCCTCGACGGTGGATATCCCGGCTCCCCAGATCTTATCCGCCGGGCAAACGGCCTTTTCAGGCCTGAACCTGTTTTCCACGGGCACTTATTCCGTGCGCGCCTACGACCAGGATGACGGGCTCATCACTCCGAATGTGAGTTCGACGTTCTCGGTATTTTTCGTGAACTTCACGAGTCCCGTGGTGAGCATCTCAATCCCCGTCGGCGCGTCCCTGCCCACCTTGGCCGGCCGCGTGACGGGGACGGCCTCGGATCAGGTGGCGCTCGCGCGCGTGGAGGTCTTCATCCGCGACAACAGCGCGGACCGGTTCTTCGATTGGAACGCGCAGACGTTCTCGTCCATCCTGCCGGTCGCGGGCAAGGCGACGCTCTCTCCTCCCAATGGGCGCAGCGTGGTCTGGAGCATCGGTTTCGACGACGCCGGGCTCACGGAAGGCCGCAGTTATTATGTCTTGGCGCGTTCCTCCAATCCCTCGGGGTTCCAGAGCCTGGCGGAGTCCACCTTCACTTTCGCGGCGAACCGGATCATCTTCGGGGCCGGAGACGGGCAGGGATCCGCGACCGTGGCCCCGTCGACTTGGGCGGCCTGCATGTCCGTGGTGAGCACCGTGACCTATACCGTGGGTTCCGGCGGCATCGGGCCGGGCGGAGCCCTCGCGCTGCGCGTCCCGGACGGTTGGACCGAGCCCCGCTATGTGACGCAGGCCGATCCTCCGCTCGGCGGAGTCGCCATACTCTCGACCTCCACGGTCTGGAGCGTGGCGGGTTCTTCGGAAGTGCTCTCGGCTCCCGCGATGATCTCAAGCGTGACGCTGGGCCCCGGCTGGATCGCGGTGCGCGTGAAGTCGAATGCCCTGGATTCCTTCAAGCCCGGAGAGCAGATACGGTTCGTCTACCATGGACGGCCTCCCGGCCGTCCGCTCGTGGGCGCGCAGAGCTTCGAACTGCGCAGCCAGGGGACGCGGACCGGAGCGCTCAACGCGATCGGGGTTTCGCCGTCCCTGGACCTTCAGGCAGGCCCTGCCGGGGCGCTGGCGTTCACGGAGTATTCGCCGCTCGCCCTGGGTCCTTTGCAGACCTCTCCTACGCTCCAGCTGCGGGTCACCGATGTCTGCGGCAATCCCGTCAGCGCGCCCGCCTCGGCGGAGCTCACGCTCCGCGCGGGCGTCCATTCCTCGACGGGCTTCGCGGTCGACGACCAAGCCGAGTTCTTCCTGAGCGGCGGCGGCTCCATTTCCTCGGTGCTCCTGCCGGCCGGCGAGCGCTTCTCCGAGTCCTTTTATTATCGGACTTCCACGGCCGGCATATCCTTGGAGCATGTCCGGGCCACCGCGACGATCTCCGGATCGCCGGCACAGGCGGAGCGGGCCGTGGTGCTGCTGTCTTCGGCGGCGCTCCTCCAGGCCGTCTCCATCGACACCGGGTCCCTGGCTTCGGGCGCCACCAGCGCCGTGCTCAGCGCGGGCGCCTCCGGCGCGCAGGTCCGCGTGAGCTTCTCTCTGCCGGATCCGCGAGTGGAGTGGGAGCTGTCCATTTCCACGGATGCGTCCGCGTCCTCTACCGTGCTCTTCAGCGCCGCGGGCGCCGGGGATGCCGCGCGGCCTATCGTCGTCTCCTGGAACGGAGTGGTCTGTCCTCAAGGGGAACCCTGCCGATTCGCCGCGCCCGGCGCGTATTCCGTGCGCCTGCGCGCGGCCGGAGGCGCGGATATCCGCGTGCTGGAAGTCCGAGTGCCCGCGAGCGCTTCGGTCTACGGCTCCGTGGGCGAGGGCGCGGCCGGGGCGTTCATCCGCGCCTCGGGCTCGGGCGCGGGCGTCGGGGCGTTCACGGTCGCGGATTCCACCGGCTTCTTCCAGCTTTTCGGCCTTCTCGCGGGAGAGCGCTATGATCTGACCATCTCCACGCTGGTCTCGGCCTTGGGACAAGGCGTTTATCTCAGCACCGTGGCCGCGGATGCGACGGCTTCCGCCGCTGGGACGGATCTCGGGACTTTGACGATGCCTCAGCCTTCGTTCTTGCGCGTGAGCGTTCTCATCCCCGTGCTCGCGCCCGTGGAATTCTGGGGGAATTTCCATGCGGCGGCTTCGGACGGCTCTTCCGCGGGTTCGGGCGCCCTTCACTTCTCTTCCGGGAGCGCGGTCTCCGACGACGGGGCGCAGGCGCTCGGGCGAAGCGCAAGCACCTGGACCGTGCTCGCCTTGCCTCCGGGCAGCTACGACGGGCGCCTCGTGCTTTCTTCCATTGGGATCTCCACATGGGTCCACGGCATATCGGTCCCGGAGGGAGGCATCGCGGACCTGCGGGTCATCCTCTCTCGCAAGGCCAACGTCTCGGGTTGGGCCATCCTGCCTTCCACGGCGTCCGCAGGCACGTCGATCACGGTGCAGGCTCTTCGGCAGGGCTCTCAGAGTCCGGAGGCTTTCGCCGAGGTCTTCGTGGCGTCTTCCTCCGCGGGGTTGTCCTTCACGAGCGGGACCTACACGCTCTACGGACTCGACCCCGGCTCCTGGACTCTGCAGGCCTATGCGCCCAACTGGCGCTCCACGAGCGCCGCGGTCTTCATCTCGTCGGATGCGGACATCGGGGACGGCCGGACCGGCGCCGGAGGAGTGGACCTCCGGCTTGAGGCGGGCCTGATCTTGACCGGGACGGTCACGGTCTCGGGGGATAGCTCCGCCTTCGGCGGCCGCGACGGTTCGCCGGGCTTCTTGATGGTCGTCGATGCTTATGAGGCCTCGCGCTTCGCCCATGCCTCCATCCCCGTGAGGCTCTCGACCTCCGCGGTACTGGCCTCCTCGACGTTCTCTTTGACGGGCTTGGAGGCCGGGACCTGGCGCTTGAGCGCCTCGCTCGACGGATTCGATGCGGCCTCGGTCTTGGCGGCGGTCTCCTCGGCCGCGCCCAACGGCGCCCAGCTCACGCTGGTCCGCAACTTCTCCCGCCTGCGCCTGGACATCCTCCTTCCTTCGCGCGGCGCCTGCCGTTCGGCGGCGGAATTCAAGTCCGTCGGGCTGCATATCAGCGGGCCCAAGGTCGATCTTCCGGCGGTGGGGGACATCACGTCCTTGATGGGCAGCGCGGGCGTCGAGGAGAGCTTCTTCTGCACCAGCATGACCTTCCTTTCACCTCCGCTCGACACGGGGCTCTACCGCGTGCGCGCGGCGCACGGCCCCTCCGGGAACTGGAAGGAGCTCTTCCTGTCCTTGTCCGCGGGCGCTACGGCGCAGGCTGTCGCGGACTTGAGCGGCGCTACGTACGCGGTCTCCGGGTTCCTCTCCCTGGCCGGGCCCGTGAGCTTCCAATCTTCGGGATACTCGGTCTCGGTGAGCTCCTTGGCCGGGCTCTTGGCGCAGTCCGCGGCCACGAGCTACTGCCTGCTCTCCTCGAGCATGCCGGTGCAGTCCGCGGGCCTGCATCTGGAGCTGCTGCCGCTGGATTCCTTCGGGGGCCTTGCGCCCGCGCCTTTGCGGCCGAGCACCGGCGCATGCTCTTCCTATGCCGTGGTTCCGGGGGCAGAGGGACTGCCCAGCCTGCTCGGGTATATCGCTCAGCCTTCCGCGGACGGGAGCTTCCGCTTCGGCTCCGTGGCGCCCGGCACGTATCTCCTGCGCTCCTCGCGCGAGATCGACGGCCGATCGGAGGATGGGGAAGAGCTCTCGGAAGCGTCCACGCTCGTGCGCGTGGAGGGGGATTCCCAGGTCCAATTGCGCATCGGCGCGGGGCTGCGGCTTTCAGGGAGAATCTCGCTGCCGCTTGCGGGTCCCTTGGACCGGCCGGTGGGTCTGCGCCTGCTCGACGGCCAGGGACAGGTCGTGCGTTCCCAGCTCTTCGTTTTCAATGAGGAACGCGATGTCTCCTTTGCTTTCGAGAAGCTCGCGGCCGGGCGCTACAGCCTCGTCGCGGAGGATGCCGGCTTCCCGCGCGTCTATGCGGCCAGGCCCGTGCAGGTCGAATTGCAGGCCGCGGATGCCGAGGAGGTGCTCGTAGCGCTCAGCGCCGCTGGGGCGATCAAGGGGCGCCTCGCGCTGCAGCGGCAAGGTCCGGATGGATCGCGCGAGTCCGTTGTGGTCTCCCAAGGCAATCGCGCGCTCCTGCCCGCGGCGCTGGATGTCCGGGCCGCGGCTTCTCCCTGGATCGAAGGGGGGCTCTTCTCCGCGCTGCGCGATGCCTGCGGTTCGGAGAACTGCCCGCTGTCCCTCGACGCGGATGGACGCTTCCTGATCTCCGGAGTCATCCCGGGGCTCTATGACGTGGAGGTCGCGGCTGGGGCGGAGTACGGCGGCGGCGCGCTCAGCCTGGCCGCGGATTCCGTCGGCGGAGTGAGCGTAGCCGGCGGAGCGACCGCGGACATAGGCGTCTTATCCTTGAGGACCGCCGCGGTCCTTTCCGGCTTCGTGAGGGAGGCCGGTTCCGGCCGCGCGCTCGCGAACATCCGTGTCGAGGCCCGGGAGTCCGTGCGCGCTCCGGGCCGGACCAATTCCCGGCGCGTCGTTCCCGCGGCCCTCACGGATGCGCAGGGCCGCTACATTCTCGCGGGCCTGGATCCCGAGATCCGCTATTACGACGTCGTCGCCGCGCCCAGGACCGAACTCCGTTCCGCCCAGTCCGCGCCGGACCATGCGCAGGAGACTGCTCCGGCAGTCGATGTCGCGAGCACGAGCGTTCTGGACTTCTCTCTTGATCCCGCTCCGTACTCCTTGAGGGGCCGCGTGGTCGGCGCCGGCGGCTTGGAGCTGTTCGCGTCCTTGGGGGATGGGAGCACTCCGGGCGCCGCGGTTTTCGTGCAGAAGCAGGGCGTGATCCCGACGCTCCATCCGCTGGGCGACATCGTTTCCTACAGCGACGAGCAGGGACGCTTCACGGTCTCCGGGCTTGGCGCCGGCGTCTACCGGGTCACGGCCGCGGCCAGGGGCTTCGCGGATTCGGCGCGCACGGCCAAGATCACCGCGGCTTCCGTGGACTTGGGGACCATGACGCTTTCGGCCGGAGGGGCGGTCTCCGGCGCCTTGCGCAAGGCCGACGGCACGCGGCCGGGAGAAGACGAGGTCGCCGGCGTCTACGCGGCCACCGCGGGGATGGAGGAGACTTTCGCGGGGACGCTCGTCGTCGACCCCAATTCCGGGAGCGTGAGCGATTACCGCGTCAGCGGCCTGCGCGCCGGCACGCCCTATCGTCTGCTCTTCATCGGCAGGGAAGGGGGTGTCCTTTCTCCGGCGGAGGCGCGCGAAGTGACTCTCGCTTCCGGCGAGAGCGAGCGAGCCCTCGATGTGGTCCTTCTTCCCGGGCGGCCGCAGGTCCGAGCGAAGTCGCGCAGGCAAGGCGCGGATTTCCTCGTCGATTTCCTGATCTCCGAGCCCCTGCGCGCGAGGACCGCCGATGACGACGATCCGCTCATTCTCGCGAGCACCTTCTCGGCCGCGGGCGCGATCACGGGGGGGACGCTCTCTCAGGATCGGCGCCGCGTGAGCGTCATCTATCATCCGTCCGTGGGGGAGTCCAGCTTCACCCTGCGATTGGCCGGCTATGCCGCGCAGCCGGACCCGGAGAATCCTCCGCTCGAATACCGCCTTTCGTCCACGTTCACGTTCTACGCGGGGCTCGATGCCTACAACCGGGCCATGATCAGCAATCTGGCCGGAGGGGGCCTGGCTCTGGAAACGGAGCCCAGCCGCGTGAGCATTCCCAAGGGAGCATTCTACGTGGATGCGTCCTCTTCCGTGGAGGTCGTGATCCAGCGGGCGGAAGAGAACTCCGCCTCCCGGGGCTTGAGCGCCTTGCGCTACGGCGCCGCGTCGTATCCGCAGAACCTGCGCCGCGCCCTGGCCGCGGTCCCGCCCGATGTGCGGCCTTTGAGCGCCTTCTATGACCTGCTCCTGCCGTTGGGCGTGCGCGCGGCTTTGGCGCGCCCGGCCCAGCTCACGGTGCAGTACTCGACGGGAGCCGATCCCTCGAAGCTCAATCTCTATTGGTACAACCCCGCGGCCAATGCCTACGTGCTCCAGCAGGACGTCACCGGCGCCTCGCCGGTCATCGATGCCGCCAACAGGACCTATACCCTCAACGTGGGGCATTTCTCGACCTTCGTGCTCTTCGAGAACGGGGCGGCCGTCATCTCCGGCGACGGCTTCCATGGCGGGCAGATCGAGGCCTTCAACTTCCCGAACCCCTTCGATCTTCAGGTCAAGTCCGTGACTCCCATCCACGGGGACAGCGGCCATGCCTCCTTCCAGAACGTGCGCGGGACCATGATCCGCATCGCCGTGCCTCCCGGCGTGCAGGGAGAAGGCCGCATCCATATCTTCAACGTGGCCGGCGAAAGGGTGCGCACCTTGGAGATGGGAGCGCTCACGGGAGGGCAGTTCTACTACGAGGCGTGGGACGGCCGCAATGATTCCGGCAGGGACGTCGCCAGCGGGGTGTACGTCGGGCAGGTGAAGATCGGGGGCAAATCCCAGTTCTTCAAGATGGCATTAATAAAATGAAAAGACCGCAATCCTCGATTCCTTTGGCGGGGCCCGGCGGCGAGGCCTGGGTTCCTCCCCTGCTCCAGGACCCCACCCGAACGGCCCAATTCCATAGTGGGAGGGTCCACCGGACCCTCCCCTACCCCATACCCTCCACCCGCACGAATGGAGGGCAGGAGAGGACCCGGCTCTTCCGGCACCCGCTATTTTCTTCGGGCGGCTGCTTATCATTGGGGGGCGGGTCATACGCAAAGGAAGGCGTTGCTTTGAAGATTTTCCTTCTGATGATGACGATTGCCTCTTCGGGGTGGGGGCTGGGGGTGTCGGACAAGGGAAGCACCGGGGCGCAGTTCCTCAAGCTGGGGCCGGGCGCGCGGGCCGCGGCCATGGGGGAGGCCTGTTCCGCGGTCTGCGAGGACGCCTATGCGGTCTACTACAATCCGGCGGGGCTGGGGCACATTCGTCAATCGCAGGCAGCGGCCATGCACAACCGGCATTTCCAGGGGATCGTGCACAATTTCGGGGCTTTGGCCGTGCCGCTCCTGGCTTGGACGGATTCAAAGCTTGACCGCGATGCGTACGGGACCCTGGCCTTCTCTTTGACGAGCCTCGGCGTCGAGGGCATCGAGCGCCGCGGCACGGTCGAGACCGATGCTCCGACCGGGACCTTCGGCGCGAGCGACCTCGCCTATTCCCTCGGCTACGGCATCTCCATGGACCGGCGGCTGGCGTTCGGCGGAGCGCTCAAGTTCATCGAACAGACCTTGGACTCCAGCCGCGCCTCGGCCTATGCGGCCGATATTGGGACGCTCTATCGCGGAGAACGCGTCTCCTTTTCCGGCGGCGTGCGCAATTTCGGCACGCGCGTGAAGTTCAGGCAGGAGTCCGACCCCTTGCCGCTCATGATCTACGCAGGGACCGGCTGGCGCGCGGGCGAGGGCTTGCTCCTGAGCGCGGACCTGCGCCTGCCGCGCGACAATGCTCCGGCCTTATCCGCCGGCGCCGAGTTGAAGCGTTCCGTCGGAGAAGGGCTCTTCGGGGCCCTTCGGGCGGGATTCAACTCCGCAAACATGGACGCGGGCGGATTCGGGGGCGTGAGCTTCGGCGCCGGAGTCCAACTGCATTCCCTGGAGATGGATTTCGCCTGGATACCTCGCGGCGATCTGGGCGACACCTACCGGTATTCCCTGCAGATCAAGTTCTGAAACGGATTCCTTCGAAATTCGTTTCAGAACAGTTATTTGCCCCACATGCGGTCGGAGGCGGAATGAGATTCCGCATCATGGCCGGTCAGGGCTTTGCGTTGAGCGCGCATGGCGTTGATCTGGTCGGCAGAGGCAGTCTTCATGTCCACGGAGTTCCAATCCTTGTCCGAGGAGGGGGCTGCGGGCTTGGCGCGGATCGCGAGCTTGGAGGCAGGCAGGACCATTGAGGTGTTGTTCAAGGCGTCTTTCAGGGGCTCTCCCTGGTAGAGGATGCGGCCTTCGGGCAGGCGGATCGCTGAGATAACCCCGCCGTGACGGCTGTCCAAGATGCGGCCCTCGATGATCTGCTTTTTGAGAGGGTCCTGTCCGTAGAGCAGAGGGTCCTGTGCAGAGGGTTTGCCCGGGAGACCGCTTTTTCTCACCGCATCCGGCTTGTGCAGGCTGCTGGGCGCGCAATTGGGCCAGACGCAAGGCTGAAATTTGCGGCCGGAGAGGGGGGCTGAGCGGGCGTCCTTCGTCTGGGCCGCGGACATGGAGGGCCAGGCTGCCAGGAACGTGAGCGTGAAGAGGATAGGGAGCCTCATGTCCTCCTAAGTATAGCGGGATGCCCCGCAGGATTCAGGGGTAAAGGGCCTATTTGGACCTATTCTTAGGGCCCACTTTGCGTGAGCCTTAGGGCCTATGATGTCTAACAGTCGTCGTCGTTGGAGAAAACCCCAAAGGTCTGCATGAGGGTCCGCTTCTCCCGGACGCAGGCTTTGCGCAGGGAGGCGTTCTTTCCTTGGAGCACGGCATCCGGCTGCGCGAGAGCGCTTTCGTCATCCGCGATGCCTACGGAGCGCTTGAATGCGTTTAGGAGCCGCACGGCTTGGTCCATTGCGCCGCTACCGCCCGGAGAGGAGAGGGATGCGTTCATCCGGTCCTTGGCGCCGAGCACGGTGGCGTCGCGGGAGGGCGGCTCGGAGATCGTCCCTGCCGGGCTGGTCAGGAGCTCCGCATAGGAGCGGGCGAGTTTGGCCGTATAATCCTGGTCCGATGTCCTGGTCGGATCGATCTCGGTTCCTTCGAGGCTGGAGCCCTTCATGCTCAGGAGCGTGAACTCATCGCCGGAGGCCTTGTCCGAGTCCGGCGGCTTGGACTGAGCGGAGGAGGGCGGAACCTTTGCATACTTCGCGCGGATCTTGCTTTCAAGATCGCCTACGATCTCTTCCGGGCTCTTTTTCGCGAATTCCTGAGCTTGCGCCGCAAAACTCTTCTGAGGAGGGGAGCAGGGAGGGGTGAAAGGGGATTTCGAGCAGAAATCGCCTTTTGGGTCCGCATTCGCCAGGGGCAGGGAAGGGTCGTCGGCTAATAGGCCGGCATCTCGCGCCGCCATCTGATCGAGCAGTTGATAGGCGGCGGCAGTGTCGGGATCCTGTTTCGGGGTTTGAGGCGAGGAGGACGCCTGCTTGGCGCGCTCCGAGAGGACCTGCTGCCAACTCTTGCCTTGGGCTGCGGACTCCTTGGTGAGTTTGTCAAGGAATTCCCGGGTGGCGCTTCCTCCTCCCGTGCACGAGAGGTCCGAGCAGTATCCGGCGATCTCTCCCTTGTAGTCCGGGCCGACCTTCTGTCCGTGCTCGTCGGTGAAATAGCCCTTGCCGCTCTGGAACACATCGAGTATGCCGGGCGCCACGTATTGGGCTTGGGGGTCCAGGGTGGTCTTGATCTCTTCGAGGAAGTACTTCTTCGCTTCCTCATCGAGCGCGGATTGTTCCTCTGCCGGGGCCGCAGCGGTGGCAGGGGCCGGCTGCTCCTGGGCCAAGAGCATCCCCCAGGGGGCCTGGAGCAGCGCCGTTGCCAGCAGGATCGACCGGTTCATGGCTTGTGCCTCGTCGATAGTATAAGCGGGACCCCTTGCGCGCGCAAGCCTATTGGACCTATGGCGCAATAGGCCGAAAGACCTATATTTAACAGTAGCGCGCAATGGCTCAGCCGTCTGAAGTCGTCTCCCCGGCGAAAGCCGGGGTCCAGGCTTGCTGGATTCCGGCTTCCGCCGGAATGACGCAGGGCGAGCGCCGATTTATGTTGCGATATGCGCGGGCTTTTGATATATTGCGCGCCATGTCCATTAAATTCGGCACCTCAGGCTGGCGAGCCATATTCGCCGAAGACTTCACTATAGACAACGTCCGCAAGCTCACATATATCATCGCGGGCCATATCAAGGAGAACCTTGAGTACGGCTATTTCAGCCCGGAATACGGGCAGTCCGCGGGCTCCGAACGCACCTCTCAGCCTCCGATTGTCGTCGTGGGCTACGATACCCGGTTCATGTCCGACGTCTTCGCGCGCGAGGTCGCGGAGGTCTTCGCGGCCAGCGGCATCCGGGTCTTCCTCTCGGACTGCGAAGTCCCGACCCCGGCCTTGGCCTGGGCCGTCATGGAGCACAAGGCCGTGGGCGGCGTGGTCATCACCGCCAGCCACAACCCCGCGCAGTACAACGGCTATAAATGGACTCCTTTCTGGGGCGGGCCGGCCACGTTGGCCGTGACCGCGGATATTGAGCGGCGTTTGGGCATCTTGGGAGCGCATACGGTCCGCTCCATGAACTACGACAAGGCCCTGCGCGACGGCTGGATCGTGCTGACGGATTTCCGCAAGCCGTATTTTAAGAAGCTGCGCGGCATGCTCGACCCCAAGAAGCTCAAGTCCGCCAAGCTCAAGGTCGGCGTGGATCCTCTCTACGGAGCGGCGCGCAACTATCTGAGGCCCTTCCTGGAAGAGCAGGGAGTGCAGGTCACTGCCTTGCATGAGAACCGCGACCCGCTCTTCGGCGGCAAGTCCTCGGAGCCTTCTCCCGAGGTTCTGGGTCCGCTCATCGAGCTTGTACGCAAGCAGAAGCTGGATCTTGGCTTGGCCTGCGACGGGGATGCGGACCGATTCGGCGTGGTGGACGCGGGAGGGGTATGGATCCCGGCCAACGACGTGCTGGCCTTGGCCCTGCATCATCTCGTGGTCAATCGCGGCATGAGCGGCAACGTCGCGCGCAGCCTTATGACCTCGCATCTGGTCGACGCCGTGGCCAAGTCCCACGGCCTGCGCGTGCGCGAGACCCCGGTAGGCTTCAAGTACATCGGCGAGCTCCTGCGCGGCGGCGGCTTCCTGCTCGGCGGAGAGGAGTCCGGCGGGCTTTCCATGGCCGGGCATGTGCCGGAGAAGGACGGTCCGCTGGCCTGCCTGCTCATGGCCGAACTGGTGGCCTTCGAGCGCAAGCCCCTCGTGAAGATCCGCGAGGCTCTGTATAAGAAGCACGGCGAATATCACAACGTCCGCCACAACTTCCATCTGGAGAATCTGACCCTCGCCAAGGAACTCCACGACCGGCTCAAGCTCAAGCCGCCCACCGTGCTCGCGGGCGCCTCGGTCTGGCGCATCGACGAGACCGACGGATTCAAGTTCGTACTCAAGGACGGCCGGTGGATGGGATTGCGGCTCTCCGGCACCGAGCCGGTGGTCCGCCTCTACGCCGAGGCTTTCGATACGAAGTCCATGGAAGCCTTGGTCGAGGAAGGCCGCCGGGTCGTGTTCAGCAAGGCGTCGGCGCGGCGTTAGTGTCCTTCTGCGCGTACATGAGAGAGCGATGGGTCCCGCTGACCATCGCTCTCTTCGTTTTGGTCCTTCTTCTCGGCAACGGCGGGTTCCGCCGCGCCGTGCGCCAGAAGCTGGAGCTCCACCGCCTTCACAAGCGCGCCGAGCTGCTGCGTTCCGAGGAAACGGAATTGCGCCGCCGGGTGGACGCCCGCAAGCTCGATGACGACGAATTGGAGAACAGCGCGCGCACCGAACTCGGCTATCTCAAGCCCGGCGAGATCGAATACCGCTTCCCGCCGCCCGGGAAGTCCAAGGGATGACCCTGCGATGATCCGCCGCCTGCGCCTGGGCTCCATGGCCAACATCGCCTATCTGATCTCGGACCCTGAGTCCAAGGACTGCGCGGTCGTGGACCCCGGCTGGGAGGTTCCCAAGGTCTTGGGCGAGATATCCTCCGAGGGTTGGACCCTGCGCTCGGTCATCCTCACGCATCACCATTTCGACCACAGCGACGGAGTCCAGGAACTCCTGCGCTCCGCACAGGTCCCGGTCTTCATCCACGAGGACGATGCCGCCGAGCTTCCGGCCTTGGCCCAGCATCTTCATCCGATCAAGGACGGGCATGTCCTGAGCATCGGGTCCTTGTCCGTGGAGTGCCTGCATACGCCCGGGCATACCCAGGGTTCGCAGTGCCTGCGCGTGACGCAGTCCCGACCCGGCGCGGATGGCGGCATGCAGGCGGACCGTCTGCTTACCGGAGACACGCTTTTCGTGGGCGCTTGCGGACGCGTGGACCTTCCAGACAGCGACCCGCTCAAGATGTATTATTCTTTGAGAAGGCTATGCGGGCTTCCGGATGAGTGGGTGATCCTTCCAGGGCATGCTTATGCCGCGCGCCTGGAGGCGCGCCTGGGCGACCAGAAGAGGGATAACCCGTATCTTAAAGCCTGCATGGATTCTACAGAGGGATTTTTAAACCAGGTGGGAGCCTGATGTTCCCGACTTTATTCCAGTTCGGCAGCCTGCGCATCGCCACCTACGGCCTGTTCGTGGCCGCGGGGTATCTGGCCGGGATCCAGTATCTGGCGTCCAAGCGCGAGCGCATGGGCCTGGGCGAGGATTCATTCTGGCGGCTCATCTACTGGCTCTTCTTGGGCGCGGTGCTGGGAGGCAAGCTCCTCTATTGGGCGGTGGAGTGGCGCTCCATCATCGACGGCACCCTCCGGCCTTTGGCGGATTTCCGCTACGGCTTCGTGTTCTACGGCGGCTTGCTGGGCGCCTCGGCCGTGGGCTTCTGGGTCGCGCGCTCCTTGAAGAAGTCCTGCGTGCTTATCGCGGACTACCTTTCCGTGGCAGTGCCTTTGGGGCAAGGGATCGGCCGGCTGGGCTGTTTTGCCGCGGGCTGCTGCTCGGGCTTGCCCTCGAACATGCCGTGGGCCGTGCGTTTCACGCATGAGGATTCCCTGGTGCCGCAGATGTTCTTGGGAGTGCCCCTGCATCCGGTCCAGCTCTACGAGGCGGCGGGGGATTTCCTGATCGCCGGGCTCCTGACCCAGGCGGTCTCTCGCGTGGAGGGGGGACGGCTCAAGAAGGGCTCCGCGGCTTTGGCGTACGTCGCGCTTTACGCGTTCCTGCGATTCTGCGTGGAGTTCTTCCGCGGAGACGACCGCGGAGCGGCCTGGGGACTTTCCGTGTCCCAATGGATCGCGCTGGCCTGCCTCGCGTCGGCAGGGATCATTTTTCTCCGTTCACGAGAGGCTCGACCATGACAGGCGACAAGGCGCGGGAAGTGCTCGTTCGCATCGGCGGCATGCGCTTGGACCGCTTCCTGGCCGAGCAAGTCGGCGGCTTGAGCCGAGGCTGCTTCAAAGACCTCATCCTGCGCGGCTGCGTGAGCGTGGGCGGCGTGCCTCGCAGGCCGGACCATCGCCTGCGCGCCGGAGAACTCATCCGCATCGACTGGCCTCAGAGTGAATGGGCCCAACTCTCCATCGACGATTGGCTCATCCATGAGGACAAGGACCTCTTGGTCTTCAACAAGCCCGCCGGGCTCATCATGCACCCCATGGGCGCCAGCTGGGAGACCTCTCCCGAGGCCGCGGTGCTCGATTCCGAGGCCAATCTCGCGGGCCTGCTGCTCAGCCAAAGGCCCGAGATCGCGCGCTCGGGCGTGGAACGCTGCGGCTTGGTGCACCGGCTAGACCGGCATACCAGCGGGGTGCTCGTGGCCGCCAAGACCTCCACGGCCCAGCAGGTCCTGCTGACGGCTTTTCGCGAACGCACGGCGCAGAAGACCTATCGCGCCATCGTCCTAGGCGAGATGGACCCGGTGTGCGTGAACGCTCCCGTGGGCCGCATCAGCGGCATGCGGCGCGTGCAGGTCACTCAGTGGGGCAGGGATGCGGAGACCTTCTTCAAGCGCGTGGGCAAGGGACGGGGCGTGAGCCTGGTCTCCGCGGAGCCCAAGACGGGCCGCACCCATCAGATCCGCGCGCATCTGGCCATGGTCAAGCATCCGGTGCTGGGAGACGCGGAGTGGTGCGGTGCCCTGGAGCGTCGCTGCCTGACCGAACTGGGCCTTCCCGAGCCGCCGCGCATGATGCTCCATGCTTGGCGTCTTAAAATTCCTCATCCCCGCACCGGCAAGTGCGTGGTTTTCACCGCGCCCTTGCCTAAGGATTTTCGAGACTATTGGAAACTCGTAAAAAAGTGACGTTCCTGTCGTCACTTTTTTGATATCGCAATTTGCGATATCAAACATCGGATACAACATCGGCTGAAGAAATCACTCAGCCGGCTTGAATCCGATTTGACGAGACGGGCCTTTCGGCGGAGTCATCAAGTCCCGGATGGCATCAAAGATGCTGCATATATCGGCATCGTGACTTTCGATGCGACGCTCCAGTTCACCGAGCTTCACGGCCAATTCCCTATGCGCGCAAGCCACTTCCCTCAGCCGGACGAAGGCCCTCATGATCAGGATGTTGGCCTCGATTGCGCGGGGGCTGTGAAGGACTGCCGAGAGCATCGCCACGCCTTCCTGAGTGAAGACCAGCGGCATTCTCCGTCGGCCGCCGTGCCCAAATCTTGAAATCGCATTTTGCGATATCAAGATTTGGAGCTCCTTGGGAGTCAGTTCGAACATGAAGTCTGCCGGGAATCTCGCGGCATTCCGGCGGACTTGTTCGTTCAATCGTCCGGTGCTGACTCCATACAACAGGGCCAGATCAGCGTCCAAAAGGACTCTGCGGCCCCTGATGAGCAGTATCCTGCGCCCGATCTCGCTTATCCGCGGTAGTATCTCCATGCCCAGATATACGATTCAAGGTTATTAAAAGTTCCTTTATTAATTCGCTGAAAGGCGCATCGAGCGCCCGGTTATCTCGTGTCGTTTAGTAGAATATCGGCATGGGAAAAGGGAGAAGACGAGGTAAACAGCGCCGGAAAGTTGAGTCAGCTAAAACGATGTTGACTGAGCCATTAAATTTCTTGAAAATTGTGGCGGCCGTTTTTTCAATTCTTATTCCATTTTTGATAAACGATTATATTTTTGATGTATTTTATGGGAAGGTGGTAGTTTATTTTGTCTGTTTGCTTAGTGCTTATGCCTGGATATGGAAGCGATTTCGCGACAGGGATCGAGCGCATGAGCTTTGGGGATACGTGATAGTTACGTTACTTATGCTCAGCATTTCATGGCGGCCATTAAAAAAACAGTTTGAAATAGATCAGCAACGGTTTGAATCCTATCCATATGCTACGCACGAAATGAAAGGCAGCGTGGTTAATTTTATCATGCATAACAATGGGGAAGTCCCTCTGCCTAATCTCCGTTCAGAGGCCACGAATTTAGAAGTAAAGCGAAAGTTGAGGATTCATTTGGGGCGCCTTCTTGTGAATGATGAAAGCTATCCATCACAAAGCAGTTTCCACGATGATTTGGGAAAGAACGCGACTTGTCCGTGGCCGAGCCTGAATTCGTATAATTTTAACTTCCAATCATTTAGAGCACAGCCTTCCGTTGATAAAATGAGCTATCTCTTCACTTTTACTGGGAATAATGTCGATTCGAGTCTCCGCGAACTCATGGTGCTGACAAAAAGTGGCGACTCCTGGGTCGAGGATAGGACTATTTGGAAAACAGAGGAGGGGAAAATAAAGAAAATTTATCCGTTGAAGCAGTCGCGTTTATTCTCTTTGCTCCCCACTCACGGCGACTCGACTTCACCCTAGCCAACAACCACATCAGGGAGGGCGTGGGGGAAATTCTCGGCGATGTGAAACTGATCCTTGTATAGAGGGGCATTCAATAGCGTCGGGCGGCGGGGGATAAGGGTCCGAGGGGCGTCTCGGAGCGAGCGCAGCCCTCTGCGCGAGCGAGAGCCGAGACGCGGCCGAACGCAGAGGCCGACGGCGTACCCGCGGACCCTTATCCACCGACGGCCGGCGCCTAGCTTAGGCTTTCCTTCCTTGATGCCGGTCAACCCAGGAGCTGGGCCTATTGGGCCAGCGACGGCGGGACCAATGGCCCCGTTCTTGGGGCTGGAAATTTGATAGAAAAGACGCATGAAGCTACTGACATTCATGGCGCGCCGCTTTGTCGCAGGCGAGACGGCCGAGCAAGCCGTCGCCGCCGTCCGTCGGCTCAATGCCAAGGGCATCAAGGCCACGCTCGACTGCCTGGGCGAAGAGTGCCGCTCCTTGGAACAGGCCCAGCAGGCCGCAGACGAGGTCCGCAGGCTCTTCAAGCTCATCGCGGACAACAAGCTCGACTCCAACGTGAGCGTGAAGCTGACCCAGTTCGGCTTCAACCTGGATGTCCAGAAGGCTCGCGAGCACCTGCTTTCCCTGCTCGAAGAGGCCGAGCGCACCAACAACTTCATCCGCATCGACATGGAAGGCTCCTCCTACACGCAGAGCACCCTCGACCTCTTCTATGACGTCTTCAAGACCCGCAAGAACGTCGGCATCGTCATCCAGTCCATGCTCCGCCGCAGCCGCAAGGATATTGAAGACATCATCAAGATGGGTGCGCGCGTGCGCCTGTGCAAGGGTGCTTATAAAGAGCCCGAGAGCGTTGCCTTCCAGAGCAAGGAAGAGATCTGCGCCAGCTACGACGAACTGACCAAGCTCCTGCTCGACTCCGGGGTAGTCCACGGCATCGCCACGCATGACGACGACCGCATCGAGGCCGCCATCCGCCATGCCGCGGAAAAGGGCATCCCCAAGAACCGCTTCGAGTTCCAGATGCTTTACGGCCTGCGCGCCAAGCGTTGGAGCGAGCTCGTGGAGCAGGGATTCACGGTGCGCGTCTACGTTCCCTACGGCACGCACTGGTTCCCGTACTTCTATCGCCGCCTGCGCGAGCGCAAGGAGAACGTCCTATTCGTCCTGCGCAACCTGTTCTCTTGAGCATTTCGAGACTGTTATCCGGGATCGGGCTCCTGTGCTTGTGCGCCGCGGTGCGCGCGCAGGAGCCTGCGTCCCCGGTTGAGGGGCCCGTGGTCTTCAAACTGGAGACCGAGCCTGTCGTCGGGGTCCTGCGCAAGGTGGGGGGGCATCCCCTGTCCATCCGCTACGCGGTCTCGGAGCGCGGCCCGGCGCTGAGGTTCACGGATATCACGGATCCGGGTCATCCGGCGTATGCGGAAGTGCCTTTTGAATACCGCCCCGGAGGGTTCTATCCTGCCGAGGAGAAGCAGGACTTCCGCGTTGCCGGGCATCGCTATTCTTTTTGGGCGGATTCCTCGGGCCGCCTGCATATGGCTCCGAGCAGCGTGTTCTCCAGCGAGACCTTGCCGGAGACCGAGAACGTGGCGGTGCTCTCGGAGGTCTTCCAGGCCTGGGCCGACGACGTTATGCGGCGCAGCCGCGAGATCAAGACCACCGGTGTCCCGGGCGTGGACGGCCGCCGTCTGCGCGCCTATTTCGAGACGCTCGACGGCGGCGCGCTGCGCGTCTCCCTGATCTTATCGGAACTCTACCGGGACGGGCGCGAGCGCTATCAGGATAAGCCGATGGACGTGGCCGTGATCAAGGGCCGGGCAGGGCGGATCACTCAGAGCCGCATCCTGTACTCAGGCCGCGAGGCGTACCGATTCCTTTACAACGCCGCTGCCCGCACGGCAATGGCACAGGAGGCTCGATGATGACCAAAGCGCATTCGTCGCTCTCATTCCTCGACGCGGAGTTGAACACCCTGGAGCAGGAAGGCCGCCGCATCCGTCTGCGCGTCCTGCAGGGGCCGCAGGAGCCCGTGTCCGTCATCGACGGCAAGCGGGTCATCAATCTCACCTCCAACAACTACCTCAACCTGACCGTGCACCCCAAGCTCAAGCGCGCGGCCGAGGAAGCCGTCCGCACGCACGGCGTGGGGACCGCGGCCGTGCGCACCATCATCGGCACCATGGACTTGCATGAGGAGCTCGAACGCCGCTTGGCCCGATTCAAGGGCACCGAGGCCGCGCTCGTCTTCCAGTCCGGCTTCACGGTCAACGTGGCCTGCTGCCAGAGCCTGATGTCCAGCGAAACCGACCTGCTCATTTCGGATGAATTCAACCACGCCTCCATCATCGACGGCGCGCGCCTGGCCAAGGCTTCGCGCAAGGTCTACCCGCACAAGGACATGAAGGCCCTGAAGGCCATCTTGGAGTCGGCGGATGCCCGCTCCGCGCGGCGCAAGATGATCGTCACCGACGGAGTCTTCTCCATGGACGGCGACCTTGCGCCTTTGCCCGAGATCGTGGACCTGGCCGACCACTACGGCGCCATCGTCATGGTCGACGACGCGCATGCCAGCGGCGTGATGGGCCGAAACGGCCGCGGCACCCCGGACCATTTCAACGTGTCCGACCGCGTGCCCGTGCAGATCGGCACGCTCTCCAAGGCCGTGGGCTCCGTGGGCGGCTACGTGGCGTCCACCAAGAACCTGCGCGACTATCTCATCAGCGTGGCGCGGCCCTTCCTCTTCTCCAGCTCTCACCCGCCCTCGGTGACGGCTACCTGCATCGCGGCCGTGGACGTCCTGGAGAGCGAACCCCAGCTCATCGAGAGGCTCTGGAAGAACGCCCGCTACTTCAAGGAAGGGCTGCAGAGTCTCGGGTTCGACACGGGTTTCAGCGAGACGCCGATCACGCCGGTCATCGTGGGGGACACCAAGAAGGCTCAGGCCTTCAGCGCCCGGCTCTTCGAAGAGGGCGTCTTCGCCTTGGCTATCGGATTCCCCACGGTCGCCCGCGGCAAGGAACGCCTGCGCACCATCGTGAGCGCCGGCCACAGCGAGAACGACCTCAAGGTCGCCCTGGAGAAGTTCGCCAAAGTCGGCCGCGAACTCGGCATCATCTCCTAACCCGCAAGCCAGCGCTTGTGCCAGACTTAACTTAGGTGCCAGGCACCTAAGTTAAGTCTGGCACTTGAGCTGGCATTATTACAAGATACGGCGGGTCTTGGGGACTTGGATGCGCAAAAGGAAGATCGGGCCGAATCGCCACTTGCGTTCCTGATCTCCGAGACGGCAGCGGGTCAGGAAGGTCTCCATCTCCTCTTCGTTTCCCCAGCAGACGAACATGAGATTCACGAGCGTCCCTGCGCGCAGGCCGATGGATCTCGCCATCACGATGAGGTCGCGGTCGAAGACCTCCGGCGTGAAGTGGGAGGAGCGCGGCCAGAGCATGCGGTACCCTCCGATGTCGGACGAATACATCTTTCCCTGGCAGGGGATGTTTCGCGAGAGATAGTACGTCAGCAGGAAGTGGGTCGAGTCATCGACGAAGAGGACCTCTCCGGCCGGCACTTCTTCATGGAGCTTCTGGAGGGCCGTTTCCATATTTCCTGCGGACATTTTCGGTTCCGCGAACCGGGGCAGCCAGGACCTTTGCGTCAGCCAGACGCAGAGGATGCCCAGGCATAAGCAGAGCCATACCCTGCGCCTTGCGAGGAGGCGCGCGGCGCCGACGGCGATTCCGGCTGCGATGAAGGGCAAAAGACCGCTTATGTGGCGGCTGCCGCCGAAAGGCAGCACGCCCAGAAGGGCTCCGCCGCAGCCGAGGATGAAGGGCAGGGAGAGCAGGATCGCCGGGTGATGCCGCGGCTTGGCGGACAGGGGGCCTGGGCGCTTCGATAAGAGGAAGAGTCCTGCCAGGAAGCAGATGAGCAGAGGGATGGCCGGGCCTTGGAAGCCGCAAAAGTAAGCGAAAACATCCCGAGTGCTGCGCGCGATGAAAGAAAGCGCGGACTCTTCTTTAGGGAAGAAATATCCGCTTTTCAGATAGCTTTGGATATTTATTTGCACGATGCTGTCGGCGAACATGCCGCGCACATGGGAGAAGTAGAGCCAGGCGTAGAGGCTTGCCGCGCCTGCCTGGGCCGCCGCCCATAGCCGGAACATCCTCTTGTCCGGATGGCGCCAAACCGAGACTCCGACGTGGACGGCGAGGGCCAGGACGATCCACGCGGCGCTGTAGTGCGAGAGGATCGCGCCGTAGAGAAGGGCCCAGCCGAGGATGCCCGCGCGGAGGTCTTCGTCCTCCAGGAAGCGATGCAGGAAATAGAGCGCTCCGCATGAGAAGAAGAGCAGCAAGGCATATTGGCGTATCTCGCAGGCCGCATAGACCATTGCCGGAGAGAAGGCCAGGAGCAGGAGCCCCAAGAGGGCCTCGGCCGGGCCGAAGGCGCGCCGCATCCAGCGAAACGCCCACCAGCCGGCCAGGGCAGAGAGCACGGCGCTCACGGAATGCAGGAAGAATATGGAATTGCCCAAGGGCTTGAGCACATAGAGGAGCAGGATCAGAAGGGGGGGGTGCGCCAGGCTGCGCGAATAGAGATAGGCTTCCTTCAGGCTCGTGTGGTTGGCCATGAGGTAGTGCATGGCCTCGTCGAAATGCAGGAGGTGGCCGTTCCCATAATGGACGTAGAGCGAGAAGGCGAGGGTCAGGCACAGAAGCGCGATGAGATCGGCCTGTTCCTCGATCCAGTGTCCGAGCCGGACTGCTGAGAATACAAGAGAGACGTTTATCTTCAATGCCGATCCTTTCCGTCTATGACGGGCTATGATATCATGCTTGCGATGATCCGTGCGCTCGGCATCCAAGGATTGGCATTTGCGGTCCTGCTCCCTGTCTGCGCTTGGGCGGCGCCTGAGAAGACGGCGAGGCCGGATGCCCCGCTCTCCGGGGGCATCCAGCAGGCTTGTTCCCGAGAGATCGATGCTTTTTGCGGAGATCTTGAGACGGGCGGATTCAAGATGCTGGCCTGCCTCTATGGGAAGCGGAACGATCTTTCCGGAGCCTGTTCCGCGGGCGTGCGCGAGCTCGACATCGGCGTCGAAGAAGTCGCCTATAACTGCGTCGAGGACATCGCCCGATTCTGCGACGGACGCGATTCCGATGATCTTAAGGATATCCGATGCCTTTGGGGACGCCGACCCTCGCTGACTCCGCATTGCAGGACGGTTTTCGATCGCGTGGACCGCGACGGGCGAAAGGTCCTAAAAAACTGCCGCCAGGATTCCGTGCGCCACTGCCAAAGGGATCCATCCGGGTCTCACCGCATCCTGAAGTGCCTGCGGCGGCATCAGACCGCTCTCTCGGCGCAGTGCCGCCGCGAGGTCGGAGAGAAGAATCTTCGCGGTTCCTTGAAGCCTCGCTAGCCGGAAAAATTCGTGCGCCGGCGCACGAATTTTCCCGGAGCGGAATCCGGTTATGGATGGGTCCAAAGACCGATAGAGCTGGGTCCCAAAGACCCTATTTCCGCGCCGGCGCCCGCATTAGAATCTATTCCATGGTGCGCGTTCTTAAAACTCGTTGCGTTCCGGCCGCAGTCCTCGCTTATGCGCTTTCCATCCACCCGGTCTGCGCGCAGATCGTGCAGCAGACCGCTGCCATTCCCGTCATCGATGCCGCGGCGGCGGGGTCCATAGGCGCATCCGGGCTGATATTGAAAGGAAACGATCAGCAGGGCTTGGCCCTGCCGCTGTCCCTGCCGACCGCTCTTCCCGCGGCCGCCGGACTCGCCGTCCAGAAAAACATCGTCGAATGCGTACGCATGCCCGTGTCCTCTGTCGTCGGGAGGGAGGCCGAGGATGTCCGCGTCCTGACGCAGGATGTAGAACGTCAGCATGACGAGTCGCTTCGATTTCGTCATCCCGGCGAAAGCCGGGACCCGGCAACTGCCGTTAACCTGGATTCCGGCTTCCGCCGCAATGACGGAGCGCGCAATGTAAAGAAGAGTCGGACGCACTCGGTCGGAGGGTTTGGGCTCAATGCCGCGAAGGGATTGCTCAAGTCCATCACGTCCTCGGGCAAGGGATGGTCGTCGGGCTCCTTGTCCGCGCTCTTCGACGGCGGCGTGCGTCTTGCCGCGGAGGAGTCCTCGTCCGATTTCCACGGAGAACAAGGCGCTCTCAAGACCGGCATGGAGAAGGCTTCTTCGTCCTCCTCGACTGACTTCTCGGCGGTGCCGTCTCCTTCCGCGAGGAAGCCTGCGCCTGAGAAGGCCCATGCGTCCTATGCGCCCATCCTGCGCGGCGTCGTCATCGGGATCGGTCTTCTAGCTCTGCCTTTTGCCTGCTCCTTCGCGCTGCAGCCTCTGGATGTGTCGCTCGGGCTCTATGCCTTCCCCATGACGCAATTCGTACAGTCCGTGGATCCGACTCTGGGCGCCTTCTTCTATATCGTCAAGATGTTCGGGATTTTTCCCTTGACGGTCGTCGCCGGCATCGGGCTGCTTATCGGCCGCACGCTCGGGCAGCTCCTGCATCCCAAGGACGCGGCCGAGTGGGACGCCAACGTGCGCGCGGCCATGAGGCTGGCCGCGCCCGCCGCGATCACGGCCGTGCTCGTGATCGCAGGAAGCGTCTTCCAACTGCCGGCCCTGCTCCAGGCAGGGGTGCTCGTCCTGAATATCGCCAAGACCTTGATCTTGGCCGCCGGGGAAGAGGTTTTCTATCGCAGGCATATCTTCGGCCGGATGCGCGAAGCCTTCGAGCGCAGAGGCATCCCTTTCGGCGCGGCCCTGGCCGTGCTCCTTTCCTCCGTCGTATTCAGCGCCGCGCATCTTCTGACGCAGGGGCCCACGCTCGAACTGCTCCTGCTCAAGTTCTTGACCGGCGCGGTCTGGGCCCTGATCTATCACCGAACCGGCTCTCTGGGCGCGAGCGCCGCTTCTCATGCGGCCTATAATCTTCTGGTCCTCTTCATGCCTCCTGCCCTCGCCGTTTTCTACCCGGCCGCGGGGCTCGCGGGCTGGATCGGCTTGGCCGCGGCGCTCGTCTTGGGCTCGGCGTTCCCGTGGATCGTCCCTTCTTTCCGCAAGAAGTCCTGATTGACGGATAAAAAGAGAAGGCCGGCTCTTTCGAGCCGGCCTTCTGCTCGGCTGGGTCCCGGCTTTCGCCGGGATGACGCTTACGCGGCTACGGCCGCGGCTTTGGGCGTCTGGCTGGCTGCGAAGGGCGAGGAGAAGTCCGCGCACTTGCCGAGCTCGGCTTCGATCTCCAAGAGGCGGTTGAACTTGCAGATGCGCTCGCTGCGGCAGGCCGAGCCGGTCTTGATCTGTCCGCCGCCCATGGCGACCGAGAAGTCCGCCATGAACGCGTCCTCGGTCTCGCCGGAACGGTGGGAGATGACGTAGTTCCAGCCCGCCTTGCGGCAGAGCTCGATGGTCTCCACGGTCTCGGTCACGGTGCCGATCTGGTTGAGCTTGATGAGCACGGCGTTGGCGCTCTTCTCGGCGATGCCGCGGCGCACGAACTTGGAGTTGGTGACGAAGAGATCGTCTCCGACGATCTGGACCTTGGAGCCGAGCTGGCTGGTCATTTCCGCGAATCCGTTCCAGTCGTTCTCGTTCAAGCCGTCCTCGATGGACAGGATGGGATACTTGGTCACCCAGGTCTTCCACATCGCGTTCATCTGCTGGGTGGTCTTCTTTCCCTGGTTGGACTTGGAGAGGTTGTAGGAGCCGTTCTCGAAGAAGGAACTGGCTGCCGGGTCGAGCGCCAGGACCACGTCCTTGCCGGGCTTGTAGCCGGCCTGCTCGATGGCCTGGAGGATGACTTCCACGGCCTCCTCGTTGCTCTTGAGGTCCGGCGCGAAGCCGCCCTCATCGCCTACGCCCACGGCGTAGTTCTTCTTCTTCAAGATGCTCTTGAGCGTGTGGAAGACCTCCGCGCCCCAGCGCAGGGCCTCGGCGAAACAGGGCGCTCCCACGGGCATGACCATGAACTCTTGGAGGTCCACGGAGTTCTCCGCGTGCTTGCCGCCGTTGAGGATGTTCATCATGGGCACGGGCAGGCGCTTGGCGCAGCAGCCGCCCAGGTAGGAGTAGAGGGGGACTTTCGCGGTCTGCGCGGCCGCGCGGGACACGGCCATGGACACTCCGAGCAGGGCGTTGGCGCCCAGCTTGGCCTTGGTCGGGGTCCCGTCGAGCTCGATCATGAAGCGGTCGATCTGCGCCTGCTGGAAGGGATCCATCCCGATGAGCTTGGGCGCGATGAGCTTGTTGACGTTGGCCACGGCCTTGAGCGTGCCCTTGCCGCCGTAGCGCTTCTTATCCCCGTCGCGCAGCTCCACGGCTTCGTTCTCTCCGGTCGAGGCGCCCGAGGGCACCGAGGCGGATACCGCGATGCCGTTGTCGAGGTCCACAAAGACCCGGACCGTGGGGTTCCCACGGGAATCGAGTATCTCCATCGCACGCACGGATGAGATTTTCGCCATTGAAAGTTCTCCTAGCCGGGCGTCTTGACCGAGCGACGCTCCACGCAGTGTCCATTTTAGAAAATTTCGAGCCTGGTTCCATTAGTTATCCACAGGTGCCTGTCACTCAACCACACTCAACCAATGGAACCAACTCGGAATCTAGTCCTCTTGGTTGTTTAGTTGAGTGACTGGCACCAGGGAGGACTCTTTTATGGCCTCGACCAGAGACTGGAGCGGGGCCGCTCCGAGGGGGAGGTCGAGTGCGTCCGTGCTGGGGGGGCCCGAGGTCTGGATCGCGACGATGACTCGTTCTTTTGTCGCGGGGTCCGTGTATAGGAGCGGTGCGCCCGAGTAGCCTGCGGTGGTCGTGCAGTTGTGAAGGAGCGTCGCGCGCGTCGCCGGGATCGCTTGAAGGTCGCGGATGTAGGGCAAGGCGCCCAGGCGATAGAAAGGAGAGTCGGGTCGGTAGCTTTGCACGTCGCCCAGGATGAAGCAGCCTTCCTGCTCGACGAGGACCTCGCTGTCCTCGAAGTCCGTCGCATAGCCCACGATGCCGGTCCGGTGTTCCTTGAAGAATGACAGCGCCGGGGCCGCGAACTTGAGATATCCGAGGGTCTTGCCCAGGGGTTTTTTGAGTCGCAGCACCGCCCAATCGGAGGCGGAATAGTCCGGGATGTCCTTCTCCTCCATGTCGAAGAGCCGTTCCTTGGGATAGCCGGAGGCAGCGATGCCCTCTATCCAGGATTGTTCGGGCGCTTTCCCGTGATCGTAGCCGGGTTTGAAGATATAGCCGTAGGCCTTGTGTGCTTTCCCGCCCGAAGCCAGGCAATGCGCCGCGGTGAGCACGAGGTCGTCTGCGATAAGAGAAGCCGTGCAGAGTTCCGCGAACTCCGGCTTCCCGGAGTCGCCCACGACCCATCGTTCGAATCGGCCGATCATGGCGTAGTCCTTTTCCTTCTCGGCGGGGACTACGCGGCGGGCCTCCGGCGGATTCTCAGTGGAAGGGACGTAGTCGGCGCAGAAAGCCGCTGTCGTCAGCATGCAGGCCGATACCGCGAGAAGGGCGGTGATCCTCATATCGTATTACGTCAGTGTAGCAGAGGTCCCCGGTTTTTGCCTGTTCAGTAGGGCCTAGGCGCGAATAGGTCTTTTTCCCAGGGTGCGATGTTCCGATGGGCCCAGGTCTATTGTCTCTTGATTATGGAGAATACTTCATCATTCGTACGCAGGAGGGAGCATGAGAAAGATTCCGGCGGCATTGTTGTCCATGATCCTGGCAGGCTGGGCTCCGGTCCAGGCCGCGGCCCAGGCTGTTTCCGTTGTCCCGCAGAACGGGGGGGCCGTCCTTCCAGCGGTCAATATCCCCGCGCTTCAGACAGGGACCATTCTTCCTCTTGGGACCACTCTCGCTTTGCCGAAGCCCGGGCTGCCGTCTGCGAATTTGCAGGTTCCTGCCGACGCGGCGCTCCCGATCGAGGATAATCAGGCTGAGCTTGGCGCAGGCTCTGTTCAGAAGCACGAAGGGGCGGCTCCCGGCGACCTTGTCGTTGTTGAGGATCCGGCAGCGGGCGCGAATGTCCTGGGCGGACAGGAGCAGGATGCCGAACTTAATGCAAATGAGAACGGAGACATCTCCATGAGGCAGACTGCTCGGCAGTCCGCGCGAGGCTTGCTTGAACGCACGGTTTCCGCTATCCTTCATCCCGAAGCGCAGTCACCGTCGTCCGCGTTGAACACGACTTTCGATGCCTCTGGAAAGGAGCGCCGCTCCGTCAGCGAGGAGCCACTACCCGTCTCCGTGCCCAAACTCGATTTAAAGACCAGCACCTTCGTGCTGGATAACGGCCTGACCCTGGTGGTCCAGCCGGATGCCTCGGTCCCGGTGGCCGCGGTCTCCATCACCTACAAGGTCGGGTCCATGGACGAGCGGGCAGGAGAGTTCGGCTGGGCCCACGCCGCGGAACATCTCATGTTCGACGGCAGCGAGGCCTATCCCGGGAAGTCCTTCGACCGCGTCACCGAGGCTTTCGGAGGAGGGAACAACGCCCGCACCAACAGCCTGGACACGACCTATCACGAGATCTTCACGGCCGACGGGCTGGAAAAGGTCCTGAGCTTGGAGGCGGAGCGCATGCGCAGGCTCGCGCTGCGTCCGGACCTCTTCGCCAATGAGATCCAGGTCGTGCTGCAGGAGTGGCGGCAGAATTTCACGGACAAACCGTATGTTCCGGCGCTCAACCAAAGGCTTGCGGCTGCTTTCTCGGACCCGGGGAAAGCTCATCCGATCATCGGACTGGAGGAAGACATCCGTTCCGCGACGCCCGAGTCCATGCGGGCCTTCATCGCGCGCCATTACGCGCCCAACAACGCGGTGATCGCCATCACCGGAGCCGTGACGCCTGAGGAGGCCTTGCGCCTGGTCCGCAAGACCTTCGGGAGCCTCCCGCGGCGCAGTTTGCCTGAGCGCAATCCCGGCCGGGAGCCGGCCTTGCAGGGCACTCGGGAATTCACGGTCTCGGACCACCTGGCGCAGACTCCGATAAGCATAGTTTCCTGGCACATGCCTCCTCGGGGGAGCAAGGATTTCTGGGCGCTCACCTTGCTTGCCCAGCTCTTCAGCCAGGGGGATGCCAGCCCGCTGTATCAAGCCTTGGGAAAGTCCGCGAAACTCATCCTCGGCTTGGAGTGCAGAACGCCTGATCATAACGAGACCCGCGGCACGGAGCTCTTCGATCTCATCACGTTCCTCATGCCGGGCATCCCGGGTTCTCGCGTCACGGCCGCGATCGACGAGGTCCTGCGGCGCTTCGCCGAGCAGGGACCCTCGCGGCAGGAGCTGGAACTCGCCAAGACCATGACCGAGTTCGATTGGATCGGCGGGATGGAGTCCATGGAGGAGCGCGTCGAGTTCCTGAGCACGTATGCTTCGATGGTCGGAGATCCTTCCCGGCTCTCCGAGGACCTTTCCGGACTGCTTTCCGTTACGGCCCAGGATGTCGCCCGCGCGGTGAAGACCTGGCTCTTGGACCGCGGACGCGTGGTGGTCCATGATATGCCTGTTCCCGCGCCCGAGGCCTTGACGCAAGAGAGCGCGCAGCAGTCCGAGCCCGGGGCCATCGTCGCGGAGGGCTTGAGCCGGGAAGAGCTTCTCAAGGATGCTCCGGCCTTGCCGCCGGTGGAACTGCCCCAGGCGTCTTCCATGGTCTTGAGCAACGGGCTCAAGGTCGTCGTGGTTCGCGACGCGCGGCTGCCCTTGGTTCAGGCGAGGCTTTCCATCCCGAGAAGGAATGCCTCCGGTCCCCAAGGGGAACCGGGCTTGCGTGAAGCTCTTGCGGATCTTCTCTTCTCCGGAACCCGGGAGAAGACCGCGCAGCAGCTCGCGCAGGAGTTCTCCGGTTTGGGCTATGAAGTGAGCGCGGCAAACGACCAGGATGCGACCCGTTTGCAGGCAGCCGGACTTTCCAGGAACCTGGAAGCTTTCCTCCAAGAGCTCCTGGGACCCTTGTCCGCCGCGGCTTATCCCGACGACGAGGTCGCGCTTTGGCTGGATCAGGAGGCGGAGGCGCTCCATCTGCGCGACAGCAAGCCGGACAAGCTCGCTTCCAACCGGCTCATGGCCGAGGTATTCAAGGGACATCCTTACGGCCGGGTGCTGGAGAATGCGGATCTGGCGGCCGTGACTCCTGAGGGGCTGCGGAAGTTCCACTCAGAGACATGGTCTCCCGAGGGCGCCACGCTCCTGCTCTACGGCGATGTGGACCCCTCGTCGGCGAAAGCCCTGCTCGAAAAGAGCCTGGGCCGCTGGCAAGGCAAAGGAGGGAAGGCTCCTCTTCCCGCAACGCCGCTCTCCAGCGCTGCAAAGACCGTGCTCGTGGACCGGCCGGGTTCCAAACAGGCCACGCTGGTCATGGGCATGGCCGTCCCCTTGACCATCTCCGATGAGGACTATGTTCCTTTCTTGGTCCTTAATGAAGTGTTCGGAGGAAGCATGGAATCCCGGCTCTTCCAGAACCTGCGCGAGGCCCACGGCTATACCTACGGCGTTTATTCGGGCGCGAGAAGGCTCAAAGATTGCTTGCTATGGTCCATCCGCGGGGGAGTGCGCGGGGATGCTCTCCGCGATTCTCTCGCCGAGATCCGCAAGGAGTTCGACCGCATCCGCACCGAGCGCGTAGGCGAGCTGGAGCTGGCCGCGGCCAAGCGCAGGATAGTGGGCACTTATCTCATGAACCTCGCTTCGCTCTCCAACAAGGCCGGGCAGATGCAGCTCTACATCGAGGCGGGCCAAGACCCCGCTCAGGCGCTCAAGGCGCGCATCCAGCGCATCGAGTCGCTCACCGCCGACGAGCTCCTGGCGGTCGCGCGCAAGTACTTGGATCCGAAGAATCTTTCCACCGTGGTCGTGGGCGACCAAGCCGCGCTCTCGCCGCAGCTTGCGGAAATTCGATCCGATGAGCCTGCGCAGTAAGGCGCCGTCAAATAACGGCATGATCATGTCGTTGCTTGACGGAGCCGAATCATGATCGGCATGCGGACAAAAGTCCGCAGGAGAGTGAAGACGATGAGGATACTATCCGTGCTCGCCGTTGCCGCGTGCTTGTTCGCCGCGGGCTGGAGTTCCGCTCAGGCATCCGCTCCTGCTGAGATCGTCATCCCTCCGTTCAAAGGGGTGGAGATCAAAACGGCTCTTACCCAGGAAGAGCTCTCGAAGTTCGCCGAGCTTGCGAGATACGTGGGGCAGCAGCAAGAAGGAAGGCTCATGGATTTCAAGCTGGAGGTCATCAGCTTTGAGGCCAAAGATAAAGACGGCGACCGCTTGGAGATCGACGGCGGCTATGATGCTCAAGGGGCTATGCACGTCAAATGGATCTCCGTCGGCGATCAGGTTTATGATTTTCGGGTCCTTCCAGACGGGCGGCTCGAAGGGCGAGGGCTCGCGCTGCCTGATGCGCAAAAAAACATCGCTCGGATGATATCCTTCTGGATGCGCTACGAGATCCCGAGAGAATAGCGGATCGCCAAGCCTCCTGAGTTTGTAAAATAAGCGGCGCGAGGAAATATGACGTCGGATTACTAGGATGAAACATACTCCCTGTTCCCATTCTTTTTCATTGGGACTCGATGTCGGGTCCGTGCACCTGCACGCGGCGCTTCTGGATCCCGCCGGCAAGGTCGTGGAATCCTTCCGCATTCCGATCCAGGGGCGGCCCAATGAAGCGCTGGCGCAGGCCTTTGCCCGGCTCGCGCCTATCTGCGCTTCGGCGCCCATCGCCGTGGGGGCGACCGGGATCGGCCGGGACCTCCTGCGCACCGCGCGGGGCATCCATGCCGAGAACGAGATCGCGGCCTGCGGCTTGGCCGCGGCCGTGCTCGCGCCGTGGGCGCGGGGCATCGCGGAAGTGGGGGGGCATTTCTCGAAGTGGGTGGCCTTGGGCGCGGAGGGCGAGGTCCGGGAGTATGCGCTCAACGAGCTTTGCGCGGCGGGCAGCGGAGCGTTCCTTGAGCAGCAGGCCGCGCGCATGGAACTGGACGTGGAGAATATGGCGGCTTTGGCTGCGCGAGCTGAGAAGGGCGCTGCCGTGGCCGGACGCTGCAGCGTGTTCGCCAAGTCGGACATGATCCATCTTCAGCAGAAGGGCACGCCCGCCGGCGAGATCGCCTACGGGCTCTGCCTGGCCTTGGTCCGCAACTACGCCGCCACGGTGCTCAAGGGCCGCGAACTCTCCAAGCCCATCGCCTTCGTGGGAGGCTGCGCGGCCAATGCCGGGCTCCTGCGCGCTTTCAAGGAGGTCCTTCTGCTCGGGCCCGAGGATTTCCGCGTGCCGGAGCGCTATGATTCTTTCGGCGCCGCGGGCGCGGCGCTCTCGGCGGCCGCATCCGCGCAGAAGTTCTGGACCTTGGAGGAACTGTCCAAGGAACTCGCCGGCGTCGAGAAGAAGTCCGAGCTCGCTTCTTCTTTCGCGTCTTTGCCCCAGCCCGCGCCCAGCGAGCAGGAGCGCTTCGCGCCTTTCGTTCCCGGGATGGATGCCTACATCGGCGTGGACGTGGGCTCGGTCAGCACGGATTTCGTGCTCCTGGACAAGGACCTGCGGGTCGTGGAAGGCGTCTATCTGCCGACGCGCGGAAACCCTCTGGGCGCCATGGAGCAGGGACTCTCGATCCTGCGCGAGAAGACCGGCGGGAACGTTCGCGTGCTGGCCGTGGGAGCCACGGGCAGCGGACGGCATCTGGCCGCGCGCTTCCTGGGCGCGGACACGGTCAAGAACGAGATCACGGCCCAGCTCAAGTCCACGGTGGCCTGCTTCCCCGATGCGGATACGATCTTCGAGATCGGCGGACAGGACTCCAAGTACGTCTCGCTCAAGAACGGCTGCATGGCGGATTTCGCCATGAACAAGATCTGCGCCGCGGGCACGGGCTCCTTCTTGGAGGAGCAGGCCGGACGCCTGGGGATCAAGATCATCGGCGAGTTCGAGCAGTGCGCCCTGAGCGCGAAGCAGCCCGCGGACCTGGGCAGCCGCTGCACCGTGTTCATGGACACGGAGATGGTGCATGCGCTCCAGCGCGGGACTCCGGTTCCGGATATCGCGGCCGGGCTGGCCTATTCCATCGCGAACAACTACCTGGAGAAGGTCGTGGGTCATATGCCCGTGGGAGACTGCGTGGTCTTTCAGGGCGGAGTGGCCTCCAATCGCGCCGTGGTCGCGGCGTTCGCCTCCATCCTGGGCCGCGAGATCCATGTGCATCCTTATAACCGCCTTTCCGGCGCCATCGGCGCGGCCTTGGTCGCGGCCGAGGACCATGCCCGGGAGCCCTTCTCCACGGAGTTCGTGGGCTTCGATGCGCACAAGGACTACTCGCTCTCGAGCTTCGAGTGCCGGCATTGTTCGAACGTCTGCCAGGTCAACCGCATGGAGCGCGGCGGACGCACCGCCTTCTTCGGGGACGTGTGCGAGCGCTACACGAGTTCCGCGGCCCGCACCTCCTCGGCCTCCGGAGTGCCGGACCTCTGCAAGGAGCGCGAGCGGCTCCTGCACGACTGCCTCTCGGCTCCGGTGGCGGAATACGACCCCACGCCCATGGACCGCTTTCGGTCTTTTTCCAGGAACCCCTCGGATTTCGTCTCCGTTTCCGCCGGACGAGCCCGGGTTTCGTCATCCTCGCCGGACTCCGGCCAGGCGCCGGCCAAGAAGCCTCTGCGCATCGGCATCCCGCGAGCCTCGCTCTACTTCGAGCTCTTCCCGCTATGGGCCGGGATGCTCAAGAACCTGGGCTGCGATATCGTGCTCTCGGAGCCCAGTTCCAAGGACCTGTTGGGAAAGGGCCTGCGAAAGCTCTCATCGGAGGCCTGCTTGCCGGTCAAGCTGGGCTACAGTCACGCGCAGGACCTGGCGCAGAAGAACGTGGACTACATCTTCATGCCTTCGGTCTTGGATCTGCCCGCGCCTTTCGGTTCTCCGGAACTCTGCTCGACGTGTCCGTACACGCAGAGCCTGCCCTTCATGGTGAAGAACGCGCTGGACGGACGCTTCCTCGTGCCGCAGGTCAACATGTCCCAGGAGATGCACGGCCTTCCGGAAGGCTTGGAGAGCCTGATCGAACCTCTGGGCACGGACTGGGACCGTCTGCGCGCGGCCTATGACGCGGGCAAGGATGCGTACCTGGAGTTCAAGCAGTCCTTGCTCAGGCGGGGAGATGAATTCCTGTCCTCGGATTTCCAATGGGGCGTGGTGCTCATCGGCAAGCCCTACAACGTCTACGATTCATATCTGAATCTGAATCTCGCGCGGCATCTCTCCCGGCTCGGCGTGGCGGTCGTTCCCTATGAGTTCATATCCCGCGTGGGACGCGAGAGGCTTGATGATTCCTGGGATTCGCTCTCCTGGCGCTTCAATCGCGATTACGTCAAGGCCGCGCGCGCCGTGGTCAACGATCCCCGGCTCTTCCCGGTCGTGGTCTCGAACTTCGGCTGCGGTCCCGACGCCTTCACGGTCAAGCATCTGGAGCGCATCCTTGAGGGAAAACCCGCTCTATTCCTGGAATTCGACGAGCATCGCGCCGAGGCGGGTTTGGTGACCCGGCTGGAGGCCTTCTGCGACGAAGTCGTGGAACATCGCCGGAAAGCGCAGAAGACCCCCGAGCCGCAGTCTCCGTGCAGCCCGCATGGAGAATCCGCCCAGACCCAGGAATTACGTGTTCCGTCTTCATGGCGCCCTTCCTTGACCGGGATGCTCGACCGCTTCTCCCAGACAGCGGCTCCGGCCGGCCGCAAGTTCTTCATCCCGTACTTCTCCGACCATGCCCATGCCTACTGCGGGGCCTTGCGCTACGCGGGCCACGATGCCCTGATCCTTCCGGAGACCGACGACGCGACGCGCAAGAAGGGCGAGCGCGTGAGCTCGGGCAAGGAGTGCCATCCCTACTCGCTTTTGGCCGGCGACCTTTTGCGTCTGCGCGAGCAGATGAAGGAAGATGAGCGCGCGGTCTTTCTGTTCCCGGGGACCTCGATCCCCTGCCTGCTCACCCAATACGGTCCCGGGCACAAGCTCATCCTCGAGAGCCTGGGAGAGCAGCGCATCGAGGTCATGACTCCCCGCACGCGAGAACTCCAGACGCTTCTCGGCGTGCAGGGCGGGGTTCGGCTCTGGCGGGGATTGACCGCCATGGACATGCTGGTCAAGGCTTCCTGCGAACTGCGGCCTTATGAGCTGGAGAAGGGCTCCGTGGACGCGGTTCATCGGATCAACTGCCTGGAAGTCCAGAAGGCCGTGGAGGGGGGAGACATCCTGGATTCGGCGCGCTCCAGCGTGGAGCGCCTCCTCGCGCTCAAGATCGACGCAGAGGCATGGAAGAGCCGGCGCAGGCCCTTGGTGGGAGTGGCCGGAGACATCTTCACTCGTTCCAATCGATTCGCCAACCAGGAGCTCTTCTCCAAGCTGGAGGCCATGGGCTGCGAGGTCTGGCCCTCGCCCTTCATGATCGACTTGGTGGACTTCGGCCTCAAGCGCGAATTCTCGCGCAACCTTTCCCGCCGCAACCTGAGCGGGCTCTTCCAGAACGGCTGGCTGCTCCTGCTCAAGGAGTTGAGCGAGCAGGACCTGCGCAGGGTGTTCACCCAGCGCTTCCGCAGCGCGCCGGAGCCGGAGTACCATAAGGTCTTGGAGATCGCCGCGCCCTACGTGGGCGAGCGCTCCAGCCAGGTGCTCATGCTCAACACGGCCAAGATGGTGGACTTCGCGGACAAGGGCGCAGACGGGATCATCAATGCCATGTGCTTTAACTGCATGTTCGGCGCGGTCTCGGCGGCGATCACCTCGCGCCTGCGCGGAGACTACAAGGATGTCCCGATCGTGAACCTGGTCTTCGGAGGAACCGAGGGGAGCTCCCAGTCCCTCCGGCTGGAAGCCTTTGTCCAGCAGATCAAGCGCCGCGCGCTCGGCCGCACCCGGCGTGCGGGCGCGCCGGCAGTCGAGTCCGCCGCATAAGGCGCGGACTCTTCGCAAAGGATGTCCGCGCCGGGGCGGCATGCTATACTGTCTCATCGACCCCATCAAACATCCGCGCAGCCCGGTGCTGAGCGACGTCAAATACCTCTTGAGCACGACCGAGCCCGACAAGCTCGAGCCTTGCGCCGCTGAGATCACTTTCGTCGGCCGTTCCAATGTGGGAAAGAGCACTCTGCTCAATGCGCTCTGCCGCAAGCGGCTGGCCTGCGTCTCCAATACGCCGGGCCGCACGCGCACCATCAACGTCTTTCTGGCCGGCCGCGACCGGTGGATCGTGGACCTGCCGGGCTACGGCTATGCCAAGGGGCCGCCCTCGGCGCGCGCGGGCTGGGGCCCCATGATCGAGGGCTATCTGACCGGGCGTCCGAGCCTGCGGATGATCTTCGCTTTAGTCGACGCGCAGGTGGGGCCGACCAATCTCGATCTGGATATGCGCGATTGGATGCTCGACAACGGGCTTCCCTGGCGAGTGGTGGCTACCAAGGCCGATCAGGTCCAGTCTTCGCGTTCTCTGGCGCAGCGGCGGGATGTGGCCAAGGCCTTGGGACTTGAGCCTCAGGAGATTTCCTGGGTCAGCGCGGCCAAAGGGCTGGGCATGAACGAACTTCGGGCCGAGGCGGCCGCTCTCCTTGAGTAGCTCCTACAAGTTCACCGGACAAGAGGACGGGTCTGAGGATTTCGAGGCCTTTCACTCCCGGCAGAAGGCGGACAAGAAACCCCTTCAGTGCAGCGCGAAGATCCTCTCTCCGGAGGAAGGCAACGGCACGGTCACCGAGATATTCCCCAATCAGAGCGCGGTGCGATTAGACGGCGCGGACCGGCCTGTTCTCTGCGCCTACCGGATGTCCACGCTGGCCTTCGGCGTGGAGAAGCGGGAGCGCTCCCCGGTCTGCGTGGGCGAGCGCGTGCGCGTGGAGGCCGGCGTCATCATCGGCCGCTGCGAGCGCAAGAACCGGCTCGTGCGGCCTGCTCCGAACAGCCGCGACCCGGTCCTGCATGTGCTGGCCGCCAATCTCGACGTCCTGGTCATCGTGGACGCGGCGCGCAATCCGGATTTCTGCCCCGGCATCGTGGACCGCTTCCTGGTCGCGGCATTAGCCCAGAAGATCCGTCCCATCCTCTGCATCAACAAGTCCGACTTGATCGAGCCGGGCGGGGAGCGGGCTTGGTCTTTTTATGGGGAGACCGGGATCACGATCGTGGAGACCTGCGCCGGCAGCGGACTCGGCATTGAAGAGCTTTCGGCGCTTATTGAAGGGAAGTCCGCGGCTTTCTGCGGACGCTCAGGGGTCGGCAAGACCTCTATTTTGCGGCGTCTCTTGAAAGATGAGAATTACGGCCGAATCGGCGCGGTCAATGCCAGGAGCGGGAAGGGCCGTCACACCACCTCCGGAGCCGTGATGCTGATCGGACCTCAGGGGGCGAGCCTCATCGATACGCCCGGAGTCATGAATTTCGGCTTGATCGACGTGAAGCCGGCGGGGCTCCTGGAGTATTTTCCCGAGCTTTTCGCCGCTTCAGCGCGCTGCCCGGAAGGCTGTACCCATGAAGAAGAGCCCGCTTGCCGCGTCCGCAGCCTGCCTCGCTGCGCCAGCTACCGTTCCATCCTGAGTTCGTTGGGCGATCCGTCTCCCCGGGATTGATCCGCGCTCCGTCATCCCGGCGAAAGTCAGCGGATATTCGAAAGGACTTCGATGGCCTTCTCCAGGACTGGGTCCGGAGTGCGCGGCTCAGGAACGGACCGTTCGAAGAGTTCCAGAGTGATGTCGTTCATGATCTTATCGGTTTGCTCCTCGGAAACGTCTACGGCGATGTTCGGCAGGATGCCGCCGGTGCCCGGGATCTCCCTTCCGTCCGGGTCCTTTTGCGCATCGATGCTGCGGCCTTTCGGGGTGTACCAGCGGTTTTGCGTGAGCTTGAGCAGACGTCCATTGGGCTGGGGAAGGATCTGCTGCTGGGTCCCTTTGCCGAAGCTGCGGGAGCCGATGATGGTATAGGGCCGGCCCAGCTTGTCCTGCAGGGTCCCGGAGAGTATTTCGCTGGCTGAGGCGGATTTCGCGTCCACGAGCACCACGACCGGGGTCCCGGCGAACTTGCCGTCGCCGTCCGTCACGTTCTTGAAATCGACCTGTCCTTGGTGCTGGAAGGAGACGATCTCATCTCCGTCCTTGAGGAATTCCGAGGAGATGGAGGATACCATGCGCACGTCTCCGCCGGGATTGCTGCGAACGTCCAGGATGACGGCGCGAGCGCCTTCACTCTTGAGCCGGGAGATCGAGTCGATGACCAGCGTATCGACGGAAGATTCGAAATGCGGGAAATAGACGTAGCCGATGCCGGGCGCGGCCATCTTGGAGAAAGCCTTGGGGATGACGACCTTGGTGCGGGTGATCGAGATCGGCTCGCTGAGTATTCCCTCGCGCAGGACCTTCACCGAGACCACGGTATCGGCCGGACCTTTGAGCTTCTTGATGATGTCTTCGATCGCAAGACCGGCCACGGATTCCCCGTCCACCCAGGTGATCACATCTCCAGCCTTGATGCCCGCGGCTTCGGCGCCGGAGCCCGGGTATGCGATACGGACCCTGATCCCTTGGGTATGAGAGGAGAGAGTGATGCCGATTCCTGAGAATGTGCCGTTGCTGTACTCATGGAAGGCCTTGGTCTGGGCCGGGTCCAAGTATTCAGAGTGAGGGTCCTTGAGCTGCTTGAAGCCGGCCTGGAGCATGTGATCTATGACCACGTCCCAATCCTTGCTCTTTTTCCCGAATTCCTTGGCTCCTGTATCGCCCATGGCCCGGAGGATATCGTCCCAGCGGGACGCGCTCAGAGGTTCGACATAGACATGGTCGATGGCATCGAGGCCCAGGAACAGGCGGAACATCTGGGGCTTCGACATCGCGGGAAGTTTGGGATTTCCGCTCGTGAGCATCTTGAGCCGCAAGACAAAGTTTCCGGCCTGTTCGTCGGTCAGGTTCTTGCGGGAATCGTTCTCCGTATCCGCCGGGCCGCGGATAGTGCGGTATTTGACCGGGACGATGCCGGCGACGGCCGGGGCCGCGGAGTCGTTGTCGTGGGAGCGCTCTTTGATGGAGGAGAAAGGGACATAGCTCAATTGCGCTGAGGCAATGCTCGGCAGCAGCATCAAGGCAAGGAGTTTTGTTCTCATGTCTTAAGGATGCGCTGGAAAGTCTTGCCCGGCAGGAGTCCAAGGGCCTGCATAAACCGAGCTAATGAGCCTAATGAGGAATAGGTCCTTTGTCCTAACAGGCTGCTGAAAAACCCTCCGAAACCGCACTCGTAAATCCTAGAATCTCTCGACGGAACACCGACGAGGAATCGGAGGCATCGAGATGATGGGATCGAGTGAGGCGCAAAAGAACATCTTCC
>JBAZUV010000004.1:0-246853 GCA_041661185.1 Elusimicrobiota bacterium
TCGCTATTCCTGTCGACCGCTTGGTCGCATACAGGTCGCTGATGCTCGCAGCGACCGTAGACAGATTCACGTTCTCCATCGGAATATTGGTGCCGACCCCGATCTTCCCGGCCAACGCATCCGTCACCGTGGACAGATTCACATACTGCTGAGAAATGGCGCCCAAAGGCATCACAGTCGACAGGTTGATGGCGGATGCTTCGATGGCCACGCCTGTGGACCGTTTGGTCGCATACAGATCGCTGATGCTTGCCGCGACCGTCGACAAATTCACGTTCTCCATCGGAATGTTGGTGCCCACGCCGATCTTCCCGGCCAACGCATCCGTCACGGTGGACAGGTTTACGTATTGCTGGGGCACAGCGCCCAAAGGCATCACGGTCGATAGGTTCACCTGCGAAACAGACAGATTCCCGGTGATATTCGCGGCATTACCGCTGATGTTCCCGGACACGTTCGCGCCGCTCAGGTTCGTGATCAAGGAACCGTTCAATCCAGGGAAGTAGCCGGATCCATCCAACTTCACCAGCTGGTTCGCGTTATTGAACGTGTTCCCCTGCAGGGTCACGGAACTCGACCTAAGGGTCAGCACGTTGCCGCTCGTGCCGTCGCCGCTGAACTGGTTCGATTCGCCGCTCACCGACGAGAGTCCGGCCCCGGCCGTCCCGGTCGCGATGCTCACGAACGAGGACCCGTTCAAGCTCACTTTCAGCGCACCGTCGCCGGTTGGGTCGAAATACAAGCGGCCGCGAGAACTTCCCGGCGCACTGCCTAGATTGGCCAACGTCAAGTATCCTGCCGCGGCAATCGTGGATGCATACTGATCGCCCACCTGCAGGTCCCCGGACATTGCCCCGCCGGATTTGTCCAACTTCCCAGCCAACGCATCCGTCACAGTGGACAGGTTCACGGCCAATGCCTCGATGGCAACGCCTGTCGACCGCTTAGTCGCATACAGATCGCTGATGCTCGCGGCAACCGTAGACAGATTCACGGCCGACGTTTCAATGGCCACACCTGTCGACCGCTTCGCCACATACAGATCACTAATACTTGCCGCAACAGTCGACAGATTCACCGCCGCCGCCTCAATTGCCACACCTGTCGACCGCTTGGTCGCATACAAGTCGCTAATGCTCGCGGCAACCGTGGAAAGATTCACGTTCTCTATCGGAATATTAGTGCCGACGCCGATCTTCCCGGCCAACGCATCCGTTACTGTGGACAGATTCACGTTTTCCATCGGGATGTTGGTACCGACCCCGATCTTGCCAGCCAACGCATCCGTTACCGTGGACAGGTTCACGTATTGCTGAGGGATTGCGCCCAAAGGCATCACTGTCGACAAGTTGATCGCTGCTGCCTCGATTGCTACGCCCGTCGACCGCTTGGCCGCATATAGGTCGCTGATGCTCGCCGCGACAGTCGACAAATTCACGTTCTCCATCGGGATGTTAGTGCCCACTCCGATCTTCCCGGCCAAGGCATCCGTCACCGTGGACAGATTCACGTTCTCCATCGGGATATTGGTGCCGACCCCGATCTTTCCAGCCAACGCATCCGTCACGGTGGACAGGTTCACGTATTGCTGGGGAATTGCGCCCAAAGGCATGACAGTGGACAAGTCGATCGCCGACGCCTCGATGGCCACGCCCGTGGATCTCTTGGTCGCATACAGGTCGCTGATGCTTGCCGCAACCGTAGACAGATTCACGTTCTCCATCGGAATGTTGGTGCCGACGCCGATCTTCCCGGCCAACGCATCCGTCACAGTGGACAGGTTTACGTATTGCTGGGGGATCGCGCCCAAAGGCATCACGGTCGACAAGTCGATGGCTGATGCCTCAATCGCTATTCCTGTCGACCGCTTGGCCGCATACAGGTCGCTGATGCTCGCGGCAACCGTCGATAGGTTCACGTTCTCCATCGGGATGTTGGTACCGACCCCGACCTTCCCCGCCAACGCATCCGTCACGGTCGACAGGTTCACCTGCGAAACAGACAGGTTCCCGGTGATATTCGCGGCGCTCCCGGTGATATTCCCCGACACGTTCGCGCCGCTCAGGTTCGTGATCAAGGAACCGTTCAAGCCGGGGAAGTAGCCGGATCCATCCAGCTTCACCAGCTGGTTCGCGTTATTGAACGTGTTCCCCTGCAGGGTCACGGAACTCGACCTCAGGGTCAGCACGTTGCCGCTCGTGCCGTCGCCGCTGAACTGGTTCGACTCGCCGCTCACCGACGAGAGCCCGGCCCCGGCCGTCCCGGTCGCAATGCTCACGAATGAAGACCCGTTCAAGCTCACTTTCAGAGCACCGTCGCCGGTTGGGTCGAAATACAAGCGGCCGCGAGAACTTCCCGGCGCGCTGCCCAGATTGGCCAGCGTCAGATAGCCGGCCGCGGCGATCGTGGATGCATACTGATCGCCCACCTGCAGGTCCCCGGACATCACCCCGCCGGACTTGTCCAACTTCCCGGCCAACGCATCCGTCACCGTGGACAGATTCACGTTCTCCATCGGGATATTGGCGCCAACCCCGATCTTCCCAGCCAATGCATCCGTCACGGTGGACAGGTTCACGTATTGCTGGGGCACAGCACCCAAAGGCATCACGGTCGACAAGTCGATCGCTGCTGCCTCAATGGCCACGCCAGTGGAACGCTTGGCCGCGTACAAGTCGCTGATGCTCGCGGCCACCGTAGACAGATTCACGTTCTCCATCGGAATGTTGGTGCCCACGCCGATCTTCCCGGCCAACGCATCCGTCACGGTGGACAGGTTCACGTATTGCTGGGGCACTGCACCCAAAGGCATCACGGTCGACAAGTCGATCGCTGATGCCTCAATCGCTATGCCCGTGGACCGCTTGGCCGCATACAAGTCGCTAATGCTCGCGGCGACTGTCGACAGGTTCACGTTCTCCATCGGGATGTTGGTGCCGACCCCGATCTTCCCGGCCAATGCATCCGTCACGGTGGACAGGTTTACGTATTGCTGGGGAACGGCGCCCAAAGGCATCACAGTGGACAGGTCGATGGCGGATGCCTCAATCGCCACGCCTGTGGACCGTTTGGCTGCATACAGGTCGCTGATGCTCGCAGCCACCGTCGACAAGTTCACATTCTCCATCAAAATATTGGTGCCGACACCGATCTTCCCGGCCAACGCATCCGTCACAGTGGACAGGTTTACGTATTGCTGGGGAACGGCGCCCAAAGGCATCACAGTGGACAAGTCGATCGCTGATGCCTCAATCGCCACGCCTGTGGACCGTTTGGCTGCATACAGGTCGCTGATGCTCGCGGCCACGGTAGACAAGTTCACGGCCGCCGCCTCGATGGCCACGCCCGTCGACCGCTTAGTCGCATACAAGTCGCTAATGCTCGCGGCGACTGTCGACAGGTTCACATTCTCCATCAAAATATTGGTGCCAACGCCGATCTTCCCGGCCAACGCATCCGTCACGGTTGACAGGTTCACGTATTGCTGAGACACAGCACCCAAAGGCATCACGGTCGACAGGTTCACCTGCGAAACAGACAGGTTCCCGGTGATATTCGCGGCGTTCCCGCTGATGTTCCCGGATACGTTCGCGCCGCTCAGGTTCGTGATCAAGGAACCGTTCAAGCCGGGGAAGTAGCCGGATCCATCCAGTTTCACCAGCTGGTTCGCGTTATTGAACGTGTTCCCCTGCAGGGTCACGGAACTCGACTTCAGGGTCAGCACATTTCCGCCCGTGCCGTCCCCGCTGAATTGGTTCGACTCGCCGGCTACCGACGAGAGCCCGGCGCCGGCAGCCCCGGTCGCGATGCTCACGAACGAGGACCCGTTCAAGCTCACCTTCAGCGCGCCGTCACCGGTTGGGTCGAAATACAAGCGGCCGCGAGAACTTCCCGGCGCGCTGCCCAGATTGGCCAGCGTCAAATATCCTGCCGCGGCGATCGTGGACGCATACTGCCCGCCGATCTGCAAGTCGCCCGACCCATCCAGCTTCACCAGCTGGTTCGCGTTATTGAACGCATTCCCCTGTAAAGTCACGGAACTGGACTTCAGGGTCAACGCATTGCCGCTCGTGCCGTCCCCGCTGAACTGCGCGCCGTCGGACAACACGGAGGACACGCCTCCCGATGAGCGCGCGGCCGTGGTGCTCACGGAGCCGTCGGCCCAGGTGATGGCGCCCAGCACATGCGCGCTGGAGAAAGTCAGATGATAGGCGTTGCCTGATCCTGTCAAGGTCAGGCTGGATGCCGTCACCGCGCCGTTGATGGCCCAGTCGCCGGTCGCAGCCGTGAAGGTCGAGGCCTTGGGCGTGCCGGGCGCCAGCGCGAAGTCTCCGGAAGAACCCAACTGCATGCCCGTGGTCCATGCGACGCCGGCCCCGCTGCCGGCCACCCTCCACTCATGGCGGCTGTTGCCCAGATGCTGGATATAGGCGAATTTGGCCTTGCTCGAATCATCCGTATTCCACGCCGTGCCGTCCCAATAAGCGTTGCTCGTGAAATTCATGCCGTTGGCGTCCGAGCCCTGCCTCACCTTGGCCGCGACGCCCGTAGTCGTCAGCGTGATCTTCCTCCAGCCGCCCGTGCTCACATCGAGCGATGCGTCCGATGCGGCGGCGCCGATGCCCACGCGTCCATCCGAAACGACGAGCGTCGATGCCCCGACGGAGAACGCGTTCCCCTCGACCGTCAAAGTCGAGCCCAGCAAGGTCAGGGGGCCGGACATCGAATCCCCGCTCTTGGACACCTTGTCGGCCAGCGCGGCGGTCACGGTCGAGAGGTCCACATTCTGCGCAGGCATGTTCGTCCCGACTCCGATCTTCCCGGCCAGATCCGAAACCAAGTTGGTCACCTTGGACTGGCTGATGCTGCCGGCCAGCTTCGCATCCGTGACCGCATTGTCCGCGATCTGAAGCGTCCCTACCTTATTAGCAGCCACGGAGGAGGCGATCACGTTCGTATTGAGTTCGCCGGCCCCGACTTGGCTTGCAGGCAGATTCTCCGTGATGTTCGCGGCGCTTCCCGTGATATTCCCGACGATATTGGCTCCGCTCAGCCCCTGGATGAGGGAACCGTTGAGCGCCGGATAGTAGCCGGAACCATCCAGGCGCAGCAGGCGATTGGCCACGTTGAACACATTCCCCTGCAGGGTCACGGAACCGGGCAGCGCGGAGAATTGGTTCCCGGAAAGGTGCAGACTCTGTTCATCCGCGGCATAGGTAGACCCCACATCCAAGGCGCAGGCCCATTGCGCGCCGTCCCACTTGAGGATCTCTCCTCCGTTGCATCCATCCTGCGCCAGCTTCGCGCGCGTCACGGCCCCGGCTTCCAACTGAAGCGTCCCTACCTTATTAACGGCTACGGAGGATGCGATGACGCTGGAATCCAATTCGCCGCCGGCCACCTGCGAAGCGGGAAGATTCCCGACAAGGCCCGCGGCATTGCCGCTGATGTTCCCGGACACGTTCGCGCCGCTGATATCCGTGATCAGCGAGCCGTTGAGCCCCGGATAATAGCCCAGCACGTCCAATTTGAGCAGCTTGTTGGGCGCATTGAAGACATTCCCCTGGAGAGTGACGGAACTCGACTGCAACGCCAGGATATTCCCGCTGGTGCCGTCGCCGCTGAACTGAACGGCGTCCGCGACAACGAAGGAAAGTCCGGCGCCGGCCGCGCCCGTGGCGAGCTTGACGAAAGAGGTTCCGTCCAAGCTGATCTTGAGGGAACCCTGGCCCGTGGGATCGAAATACAGGCGTCCGCGCACGGGCCCCGGAGCGCTCCCGAGGTTCGCCAGAGTGACATAGCCCGAAGCCGAGAGCGTGGACGCCCGCAAAGAACCCACCTGCAAATCCCCGCTCATCACGTCTCCGGTCTTGGCGACCTTGGAGTTGTCCGTGATGCTCGTGATCAAGGACCCGTCGAGCGCGGGATAACGCCCCGCGGCATCCAAGCGCACCAGCCGGCCGGCCGCATTGAAGATATTGCCCTGCAAGGTGATCGACGAGGAAAGAAGGGTCAGCGGACTGCCCGCTTCGCCGGTGCCGGAGAACTGCGCCGCATCCGAAGCGATGGTCCCCGCGCCTCCTCCTCCGCCGCCTCCCGTGGTCGTCGAGAGAGCCAGCCAGCCGCTCCCATCATGGAACTTGAGGAGGTTGACGGAGCTGTCGTACCACAGGTCTCCCTGCGCGCCGCTCGAAGGAGTGGTCCCGGAGGAGACGTACTGCTTCCCGCCGTGCAGATGCGTATTGAAGGACTGCGCCGCGGCGCCGATCTCCTCGCGCGGAGACAGTGTCACGCCGTCGACGGTCACTTCCAGGTAGAGCAGCGGCGACTCCCAATTCACGCCGGTCGGCTCCAGGAGGGTGAAGAAGCGGCCGTTGCTGATGCTGACCGTGGTCGGGGGACTCGTATAGACAGGAGCGCCGCCGGAAGGCACGGTATAGATCCTGAAGATCATCTCATGGCTGCCCGTCATGTTGATGCCGTTCTGACGCAAAGTCCCCTGATAAGGAAGCTTCCCTCCGATCGCGAAGGCCTCAGTCGAAAACACCGCCAATGCGGCGAACAAGACCGCGGCGATCCCACGGCGCAGCGCCGAAAAACGAGGGACCCTCGCAAGAATCGTCCGACCGCGCATGGAAGCGAGCTTTCTCATAACGCCCTCCACGACACTCACCGAACCACCATCAGCTTGCCGGTCTTCTTATTCGAACCGGATTCCACGAGCCAAATATAGACTCCGCTGGCCGCGTCCCGTCCGCCGTTGGTCTTCACGTCCCAGGGCACAGTGCCGTTGGTCCCGGCGGGGATGTCCAGCGTCCGGACCAAGTCGCCGGCCAGGTCGAAGATGCGGATGCGGCCCTCGGAAGGGACGTTCGCGAATCGGATGCCGTCGACGCGGTTGCCAAGGAGGGGGTCCCCGCTGTTCGGGCTCCACGGAACAGGATAGGCATAGACTGCGGACACCTCTTGGTCCGAGGCGCCGACCAAGGCATAGACGCTGAAATGCGGCACGGCCGCGCTGACCCTCTTGGCCGTGGAATCCACGCTGGAGCCGGGCACGCGGGCCCAGATGCCCTGCTGCTCATTGAGCCCCCAGATGCGCAGGGTCTTGGAGCGGACCTTGGAACCGTCCACGACTCCGTCATTGTCGTCGTCGCGGTATCCAAGGGACAGGGTCGCAGGCGAAGCAAGGAGGCCGTCATGATAGGTTCCGTCCTCTTTAATAAGGCCCATCTCCACGATTCCCTGCGGAAGCACGGAATAGCCGCCGTTCATGGAGGAAAGCCGGCTGTTGGCGGCCAGGATAATGGAAGGAGACACGCGCACCGGGGTCTCTATAGGATTAGGATTCATCATAAGATCGAAATCCGTGGGCGCGGCGTAGGGCGGGATAAGCACCGCCGTGGCCGAGGAAGTCGGCTCCACGTAATTGGCCACGACGCGGCTGTAAAGCGTGGTCGCGGAAGCGCCGCACAAGAGCAGCATATCCGCGCCCATGCGGTCGGGCTCCGCGCCGCAAGAGGGAGAATCCATGAACACGCCGGTATAGACCACGCCGCTGCCCGAACCGCTCACGGGCATGCCGGAGGCATAAGAGGACTCCGTCATCTGGATGCCGCTGCCGGACATCTCCGCGCCGCGCGCGCCCATGGGAAGGAGCATCGACAGGAGCGCGGCGAGCTTAAGGGCTCTCATCGCACCCCCCCAGCCCGCCCACCCTGCCGGTTCATCTCGCTTTGCAGACGCAGCAAAGCGCTCCGGGCGTACACATGCCTGGGATCCGACTTCAAAGCCTTTTCCATCTCCTGCCCGGCCTCCTCGAGCCGTCCCAGCGCGTAATAGGCGACGCCTGTCTGATAATGCTCTTCCGCATCCTTGGGATTTCCGCGATTGGCGCGCTCGATGGCCTGAACCGTCTTATACGCGCCCTCGCGCGCACCGGGATGATCCGGAGCCGTGTTGAAAAGCTCTCTCCAGGTCGCGGCGGCGTCATCGAGCTTCCCATCGTGGTGCTGCTTCTGCGCAAGCCGGAAGAGCTGATCGGCCCGCCGCCGGACAAAGGTATCCTCTTCGACCGGCGCAGCCGGCGACAAGGCCGGGGCCGGGATGCGCGCCAAGCGCGTTTCTTGCGCGGGCCGCCGGGTTCCGACGATATCCGCTCCGCGGATGCTTCCCCAGCGGTCCAACGCGGCCAGGATATCCTCGGTCTCATGCAGGCGCACCCACTCCTCAGGAGTCGCGATGCGGTCGTAGAGCTGAGCCGCGGCATAGAGGCGGGCTTCCCGCTCATCCGCAAAATCCTGCTGATCCAGGCGCTCGGCAATGGCGCGCCGGACATCCCTGAGCCCGGCGGCCGCATCCCAATGCAGAGGATTCTCCCGCAGAACGCGATGGCAGAGGTCCCAGGCCTTGAGCCAATCCTTGGATCTCCGGGCCCTGCGAGCCGCGGCGAGCATCGTGGTCCACCGCACGGTCTGCTTCCGGCTGACATCGATCTCCTGCGACATGGAATCCAGTGTGCGCTGATGGGAAAGCTCGATCTCCCGCAGGCGCAGGCGCTCCAGCTCGGCCGTGCTGGACTGCAGGTACGAACGCGCCTGCCGGTGATGCGGATTTCGGGCCAAGACGTCCATCATGGCCTGAGCGCAGCGCTCATGCTCCCCGGCCAGGCAAGAACTGCGTCCCATGGCGAATATCTCCTGAACGCTCGAAGGAGCGTGCGTCTTGGCGTCCTCATAAAGGCCGACGGCAGCGGGCCGCGCATGCAGGCCGCAGGGAAGGAGGAGGGCGGCAAGAGCCATCCGGAGATTCCTCACGGCTGCCTCCCGGAAGGCGCCCCGACTTGCATCTTGGCGCGGACCTTCTTGAGCAGCTCCAGGGTCCGGCTGTCTCCCGGATCGATCTCCAAGGCGCGGTTGATCTCCAAGATCGCCTCGTAGTAGCGGGCCTGCTCCATGAGTCCTCGCGCGGACTGCAGGATCTCATCGATGCCCTGATGCGGCTTCTCCGGCGCCGTGCCGAAGCGGAAGGTCAGGCCCACGCGGTGCACGCTGCCGAGAGCGCCGAAGCCGGCGAAAGCATAGTCCATCTGGACTAAGTGCATGCGGACTCCGATGCCCATGCGCAATCCCATGCCCTCATCCTGGCCGGTGCGCCAGCCCGCGCGGAACGCCACGGTCCGGCGGATCCAATATTCGCCCCCGAAGGAAAGTTCTCCGCGGCTGGCCGCGCCTTCGCTGTAGTCCGCGGCCAGGATCAGCGGGTCCTTCCAAAGTTCGCGCTGCAGAGCCAACCCGAGAGAAAGGGTCGCGGGGAGCGCCGCAGTCTCCGAGACGAACTTGAGCCCGGGCCCGAAATGACGCAGGGCCGCGCCCGCGCGCAAGCCTTTGGCCCAAGACCCGGCCCAGCCTTCCCAATCCGTGCTCAGGACGCCGAAATCCGCGCCCACGGTGGAAGCGCTCTTCGAGGCGAGGCGCTCGCGCACGGCCTTGATATTGCAGCCCAACGAGACGCTCGGCGCGTCGTCTCCGGGAAAGCTGAAGGTCTTGGCCGCGGCGCCGCCCAGCGCCAAGTCGTCGGAAGATACCGAGCCCGTCTTCACTCCGTTGTTGTCGTAGCCGTCGAAAGGCGCCACGGACAAGCGCGTCACATTCAAGCCGAGAGCCGAGGCTCCCCGCAGAGGGTGCGCATAGGAGAGATATTGCTGCTGGATGCCTTCCAAGTGCTGGGTGTACGTGAGCGCGAGTTCCGGGGCCTGGAGAGATGCCAAGCCCGCGGGATTCCAGTAGGACGCATACGCATCGTCGGCCACGGCGGTATGCGTCTCTCCCATCCCGATCGCGCGCGGCCCGGCCCCGATCTTGAGGAACGCGGCGCCGGCGGCCCCGGGCTCGCCCGCGAACGCGCGGGTCGTGAGCCCTCCGAGGGCCGCCAGCACTGCGAAGATCAGGACCAGCCGCTTGATCACAGGATCTCTCCTAGGGGTCGCAACGGAATAATATGACCAACTGGGAGGCCCGGCTTTGAGGCGAATTCGAGGCGCGAGGAAAGAGCATAGCTTGAGCTATGTGAGTGACGAGCAACGAAGAAGGCGGCCAAAGAGGGGCCTCCCCAAAGGGCCAGGGCGCTATTGGGCTGTGACTTCGTCTCTCGTCGCTCACATACCTCCAGGTATGCTCGCTCCTCGATCCTTGTCTCGCTCCAACATCGCCCTGGCCAGTGGGTCATATTATTCCGTTGCGACCCCTTAGCGTCCGCCCACGCGCAGGATCGCTTCCGCCTTGAGCAGGAGCAATTCCAGGTCCACCGGCTTGGTCAGGTAGTCGTCGGCGCCGACCTCCAAGCCGAGGGCTTTATCCTCGGGCGACATGCGCGCGCCCGAGAGCATGATCACCGGCACCTGGCGGGCCAGTTCGTCGGACTTGATGGTCCGGCAGACGTTCCAACCCGTGGTATTCGGAAAGTTCACGTCCAGCAGGATCAGGTCCGGATGCACCGAGCGAGCCTTCCCCACCGCTTCCTCGGGCTCCGCCGTGGAATCGAACTCCCAGCCCTTGAGCTCCACGTAGCGCCCGACGGCTCGCGAGAGCTCTACGTCGTCGTCGATCATCAGTATCGTCTTACGCATTTTCGTTTTCCCCCGGTCTTATATAACCGTCTATGCTTAGGATAAAGCCCGGGAGTTTCAACCCGGTTTCAAACGGGTTTCAAACGCGTATATATAGGAAGCGACAAAGGTCACACGATGAACGACTGATCCGTCATTCCGGCGGAAACCGTAATCCAGGAACTATCGTCGGCTGGACCCCGGCCTCCGCCGGGGTGACAAAAAAACGTCATCCCAGCGGAAGCTGGGATCCAGGTTCCTGGGTCCCGGGTCAAGCCCGGGATGACGACGGGGTTTCGTCTTTCCGGCGGAGGCCGGAACCCAGGGACTGCCGTCGACGGATAGGTAAGAGGTCAGGGACTGTGGAAGCGGAAGCCGAAGCCGGGAAGAGTCTCTATGCAGGAGCCCATCTTGCCCAGCTTGCGGCGAAGGCGGCAAAGGGTGAGGTCCACGACCTTCGGACGCACGGCCGAGCCCGCGCCCCACACGATCTCGAGGAGATAGTTTCTTTTAAGCACGCGCCCGGGCCTGCGCAGAAAGGTCTCCAGCAGCGCGAATTCCTTGGGCGTAAGCCTGAGCGGCTTTCCATCGACGGAGACAAGCCCTTGTTCGCTGTCCAAACTCATATGTTCGCAGCAGACTACCGCCTCCGGCTTGGGAGCGTAGTTCTCATAGCGCCTCAGGAGTCCGCGCACGCGCCAAAGCAGCTCCATGGCATGGAAAGGCTTGGCCAGGAAATCATCCGCCCCGCAGCGCAGGCAGGCAACCGCGTCCTCTCCGGTCGCGGCCGCCGAGACGAAGAGCACCGGGACCCTCTGCGTCCTGGGGTCGGCCTTGAATATCCGGCAGGCCTCCAGCCCGTTCATGCCCGGCAGGCGCAGTTCCAGCAGGACGCAGGCGGGCGGCCTGAGGAAAGAGCACTCCAGCGCCTTCTCGCCGGAAGACTCGAAATTGAGCACGAACTCATCGCCCGGCAAAGCCTCGCGGTAGAGCTTTCGGTGGGCTTCTTCGGGTTCAACTATCAGCAGGGGATTTTTCATGTTCTAACGGCAGCTCGATGAGAATAGTGGTCCCCCGGCTGACCTCGCTGCGCGCCTCGATGCTGCCTTCATGCGCGGCAACGATCTCCCGACAGATGGACAGACCCAGCCCTGTCCCGCTCCCAGCCACGCGCGAGCCGTCCGCATCGCGCACTTCCATGAACCGCGTAAAAAGATGCTTGAGATCCGCCGCGGGGATGCCCCGCCCGGTATCCGACACCGAGACTTCCACGCCGCGACCCTTCGCCCGCGCCTTGAGCGTGATGGTCCCGCCCCTGGGAGTGAACTTGACGGCATTGGAAAGGAGATTGACGAAGACGCGCGTCATCATCGCGGGATCCCACTGCGCCTTCGGAAGCGAAGGGTCCACGGCATTCTCGATCTTGAGCCCCTTGTCCTGGGCCGCGGGCTTGAGCAGGCGCACGGCCTCATCGATGAGCGGATGGATGGAGATCTCCGCGCGCTGGATATGGATCTCGCCGCCTTCGCGCAGGCGCGCGCGGTCGAGGATGTCCTCGGCCATGAGCGCCATTCGCCGCGCGCTCACGAGGATGCGGTCGATGGAGTCCTGGCTCTCGGGCTTGAGCTTATCGCCCTCCTGCGCGCGCAGGAGCTGGGCATGCGCATGAATGGCGGCCAGGGGCGCCTTGAGATCATGCGTGAGGCCCGCGGTCATATGCTCGCGCGCCTCCTGCAGGAGCTGAAGACGCTCGACCATGAGGTTGAATACCCTCCCAAGCGAGCCCAGCTCATCCTTGCCGTCGGCCTTCGTCCGCACCGAAAGATCCCCCTCCCCGATGCGCAGCGCCGTCTGAGAAAGATCGTGGATGGATCGGTTGAGGCGCCAAGCCAGAAGGAACGCCCCCCCCAGCGCCAGGATGGAGACCGGCACCGCGGCCAAGGCTTGGCGCGCGATCGTGGCCTTCATGGCATCCAGAAGCTCCCGGTCGAGCGCCCCCTCGGAATAGCCGACGATGGCGAAGCCGAAGAGGACGCCGTCGACGTTCACGGGCCGCGCCCACTCCAGCATCCGCTCGCCGTTCTCCGCGCGGAGCAGCCCTTTGGAGTCCGCCAGGCGCTCCGATCCGATGAAGGAGCCGACCATGGAGCGGTCTCCGCGGAAAAGAGCGCTGTGCAGGCGCACGCGGCCGTCTTTCTCAACGAAGAGGCTGTAGCGGACCTTGGGATCCTCGGACAAGGCGCGCATGTAGTTGACGACGGGGATCTCATAGCGCCCGACCACGGAATCCCGGCAAACCTCGGCGAAGCGCTCGACCGCGACGCCGGACTCCTGATTTCTCCGAACGAGGTTCTGCCGCCGCTGGACCACGAGCACGACGACCATGGAGGTCAGCAGCGCGGCCTCGGTCAGGAGCAGGGCTCCAAAAGTGAACTTGGTGCGCAGAGTCATGGGAGCGTGAAGGATTTTCTCCGGAGCGCGAGCCCGATCTTCACAGGCGGATCTCCTGTCCCTCGCGCGCGGCGAAGCACTCGAAATCTCCGCCGAGAGAGCGCACATGGTCCTGCGCGCGTCCGACGACCGCGTCGATCTCCTCGTCGGACCGGTCCGGATCGAGGTGGAAGAGCGCCAGGCGCCGGACCTTTGCGGCCGCGGCAAGCTCCACGGTATCGCGCCAGCGGCTGTGGCCCCAGCCGCGCTTGCTCCGATAGTCGTCGTCGTCATACTGGGCATCGCAGATGAGCAGGTCCGCTCCGGAGCAGAACTCCGCGACCTTGCGGTCCTGCCCGGAGAAGAAATCCCTGCCGTCGCCCAGGGCGCGGTGGCACTCATGGTCGGTCAGATAGACCACGCAGACGCCGGGGAAATCGAACCGATAGGCCATGTCCACGCCGGGATGATTGGTGAAGAAGGTCTTCACGGGCACGCCGCCGGCCTCGAAGTCGCCGGCGATCTTGCGGAAATCGATCTTCGCGGCCATGTCCACGAATTCCACCGGGAAATAGTTCTTCCCCATCTGCCGCTGGAAGACTTCTTCAAAGTCGGTCCCCGCGCTCTGCGCGCTATGGATGCGGATCTTGTTGGCGGGCAGATAGGCGGGCACGAAGAAGGGCCAGCCCTGCAGATGGTCCCAATGCGTGTGCGTGATGAAAAGGTCCATATCCAGGGGCTTCTTCCCAAACTCCCGGGACAGGCTGCGGCCGAGCTCCCGGATGCCGGTGCCGCTGTCGCAGATGAAAAGGCCTCCGGGATGCCGGATCTCCACGCAGGGCGTGTTCCCGCCGTAGCGCACGGTATGGGGACCTGGGACCGGAACGGAGCCGCGCACTCCCCAGAAGCGGACCTGGATGCTCATGGTTCCAACAATTTCTTGACGGCCAGGAACAGCTCGTCGGCCGTGTAGGGTTTGGTGAGATAACCGTCCGCTCCGGCCTGGAGCGCGGCCTTGCGGTCCACGGGATAGGACTTCGCCGAGGAGATCAGGATCTTCACGCCCTTGAATTGCTCGTCGGCGCGCAGGACCTGGCAGACCTCGAAGCCGTGCATCCCCGGCATCATGAGGTCCAGAACGATGAGATCGGGCCGGTGCGCGCGCGCCTGCGCCACGCCTTTGATCCCGTCATAGGCCGTGAAAACCTCGTAGCCGCCCGCGCGCAGGCATTCCGAGAGGAAATCAACGATTTCCATATCATCGTCAACGACGAGGATGGTTTTCATGAAAAAAGTCAATTCCAGGACGAATGGCCCAGATATGACCGCTTTATTATGGCAAAAATAGCGCGCTAGGAGCGTGTCACCCGATCACGAAAAGGAATTACTCGGACACGATCCTAGTGCATGGAGTGCAGTCGCTCGATGCGCTGGATCGTGTCGGGATGCGTGACGAAAAGGCGGAAGAAGATATCGTCTCCCGGCCCTACGACCCAGCGGCTGAGCCGGTCGAACTCCAGCTTCCAGCCCGCTCCCCTGAGCTGTTCAAAGGGATCGACCGTCATCCATGGAGAGCGCGCCGCGATCAACGGCAGTTCCTCGGCTCGGAGTTCGAAATTCTGCGGCTGCCAAGCCGTCAGAAGCCCCAGGCCCAGCGCGAGCGCGTCAGGATCCCGGGTCAAAAGAGCGCCGTCCTCATCCGCGCCTCCCTCCCGGATGCGCGAGGAACCCATCTGAAGAAGCTGGGCCATGATCGGCGCCCAGAGCGCCGCGAACACCTTGAGCACGCCGAAGGCCGCGGCCGCGGAGACCGGCTCCACGGATTCAGGCTTCACTCCCGCCGAAATCTTGGGATGCTTCACGGCGGAGCTCCGATGCGCCTTGTTTCCGGTCAGGCGCGCCCAGCCCGACTCAATGCTGCCCAAGATCCACAGCACCCAGGAGGCGCTTAAAGCGACGGCGGCCGTCAGGCTCTCGGAAACGGCGCCGATCACCATATCGCGGTTCATGACATGGCTGAGTTCATGGCCGAGTATCCCGCGCAGGACCCTCACGCCCAAAGCCTTCAGCTCGGAAGGGGCAGCCTCTGCCACGGCCGCGCGCAGCGCAGCGCTCCCGGTTTGCCGCGAGACTCCGCGGATAGAATCGCTGATGGCGGAGCGGAACGCGTCGAAGGGGATTCCGGAAGGGTCGGACTGGTCGATCAAGCGCAGGAGGCCGTTCCTCAATCCCTCCGGGTCCAGGAGCATGCGCTCGATCTCCGGGGTGACGCCCACGACCGCCTTGCTCGGGCTCAGCCCCGCGGCGAAAGCATTAGGCACGTCCATGGGCGCTTCGATGATCTCCGGCATGGGAATCGGCTTGCGGCCCTTGGCCTCCAGGCCCTTGTTGATGATGCCTCGAAGCTCCCGCACGACCTGGAACACCTCGGGAGCGTCTTCCTCCGAGAGGGGACCGGCCTTCATCATCTTCATGATCAGCTTCGGACTGAAATAGACCTGCAGGCCGATGAGCGCGGAAGCCGCGCCCAGATGCGCCAGAAAAGCGGTCCAGCCGAACACGGTCGCGCTGAGAAGAGCCCCGAAAGCGCCGAGCCCTCCCAATGCCAGAACGGTCTTGAACCAGTAATGATGCTCCGTACGAACCGTCGGGGCATGCTGGACCGGCTGCTTTGCAGGCTCGGGCCGCGTGGAAGGCGCTGGATTGCCCGCAGGCAGGAGCCGGCCAAGGAGACGCTCCATCCAGACGGCGGAACGATGAGGAAGGAGCGTCAGCACCGCGAACGTGACCGGCGCGGCGAAACCGGTCGCCGCCGACCAGAGCGCCGCGACCGTGAAGAGCGCGTCGAAGACCCGGGTGCGGCCGAAAAGAACCCAGGCGATCACCATGGGAATGATCCCTGCCGGGGAGTAGCCCGTGGCCAGGGCGAAGATCGCTCCAAAAAGCGCCCAGGAATACTCCGGAAAGCGCATCCCCGGCATCTGGAAAGGCTTCCCGCTCTCAGCGGAGCGGATGACGGCTCCCAGGAAGAACGCGAGCGTGGCCATGGCCGGGACAGCGGTCAAAGCCGCCAAGCCCGCCGGCGTCAACGACCCGGCCGCTGAAACGCCCATGAGCATCCGAGGAAGCTTGCCGGCCAGCCAGGCAGCGGCGCTGCCGAGAATGCCCGGCGCTCCTTGGCCGATAAAGGCCTGTCCTGCGGCAGTCGCGGGACCTCCGGCTGTTATCGCCAAAGAAGAAAGCGTCGTGCCCATAAGCGCGGGCGCGAGAGCCAGAAGCGCGCCGAGGTACGCGCCGATCAGGACATCGAGCGCGAGCTTGACTCCCCCCAAGCGCGGGCTGTCCCTCAGAAAAAGACGCCAGCGCGCGTAAAGCGCCATGGGCAGGACGAAGACTCCCGGGCTTAAGGCCCAGAACGCGGCCGCGGGAACGATGCCGAAAATAGAAGGAAGGAACATCACTGCCGCGCCGTGCAGGAGATAGGCCGCCGCGGCCGCGGCCAGGGCCCGCGCCAATGAGAGACGGGCTTCAGCTCCGGGGCTGAGCCTGGCCGTGGAAACAACAGGCTCCGCCTTGGCCGCGGGCCCGACATGTCCGCCGTGATAAGCCTGGAACTGGAAAGCCTCGGAACGGCCGGGAACCGCTTGGGAAACAGGCGCAAGCGCATCGCGCAGGTCCGCGTCATCCAAGAGCGCGGAACGATCCGGGAGCAGGCCTTGCAAGAAGCGAGTCGTGGACTCGGGGCCTGAATCGGCCAGCAGATGGACATTGGACAACCGCGGGTCCGCGGACTCGCCTACGGCCAGAGCCGTTGCCCGCGGCAGAGCCCGGGCCATAGCGGCATCCTGGCCCCGGGGACCGAAATCATCGCCGAAGATCAGGATGTCTTTCCGGGAGATGAGCTTCTGCTTCTGCGCCAGCCAAAAGATTTCGCGCGCCCCTCCCCCTTTGTCGGCGCGCGCCACCCAGATCTCAGGCGCGCCGCGTCCCTGCGCAGGATAGCTGAGCACCACGCGATAATCCAGGGGATAGCCCGCCGCCAGGAACGCGGGAGAGAACGCCTCATAGAGCCGCAGGACCTTCTGGTCGTCGTACCAGTCTTCGTCGGTCATCTTCAAGGCGCGGGCATGCTCCTTGAGCAACGCCTCGATGCGCAGAGCCTCCGGGCCCTTGTCCGCGGGCCTTGAAAGGACCGGCCCTCGCGGCCGCTCGCCGCCGGCCCCGTACTGATAGAGCTCCGCCCCTCCGTCCGTGGACAAGATCATGCCGGCCCGGACGTCCGGCGGCAAGCGGTCCATGAGCAGGCTCGAAAGCCCCCAGCCCCCGCCCGTGAGCGGACGATTGCTGGCGAATGCTATACGAACCCCCGCGGCCTTGAGCCGCCGCAGGAGTTCGACGCGCTCGTCGGATACCGGCGAGCCGATGCCGTCGGGATTATCCATGAAGGTCTTGTCGTAGTCGAGGATCACCAAGGCCGGCGGATGAGCGCGGAAGCTCTTGATGAGCGCTCCCTGGTCCGCCTGAGGAAGGCGGGGAGAAGAGACCGCCAAGCCCAGCCCCGCGAGCAGGGCGGCCAAGCCCTTCTTGGCGCGATAAGCCCAGGAGATGGACGTAGGCGCCTCTCCGGTGCGCTCGTGCATGGAGTTCCAAATGAAGAATGCCGCGACGGAGAGCCACACGAGCACGCCCACGGCGACGGCAGCCGCCGTCGGCAGGAAAGCTGCCGAAAGCGTCAAGGGCAGGGCCGCGGCCCATGCCCCGAGCTTCACGGCCCCCGAAGCCTTGCGCGCCAGGAACTTCCCTTCCGCGAAGTCCACCTCCACGCTGTCGCCTTCCTGGATGCGGCCTTCAAGCTCCGCGTCCACGAACGCGTCGTAGACCTGGCGCTCGATCATCTGCTTAAGAGGCCTCGCGCCGTAGATGCGGTTCGCGTCGCTGGAAGCCTCGTCGATGATGCGCTTGCGCGCGGCCTCGGTGAGGGAGGCCGTCATCCTCTTGAGCCCGAGGATCTTGGAGAAGTCGGCCAAACGCAGGTCGAGGATCTTCTCGTAGCCGGCCCGGTCCAGATCCGAGAAGACCAGGACGTTGTCCGCGCCGATGCGGTTGAAGAACTCGGGGGGCACGGCCTTCTTGAACGCATCCAGATAGCGCTGATGCCGCAGTTCGCCGACGGGCGGCGTGGACATGGGACCCGGCTGAGAGATGCTTCCTCCGAGGTTCGAGGTCATCAGGATGATGGTGTTGGAGAAATCCACCACATGCCCCTGCCCGTCGGTCATGCGGCCGTCCTCGAGCACCTGGAGGAATATCTTGAGCACGTCGGGATGCGCCTTCTCCACCTCGTCGAGCAGGATGACCTGATAAGGGTTGCGGCGCACGGGCTCGGTGAGCTGGCCTCCGTCCTCGTAGCCCACGTAGCCGGGCGGAGCGCTGATGAGCCGGCTGACGTTCTGCTTCTCCATGTACTCGGACATGTCCAGCCGGGTCATGCTGGCCTCGGACTGGAAAAGGAAGCGCGCCAGGGAGCGCGCCAACTCGGTCTTGCCGACGCCCGTGGGGCCGAGGAAGGCGAAGACGCCGATGGGCTGCTTGGGATCCTTATAGCCCATGCGCGCGCGCCGCACGGCGCGCACCACGGATTCCACGGCCGCATCCTGGCCGATCACCGCTTTCTTGAGATCCTCGTCCAAGCGCCCCAGCATGGCCTTATCATCCTTCGAGAGCTCTTGGACCGGGATGCCGGTGCGCAGGAACACCTCGAAAGCCGCGTCCGCGGGCAGGACCTCCTTCTTGCGGCTCTCCTTGCCTGAACGGCCGGATTCCTCGACCTGGAGCTGGACCTCGCCGGCCGCGTCGTCCATGAGATCGAGCGCGGAGTCCGGAAGGCTCCGGTCCTTGAGATAGCGCGCAGCCAGACGCACGATCTCCCGGACGGTCTCCGCGGGGATGGAGACTCCGTGCTTGTCCTCATAGCGGAACTTGACGCCGGAGAGGATGTCGACGGCCTCCTGCTCGCTGGGAGCATCGAGCCGCACCTCTTGGAAGCGGCGGGCCAAGGCGCCGTCCGCCTCGATCTTGCGGTATTCCGAAAGCGTGGTGGCGCCGATAACCGAAACCTCGCCGACGAGCGCTTCCTTGAGCATGCTCGCCGCGTCGGTCGAGCCCTCGCTGTTCCCAAGCCCAAGAATGGTATGGAGTTCGTCGATGAAGAGGATGACGCGGCCGTGGGAGTTCTTGGCCTCCCGGAGCACGTCCTTCATTCTCTGCTCGAACTGCCCGCGCAGAGTGGTCCCGGCCAGCATCGCGCCCAGATCGAGCTTGACGATGGACTTGCCGTAGAGCGAAGGGATCTCCCCGGCCGCGATGCGCTGCGCCAAACCCTCCACGATCTTGGTCTTGCCCACGCCCTTCTCTCCCGTGACCACGGGATTGTTCTTCTCCACCCGGCCCAGGACCTTGACCATCTGCCGGATCTCCTGGTCGCGGCCGATGAGCGGGTTCAAGCGTCCCGCAGCGGCTAAAGCCGTGAGGTCCACTCCGAATTTGTTCAGGTTCGGGAACTCCGAGAGCCCGAGCTTGGGATAGCCCTTATCCGTTCCGGCCGGGACGATCGGCGGAGCCTTCTTCTCAGGAATCGGCGCGAAGCTGCCTTCCTCTCCCACGATGAGGTCGTCATCATCGACAAACGCAGACGGATCCTCGGGCTGCAGAAACGCTTCATCGGCATGGCCCAATTCCGAGATCGCGAACTCCCGCAGATGCTCGAAACTCCTGCGCGCCTCCAGCGACCCGGCTCCCTGCCCGGGCTTCGCCGCATCCAAGAGCTGGACCATCGACGTCAAAACATCCTTTGAAGGCGGCTGAGGCGCCGCCCCGACGGAATAAGAAGCCCCGTTCAGGTATTCCCTCAGCCTCGACATCTGGTCCCGGGTCTGGACCACGCCCGTCTCTCCCAGAGGGCGCCCGGCCAATCCCTTTTCAAAGAAGCTCAGCAGGTCGGAGATCACCCACAGCGCCGCGTTCCCGCGCAATGCCGAGGCCTGCCCCTCATTGGGATGCGCCCGCCCGAAGAGCCCCCGGTAGCGCTCCAGCATGCCCACGGCCTGTTCGGCGCGGTAGAAGGCCTGCAGATGAGCGTTCTTGCCGTTCTCGTTGAGAAGGATCGCGACATGGATCAGCAGGGAGTTGGCTGTTTCATCGTCAAAATGCAAGTTCACGGCGCCGGGCACGCGGAGATTGCCGAGCGATTGAATCTCCACGATCATCTTCGCGCCGTTATGCAGACGGACCCGCCTTCCCGTTTTATGGGATCCCGCCTCACCCGCCGCATGCTCCTGGAGCAGAACCATCAGCGCGCCGTAGGCTTCCAGGCGGTATCGCCCTTCGGAAGAAGCGGAATCCTCGTTCTTGGCCAAGGCCGTCAGCATCCCTTGGAAAGATTCAACAGCCCCGCGAGAGAAGCGGGCCGGCGCATGGCCGAGGTCTTCATACGCATCCTGGATCTGGGAGCGCAAGGACTGGAACAGCTCGCGCTCCTTGGAACCCGCGGGCAGTCCCTCAACGTGGGCCGCGCTCAGATCCATCAGCGCATTGAGCGCCGCGGCATTGAAGAGGATCTCCGCCTGCTCCTGGTCGGGATGCTGCTCTCCGAATATCTCCCGGTAGCGTTCATAGTCTTCTCTCGCGCCGGCGAAAAATAGCATGGCGGACAACGCTCCTTTCGCGCCGGCGGCCATGCCCGCGATCCCCTTGCGCACCTCGGCGCGCACGGATCGTCCGTCGAAGACCTCTTTTCCTGAACGCTCGACCTTCCCTTCGCTCAGGTCGAGCAAAAGGAAATCGCCGCTGCGCAGCGCCGCCAAGCGTCCCTCTCCAGCCAGTATCGCGAGCATCCGCCGGAGCTTGTCCCTGCCCCAGCCGGCGGACACTGCCGCAGACTGCGCCGCCAGCATGACCGGCGAACCGGGTTTGACCCGATTGCTCAGGTCCATGTAAAGTATCCGCGCATCGCGCGCGTCATAGGAGGAAGCCTCCGGCGCATCGCCCGAGACCGCGCCGGGAGTCAGGTCCCCCGGCAGCGGCTCGGGCTGAGCATCCTTGACCGCATCGAAGAGGGCTCCGGCCGCGGTCTTCGCAGTCGAGAGGTCCGCGCGAAGGATGGAAGGCAGAGAGTTCACGAACGCCTGCAGCCGACGGACGCTTGCGGCGCCGCGCGTCTTTGCGAAGATCAGCGCCTTCGCATCCGCGCTCGCCGCCGGCGCTTCGACCGCGGGAGCGAGCAGCGTCGGCGATCCCTCCCTGGGAACAAACCCCTGCGGCAGGACCCCAGGGGCCTTGACGTCGACTCTCTGGATCGGAAGGATGGAAGACCTCTCAAAAAATGAACTCTCCGGCATGATCTTGACGCCCTGCATAGGCGCGCCCGACATCGCCCCATTCCCAAACGTCCCGGGAACCGCCAAAGGAATGACCATTACGTCCGCAGCCGGAAGTTTGACGGTCTGGGCGGCGGCTTGCAGCGCGCCCAGGCCCGGACAGGTCCAGATCAGCGCGGCGCACATGATGATGGAAACAGCTCGAGGAATCTCCGCCCGGATCTTCAGAAAATATGGCTTCATGGCATCCCTTGGAACGGTTCGCGCAATAGACGTTCAGGCGCGCGCGTACGCTAACAAATGAAACCGTGAAACAATCAGGTCCAGGGTGCCTGATTTTGGCGGGCGAAAAGTCCTACATCCTATAGGTCTGATGACCCAATTTGAGAGGCCTTTCCGTGTGGAGAAAATATCTCGAATTCAGGAGCGTGTCACCAGATCACGACAAAGGATTATTCAGACACGCTCCTGGCGGCTTTGCGCTCGGCGGGATCCGTCAATTGGAGATTCCGGTAGGCGTCATAATATCCGCGGAGTCCCTCGACCAAGGTCTTGGCGAAGCGGTCCTGCCAGACAGGGTCCAAGAGCATCTCCTCCTGCTCGGGCAGCATCACATACGCGGACTCCGTGAGCACCGCGGGCATCTGCGGAATGCGGCAGACCGCGAGATCTCCCCAGCGCAGAGCATCGTCGAAAAGCGGGATGTCCTTGCGGTGAGCGGCCTGCATGGACTCGGCCAGGAACCGGCTCTGCGGATGATAGTAGAGCATCATGAATCCGCGGGGCGCCTCGAAGGGGTCGTCGCTCGCGCCCAAGGCATTGTGATGGATGCTCACCAGCACGTCGCCCTTGGCATCCCACGCCAAGGCCGGCCGCTCCGTGAGCGCGGGCCCCGCGGAACTCGCGCGCGTGAGGTAAACCTGCGCGCCCTCGGCCTCCAGCAGGGCTTTGACCCGGAAGGCCGTTTCGAGGTTCACGTCTTGCTCCTCGGTGCCCAAAGGGCCGAGTCCGCCGTGATCCGGCCCGTGCCCGGGGTCCAAGACCACGCGCCGCCCCTTCAAGACCTTGTCGGAGGCCGTCAGGTCCGGAGCCCGACGGATATCGAAGAGGAATCGCCCCTTCTCGTAGCGGGCATCATAGCCCGCGCTCCAGCGGATGCGCGTGCGCACGGTCATGAGCACGGTCTGGGAATCCTCCTGCCGCCAGACCACCTCGCGGATGATGGGATCGTCGGAAGCATAGCGCAGGCGGTCGATGCGCTGATAGGCGCCGAAGAAGCGGATCTCGAATTCCAAGGGATCGAGCCGATGCGTCACGGAGAACGGCACGGGCCGCTCCACGGACACGGCCAGGCGCACGGAATCGGAAGACACGGAGGTGTTCAGATATCGGCCGATGAGGCCGCTGGGCGGCGCGGCGCCCTCGGGCAGCATGCGCACCTGCCCCGGGTCCACCCAGGCGTCATAGCCCGGAGCCAAGGATACTCGCAAACGGTCTCCAGAACGCCCGGTGACCGCGAGCTGGACCCCGGGAGGGATGAGGATATCGTATCCTCCGGCCAAGGTCTTGAGGATGGTGCTTCTCGCGGTGCTGATCGCGGTCTCATAAGCCTGCGGGTCCAGGATGCTCACGCGTCCCTGCGCATGCTCCGACCAGGAGCCTGCCTTGCAATGCAAGGAGACCTTCACGCGATGAGACTTGCCGTGAGCAGAGTCGCCCACGCGCCAGCGCCCGTCGTAGATCCCCGGGCTCGTTTCAAAGAGCGGCATGCCTTCGACGAGGTCTTCGACGCTGAAGTTCGCTTCCCCGCCCGCAGGCCCCTTGGCCCGGACGGCGACCCAATCGCCTGAGCGGACCCACTGGCTCTCGCGCGGCTCCAGGACCGCGATGCCGGATGTCCGGGCCTCCTCCGGTCCGTCCACGAGGACATTGCGCGCGAGCGAAGCCGAAGCCCCCGCGCGTTCGGCCAGAAAATGAAGGACGAACGCGCCGCTGGAAAAATCCACCATGGACAAGAATGCTCCGTTGCCGCGCACGGGCAGGGAGATCCCGTTGACGGTCAGCGTGGAGCCGGGAGTGACGCTGCCGAACGCGAAAGCTCGCTTCAAAAAAGGATAGCGCATCCCTTCCTCGGGCCAAACCACGCGCAGTTCAGGAGCCGCTGCGGCTGGAGCGACGGCCGTACCAGCGCTCGACACAGCGACAACAACGGCGCTCGATGTCTCAACAGAAGCCGTGACCGTAGACACGGCCTGCACCGTTGTCGTTGAGGAAACATTCTGCGGGACCCGCATACCAGCGGGGAGTGCCGCATCCGAAGTTTGTTGGGACGCGGCCTGCGCCCGCGCCGGAGCGCATGCGAGCGCGAGCGCTGCGAAAAGCCAGCCTGCCGTCTGGAAATTCATATTTTCGCCGACCTCCATTCCCCCGGCCTGAGCCCTTCCAAAGTCCACGCGCCCACGCGCACGCGCACCAGACGCAGGGTCGGATGTCCGATCGCGGCCGTCATCCTGCGCACCTGCCGGTTGCGGCCCTCGGTCAGGGTCATCTCAAGCCAGACCGCGGGAACGTTCTTGCGAAATCGTATCGGAGGATCGCGCGGCTCCGACACCGGCTCGCCTTCGATCAGTCGCACGCGGCAAGGCTTCGTCGGACCGTCTCGCAGGGTCACTCCGCGCGCCAAACGCTCCAGCGCCTCGGCCGACGGCAGACGCTCGACCTGCGCGAGATAAGTCCGCTCATGCCCGAAACGCGGATCGCTGAGGCGATGGTTCAATTCCCCATCCGCGGTCAGGACCAGCAGCCCTTCGCTGTCATGATCGAGACGCCCCACCGGATAGATTCCCTTGGGCAGCCCGAACTCCGAAAGAGAACGATGCCCGTCGCGCGCAGTGAACTGCGAGAGCACCCCATACGGCTTATAAAACAATACGACTCCGCCCGCCCAAGATATGCTCATGAACCGCAACCTATCTTATAAACTATTGGTATTGGCGGCAGTAGTATTGGTGCCAGGCGTCAACTTGATTGAAATTCAACTTGCTCGGCCGAGCAAGTTGAATTTCAATCAAGTTGACGCCTGGCACCGGCATTCGGCATACTGGCGGCATGTTCCGGCTTGCATTCCTCCTTCTGGCTGGACTCGCCCAAGCCTCGCCCCCGGCTGGGTCCAACAGTCTTTCTCTCATCCGCGATTCGTCGGAGCCCTCGGAAACAGCCTCCAGCCGGACCCCTGACGCCGGGAACGCGGTCAGCCCCGAAGATAAGGAAAGCTCGGAAGTCCCCCTGGAGAGAGCCAGGACGCTGCTCCCGAATGCGCCGCTGCTCAGCGGCGCACGCGTCGAATTGCCGCAGACGCCCCAGTCCTCCCACCCCCCTTCCCAGCCTCCGCCGCCTCGCAGCGGCTTCGCGGCCGCGCCCTCGGATGCCTGGCAGCTGCTCGATGCCGTGGCCGAGCCGCGTCCCGACGCGGCTCCATGGACCATTCTCGCGCTCCTGAGCCTGTCGACTCTCGCTTGCCTGGGACTTTCCCGGATCCGCCGCAGGCCGGTTGAAGAACCGGCGTCCGCGTCCCCGGCGGACAACGATCTCCTCGCCGGGAAATACGAACTTTTGCGCATCATCGGCAAAGGCGCGATGGCCGATGTCTGGGAAGCCGCGGACCGTTCGCTCGCCCGCCGAGTGGCCGTCAAGAAGATCACCTCGCAGCAAGCGCATCCTATCGATGAGGCCCGCGCCTTGGCCTCCCTTCATCATCCTCATATCCTGAGCATCTATGAGGTGCTCGATGTCCCCCAAGGGCTCTACCTGGTCTTCGAATTCGTCTCGGGAAAGACCCTTCAGCAGCTACTCGTGGAAGAACACCGCTTGGATCTTGAGCGCGCCAAAGCCGTGCTCCTGCCGGTCTGCTCGGCCCTGGCGGCCGCTCACGACCGCTGCATCGTGCACCGGGACCTCAAACCCGCAAACATCATGCTTTCCGACGATGGGAATATCAAGGTGATGGATTTCGGCATCGCCTTGAGGATCGGGACATCGCAAGCTCCTGCCGTTGGAACGGATGGAGTTTCCCATCCCGGCAGCAGGGCTTCCTCCTTCGAAGGGACGCCGGCCTACATGGCCCCGGAAGCGCAAGACGGCTGCGTGAGCCCGTCCTGCGACGTCTATTCCCTGGGAGTCTGCCTCTACGAGCTCTTATCCGGCGAGCGTCCTTTCGGGCAGGTCTCCCTGCCCCAGAAGCTCGTGCGCGCCTATCCCCGACTCAGCACGCGCGTCCCGGGCCTGCCGAAGGACGCGGATGCGCTCATCGACGCGGTCTTGGACCCGGATCCCCGCACGCGGATGAAGGATGTCCGCGCTTTCCGCCGAGTATTGGAATCTATCGTGTTGGAAACAGAAACAGTCCGGCCGCGCCCATGACCCAGCGCTTGAAGACGTCCCTCACGGCCTGCCGCCAGCCCCGCGCCGGCGGAAGGTCCGCGGACCTTGCCGCGAAAAACCCGTAACGCTCCCGCGCCCGGCTCATCATATCCCGCGACTGCGCGATCACCCGCTCCGGTTCCTTGAGTTCCTCTTCCAGCGCCGCAAGCGCGCGCTTCTCGTCGATGAGCCCCGCCCCAGCCTCCAGAAGACCCTGTCCGGCCAAAGGAGCGGCGGTGCGGGCGATCAAGGACTCCAGGTAGAAGCTGTAGCCGTCGGGCAATCCATCGGCCTTCTCCCGAAGCACCGCCGCCATCTTCTCGATGAGCAGCGCGAATTTCCCGGTGGTATGTTCGGCCGCGACCGAAGTCCCGGAGAACGTGCGGTAAAGAGGCTTCCCCTGCCACAAGACCGTGGTGGGAGCGTCCTTGGCTTGCTGGGCGAGCTTGGAAGCGAAGGCCGAGGCGATCTCATAGGGATTGGGCATGCCGAACGCCACGGCTCCGCCGTAGTCCACCCAGGAAAGCGCCGCGGAATCCGCGGAACCCCTTGCCGAATAGAAAGCCAGGGCCCCGGATTTATCCACGGCTCCCACGCGGATGGCGAGTTCGGCCTTGGCCGGGACATCCAGGCTTCCGGGCGAGGGCCCTTCATTGCCCGCCGCGGCGATCACCGTGATGTTCTTGAGCCTGAGCGCATCCACGAGCCTGGCGAACGGAGAATCCGCCCTCCCCTGACCGCCGAGGCTCAGGTTCACGATCATCGGAGTCTTAAGCGGGTCTTGGACCAGGCTCGCGGCCCATTCCAGCCCGGCCATGACCATGGCATCGGTCCCGCCGTCCGCGCTCAGGACTTTCCCGACCGCGAAGTCCACGTCGGGCGCCATGCCCTCGTAGGGAGAGCCCTCCACGCTGCGTCCGCCCACGATGCCCATGCCGTACGTCCCGTGGCCGAGAGCCTCTCCATCGACCGCGTTCCCCGGAGCCGTAAAATTCCTCTTGCCCTTGATGCGGTCCCCGGCCAAGGCCGGATGCGAAAGATCCGCGCCCTCGTCGAGATAAGCCACGAGCACGCCCCGGCCCGTCAGGCCCGAAGCCGCCCGTATCTCCGGGATGCCGGAAAGAGGGCCGGTCTCATTGAGCAGAGGATAGACCGGCCGCGCCTTATGCACCCTCCAGCCCTTGGACTCCAGCTCCGCGGTGAAGGCCAGGACCTGCGTATCCGGGACATTCACCCATAGCGCCTGCGCATTCGGGAAAGCCGCCTGCAAATCCGCCTCGAAACGCTCCATGACGGCCGGCTCCAAGCCGTAACCCGCGGCCGCGCTGAGCGCCGCGCTCTTGGCTCCGCCGCGAAGATCCTGGAAGCGCTCCACGCGCGGCGCAAGAAGGCCTTCTTTCGTGTTCGCGCGCGGAAGCTCGAGTATCAGATGCAGAGGCCCAAGATTCGGGTCCACGCCCGCCACGCCCGCGCCGCCGCGGTCCTGGACCGGAGTGGGAAGATCGAGCGGGATATCCAGGATCTTGGCCAGCGTCGAGACCAGCTCGCCCAAAGCCCCCGGCCGGCCCGCCGCGGCCTTATGCGCCTGGACGAAGCCCGCGGCGCTCTCGCGCAGAGGCGGCTTCTTCAACCGCGTCTTGAACGCCGCGGACCGGTTCGCGGTCCGGAAGAACTTCGAGATCGTGCGCGTCAGCGCGAGGTTCCCAGGACCCGCCGCAGCCAAGAGAGCGCAAACGGCTCCGTCCGTGATCAGGGCCTGGTTCAGGTTGGCGAGCTCCGTGAGCGACGCCGCGGCCAGATGGCGGATATTGCCGCGCTCCGAGGCGTCCGCGACGCGGCCGGCCAAAGCCTCCACGACCTCCGGCGAAGCGCGCCCGCCCAGCTGTCCGGCCAGCCACACGGCCGTAAATCGCGTCTTCTTATCAGGATTCGTCATCTCCGCGCGGATCCTGGGCAGGCCGGAGACATCCCCATGCCGGGCCAGAGCATAGGCGGCATAAAGCCCGACGTCGGGCCGCTCATCGCCGCACGCCTTGCGCAGAAGTTCATCGGCGCCGTAATGCGGGATCTCGGCCAAAGCCAGGAAAGCCGTCTGCCGCACGCGGCCGTCCTCATCGCTCAACGCCGCCGCGGCCAAGTCCAGCACGGCCTCCGGCGCCTTGAGGTTCATGAGCGTGAAGGCCGCATAGAAGCGGACCACCCAGACCTCGTCTTTGAGCGCCTGCCTCAGTTCCGGGGCCGCCTGCGCCCGGAGCTGCGCGAAGCGGGCCTGGACCGACTGCTCATCCTGCGCGGAAACAGCCTCAGGGACCGCCTCATCATCATCCTCGGAAGGTTCTTCGGAGGCGCCTTCCGCGCGAGCGTCGCGCGAGCGAGCCGCGTTCTGCCGGCCGACCTCCGCGGCGCCATTAAAGACCCGGTCCTCCAGGCGCTGGACCTGCGCGGCGCGGTCGATCCAAGCCCAGGAAGGAACAGGGCTCGCCGCGGCCAATCCCGCGGCAGCGGCGAGCACCCTGAAAAGCTTAAAGCGCGAAACGCCCGGCGCCGGGCCGAAAGTCTCTGCCGCGAGCTTGACGGCCGCCAGCGCGTCCACGAAACCCGCCCCCTGGAAAAAAACAGGGACGCGCATATCCACCGCGGAACGCATAAGCAGCATCTTCACGCAGAAAGACAGCTGATCGCGGAAATACTCGTACGCCGCGGAGCCGGCGCCGATGACCTTGCGGACGGCCTGCTTGACCAGCAATGCGATGGCCGCCACCTGGGGATTGGCCATGGAGGACCCGGCCATGCGGGTATGGAGCCCGTCCTCCGTATTGGAAGGGCCCGGCGGCATATCCTTGGAACGGACCGAGGTGATGCCCTGCGAATAGACGTCCTTGTTCCCCGGAAGAGTGGTCACGTCCCCGCCCAGCGCCGTGATGTCCGGCTTGAGGACCCAGCGCGTGAGTCCGTAGCGCTTGAAGCGGCCGTCCAATGCCGGCCCCACCGAAGAGTAGAACGCGGTCTCCGGTACGCCGTCGTCGAGGCTTTTGGCCGCGGCGCCCACGTCGATCATGTTCCGGGCGTTGGCGGGCTGGCTCAAGGTCTTATTGAACGGACCCGCGTTCCCGCTCGATCCCGTGCCGATGAGCGGCTCCCCGGAAGCGCTCTTCTGCTCCAAGAGATGCGAGAAAAACTCAGCCAAGGGCGCATCGCTGTCCCCGGGACTGCCGAGGCTGACGCTGACGACGTCCGAACCCCACTTCATGGCATCCACGGCCGCGGCCATGATGTCGCCGTCGGAAGCGCCCTGCCCGGCCTGGGAGAAGACCTTGCCCATGCGTCCCTCGGCCGCGGGCGCCATGCCCTTGTAAAGAGGCCCGTTGGCATAGGAGATGCCGGCCTTATGCGTGCCGTGCCCGCTCCAATCCTCGGGTCCCTCGCCCACGAAATCGATGCACTGCAGGATGCGGTCCGCGAAATCAGGATGCGTCACATCGAGCCCGGTGTCGATATCGTAGATGCGTCCGCCTTCGCCCCGGATGCGGAGCTTCCAGACCGGCACGACGTCCTGGATGATCCCGCTCTCGAGGAGCTGGACGCGGTAGCCTCCGCGGGAAGCTCCGAAGCGCACGCCGCGCGCGCCGGAAAGCCGCTTGAGCACCTTCGAGTAGGCCTTGAGCACGCTGACATAGATGCGGTTGTCTCCCACGTCCCGGCCGAAGACATGTCGGACCCGCAAGCCCGCCTGGACGAAGCGCGCGCGCTCCTGGTCGTTGAAGCCGAAGGAGCGCAGAAGATCGTCCTGGGCCGGCGCGGAAGGGTCCGTATCGAGGTTGAGCTGCGAATGAGGAAGGCTCACCCCTTTGGCGGGAGTCAGCCACAGGTTCAGGCGCGGCTCCATCTTTCGCGCCACGATCACGTGCCCGCCCTCGGCAAGGTCCACGCGCTGGACCTGGAACTCGCCGTTGTCCGAGGAAGTCCAGAACCGGAAAACCCTTTCGACCAGCGCGACTCCGGGATCGGAGGAATGGAAAGGAAGGAGCACGATCCCATGGTCCTGCAGCCCCGCGTACAAAGCCTGCAAATAGTCTGCCAGGCCCACGTCCTGGAGCTGGGTCCCGGAGAACTCGTTCATCATCTTGTTCAAGGCCGCGGAGACTCCCTCGACCGATCCATTGCCCCCCACATGCACTCCGATGTTGTCGCCCAGAGTCTTCAATCGCAGAGCCAGCGGCCCGCCGGACTTGAACCCTTCGCGCGAGCTCGAGCGGTTGCGCTGTTCGAGCCGATAGGCCTCGTCGATGGAGCGCAGGGCCTGCTCAAGCCGTCGGTTCTCCGCGGAGTCCTCCAAAGGCAAGGAGAGATGGACGTTCGGGAGCACGATCACCCGGTAGCGGCCGGCATGCTCGGGCGCCTGGAGGAGCCTCTTGAGCTCCGAAGGCTCCACGCGGGCGTTCTCCCGGGATGCGAACCCGGTCATGTCCGCAGGATCGGCGACCACGAGCCCTTTCTCCGGCAGACCGGTATAAAGACCCCGCACGCGCGCCCGTCCCTCGGAGAGCACGTCATAGGCCGAGGGGTTCAGGAGCTCCGAGCTGGAAGGCTCGACGATGAGCACGGGATAAGGAGCCCCCAGACGCAGGGAGACCTGCGCCTCCTTCAAGACGCGTTCGAGCACCGGGATGCGCAAGGACTTGAGCCACTGCCGGCTGTGCCATTCCCCGGCGCGGGCCAAGGCCTCGTCGCTCAGTCCGCGGAAGAATCCCCCGAGTCCCTTGCTGCGCCGAGCCAAGGGTTCGCGCCGGCCGTTCTGCAGATAATGCCCCATCTCGTGCTTGAGCACGGCCTGGAAGAGCCCGGGCGCGCGCGCAAGCTCGGGCCGCAGATAGATCGCATCGCCCTGCGACACGCCGAAAGCGAAACCGGAGAAGCGCCCCCTCTGCGGCCGGTAGATCCGCAGGATGCCGCGGCCGGGAGCGTATCCCAGCAATCCGGAGATCACGCTCGGATGCAGGCCCATCTCCAGGAGCTGGGCTTTGGCGAAATCCCAGAACTCGCGGTCCGAGATATCGGCCCGAAAGAAAACAGCCCAAGAGAACACGGCAAGGTCATAGAGCGCCCAGCCTGAGAAGACCGCGCCCATCACCCCCGCGGCCGCCATCGTGACCCGCAAAGGCTCCGCGAACGCGGCAAGAGCCTCCACCAGCCAGGGGGAGTGGATCAGCGCCGCATGCGCAAGGACCCAGCCGGACCCAAAGAACACGGCTGCGGCCGTTATGAAAACCGCGGCCGACAACGCCGCCAGCACCGCCGGGAACAGCACTCTGCGATACCGGATCTCCTGCTGCGCGGACTTCCGAGCCGCAAGCGCCGGGACCTGCCCGGAAGTCCGGCCCGCGCCTACAACTCCGTCATCCCGGTCCACGTCTACAACTCCGTCATCCCGGCTGACGACAGCGCCCTGCTCGTCATTCCGGCGAAAGCCGGAATCCAGGATAAGGCTGGACCCCGGGTCAAGCCCGGGGTGACGACGGCCGACTGCACCCCGCCCTTCGCCGGGAGTCTGAATCTCCAGACCCCCTGCTTGGCCAAGTTCTCCTTGCCCGCCGAGACGGCGCGTGAAATCCTCGGCCGCGGCCTGCTGGGAAGCTTCGATCCCTCCATCCGCAGCCTGATCCAAGAATGAAGACGGCCCGCGCAGAGCCTTCCATAAACGCCCGGCTCCGCGGACGAACAAACGCACGACCCCTTTGCTCGCTTCATCCTTGCGGCCAACTTCGTCATCTCTGCTCGCGTCTACAACTCCGTCATCCCGGCGAAAGCCGGGACCCAGCAGTAGCCTGGACCCCGGGTCAAGCCCGGGGTGACGAGAGTAAAGGGTCTTGCCATTCACTGCGCCGGAAGCTTCCTGCTTATCGGGAAAGATCTCCATCTTTGGGACATCCACAGATACGCCCACGCCTGAACCCGCAAGCGGCTGGAGCTCGTTGGACACAGGAAGCGTCAGCAGAAAAGGCAGTGCGTTCCGGGGAAGAAAGATGGCCGGACCGGAAGGGATGCCGGCAGCCGCGATCTGCTGGACGGGAAGCGCTTGACCTGCGGGAACGGCCTGCGCAGCGCCGGAAACCGCGCTCTGCGCCCAAAGCTCATAGGAGCGCGCTCCGGGAGACAGCAGTATGAGCGCCGCGCAGAGCGTGCCCGCGACTGTCTTTTTACAACGGACTGCGAAATTATTCCTATCCAATGCCCGGCCCAAAAACGTCAGCGCATGAAATAAAAGCCCGACTCATCTGCGCGCGGCTCTTCGTCCAAGACCGTTTGCGGACGCGTCCGGGACTTCCCGGGCGCCGCCCTCTGCGTCCGCACGGGAGCGGGTCCGAAGCTCTCGCGCGTGCGCCGCCGACGGAAAGAATCCGAATCGCGATCCTCCGCATCAGACCGCAAGGCCGGCTCCTCCTCCGCATCCCCCTGCTCCCCATGCGCGTGCGAATGCCGCTTGGACAGAAGCGTGCTGTCGGCTCCGATGCGGAAAGGCGCGGCCACGCCCACCATCAGTATGAAGCTCTTGTAGGACTGCGTCCCATAGGCCTTGACCTCCCCGTTGAAGAAATAGCTGGGGAAGCTCCCTTCATGCTGCACGCCGAAGAGCAGCCGGCTCTGAAAAGGCTCGGGCTTGCCGCTGGCCTCGCCGTAGGAAGGCGTGATGGCTGTCTTCCAATCCGAACGCATCCAGCCGTAGACGGAGCCGGTCATGTGATTGAGCCCCACTCCGCCGAAGGGCGTCCAATGCCCGTAGGTCTGGCTGAGCATCGCGTTGACGCCGTAGCTGCGCACGTCCCACTGCAGATGCCCGGTATTGAGGCTGTCGGCCGTGAATCCCTGGGCCAGCTCCATATTGCTGAACTCGTTGTGGAAATCGAAGCGGCCGAACACGCGGTTGAAGGCGCCGCTCACGCTCAAAAGCGGCAGGCTGCCGCCGAAGAAGTGCTTGCGCACGGAGAGTCCGACGGTGTTGATCTGCCCGCCCCCCTGCGTGGATTCCGAGAGCTTGTAGCCCTTGGGAATGGTGACGTTGACCAGGCGCAAACCCATGTCCATGCGCGAGGGCAGGCCCATGCGCATGTGCATGGTCAGATTCGGGAATATGACCTTGTCCGGGAGCATGGCCCCGGGATTCTTCTCCGCCAAGGCCCGGACCTTCATCTCCGGGAAGGACTTTTTGTCATAGGGAAGCATGCCGATACCGAAGCTCAGATCCGGCTGCACGCGCCAGGGCCGCATCTCATTGGGCGGATCGAAAGTGGAACCGGCATTGAAGGCCAAGCCTTCCGCGGTCTGCCGCGTGATCCAGGTCATGATCTGCGCGTAATCATCCGACATGCTGGGGTTCGCCGCTCTACATACGGGCGCGCGCGCGTATAAAAAAGTCAAAAGCAGGAGAACCGCCAAAGCACGAACAGGCAGGCTGTTGCGGATATTCTTCATGCCTTAGCGTTCATCACAAGTTCTTTTTCTTTCGTCATCCCGGCGAAAACCGGGACCCAGCCATCCGTCTCCCCGGCGAAAGCCGGGGTCCAGCTGATCCTAGATCCCGGCTTCCGCCGGGATGACGGCCTTACCGGCTCTCGCCGGAATGACGGGATGCATGCGGACATCAGCGGGGAAGGGATGCGGGCCGGCTCCGGTCCGTCTGCCAAAGGAAGGCGCGTCTATCCGAACGGCACTGCAGGGACACCCGAGGGCGCAGGAGCAGCTCCAGCGAAGCCCAACGCGGGAAAGCCGCGCTCTGCTGTCCTTTTTTTCCGTGTTTTCTCATATTTTCTCCGATGGCCGACACCTGCCTGCCATCACTGCTATTATAAAGGGACCGGCGCCATCATGCCTGTGCCGCCGGACCCACCCCCCTCGAAGCAAAGGACCCAGCCCCACCCACCCCAAAAGACCCATACGGACCCGCCTCCAGCATAAGACAAGGGAGCCGGACCTTTTTCAAGGCCCGGCTCCCTTGTATAGATGGAAGGCGGCGTATTTTACGCGAAAGTACCTTCCTCCGCGGATATGATGCCCATCTCGATGCCTTTGACCACGGCTTCGGTGCGGTTGCTGACATCGAGCTTCTGGAAGATGCTGTTGAGGTGGTTCTTGACCGTCTTGACGCTGCAGCCCAGGGTCGCGGCGATCTCCTTATTGGACTGCCCGCGTCCGAGCAGGGCCAACACCCGGATCTCGGTCTTCGTCAGGGCCACCAAGGTCGCCTCGGCCGTGGCGCTCGACATCTGCCGCAGGCCCTGGATGAGCTTGCCCATGACCGGCTGAGGGATCATGACGCCTTCGTTGGCGAAGGTCTTCAAAGCATTGACGAGCTCGGAAGCCGGGAGCATCTTTGAGAGATACCCGTTGGCCCCGGCCTGGATGGACTCCATGACGTGCGCCTCGTCCTCATAGGAGGAAAGGATGAGGACGTTCGTGTCCGGGCACTCCTTGCGGATCTGCCGCGTGGCGCTGACGCCGTCCATATGCGGGAGCTTGATGTCCATGAGGATGACGTTGGGCTTGAGCTTCTTGGCCATGCGGACCGCTTCCGCTCCGTCGGCGGCTTCGCCGATGACCTGGATGGATTTCTCGTTCTCGAGAAGATCCTTGATTCCCTCGCGGAACAAAGTCTGGTCATCCGCAATAAGGACCGTCAGTCGCTTCTTGGCTGCCATTCTTCCCCCCTATCCAACGCGTACGATACAAAAAAATCAACACGCCGTCATCCCGGCGGAAGCCGGGACCCAGCAGTTGCCTGGACCCCGGCTTTCGCCGGGGTGACGATGACGCGCCGCACTAGGCCTTGGCGCGCCCTTCCTTCTTGGCGGCCGGGACCGCGAAATAAAACGTCGCGCCCTTGCCCGCGCCGGCCGACTCCACCCAGAGCCGCCCGCCGTGACTTTGGAGGATCTCCTTGGAGATCGAGAGCCCGAGCCCCAGACGGCCCTGGTTGCCGCCGCTGGACTGATAGAAGCTCTCGAATATCCTGGGCAGGTCCTCCTTCGATATGCCGTCGCCGGTGTCTCGCACCGCGAAGCAAACCTCGCTGTCCTTGGCCGTGACCTCGACGGTGACGCAGCCGCCCTTGGGCGTATGCCGCAGGGCGTTCTCCAGAAGATTCAGGAGCACCTGCCCCAGCCTCCGCTTATCCGCATGGATGTCCGGCAGCCCGGACGCGATCTTCGCGGAGAGTTCCAGCCCTCTTTGCTGCGCCTTGGCCTGGGGGCCGGCCAGCAGGTCCTCGATGAGCTTGCCGGGCTGCAGCGCCGTGCGCTCCAGGCGGAACTTCCCCTGCTCGATGGCGGCCCAGTCGACCAAGTCTTCGATGAGCCGGGAGAGCTGGGACAAGCCTCCGGAGATGTAGGTGAGCCTCTTCTTCTGCTCCGCGTCGGGCTTCAAGTTCTGCTGGAGCATGTCGAAGGAGACCTGCAGAGTCATCAGGGCGTTGGAGAGGTCGTGCGAGGACATCGAAAGGAACTTGGACTTCATGTTGGACAGATAGAGCAGCTGCTCGTTGGCCTTGCGCAGGTCCTCGAGAAGCCGCTTATTGTCCTGCTGAAGGCGCAGCTGGTCCACGCACTTGTTGATGACGCGCTTGAGATGGTCGAAGTCCACGGGCTTGACGTGGAAGTCGTAGACCGACTCCTGGATGGCCTTGAGCGCCGTGTCCAGGGAGGCGTGCGCGGTCAGCATGAGGATCTGGCTGTCCTTGTTGATCTTGCGGATCTGCCGGATGACCTCGATGCCCGTGGTGTCGGGCAGGTTGTAGTCCATGAGGATCACGTCGAAGAAGTCCGTGACCACGGCCTTCATGGCCTCCGCGCCCGAGCCCGCCTCGGACACGGTGCAGCCTTCGAGCTCCAGGTTGTCCCGGATGCTGTCGCGAAGATGCGCGTCGTCGTCTACGATAAGGATCTTGGCATTCATGTGGGTCGCGCCTGTGTATCGGGGATGATGCGCGCCGTTTCAGGAGGCGCGCCGCCGGAGATCGAGTCGGGAATGGTCGGAAGCGGGCCGGGAGCGGGCAAGCGCGAGAGCTGCGCCGCGGAGCGGACCGCTCCGGGAGCCCCCGCCGCGCCGGCCAGCGGCAGATAGATATTGAAGGTCGTGCCCTTGCCCACCTCGCTCTGCACGTCCACCTTGCCCTGGTGGCGGTCGACGACCTTGCGCACCACGGCCAGTCCCAAGCCCGTGCCGCGCGCCTTGGTGGTGAAGAAGGGCGCGAAGATCTTTTCGAGGATGTCGGGCGGGATTCCGGGCCCGGTGTCCGAGATGTCGATGCGCACCCAGCGGTTGTCGAGGACCTTCGTGGCCAGGCGCACGGATCCGCGCGCGGGCATGACCTCCACGCCGTTGCCCACGAGATTGCGCAGAGCCTGGCGCATCTCGTCGGGGTCGATATGGACCGTCGGGTCGATCGGATCGAAGCTGCGGACCACCTCGATGTGCGGCGGGAAGGGGTAGACGGAGAGCAGCTCCTCAAGGAAATAATTAAGCTTCATGTCCTCGCACTTGAGATCTTTCGAGCGGGAATAGGTCAGGATCTCGCTGATGATGCTGTTGGCCTGCTTGATCTCGCTCTCGATGATGGCGATATGCTTCTCCACCTTCGGGTCCATGGGCGCTTCGGACTTGCTCAGCTTGGCCTTGATGAAGAACGTGGAATTGTTGATGACGGCCAGGGGATTGCGGATCTCATGCCCGACGACCGAGGCCATCTGCCCGATGGCGGCCAGCCGCTCCTTCTTGATGAGCTCGTCCTGCGCGGCCTTGAGTTCGCGGGTGCGGGCCTCCACGCGCTTCTCCAGGAAGCGGGCGAACTTCTCCAGCTCCTCCTTGGCATGAACGAGCTCGCCCGTCTTTTCCTTGAGCGCCTCGCTCATGCGCATGAAGGATTGGGCCAAGTCGCCGATCTCGTCGTTGGTCGTGATCATCTCGGGCATGTCCTCGAACTGCCCGGCCTTGAGGCGGTCGGCGGCCTGCTTGAGCATGCTGATGGGCTGGGTGATGTGGTTGGCCACGGCCAAGGAAAGAAGGATGGTCACGCAGACGACCCAGAAGATCACGCGGAAGATCTGCCGGCGCATCTCCTCGGCGGCCATGTAGGCCGTCTCCACGGGCTGCTGGATGTAGACGGCCCAGCCCAGGTCCTTGACGATGGCATAGGAACCCAGCACCATGCTGCCGTCCTTCATCTGGATGCGTCCGCCGCCCTTCTCGGCCACCTGGGTGGTGATGACGTCCAGAATCTCCTTGGGCAAGCGGGCGTTGGGCCGCCAAGCCTCGCTGGGATTGGAGTGCGCGACCAGGAACCCGTCGACGGCCACGACGCTGGCCACCATACGCCCGTTCTCGGGGAACTGCTGGTGCAGCATCTGCGAGAGCCCGTTGAGGCTGATCTTTCCCAACAGCACGCCCTTGGCCACGTTGCTCTGGGCCGAACTCGCGTCCTTGACCGGGACCGCGATGGTCACGGTGGGGTAGAGCCCCTGGAAGCGCTCCAGGGAGCCCACGTATTCGCCGGACTTCATCGCGATCTGGAAGGCCGCCTGCCCCCCGAAGTCGCGCATCTCCGGCTCCGGGCCCAGGAAGCGGCCCATGCGCAGGGTCTCCTTCCCGTTCTGGTCGAAGACCGAAAGCTCCAGGAAGGCCGCGTGCTGCTGCATGACGCGGTTGAGATGCCGCTGCTGCTGGACCGGGTCCATGGTGGAGAACCCTTCCAGGCGGGAGGCCACGGCCAGCACGCCCTTGAAAGTGGAAACGTAGTTGTAGACCGTCTCCGAGAATCCCACGGCCTGGGATTCCTGGCTCCGGATGGATTCGTCCTTGAGCACGTTCTGGGAGATGTTGACGAGCTGCCACCCCACCACCGCGATGGGCGCGATGGAGATCATCAAGAACCAGAAGATGAACTTATAGGCGAGCCGTCCCCGCCGCGGGGCTTCCATCATGCGGAAACTCTTTCCATAAAATCGTTCATGCGCCCGATAGAAGCCTCGCGCAAAATTGTGCCTCGCTCATCCAACTGAAACCACTCAACGTTCCTCTTTCCTATTCAATGGTCCCACAAAGGTTGTAGCATCCGCGCGCGACATTTTCAATGCCCGGCCGGTTACAAAAAAACCGGAGGATTGGATGTTGCAATTCGCAACATCCAATCCTCCGGAGAGAAGAGAGGGTTCAGCCCCTTCCGCGCGCAAGCAGCTGCCTTATGCGCACGGTCAACTCCTGCAGGTCGAAAGGCTTGGTGATGTACTCGTCGGCCCCGAGCTGAAAGCCCTGCGTCTTCTCCTCGGCGGAGAGGAAGCGGCCTGTCATCATGATGAGGATGGTTTCGCGAGAGTCCTTGCGCAGGGTCTGGAGTATCTGGAAACCACTGGAATCCGGCAGCTGGATGTCCATGATGACGACCTTCGGATCATGCTTCTTGGCCGCGTCGATGCCGTCCTTGGCGTTGCCGGCCTGGACGCAGTCGAAGCCTTCCATCTCCAGGACCTCGGCCAGACTTTCGCTCAGGTGGGCGTCGTCGTCGATGATCAGCAGCTTGGTGGGGGCATTCATGTCACACCTCGGAGCCGGGCGGAATGAGTTTATAGCCGACGCAGGGCACGGTCGTGATGAGGTCCGCGGCCTTGCCCAGCTTCTCGCGCAGGCGCCGCACGTGGACGTCCACGGTGCGCGGCGAGCCGAAGTAATTGTAGCCCCAGACGCGCTCGATGAGATAGGGCCGGCTGAGCACGCGGTTGGGCGAACTCAGGAAGACGTAGAGCAGGTCGAGCTCCTTGGAAGTCAGCGGCACGTTCTTGCCGTTGACCTTGAGCGTGTAGCTCGTCAGGTTCAACTCGATGGGCCCCATGCGGATGATCTCTTCCTGGGGCTTGGTCATGACGCGGCTCAAGACGGCCTTGACGCGGGCCAGGCACTCGGCCACGTCCTGATCGAGCGAGAGGCACTCATCGGCCCCGGCTTGGAAGAAGGCCAGGCGCACCGAAGTCTTCGAGGCCCCGCCGGAGGCCGGCGTGAACGGCGTGCCGCGTCCGGCCGCGCCGGCGGAACCGTAGGCCGGCAGGCGCCGCACGAGCACCGGCTCCGAGCCCGAGTATTGAGAGGGCGCGGGGTCCACGAGCGCCACGATGGGGAGCTGGCGCGTGGGACCGCGAGAACGCAAGGTCTTGACTAAGGCGAGGCCGTCCTCGTCGGCAAGGGTCTGTCCCACCAGCAGCATGTCGCAGCCGCGCTGGGCCAACAGTCCATGGACCTCTTTGGCCCTCTGGACCACGGTGAGCACGTAGCCGTTGCGTCCGAGAGCCTCCAGAAGCACGCCGACGCGATTAGGATCGCGCGCGACGCAGACGATGCTTACACGCATCCTTAGGAGCCTGTCGGGCCGGTGGCGTCGATGTCCAACTCGATGCCTCCGCAGACGGAACTGAAGGCGTTATAGAGCGCCGCCACCACGAGGATAAGCGCGTCCATGAGCACCATATAAAGGACGGTGAATAGCAGCGTGGAGAGCAGCTTATAGCCGAAGGACATGCCGACCGTGTTCACGTTGGGCATGAGCACGAAGGTGACCAGCCCGCCGAAAAAACCCAGGCAGCCCAACACGCCCGTGAGCACCGGCTTGGCGGCCATGATCACTCCGACGGACATGAGCACCGCGCCGCCCGCGGCCACCGGCAGGATCCCCCGAGCATAGCCGAACGCAGCGGCCAAGGCGCCGATGACTCCAAGTCCGATGACCACGGGCCCCGGCTTCCAGAACGGATCGATCCTGCGGATGTGATAGCTCATCGTCCCTCCAAAAACTGAAAATAGCGCGTCCTACCCATGTTTTTTAGCAGTTAATCGCCTTTTTCGCAAGTAGAAAGGCTCTCGACATCACCCACTTTTTCCGGCGGGTCCTGGAGCCGAGGGGAAACACCCTCCCTTCCCCCGCGCCCCTGGGAACTGGTTCCCCCCAAGCCGTGGGGCCCCCTTCACGGGAGCTGGAGGGTGTTTCCCCTCGGCTCCACCCGCCGTTTTCATTGGGTGATGTCGATTTGTGTGCGTGGGTAATACCCAAGGAAGGCCGCAGCTTTGGAGGTTCTTCTTCCCCGTTGAAAAGAGGCCTGGACTCCCGACATCGCCGAGCAACGAGACATCACCGGATAGGCACGGCGGTCTCCAGGGCCCAGAAGGCGAAGGCTGGACTCTCTCTGCGGAGCGCGAGCCGCCGCACGCCGAAGCGGCGCAATCGCCCTGCGACCGAGGAGACCGCCTGAGGCTCCCTCAAGGTCACGACCACATCCGTCCTGCGGTCGATCTTCTTGAGCTGCTCAATGAGGACGACGCCGCCCGTTATCTCCGAACGGGGGATCCCGGTGCGCAGGGACTTATAATGAGGATCCGAATAAAGCCAGATGGGCGGACGTATCCACCACTGCATCGGGCCGCTGGCCCCGTCGGAAGCCACGATCAGGCGGCTGTTCTCGTCCTGGACGGCGGCGATGTCCTCGGGCGCGGCGAAGTTCCCCTCTTGGATGAGCGCCTCCAGCCGAAAACTCTCCCAGGCCGAAACCGCCATAAGGAAAAGAAGCCCAAGTACTATCCGCAGCCTCCATGCCCGAGAATCGATCCAACGCGACCGGAAAGCCTCCAGGGTCCCCGCGAGCAGCAGCACATAGCCGAGTCCGATGTACCATTGGTGATAATGGTGGCTGAAGCTGAGATTGCGGAACACCGTGATCCACGCCAGCCCGGAGAAAAGAGAGATCCCGCCGAGCGCCGCCAAAGGCGTCCGCAAAAAACGCCGCGCTCCCGCGCACCAGCCAAGGACAAGGACCGCCAAAAGCGCCATGCCCGTCCGGGAGAAATTCATGCCCAAGAACCCCCACTGGCTCTTCATCCAGCCCAGCAAGGTCAGAGCGCTCATATCTTTGTTCATGCGGTAGAGCGCCTGGCTCTGCGCGACCTTCCCGCTGAACCCCAGGTGGTAGAGTATCCAAACGTTCAGCAGCATGCTGACGACGCCGACCGCCAGGAGGCCGTACAGGAATCTCCGGTCCTCGCGCGGCCGGGTCGAGAACAGGTACGCCCAAAGTCCGACGCCCACGGCGTAAACCGCCCACTCGGCCTGAAAGAGCAAGAAGAACGCCGCCAAGAAAGCGATCCTCCGGAGCCGGCTCCCATCGAGTCTCATGGCCAGGCAATAGTTGAGCAAGACCACGAACGTCGCCACGATCTCGTGCTTCCAGGCATCCTGATAATTGAAGTTCAGCGGCAAAACGACATAAAGGAAGGTCAGCGCCGCCGAAAGCTCCACGCTGCCCAGAACGCCGCGCAGCAGCAGGAAAAGAAGGACCGTGATCCCCATTGAGAAGAGCAGCGCGAAGCTCCGCGGGACCCAATGCTCGAAGCCCGCCGCGCCCGCATACGCCCTATAGAGCGTCGAGGCCAAGACCGGATGATGCGAGTAATGCTGCAGCCCAGTCTCCCGCCCGGACTCATCGTACGCATACCGAGTAAGCCCGAACACCTTCCAAGGATCCGACACCGCCGGATCCAAGGAATGCATCGCCATCAGCGTAAAATAAGCGTCATCCGCCGTCCAATGCGCCCGCCCCTCAAGGAATGGCTTATTGATCCGCGGCAACGAGATGAGCAGCTGCAGGAACACTATTCCCGCGACAAACAGAACCCCTCGATGCCTTGAGATTTTTTCAATCACATCGGATGCCCATTCACTTGAGATGATACAAGGCATAGCCGTCCTGCCCTGCCGCCCGAAGCTCCAGCCCATATCCATCGAAAAAGCGCCGCCATTCGGGCGAGGAAAGCACTTTGGATGTGACGAATATCTCCCCTCCGGACATCCTCGCCTGCTCGATCCGATCTTTAAGTTCAGGAAGACGTGAATGGTAAAATCCGATCGTCAGCGGTTTCCTTTGAGCGAAATACGGGATGTAAAGCTCATCTCCTCCCCCTTCTCCCGTGACCCAATCTGCTTCCGTCGTATTGGCTTTAATAAGCGCCATATGCGTCAGATTCGGATTATTGGAAAAAAATGACCTCGGATATATTTCCGCGGAAAAATTCGCGGCCCCGAGCAGGGCGGCAAGACAAACTCCGGCCAACGGAGACATCCAGCTTCGCGGCAGGGTTTGAGCCGCCAGGAAGAACAGCGTCACCAGCGGAACCAAGTCGGAGACGCGATACACCATGGTTCGAGGCTCCCAGGACGTGAATACCGCGGCATAGGCGCCCAGCCAGATCAGGCAGCCTATGGCCGTCGTCCGCTGGGATCCCTCCAGCTTCTTGAATCGCACCGCCGTCAAAATGAAGAAAGCCAGGCATGCCGATCGCCCGGCATAAGACAAGAACGCGGACGGCGCCCAAGCCGCCGGACTCTGAAACCCAGGCAAAAAAGAGACGAAAATATTGAGCGTCATCTTAGCCCACGCCGCAAAGCCGCCCGGTCCCAGCGCGCCGTGCCAGACCAGGCTTTGCCCTCCGCCGCTGGCGCTGCCCAAGAGCCAATGCAGCGCGGCCGCCATGTTCGAGGGTCTCACGATGAGAGCGAGCGCCGCGGCATAGACCGCGCACAATAAAACGCCCAGGGACAGCGCATAGGCGAGAATCAGCCGCCGCCCATTGCGAGGATCGCAGGAGAAGAGGAACCATGCCCCGACCGCGACGAAAACGACATTCACGATATGCCCCGACACGGCCAGTCCATGAAGCAGGGCCAGGCCGTACGGCGACAATCTCTTGGTCATGCTCGAAAAAATCAAATAGGAGAACAGGAGGATCAGCAGGCATGTGGAAAAAATATAGTTCTCCGCGTCCGTGCTCCAATTCCAATAGCCCAGGCTGAGCGCCAAAACGGCGGACCACGCCGCCGCCGAGGCCCGTGTCGCTCCGATACAACGCAGCGTCAAGAAATAACAGCAAAGCCCCAAGCCTCCTATCAGCGCATCCATGACTTGCAGCGAGATAAGCGCGAGTCCCGCGCAGCCGAGGAGCTTCAGCACGCCGTGGAAACAAAAACCCGCGAACCCATACGCCAGATGATTCCCATTGAACAAGCCCCGAAAACTCCCCAATTCGATCGGCATCGCCCGAGCCAAACCTTCAAAAACATACGTCTTCGACAGGAATCCCAGGTAGAGGGCGGCTGCGGCAAGCCCCAGCCCTATCCCGCAATAAAAATCGAGACTGCCGATCTTATGTTTATCCATCAGAGCTCCCTTCGCAGTGTAAAGTCTGCCATTTTTAATTCCCCTCGGTTATGTTCCAGATTTAGAAGGCGATAGAAAGCGACATCCGATGGGCAATAAAATACGCGCTGAGCTACGCAAAACATGCGCAACTCAGAAATACCGCGAAGCGTCGAGCTCTCCAATCCCTTCATCAGGGTGCCGAACACGGTGCCGTGGGACAAGGGATATGGGTCCGCGGGGCGTCTCGGAGCGCGCGCAGCCCTCTGCGCGCGCGAGAGCCGAGCGGACGCCGACGACAGAGGCGGACCGCGTACCCGCGAACCCATATCCCTTGGCGCACGGCGCACAAGCCACGACTTACCTTTCTGAGGGACCTGAGAATCTTTCTACGTGGGGTTTTACGACCGCGCTAGGATAGCGCGGAAGATTTCTTGGGCTCGAAGAGGATGAGGGTGCGCCTCAACTCCCCCTCCTCTTCGAGATGAACGGCGCGCACATGGCAGGCTTCCTGGCGGAACATCGTGTCCGTCTCCACGACCTGGTTGGGCCTATCGAGCGCCACGCCGACCAATCGCAGCACGTCCTGCTGCTGACTGTCGATGACGTCCAGCAGGTGCAGGCGCGCATTCGGGTCGACGGACGAGGTCACCGGGAAATTGGTGTAGAGCACGGTATTGTCCTCGTCGACTACGATGGCCCGGTGCGCCTTGGTCACGATGGTCGTCAGGATAGACTGCCACCAGCGCTGCTCGGCCACGCCCCGCTGCTTCTCGCGGACCATGGTATTGGCGCGGTCGGCCTTCACCTTCTGAAGGAACACGCCGAGCACGCCGGCCAAATCCCCGATCTCGTCCTTGCGCGGAGAGAACTTGATGTCCAGGTTCTTGAAAGAGATCGCCTCCACCGCGTCGCGCAGGTGCAGGAGCGGATTGACCACGAAATGGTGCAGGAAAAAATAGAGCGGGATGCCCAGGAGGAAGAGCACGCCGATGGCGCCCAGCACATACTTGCGCATGGCCTGCGCGATCAAGTCCTTGACCCCCTCGCGGGAGACCTGCATGTCCACGATGCCCATGACCTCGCCCCGCACGGCCAAGGGGATCGCGATCTCATAGAGCGGCTGGCCCGGCACGTTGCGGACCTTCGGGAGCTTGGAGAGATAGGCCTGCTCCACCGCGTCGGTGGGCAGCGGCAGGGCCTTGGTGAACTCATCGAAGGTCTTGCCGATGTAGCCCGGGTCCTTGAACCAGCGCACCTCGCCGTAGCGGTTGAAGTAGACCAAGGCCGCCACGCGCTCGTCTCGCGAGAGGCTTTCGCTGACGATCTGAAACTCCTCCATCTTGATCGAGCTCTGGCGCTCGCTCAAGCCCCGGATGAGCTGATAGGCCTGCACCTTGACCAGGTCGATGGCCTCCTGCTTGAGCTTCTCGTCGAAAGTCCACTTGAAAAGGTTGTAGTAGAAGATCCCGCCCAGGAACATCACGTAGACGCCGATGGACAGATACCACAAGAACCACTTGGTGGAGAGCCTCACTGCGCTCCCCCGTAGGTCTGGTCGATCCTCTGCAGGCCCGCGGAACAGTCGGAGTTGGTGGGATCGAACTGAACGCAGAGCCTCCACTCATCGCGCGCCTTGGCGTAGTCGTTGCGCTGATAGGCCACCAGGCCCTGCTGCCAGTGCCGGACCGCGTTCTTCTTGTTCTCGTCGGCCGCGGTCCCCGCGCCCTGGACCTGGACATCGCCGGGAGCGCTCGCCGCGGCGGCCTCGGCCTTGGCCTTATCCGCCTCCTCCTGCTTCTTGCGCTCCTCTTCATCCTTCTTGCGCTGCTCCTCCTCCTCGGCGTCCCGCTTGGCCTGCTCGGCCTTGCGGCGGCGGGCCTCCGACTCCCTCTGCATCTGCTCCTTGGCGCGAGCGATGAGCACGTTGGCGCGCCGAGGGTCATAGCCGTAGTCCACGGCCTTATTCCAAGAGTCCACGGCCTGCTTGTACTGCCGCTCCTTATATTGATTGCGGCCCTCGGCCACGTGCTGGCTGGCGATCTCCAGACGGATCTCGTTGATGAGCTTCTGGGCCTTGGCCTCGCCGGGCTCGATGCGCAGGACCTCATCGAGCAATTTAAGCGCGGAGGCGCTCTGCCCCTGCCCGTAGAGGGCGAGGGCCTGCTGAAGCTTGTCGTTGGCCTCCTGCCTGCGCAGCTCGGACTCGACGCGCGCGATAGTCCCCATCAGGCGCGGGTATTTCGGATTGAGCACCAGCGCCGAATACCACTGATCGAGGGACTCGCGCAGACGGTGCAGCTGGTAGGCGCGCTGTCCGCGGCGGAAGTGCTCATCGGCCAGCTCGCCGCGCGCCTTCCTGAGCCAATAGCGGGCCTTGAGGTTCCCGGGAGAGAGCTTCGTGGCCTCCTCCCAGCGCTGGGTCGCCTCGACCAAGCGTCCCTGGCGATAGAGCGTCATTCCTTCCTCGAAGCGGTCCTCGACCAAGCGCCGCTCGGAGAGCCCGGGCTTGGGAGCCCCGTCGAGCTCCACGGAGGCGCGGTGCAGGATGGCCGCATCCTGAAAGCCGGGATCCATGGACAGGATCTTGGCGGTCAGCTCCCGGGAGCCGTCGAAGTCTCCCTCCTTGTAGAGGTCATAGGCGTTCTCATAGACCGTGCGCAGGAGCCTGTGCATCATGCGCGACTTCTCAAGCTGGATGGTGTAGAGGTATTTCTTCTTGGCCTCATGCGAGGAAAGCGTGCCCAGCTGAGTCTTGGAAAAATCCAGGAACAGGCCTTCGAGGGTCGGGGCCTTCTCCTCGTCCGGCTTGGCCGCGGCCGGCCGCGCGAAGACCGCCGGCCAAGCCAGCAGCATTGCGAGCCCCAACCGTTTCATCCAGGCCATTAGAAACCCATCCCTCCTTTCTTGAAGATGTTGAGGACCATCGGGCTGAGCATGAGGATGAAGACCGTGGGGAAGATGAAGAAGAATATGGGGATGAGCATCTTGGTGGAGGCCTGCGCGGCCGCCTTCTCCGCGTTATTGAGCCGCCGAAAGCGCATGTCCGAGGAGAAGTTCCGCAAGAGGTCCACCAGGCTCGTACCCAGTTCGTCGGACTGGATGATGAGCCCCACGAAGGAGCGCACGTCCTGCAGGCCCGTGCGCATGGCCAGCCTGCGCAGAGCGTCGCGGCGGGAATAGCCGAGTCCGACCTCGCTGATGGCGCGCTCGACCTCGCGCTCGAGCTCCGTCTTCTTGATGGCGACCGAGATGATGCGGTCGAAAGCGGTCATGTAGTCCAGCCCGGACTCGATGGTGAGCGCGGCTAGGTCGACCAAAGAAGGGAAGTTGCGCAGGATCTCTCTCTGGCGCTCCTGGATGCGGCCCTTGAAATAGAAATCCGGCATGTAGAAGGCCACGGGCGCGGCGAGGACGCCCAAGAACACGCTCTCGGACATGAAGTAGACGAAGCCCGCCGCCACTACGCAGCAGAGCTCCTTGTAGTGGAGTATCTGCAAGGCATTGGGCTTCTCCGGCTTGCCCAAGAGCATGTGCAGGTTCTCCAGCCGCGCGCCCATCTTGGCCTGATGCACGAGGAAGAAGTCCAGGCGCTCCAGGAGCCCGCCCTGGGGATTGAGCTTCTCGAAAGGAGAGACGTCCCCCTCCCGCTTGCCCGCGATGCGCGCCAGCGAGTCCGCGTCCTCCTCGGGAGAGGAGAACATCCGCTGCACCAGGGTGAAGACGGCCATGGACCCCAGGAAGCCGATGATGAGCAGCAATATCTGCATCAGTGCCATATCAAACCTGGATGTCCGCGAGCTTGCGGACGACCCCCATGCCGATCGACATCCACACCGCGCAGAAGCCGATGGTGATGACGCCGATGACGCTGAAATAGTAGGCGTTCATGACCTCGGGCTGGAAGGCCCACATGAGCCCCATCATGGCCCAAGGCATGATGCCCACGACCACGGCCTGGATGCGCTGCTGCGCGGTCAAGGACTGCGCCTTCTCCTCGAGCTTGCCCTCGTCGCGGATGTTCTCCACGATGCGGTCGAAGAGCTTGGTGAGGTTTCCTCCCACCGCGCGCTGGATGATGACGGCCTTGATGAGATAGGAGAGCAGGCGGCTGGCGATGCGCTCCTCCATGCCGAGCAGGGCCTTCTCGAAGGGCGTGCCGAGCTGGTAGTTCTTGAGCACGAGTCCGAACTCCTCGGAGATGGGAGGCACGAGATCGCGCTGGACGAGCTCGAAGCCCTGCACGATGTCCAAGCCCGACTTGAGCGCGTTGGACATGAGGATCATGGCGTCCATGAGCTGGGCCTCGACGCGCTTGCCTCGGCGCAGCCTCAGCGTATTGAGTATCCATTCCGGCGCCTTGATCCCCAGATAGACGCCCGCGCAGGAGAAGATCATGAACCCGAAAATATTGAACGAAAGCACCCCGAGCATCAAGCCCACGATCATGGGCGTGAGGATGAGGTACTGGACCTTCATGGCCATGAACTGGCGGTTGAATTCATTGGCCCAATGCTTCGCCTTCTGCGCATGCTGCTCAAAGAGCCCGTAGACCGCGTCGGACTTGGCCTGTCCGTAGAGCCAGCCTGCCAGGAAAACGAACAGAGAGCCCAGCATCATGAGGAAGAGTATCCCGCCCTGGGAAGCCGGCGCGTCCTTGCCCGGAGGATTGAAGCCGCGCGGAGAACTGCGCAGGATCTGAAAGGCCTGGTTGGTGAGCGTGCCTACGGCCATCACGGATTCCTGATAGCGCCGGGCGTCCTGGCTGGTCAGGGCGTCCAAGACGGATTCCATCTCGCGCAGGATGAGATCGTAGACGGCCAGGAGCGCGCGGCCGCGGCCGCCCAGGGAATCTCCCAGCTTCGCGCGGTAGAGACGGTCCAGCGACATCTGGAAGCGGATGCGGCTGTCCTCATAGTCCTTGACCAGCGCGCCCGGCGGGGTGAGCTGGCCGTTGAACTCCGGCGGGAAGGTCTTGCGCGTGTGCTCGAAGAACTCATAGAGCACCGAGACCGGCGCCTGCCAAAGCTGGGCCTCGTTGAGCACTCCCTCGTCGGGATCCTGCCAGACAGGCCGGCTGACCATGGCCTCCAGGATGCCGTCGATCCACGCCGGAACCTGGAGGTTCGGGTCCCGGTCCTTCTTGAAATAGTGGTAGATGTACTGGGCGCGCGCCTCGGCCCCGTTGTCGGAGTTGACCAGATAGTCGATCTGCTTCTTGCTGAACTGCGCGCACGCCGGCGCGGGCGCCAGCGCCGCCAAAAGCCCCGCCAGCACAAAGAAGCAGGCCGCCTGGGGATACATCCTACGTTCCTTCTTTTTCGTCACCCCGGGCTTGACCCGGGGGCCAGGAGCACGGCCAAACGACTTCCCCTGGATCCCGGCTTCCGCCGGGATGACGAATTTATGGGCTTTCGCCGGGATGACGAGGAGCGCGAAGGAGACGGCCTCGCGCTCAAAGCGCATTGCGGGCCTCGTATTGCGCGTACTCCGGATGCTTCTTGAAGAGCTCGGGCGGGATGTTGAGCCCGGCCAGGCGGAACTCCTCGTAGAACTTCGGCGGCTTTCCGCAGCCGCTGAAGAAGCCCTGGGTCTTCCCGTCGGCATCGACGCCCGTGGCCACGTATCGGAACAAGTCGTTGGTGAGGATGGTGTTCTGGTCGCGGCCCGTGACCTCCGTGACCCAGGTGCAGCGGCGCTTGCCGTCCGGGAAGCGGGTGATCTGCACGACCAAGTGCACGGCGGAAGCGATCATCTCGCGCAGGGCCCAGATAGGCAGGTCCGCGGAAGCCATCATGCACATGGCCTCCAAGCGCGTGAGCGCGTCGCGCGGGCTGTTGGCGTGGATGGTGGCCAAGGAGCCTTCATGGCCGGTGTTCATGGCCTGGAGCATGTCCAAGGCCTCGGAACCGCGGCACTCGCCGACGACGATGCGGTCCGGACGCATGCGCAGGCAGTTCTTGACCAGGTCGCGGATGGTGACCTCGCCCTTGCCCTCGATGTTGGGCGGGCGGCTCTCCAGCCGGATCCAGTGCTCCTGCAGAAGCTTGAGCTCCGCGGTGTCCTCGACGGTGATGATGCGCTCGTCCTCCGGGATGGAGGAGGAGAGCATGTTCAGGAAAGTGGTCTTTCCGGTGCCGGTTCCGCCGGAGATGATGATGCTCTTGCGCACGCGCACGCAGGCCTGCATGAAATCCAGGAGCTCCTCGTTGACGGAGCCGAAGCGGATAAGGTCCTTGCCGGAGAACGGGGTCTTGGAGAAGCGCCGGATGGTGAGCGTGGGACCGCTGACCGCCAGGGGCGGGATGATGGCGTTGACGCGAGAGCCGTCCTTCAAGCGAGCGTCGACCAGCGGCACCGACTCGTCGATGCGCCGTCCGATGGGCGCCACGATGCGCTTGATGACCTGGATGATCTGCTCGTCGTCGCGAAAGCGCAGCGAGGTCAAGACCAGCTTGCCGCCCCGTTCGATATAGACCTTGTCCGGGGCATTGACCATGATCTCGTTGACCGCGCTGTCGCGCATGAGCTCTTCGAGCGGGCCCAAACCCAGTATCTCGTCGAGGAGTTCGGCCACGAAGCGCTGGCGCAGGTCGCGAGAGAGCGGGAGGTTGGCCTCCTTCTGCAGAAGGCTCTCGATGATGGCCGCGATCTTCTGGCGGACCTCCGCATTGCGCTCGTCGGAGTCGCTGATGCGGATGCGCTCGGTCTCCATGGCCGCCACCACGTGGCCGTGCATCTTCATCTTGAGCTCGTCCCAGAAGGCCGGCAGGTCCGTGGGCCGCGCGATAGGCTTGGCCTTGGCTTCGCCGCCCGGGCCGGCCATGGAAGAGGCCGTGGGTTTCCAGAGCAGGTTCGAGCCCTCGGAGAACTCATGCTCCTCCACCGCGGAGTGGCCCCAGGCCTTGGGACCCGAAGGGGTTTCCAGCATCTTGCCCAAGAGCGGGCGCAAGGCCTTGGCCCAGTCCGAATGCGGCTGCTCCACGACGAGGATGCGCCCCGTGTTCGCGAACTCGGGCAGAAGGTCTTCCCACGGCATGTAGGAAAGGACCCGCTTGTTCATGTTCGCGAAGAAGCGGTCGACTTCCTTGGGCGCCAGGGCGCCGGGCAGGTTCGCCTCGTTGAGCACGACCTCGAAGCGCTCCAAGGGGAAGTGCAGGGCCTTGAACTCCTGGAAGAGCGCGTAGGTGGACTCGAAGTGCCCGCGCTGAGGCAGGCAGGTCCAGAACACCAGGTCCGCCAGGTCGAAGGAGAAGACCTGCATCGGGAAATAGGGGTCCACGTCCAGGAAGAGGTCGTAGGACTGCGAAAGGCTCTCCAGGATGGGCACGATCACGTGCGGGGAGGTCTGCAGGACCTCCGAGCGCTTGCTTCCCAAGGGGAGCACGCCCACTCCCCACTGGGAGAGCGGGATGCGGCCCTTGAGCAGCTTGCTGAGCACGGCCACGTCCTTGCCCACGAACTGCGTCAGGCTGGCCAAGGTCGGAGGCTGGAGCCCAAGCTGAAAGGAAAGGTCCGAGCGGCAAAGAGGGTCGAGCTGGACGATGAGCACGTTGCGGCTCTGCGTCCCGGCCCAAGCCAGGGCGAGATTGAGCGCGATGGAGGACTTCCCGACGCCTTCCTTGGGACCGGAGAACACCACCACTCGGCCCGAGGACCGCGGCGTGGAGCCGGTCAGAGTCTTCGGCGCCGGAACCGTCGGAAACGGCGTGCCCGCAGAGGCCGGAGGAGCGGGGAAAGACACGAGCTCCCCAGCCGGCGCCGGCGGCGTGGGCCTTTTCCCGGGGCCCGTGGGGAGCCCCGGAGTGCCGATGAACGGCGGAAGGTCGCTGGCCATATATTATAGACGGCTTTATTTCACGATCTCGAACGTCACGAAAAGGAACAACGATTTCTGCTCTTCCAAGACGCTCGTGGTCGTGAAAAGCAGCCCGAGGATCGGGATGCGGCCCAAGAACGGGACGCGGGTCTTGGTCACGTTCTTGTTGCTGGACTTGAGTCCGCCGATGACGATGGTCTCACCGCTCTTGATCTCGACCTCGGTCTGGATCTGCCGCGTGACCATGGAAGGCACCGAAGTGTTCCCGACCGTCACGGGCTTCGAGTAGTCCGGGTTCGAGACCTCCAGCTGAAGCTGCGCGTCGATATAGTCCTTCTTGTTCGGATTGACCACGGGCAGGATGTTCAAGATCACGCCGAATTTCTTGTACTCCACGCCCACTCCCTGGTTATTGGCGACCGGATAAGGCTGCTCGCCGCCCACCACGAAGTTTGCCTGGGTGGCGGACTTGGTGATGACCTTGGGATTCGAGAGCAGCTGGGCCTTGCCCTCGGTCTCCAGAAGCTTGAGCGCGGTCTGCAGCTGGGTCAAGCGCTCGAAGTCGCCGATCCTGATGATGCCCGGGATAGGCGCCTTCTCCGCGAAGTTGATGCCGGTCTGGAAAGGCCCCCAGCTGAATCCCACGTCCTTGGAGATCGAGCCGCTGATCTCCACGACGTCGGCGCTGACCGCGATCATCACATTCTGCGCGTCGTCCTCGGCGGCCGCCTCCTCCTGCTGAGCCCTCAGGACTCCCGGAGCGAGAGCGAGCAATCCGGCAAGCAACACCCCTGTGAGGGCGCTTGGCCTTCCCGTTGAACTTCGCTGTTGTCGTTCCATGGTTGTCGTACCGTTTCTTACATCCCGCTAAACAACGCCCCGTCTATCTAAATAGTCTCCTGAAGCTCGCCATCTCCAAGGGGTGCATCTCAACATCCCCCAGGCCGCGCAGGATCACCGTGATGTCTCCCTGCTTCATGGCCAGAGAGAGATACTGCGCCTCCACCGCGTTGAGCGCCACGCTCAGGATGCCCTTTTCCGCGAAAGCCGCCGACTGTTCGTCCTTCTTCTCTTTGTCCGCGAAATCCTTGGCCGCCATCCCCTGTCCGAGATTGCTGCCCACGCCCAGCACGAGCGTGTTCTGCAGGATGGTGGCCGTGACCTTCTCCTTGCGGTTGTCGGCCATGAGCGCGTCGAAGGTCACCATCACGTCCACGCGGTCGCCGGGCTTGATGAGCTTGAGGAGCTCGTTCTCCACCGGGATGACGGCCCCGCGGTAGCCGGAGGGGATCTTCACGCTCAGTCCCGTGGTGGGCGAGAGCGGCGTGACGATCGAATGCGAGAGCTGGTTGCCCTTGGGAATGCGCACGCGCGTGACCAAGTTCGTGATCAGCTCGATGTCCGAGGGCGTCTTGACCTCGAAGGAATCCTGCGCCATGTATTTGCGCGGGATCTGCATGCCCTGCACGAGGTCCTTCTTAAGGAGAGTGCGCTCGGGCAAGTCCACGCGGGCCACGAGCACCGTGGTGTTCTCGTGCGACTTGGCCAGCTGCTTCTCACGGCTGGTCAGGACCAGCAGGTAGAGAGCCGCGGCCGCCACGGCCAGGACCAGAGGGATCAGGACGCTCTTTTTTTCCATGGTGCGTCTCCTTTGAACAACGACGTCAACACCGGTGCTATTTGAAAAGCGGCCGTTCTATCGGCATCCTTACGATGGCCCGCAAAAGCCTCGCCTTCTTTCCCGGCTGATCGGCCAAGACCACTCCCGTCATCGGGAAGACCATGGGCACCACGCGCCGGACCTCGACCTGCACGTCGTAGTTCATGCAGCCTTCCTGCGGATCCAGGAGCGTCGGGATCGGACCCTGGACCGATGCGAACGCCGGCGTCGGCGCCTTGAACATCTGAGCCACCACCTGCTGGGCCTTGGCCGGATCGAGCGAGGGCACCGCGCAGGAGGCCGAAGGCGTGCTTTTCGCCGTCAAAGAAGCGATGCGCGCGGCCTCGTAGGCCGCATGGTGGAGGAGGATGGTCTGGAAAGCCAGGAACCCGATCTCCATGATCATGAACATCAGGAACAGGAAGATCGGCAAGATGAGCAGGACCTCCACGAGCACCTGCCCCTCCTGCGCGCCCGAAAACTTCGGCGCGCGAACCGATCTCCAGACCACCCCCCTCCTCCTGCCGCCGGCGCTTCGTCCGGCGGACTGACGCCTTGCTGTTAGTTCGGCGATCCGACCGTGCTGGCGGCTCCGGAGATCATCTGCATGATCTGGTTGAAGATGCCGCTGATCTGCGGCTTGAACATCTTGCCGATCACGAGGATGACGCCCACGATGACGGCCAGCATCATCAGATACTCCACCGTGTTCTGGCCGCGCTTGCTGCGAAGGAACTCCTTCCATTTCTTCATTCCATTCTCCCCTTTACGGATATTCTTCCACCCTTAAACAAACACCCCTTTCCGTTCTTAGACGACCCGGCATCCCGGGGAACCCTGCCAGGGTTCCCCCTACCTGACGCGCAGGGGCCTCCTAAAAGTACGCAGTCAGAATCGCGATGCCGGCATTCGTGAACAGCCGCTTCGTCTGGCCCTGCAAGATCCGGTAGAGCGTGGTGAAGATGAACAAAAGCATCACGGTCATGAGCAGGTATTCCACCAGCGCCTGTCCGCGTCGTCGACGATGCATCGTTCATCTCCAAGCCTATCAGAATTTCACCTTGAGAGACAGCATGTCCGCCGTCCCCAAAGCGCCCATCGAAACCAGCGAATAATCGAAAGCGATGCCGTAGCCGAAGGCCTGCGCGGTATAGAGTCCGATGCCGAAGCTCCAGCGCGGGGACCCGATCAAGGGATACATGAAGCTGCGGTCTTTCTCCATGACCTGCCCCATGTCGTCGGCGTTATAGAAGCCCGCGCGCAATTGGACCTGCCCGATCTGCAGAAGGTCTTCCGGCAAGGTGAATTCCGCGCCGGCTCCCAGCCGCGCGGAGTTGTCGCTGGCCTTGCTGATCTCTCCGGTCAGGGTCAAGAGCTCCAGTATCCGGCCCGAGGCGCCGACGCGGGTGACGGAGGCGACCTTCGCGGTCCCGGCGCCGATGTTCTGGACGGAGGCGCCCAAGGTCCAGCCCTGGGCCGGACGCAGGAGCAAGCCCGCGTCGCCCACCACGGAGCTGCGCGCGGAGCCCGCGTTGTCCTCGTGCACGCCCTTGGCGCTGACGCCCAGGAAGAGCCGCTCATACCAGAAGGAGCGCGCGAGGCTCAAGGTCGCGAAGCCGTTCTGCACGCGGATATCCGAGGAATCCATGGGACGCCCCTGGTCGTCGCGCGCATCGAACCCGTCCACGGACATGTAGGCGACGTTGGCTCCCGCCACGGTGCGGCCGAAAGGATGGGCATAGCCCATGTAGAAGGGAGAATCGATCTCCTGGACATACCGGTAATAGGAGTAGACGAACTCCTTCTGCTGGGCCAAGGCCAAGCCCGCGGGATTCCAAGTCAGGGCGTCGGCGCCCTCGGCCAAGGACACATAGGCCCGGCCCAAGGCCATGGCGCGCGCGCTGCCCAGGCCCAGCTTCATGAAATTGGCTCCGCCCGTGCCCGCGGAAGAGTCGATAGCGGCCGCAGGAGCAGCGGCCGCGAAAGCCAGAACGCATGCCATCGCCGCGCCGCTCATCTTCGTTCTCATGGGATGAGCACCTTGCGCACGACCTGCAGGGGCGTCTTTTCTCCGCGGTTGGGCTCCTCACGGATGAGCACGAAGTACACGCCGGGCGCCACGGTCCGGCCGGCGCTGTTGGTCTTCGTCCAGACATAATCCACATAAGTGTCCGAGGCCTGCACGCCGAAGTCCCGGCTGAAGACGACCTCGCCGGAGAGCGTGTAGATCTTCATCGTGACCTTGGACTGGACCGGCACGTAGATGTGCGTGCTCATGCTCGTTCCGCGCACGGGGTTCGGATAAAGGATCGTATTGTTGGCGAAGTCCGCCTCGGGATCGACCGAACCGCTGCGCACCACCGGGACCTCCGCGATGATGAGGTCCTCGGCCAGGGACGCTCCCAAGCCCACCCCGCCGGAGATGCTGTCGATGGCCCGGATATCGGTGGAGGCCACGATCTTGAAGAGATAGTTGCCGTCCGGCACGATGGTCAGCCGTTCGTCGGTCCCGTCCCAGATATCCGTGATCTCCGTGCGCGCGGGCCGCACGCCAATGATGCGCTTGACCAAGCTCTGCGACTCCGGAGGCGTGGCATTGCCGTTGCGGTCGAAATTCGTCCCGGGTTTATAGATTTTGATGCCCACCTTCATGGTCTCGGAGACCTGATAGGCGATGAGCGCGGTGCCCGCGTCCGGCCGCAAGGGGCTGACCGCCACATCATAGACCCGCAAGGGGTTGGCTGAGATGGTCATCTGCGCCGTGGAACCCGAGGAGAGCACGGAAGCCAAGTCCTCGGCGATGGCCTGCACGGTATAGAAGCCCGGGCTCACGAAGTTCCCGGAATCATCGCGCGCATCCCAGAACTCGCGGTTGACGATGCCGGCGTCGCGCACCTGCCCCAAGACCAGGGTCCTGACCACCTGCGGCGAGATGGACGTGCTCAGTATCTGGATGGTGACCGAGGACTGCCGGGTCAGGGAGTATTCCACCTGATAAGGAGGCAGCGAAATGGTCTGGCTGGAATTGAAGAGCGTGGGGACCGTGGGAGTGACGTTGAAGATCGGGAACACGATGGAGCCGCGCGCGACGGTCACATTGCCCACGATCTGGTCCGTGGCGAAGTAGCGGGGCGTGGTCGTGGACTGCGCCGCCAGCACGAACACATAGGTCCCGTCCGGCACAAAGAGGCCGTTGTGGTCGCGTCCGTCCCAGAACTCCGTGATCTTCATGCGTCCGGGCCGCATGCCCTTGATGACGACCAAGGGAGTGGTCGGAGAACCGTTGCTGGTGACCTGCGCGCAGGCGCCGGGCTCGATGCTGCGGCACGGCGGCCATGTCGCCGTCGAGCCCGTGATCACGGTCCCGGGAGGATAGAGGCTCCAAGCCGCCTGCATGGGCTGGGAGAGCTGGTAGCTGATGGTGACCACGTCCGTGGACCCGGTCAAAAGCGGGGTCACGACCACGTCCGTGATGCGAAAGAGATTGACCGAGAAGAGCGCGGTCACCGTCGAGACCTTGGACGGCACGAAAGGATCCGCGGCGGTCAGCTGCGCCAGATAGGTGCCGGAAGTCACCCAGAGCCCGCGGTCGTCGATGGGGATGTTCCAGCGGTCGCGGTTGGCGAAGTTCGCGGGCCTCGATTCATTGGCCACGAGGGTCTTGACCAGATTGATCCCGGTCTCGTCGTAGATCTTGAGATTGACGACGGCGTCGCGCGAAAGCGTGTAGCCGAAAGTAAAGGGGTCCAGGCCGGCTACGGAGGGCGAGGAGCCGATGACCGTGGAGGAAGGCCCCACCTGGCTGATGGTGACCATGCCGCGGCTGACCGTGATGAAGCCGCTTCGCGCGTTCGTAGACCAGATGCGCTGATCAGCAGGGTTCCCATTGAAGGAATAGCCGTTCTGTGAAGGCAGGGAGGCATACAGGACGAAGACATAGTCCCCATCCGGCAGGATATTGCCTGCGGTATCGCGGCCGTCCCAGATGCTGAGCACGCTCTTGCGAGAATCCTTCTGCTCCTCAATATGCCGCAACAGCGTCGTGGAAGGACCGAAGTTCTTAGGCACAACCCCCGCAAGATCTCCGAGAGAATTGACGCTATTGAGCCCCTGAGTGAACTCCGTGCCTGGAGCATAGATATCAATATAAACCGTGGCCGGTTCCGTGATCTGGTAGCTCAGCACCGCCAGGGAGGTGGAAAGGTCCATGAGCGGCTGGACCCGGATATCCGTGATCTGCAAGGTATCTAAGGAAATCTGCCGGGTGGCTGCCGCTCCCAGATCGAAGCCGAACTGATCTCGCACCATGGGCTGCAAGGTCGCCAAATACACGCCCGGAGGAGCCAAGTCCCCGTTATCCCAACGCCCGTTCCAAGAGTCCCCATTCTGCAGGCTCCCGTTCGGAACGCCTTCGCCCACGCGAGGAATCCCCGGAACTACGGTACGGATGACGGGGAAACTCAAGGCCGGATTCGCGGTATTATGGATAGTGAGATACATGGTGGCGTCTTTGGAGAGCCGGTAGGTCAGGTTATAGGGCTCTGCGGCCACGCCCGTAAGCTCGCCCACGACCGTGGGCGTGGAACGAACCACATGGACATTCGCCACGTCCATGGTGATAGGCGCTTGGTCTACGAATATTCCATTTGCTCCGGTATCGTCGCAATTCCCCGCGCTATCCAAAGCTTTGGTCGCGCCTGAAGGATACGCCCGAGTCTGCGTGATATTGATGTTCCCGCTGGCCCCGGTTTGGTTCGTGGCAACGGTCCCGCGGAACCCGAACTGCCCGTTCGTTTTTCCAAACTCACCCAAAATGTTATAGGCCCCGTCCCAAAGCACGCAGGTCGTGGGTACTGCCGCGTCGGCGGCGGGGTTGTCCGAGTTCGTATCCCCTGGAATGATGCCGGGGTTATCAACAAAAAAAGTACGGATCGGCGGCGCGGATTGCGGATCAAGAGGATTGGTGCCTTGAGCGAATTTGAATATCTCGAAATTGATGTAATCGAGGGCGATGTCCGTGTCAGCAGTGGTCGTGCTTTGGTTGTTGTTCCAGCCCACCTTGAGGCACAAGAATATCTCCTTGTTGCAGACGTTCCAGACATCGTCTGATTCAGGAAAATTGGGACTGCTGGAGCACGTCGCAGACACCGCCTGATCGAACTCGATGCGCGGATCATTGGAGATGTCGCCGTGGTTGGGACAGCGCGCCGTAGGAGTGCAGGTGAATCTCCCGGTCGCGGTAGTAAATGTGCAGACATCTGGACGAGCAACGAATATCTTCTTGATGAAGATCTGCTGCGCCATTGCCGGACCGGCTGCCGCGAAGAAGAACGCCGCGGCCAGCGCGGCCAAGCGCGCGCCGACGGAGAAACAACTCCCTCGCCTAAAAGACAGGAGCGCTCCCGGCTCTGCAGGGCTCATCATGACACAGGTTCTACGCACACAAGAGAGTTTAATATCAGCCCTTTTCTGATTTGTTGATTCGCTGTTAAAAAGATGTTGCGCCGGCCCGTTCCTGAGGCCTGTCTGAATAATGGTATCAGCGCTCATAGGCTCGGGCATGGGCCCTTCTGCTCACCCCTCCCCCGCCATAGGACCCACCAGAACCTAGGACCAAAGACTATCTGGTGCCTATCTGGTGCCAGGGGTCATTTTGTTCGCGTAACTTTCCGCGGAAAGTTACGCGAACAAAATGACCCCTGGCACCATCAGCGAAGGAGGAAGCGTTTTAGGCTGGAGGACTGCTCGCCGGGGGCGGGGGCGGCCAAGGCCCAGAGTTCGAGATTCGAGCGCCCGTTCTCAACGGGAGCGAACACGAAGGAAAGGCTCTGCAAAGCCGAGGTGAAGGGGGCGTTCTTGGACTGGACGAAGATCTTGCCTTCCAGGCGGAGCACGAGCAATTCGCGCGTCTTGGCGTCGTAGACCCAGAGCTCGCCGTTGTGCCAAGCCATGGCCCCGGGCACAAGCTCGCGGTCCGAGTGATAATCCTCGGTCGCGGAATCCGCGCCTTCGCCCAAGTGCCGATAGAAGACGCGCGTGACCGCGTCATAGGACCAGAGATTCTTGCCGTCGTGCGCGAGCGCCGTGGGCGCGGGCCCGGGCGTGGGCCAGACGTAGCGGATATCCGAGGGTTTGCCGAGCGCATGGCGCACGATGCGGCTCTGCGCGGAGTCGAGAGAATACATGCCGTCTCCTGAGAGCGCGAGCGCGGACGGATGATAGCTCCCCTCGGGCCGGACCTTGAAGCGTTCGATCACGCGCGAAGGATCGGCCGGATCGAGCAGCAGGAACTCCCCGTTCCAGTCGCAGACCCACAAGAGCGAGCCGTCATAAGCCATGGCCGTGGGCGTCGTGGAGGACAAAATCATCGACGAGATCGGCTTGACCGAAAGCAGGCGGCGCCATCGCATGACCGGGAACCAGGCTCCTGCCAGGACTCCTGCGATCAAGACTCCGGCGATGATCGCGCGCCAAGGCCTGGCCGGCGCGCGCACGACTTCCACGGCCGGCGCAAGCGCCGCAGACGCCGCCGCAGGAGCAGACGCGGGCATGAAACGGCTGGAGGCATCGCGCATCCAGCTCGCGATGCGCTCTCCGGCCTCGGAGGACTTGCGCAAAGCCTCGGCCATCTGCGTGGCGTAGCGCGTCTCCCGGGACTCGACATCCTGGAGCTGCGTGTGCCAGGTCTCGCGCTCCTTGCGAAGGCGCTCCTCCCAAGAGGTGAACTCCTGGCGCTGGGCCTCCCACGTGGAGCGCTCGCGATCCCAGAGCTCCTGCCACTGCTTGCGCTCCTCCTGCCAGACATTCTCCATGCGCTGGAGACGATCCTCGGCCTCGCCCAGCCGCTTGACGGCTTCGGCGCGGGCCGTCTCGGCGGCCTCTCGGTCATGGCGCTCCTGCAGGAGTTCGGACAAGGTCTTCTCGACTACGCCCTTGGCCTGCTTGAGGTCCGCAGCGTCCTTGCGCGACTGCTCCTGCTGTCCGCCGCAGGAACGCTCCGCGCGCTCGGTTGACGAACGCAGTTCCTGCAGATCCAAAAGGTATTGCTGTTCCCGCTCGTTGAACTGCCGCTCCAACTCGCGAAAGCGCCCGGCCTCGGCGGCCAAACGCGCATGCGCCTGCTCGGCCATGGCGCGCAGGGTGCTGCGCTCCTCGTCGAAGCGCGCCTCCTGGGCCTTGAAGGCCTTCTGCGCCTGTTCGAGCTGCACGGAAAGATCGAAGGTCTTCTGATAGACGACGGAGTCGTCGCGCTGGGCCCTGCGCCGCAAGGCCGTGAGCTCCTGCTCGGATGAAGCGAGCCTCTCGCGCAGCTCGCGCAAAGCCAGCTCCTTGGCGTCGACGAGCCGGCGGAAATCATCGAGGCGGCCGCGATGCCGATTCTTCATCCACTCGAAGGTCTCCATGGAGACCTCGCTGGTGATGGAGGGTTCCTCAAAGGACGCGGGCATGCCCAAGGACGGCGCGCTCATGCCAGGGGCCTCCGGCATCCCGGAGGTCACGCGCGACCAGAGCCCGTCGAGCTCTTTCTGGAGGTCGTCCGAATTCATAGGCATAGAAGCATCCCGAAAAAAGAGTAACAGGCTTCCTCAGGATTTCTATGAAGGAATTGTTGCGGCTCGACCTCGCCCATTTTTCCTGACGGGTGGAGCAGAGGGAGAAGTCCCTCCCTTCCCCCGCGCCCCTGGGAACTCCGTTCCCCCCGATCCCGTCGTTGGAGCGATCCGGGACCCATTGGGGCCCCCCTCCACGGGAGCGGGAGGGACTCCTCCCTCTGCTCCACCCTCCGTTTCTTAGGGCGAGGTCGAATTTTGATGCGTGAAGTGGACTCAAGGAAAGCCGGTGCTGAAACTTCCGTATCCCCGGGTGCTGGAAACGGCTTGACTGAGGCTTTCCTCAACGAACAGCCCCTATCTCCAGACTCGACCTCACCCATCAGAACAGCGGGAGGCGCGCAGGGGATGCACTCTCCCGCTCCCGTAGAGGGGGGCCCCGCCATCGCCCGAATTGCTCACACCGCGGGTTTGGGGGGAACTGGTTCCCAGGGGTGCGGGGGAAGGGAGAGTGCATCCACTGAGCGTCGGGTCCCGCCAGAAAAATGGGTGAGGTCGAGGTTAACGCCGCTGCAGGCGCTGGTACTCGAGATTGGCCTCGCCGAGGTCCACTTCCGTTCCCTTGTAGTCGGCCAGGATGCGCTTGAGGCGCTCGGCCAGCACCAGTTCGGACGCGCCCTGAAGCTTGAGGTCCTGATAGGCGCGCCAATCATCGGAGAACCTGAGCTTCACATCCGCCCGGCGCAGGCGTTCCTGCTCCTCCTGCATCTTCTCAAGCTTGCGCTGGGCCTCGACCCGGCGCCGCTCCATGGCCTTGAGTTGGATCTCCCGCTCCAAAAGCCTGGCCCTGAGTTCAGCCTCTCCCCGACCCGCGGCATCCTCCGCGGACTGCTTGCGCAGGGCTTCCATCTCCTCGCGCAGGAGCTTGAGCTCCTCGGCCAGGCGCCACTGCTTGAGCTCCGCGGATTCCAAGGCCTTGCCCAGCTCCCGGCGGGAAGACATCTCGGATTTAAGCAGGGTCTCGTACTCCGTCTCCGGGTTCCAGGAGCCGAAGCGCCAGCTCATGCTCACGACATGGCTCCAGCGCGTGCCGCTCGAAAGCGGGATGCGCAGGGCATAATCCACTCGCGCGCCCAGACGCTTGAATCCCGCGCCCAAGCTCCAGGAGCGCGCCAAGCCTCCGAGCGTGAGTCCGCTCCTGGCCAGGAAGGTGCCGAAGCCCGCGGTGCTCCAGGAGCACTCGCTGGCCAAGGTCGCGGCATAGGCCGTACGCCGGCCCGAGGAAGGCTCTCTGCCCGCCCAGTCCATGAGGACCTTGTAGCGCCGGACCTGCTGGGCGAAACCGAAACGCATGGTGAGCGGCGCTCGGTCCGGGATCCCGGGAAGATCCAGGCGCGGAGCATTCAGATTGAGGAAGGAGAGTCCCAAGGAACGATCATCGGAAAGCTTAAGAGAAAAACCCAGGTCCCCGGCCGCGCGGGTCAAGCCTCCTCCCGTTCTTCGCCCCGAGCGGGAAAGCCCTCGGACGCCCACGCCCAGGTTCAGTATCGCGGGCCCGATCTCGCGCCAGTTGCGCGTGCCGTAGGCAAAGCCGAACTGCCGGTCCAAGGCCGTGTTCCCCAGGATATCGTGGGTCCAGTAGGCGGCTAAGCCGCCTTCGAGCGGCCCATGGAGCTGGGTCCCGGCCGCAGCAGTCATGCCCTCCATGTCCGTCTCCGCGGCCGCGGCATGGAAAAGCCTTCGCGCCGAGAGCTCCACGTCCGTGCGTTCCAGGGAGCCGGCCGCGGCCGGATTGATGGACACGACCTCGGCATCGTCGGATAGAGCCGTCACCGCGTCGCCCAATCCGGCCGCGCGCGCGCCCAAACCCACGTCCTCGAAAGCCGCCCGCGCGGGCGCAGCAGCAGAGAGGAACGCAGCCATGAGTCCAAGTCTGATGTCCATTCCCCGCCGGCTCTTGATAAGACTCATCGAAAACCTCTTTCCACTATCGATGCCAACTGCGCACGGGCATGGAAGGGTCCACGGCCAAGCGTCCGCCGGACTTCCCCCGCCTGAGCCTCTGCTCTCCTACGAAAGCGATCATGGCCGCGTTGTCCGTGCACAAGGACATGGGCGGAAAGAACACGCGCAGCCCTTTCGCGCGTTCCATGAACGCGGACCGCAAACGGCCGTTGGCCGCCACGCCTCCGCCCACGACCACGCGCCGGACCTTCAAGCGCTCGGCCGCGGCCAAGGTCTTGGCGGTCAAGGTGTCCACGACCGCTTCCTGAAAAGAGGCGCACACGTCCGCGCAAAAGCGCTCCGAATACGGCGGAGCCCCGCCTGAGTCCCGCACATGGTAGAGCACCGCGGTCTTAAGCCCCGAAAAAGAGAAATCCCAAGTCCCGGGCAAGAGCGGACGAGGGAAGCGCACGGCCGCGGGATCTCCCTTGCGCGCCAAGCGATCCACGATGGGCCCGCCCGGATAGCCGAGGCGCAGGAGCTTGGCCGTCTTGTCGAAGACCTCTCCAGCCGCATCGTCGCGCGTGCGGCCCAGCACGCGGTAGCTCCCCACGGCGCGCACGTGCACAAGCTCCGTATGTCCGCCGGAGACGATGAGCGCGAGATAGGGATACGCGGGACGGGCCAAGGCCTTAGATCCCGAAGAGGAGAGCTCCACGCCTGCGGCGAGTGCGTGCGCTTCCAAGTGATTGACTCCGACCAGAGGCTTGCGCGCGGACCATGCCAGGGTCTGCGCCGCGACCTTGCCCACCAGGAGCGCCCCGGCCAAGCCCGGACCCTGCGTGAAAGCCACGCCGTCGAGCTTGGAGAGCGCTTCACGCCAAGGCAAGGGACCGAAGGCGTCCTTCAAGGCCCGGCCCACGACCGCGCGCACGCGCTCCATATGCGCGCGGCTGGCCAGTTCCGGCACCACGCCGAAGAAAACCTCGTGCAGGTCCGCCTGCGAGGAGACGATGTTCGAGAGGACCCGGCCGCGGTCGATGACCGCGGCCGAGGTCTCATCGCAGGACGTCTCGATTGCCAGGACTTTCAATCCGCTATCCGAATCAGCCGTCCGTGGGCTTGAGGCTGCCCAAGACCTCGCGCGCTTTCAAAAGCTCCACGGCGCGCTCGAGCACCACGTCCTTGACCGGCTCCTTCTCCTTGGCGCCGGGCTTATCCTTGGAGCCTTCCTTGGCCGCGGGCTTGGCATCCTTAGCATCCTTGGCGTCCTTGACAGGAGGCGTGAATACCTCGTCGTTCTGGGAGATCTGGAGCTTGATCTCGGTCTCGCGGTCCACGGGCACCACGATATCCGGCGTGATGCCGCCCGTGTTCTTCTTCTCGTCGCGCTGGATCGAGCGCCCGTTGGGCGTGTAGTACTTGGCCACGGTCAGGCGCAGGCCCGAGCCGTCGCCCAGCGGAATGACGGACTGCACGCTCGCCTTTCCGAAGGTCCGGTCTCCCACGATCACGGCGCGGCGATGGTCCTGCAATGCGCCGGAGACGATCTCGCTGGCCGAGGCGGAACCCTCGTTGACCAGCACTACCATGGGCAGATTCCCGAAAGGAGCCTTGCTCCCTCCGCGGAAATCCTGCCGGCTCTCCGGCCGCCGGCCCTGCGTATAGACGATGAGCTTGTTGTCCCCAAGGAAGTCCGAAGACACGTCCACGGCCGCGGTGAGCAGGCCGCCCGGATTGTTGCGCAAGTCCAACACCAGGGAGCTGGCTCCATCCTTGACGAGCTTCGAGAGCCCCTTGTAGACGTCCTCCGAGGTGTGCGCGCTGAACTCGATGATGCGCAGATAGCCGACCTTGTCCGAGAGCAGGCGCGACTGCACGCTCTCGATCTTGATGACCTCGCGCACCAGCGTGAAGTCCTGGGTGGTCCACTCCTTCTTCGAGTCCTTGCCGTCCTCCTCGGGAGCGCGCGCCACGGTGAAGGCGACCTTGGTCCCCGGCGCTCCGCGGAGCTTCTTGACCGCCTCGACGAGGGAAAGTCCCTTGGTGCTCTCCGCCTCGATCTTGATGATGCGGTCCTCCGGCAGGACGCCGGCCTTGAAGGCGGGCGTGCCCGGCATGGGCGTGATGACCGTCAGCCAGTCCTCGCGCATGCCGATGCGGATGCCCAGCCCGCCGAATTGTCCCTCAGTCTCGGTCTTGAGGTCCTTGTGGAGTTCGGGGTCCATGAACTGGGAGAAGGGGTCGAGAACCTTGACCATGCCCGCGGCGGCGCCGTAGATGAGCTTCTTGGTCTCGATTTCCTCGACGTAGTTCTCCTGGATGTAGTCCAGGATGTCCACAAGGATCTTGAGCTGCTCATAAGTCCTGTCCACGGCCGCGGCCGTGCGCGGCAGGGCCCATACACCGGCGAACCCTAGAACGAAGGCCAGCCCTGCGCACTTCAATCTCCGGACAAGCTTTCCATCGTTCATCGTCATCCCCCTATTGGACAGTGAGCACCGTCAGCGGATCCAGGGGCATCTGCCCCTGCCGCACTTCGAAATAGACCCCGCCCTCCTCTCCCGAGGAGGAGGCGATATCCGCGCCCGCGGCCACGCGCTCGCCCACGCGCGCGCTCGACTGCTCCAAATGGCCGTATATCCCGTAAAAACCCGCGTCATGGTCCACGATCAAAACGTTCCCATAAGAGCGGAAGGTTCCCGCGAAGATCACCTTGCCGGCCGCGACCGCGCGCACGCGCGTCCCGGGAGCGGTCTCGATGCTGATTCCGTTGTGGAACGTCCAGGTCCCGAGCCCCGGCACCTGGGTCTTGCCGAAGCGCTGGGTCACCCGTCCTTCCACGGGCCACGGCAGGGAATGCAAAGGCACGGGCGCGCGCCGGACAGGCTCTTTCGCGCCGGCCGCGGCGCGCCGCTTGCGCTCGATAGCGTCGATGACGCTGGCCATCGCCCGCGCGGACTCTTCAAGCTCGGCCACCTCTTTCTGAAGGGCCGCGGCGCGCGCGCCGGTCTCGCGCAGGACCTGCCGGCGTCCCTGATAAGCTTCTTCCTTCTCATTGATCCGACCCTTGGCCTGATCGGCCTTCGAGCGCATGATGAGTTCGTCGACGCGGGCGTTCTCATGCTGATGGCTGGCGCGGCCCTCGGCTTCCCGCAGGCCGCCGAGCAGCCCCGCGCGGCGCAGATAGACCCGCCGCCGCAAGGCTTGCCGCCAGAGGTCCGCGCGGCCGTAGCGAGGCTCCGAGGAAGCCAGAGCCAAGGCATAGGCCCGCAAGTCCTGGCCCAGCAAACGGCGGTCGCGCTCGCGCGCATTGCGCAGCAGGCCCGCTTCCCGGCGCATCCTTTCAGCGCGTTCGGAAGCGGCCCTGCGCTGTTCCGAAAAGCGCAGGTAGCTGCGCTGAGCCTTCTGCTTCTCGTCGAGGATCTCAGAGATCTCCTTCTTCGTGCGCTGCTGGCGTTCCTGGAGTTCGCGGGCCTCCTGCTTCTTGTGCTCGATCTGCTCCTGCAGGCGCTCCAGATCCTTGCGCCGGCTATTGGCGCCCGCCGCGCTCGCCGGGACCGCGGAAGAGAGCAGTATCGCGCACATCACCGAGAGAGCCGCCGCCTTTCCCGCTTCCCGGTGATGATGTTCCTCCCGCGAGGACCCGGGCAGGAGCAGCCCGGTCAAGCCGGAAAGCAGTATCCAGAGGATCTGCGGCCACACGCCCACCTCCAAAGAAGCCGTCCCGCTGCGATGCGCGGGCCAGAGCGCCAAGGCCATGAGCAAGAGCCCCAGAACGCAGCCCGCGGACGCTGCCGCGGGATTGCGCCAAGACCCGCGCAAGCGCAGATCCCCAAAGACAAAAGGAGAAAGCCGCAGCGCCAGGAACAGGAACCATATCCCCGCGCAGAAAGAGAGCGCCAGCGTCGTCAGGCGTTCGCACAGACGAAGACGCATAAGAGCTTCGAGCTGCAGCGGCTTATAAAGGATGTCCCCGGTCTCCGGGATCGCGGAGACCGCATGCAGGATGTCCGCGAAGGAATTCATGCCGGACTCGGAGAGCTCCAGCTCCGCGGCATCCGGCAAAGGGTTCTCCCCCAGGAATGCGGCCGCACGAAGAAGGTCAGGGTCCTCCTGGGCATAGGCCTTGAGTCCCTCGGAGGGAGGGATGGAGCGCAAGGACAGGACGCCCGGCAGGATGCGCAGCTTCTCCGAGACAACGCTTCGCCGGGCGGAGTCGACTCCGTCGCGCAGATAGACCAGCACGCGGAAATCCTCGCGCAGCTGCGCGGCGGCGTCCGCGGCTTGGCCGCGCGTCCAAAGCAAGGTCCGGCCGAGCACGCCCAAGGTCAGTCCCAGAAGGAAAAACGAGACCGCCGGCCGCAAAGCCGCATATTCCCTTAACCGCATACCGGCATTATAAGATATCGCGAGGAGCGCGCGATATCAGAAGATGGAGCTCAGTCTTTTTTGGAGCGCAGGAGCGCGGAGACAGCCACGATCAGCGTGAGCAGAAAGGTCCCAAGAAGAAGCGTCGGCCTCTGGGAAACAGCATACTTCAGGAAGCGCTTGGACATCGGCCCGGAGGATTCTTCTTCAGGGACAGGCACGCTGTCCGGAGAGGGCACGATCTTGACCACCGCGGGATCGCGCAAGACCCGTTCAAGATAAGGCACGGGCACTCGCGCGGAAAGGATAAGCGCCATCTGGCTGGTCCCGGGGATCATCTGATAGCCCACGATGCGCCGCAGTCGGAAGGCGGCGCGCTCGGACAGCCGCGAAAGGACCTGGGCCAGGACCGCGCTGGGAGACTCTCCCGCGGGCACGCGCACTCCCACGAGGATGTCCGTAGTGGACATGTCGGGCAGGCTGCGCATGACCGGGGAGCGCTCCACGTTGACCCGTTGGACCTCGGCGCCGAAGATGTCGCCTAAGCGCGAAGGGAATATCCAGCCCCGCACGGTCACGCGGCGGCGCGTATCATCGGCGAACGCCGGCGCATAGCGTTGGTCGAGCCTGAGCCCCGAGCGGGCGCTGACCTCGGCCACTGCGTCGCGGTACTCTCCCGGATGCGCGGAGATGTCGATATCCACGGACACGAAAAGCCCGTCCTCGGAGACGGGCTCCCGATCCAAAGAGGCGATCGCCGCCGGGATCCCCCGATCCGCGCGCCGCAAAGCATCGGCGGAGGGGACTCGTCCGCCCTGCAGGAGCGTGGGCGCGGCCGGCCCGCTCCAGAGAGCGTAGCGCATGGCTCCGCTCGGGGCATCGCGCAGATCGTCTTCCGCGGAAACCGGGCCCGTGGAGCGGACCACGTCCGTCTTGCGCATCTGAGCCTCGGAGATCGTCAGGCCCGGAACGTCCTTGGAGAAGAATGTCTTCACATCCGCGGCATCGACACGAGAGGAAGGCCGCATGAACGCCCACGCCGCGATATAGACGAGCAAAACAACCAGCGCGCGCCGCCAAGCCCTCATGAAGCCATTGTATTCGAGCCCAGCTATGAAGTCAACGACATTGACGCCAGGCGTCAACTGCGAGTCGTCATCCCGGCGAAAGCCGGGACCCAGGGACTGCCGTTCTGCCGTGATCCTGGATTCCGGCTTCCGCCGGAATGACGGCTGTAGGCTTCAGCCGGAATGACGTAACGGCGGCTAACGCGCTGTGACGCCTGGCACCGCCGTTCGTTGGCTGCTAACGCTTTGGAGAATCCTTCAGCGCCGGCGGACACCACACGGCGATCTCTTCCTTGATGAGGCCGGCGTCCGCGGAACCCTGGTTCTCGTGCAGGATGCGCACCTTGGTCACATCCAAGCCCGAAGGCAGGTTCGGGTCAGGGACGATATCGATGGAGAACTCCCGCATCGACGACTCTCCCGGCCGGAGATCCTCCACGATCCACTCCTTCATCGGCCCGATCTCCATGCCCAAAGCGCCGTTGGTCTCGAGCACGCGGTTGAGCGCCTGCACGCGCACGCGGAAAGGCTTCTCTCCCTTGACCGCGGTATTGGACAAGCGCACCTGAAAGCGCATGGCCTGCCCCACGAAATAAAGCGGGAAAGATCCCCAGTACGGCTGCGGGTATATCTTGGGTTCCGTATAGGACCACCCTCCTGACTGATAGGTGATGCCTTGAGCGTCCGTCCTCGTCGTGCCGGCAGGACTCAAGAAGCTCACTTCCGCGGAGATCTTCGCGGCCTCCCCCGCATGCTTCCCTTGCGTCTGCACCACCACCGGGACTCCGACGAGCAGAAGGCTGAAGACCAGCAAGGAATTCCGCATACCCACCTCCGAATAGATTGATGCGACGCCGGACACCGAATGGTATAAGCGGGAATCGCCCGCCCGTCAATACCTTGGTGCCAGGATTACCAATTAAGGGGCTTTCGGAGGATGGTCTGCTCCCGGCTTTGGCCTACGGAAACGACGTCCACGGGGACCTTGAGCAGCTTCTCGATGGACAGCACATAGTCGCGCGCGCCCTTGGGCAGCTGCGCGAAGCGGCGCGCCTTGGAACAGTCCCCGGAGAATCCCATGAAGCTCTCGTAGATGGGCTCCGCCGAGAGCATATCGCGCCGAGAGCACGGGAACTCCGTGACGCGGCGGCCGCGCACGCGATAGGCAGTGCAGACCTTGAGCGGATGGACTCCGGACAAGGTGTCGAGCTTGGTCAGGACCAGGCTATCGATGCCCGAGACGCGCACCGCATGGCGCAGCTGGACCAAGTCCAGCCAGCCGATGCGGCGAGGACGGCCCGTGGTCGTGCCGTACTCCCGGCCGGTCTCTCGGATATAGCGCGCGACCGTCCCTCCGATCTCCGTAGGGAAAGGCCCCAGGCCCACGCGAGTCGTATAGGCCTTGCTCACTCCCAGGACCGCGCCCACGCGAGAAGGCCCCACGCCCGTACCCGTGCACGCGCCGCCCGCGATGGGATTGGAAGAGGTCACGAAGGGATAGGTCCCGAAGTCCACGTCGAGCATCACGCCCTGCGCTCCTTCGAAGAGCACGCGGCGGCCTTTGCGAAGCCGGCCGTCGAGCTCCACGGAGACGTCTCCCATGTACGCTCGGAGGAAAGACCTCAATCCCTCATAGCCGCGGAACACGTCCTCCCGGATGCGCGCCAGGGGTTTGAGCCGGGACAACTCATCGGAACGCAGGCGCAGATTCCTCTCCACGAGCTCTTCCAAAAGCGGCCGGTCCAGGAAATCGCACAGACGCACCCCGATGCGCGCGGTCTTATCCTCATAACACGGCCCGATGCCGCGCTTGGTGGTGCCGATGCCGCGGCCTCCCTCCTCGCGCAGGGTATCGAGCAGAAGGTGATAAGGCATGACCATGTGGCAGAGCCCGCTGATGAGGAGGCGGCCCCTCACGCGCACTCCCGCGCGCTCCAAGCCGCGGATCTCCTCGCGCAGGGCGCGGGGATTGACGATGACCCCATTGCCGATGAGGCTGCTGCAGCCGCGCGCCAGAACGCCTGAAGGAACCGTGTGCAGGGCGTAGCTGCGGCCGTCGAAGACCACGGTATGGCCGGCATTGTTGCCGCCCTGATAGCGCACCACCGCGTGCGCCCGTCCAGCGAGCCAATGAACGATCTTGCCCTTGCCCTCGTCGCCCCACTGCGCGCCCACGACTACAAGTCCGCTCACAAGAAACCCCCTATTCGGTGCCAGGCGTCAACTTGATTGAAATTCAACTTGCTCGGCCGAGCAAGTTGAATTTCAATCAAGTTGACGCCTGGCACCGGGATCACGGCAAAAGCCTCCGCCACCAAGGACTGCGGCCTCCTTTGGGCCGGATCTTGAAGCGCTCATCCTGGGCGCACACCGCATCCCCGCAAAGGCCCGCGGAGAACCGCACCCGCAGATGCACGCCGTCGGAACCGTTCTCCACGGATTCCACGGGGACGGGAAGCGGCGTCGATCCCTCGCCCGCATGCGTGCCGAAAAGCTTGGCCAGATACTGGGCTATGTCGCGGCTGTCCGTGATCGAAGTGAACACCACGTCCCCGGCGCGGATCTTCCCGGCCGGCGTACCGCCCCCATCAGGCTCCAAGGCCACGCGCAGGATCAAGGGGCCTGAACTGGCCCGCTCCGGTCCCGGTGCGCCGGCAGGCCCTTCGCCGGAACGGTGGCCGTTGGGACGGACCTCCTGGAACTGCCCCATATCCAGGAGCTCGGGCCGGAACTGAAGCTCGGCCTCGGCCAAACGAGCCGGGAATCCGGAGCGCAGGCGCTCCACGGCCGCGGACCCGGTCTTCGGCTTCTCCGAATAGAACTCCACGGCCTCGCTCGATGAGAAGAACTCGCTGAGCCGATGTTCGACTTCCTGGCTGAAGTCCGGAAGCGCGCCTGCCCACAGGCGGCAGGCATAGAGACGCCCCTCGAAATCGAACCAGTGCGCGTTCAAGTCCGCGGTGAACACGGCCGGGTTGCAGGAGACCACTGCCCGGGCGCGCAGAAGAGAGCGGTCCTTGAGATTGAGGATGACCAGCCAGAGCCCGTAGAGCGTCTGCGCGTCCGCGCGGATGCGCCCCTTGAGCACAAGGATGTTCTGGAACAGCCTCGGCACGGCCTGCACCGCGGACTGGAGGTCGTAGGCGCAAAGTTCGAGCGCGAGCTCCGCCTCGGCCCGGTCGCAGCCCGTCTCCTCCATAAGAAGGGCGATCTTATCCTGCACCGCGTCCTCGCGGGTGAGCCTTCTCATAGACGCGGCGGATCATCTCCAAGGAGGCGTGCGTATAGATCTGCGTCGTGGACAGCGATCGGTGGCCCAAAAGCTCCTGCAGCGTGCGGACGTCGCAGCCTCGGCCCAGCATCTGCGTGGCGAAGCTGTGGCGCAGGGCGTGCGGCGTCAGGGACTTGAGCAGGCCGGCCTTGCGCGCGCAGCGCCGGACGATGAGGGCCACTCCGCCGACGCCGAGGCGTGCGCCGCGGGCATTGATCCAAAGAGGCTTCGATCCGCCGGTCGTTCCCGCGGGCCGCGCGTCAAGATAATCCTTGATCGCCTTGAGCGCGGCCTTCCCCACCGGGACCATGCGCTCGCGAGAGCCCTTGCCGAAGACGCGCACGGTGCCGCCCACGAGGTCCACGTCGCCCACGCTCAGGCGCGCGAGCTCTCCGCGGCGCAGGCCGCTGGAGAAGAGAAGTTCGATGACGGCCCGATCGCGAAGCTCGGTGAGCCGGTCTCCGAGGGCGCCCTTCTCCATGAGAGCGTCGGTTTCGGTCTCGCTCAAAAAACGCGGCAGACGGCTCTCCTTGCGCGGCATGGGAAGGTTCTGGAAAGGGTCCCGCCCGAGGACATCCTCATCCATCAGGAAGCGGATGAGCGAGCGCAGGGCCGCGATCTTGTGCAGGACGCTGCTTCGCCGCAGAGGCCGCGCCGCGACCTCCGCCAGCCACGAACGGGCAAAAGCCCGGTCGAACTTGGAGACGTCCTCATCGGATCCTCCCTTCGCGTCCCAAAAGCGCTCGAATTCCGCCAAGTCCGCGCGATAAGCGCGCAGGGTGTGCTCGGAGAGATTGCGCTGCGCGCGCAAGTACGCCAGGAAACGCTGGATCCAAAGCCTCATCAGAGGTCGTTACGACCCCTTCGGATCGATCGGAGCCGGCGCGGCCGGAGTCTCCGTCTGCATCTTCTCAGCGTCCTCCTTGGAGAGCGGCTTGATGTTTCGGCACTTGGGAAAGGCCGAACAAGCCAGGAAATGCCCCCGCTTGCCCAAGCGCATCCACATGGGGCTGGAGCACTTGTTGCACTTGCGCGAGGTCAGCACCGGCCTGGAGCCCTCGATCTTGCGTCCTTCCTCGTCGAGCGAATAGGTGTTGCGGCAGGCCGGATAGCCCGAGCAGGCCAGAAAGCGCCCCTTTCGGCCGGTCCGGATGACCATGCCCTTGCCGCAAAGCTCGCACTTCTCGCCGGTCTCTTGAGGCACCACGCGCTTGCCTTCCGCGTCGAGCTGGCCCTTGCCCTTGCACTTCGGGAAGTGAGAGCAGGAGAGATACTTGCCGAAGCGGCTCTCGCGGATGAGCATCTTCTCTCCGCAGAGCGGACACTTCTCGTCGGTCTCCTGCGGCTGCGTGCGGGAGTCCTCCATGTGGTCCTGCGCCTGGGCCAAGGCCTTCATGAGCGGCGCGTGGAAATTCCCCACGATGACCTGCCAAGGCTGCTTGCCCTCGGCCACGTCGTCGAGCTGTTCCTCGACCTGGGCGGTGTAGCTCAGGCTCACCTGGTCCGGGAAATGGCTGTTGAGCTTCTCCACCACGATCTTTCCAAGGTCCGTGGGCGTGAGCCGCCGGTCCTTGATGCCGCGCTTGGCGTAGTCGCGCTTGAGGATGGTCATGATGGTCGGCGCGTAGGTGGAAGGACGGCCGATGCCGTGCTTCTCCAAGGCGCGGATCAAGCTCGCCTCGTTGTAATAAGGAGGCGGGTTGGTCTTGTGCTCCTCGCTGAGCAGCGCCTCCGCGCCGTCGAGCTTGAGCACGTCGCCGGCTTCCAGCTCGGGCAGGCGGCTGGTCTCCTCCTGCTCGGATGCGTCCTCTTCCTCAAGGGACTCTTCCTCGCCGCGGGCGGCGTCGCTGCGCCAAGCGCGCAGGAAGCCCTCGAAGCGCAAGACCCTTCCGTTGGCGCGGAAAAGCGCCTCGCCGCTGCGGATATCCGCGGAAACGGTGTCATAGACCGCGTCGGCCATCTGGCTGGCGATGAAGCGCCGGAAGATGAGGTCGTAGAGCTTGAACTGCTCGGGACTCAGATGCTGGCGCAGGCTCTCGGGCGGACGCATGCCGGTGGGACGGATGGCCTCGTGCGCTTCCTGCGCGCCGCGGACCTTGCTCACGTACACTGGAGAGGTCTCAGGCATGAACTCGGCGCCGAAGCGGGAGGCGAGGAACTTGCGGGCCTCTTCCTGAGCCACGGTCGCCACGGTCACGGAGTCCGTACGCATGTAGGTGATCAAGCCCACGGGCTCGTTCTCGCCGATATCGACGCCTTCGTAGAGCGTCTGCGCCACCATCATGGTGCGCTCGGCCGCGAAGCCCAGGCGCTGGGAACCGGCCTGCTGGAGCGTGCTGGTGATGAAGGGCGGCTGGGGCCGGCGCCGCATCTCCTTGCGCTTGACCTCCGTGACCTCGAAAGGACCCGCGGCCGCGGCCTGCACCACCGCGGACATCTCTTCCTGGGTGCGGAAAAGGCTCGCCTTGACCCGGTACTCCTCGGAGAAGAGCGGGTAGACTCGCACGGACTCGGTCTTCTCGCCCTTCCAGTGGGTCAGCCGCGCCTCGAAGACCGGAGGATGTCCGGGCTTGTCCAAGCGGACCTTGAGTGTCCAGTACGTCTCGGACTGGAAGGCCTGCATCTCCTTGTCGCGCTCCACGAGCAGGCGCACGGCCACGGACTGCACGCGTCCGGCCGAGAGGCCGCGCCGGATCTTGCGCCAGAGAAGCGGGGAGATCTTATAGCCCACGAGGCGGTCGATGACGCGGCGCGCCTGCTGGGCCTGCACCAGGTTCATGTCCACGTCGCGCGGGTTCTTGAGCGCTTCCTGGATGGCCTGCGGCGTGATCTCATGGAAAGTGATGCGTCGGGCGCGGGTCTCGTCGAGCCCGAGGAGTTGGGCCAGATGCCAGGCGATGGACTCTCCTTCGCGATCATGGTCAGTGGCGAGGTAGACGTAGTCGGCGTCCTTGGCCTGCTTCTTGAGTTCCGGAAGCATCTTCTTGGCGCGCGCCAGCGGGACATAGGTGGGCTCGAAGCCGTTCTTCTCATCGACGCCCAGGCTCTTCTCCGGCAGGTCGCGCACGTGGCCGTAAGAGCTGGCCACGATATAGCCCTTCTTAAGGAAGCGGGAGATGGTCTTCTGCTTGGCCGGCGACTCGACGATGACGAGGCTCTGTCCGGAGCCGCCCTTGGCAGAAGCCGGGACAGGAGCGGACTTGGTCTTGGGAGTGCGGGACGCAGGCGTCTTCGGCGAAACAGCTTTCTTGGCAGCCATCCAGAAGTCTCCTTTCAGGCAACGGTCGCTTCGTCATCTCCGGGCATAGCGCTGTCCGGGCACGGCCAGGATAAGTTCCTGCGCTTCGAGTTCCGTCAAAACACGGAGCAATCGGGGGAGTTCCCAGCACGTCTTGGCCGCAAGCTCCTCCAACTCGAGTTCACCGGAAGCGAGGAATTGTATTATTTTTCTCTCGTCCGCGCTCAAGGAGTCCTCCGGCCCCAGCCCCGGAAGCTCCGGATGCGTCCCCTGGGAAAGCATGGGCAATTCCGCCAAAACGTCCTCGATGGAGCGCGCCATGGGCGCCCCCTGCCGGATCAGTTCCAGGGGCCCTTCGCTCATGGGAGAATCCGCGGGCCCGGGCACGGCGAAGACCTCGCGCCCCTGGGCCAAAGCGCAGCGCGCCGTTATCAGGGAGCCTGAACGAACATCCCCCTCCACCACGATCACGCCCAGGCTGAGCCCGGAGATGATGCGGTTGCGCTTGGGGAAATTATGCGCATCCGGGCCCGTCCCATCGGGGAGTTCGCTCAAGACCGCTCCCCCTTTGCGAAGGATCTCCTCCGAAAGGCCTCGGTTCTCCGAGGGGTAGATCACATCCAGGCCGCTGCCCAGCACGGCCCAGGTGACGCCGCCGGCCTCCAGCGCGGCCCGATGCGCCTGGGTATCGATGCCTCGAGCCAGGCCGCTGACGACCGGGATCTTCGCCCGCGCGCAGCCCGCGGCTAAAAGCCGCGCCATGCGCAGGCCATAGGGCGTGGGCTTGCGGGAGCCCACGATCGCGAGAGCCGAAGCCCTTGCAGGCAGCTCTCCGCGAACGTGAAGCTCTCCCGGAGCATCCGGAACCGCGATCAGAAGCTCCGGATAGCCCGGATCCTCGGGACGCAGGAGCGCCTTCCGGCATTCAAGAGCGGCCCTTGCCGAAGACCCTGAGCCATCCTCACTTGAACTTGATGAACTCGTACTTCCTCCGCACGGATTCTATTTCGCTGCCCTGCGGGAAGTCGTCCATATAGCGCTGGAGCGCGGCGCGCGCGGGCTCCCAGTGATATTTCTCGCTGTGGATGCCGGCCAGGCGCACGAGCGCATTGGGCGCGTATTGGCAGGTGGGATAGTCCGCCAGGAGCTGCTCGAAAGCCGGGACCGCGAGGTCATAATCGCTCTTCAAATAAGCGGTCATGCCGACATAATAATCGACCGCGGGAGAGGTGGAACGATTTGGATGCGTCTTGCTGTAGCGCAGGATATCGCCGAAGCTGTAGTGGTTCTTGACGTAGCTGATCGCGGCGATGGAGATGAACAAAAAGAACAGGATTTTTTTCATAGGTCCCCCATAATTACGCCCCAGCCCGCAAAAAGTTCCAACTCTCGACCGGGACTTCGCTTCATATAAGGATAATATGGGCGCCGATTCAATTTTCGGAAGTAGGCCTTTTGGTCCGGGGAGTAGGCCGAACGGCTCTCGCTCGTCAAGATGTGCGCGTTTATACTCTTTTTAATGGCGCAGCTATGGGCCGTATTATTTTTCCCTCTAGCTCCTGCATTCTGCCAGATAAACACGGCTAATATCGCGCCTTTGCAGTCCGCGCTGATCCCCTCTCCCGGGATCGCAAGCATTCTGGATGCTCCCCTCACAACGACGATATCCGATATCAATTCCGCCAGGAACAACCTCCTGCTGCTCCCAAGCGCCATCGCCTCCCCCGTAGAGCTCTCTTTGGATGAGAGCGATCCTCAACTGCCGGCTTCAAGCTTCCTCGGACAGGGACTCTCGGACACAAAACAGCCGACGCTCACTAAGAAGAAAGCTCGGTCATCCGCAGGCCATGCCGCTTCCCGCCGCCCTATCACCGCGACTCAAGAGCAGGAGCAGCTCCTGTTCGACTCGGCTCGCTCCGAACGATTTCGCCTTCCGATCGACTTTTGCCACGGGCTGCTAGGCGCATTAAAGAGCGTCGGCGATGGACTTCAGGATTCCCTCTCTTCTCTTGAAGAGCAGGAGGACCGGCTGCGATCGCTTTTTATCGGGAATGCCTCGCGCGGCTCGCAACCCGAGCTCGAAGAATACGCCGAAGAGGCTCTTGTGCGGCGCGCACTCATGACCGGATATCAGCGCGCGAAAAACCAAGCGCCGTCGGCATCGCCGGACCTCGCGCTGCTCCAAAGGGAACTCTCAAAATCCATCGCAACCGCCTCCCAAGAGTCCGGCTCGGACATGGCAGCCCTGTCCTTTGCGGACGAAGGCGACGGACTCCTCATCAACATGCAGGGATCTGGACCGACCCCCAAGGATTTCAAGCTTTTCTATCTTGACGGCGGAGTCCATCGGCGCATGAATATCCCCGAGGAGCTCAAAGAGATCTACGGCGCATTGCCCGGCGGCGGGATCAAGATCCTGAAGGAAGACCCTGTCGCGACGGCGCTTCGCGGCGCAGGCAATGAGATCTGGGCTTTGCGGCATGGGCAGTCCGAGTTCGAAAGGAAAGACCTCGTCGCGGGCAACGGCAGCGATCCTGCCCTGACGGAAACGCCGGACGCGCAAGGGAATAGCGGCCTGCTGCAGGCGCGTGCGGCCGCACGCGAGCTTTATACGGCCCTGGGCGCGGACGCCTGGGCCCTCCAAGTCCTTTCAGGAAGAACCCAAAAGCTCGTCGTCCTTTCGAGCCCGAAAACGCGCACCCTTCAAACGACCAAGGAATTCACCGCCCTTCTCGACGAGCGCGCCCGATCGCTCGATGCCGAGGGATCCGGCCTCTATGAACTGGTGATAACGCCGGAACTCGGAGAGATGCGCTACGGCTTTTTAGACGGAATGCCCGTCCCGGAGTGGTGGAAATCCGGCTTCGTGCTTGCCTGGGATTCCTGGAAAGGCACCGGACGAGACAGCCTGGACCGATTCCTCGGCTTCGACCCCCTCGGCGAACAAGGAGAAAGCCGGTTCGACGTCGTGCTCAGGCAGCGAAAGCTCTTTCAGGAAATCCTGAAGCGCTGGCCCTCAAGAAAGATCGTCTGCTTTTCGCACGCCCAGACGCTCGCAAGCCAGCGGATCCTCTTCAACCTGGCACAACGCAGCCCCGTCGACGGCGCCATCCGGATAATCCCGACGCCCAACGCAAAGCCCATCCCCTTGGTGACGCCGTGAACCCGCAAGCGCCGCCGCGACCTCGGCGCGGCAACCCGCACGATCCGGAAGCAGGCCGGAGATGCCTCCGCAATCGCGCCGGATGGAGACGCACTATAAAAAATGCATTCTTGATTTTGGGCCTGTCCTTCGGGATGTCGGACGCCGTTGTCCGCGCCGCTCCGGCCGCGCAACTTGCCGCAAGACAAGGAACTCGGAAACCGCTCCACGATGTGTTTCTTGCGATAAGAGACGACGACACAGCTCCCCTCGAATCCGTCCTGAAAGACAGCCTGGGTCTCGAGATAAGCATCCTGCGCGCCGATATCGGAAAGGTTCCATTCGGAGAGGTCGTCCAAGTTTCGGCCGCTGAAAAAGACCGCCGGGGTCTTCCTGGAGAGGATCCGATTCTCGTTGAAAATATCGCGGCGCATGTGAGGAATCTGGAATCCTTGGGGAACCGGCATATTGCGCATAAGAACAACAAGAAAGCCGGCGACTATATTTTCAGCGAATTGAAGAAATACGGGTATGCCCCTGTATTGGATTATTTCGAGATCAACGGCAAAAAATACTTCAACGTTCTTTCCAATAGCTCGGATAAGAACAAGCCGGTCATCCTGTTGTCGGCGCATTTCGACTCCTTCGCAAAAAATGATTCCGGCCTATCGCCGAAGGCTCCCGGCGCCGATGACAACGCGTCGGGAGTGGCCGTTCTGTTGGAGCTGGCGAGAGCCCTGGCGCGAAAAACGCCCGGGGTCAACGTAGAATTCGCTTTTTTCAACGCCGAGGAATACGGCTGCAAAGGCAGCAAGCATTTGGCGGAGTCCTACAGCAAAGACGGCGTGAATATTTTTTGTCTTATCAACGTAGACACCGTCGGAACATGGAAAGGCCCTATCTCGGATGAGAACCCCCTGAATTACGTGACAAACGAAGCCTCCCTGTTCGTTGTGGAAAAAATGAGGCAAAAAACATCCTGCCCTCTGGCTCCTGCCAAAGAGATGTGGATGGATGATCACGCCAGTTTCTGGGACAATGGCTACGCCGCGATCGAGATCACGGAGAACGGCGAACCGGAATCCATGCATACGCCCGACGATACTTCCGACAAATTAAATTACGACAACATCGCGATAGTGGCGAAAACGCTCTATCGATTCGTCGCATCAGATTGACGGCCTACAATCCGGAACGATCGAGGCCGCGGTATTGGAGGGCTTCGGCCAGATGCTGTTTGCGCACGTCGGCCGAGACCTCCAGATCCGCGAGGGTGACGTCGTCCACTTTGATGAGATGGGAAACGAGCCGTGGCAAGCCCTGGCCAAAATCCAAGGAGACCATTGAGCGCTACTTCAGCGGGAGGTTTGGGAGCCGGGTGGGGTTATAATGAAGCGCAAACTTGGCGGACGTATCCAAAAGCAATGCGTTCCTGTTCAAGACGAATGCTCTCTCCCCACCGATTATTCCGCAGGGACTCAAAAAGAGCTTTCTCTCCCGGCGTGAGCCGTGTGAGCTGTTTCATAAACCGCTGCCCTGGCTCTTCCCGTCCCCATAGCTCTCGAAATAGGAGGAGCGTCTTTTCGTCCATCAGAAAGGTTCCCATGTTCGGAAATATCTCGCGAAGTTGGTCCAGTATCGCGAAACCGTGGGTGTCGATGTCTCCCCAATAGAAGATGGCCGCCTTTTGAAGCCAGGGAATCTCTGCCAGGCATCTCACGCCATAGCCCAAGCCGAAAATAACCATAGCCTCGGGACAATCCGGAAAACAGAGGCCGTTCATCTTGTTTTCCGTGATGAAAACACGCCGGACCGGAAGCGATAGTTTTCCGAATTCAGGCAGGGGAACGCTCGCGTCCGTCAACCCGCCAAGAGAACAGGTTGAATCCAGCAAACGAAACCGGATCGTTGGGACTTCGATCCGCAATCCGAACCGCCGCTCGAAGCCGTGATCCGACAGGCCGGTGATTCCTGGAACTTTGGACTCCGTGTGCAAAACGGTTTCCAGCAACTCCGCGAGAATCGCGCGGCGGCCCTCGATGAACTTCGTGTGAACACCCGGAATCTCCAGCTGCCGAAGATAAAGGTCCGGCTTCGAATGGCCTAAAAAATAACGGCACACAGCCAGCAACCGCATCCAGTCGTCCGCATGCTCCAGGACCACGGAAGGCCGCCGAATCAGAAAAGACTGCAATTCCTGCTGCGCCGTGAGGATCGTCGCGCTCAATTCGACGAAGCGCTGGAATTCCTTTCGCTTGCCGGTCAATTGCAGAAAATCTTCCAGGGAATCCAGCACCACCCGATTGGGAAGCGATTGATCTCCCAGACGGCGATGGATTACCCTCTGATACTCCACCCTGTAGCCATGGCCAAGGACATCCTTGCTGTTCTCGCGCAGGAGCCGAACCTCATCTCTTACGTTAGAAAAGGTCGCTGCCAGAACCTTAGCTGCGGGCTTGGGTACCGGGATTTCCCAAGGAAACAACGATCGGCCCTCCAAATGGGCGCGCTGAATCTTCTGGCTGTTCCAGAGTTTGAGCGCCTTTTCACGGACATCTTCGGGCGTCATCACCGGGTTTCCGGCGGCTGGCGGCGGAGCGAGCGCTCCTCGCGGTATTGCTCGATGCTGAGATTCTTGAGCATCGAGGTCTTCCCGTCCGAGCTATGAACGAAGTGGACGGACCGCACGAAGTCCTCGATGATGTGTATCTTCTGGAGCGGAGTCACTACGAGCAACTGGAGATTGAGTTTTTGGAAGAGGTTCAAAGCATAACGGGCCGATTCATCCGAACCGCGGCCGAAGGCTTCATCGATCATGACGAAGCGGAAAGCGCGGGATCGGCGGTCATCCCAACCCAGGCCGAACTGATATGCGAGAGCGGAGGCTAGAATCGTGTAAGCCAGCTTTTCTTTCTGCCCGCCGGACTTGCCGGAGGAGTCCGAGTATGTTTCCTTGACCTCATCGTTTTCCGTCCACTTTTCGTTGACGAGGAACTCGCACCAGTTGCGAACGTCGGTCACCTTTTGGGTCCACTTCTGGTCCACTTCGGACAGGCCTTCCCGGCCGTTGAACCGGTCGATGAGCGTCTTGACCTGCAGGAACTTGTGCTCGGTGTAAACCGCGCCGTCCCCGCCGGCCAACGTTTCGCCTAAACACGCCCGCAGCTCTTTTCGGAATTCGCCGATCTCGGCGTCGGGCGCGCGGTCGAGCACCAATTCAATGAATGTCCCCGGGTTGTAATCGATGCCGCGGAGCGACTCATTGATGCGGGCGATTTTCTCCTGAATATCTTGGCGTTCTTTTTCAAGCTGGTTTTGGAAGAGGGCGATATCGTTGATGGTCCCCTCATTGAGCAATTTCTTGAATTTCTCCTCGTGCCGCGGAAGATCCTCCTCGCGGAAGCGACGGAGCATCAGCCGAAACTCATCGGCTGCCTCCCACCGGCTGTCCACTTCACGAGTCTCCAAAGGATACGCCGCCTTGTAAGCCTGCATCTGCTGCACGATCTTCTCGCGCAGACCCATCCGCCGCTTCCCCTCGGCGTCAAGACGGGCCTGGAGCCATTGGCGCATATCCGTCTGGCAGTTGTCGCAACTTTCGACCGTCAGCTTCCGGTCTCCTAACGCCTCCGGCTGCAGTTGCTCAAGCCGCGGAAATAGTTCGACGCGTTCCTGTTCCGGCAACCGGCCCAGAACCGCCAAGGCCTCGGCTTTCAGCGCCTGCGTTCGCGAGAGCCTGTCGTCTGCGAGAACCTTTTCGCCGTGTTCTTTCTTTACGAGCGTTTCCGTCTGGTCGAGTTGTGATTCGACCTCGGTCAGGGATGACTGGAGCTTGCGCAATACGTCGGAACCTTCGGTGATGCGCTTCTTCTCCTCCGTCAAATCCGCGATGGCGCGGGCCGAGGACCGCCAGTCGATCTCCTGAAAATCCCGGAAATGCAGCACATGCCCGGTTGCGTCGCGTCGGGACTCCAGTTCCCGCAGACATTGGATGAGCGCGTCCAGAACGGAAAGGTCCGCCTTCTCATCCTCCACCAGCAGAGAAAGCCGCTCCTCAAATGTCTGGATCTTTCCCTCGTTGCTCCAGCCGAGGACATAGTGCGAGCGGTCATCCAGATGGAAACGATCGTCCTTCTCATGACGTCGTCCTTGGCTCTTGACTTGGCCCTGATGCGTCAAAGCCTTGGTTTCCCGTTGGAAATCCTCCAATGTCTCGCAGCAGGCGTAATCGAAACGATGAATCAGTTCTTGCTCCAGCCATTCTTTGAAACGAGTATCCGGTTTGATCTCCACTTTGTGGCTGAGTTGTCGGCGGTCCGTTGCTCTTTGCGGCAGGCGCCCCGCTTCGTCTTTCACTCGGAAATAGACAAGCCTGCTTCCCAGGTGGGTCCTATCGACGTATTTCGCCACTTCCGAATACGATTCTTCCGGAACGAGCATGCTCAGACCCAATCCCCGCAGGACTCGCTCGAGGGCACCCTCCCATGCGGTGTGTTCCGATTTTACCTGCAGGAGTTCTCCGGCAAAGGGCAGAGCTTCCTCCTGCAGCGACAACTCTTCGCACAGACGCCTGCGAAGCTCCATGGCATCCCTGGGGATGTTGGAGGTGCGTCCCCTCAAGGACGTCAATTCCCGATCCAGGCCGTCCGCCTGCTCCTTCCGTTTGCTGCGTCGGACCTCGATGCCCACCTTCTCCGCGTCCGCTTGGTTTTTTCCCGCCTCAGCTGCGGCGCGCAGTTCTTCCGCCCGAGACTTATTGGAGTGAAAGGCCTCGATATCTCCAGCGTTCGGCAGGGATAGGCCTTCGCAGAGGCCGGCATATCGTTTTTCGCGTTCCTCCCTATCCCGGCGCTCATGCTCGAGGCGCTCGATCTCTTGGGACAAAGTATCGAGTCTGCCGCCGCCGCTTTCGATGATGCTGCGCTGCAACTCGGTCTTGCGGCGGCGCAACCCATTGATCGTTTCCTGGCCTTGCGCCAACCGGTCGGAGAGCGTATCTCGCTCCCGCTCCAGGCGGCCGATCCGGTCATCCAAGAGGGCGGCCTTCTTGGCGTCGAAAAAGGCATGCAGGGCTTCTCTTCCCCGGACGAGTTCGCTCATCTCCGTTTCAATCCGGGTGCAACGGTCGCAGTCCGCCACCAACGGTTCCAGACGGCCGATCTGGTCTTTGGCCTTCACCACGGCCATGTGAGCTCGGTTGAGGTTGTCGAAGTTCCGTCGGATTTCCTCGAGACGGTCCTTCACCTGGGGCTCATCCAACATGTGTTCGCGGACGAAATCAGTCAAGTTGCCTACGGATTTGAGAGATACTGTCTGATAGAAAAGCTCCAGAGCCTGATCGCTGCGGATATCCATCCGACGGCGGAATTCCTGAGCGTATTGGGCGAAGGAATCGAATATTAGAACGCCGTCCTTCCGGAGGCGTTTGCGCAGATCGGGGAGTTCCTTGCCGAAGTCGCTGAACTCCTTGGCGATGGACAAGGGGCGGTCGGCGACCACGTAGAATCGTTCCGGCTGGGCGTTGTCGCCCTTGGTCCAGAACACCTGGGCCAGCGTGACGCCTTGCACGTAGCCCTCGTTGAAGAAATAGCCCAGGATTACGCTGTAACTGTCATCCTGCCGCAGGGAAACCGCCCGCGCCGCGAACCTGGCATGGTCCTTTTCGCTCTTGTAGTATCCCTTGACGTAAGAGAGAAGGTTCCGTTCACGGCGAACCGCTCCCGCCGCCTGGTTGTAGATGATGTGCTGGGCGGGAACGAGCAGGGTCGTCAGCGCATCCACCAGCGTGGACTTGCCGGAGCCGATGTCTCCTGTCAGGAGGGCATTGTGGCCCTGGGGTTCCATCTTCCAGACGTGCCTGTGGAACGTCCCCCAGTTCAGCGTCTCGAACCGGTGAAGGCGGAATCCCGCCCTCTCATCGGACGGCTGAAAATCAAGAGACGGTGTTTCCATGTTCCTGATAAGCCCTGATTTTCTCATCCAGATTCTGCAGCCAATCCGCATCCACCAGAGCCTTGATGATGGGACGGACTTCGTATGCCGGCGGATCTGATTTTAACGGTTTCAACAAATCCAGCTCCACGGCCTTGCGAATGTGCGCCTCGATTTGGTCCTCAGTAAAAGCTTCGTCCGCCCGCTGCGGAGAGAAAACGCGCATCATATCGACAATCTGTTCCCTCGTTAATACCACCCGGTTCCCGACCCCGCCGCCCGCATCCGCCTCGACCATTTTCTTGCGCAGGAGAACGCAGAGGACGCTCACGGGATAGCTCAGCGGCCGACGTGGAATCAGCCGCGGCATCGCGTCATCTTCCTCCAATGGAGCTTGCTTCAGGTACGCGAAGCCTTCGGCCTCATCCACCGTCAGGTCCAATCCGATAGTCTTGAAATAATCGGCCGCCTTGCCCTCAAGAGCCTCAAGATCATGCCATACAAGGGGATGCTGATCTCGATATAGGACCCCTTTCAAGAGATAGATGAGAACCGGAGGAAGGCGCGGCGTCTTGGGCGCTTCAACCGACGCATCCGAAGCAGGAAAATCAGGCGTCATCATAGGCCTTCTCCCGGACAAAAATAACGCGGGGAATGTCCGCGCTCTTTTCCCGGCCCTGGGGGTCGCGCCAGGAAACAGTCTGCCGGAAATCGTCGTCAATCAGGACCTTGTCGTCCTTCGCGCCGATGTTCAGATACGTCAACAACTCGCTCAACCCTTTTTCGAGAGGGAAAAGGGTGCAAACATCGCCGAGGGTAATTTGCGAGTCTTCGCCCAAAGCCTCATCGAGCCGTCGGCGAAGTTCGACTTCATCGACGAAGTGAATATCATACAAAGCGTCACTCTCAAAATTGCCTTCCCCCTCGATTACCTGGACATTTTCCAGGAGGGTCTTCCCATGCTTGGATTGATCGAACAAGCCGCGGGCCATGGTCAGGTCAAGGTCGGGCCGAACGTCATCGATCCGGGTAAACGCAGAATCCCGAGGCGGCGACGTCTTGAGTTCCACCGCCTGTTTCTCGATGGAACGAATGAACTCCATGATTCTTCGGTTCTCGAGCCACGCTTGCCCTTCCAAGAACCTCCTCAAGTGTTCCGCCAGGGAAGCGGAGGTTTTCCTCACCTTCTCCCCGGCATCCATCAGCCGATATTTAAAACGCACGAGCAGATCGTCGGGGGAGAGAGCCTTGACCTCCTCCAGCGCGACGAGCTTGCGCGCCATTTCCTGCAACTCATCCTGGCGTGCCGGCGACATGAGAAACTCCCAAAAGGCACGGAAGCTTCGCCCTTCATCCGACGATGCGATGGCGTCTTCTTTGCCGAAAATATCGTCCAGGAGTTGCCCTTTGCTCTTGTCGCTGACGGCGATTGTTTCCCGGGCAGACCGATCAAGCTGTCGGAAGTTTTCCTCAACCTGCCTGAAATCCGCCAGCAATCGTCGCGCTGAATCCTCGATTTGAAGGTAGCGTTCTTTGACCTGCGTGGGGTCGTAGGACACCGGCCGGCCCGCTCGGAGATTGCGAATCTCTTCCTCAAGCTCGGCCTTGCGTTTTTCAAGAGCGGCCAGTCGAGCCGCAGGGTCCGTCTCGGTGGATTGAATCACCTCCCGCAGCAATTGGAAGATGCTCAGGAGCCGTGATTCCGTGCCGACAAAAGGCTTTTGTTCCAGGCTGCGCAGCCACTCGATGGCTTTTTCAGTGGCGGGAGTCAGGTCGAATTCAGGCTCGTCACCCTTGGCGGGATAGTATTTTCGCAGGTAGGCGTTCTCCCCTCGGGCCCATTCATCCAGGTACTCATGAGCCGTACGCGGATACTTATTCCCAATCTGTTCGTTTAGACGGAACAGGTAGTCATCGAGTCTCGAAACCAGAAGAGTCTGCGGATAGGAACGCGCATTGGACTCCAGAAAGGCTTGGTCCAAGAAACTGACAATGAGCGGCGCGGAGTCGGCGCTCAACAGCCGCCAAGCAGGATGCTTTTTGAGTCTTTCCAGATAAATGTAATCCAAGTGCGGGGCCTTCCCCTCCGTCCGGAAGTAATTTTACCATTCTCATCCGCCATATTCAGCACTCACGCCTCCCTCTTCACGTAACGGGAAATGGGAACTTTTCTCTCCCTCATTCGTACTTGATGGTATGCCCGAACATGCCGCATGGAATTGGCGCATTCAAGGACATTAAGAGGCAACCATGCTCTCTAAAGTCTGGTCCGCGGGGATCCGAGGAATCGACGGGTTCATGGTGCGGGTGGAACTCGATCTGGTCAATGGTCTGCCTACTTTCACCACCGTAGGACTGCCGGACAGCTCCGTCCGGGAGGCACGCGAACGCGTGGTTTCGGCCGTGCGCAACTCTGGATTCGAGTTCCCCGGCCGCCGAATCACGGTCAACCTCGCTCCGGCCGAACTGCGCAAAGGCGGAACGCAATTCGATCTTCCGATAGGACTCGGCGCGCTCATGGCTTCCGAGCAAATTCCTATGCAGAGCAGATCATCTGTCTTGTGTTTCGTGGGAGAACTGGCTCTCGACGGCTCGGTTCGTCCGGTATCCGGCGTACTCCCCATGACGACATCCGCCAAAAACCACGGCATGCAAGGGATCGTGGTTCCTCGTGAGAATCTTCGGGAAGCCAGAGCCGTTCCCGGAATCGAGTCCTATGGCGTCTCTTCATTGCGGGAGGCGTCGGAACTATTGAGAGGGTGTGCTCCGCAGGAGAACCTGGAGAGCGAAGAAGCCGCAAACAGCGGTGCAACAAAAGAGGATGAAATCCAGGACATGAACGAAGTTCGAGGACAAGCTCTGGCCCGTCGCGCTTTGGAGATCGCCGCGGCCGGCGGGCACAACCTGCTCATGATGGGAACGCCGGGCACGGGGAAGTCCATGCTGGCTCGCCGGTTGACGGGAATTTTGCCTCCGCTGACGTCCGACGAATCGTTGGAAGTGATGAGGATTTATTCCGTCTGCGGCTTGCTCGGCCCTGGAGTCGGCATCATGAGAAATAGACCGTTTAGAGCGCCTCACCATACCACGACGCCTACCGCGCTCATCGGAGGCAGCGCGCGCTGCAAGCCTGGAGAAGTCACCTTGGCGCATTGCGGAGTGCTTTTCATGGACGAGTGGCCCGAATTCGGCCGGGACTCGTTGGAAACGCTTCGCCAGCCGTTGGAGGATCGCTGCGTCACGATTTCGCGGTTACGGGAATCCGTGACCTATCCCTCCGACTTCACCCTCGTTGCCGCGATGAACTTGTGTCCCTGCGGAAAACTGGGGACGCTCCCGAGCCGGTGTCGTTGTTCCGAGCCGGCAATAAGGCGTTATCGATCCCAGATTTCCGGACCTTTACTGGATCGCATGGATTTGAGAGTGGAACTGAGCCCTCTTCCTTTTTCCGAATGGATGACTCATCCCGGTCCTTCACCGGAATCATCGGCCGTGGTGCGGGAGCGGGTACTGAAAGCCCGCGCCGAAGCTTTGGCCCGTTACGACGAGACCGGAGAAACGCTGAATGCGCGTCTTGGATACGCGGCAGTGCGTAAATTCTGCATGCCGAACTCCAGCGGTTTGGCGTTGGTGGAAACAGCTGCACAAAAGAACCGTCTCTCCGCGCGCGGGCTGGACCGTCTCCTTCGGGTCGCTCGAACGATCGCAGACATGGAAAATTCCAAGCAGGTGGATCGCCGGCATGTCGCGGAGGCTTTGCAGTACCGCTCCTTGGATTTGGAGGGACGAGAATTTTAGCGAAGCCGAAGGAGTGCAACCCGGCTAGACACAGCGCTGATGCACCGGACCGTCAAATATATAGCCACGGTTATATATTTTATAGCCATGGTCATATTTATGACCGAAGTTCATACCACGCCCCTTTTCTCGTGCCATGCAGCTTGATCTTTTCTGCTTTGACAAGCTTGGCCAGCAGATGTCCTGCCTGACGTACCCCGAGCTTGCAGAGGTCGGCGGCTTCTGCGCGGGTGATGCGGCCATGTTTCTCAATAAACTGAACAATCATCTGCTCTTGCTGAAGCGGTTCGAAACCGCGTTGCCGCACATAAGCGGCCTTCTCGCCCAAGCGCCGGTAGGTCGCAGCTGAAAGGTGGTATAAACGCCCTTTCTTCTCCCCACGCGACTCGACCAGCCCGGCCTCCACAAGCCTCTGGAGCGTCGAGCGCGCCTCTCCTTCCGTTTTCTGGATGAGCACAGCAACCGTGGCCGCGTCTATTTGCCGGTCGATCCATATCCGGTTGAGGACAAGCAAATCATCGAGTCGCAGCGGCCGATCTGCGCGGCTTTCCTCCGTCACAAGCCGGGCGAAATCCAAGTTGGCTTTCCCGCCAGGAATAACAAGCATCACGTCGGTATCGGTAGTGCGGTCATACGACGGAACGGGCCGTCCGTTCCTCAACTGCTCGTAGAAGATCGTGTCTATTCCACGGGCTGTCCGCTCGACGATTCCGGCACGTTTGAAGGCGTCCGCAAGAAGAGGGTTGCGGGGACGAGGCGCCGTAACCAGCAAGTTGTCCAGCCTGACCCCTTCGGGAAAGCCTCCGGGATTGGAGATGTCAATGCGGTCGGCATGCCATTGGATGTGGACGGCTCCGAGCCGGGTATAATCGCGGTGGATGAAGGCGTTCGCCACGGCTTCCCGGACGGCCCGCTCAGGATAGTCAGGTACGCCGACGCGCAGCATGCCGACCATCAATTCGGCCTCCTGGCTCCGTGCGCGGAAACGCGCTTCAATTTCATCCATGAGACGGATCAAAGGCCAGCGAAAAAAGTCGTTCACCTTCACATCCATGCCTTGAAGCGCCTGGAACGCGGCTTCGTGGGTAGGAAGATGGCGGTGCAGCGCCTCTTCCCGACCGAACAGCAAGAGCCCCATGACTCGGATAACCCTCACAGCGCCGTTGGCTTCGACCGCGCCCAACGCCTTCGCCAGTTCAATGTCGGGCAAATCCTGCAAGGCGGCGTCACCGCGTCCCTGACTTTCCCGAATGCGTCGACGGAACCGCTCGAACTCCAATGGGTCAAGGTCCTGCCATGTCGCCTCGGACGCACCGGCAGCCGTATAATCCAGAACACCGCGGCTGGATTGGAGCGACTGCATTTCGTGGAAATGGAACGGAAGACATGCAGGCTTTCCGTCACCGCCCAACGCGCGACGCAGATACTTGCCGTCCGTAGTTCCTACCGGGAGCCGGAGCGGAGGGATCCGAATGACGAGGACGGGTTTCCCGTCGATTTCGTGAAGCGATACCTGGACGCTTACGGAAGGTCGAGTGCGGCCTGAAATCAAGGCCTGGACACGCGATGGATCGGTATTGCCCTCCCCATGGCGCGGGCGTGCGCCCGTGATGCGTCCGTCATCTTCCACTCCGAGAAAAACATAACCGGGCCGGTCGCCGGAACGATTGGCGAGGCAAACGACCGCGTCAATCAGGTCGCCGTCGCTCAGAGGCCGCCGTTCCTCTCCCTTAAACTCGACATCGAGAGATTCCCCGCCGGAAATGAGCGCTCGAATTTCAATTTCGGTCATGCTTATTTCCCTCCGGGAATTTGGCCGCGATGGGCAGGTCGAAGTGCGTGCCGGCCTTGCGCATCTGCGCCGGCGCGAGATTGACCGTGATGCGGCGTCCCGGGAACTCATAGGAGGAGTTGCGGATCGCGGAGACCACGCGCTCGCGCGCCTCGCGCACGGAGCAGTCGGGCAGCCCCACGGTGGTGAAGGTGGGCAGACCGTTGGCAAGGTCGAGTTCCACCCTCACGACGCGGCCGTCGATTCCCTGCACCGCCGCTGAAAAAAGACGCGCAAGCATGCCCATGATTACGAATCCGACGCGAAAAAGTTCCATCCCGACCGCCGGGAACTCCCGCGCGCGGAGGGATATGATAAACTCACGGCCAGCCTGGAAAGCCATGGAGATCATCGCCCATCGGATCAATACGCTGGACGCGCTCAGCCGGCTTGCGCCGGAGCTGGGCGCGGAGATCGACATCCGTTCCCGCGGCGGACGCCTGATCCTCCACCATGAACCCCATGCCGAGGGCCCCTTGTTCTCGGACTTCGCGGCCCTCTACGCGCGCACCCGGCGCGAGCGCCTGCTCATCCTCAACACGAAAGAAGACGGACTCGACAAAGAGATCCTCGCCATCCTCGCGCAGAACGGCCTGAAACGCTTCTTCTTCCTCGACCTGAGCCTGCCCTCCGCGGTGCGATTGGCCCTCCGGCAGAATGAGGGCCGCTTGGCCTTGCGCGTCTCGGAATACGAGCCGGCCGAATCCCTCGGGCCGTTTAAAGGCCGCGCCCAATGGGCATGGCTGGACTGCTTCGAGGGCCGTCCGCCTTCCGCGAAGACCGCGCGGGAACTGCGCAAGGACTTCAAGGTCTGCCTGGTCTCCCCGGAACTCGAAGGTTATCCGAAGGAAAGCATCGCGCTCTTCAAACCCCTGGCCGCTCATGCGGACGCGGTCTGCACCAAGCACCCTGAACTGTGGCGATAAGAGCTATTTTCTTCGATCTCGACGACACCCTTTTCCCGGCGGAGCCGGTCTATTTGCGCGGCCTTCAAGCCGCATGGCGATCTTATCAGCGGCATTCTCCGATCACCTGGCCCGCCTTCCTGAAGACCTGCCTCCAGGCGCGCAAGGATGTGAAAGGCCTGTTGGGACCGCGTCCTGCCGCGCGCAGCCGCCTCCTCTATCTCAAGCGGGCCGTGGAACTTCTGGAAGGACGCCAGGACCCCGCGCTCACCTTGGAGCTCATGCGCGCCTACGACACCTGCTGGGCCCTCATCCGCGCTCCCAAAACAGCGGCAATGGCCAAAAGCCTGGCGCGCGAATACACGCTGGGCATCATCACCAATCAGGTCTGCGCGACCCAGTTGAGAAAGCTCGCGCGCATCGACCCCCACGGGCGGATCTTCCCAGTCCTGGTCACCTCCGAGGAAGCCGGAGTGGAAAAGCCCCACCGGCTCATCTTCCGCGAAGCCTGCCGCAGAGCCGGCTGCCTGCCGCAAGAGGCCCTGATGGTCGGCAACTCCTGGGAGGCGGACGTGCTCGGAGCGCGCAAGGCCGGCATGCAGGCCGCCTATCTTCGCGGCAAAGACCTGCGCCGAAAGCCTTCACCCGGCATCTTCATCCTGAGAAGCCTCGAAGACCTCCCCTCGCTCCTAGGTCCCGGCTTTCGCCGGGATGACGGATTATCGTCGCCCCGGCGAAAGCCGGGGTCCAGGATTACGAATCAACGGCTGTTGCTGGGTCCCGGCTTTCGCCGGGATGACGACCTTAACTACGGATTGCACCGGAATGACGACCGGAGCCAAGGCTTGCGCCGCAATGACGAAGTGGATAATGTAAATAAGCGTCGGACGCGCTCCTAGATGACCGGTTCCTGCTGCTGCTCCTGCTCGAAGGCCGAAGACTCCGCGCTCATCGTTGGACTCCTGAGCCTTGCCCGCAGGCTCGGCAAGGACCCGCTCCTGGTGCAAGCCGCGGGCGGAAACATCTCCGTGAAGCTCCCGAGCGAACGCCTCCTGGTCAAAGCCTCGGGCGTGCGGCTCGAAGAACTCTCCATGAAGCGCGGCATCGCCTCGGCAGACCTCGATGCGCTCCGCCGGGGCTTGGCCTCGCTGGAATCCCTGCGCTCACAGGCCGCGCGCATGAGCGCCTACACCCGCCTTTTGACCCGCTCCGGGAAAAGTCCGGGCGCGCGGGTCTCCATGGAAACGGGATTCCACGCGGCCCTGTCCTCGACTTACGTAGCGCATACCCACAGCGTGGGCAGCCTCCTGCTCGGCCTTCTGCCTGAAAAAATCGCGCGGAAAAGGATCGCGCAAGCGCTCGGAACCCGCACGCGCGTCGGCTTCATCCCGGCCTGCATGCCGGGACTGGACCTGACGCTCCGGATACAAACCGCGGACCGGCCAACCGGAGATTCCGGCGGAACGGCTCTTTGGGTGCTGAATAATCACGGCTTGGTCTGGGCCGCGGACACGGCGCAGGAGATCCTGAATCTCTCGGAGGAACTCGAGCGCCGCCTGCGCGCGGACTTCAAACTTCGCCGTTATCCCATGCCGCGGAAAGCCGGACTCTGCCGCGCACAAGGAAGCTGCGCGCTCCCGGCGGACTCGGCCCAAGGCTCCTGGCAGGAACTCTGCTTCTGCGCCTGGCCGGACTTCCGAATGAGCACGCGGCCCTGGTTCCCGGATTTCGCCGTGTACTTCGATCTTTGGAGCCGGTCCTCCGCGGACCTGCTCGTTTGCGGAAAGCGGCACATCCTTCTGCGTGCGCGCACGCCGCAGGAGTCGCGCGACAAGGCCGAGGTCGCATATGCTCAAGCCCTGGTCTCCACGCTCGCCGCCGGCCGCAAGACCCGCCTGCGGCCTTTGCCGCCGGCCATGGTCGCGGCCATCAAGGGCCTGACCCTGGAAAAATTGCGCATGCGGAGCACGCCATGACTCTACCCGCCCGCGGCAGAAGCCGACCGGAAGGCGAAATAGTTCGGAGCGTGCCGATGCAGGTCGTCATCCCCATGTCCGGCATCGGGCAGCGCTTCCTGGATGCGGGCTACAAGGACCCGAAGCCCCTCTTGGACGTCGCGGGGCGTCCCGTGATCGCCCGGCTGCTCGATGCATTCCCGCGCGACTGGAGATTCGTGTTCGTGTGCAGCGAGGATCATCTGCGCGACACGCCCTTGAAGAACGTGCTGCGCGAGCTCGTCCCGGAGGCGGAGATCAAGGCCATCCCCGCGCACAAGCGCGGGCCCGTGCACGCGGTGCTCGCCGCCGAGGGACTCATCGACGACGATCTGCCCACACTGGTCAACTACTGCGACTTCGCCTTCTCCTGGGACCCGGCCCGATTCCTGGATTTCACCCGCCGCACGGCCTGCGAGGGCGCCGTGCTCTGCTACAAGGGATTCCACCCCCACTCGCTCGGCAAGACGCTCTACGCCTACTGCCGCGAGGAAGGCGGCCGCGTGCTCGAGATCCGCGAGAAAGGCCACTTCACGCCGGACCGGATGCAGGAGTACGCCTCCTCGGGCAGCTACTATTTCTCCAGCGGACGCATGCTCAAGGATTATTGCCGCAGGGCCGTGGATGAAGACCTGAAGGTCCAAGGCGAGTACTACATGAGCATGGTCTACGACCCGATGCTCCGCGACGGACGCGACGTCCGCGTCTACGAGATCCCTTATTTCCTCCAATGGGGCACGCCGCAGGACCTTGAGGATTATCTGTACTGGCATCGGACCTTCGAGTTCCTCGCCCGCTGGAGCCCGCCGGAAGACTCCGAAGGGCCCAGGCTCGCCATGCCCATGGCCGGGCACGGCTCGCGCTTCAAAGAACAAGAGCTTCCCAAGCCCCTGATCCCGGTGCAAGGACGGCCGATGTTCCTTTCCGCGCGAAGGTTCCTGCCCTGCAAGAAGGAGGAGCCCGTGCTGGTCCTTCGCCGCGAGCTCGAAGAGCCCGTGCGCAAGGCCGATCCCGACGCCAAGCTCACGGTCCTCGACGCTCCCACGCAAGGCCAGGCCGACACCACGCTTGAGGCTCTTCGAGAACTCCGCGCACAGGAGTCCGTCCTGGTCTCCTCCTGCGATCACGGATTGCTCTGGGACCCGAAAGCCTGGGAACGCCTGCTGGCCCAAGCCCCGGACGTAGTCGTGGTGGGACAGCGCGGCTACCCCGGCGCGCGCCGCACGCCGGAGAGCTTCGCCTACATCGACGCCGGCCCTGAGGGACGCATCCGCAAGGTCTCCGTCAAGAAGCCCTTGAGCCCCACGCCCCAGAAGGACCTCGTTCTGGTGGGCACTTTCTATTTCCGCACCGCCGCCCTGCTCGAAGAGAACCTGCGCGCGCTCCTGGCCCGCGACGTCCGCGTAGGCGGAGAACGCTACCTGGACTCGGTCGTCGAGGTCTGCATCGAGCGCGGCCTGGATGTCCGCTGCTTCGAGTCTCAGTCCTATCTGAATTGGGGAAGCCCGCAGGCCTTGGCGGAATTCTCCTACTGGCACGGTTATTTCCTAGGAGTCCCGGCATGATCCCTTCCGCTCTGCATCGCCTCTGGTCCAAGCACCGCCGCTACTTAGAACACCCCTTGTTCCTGGCCGCGCTCGGGCTCAAGCTGCTCTGCGGCTCGTTCTTCGCGGGACATTTCCTCAAAGACCTCTTCATCCCTTTCGTCCGCTATTTCACGGACTCGGGGTTCTCGGACCCCTGGACGCACTACCTGCGCCTGGGCGTGCTCGACGCCTTCCCTTATTCCTCGACCATGCTGGCCGTGCTGACCCCGGCGCAGGCCCTGGGCGCGCTCCTATTCGGCGGGTCGCAGAACATCCCCTGGAACGTCGAACTGCTCCTCATGCGCCTGCCCATGCTGGCCGCGGATTTGGCCATCTATCTCATCCTCTGCCGCTTCTTCGAGACGCGCTGGCGCTCCGTGCTCAACCTCTACTGGTGCTCGCCCATCCTCTTCTACATCAACTACATCCACGGCCAGATCGACGCCATCCCCACGGCCTTCCTCTTCATCAGCCTCTACATGGCCCTGAAGTCCCGCCCGGGCTGGGCCGGGCTCTGGCTGGCCGTGGGCATCGCCGCAAAGTTCCATGTCGCGGCCGCCGCGCCCCTCATCGGCTGGTTCCTGTTCAAAGGCTCCCCCTCCTCGGAAAAGAAGAAGGCCGTGCTGACTTTCGCGGCGGCCTTGGCCGCGGTATCGGCCGTGCTCATCGGCCCGGCGCTCGGAAGCGAAGGCTACCGGACCCTCGTCCTGGGCGCCAAAGAAGCGCGCTGGATCTATGATGTGGCCTGGCCCTTCCCCCTGGGGATGCGCGTGCTCCTATGCCCGGCCGCAATCTGCGCCTTGGTGCTGCACTTCTTCTCCTACGAGCGCATCACGCGGGACCTGCTCCTCCTTTATACCGGCCTGATGTACACGCTCCTCATCGTGCTGGTCCCGCCCATGCCCGGCTGGAGCTATTGGTGCGTCCCGTTCCTTTGCTTCTTCCTCATCCGGCAGGGAGTGACATCCTACCTCCCCTTCTGGATATACAATGCGGCCTATTTCCTATATACGCCCCTCTTCTCGCCGGTGGGGATGATCCCCAGCCAGGACTATGCCCTGCCGCATCTGGCGCATGCGCGGGACTTGTCGTTTACCCTGATGCAGACCTCCCTGGCCCTGGTGGCGATCTGGATCTACCGCATCGGGATCAAGGCCTATGGACACTACCGCGTGGAGCGAAAGCCCCTGGCCGTGGGCATCGGAGGAGACTCCGGCTCCGGGAAGCATACCCTGGCCCGCGCGATCGTCCTGCTCCTCGGAGAGGAGAACACCGTGAGCCTCCATGGAGACGACTACCATCGCTGGCCGCGGGGCGACGCGGCCTGGGACCTGAAAACGCATCTGCACCCCCGCTCGAACTACGTCCGGCAGCCCACCGAGCATCTGCACCGGCTCAAGAACAAGCAGGAGATCATCAAGCCGGTCTACGATCACTCCACGGGAGAGTTCAGCCCCTCGGTCCCCGTGCATCCCAACCGCTTCATCCTCTTCGCGGGCCTGCATCCCTTCGTGTTCCCCCGCATGCGCGAGGCCTTCGATATCCGCGTCTTCCTGGACACCGACGAGGCTCTGCGGCAGCATTGGAAGCTCCAGCGAGACGCGGCCAAGCGCGGGCACTCGCAAGAGAAGATCCTCCACGAGATCGAACGCCGCAGGCCGGACTCCGAGAGCTATATCCGGCCTCAGGCCCAATTCGCGCACTGGACGATCCAGTACCTGCCCGCGGATGCGGCGGACCCGAAGACGACGAAAGGAGAACTGCCCTTGCGCGTGCGCCACAGCGTATCGAGTTCCATCGTGGAGATGGAAGACCTCCTTGATGAACTCGACCGGCAGAGCCCCAAGACCCTGCATGCCGAGTGGTCCATGGAGCCCAATCTCCAGCGCCAGATCCTCGAAGCCGAAGGCACGCTCTCGGCACAGGCCGTGCGGGACATCGCCTACCGGCTCGTCCCGGACCTCGAAGACCTGCTCGAAAACAAACCCGTCTGGCTCGCGGACCTCCAAGGCCTCGATCAGCTCGTCTTCCTGGTCCTGCTCAATGCCGCGGTCAAACGCTAAGGGCTCGTGATGCGCCACGAGCCCCTCTGTCCATGATGCCCGAACTCTCGGTCGTGCTACCCTGCTACAACGAAGCCGGCAACATCCGGGACATCCTGGAGCGCTTCCGTCCCCTGGCCCGGCAAGCGGACCTGGAGTTGATCCTCGTAGACAACGGCTCCACCGACGGCTCCGCCGAAGTGTTCACGGCCGAGCTTGCGCGCCCGGATAACGCGTTCGCGCGCTGCGTGAAGATCGAACGGAACATCGGCTACGGACACGGAGTCCAGACCGGCTTGGAGCAGGCTCGCGCCCCTGTCGTGTGCTTCAGCCACGCGGACCTGCAGTGCCCGCCCGAAGACGTGCTGGAAGCCTACGCCCTCTATCGCAAAAAGGACCAAGCTGCTTCCGAAAGATCGCAGTCCCCGGCAGACTTTTGCCGCGGGCTGCTGGTCAAGGGCCGCCGCAGCGGACGCCCCTTGGCCGACAGCTTGGTGACTTGGTCCTATAACCACTTGGCCAAGCTCGTACTGGGACTTCAAGTCGTGCCGATCACGCTCGACGGACAGGAGCATCCTCCCAGGGCCGCGGACATCAACGCGATGCCCAAGCTCTTCGCCAGAGAGCTGATCCCGGCATCATGCGGAGAATCCGCGGATTTCACCTATGACCTCTATCTTCTGGAACTCTGCCGCAGAAAAGGAGTGAAGATCCTCGAATTCGACGTGCGCTATGAGAGCCGCAAATGGGGGAAGTCCAAGCTCGCGGCCAACCCCTGGGTCCGCCTGAAGACCTCCCTCAACGCCCTGCGCCGCATCCTCCTCCTGCGCCTCGTCATCCCGACGAAAGCAAAACCCCATCCCGGCGAAAGCCGGGACCCAGGAGTTGCTGGACCCCGGCTTCCGCCGGGGCGACGACGAAATGGACACCGGCTTCCGCCGGAATGACGACTACGGTGCCTACCACCGCAAACGAAAAAACAAAAGGAAAGGCCCGGCCGAAGCCGGGCCCTTCCTTTATACGGCGTCGTCCGGAACTATTCTTCCAGCCGGCAGATGTCCTTGGCGGTGATCGTGCCTCGCGCCTCGGTGATCTCGGCTACGGAGCCTTCGCCCGTGTCGCCTAGAGGTCCCTTGACCTTGACCTTGCCGACCTGGACCTCTTCGTTGCCGAGAGAGAGCCCGGTGGTGGGATCCACGATCTCCTTGCCCAGATGGACGCAGTGGAGTTCCATGCCCTTCTCCACGCCCATATTCGGCCCGGCGTTCAGGTAGGCGAGATTGCCGTTGACCGCGGCGATGCGGCAGGACCAGGGCTTCTTGTTGACCTGGCTGACGATGTTCTCGGTGAACTGGGCGATGGCCGCGCGCAGAGCCTTGCCCTCGAGCGTCTCGTCATAGCCGCCGCGAGTGCCCAGGCCCAGGAAGGAGCCCTTGCCGCTGGCCGCTCGTCCTTTGCCGGAGTCCGCGTAGAGCACCTGCCCGGTCTCCGCGTCCACGATGCGGATGTCCACGGTCGCCTCCGCGGTCTGTCGCTTGGACTGGACCACGATGTACTCGCTGCCCTCGGTCTTCACGCCGAACTCGCTGATGGCGCCGGTGACGATGGCGTTCAAGCCGAGGATCTTTCCGACCTGCACCACGGTGCGAGAATCGATGGCGCCCGAGGCCTGCAGCTTCTGCTCGTCCATGATCTTGTTGAGCTTGTCGCGCTCGACGACCACGAACTTCCCGGTCTTGGTCAATTCGGTGATGAGGATGTCCGAGGCCGCGGTGCCCAGGCGCTGTTGGCCGTAGGCCGTCTTATTCTCGAAATCCACCACGCCGATGCGGCGCTTGGGGCCGGTGTGTTTGGAGTCCACCTTCTCCGTCACGTTGGCGCTCACGGCCTGCTCGCGCCGGATCGTCGTCCTCGGAGCGCAGGCTCCCAAAAGCACCGTTGCTGCGACCATCATCATCTGGATGCGTCTCATGCTACCTCCTTGGCAGTTCCTTGAGGGCCTGCGCCGCAGCCTTCTCGGCCTCAGCCTTCAAAAATATCCCCCGCGCCTTGTCCGCGGCCTTGCGCGCGAGGTTCTTCAAAAACGCCTCCGTGGCCTTCTCCGGCTTCGAGAACTCCCGCGAGGCGCCCGTCCCCACGTCCTCAAAAAGCCTCTCTCCGGAATCCGCATCCACCCACCGCAGCCGCAAAACGACCTTGCGGTTCGCATACACCCCGATGTTCTGGGACATGAATTCCTCGATCGTCCCATAGACCAGGCCCGGGGTCCCGGTCGCGCGTCCCAGCTCCTGCGGCTTGTAGGCCGGCAGCTGGCCGCCGTCCGTGACGCCGATCCTCTTGAGCGCGGCGTCCGTCGCCTCCCTCGAGACCACGCGGTAGCCGCGTCCTTCCAACTCGCGGATGACCGCCTCCCGGCAGATCTTCTCCGCGTCCAAGTCCGTGCTCGCGTTGTCGAACGGGAGCACGGCCGTCGAAGACTGCAGGCGCCCGCTCAGATCCGAAGCCGCATAGCGAAAGGGCTTCTCCGCGCAGCCCGCCAAGACGAACAAGGCGCAAGCCGCCGACCACGCACGCAGCCAAACAGCCGACCCGCTCCGCTTCATCCGCACCGGAACATCCGCCTCCCGCCCCATGGACGGTCTTCGGCAAAGATACTTACTGCGCGGTCACGGCGACATCGACCTCATAGGCCGAGACCGCGTTGACCATGCAGGAATACTTGCGCATGCGCAGGATCTCCGCGGCCAGCTCTTCGCCGGACATCCTGCTCGTGCGCACGGAAAGCTCGGCCCCGCGCTCCCGGTCAAAAGAGCTGAGCGTCACGTCCACGACCTCGGGCAGCAGCCGCACGTCTTCCTCGAATCTCTGCAGCGCGCCCATGCCCAGTCCGCGCACGCGCAGGACCACGTTCGTCCTCGCGGCCAGGATGTCCGCGAGCTCCCCGGCCAAGGACTCTCCCGCAAGCTGGCCCGCGGTATCCAGGGCTTTGGCTTGCGCGATCTGCGGCGCCGGGTCCAGGGCCGAGGCCTCCATGGTCTTGGCCGCGACCACCTGGCCGGAAGGCCGCAGGACCTCAAGCGTCACCCGCGCGCGATAGGAGAAGAATCCTCCCAGCCGCGGGTCCTGCAAAGGATATGCCTGCGCTTCCCCGCGGACGATGAGGTCCGCGCTCAACTCGCGGCCCACGACGAGCGCGCTCACGCTGTCCGTGCTGCGGCGATTGCCGAAGGCCGCGGGATCGTTGCGGTCGACGACCTCGAAATTCTTAGCCAGGAAGCCGCGGCGCACGCCCTGCGCCGCGCGCCCGTCGGTAGCCTCGGAATATTCTCCGATCGTGGCAATGAGCACCGCGAGTCGGGGATTGCCCGCGGGACCGGAGCCGCCCGTCAATCCGGCCCTCCGGAGGTCCTGCCCGATCTTGTCGTAGAGGACCACGGCCTTGATGCGTGTCTTGAAAAGCCCGTTCTCTTCTTTTTCGGAAAGAACGTCGTATTTGCGGATATAACCGCCCACCCGAGCGAGGATGTTCTGATCGACATCCACGGCCTGCGCCACGCGCGTCTTGGCGGAGATATAAACGCCGACTACTCGCTCCACGGCTTTGCGCTGGGCTTCAGCCAAGGCCCTTTGACGAGTGCCCGCGAGGTCCTTGGCGTCGGAGGGGACCCACCCCTCCGCTTCCACGACCTCGCCGGTCTCCGTGCGTCCGAGCCTGAGCCGGCCGCCGGAACAGGCGCAGATCGTTCCGGCGGCCAGCGTCAGCAGCAGCAGTTTTTTGAGCAAGACCTTACTTGAACTTGACGCCCATCATCTGCTCCAGGCGAGCCTTGGGCAGACGCATGGTCACGAGCGCACCGCCGTCCTTGGTGAACTCGGTCTGGATGATCTCCGCGCCCCGGACAGCTTCATTGACCGTGGCTTGGATCTTGGAATCCGTTTCCATAGCGCGCTGGACGGTGACGCCGCCCTCGATCTGCACGCCCTTGATCAGGGTGAGCAGCTCATACTGCGCCTTGACGATGGCCGCGTCCCGGGCCAGCGACTTGCGCTGGGTCTCGGAAGGAAGGCTCGGATCAGAGGCGCCGATGCCGATGACCTCGATGTAGCTCCCCTTCACCATATCCTGCTTCAGGTCGTCGGCCACGCGTCCGCCCTTGACGTATTTGCTGGAACAGCCGGCCGCCGCGAAAGACATCGCCAACGCCGCAACGACGAACATTCCCTGCATTCTCATGGAGTCCCTCCTCAGATTTCCCGATTGTAGCTTAAAATCTCACGCCGCCGCTTCCATCAGATCGAGATAGGCCCGCAGATGCACCCCGGTGTCCGCCATCCGGGAATACGACACCCAGGCCACGGGCAAGCCCTTTTCCGAGACAATATGAGAGAACGCCCCCCGGAACTCCTCCTCCCGTCCCGCCAAGTCGGTCCCAGGCGGAGGCCCGATCATGAGCGCGGCGGCTGCGCCGGTCCCATCGAGCCGCGCGGCTGCGGAAAAAGGCGCGCCGAAGACCTGCGCCGGATCCACGGCGATGAAGGACCCCGGGCGGAAAGGGAAAGGCCAGCCATTGGTCTTGGCCGCCTCATGAAGACGCCAGAAGAGCCAGGCCGCGGCGGACTCCTTTCCGGTCGGATACAGGAACGCCACCGGCTTCGGACCCGCTCCCGCATCGGACGGGACCTCGCGCAGCTGCGCCTCATCCGGAACGCCTTCCACGGCGTCAACGGAAGCGACCGCGGGGATGAGGTCTCGCAGGCCCGCGGGCCGATGCACGGCCTCCAGCAGGGCCCTGAGCCGTCCCACGCGGCGGACCGCGCAGAGCGCCTCGTTCCAACTCCCCTTCACGCGGCCGCGAAGCTCCTCCACATCCGAGGAGTCCACGGCCCAGCCCGCGGCCTTGAACAGCCGCGTGAGCGTCTCCGCCTGGACTTCGGCGGTGGGCGTCTTCAAATCTCCGGACCAGCCCGCGGCCAGACGGAATTTCAGCGCCTGCTCCAGGCCGCCCAAGAGCCGGGCGGGATACGCGGAGGTCATCATGACCTGCCGCCTCTTGTCGAGGAACGCATGCAGGACCGTCGAGAGGATCGCAGTGCTCTCCTCCCGGACCTCCAAGAGATGGACATCGTCGATGAACAAGGCGCAGGAATCCTTGGCCAAGGCTTCGAGTTCCGCGGTCTTCTGGGATCGAGCAGCCTGTGCGGCCGCGGCCGACAGGCGCGGGCCTGAAGTCCTCCAGACCACGGCGCCTGCACGCTGAGCCGCCGTCTGATTGGCTACGGCATGAATGAGATGCGTCTTGCCGGAACCTGCGGGCCCGGCCAGAAAAAGAGGATTATAGAGTTCGCCGGGACTCGAAGCCACGGAGGCCGCCACGGCATGCGAGAACCGGTTGAATGAACCGACCATGAGGTTCTCGAAATTCATGTCCAGCCGCGGCGCGACGCAGGCGGCGCCCACGGGCTGCACGGCAGGAGCAAGCGCCGCCGCAGGCACGGCGGGTCCCCACTGGCCCGCGGATTCCGCAGACGCAGGGGGCTGCACGGACGCCGGAACAGAAGGCGCGGACGCAGGCAAGGGCTCCTCCCGGCGTACGGGCTCGATAACGCGGATATCCGGGGCAAGCGCCGGCGCAGGAGAAGTCGCAGCGCCTCCAGGACACAGGGCTTTGAGCACGGCCCGTATCTTCTCGAGGACCTCGGGCTTGCCTCCCGGAAGGCTCAGGCTGTAATTGAAATCCTTGTCCCCGGACTCCCGCCTGGGACGGCCGCAGGACACGCTGATGCGCCGCACCAGCACCTGCAGGTCCGAGGCCGCGGCCCGCACGAAAAGCCGATGCCTGTCAGGGTCCCGTTCGCTGGGATCCGGCCGCAGCTCCCATCGCTTGATCATGAGCCGGGCCTCAGGAGCATGATCTCAAGCATCATGTCCATTGCGAAAGTCTTCTTCTGCACTTGATCGATGCTCACAGCCTTAAAATAGCAATCTGCCTGCGAGAAAGCTTCCTCGAATTCATGGACTTTTGCCTCCGGCAATCCGGACAAGACCGCCACGACTCCGGCCGCATGAGCGGATTGGACCGCTTCCAGCACCGCCTGGACCGGACATCCTTCCGGTATTTCCAGGAGAATCACGCAGCGCAGATGAAGAGGCTTCTTGGAAAGTTTGAGCGCCGTGCTGCGCAGGAACTTCTCCAATTCCGCGCACTTGGCCTGCTGGCCGGAACAGAAAACGAATGCCAGCCGCCGGACCTGTTCCTTGGGAATCTTGGGATCCTCGGACTCTTGCTGCACAGGGATGCTCTTAGGAACAACCTGCACGGCAGGCGCAGGCTGCGGCGCGGGCTTAGCGGCCGGAGCCTGCACAACAGGCGCAGGCTGCGGCGCGGGCTTAGCGGCCGGAGCCTGCACAACAGGCGCAGGCTGCGGCGCAGGCTTAGCGGCCGGAGCCTGCACGGCAGGCGCAGGCTGCGGCGCGGGCTTAGCGGCCGGAGCTTGCACAACAGGCGCAGGCTGCGGCGCAGGCTTAGCGGCCGGAGCTTGCACAACAGGCGCAGGCTGCGGCGCGGGCTTAGCGGCCGGAGCTTGCACAACAGGCGCAGGCTGCGGCGCGGGCTTAGGGGCCGGAGCCTGCACAACAGGCGCAGGCTGCGGCGCAGGCTTAGGGACCGGAGCCGGCGCGGCAGGCGCAGGCTGCGGCGCGGGCTTAGGGACCGGAGCCGGCGCGGCAGGCGCAGGCTGCGGCGCGGGCTTAGGGACCGGAGCCTGCACGGCAGGCGCAGGCTGCGGCGCGGGCTTAGGGACCGGAGCCGGCGCGGCAGGCGCAGGCTGCGGCGCGGGCTTAGGGACCGGAGCCGGCGCGGCAGGCGCAGGCTGCGGCGCGGGCTTCGCGGCTGCGGAGATCGGCTTGACGGCCCCGATCTCCAAAGGCGGACGATACTCGAAAGGCTTCCTCACCGGGATCTGCGGAGCCTGCGCAGGGATGCGCTTAGGCATGCCCGGAGGATTCTCCACCACGGAGGAGGAAAGGTCCTGCTCAGGCAGCTGCGCCACGACTCCAGGCTCGGTCAGATCGTTCAGGATTCCGTCGAGATCCGAAAGGATCTCTTCGATCTCCTTATCCGCGGGCCCGTCGGGTTCATTCATGCCGGCTCAGGGGTCATATTATTCCGTTACGACCCCTTGCTCCTGAGCTTCAATGAAAGATCCTCGGCATTAGTCGCGTTCTCCAACGCCTCCTGCTCATCGATGACGCCCTCGCCGCAGAGGCGGAGCAGGTCCTGGTCGAAGGTGTGCATGCCGTAATAATCACCGCCTTCCATGGCTTTGGTCAGTTCGCCGGCGCGGCCCTCCGCGATATGGCGGCGCACCGCGCTATTGGAAACCAGGACTTCTGTCGCCGGAATGCGGCCGGAGCCGTCCTTGAGCATGACCAGGCGCTGGGCCACCACGCCCTTGAGCACATAGCCCAGCTGCTGACGGACCTGCGCGGCGCGGCGTTCCGAGAAGCTGTCGACGATGCGGTCCACGGTCTGAGCCGCGTCCATGGTATGGATGGTCGAGACCACCAGGTGCCCGGTCTCGGCCGCGGTCAAAGCCGCTTCCACGGTCTCCGGATCGCGCATCTCGCCCAGGGCCACGACATCCGGGTCCTGGCGCAGGACGTACTTGAGCGCCGCGGAGAAAGAACGAGTATCCCGGCCCACTTCCCGCTGGACCACGGAGCTCTTGAGGTCCGCGTGATGGAATTCGACCGGATCCTCGATAGTGACGATGCGATAGGTCTGGGTCGCATTGAGATGGTGCAGGAAGCTGTTCATGGACGTGGTCTTGCCGGCGCCCGTGATGCCCGCGAAAAGGATGAGCCCGCGGCCTTCCTGCGCCAAGCGGTCCATGGCCTTCTGCGGCAGGCGCAATTCCTCGAAGCTCCGGACCTTGAGCGGCACCACGCGCAAGCTCAGGGCCAGCCCTCCGCGCTGACGAAAGAGGTTGACGCGAAAGCGCGCCACGCCCTCCAGATCGTAGGCGAAATCGAACTCATCGAGCGCCTTGGAACGGGCCTGCTGTTCCGGCGTCTGCAGCTGCGCGGCGATGCGCTCCACGTCCGTGCTCGAAAGCTTCGGGAGGTTCGCGGCCTGCACCAGACGGCCGTGCACGCGCACGGCCGGCGGAGCATCCGCCTTCATATGAAGGTCCGAGATGCCCTTCTCCACCATCAGCTTCAAAAGCTGCGCGACATCCATGTTCAGCTCCTAATGGTCGTAGCGGACATCCGGGGACCCCTGGCGTTCCTCCACGTCGAGGCCCGCATTGCAGTGCGGACAACGGCGCGCCGGAGCATAGGTCCGCACGCACTCGTCGTCCTCGGGCCACCACTCCTCGAAATACATGCCGACCTTCTTGCGGCAGCGGATGCAGTAGCGCTCATAGCCGGCCCCGCAGGAGGAGCAGAACTTCGGGACCTGCTCCTCGCGGCGAGTGAGGGCCCCGCAGGTGCCGCACTGCAAGTCTTCAACAAGTCGGACCTTCTTTTTCTCGGGCATCTTCTCGCTCATCGATTCAATATCCCTCGCCCCGCGCGCCGGTCAGGATGGCCACTCCCGAGGAAGTCCCCAAGCGCGTAGCCCCGGCCTCCACCATGGCCCGCGCGGCCGCGAAATCACGGATGCCGCCGGAGGCCTTCACGCCCATCCTCGGACCCACGGTCTCGCGCATGAGCCGGACATCCTCAACCGTCGCCCCTGCGCCGGAGAATCCCGTGGAGGTCTTCACGAAATCCGCCCCTGCCTCCTGCGCCAGACGGCAGGCCCGGACCTTTTCCTCATCGGTCAAAAGAGAGGTCTCGAGGATGACCTTGAGCGTCCTGCCGGGAATGGCCCCGCGCACTGCGCGGATATCCGCGCGCACGCAGTCGTCGTCGCCGGACTTGAGAGCCCCGACGTTGATGACCATGTCGAGTTCCTCGGCTCCGTCCGCCGCGGACTCTCGCGCCTCGAAAGCCTTGACCGGGGAGGTCGTGGCGCCCAAGGGGAAGCCGATGACGGTGCAGACCTTGACCGAACAGCCCTTGAGCCGCTGCGCGCACAAAGCGACATGGCAGGGATTGACGCAGACCGAAGCGAAAGAATGCCGGCGCGCCTCCTCGCAAAGGCGGACGATCTCCTCGCGCACCGCGTTGGGCTTGAGCAAGGTATGATCCACCATAGCCGCCAAGCCGCGAAGGTCCTGTCCGGGAAGCTTGGCGTCCATCAGCGGGAAGCCGGGACGCGGAAGCGGATGATGCGTCCGAAAGATTCCGCCTTCAGGCTCGCGCCGCCCACCAAGGCGCCGTCCACGTCCGCCTCGCTCATGAGCGTGTCCACGTTCTCGGCGGTCACGGAGCCGCCGTAGAGGATGCGAAGGCCCTGGGCAAGATCCGCGCCTTGAAGCTCCTGCGCGGTCTTGCGCAAGAAGGCGTGCGCCTCCTGGGCCTGCTGCGGCGTCGCCGTCCGCCCCGTGCCGATGGCCCAGACCGGCTCGTAGGCCACGACCAAGGTCGAGAGTTCTGAAGAGGAGAATCCGGCCAAGGCGCCGGAGAGCTGGGTCTTGAGCACCTGGAAGGTCTTCTGCGCCTCTCGCTCGGAGAGAGTCTCTCCCACGCATACGACCGGGACCAGCCCGGCCTTGAGCGCGGCGCGCAGGCGCTTGTTGACCGTGGAGTCGGTCTCGCCGAAGTGCTGCCGCCGCTCCGAATGCCCGATCAAGACGTGCGTGCAGCCCGCGTCCTTGACTTGATTGGCGCACACCTCGCCGGTGAAGGCTCCCTTCTCCTCCCAGTGCAGGTTCTGCGCGCTCAAGCGGATGGGCCCGTTGCGAAGGAGCGCGGCCACGGAAGCCAAAAGAGTGAACGTCGGCGCCACCAGGACCTCGGGAGCCTCCTCGGGCTTGGGCATGGAGTCCAGCAGGCCGCGGACCAGGGCCGCGGCGCCCTGCGAATCCAGATTCATCTTCCAATTCCCGGCGATGAGCGGACGTCGTTTCTTAGAACTCATCCAAAAACCTCCTCTCTGCTGCAATCGTGGATTTCAGGCTGCGACCTCTTTTGGGGAAGTCTTAGACGCTATAAGATTATATCTCAATATTCCGAGCCGGGTATGACCAATTCATGAAGAGTTCCTGGATGATATTCCTCCCGGTACGTGGACTTTGAGCTGCGTCGGATGCGTACGGGCAGGATGCGCGCCTTGCGCGCCTCTATGATGGAGGAATCCCGGTCCGTGAAATACAGCACATAGGTCCCGTTCTGCAGGGCGCCGCGCCGGGCCGCCTCGCCGTCTCCGGCGAACACGAAATTCGAGCAGAGATGCCTCCATTCCTTGCGCAGAGCCTGTCCGCCGCTGGAAGGGCGGTCCGCCAGGATGGTGATCTTGAACCCGAATATCCGCAGGCCCCATGCCAAGGAATTCGCCAGGATCTTTCGGCCCTCGATATCGTAGCTGTTGTTGATGATCTCCCAGAAAGCCGGGGAGAAGGGCTGGACCCCGCTGCGGAAGGCCTTTGCGTAGGCCGGCGTGGAAAAGACCAGCGTGTCGTCATAGTCGAAGGCGACCTTGAGGCTCCCGATAGTCACCAGGCTGAAGACCAGCCCCCAGACCATCATCATCCCGACGAGCTGCTTGAACAAAGAGACCGTCTTATCCACCCTTTCACGAGCCGCCTTGACGATTGCCATGAGTTCTCCTCAGAGTTTCCGGACGCGCCCCATGACCGGAGCGGTCAAGGGCGAGGTATTGCGCACGCACCATTCCAGCACGTCGCGCACGAGTATCGGCGTAAAGACCTTATCGGTCCCCTGCGAAAAGATGGAATAGCCGTCCCCTCCGCCGACCACGAAGTCCGCGGCCGTCACGGAGTAGACGTCCTCGTCGCGCAGAGGGCGGTCCCCGACGAAGACCTCTTTGAGCCTTCGGCCGGCCGGCGCGGAAGCGTCATAACTCAAGCGCAGTCCGGAAGCTTGCAGAAGCCCCCGATCTCCGCTGATGGAATGCTCCAGGACCTCGCGGACCTGCCGGCCCGTCAGGTTCAAGAGCACCACCGCATTATCGAAGGGCATGGCCTCGAAGATGCTGCGCAAGGTCACGGGCCCCGGGGAGATGTCGGCTCGGATCCCGCCCGAGTTCTGGAACGCAAGCTGGGTCTTGGAGTAGCGGCGCTCGCAATCAGTCATCCAGTCGCCCATGGAGGACTCGCTGAACCTCTCCCTCGAAAGCACGACCGAGGAAGTCCCAATGACCACGTCCAGCGTCCGTCCGACCTCTTCGTGATATTTACCGACCATGGCCGCGACCGCGGGATCCTCGCCGAACTCATCGACCCATAGGTCGCGCAGCCCGGCCTCGGAGCGCACGACCTTGTGCGTCTTGGGGTCGATCTCCAGGACCACGCGGCCCACACGCGAGAGCCCGGAACCGGACTGCACGATGAGCGTCCCGTGCACAGGCTCCCGAAAGCCATTTTCCAACGCGGAATGGGAGTGCCCTCCCACGATCAGGTCGATGCCGGGCACGGCCGCCGCGATGGCCTTGTCGTCTTGAAAAGGCTTCTTGTCGAGCTCGCCGTAGCCCACATGCGACAGAAGGATGATGACCTCGGCCCCGGCCGCCTTGAGCTCGGCCACAGCCTTTCGGGCGTAGACGATTTCATCGGCCGCGGTCCGGCCCGCGAAATTCCTGGAGAACGACAGGGCAGGCATGGCGGTCGTGAGCAGGCCGAAGATGCCGACCTTCACTCCCCCCTTTTCAGTGAGCACATAGGGCCGCAGATAGGGGACCCTCTCCCCGGAGGTCATGAGCACGTTCGCGCTGGTCACGGGCGTCTTCATCTGCGAGACCAAGTCCTGCAGATGGGCCTCGCCGTAGTCGTACTCATGGTTGCCCACGCCCACGGCATCGTAGCCCAGCAGGTCGAAGAACTCCGCCATGGAGCGTCCCTTGGTGAAATTCCCCTCCGGCGTGCCTTGGAACCAGTCCCCGGGATCGAGCAGCAGGCGCGGTACGCCCGGTTCCGAGAGCTTCTTGAGCGCCGAAGAGAGGGCCGCGGCCCCGCCGATGAGCCGGTGCGGGTCGGGCTTGTAGAAAGAGGCCGGATGCGCCATCAGTCCGCCGTGGATGTCGTTGGTGTGGAAGACCTGCACGCGCAGGTTCTCGGCGCCGCACCGCGCCGCGAAGAAGAAAAGGACGCCGATCAGCGCCGAGAGTTTACGCGAACGCCTTAGAGTGTTCATCTTTCTCCCGCCATCCTCTGCGCCAAAGATTCCGCGGCCCGCGTCCCGTAGGCGGCCAGCTCGGAGAGCCGCCGGAAGACCTCTCGGTTCTTGAGCCGATGCACCACGCGCTCCGACTCCAAGAGCGTCTTCTCCCCCTGCCTGCAAAGCGCCTCGACGCGGCCGAAGCCCTTTCGGGCCAGCGCCGCCTGCTCCAGACCCAAGGCGCGCTCGCGCCGGGAGGCCGCCGCGCAGCGCGCCAAGCGCTCGCCGGACTCGCGCAAAAGCCGGGCGATCGGCAGGAACAATCCTGTCTCGGCCTTGAAGAGCGCGGCCTCTTGCGCGGTCTTCCTCGCGCAGGCGCGCAGGCTCTCCAGTCCGAGGAGGAACGGGTCCTGCGGCAAGGACACGGCTTGCGTCGCCAAGCCCTGAAGATTCTCCGGGGTAGGGTCCAGAAAAAAATCCTCGAGCGATCTCAGATCCGCGCACGCCCGTTGGGCCGCTTGGACCTCCAGGGAGACCGTCCCTCGCATCCAGCTGAAGAGCACCTTTGCATTCTACAAATTTGGACCGCCTGGGAAGGGGCCTAGAAAAGGACTAGGTCTTTGGTCCCTGGCCGAAGAGGTGTAAAACAGCGAATTTATGTATCATCACCCCATGAAACTCCCTATTTTCAGACGTTCTTCATTGCTCATCCTCCTGGCCGCGGCCGCGCTCTGCGCCTGCGACGGCTCGGACTCCTCGACGCCCGTTTTAGACAGCCTCCCGAACAACCCCGGCTCCGGCGGAAGCACCCAATGCTCCAATCAAGGACAGCACTGCTTCACCAGCGCGGACTGCTGCGGCACCGGAGTCTGCGCCGGGAGCGTCTGCCAAGGCTCCGGACTGCAATGCCTCAGGGCCGGGGATCACTGCACTTCCAGCGCGCAATGCTGCGGCGCCTCGCTCTGCCGAAACAGCGCCTGCGAGATGTCCGCGGACGGCTGCGCGCGGGATGGACAGCACTGCACGGGCAGCGCGGACTGCTGCGGCCTAAGCTTGTGCCAAAATGGATTCTGCAACGGCGGCACGAGCTGCGTGGGCTTCGGCCGGCACTGCTCATCGAGCATGGAATGCTGCGGCACTCTCACCTGCAATTCCAACAACACCTGCCACTAACCGGAAAATTCAGTCAGCCTCAAATCCGTCCATGTCTGAATTTTCCGGAGGGGGCTTCAACACGGCGACAGCCGCAGCGGAAATACCGCATTGTCGTTTTCTTCTAAAAAGCATTATACTCCTCCAGTCGTTCTATCTTGGGAGGATGTCATGCGAAGAATATCCATTGCCTGTTTGAGGACCCTCTTCTCACTTCCGTTGTTTTCCTGCGCGCTGAACGCCCAGTTCATCGCCGCGCCGATGACGAACATCCCCATCCCGATCCTCGCCCCGATCGCGCCTTCGATCAGCCTGCCCATGATCCAAGACCTCAAGCTCCCGTCGGAATTCGCGGCCCCCGCGCAACAGCTCGATCCCTTTTCCGTGGGCGAGGTCATCTCCCATGTCCAATACTCGGCGGAAGGATTGCCCCTGCAGCTCATGGCCGTGCCCCTGGCGCGGCAGATCGAGATCCACTTCACCGAGGAAGCCTCCCTGTCCGCGATCAAGGCGCTCTTCCAACGACTAGGCTTGACCGTGCTCAGCAAGATCAACCCCGAGCGATTCGTCGTCGCAGTGCAGGAAGGCTCGGACGCCGACGCCCTGGCCCGGCTGCTGGAGCAGGAGCCCGGCGTGCTCTTCGCGACGCCCAAGACCTTCGAGCTGCCCATCTCCGAGCAGGTCGGCGTGATCTTCAAAAGGGACGCGCTCAAGACGATGCGCCTTTCCTCGGGCGAGGATATCCATATCTTCCAAGACGTCTATCCCAGCGAGATCGCGCAGATCCTGCGCAAGAAAGGCCTGCGGGTCGTGGGGATCCGCGGCGACGGGATGCGCGTGGGCATCGCGGGAGCCTCGGCGCAGGATACGGCCAAGCTCCTGGCTGATGAGCCCTACGTGCTGGACGTGCACGCGGCCAAGCCCGAACCCGCCGTGGATCGCTGGATCTCCGTGCGCTTCGTCGAAAGCTTCGTGGTCATGACCGATGCAGGATGGGGCATCCAACAGAGCATGGACGACGACACCGTGGCGGATTTCCTGCGCGAGCACAACCTGCACGTCGCCTTCGTCGGCGCAGAGCCCCATGAATACATCTTGGAGCCAGGCGACGGCCGCCCGGTCGAAGACGTCATCGCCGAGCTCGCAAACCACAGGCTCATCGCCTCGGTCTCCAAGCCTCAGCCGTAATCATCGCGCGCAAGGACGAATGACGAAGGGCCCGGCTTTCGCCGGGATGACGACTAGGCAGTCGCGAGATTCCTACTCTCGCCGGGATGACGGCTCGACAGGCCCTTCCACCAGAGGCCCAGCACCACGATCCGGTAGAAAAGGCCGGCGTCCACGGCCTGAGAGCCCGCGCGCAGCTGCACGCGCATGCTCCGAAGCGCTTCCATGTCGAATATGCCCAGCGCCTGGAACCCGGAATCCGTGAGCAGGTCGTCGATAAAGGCCGAGCGAGGAGAACGGACCCACTCTTCCCAAGGCACCACGAAGCCGTGCTTGCGGCGGAAGGCGATGGCCTTGGGCAGATATTTCGCGGCCACGCGCCGCAGAAGATGCTTCCCCTTGAAACGCTTGAGCTTGAGCCCGGCCGGCAGGCCCAGCGCGTACTCCACCAGCCGCCGGTCCAGGAAAGGCACCCTTGCCTCGAGCGAGGCCCGCATGGTGGCCTTGTCCGCCTTCATGAGCAGGGCGTCGCAGAGCACGGTGCGCAGATCGAAGGCCTGCACGGCGGCCAGGCTGTGCGGCTCGTCGAAATCCTTGAGCCATTCGAAAGGATCCGGCCGGCGGCAGGCCTCGGCAAAAGCCGGAGACAAGACGGATGCAAAATCCTCCACGTCGCCGTGCGCGCTCGTGCGGGCCCAATGCTCGAGGTCCGCGTAGGGAAGTCCCTGAAATACGCGCCCTTTGCCCATGCACCGCGCCAGAGCCGCGGCCGGACCCCGGCTCCAGCTCGGCAGGGCCGAGACCTGCTCCGAGAGCCAGGCGGCCTTGTAGCGGTCATACCCGCCGAAGATCTCATCGGCCCCCTCGCCCGTGAGCACGACCTTGACCTGCTCTCGCGCGTGCCGGGCAAGCAGATAGGTGGGCAGGATGGCCGAGTCCGCCACGGGCTCATCGAGGCACTCCGAGAGCGCCGCGGCATCGTCGAGCACGCTCGCGGGCAGGACAAGCTCGTGGTGCTCCGTGCCCAGATAGCGGGCCACGGCGCGCGCATGCGCGGATTCATCCAAGCCCGCGCGCGCTCCCGAGAACCCGATGCTGAAGGTGCGGACCTTCTCCTTGCAGGCGCGCGCCATGATCGCGGTGATCAGCGAGGAGTCCACTCCTCCGCTCAAGAACGAGCCCACGGGCACGTCGCTTAAAAGCTGGGAGCGCACCGAAGCGATGAGCAGGCGCTCGGTCTCGGCTTCGGCCTCGGAGGAGGAGACCTCGGCGCGCGCCTTCATCGATGCGCGCGAGGGAAGCTCCCAAAAGCGCTCGACGACGAGCCCCCGCTCGTTGAAGCGCAGAAGATGCCCGGGCGGAAGCTTGAGCGCGGAATCCAGGATCGTGCGCGGCGCATGCACCAGACCGTAGCCCAGATAATCGACCACGGCCGCGGGATCAGGCCGAAGGTCCGGCAGGAGCAGGGACAAGGCGCGCAGCTCGGAGGCGAAAGAAATACTCTGCCCGTCGCAATGATAATAAAGCGGCTTGACCCCCATGTGATCGCGCGCGAGCATGATCTCGCGCTTCTTCGCGTCGTAAATCGCGAGCGCGAACATGCCTTCCAGTCGTTTGACCGCGGACTCGCCTTCCCGCATGAAGAGCCGCAGGATCGTCTCCGCGTCCGAGCGCGTGCGATAACGCTCGCCGCGAGACTCAAATTCTTCCTTGAGCGCCGGATGATTGTAGATCTCCCCGTTGAAGACAAGAGTCCAGCGGCCGTCCTCGCTCAAGAAGGGCTGGCGCCCGCCCGAGATGTCCAGGATGGATAAGCGCCTGAAGGCAAGCGCGGCGATGGAGTCCGAGAAGCACTGCGCATCGTCAGGTCCGCGGTGCGCCAGGCGCCGGGCCGCGGCTTGGACGCGCTCGACCTGCACGGGCCGGCCGTCCAATCGGAACTGCCCGGCCAATCCGCACATCAGCGCGTCCCCATGGCCAAGGTCCTGAACCTGTCCGCGTCCTGCCACATGGCGCGGTTGCAGAAATAGACGTAGGCGCGCTCCGGGCAATCCCGCAGAAGCCCCTTGAGCTCGTCATCAGTGAAAGTGTGGTCGCGGTCGACCCGCTTGCCGTCCATGCGGCCGTAGAAGCGCATGTACGCAGGCCCGCGCTTGTTGCGCGCGGCCTGCCAAGGGCTCTGCACGCGCAAGAGATGAAGGTCCGCGCAGATCTTATCCACGACGCGGTCTTCCCAGCCGCCCCGAGGCTCCCAGACGAAGGAGCTCACCGTGCGCTCTGCTTTCTTGAAGAACCGATAAATATCCCTCAGATGGTCCGCGCTCGGATGGAACGTGCCGGGAGTCTGGAAGACGATGAAGCGCGCGGACAGCGCCTTGCCGATATCCAGGACCCGCGCCCACGCCGCCCGGACCTCGTCGGTATCCAGGAAATGGCCGTAGCGTCCGGGATTCTTGAGCGCGGCCCCGCGACGGCGCATATACGTCGGGCTCGAGACCGGATGAGTGATGAGCTGGCTGGCCCTCAGGGAGAATTCGAATCCCTCGGGCGCGCGCGCTTTCCATAGCTTGGCGGTCTCCAGGCGCGGCAGATTATAAAAAGGCTCCGAAAGCTCCACCGTGGAGAACCGGCGGAAATAAGAGGCCTGCGCCACCGGAAAGCCGCAGCAGCCGACCTGGAGCTCCATTTAGTTCTCCGGTCGAAGAGCCGCGTCTCGATCGAGAGTCTCGGGAAGAAGACAGGAGTACTTCCAGAGATAGCCTGCCAGCGCCAGGCAGGCCAAGCCGTAGGCCAGTTCGAATCCGCCGTAGCGCAGCCATTGCTCCCGCGTGACGAAAGCCCAGGGACTGGGCGCGTAGAGATTGGCCTCGGGTTCTCCGGCAAAAAGGTCGTAGAGCGCCTTCAAAGCGACCAATCCCCCCCAGCCGGACAACAGTACAGCCGGGATCCGAGCGAGACCGCGGACCTTGATTGATTCCCGAGCCATGAGCGGCCGGGACCGTTCAGCGCTTGGAATACTGGAAGCGCTTTCGAGCCTTGGGTTGACCGGGCTTCTTGCGCTCGACCATGCGAGGATCGCGGGTCAGGAACCCTTCCTTGCGCATGATCTTCTTGAACTTGTCGTCTATGCGGGCCAAGGCGCGGGCCAAGCCGTGACGGATGGCCTCGGCCTGCCCGGTGAGCCCGCCGCCCACGACCTTGACGGAGACGTCGTAGCCCTTCTGCTCGGCCTTATTGAGAGGGCTGACCACGGTCTGAAGCTGGCGGTCGTAGCCGCGAAAGTACTCTTCCATGGGCTTGGCATTGATGACGACCTTGCCCTGCCCGTTGGGGATGAGCCGGACCTGCGCGATGGAGGTCTTGCGCCGGCCGGTCGCGAGAATGGAAGTGTCTGTCACGGTTTCACCTCGGGAGAAAGCTGTGCGGAATGCGGATGCGTCGCGCCCGCGAACATCTTGAGCCGGCGCAGCTGATGCTGACGGAGCCTATTGACCGGCAGCATGCGCTTGACCGCGAGGTAAAATACCACGGTGCAGTCGCGCTCCATCTGCAGCTTCATGGGGATGACCTTCGCGCCGTCGGCATAGCCGGAGTGGCGGAAGTAGGTCTTCTGCTCGAGCTTCGCGCCGGTCAGCTTCACCTTGGCGACATTGGTGACCAGGACGAAATCTCCGCAATCGACGGTCGGGGTAAAGTAGCGCTTATGCTTCCCACGCAGGAGGTTCGCTGCGTTGGAGGCCAGTCGGCCAAGGGACTTGCCCTCGGCATCGATGTGAACCCAGCGGCGTCCTTTCTGGGCTTGTTCAACACGGGTCTGCGTCGTCTCGATAGGCATAGCTTTCCTCAATTATAGCAAATGAACGGACGTCGGAACAACGTCAACGGAAAGTCGGCGACCCCTGCAGGCTGCCGCTGGTATCCCCCGAACGATAGCGCGTGATCAGCGCGAAGAGAGGGTCCGAAGGGGTCATCAGGTAGAAGACTTCCTTCTTGCCGCGCACGACCTGCAGGGAGCACTCCTCCTCGATGCCGCTCTCATTGTACCCGGTCGAGCGCAGCAGGAAGCGCTCCTCGTCCTCGGAGATCTCCACATAGCCCGTGGTCAGAAGAGCGTTCCTCTTCTTGATCGCGGCCGCGTCCTCCGGGTCCTGGGAGTTTGGCGGCGCCTTGCGGGCCTGCGCCGGCGCTGCGGACTTGGGCGCCGAAGGAGCCGGCGCGGCAGGGGCCGCGACAACGAGCTTCGGCCGGATATTGCCGCCCAATCGGCCGTCCAGGAGCCGCCAGGCCGCGGGCTGATTGCTCCGGATGCGGCCGTAGAGCGCGTCGCCTTCCGGCGTCAGCAGCCCCTGGCCGTCGAAAACATCCTTATATTCCTCCGTACGCAGCCGGAAGACCTCCCGCGTCGGCACGCCGTGCGACTCGAAATAGTCGCGCGCATCCTGAGAGCGCAGGAATATATATTTCCGATACCCTTCCACGGTCAGCCAAGTATCCCTTTCCCCGGAGGAAGCGGAGCGGGCCTCGGCTGCGTAGCCGCGCAAGGTGCCCAGCTTCGCGCGCAAGAGAGAGAAAGCGCCCATGGACTGGGCTTGGCGCACGCGCGCAAGAAGAGCGGTCTCTTCGGCCGTATACGCGGACTGGTCGGGCCCGAGGATGCGGCGCAGCCGCATCTCCGAAATGACCTCCTGCCGGTCCGAAACAGTCTCCTCGGCCGAAAGCGCCGGGATCGCGGCCGGGGCCGTCTTATCCTGCGCATGGCCCGTCCGGCATAGCCCGATCATCCCGACGAACAAGAGCGCGGGGAGCCTGGAGCCTTTGCCCGACGATCCGCGGGGATTCATTTCGAGGGCTCGAGGATGCGCGGAAGGACCACGCCGGTCTGGGACTGGTACTTGCCCTTGCGGTCCTTATAGCTGGTGCTGCAGACCTGGTCGCTCTGGAAGAAGAGCAGCTGGGCGATGCCCTCATTGGAATAGATCTTCGCGGGGATCGGCGTGGTGTTGCTGATCTCGAGGGTAAGCACGCCCTCCCACTCCGGCTCCAGGGGCGTGACGTTGACGATGATGCCGCAGCGCGCGTAGGTGCTCTTGCCCAGGCAGATGGAGAGCACCTGCCGAGGGATACGGAAGTATTCCACGGAACACGCCAAGGCGAAGGAGTTGGGCGGCACGATGCAGTAAGGCCCCTTATAGTCCACGAAAGACTTAGGATCGAAGGCCTTCGGGTCGATGCAGCCCGAGAGCGCGTTGGTGAAGATCTTGTACTCATCGGCCACGCGGATGTCGTAGCCGTAGGAAGAGAGGCCGTAGGAGATCTTGCCCCCGCCGTCGAGCCGCTCCACGAACGGATCGATCATCTTATCCTGGAGGCATCTTTCCCGTATCCACTGATCGGACTTGATCATGCTTCCTCTTTAGACCCTTCCTGCGGATTCTATCTTTTTCACGCGGGGGAGACCCCATGCGCGCGGCCCCAGGCCCGGCCGGCCAGCAGGACCTTTTGCCAGGCCGGCAGGCGGGTGCGATGGAAGAATACCCGGTATCCGCCGGAGCGGACCTGCTCCAGGACTTCCTCGTAGACCTCGGCCATGACCTCCGCCGGAAGCATGCTCACCCGGTCCGCGGGGTCCAGAAGGGCTCGCGCCCGGCTATAAAAGCCCTTGGCCCGCTCATACTGCTTCTGCATGAGCCGGGAAAACTCCGGCGTATGACTCCGATGCAGGATGGACTCCTCGCTGCAGCCCGCTTCGCGCAGCTCCGCCATAGGCAGATAGATGCGGCCGCGCTCCAGGTCGGAACCCACGTCGCGCAGGATGTTGGTGAGCTGGAAAGCGTTGCCCATGGCCGTTGCGTACTCGCGCACGCGCTCGGGCGGGGTGCGGCGGTAGCCGAAGATCTCCACGCAGAGCAGTCCCACCGCGCCGGCCACGCCGTAAAGATATCGCTCCAACTCCGGGAAGGTCTCGTAGCGGCTGCGCTCCAAGTCCATGCGCACGCCGGCGATCACATCCAGGAACGCCTGCTTGGGCAGGGAGTAGCGCGCCACATGCCGGATCAGTTCCGCGGCCAAATGATGGCGGGCCTTGCCCGCGTAGAGCCGCTCGATCTCCTCGTTCCATTCGTCGAGGGCGCGTGCGGCTTCCTGCGGCGGCAGCTCCCCGGAATCCACGATGTCATCGACATGGCGGCAGAAGGCGTAGACCGCGCGCAAGGCCTCGCGCTGGGGCGCGGATAGGAAAAGAAAAGCGAGCGAGAAATTCGAGCCGGACTCGGGAGCCTTGGCCTCTGCGCTCATCGGCGGGTCAGCGTCTTGAAAAGCAGGGGCGCGATATCCAGCATGCCGAGATCCGGACGGCGGCGCAGAGTGTCGAAACCCTGCTTGCGCACCTTGCGCAAGAGCTCCATGCCGCAGAACCACGTCCAGCGCACCTCCCAGCAAAGAGGCCAAGCCAGGCGGCCGGAAAGCGGACGGCCCTCCTCGAAAAGAGCCCTCGTGCGCTTCCAGTTCATCTTGAGCAGATTGCGGAAGCGCTCATTGACCAGGCCCATGCGCAGGTCCGCCTCGGTATAGCCGCAGGCGCGCAGATCTTCCTGCGGAAAATAAAGGCGATCCTTTTTAAGGTCCGCGGCCACATTTCCCAGGAAAGAGGCCATGCGCAGCCCGGTGCACAGCTTATCCGAGAGCCGGAAGAGCTCCTCGTCGCGGCAGCCGTGGATCATCAGAGTCAGGCGGCCCACGGGCGCCGCGCAGCGCCGGCAATGCTCCAGAAGCTCCGCGGACGTCTCGCAGCGGCTCTTGCCGCAGTCCTCGATAAAGGCGCACAAAAGCTCGTCGAAAAGCTCCTTGGGCAGGCCCAGCTCAGAGATCGTCCCGGCCAAGGCCACGAACACGGGATGCTTGGGTTCCTCTTTCCCGATGTCCGCGAGCCGGCGCCGCCACTCCTGCAGACGCTCCACCCGCGCGCTGCCGTGCTCGGGCTCGTCGGCCACGTCGTCGGCCACGCGCACGAAGGCATAGAGCGCGTCCATATGCCTGCGCAGTCTCCCGTGCGAACGCAAGAGCCGCGAAACGGGCCAGAGCCCGCGCGCGGAGGACACGCCGCGGCAGAAAGCATACGCCGCGCCCACGTCCTTGGGATCAGCGGCTCGAGCCTCGTAGCATTCCAAAGCGTTCATCCGGGCCTCCTGAGCCCCCCGGGAGTCGGATCCGACCATGCGAACTCCGTCTTCCCGATTCGGACCTTATCGCCTTCCTTTATGCCGGCTCGGCGAAGGGCCTTATCCACGCCGATGCGACGCAGGATGTTCTGGAATCTGCGCACCGATTCCTCGAGATCCATGGCGGTCATGGCGGTCAGGCGCTCCAAGGCCGGCCCGCAGACGTTGAAGCAGTCTTCGGCCTCGCGCGACACCTCGAAGCCTTTGACGAGTCGGATGGTGGAGACTTCCTCGGGCTTGCGCACGACCGTCACATCCGTGGGCTTGGCCGGCAGGTGCGAGAGCTCCCGCACGAGCGCATCGAGGAGCTCGCGCATCCCCTGGCCGGTCGCGGCGCTGATGAGGAATATCTTGCGGCGGGGATACTTCTTCTTGAGCTTCGCGAACACGGCCTGCGCCTCGGGCAGGTCCGCCTTGCTCAAGGCCAGGACCCGGGGTTTGAGCGCCAAGGCGCGGCTGTAGCCCTTGAGCTCGCCCTCGATGATCTTGATGCCTGCCGCGGGGTCCGATTTCCCGAAGCCCTGAGGATCGACGAGATGCACCAAAAGCCTTGTGCGCTCCACGTGCCGCAGGAACTCGTCTCCAAGCCCCTTTCCCTCGTGCGCGCCCTCGATGAGCCCCGGGATGTCGGCCACCACGAAGTTGCGCTCTTTATACTGGGCCAAGCCCAGGTTCGGGGACAAGGTGGTGAAAGGATAGTCCGCGATCTTGGGCCGGGCATTGGAAACATGCGCGAGGAAAGTGGACTTCCCGGCATTGGGAAGGCCGACCAAGCCCACGTCCGCGATGAGCTTGAGCTCCAGGTCCAGCTCAAAAGACCCGCCGGGCTCTCCTTTCTCGCAAAGCCGCGGAGCCGTGTTGCGATGGGTCTTGAAAGCCGTATTGCCGCGTCCGCCCCGGCCGCCGCGGGCCATGCACACGGGAGGGCCGAGCTTGGAGAAATCCGCCACGGGCCTGCCGCCGCGATAGACGACCGTCCCCAACGGGACCCGGATCAGGAGATCCTTGCCCTTGCCGCCGTCCTTGCAGGAGCCCTTCCCGTTGGAGCCGTCCTCGGCGCGGATGCGCGGCCGATAGGAGAAATCGATGAGCGTGGAAAGGTTCGCGTCCGCCTGGAAGAGCACGTCTCCGCCCTTTCCGCCGTTGCCGCCGTCCGGGCCGCCGAAAGGCCGGAACTTCTCGCGCAAGAACGACAAGCAGCCGTCCCCGCCCTTTCCGCCGTTGACGAATATGCGGACCTTGTCTATGAATGTCATAAATCGAGCCGCGCTAAAAAGACGAAGAACAGGATGCGCCGGGCGCACCCTGTTCTATCGTCCGAAAGTATCCGGAGGTCAGGCCGGCAGGACGCTGATGCGCTTCTTGTCCTTTCGCGCCCACTGGAAGGTGACCACGCCGTTGGCCTTCGCGAAGAGCGTGTCATCCTTGCCGATGCCCACGTTGAGCCCCGGCAGGAATCTCGTGCCGCGCTGGCGCACGATCACCATGCCCGTCTTCACGCGCTCGCCGCCGTAGCTCTTGACGCCGAGGCGCTGTCCGTGACTATCACGTCCGTTCTGACTAGAACCCTGCGCTTTTGTATGCGCCATAAATCCGCCCCAGGCCTCAGTTGAATGATACGTCTTTGATGCGGATCTCCGTCATATCCTGACGGTGACCCATGCGCCGGACGTAGTTCTTCTTCGGCCGCTTTTTGAAGACGATGACCTTGGGAGACCGCACCTGCCGCACAACCTGCGCCGTGACCTTCGCGGTCTGCCGGGCTCCGGACTTGCCGGTCCCTTGCTCTTCGGAGTTGGCCCACAAAGCCTTGAAAACGAGCTCGGAACCCGTCTCCGCTTCGAGCTTCTCGACGCGCAGCGTATCGCCAGGAACGACCCAATATTGTTTCCCGCCTGTCTCGATTATCGCGTACATAACCCGTACATTATAGAAAAAGGGCCGGGATACCGCAAGCGCTTTTTCTATGTGGGGCGAGGTCGAGTTGCGGGTATGGGCAACCCTCCCCCCACTTGCCTCTATAAAGGAAAAGCCTGGATTCCGGGCCAAGCCCGCAATGACGACCAGCTTGCACCGCAATGACGAATCGGCCGTCATCCCGCGGAAGCCGGTGCGTCCGTCATCCCGGCGAAAACCGGTGCATCCGTCATTCCGGCGAAAACCGGTGCATCCGTCATTCCGGCGAAAGCCGGAATCCAGCCTGCGGCAGCTCCTGGGTCCCGGCTTTCGCCGGAATGACGGACCTGCCCCGGCTTTCGCCGGAACGACGAATGGCTCCCGGATCAAGTCCTGGGGGATGTCAATAGCCCCTCCGGAACGATGATCGACCCTCGCCTCGTCGATAAAGTCGGCCGATGCATACGGCTTCCGACGAAGAATAACGGCAACAAACTAAACATCAAATAAGCGCTTTTACATACTAACGAGCGTTGGTGAGTGTCGTATTCTATATTTTGCGAGGAATCTCCGGAACCCATGAAAACGCTCGAAACAACGAATTATCATTCCTTTTAAAGCATTTCTCTCGAAAGCCCAGCCCGAGAGCGGTTCCTGCCTCGGACCGGAAATCAGCGCGGCACGACGAGAAATCGACGAGGCTGATTCCATGTTTTATCTCCCAGTATCATCAGGTCGATGCCCGGTGTCATCGGTCCCGGAGTCCTAGTTTTTTCATAGGCCCGACCCGGCGTGCGTTCTCGTCGAGGATTTGACAACTTTGGGAGCGGGTGTTACACTTTCAGCGCTTCGATCCTGAAGCCATTTTTTCCCTGGGGTGAATCGCTCGTGAAACAGAAGACCGCTGTTGAAAAAGAAACTCGCCTTGCCAAAATCCAAGCCACCGAGAACCAGCAGAAAGTCATCAAGGACAAGTACCTGCGGGACTGCCCCACCATCGAGCAATGGCTCGACGGCGTGGCCAAGAACGTGGCGCTCGCGGAAGTCCTGGACCACCCCGATGCCGAGAAATGGGGAATCTTCGAAGGCGTCCGCTATACCATAGAGAACGCCCCGGCCCCGGCCGAAGGCGCCAAGACCCCTCAGACCCTGCTCTTCCACGAAGGCCTTGCCGAGATCCCGGAGCGCGACGCAAACTTCATGCGCTTGATCAAGAACCTGGAGACTGCGGTCCGCAAGCACCCCGAGGCCGCCAAGATCCATGAGACCTGGGCCTCGCGCTTCTATAACCTGATGGCCTCCTGGGACTTCCTGCCCAACTCGCCCACGCTCATGAACGCGGGCAGAGAGCTCCAGCAGCTCTCGGCCTGCTACGTGCTCCCGGTGCCGGACTCCATGGACGGGATCACCAAGGCAGTCACGGCCCAGTCCCTCATCCAGAAATCGGGCGGCGGCACGGGCTTCTCCTTCAGCCGCCTGCGGCCCAAGGGCGACTTGGTCAAGAAGACGCAGGGCGTGGCCTCCGGCGCCATCTCCTTCATGCAGATCTTCGACAAGATGACCGACGTGGTCAAGCAGGGCGGGACCCGGCGCGGCGCGAACATGGGCATCATCCACTGCACGCACCCGGAGATCCGCGACTTCATCACCATGAAGAACACCCCCGGCGTCATGGAGAACTTCAACATCTCCGTGGGCATCGATGAGACCTTCATGAAGGCCGTCGCGGACAACGGGGAGTACGACCTCATCAACCCCCGCACCCAGGAGCCGGCCGGCCGCATGCGCGCCCGCGAGATCTGGGACCTCATGGTCGACAACGCCTGGAAGTCCGGAGACCCGGGCTACGTGGCCATCGACCGCATCAACGCCTCCAGCTCGAACCCCACCCCGGGACTCGGACAGATCGAGAGCACCAACCCCTGCGGCGAGCAGCCTTTGCTCCCCTGGGAGCCCTGCAATCTAGGCTCGGTCAATCTCTCGAACTTCGTCGAGGGCCCGCTCACGGAAGGGACCTTCGACTTCGAGCGCCTGCAGGCCGCCGTGGAGACCGGGGTGCGCTTCCTCGACGACGTCATCGACGTCAACAACTACCCCATCGCCGACATCGAGCGCATGGCCAAAGGCAACCGCCGCATCGGCCTGGGCGTCATGGGCTGGGCCGAGTGCCTCGTCAAGCAGGGCATCCCGTACGACGCTCCCGAGGCCCTGGCCTTCGCGGAGAAGCTCATGCGCTTCATCAACACCACGGCCAAGGAGACCTCCGAGAAGCTGGCCAAGGAACGGGGCGTGTTCCCGAACTGGCGCGGCTCGATATTCGACGCCGCGGGCCCGCACTATCGCGGAGCCGCGAGCCTGCCTCGCAACTGCGCGCGCACGACCATCGCGCCCACGGGCACCATCGCCATCGCCTCGGGCTTGCACGGCAGCGGCATCGAGCCTTTCTTCGCCGTCGCCTACACCCGCTACAACGCCAAGGCGCTGGAAGCCCTGAAGCAGGGCCAGACCCCGGAGAACAAGGACGTCTTCTTCGAGGTCAACCCCCTCTTCGAGCAGGTGGCCAAGGAGAACCGCTACTTCGGGCTCTCCAAGGCGGACCTGTGGAAGAAGATCAACGACAACCACAAGTCCGTGCGCGGCATCGCCGAGATCCCGCTGAAGATCCAGCAGCTCTTCCCCACCTCGCACGACGTCTCCGTCGAGCAGCACGTGCGCAGCCAGGCCACCTTCCAGCGCCACACCGACAACGGGGTCTCCAAGACCATCAACCTCCCCAACTCGGCCACGCGCGAGGACGTGCGCCAGGCCTACCAGATGGCCTACGACCTGGGCTGCAAGGGCATCACCATCTACCGGGACGGCTCCAAGGCCCAGCAGGTTCTCAATCTCGGGGCCACGGCCTCCGCCGCGCAGAAGAAGAAGCGCCGCGACCCCACCGACAGCTTCGGGGTCAAGTCCGAGTACTACCTCATCAAGACCGGCTACGGCCCGCTGCACATCCACATCAACTACGACGAGCGCGGACCTTACCAGGTCTTCACGAACATCCCGCCGCTGGGCACGGAAATATCCGGCCTGACCTCGGTGATGGGCATCCTGCTCTCAAAGTACCTGGCCGAGGGCGGAGACCCCATCCGCATCATCAAGCACCTCAACGCGGTCAAGGGCGACAAGCCCCTGGGCTTCGGCGAGAACCGGGTGGACTCCATCCCGCACGCCGTGGCCATCGCCATGCGCCAGCACCTCAAGCACACGGGCTGGATCTCGGACATCAACTCCGAGGAAGCCAACAAGACCGTGGATGCGCTCCTGGAGATGACCAAGGCCCAGCACTGCCCCAAGTGCTACTCCTCGAACGTGGCCCACGAGTCCGGCTGCTCCGGGCCGACGTGCAAGGACTGCGGGCACTCGGAGTGCTCCTAAGTCCTCACCCCCTGCACGATCAGGGCGCAGCAAAGAGAAGCCCCCGGGTGTCTCCCGGGGGCTTCTCTTTTAGCGGACCTCGCTGCAACCTGAATCATCTTGATTTATCTGCGTAAATCCTCCATACTTAGGGTATAGAGGGATGAGGTTCCTCTCCTCCCTATTTCCAATAATTTTTAAGAACTATGACGTGTATATGGAAGATATTTATTTATAGAATCAACAAGCATTGCAGCCGGTCTTGAACAACGAAATGAACGCTTCCGCACGCATCAGCCATCGCCCACCGCTCCCTGAGAACACCTTGGGAAGCCGCATGGGCGCGACCCTCATAGAACTCATGATCACGGTGGCGATCCTCTCCATCATCGCCCTGAGCATGCTCGGAGCGTTCACGAACATCCAAAAAGGGATCCAGATGTCGAAGAACAAGACCCTGGCATCCAATCTCGCCCAAGAAAAGATGCAGATCCTCAAGCAGCAGACCTACTACCGCGTGCTGCCGACCAGCACTCCCTCATACACCAGCGACGGCACCCCTTACGACACCGTATTCTTTCCGCCCGAAGACATCCTCCAAGGCGGCGTGATTTTCCACCGCCGCACTTATGTGGCGGTTGTGACGGAAGATTCAGGTCTATTGGCGATCCAGTCACCCACAACCCCCGACACCGGCATGCGAAAAATCCTGATTACGGTCTCATGGGCCGATGGATCGCAGAATAAAAACCTCGCCATAACGAGCGTTCTCTCCAACCCGAACACCGTCGAAACGAATTCCCACTTCATGGGAACGGTCAGGGACACCTCCGCCAACCCGATCCCGAATGCCGTCGTCAATGTCGCGGAAAACTTCGGTTGGCGGGACACGGCGGACGCCTCCGGCGCTTACGCGCTCAATGTCATGACCGGGAATTTCAACCTTATGGCCTCAGCTGAAGGATATTTTACCCAGTACCTCTACCGCTCAGTGGCGCCCAACAACACGACGACCGTGGATTTCTCGCTCACGAAAATGAGTTCCGGCGTAGTCATGGGGACCGCGTGGATCACCCCGAATCTCGTCATCAGCGAAGTCGCAGTATCCACCGCGCAAGGCGATGCGAACGCCTTCATCGTCCAATACATCGAACTCTACAATCCCACGACCTACACCATCACCCTCGGAGGTTCCCCTCCGCCCATCCGCCTCAACATCGACAATGCCTGCGGCGGCGGCTCCGAATGCACTGAAACGCAATATCCTAATTACGGCGTAAAGCTCGATTACATCAACAACTCCGTAGCCTCCGGCACGTACTATCTCATCGCCAACACCAACACCTTCATGCTCAACGGCCAATGGGTCGCGGCTGACGCGGTATTCGCGGACGACGCCGACAGCCACTGCACCCCGGCTCCGGCGAACTGGAACCTTTCCAGCAGCCCGCCGCGCAAACAGCTCCTTGCCATCAACCATGGAACCGGCGTGTGGCTGACCAACTCTTCCGGACAGCGGCTCGATACCGTGGCTTGGAGACATAATACCGTCCCCACAAGCTATGAAGGGACTTATATCGATTTCTCCGCGGATGGATTCGTGGACGGCGCGCAGATCGTGCGCATCTCCAGTCCCACATCGGCTCCGACGATCACCGAGCTCCAAACCCTCGGCCGCGCCTACGATTCAGACAACAACTCCGTGGATTTCTCGACTTGCGCATCCATTGATATCCAGCCGCACAGCACCGCCGACAGCAGCTTTCCCCGAATCTGCGGAGTACCCGCCGCAGGAGCCGTTATAACGGCCACGGATGGCCTCTCCGACTCCACAGCCGCGATATGCGTCGAGACGCCCCCTGTAGCACGATTCTCCCTGAACAATGTGGCGACAGGAACCTGGGTCGTGCTGATCACGAGCGGATCTTATGAACTCGAGAACGATACCGTGACCATCTCGGCATCAGGCTCGATCTACACATTCCCGAGCTCAACGACGATCCTAAGTTCGGCGCCGACGGCAGGATTCATCTCAGGGACCGTCCTCAATGCTTTTGGGACTCCGATCTCGGTCCCGTCGGCGATAGCACTCAGCGCAACCGGCAGCGGCAGCGGAACAGGCACTGCGAACACGAGCAACGGCCGCTACATCCTGCGCCTCTCTTCCGCCGGCTTTTATACCGTCACCGCGAACCCTAACAACGCAAACGACAACTACATATTCCAATCTTCTGTTTCCGTGCCTTTGGAATTGGGCAGGATCACCAATGACGTGAACTTCATACTCACGCAAGGAGGACGCATCTCAGGATTCGTGACCCGCGACGGCACGAATCCCCTCCCAGGCGTCACGGTCGTGGCCATCGACAGCATCGGCTACGCGAAAGATCAGCAGATCACGGCCACCAACGGCCGATTCACGACCGTCACCATCGCAACCGGAGCATATTCCGTGCAACCGGCCCTCGACACTCTCGAGACGTCCTCCCCGACAGCGATCTCGACGACCGTCCTGCTCGGCCAGGACGTCTTTGTGGGCACCTTTACGATTTCAGGAGCGCTGGGAAATATCACGGGAAGCGTGAAAGTCGGAGGCAGGCCCATATCCACCGGAGTCCTTATCGTGGTGACCACGGCGACGCTCTCAGGAACCCCTCCTGTGCCGCCGACCCTGAGCACGGCCACGTCCTCGCTCAACTACATCTCATCGAGCAGGGAAGACGGAACATACACCGTCGGCGTGCGCCAAAGCACCAATCCGGCCTACAACGTCTACGGCTACTATACGACCGTATCCGATGCCGGAGCCGTATCGACTCAGTGGACCCTGCTGCCCAATGTGCCCGTCACAGCAGGAGAAACAGTACCCAACAAGAACTTCTCATGGTGAAAAAACAACGTCCCGCCGGATTCACGCTGACCGAGATGATGATCACCGTTGCGATCGTCGGCATCTTATCATCCATCGGCTCGGTGCTCATGGTCCAAGTCAACAAGCAATTCCTCCTGGCGAACACTCGCATCGATCTGCAAAGGGAAGTGCGCGCAGCCATGAATATCATGATCCGGCAGTTACGGCAAGCCCAAAACGCGACGATCGTCCTCGATCGGCATTCTTCGAGCCAGCCGTTCTACTCCCGGATCACGTTCACCACCCAGCAAGGAAAGACCGTGCGCTTCTATCAGGACGGAAAGCAGCTGATACAGAAGGTCAACAACAACCAGATCACGCTGTCGAAGAATGTCCGCTATCTGGCATTCACATTCAACCGCTCCGACGACATGACCATCGTCTCCCTGTCCATGACCTTGGAAAAGGCCCTCTATCAAGGCGGCAAGAAGGCCCTTCACATGGCCTCGGAACAAGTGCAGGTGATGAACTGATGAACCTCCACCCCAGACGCGGCCAGATCCTCATCGGCGTGATCCTCGTGATGCTGGTGCTGTCGATCATCGTGCCCGCGATCGTGCTGTGGGTCCAGCAGGAATCAAAGATATCCGTCAAGGACCGGCAATCCACGACCGCCTTCCACTTGGCCGAGGCCGCCGTGGAAAGAGGCTTCTGGAAAGTCAAGAGCGCGACGAGCACCTGCGCCATGGCCATGTCAGGCGATGTAATCACGGGCTACGACTTCGACACGACTTACTCGGACATCACGGGAGGGACTTATCGGATCAGGATCTCCAGCACAGGGACCAACTCCGTCATGATAGTGGGCGAAGGCCGCGACAGTTCCACCAAGGAGACCCGCGCGATCTCAGCGGTGTTCAGAAATCAAACCATCTCCAGCCCTCTTTTGACCAGCGGCAACCTGAACTGGAAAAAAGGCTTCCGAACTTTTTGGGGTCCGATCATGTCGCAAGGCGACATCACCATGGAACAAGTGGTGGCGGAAGTCTACTACCCCAGGAAATATTCAAAAGGAGTGGTGACGGGCACGACTACCAACCCAAGAGACACCACTGGGATTTCTCCGCCGAACACGGACGGAGAGGAATGGTGGTCGAATTATCAATACGTACCGGAACTCCCTATATTGGATTTCGCCGCTCTGCGTTCCTCCGCCGCAGCCACAGGAACCCTGAATGTCTACGGATGCAAAAAGAACGGCGCAGCCTGGGATACCCGCTCCTCATGCTCCGGCTACGGCGCGGTGGCCAATCACGCGGACCATTTCGGCAATCCTTGGAACCATCCCAAATCTCCGCAATATGACAGCACCGACTATGTCTGGTATTATGATGGGAACCTCGTATTGAGGGGAGAATACTGCGGATCCAACAACCCGTGCGGTCAAAGTACCGGTCTGAAGGGCACGCTTATCGTTCGCGGAAATCTCACCATCGACTCTCCTGGAGAATACGACTACTCAGGCCCTGTCCCGGCCGATGCCTGGGAAGACCATGGCAAGATCACAAAAACGACTTGGGACACAACCGCTACTCGCGAATACCCCGCGGATATCGGCTTTCATCAGACCACCGGTACATTCGCTTTCGGCACCGATACTTGGTGTCAGGGCGGAAGCTGCGGTTGGAGAACGACCGTCGGCATGCGGGGCTTCACTTATGTCGGAGGCATACTCACGGTCCCAAACTCGAACGGCTTCATGGATTTCAACGGCGCGGTATGGGTCGTAGGAGACGTGGACGCCCAAGGAGCTTCCGCGAATGCTTTCTGCGGGATATTCTTCAACGATAATCTGCAGCTGCCGACCCTGAATGTAATCCTTGTGCGCCAGTCCTGGAAAGAGATAGGCGCCTCCTCACAAGCTTGGCCGTAAGAAGATAGCAAGCAGCGCGTTTGCTATCATCTCCCTTGTGAAGAAAGGTGTTTTCATCGTCTTGGAAGGGGCGGACAAGTCCGGGAAGTCCACGCAGGCCCTGCGGCTGGCGCGGGAGTTGCGCGCGGGCGGGACTGACGTGGTGCACACGCGGGAGCCCGGCGGGACTTCGTTTGCCGAGGCCGTGCGCAAGGTGCTCCTGGATACCCGCCACAGCGTGCATCCCTTAGCCGAGCTCCTGCTCTATGAAGCCTCCCGGGTCCAGCACACCGAAGAGGTCCTGCGCCCGGCCCTGGCCCAAGGCGCGGTGGTGCTCTGCGAGCGCTACACGCTCTCGACCTTGGCCTATCAGGGCTGCGGCCGAGGACTGCCCTTGCCCATGGTCCAGAGCCTTAACCGCATCGCCACCTCCGGGCTCCAGCCGGACCTGACCGTCGTCTTGGACGTCCCTGACTCCTGCCTGCGCAGCCGCGACCCCAAGCGCAAGCTCGACCGATTAGAGCGCGAAGCCTCGGATTTCCATGCCCGCGTGCGCGCAGGCTACCGCAGCCTGGCCAAGCGCCTGCCGCGCACCGTGCTCATCGACTCCGACCGGCCCATCGACGAGGTCTACGCGGACCTGCATGCTCGCGTGGAGCGCGTCCTCGCGGATCACGGTCCATCGGCCCGCCGCAGCCGCAAGCCCCCCGTACGCGGAGCATCGAAGAGCCGCAAGACGCGGAGGCACTGATGGCGCTTTCCTCGGTGCTGGGCCAGGAGCGCGCGCTGGGCCGTCTGCGCAAGATGCTTTCAAGCCGCCGCATCCCTCCTGCCCTGCTCTTTACCGGCCCCCAGGGAGTGGGCAAGAAGAAGGCAGCCTTCGAGTTCGCCAAGGCCCTTAACTGCGAAGCCCCTGATTTTGTTCAGCAGGATTCCTGCGACCGCTGTCCCTCCTGCGGCCAAGCGGACAAAGGCCTGGACGCGGACCTGCGCATCGTGGACATGGCCTATCAGGCCGCTTTGCGCGAGGAAGAGGGCGCCAAACAGCGGACCCTGCGCGTGGACACGGTACGCCATGCCATCCATGAAACCGAGATGCGCTCGCTCATGGGCCGCCGCAAGACCATGATCGTGGAGGATGCGCATCTTCTGGCCGAGGAAGGGGCCAATGCCCTGCTCAAGTCCCTGGAAGAGCCGCCGGAAGGCACGCTCTGGATCCTGCTCACGCATCAGCCGCACCGCTTGCTTGGCACCATCCGTTCGCGCTCCCAGGTCGTGCGCTTTAGTCCCTTGACCGTGGACGCGGTCAGGACCATCCTCCTTCGTTTGCCGCAGGAAGAAGTCGAGGCCTCTCTGGAGCAGTCGAGCATCGACACGACGGATGCCTCCTGGGCCGCGCATCGCGCCGAGGGCTCCATGCACCGCGCCCTGGCCCTTCTCAAAAAGGAATGTCCCGATCCCGAACAATGGCTTGAGGATCCGCTGGCTCCCTTTCGCTTATCCGAGTCCCTGCCAAAGGAGCTTCATCTCTCCAGGCCTTTAGTCGAGGAGCATCTTCTGCGCATGACCCGGCACCTGCGCAGCCGCAGGGACGCACGCGCGCGCAAGGTCGCGCGGGAACTCTCGGGCTTCCGTTCGGCCCTGGCTTCCAACGCGGATCCGCGCCTGACCCTCGAATTGGCCGCCCTGACCCTTCAAGGAATGGACCCCTCATGAAAACCTACTACCTCACGACCCCTCTTTACTACATCAACGCGGCCCCGCATATCGGCCACGCTTACACCACGATCGCGGCCGACATCACGGCTCGCTACCGCCGCATGCGCGGACAAGAGGTTCGATTCCTGACAGGCACCGACGAGCACGGCGCCAAGATCGAGGCCGTGGCGAAAGAAGCCGGACAGGACCCGAAGACCTACGCGGACGGCGCCGCGGAGAAGTTCCGCGAACTCTGGAAGGACCTGGGCATCACGCACGATGATTTCATCCGCACCACCGAGCCGCGCCACGTAAAGCGCGTGCAGGCGGTCTTCGAGCATCTTCTCAAGACCGGAGCCATCTACAAGGGGATGTACAAAGGCTATTACTGCAAGTCCGATGAGACCTATTGGACCGAGACCGAGGCCCCGGTCAACGACAAAGGCCGCAGGCTTTGCCCGAACTCGGACTGCCGCAGGCCCTTGGAACTGCTTGAAGAGGAATGCTGCTTCTTCAAGCTCTCGGATTACGGCGACAAGCTCCTGGAGCACTACCGCGGCCATCCGGAATTCCTCCAGCCCTCGCATCGCGCCAACGAGATCCTTCGATTCGTCGAAGAAGGATTAAAAGACCTGGCAGTCACGCGCACCAAGGTAAGCTGGGGCATCCCGGTGCCGTCTCTGCCCGGCCACGTGGTCTATGTCTGGTTCGACGCCTTGCAGAACTACACGGCGGCCGCCGGCTACAATCCGCCGGGGATGGCCAAGGACCCGAAGGAGCCCGACTTCTCGAAGCTCTGGCCCGCGGACGTGCACTTGGTGGGCAAGGAGATCTACCGATTCCACACCGTGATCTGGCCGGCCATGCTCATGGCCCTAGACCTGCCCCTGCCCAAGAGCGTTTTCGCGCACGGCTGGTGGACCGTGGAAGGCGCCAAGATGTCCAAGTCCAAGGGCAACGTCGTGGACCCCCGCGACGTGTGCGCGCAGTACGGAACGGACGCGCTGCGCTACTTCCTCTTCCGGGAGATGCCCTTCGGAAACGACGGAGACTTCTCCCAGGATTCCTTCCTTCGGCGCTACAACTCCGAGTTGGCCAATGACCTGGGCAATCTCCTCAGCCGCCTGACGCAGATGGTCGAGAAATACCTGGGAGGACGGCTGCCGCAGAAGCCTGCGGGAGACTATCCCCTGGCCAAGGAAGTGCTGGCCATGGCCCCGGCCGTTGAAGCCGCCATGGACCGCCTGGCCCTGCAGGAAGCGCTCAATGTGATCTGGGCGGCCGTGCGCAGGCTCAACGAGCAGGTCGACAAGGAAAAGCCCTGGGAGAAAGCCAAGAACTCTCCCGAGCTCCTGCCCGGACTGCTCTACGAGCTCGTGTGGTGCCTTCGCGCGGTCTCGATCTGGATCGCGCCCTTCATGCCGGACTCGGCCGTTCGCATGCAGGCCCAGCTCGGCTTCGCGGCCTCCTCGTGGGACGACCCGGCCATGCGCCAAGGCCCCGACCACGCGCAGATCAAGAAAGAAGCCGCCCTGTTCCCGCGCAAGACCGCTCCCGCCGTCAAGTGACCGCCTCCTCACCCCGGGCTTGACCTATGGTTTGTCGCCCCGGCGAAAGCCATACAGCCGTCACCCCGGCGGAGGCCGGGGTCCAGCAATTCGTCTCCCTGGGCTTGACCCGGGGTCCAGGCTTGCGGCTTAACGACAGTTCCTGGGTCCCGGCTTCCGCCGGGATGACGAAAAGATAACCTATTGCGAAGTGTCGTCTGGATTTTCCAGCGCCTTCTGGAGGATGAGCCTGTCCACGCGGTCCTTGTCCCGGATGGTCTGCTTGGTCATGAGCAGGCCTCGCAAATTGAGCGTGTGGACAGGAATCCCATCAAGATCCAATGTCTCGGCATAGGGTTTGAGTTCCGCGTAGGTCTTTCCTGCCGCGTTGAATATAACGTCGACGACGAACTCATCGGCGACGCGGATGGTTGCGCCTTCCTGGAACCAGGAAGGGTCGATATCCTTCGCCGCGTGATCCGGCAGGGTCATGAGCGCTGCCTTGACCTTGCCGCCGGTCTCCGGGTCCGGGCGCACGAGGATATCGATATCTTCCGTTGCGCGGTTGTAGCCGTGGGCGTTGAGCGCGAACCCGCCGATCAAAAGATACTCGACCCCCTGCTCATTGAGCGAGCGGATGAGGCTTTTAAGATCTTCGATCGTGGGCGGACGGCTGTAGCCGCTCATGGTTTCCCCCGCCGTTTTCCGGCAGCCACGCGGGACATGCGCTCACTCAGGCAGCGGTCCTGATGTTCGTTGGCTTTCGCGTGGGAAGAGAAGTGGTAAAGGCCCTTTGGAACCCCGGTAAAAGAGTCGGGCGCAAGGGCCTGGAATGCCACGCTCAAACAAGCTCCTTCCAGGAGCCTCTCAGGCGAAGCATGGAAACTCAAAGGCCGCTGAACGCGGATTCCGACTGTTCTCATAGTGGGCGTCGCATCAAGTATAACAAACGGCATGCGGGAAGGAGAATCGTCAAATCGTCTTCCCTCCTATTGCTGAGCCGCGTCGGGATCGGACGCGGGCGGCGGACGGCGGATGACCCAGCCCAGCAGGCCGGAAAGGACATAGAACAGGAAGATGAGGAAGATCGCGTTCTGGGGGTAGAAGTAGACCCCGGCGAGCGATGCAAGGACTAGAACGCCCAGCTTGGCGTTGCGGCCCTCGGCCAGATGCTTCTGCTTGAAAGCCGAGTACGGCAGAGTCGAAACCATCAGCAGCCCCAGCCCTAATAAAAGGAAGGGACCCATCATGGCCAGCACCGGAATCTCGCGCATAAGCGGTCCGAAGGTCCTCGAAGGCCGCCCCTCTTCCACGATCTCATAAAGGAGCACAAAGGAAGCCAGCAGCCCGGCGCTCGCCGGGATCGGCAGGCCCGTGAAATGCGTCTTCGAACCCTTGCCTTCCTGCGCCACGGCATTGAAGCGCGCCAGGCGCAAGCCTCCTCCCAGCACATAGACGAGCGCGGCCAGCGCTCCCCAGACTCCGTAGTCCTTGAGGAATATCCCGTACATCATATAGGCGGGCGCCACGCCGAAGGTCAGGAAGTCGGCCAGGGAATCGAGCTCCACTCCGAAAGAGCTCTCCCCCCGCACGAATCGCGCCACGCGGCCGTCGAGCATGTCGAAAGCGATCCCGCCCAGGATGCAGGTCGCGGCGATCGAAAACTCCCCGATCTCCGCGGCCAGAAGAGAGAAGAAGCCGCAGGCCATGTTCCCGACCGTGAATAACGACGGAGCCAGGACCTGTCCGGAACGCTTGAGCAGCGCCCTATCCATCAGCGCACCCATTGCGCAACGGGCGTGACTCCGCCCTGCACGCGCTCGCCCGGCTGCACCAGGACCCGCGCTGAAGGCGGCAGGCGCAGGGCCGCCTGAGAGCCGAAACGGATGAGTCCGTAGCGCTCACCGGCGGTCACGGAATCCTGGACCTTGCTCCGGCACACGATGCGCCGCGCGATGAAGCCGGCGATCTGCTCGACTTCGAGCTTGTCCTCGCGGCCTTTGACTCCGATGCGGACCGTGTTGCGCTCATTGCCGGATGCGCGCTTGTCCATGGCCGGGACAAAGGAGCCCGGCGTATAATGGACCTCCTCCACGACTCCTGAGCAGGGCATGCGCTGGACATGCACGTCGAAGACCGAAAGGAAGATGCGCACGGTGGTCCCCAAAGCGCCTTCTGAGTCCACGCTGAGCACGCGTCCGTCCGCCGGCGAGTATATCTTCGAGGCGTCCGCCGGCAGAGACCGGTCGGGATCGCGGAAGAAGTACGCGCAGAAAGAAGAAACCAGCAGGCCCGTGATGAGCAGTACGACTCCCGCCGCGCGGCGCCGGACCGCATAGCCCGCGCCCGCGACCAGGAGGCCCGAAAGAATGAACGGCGTCCCTTCCACTGCGATGATCATATCGGCGCTCCGTTGACGAACGACGCCTGCGAGTCCTTCCCGAACACCGCGACTCCCGTGCGTTTCAAAAGCGTGGGCGGGGAGGGAGTCGAACCCTCATGACCTTTCGGCCAACGGATTTTAAGTCCGCCGCGTCTGCCGTTTCGCCACCCGCCCATCTGTCGCACCCCTCATCTTCGTTCGGGGCTGAAGCCCTCGCGAGAGAGGTGCAATTTCTCGCTCGGGTGCTCCCCAAGGGGCTATCGCCCCTATGGCGCCTTCGGCTCGCTATCGCTCGCCAGGAAGGCTGTTACCCTCACTAAGGATGCGCGGGCCATGCCGCGCTCCTCATACTGTCGCACTATCAAGAAACGACACGAAAACGAAAAAACAAGACAGAAGAAAGCGCATGGCTTTGCCGCGCCTACCTCATGAAACAGAATACAATACACGACAGAACACGCAGCTCCCCATTGCTGCGCTCGGGGAGCCGAGAGGACAACAATACAAAGAAACAACGGGGGACAGAAAGAAGAAGGAAAGAACTCGACATCACCCGGCGCAAACAGCGGGTGGCGGAGGGGATGGAGATTCTCTTCCCGCTCCATTCGTGCGGGTGGAGGGTATGGGGCGGGAAGAGGATCCCCATCCCAGGCCGCCGGGACCCGCAAAAAAGTGGGGGAGGTCGAGTTTTTATCCTATCATCCCGACATGCGCACCCGCCCCATCCTTCTCTGCGGTCTGCTCTCGCTGACTGCGGCATGCTCGAGCGGACCGGAACGCCGCAGGGACGCTCCCAGGCCCGCTTCGCCGCTGGCCAAGGCCGTGATCCGGACCGCGAAGACCTATCTCCCGGAAGAAGAGAAGGACCGTCCCAAGCCCAAGGACTGCTCGGACTTCGTGCAGAAGGTCTTCTTGGAGCACGGCTTCCGCCTGCCGCGGACCTCCGCGGCCATGTCCCGGCTGGGAGAGCCTCTGCGCTCCTCGCGAGGGCTGAGCATGGCGGATCTCGTGTTCTTCTCGGGCAAGAAGGGCGGCAAGGGCGTGGGACACGTGGGGATCTACATCGGAAACGGGCTCTTCATCCATTACTCCAATGAGGAAGCCGGAGTGAGCATGGACACCCTCTATAACGACTATTACCGCCGCCGCTACCTCAAAGCCCGCCGCATCCTTCCGGACTGAGCAGGCCGCTCGCAGCGGGAAACTCCGCGAACTTTCTCGATGCAAAATCGGCCGTCCGCGCGATGATCTTCGGAAGGGACTTTTTGGAAACCTTGTGCTTTTTGAGCTTGAAGAATAAGGGAAGGCATGTTATAATTTTTGCATGATAGGTGAAAAATGAGTCTCGATTTTGAACCGGTAGGGAGATATTTAAAGTCTCCGTCGTGGAGCTTCTTCCTGTTCGGACCCAGAGGAACCGGCAAATCCACTTGGACGCAGCTCACCTACCCCCATGCGTTGCGCATCGATCTTCTCATTCCGGACAGTTTCCGCCGCTATAGCGCCAAGCCGGAACGATTGATCGAGGTGCTGACCGGCAATCCCGATATACGGACGGTGATCGTAGATGAGGTGCAGAAAGCCCCCGCCCTTTTGCCCGTGATCCATGCCCTCATCGAAGAAAAGCGAGGCCTTTCCTTCGTCTTGACGGGTTCTAGTTCACGAAAGCTCAAGCGGACCGGCGCGGACCTCCTTGCGGGGCGGGCGGTCATGCGCACTCTGCATCCCTTCATGGCCGCGGAACTCGCTTCGCGATTCGATTTCGACCGCGCTCTGCGCCACGGACTTCTCCCGCTGGTCCATTACGCCGACGATCCGGAAGACGTCCTTGCGGCCTATGCCGCGTTGTATATGCGCGAAGAAGTCCAGATGGAGGGGCTGGTCCGCAACATCGGGGATTTCTCGCGCTTCCTGGAAGCGATCAGCTTCTCGCATGCGGGCGTCTTGAACCTCAACAACGTCGCGCGCGAATGTGAAGTCGGCCGAAAAGTCGTCGAGGCCTACCTTGAGATCCTAGAAGACCTGCTCCTGTCTTTCCGCCTGCCTGTCTTCACCAAGCGCGCGAAAAGAGCGACTTCGGCGCATCCGAAGTTCTATCTCTTCGATGCGGGGATATTCAGATCCCTGCGCCCATGCGGACCGCTGGACAGGCCGGAGGAGATCGATGGCCCGGCGCTGGAAGGGTTGGTGGCCCAGCATCTGCGCGCATGGAACGCCTATTCCGGAGATCGCCACGACCTCGCTTTCTGGCGCACGCGTTCCGGGCTCGAAGTGGATTTCGTCCTTCATGGTCCGGAAGGCTTCTGGGTCCTGGAAGTCAAGAACAGCCGCCGCGTCCGCGACGAGGACCTTCGAGGCCTGCGCGCCTTCCGGGAAGATTACCCCGAAGCGAAAGCCCTTTTCATCTATCGCGGGGAAGAGCGCCTGCTCAGGAATGACATCCTCTGCCTGCCCTGCGAGGAATTCCTGCGCGGACTCGTCCCAGGAAATCCGCTGGAACGACCCTGACTTGTAGGCAACATAATGCCTGTAATCATCAGTTGGTTGGGAGACTTCCCCCCTCATCGAGGACATGCTCGCGCTATGATATCATGCCGGAAGCGGGTTTCGGGGAGTGAGGGGCTGTTTCGGGGCTCAGGTCAGCGCATCTCCTGCGCTGACTCCGGCGGAAGCGCGCGCATGCGCACGGCCCTGCGAAGCACGCGGCGGCACACCCTCTCGCGGATGTGGGAAATCTCCTCCTCGTCGGGAGGGTTCATCGGCACAAAGCGCGCCGAGACTCGTCCCCAGCGGTCGCAGTGGGCCATGAAGGCCCCGTCGCTGACCACGGCGTGGAGGTGGACATGGAGATTGAGCGCACTGCCGAAACGGAACGGGCGGCAGGATGTCCGCCAATGCGTGAGCGGCGGTGTACTCGGCGCGCTTGGCATCGCAGGAAGGACAAAGGCCCCGGCGCTTGCAGCTGAACGCCACGAAGAGGTCTTCCTTGCAGGAAGGGCACTGACATAGATACGAACCAGATCTAGGATAAGTTCCGCTACCTATCGAGAGTTGAGCTGCTTGCGCAAGCAACCCCCGGTCCACGGGCCTAATTCGGCATGGGCCCTCTATCCGCCCCCCTCTAGGCCGTTGAGCACGCGCCCAGGCAATCCCTTCCTTCTTATAATGCCTGCGCGAGGTACTTCTTATGTCCATGAATAAATCCCTTCTCCGCCTTTCAATCCTCCTCTTGCCTGGAGTGCTCTGCGCCCAGAACACCCTCCTGCAAGTCCAGCCCGCGATCCTGCCCAACGCCGGCCTCGGCACGGCGGGACAAGCCGCGATCGAAGGTCTCAAGTCCCCGGTTTCCGCGGACAAGATCACGCCCCTCTCCCTGCCCTCTTCCGCACTGACCGAACCGGCGCAGCAAGTCCTGCCGAACCTCCCGGGAGGAACGCTTAAGGAGCAGGTCCTTGCGGCGCCGCAGTCCGCTGATATCGCGCCGGCCTCCGCGGTCAAAGCCAAGGGCCGGACGAGGAAGACCGCCGTCCCCCTCTCCAAGAAGACCTCCGCGCGCCGCCTCAAGGACGTGGATTTCGCCGCTTTCTCGCCGGAGAAACTCAAGGAGACTCCGGCCGGACAAGCCCAAGAGCTGGGCTCCGCGCTCATGGACAAGGTCCTGAACACGCAGAGCGCTCCCTCCGTCGCGGACGCGGTCGACGTCCAGGCCGTCAAGAAGACTGCCAAGCCCAAGGCGCCCAAGACGCATCTGGCCCCGAAGGTCTCGATCCTGCACAAGCACACGGCCCATGCGCCGGGAGAGCACTCCAACAACCGCCTGGTCACCTTCGGCTTCGACCCGGAAGAGTTCGCCCTGCGCTACCTCCTGGGCAAGGACGATCCGGCGCCCAAGGGCTATGAGCTCCTCATCGGTCTCTCCGTGCACGAGACCATGGAAGCGGCCTACACCTGGGTCAAGAACGGCATCCCCGGCAAGGACATCACGCTTGAAGATCTCCTGCGGGAATACGACCTCGCCTGGGAACGCAATCTGAAGGAATCGAACTACCAGCCCCGCGACGGCTGGAAGCCGGAAGAATACAAGCGCCGCGGAGAATCCTTCATCCGCAGGCGCTTCGAACTGCTCGCTCCCTTCGACAAGCAGGGAGAGATCCTCGCGCTCGAAGAGACGATCCATTGGTCCATGAAGGACCCGGCCACGGGCAAGGACTATCCCTTCATCGGCATCATCGACCGCCTCATGCTCGAAGGCGACACGATCGTCATCCACGACTGGAAGACCCACTTCAACCCCCCGGACATCCATCATTTAAAGGAGGGAGACTTCCAGCTCGGCCTCTACGCGCTCGGGCTCATGCGTTCGCGGCCGGACCTGGTCAAAGGCCGCAAGATCAAGCTCGTCTGGGACTTCAAGGAATTCTCGCAGGAGATCCTCGTCGACGACGCCTATCTTGCCCGCGTGGAAGCGAAGGTCTTCGACGTCCTGCGCCGCATCGAGAGCTTCTCGGAGCGCGTGAACGCCGAGAAAGAGGAATGGCTCAAGCGCTCCTCTCCCGCGAAGGATCCCGAGGGAATGGCCGACGCGCGCAAGACCGCGGACTTCCTGGGCGACTTGGACGAGAAGATCGATGCGCTTTCCGAAAAGCTCCACGCGGCCAAGAAGGAATACGAGGAATTGGAAACCGGCATGATCCGCTTCGCTCTCGACAACGAGCTCTCCGAGATCCCGGGCGAAAAGCGAAGCCTGCTCATTAAGGAGCAGGTCTCTCGCGTGCCCACTCTCACGGACGACCCGGAAGCTCACGCTGCCCTGGTGGCCGCGCTCAAGGCCGCGGGACTATGGGAGCTTTATTCCACGCTGGCTCCGGCTCCCGTGCGAGCCATGGCTGAACTGCGCGGCGGCGAAGACCATGCGGTCTTCAATATTATCCAGCCGGCGCTCCAAACCGGCTTCTCCAACGAAATCCAGACCTCTCCCAAAGAGGATGCCCCGATCGACCCCGCGCGCGGAGGAGGAGTGGCGCGCCGCTCTCCTGCCCGCAAGGAAGCCGATGAGAACACCCTGCCCGGAATGCTCTCTCCCACCCAACTCTCGATCTTCATGGAGAGCCCCGATGCGTGGGTCAAGCAGTATCTCCTGCACATGAAGAGCAAGAGCCCCATGACCCTGGACGTGTATGCGGGCTCGGCCATCCATGAGACCCTGGAACAGCTCTTCATCTGGATCAAGGGCGGCCGCTTGGTCTCGAATATCAAGGTCGAAGACCTGGTGCAGTTCTTCGAGGAACGCTGGCAAGACACCCTCAAGAACACCCCTTACACCCTTGAGAAAGGCGTCTCGGTGGAAGACTACCATCAGCGCGCCGTGGATTACCTCCACTCCATGTGGAAGCGCTACAACCCCTTCGATCAGGGACGCGTCATCTACCTGGAACGCCGCATGCACTACGACCTCACCGACCCGGAAACAAAGCGCGTCTACCGCTTCCAGGGCATCCCGGACCGCGTGATGATCGAAGGGGACGTCGTGGTCATCCATGACTGGAAGTCCCATTTCATCCCCCCCTCGGATGAAGAGATGCGCGCGCACGACTACCAGCTCGGCCTCTACGTCCTGGCTCTGCGCCAGCTCTTCCCGGACCTCATGAAGGGCCGCAAGGCGCGGCTGGTCTGGGACTTCAAGGACAAGACCACGGTCATCGACGTGGACGACGCCTATCTGGCGGACCTGCAGACGAGGCTCTTCAAGAGCCTGCGCGAACTCGACGCAGTCCGCACGGACTTCGACAAGGACCGCGCCCCCTGGGAGGAGCGTCTTAAGCCCGTGGAACTCCCATTGGACATGGACCAGGCCGGAGAGAACGTCGGGCGCATGGAAACGCTCGATGAGAATATCTCGACCCTGGAAAAGATGCTCAAAGGCCTCAAGGAAACGCGCGCGAACGCCGAATCCGCTCTCTCGGATTTCGCGCGGAATAACGGCCTTACGCGCATCCAGGGGGAACGCACCGAGGCCCGGCTCATGAAGCGCGGCTCCTTCTCGGTCCCGACGAAAAAACCGGCCAAAAAAACGGACCCGGAGCTCGCGGACCCGGAACAGGAGGGCATCCCCACTCCCTACGAGCAGATCGTGGACGTGCTCAAGGCCGCGGGCGTATGGGAGAAATATTCCCAGCTCGACTACGCGGCGATCAAGCGCGCGCTCGACGAATCAAAGGAAGACTTCGACCCGGAACTCATCGAGGCCGCAGGTCCCCTGCTCAAGGAAAAAGTGAAAGTCTCGGCAAAACTCTCGAAATAATGGCGCTGAGCCCGGCTCGGGATGAAAAGATATACTTTAAGCCTATGAACGCCCGCTGCTTGCTGCTGCTCGGCTTGTATCCAGCACCGCGGCCGGCATATAAGCGCACTTATATGCTGGCCGCGGCGTTAGCGCTCGCCTCCCTGGGCGCGGCGCCGAAGACCGATTACGAGAAGTCGAAGTACATCGCTCCTTCCAACGAGGTCGGCACTCCCTATAAATTCGATCCCGAAGGACGGCCGCTGGGAAAAGAGGACGCTCCGGCCTCGGCCAAGCCGAAGAAGAACGAGAAGAAGGCGCCGGTCAAGCGCGCGAAGTCCTCGCGCAAACCCGGCAAGCGCCGCCCCGGCGAGAAAAAGGCCTTGTCCGCGCCGCCGGCCGAAGAAGCGCCCTCGAACGCTCCTTCCCCCGAGGAAGACTCCCAAGCCGCCGCGCCCTCGGACTCCGCGCGGCCCGCGCCGGAAGCCTCGGCCCATGTCCGAACGCAGGCCCCGGCCCAGGAAAGCGCCGAGGAACCGGAGAAGGCGGATCCGGAAAAAGCAGAGAGCCCCAAAGCCTCTCCCGAAGATGCCGCTCCCTCCGACGGCGACGAAAAAGAAGAATAATCAGCGCAGAGGAATGCGCATCAGGTCGTAGGCGATGAATTCCCGGCCCTTGCACAGAGGGGTGCGGGAGAGTTCCTTCTCGGAACCCGCGGTCAGATGCGTGAAGATCGTTTTCTTGGCCGCGCAGGCGCGAGAGAGCGCCACGGACTCGTTCACGGTCATATGTCCGCGCCGCCTGGGCTCCGCGGAAGGGTACGTGCATTCCGCGACCAGCAGATCCAGCCCGGCGAAGAACCCGGGCAGGCCCTCATCAAGATCCGTATCCCCCGTATAGCCGAGGCTGCCCGCCGAGGATTCCAGCCGGAAGGCGAGCGCCTCGGTGCTGTGCGGGACTTCGCGGCAGCGGACCTTCCAGCCCGATCCCTGCGCATGGTCGCGCTCTTCGAGTTCCCGGATCTCCAAACGCCAGCCGCGAGGGCGCAGCCAGGGATGATGCGCGCGCGTCAGCCTAGCCATGAACGAGGAGAATCCCCTGGGACCGAATATCTTCAAGATCCCGGAAGCCGGCGGCTGAAGGCTGTTAAGATGGAATAGGAGCGCCGGGATATCCCCCACGTGATCCGGATGGCGATGCGTGAAGAACGCGGCGCAGACCGAGGAGGGATCGATGCCCGCATGCAGGAGGCGCCCCATGGCGCCGAACCCCAGGTCGAAGAGCAGGGTCTTGCGGCCGAGCCTGAGCGCCAAGCCCGGGGCCGAACGCGCTTGCTCGCCCAGCCGGAAGTCCAAGGCCCCGGAGCCCAGTATCACGACCTCCGACCTGCCCTTCGTTTTCAAACTCATCCCTTCTTCTTGGAGAAGCCTTTCTCCACGGAGACCACGCGGATATTGAAGACGAGCGTCTTTCCGGCATAGGGGTGATTGAAATCCAGGACCGCGGTATCCTTGCCCATGGAGAGGACCTGCGCGGAGACGAACTGCCCGCGCCGCAGCCCCTCCACGCGCATGCCGGGATGCAGGCGCGCGGACTCGGCTCCGAATCGCGCGAGCGGGACGCTCTGCACGGCTTGAGGATCGGGCTGGCCGTATCCCTTCTCCGGCGGGACCCGCACGGTCTTCTCCTCGCCGGGCTTCATGCCGAGCAAGGCCTCCTCGAGCCCCGCTATGAGCCTTCCTTTGCCCACCAGGAGTTCCACCGGCTCTCCCGCGCCCACGGTCTCCACTCGGCGGCCGTCGGCCTCCAGGGTATAGATGACGCGCGCAACGGTCCCTTTGCGGACCTTATCGGGCTTGCCGCTGAAGAGTCCGCAGCCATAGGATGCGGCCAAGCAGAGACCGAGCGCGCATGCGGCCGCGGCTCGAAAAGACCTCACCGTCCCTCCCGTATCCAGCGGTTGACCTTCACGCGCAGGCGATCCTGCAGGATGCTGTCGTAAGGCCCGATGCCTTCCTGTACGCGCGAAAGCCCCTCGCGGTCCGCGACGACGCGCGCGGCCCGGCATAATGCGCCGGGATAGGGCCTTCCTTGCGCCAGGCACACGCGGCCCTCGGCCTTCCAGGACATATCCTGCAGCCGGCCTGCGTGATTGGAAAGAAAGTCCTCCAAGTCCGTGAGATGGACCGTTTCCGAGGACCACCGCAGGGAATGCTCCAGCGTCGAATACAGGAGATAGGGGTCCTCGGAGAAAAGATAAAGCTCCAAGGCGGCCGCGGCCAGGGCATTCTTGGGCACAGGCCTATCGGCCAGCGGCTCGCCGTCGAGTTTGCGGGAGGACTCCGCGATCCGGTCGCGCGCGAGAAAAATAGCCTCTTCCCGGCGATAAGCCGCGCGCAGCTCCTTGGCGAAGGCCCCATCGGCCTCGGCCTTCTCCATGGCATAGGCCAGGAGCTCCTGATGCGCGGCGAAATCGTCCTCGAAGAGCGCCGCGGAGCACTGCGCGCTGGCGCGCCGGCGCTCCAGGATGAACGCGGCCTCGAAATCGAAGAGCGTCAGCGCCGCCGCGGCCTTGGCGTCCACGAGCAGTCTTGGGCTCGGGGCAGCGACGTAGCGCACGACCGGGATATCGCGGCCCCGGCGCTCCAGGACCGGAAGCTCCTCGGTCTGGGCCAGCAACCTGCGTCCGGTCTCGGTCTTCACGAGCTCGGCCGCGGTCTGGCGCAGCGCGTCTTGAAGGCGCGGCGAGGGCTGGACCTCGGGACGCAAAGCCTCCGGCATGGCGGGCGGCTCGCTGCTCCAGGCCGGTCCTGGGAGCGCCGCGGTCAAAAGGAAGAGGAGAATAGCGTGCACGGTCAAAAGTACATCATCTTGAGGCAGGAGACCGAGCCGCCGGATTTCACGAACTCGGAGACGTCGGCCTCCAGCACGTCCATGCCCAAGGCTTTCAGATGCAGCACCGCGTTGGGCACGCCCTTGGGAACGATCGCGGTATGCGCGTCCACGATCGCGGAATTGCAGACCATGCGCGCGGCTTCGCGCTCGTCGGCGGCCAGCACCACCGGGAACATGCGCAGGATGATCTCCAGGCTTTCCGGCGAGAACGCGGGCGGATAGATGAGCACGGCTTCGGGACCCAAAGGACAGAAGCAGGTATCCAGATGATAGAAGCGCTCATTGACGAGCTTGAGCAGGATGACCGGAGATTCAAAAGTCCCGGCTACGAGCTCGTAGACCTCGGGATCCGTGCGGAACCCGTGCCCGCCCCATAGCAGGCGCTTGCCCGGATGCCAGACGCTGTCGCTCATGCCTTCGAAGGTGAGCGTGGGGTCCTGGAACCGGACCGTGCGATATCCGTTCTCTTGGAACCACTTGTCGAAATGCGCGACCTCTCCTCGGCGGGAGGGATGGCGCATATGCCCCAGGAGGCAGACCTTCTCCATGCGCGCGGTCAGCCCCAAAAGGGTCTGGCTGGTGACGAAGACCATGTCCTCGAGCCCGACCGCGGGCGTAAGCATCCTCACCGGCTTGCCCAGGCGCTCGAAGACCGTGCGAAGGCTCCCCCACTGCTCCCGAGCCCGAGCCTTGTCGACCTTCCCCACGCTCTCGGCCATGTACGGATTGAGAGGCGTGGAGACGTCGTAGTAATCGGGCGGACACATGAGCACGCTGCCGGGCTGCGGCATGGACGGGCAGTTCTTGATGGAGAAGCCCTTGAGCTCGTCGACGTGCGCGTAAGTGCGCGTGTTCATGGATTTTTGACTATACCAAATTAGCCGCCGAGGCTCCGGAGAAAGGCCTCCTCGCCGGGCTCGCGGCCCAGGAAATCCTTCAAGGACTCCTCCTCCTCTATGCTCGAACCGCGCTCCAGGATCTTTCGCCGATAGTCCATGCCCGTGCCGGGGCTGAGCACGCCTTCCTTCTCGAATCGGCTGTACATGTCCTGGGCGTACACGCGCGACCAGAGATAGCCGTAATAGCCCGCGGCGTAGCCTCCCATGATATGCCCGAAGCGCGCCTCGAAGTGAGTGCCGGGCGTAGGCGGCAGATAGCCGGCCTCGCGGAACACCCTGTCAGTGACGGACGATGCGTCCGGGACCGCCTCCGGGCCGTGGAGTTCCAGATCCAAGAGCGAGAGCGCGACCAAGCGCAGGTTCGAGAGTCCCGCGAGCGCTTGGCGGGCCGCGATCATCTTGGCCAAGAGGTCCTTCGGGAGCTTCTTGGCCGGGTCCTGATAATGCCCGGAGATGCGCTCGAGCACCGCGGGATCCCAGACCCAGTTCTCCGGCATCTGGGAGGGCGCTTCCACGAAATCGAGCGCCGTATTCGAACCGGAGAAGCGGGGGTAGCGTCCGCGCGTGAGCGTCTGATGCATGATGTGCCCGAACTCATGGAAGAAGGTCTCCACCTCGTCATGATTCATGAGCGCGGGTTTTTTTCCTTCAGCGCGAGTGAAGTTCCCAACCATGGCCGAGACCGGCGCGCGGTAGCCCTTGCCCGGCAGTTCGCGGCCCACGAGGATGTCGAAGGCCGCCATGTGGTTGTACTTCCCTTCGCGCGGGTAAAGATCCAAGTAGAACCAGGCGATGCGGGTCCCGGAAGCCTTGTCCCGGACCTCGAAGAGCCGGACCTCGGGATGCCAGGAATCCGCCGGCCCCGCGGCCGTCGTCGGGCTATGCGCCGGGACTTCCTTGAACTCCAGGCCGTAGAGCTCCTCATGGATGGACAAAGCCTCGCGCACCACGCGGTCCACCGGGAAATAGGAACGGACCTGCGCCGCATCGACTTCATACTTCGACTCGATGTAGCGCCGCGGATAATAGCCGAGCTGCTGGCCGATGAGCCCCGTCACGTCCTCATTGCCGATGCTCAGCGCGCCGGGCTCCTCCTGCCGCTTGAGCTCCAGAAGCTCCCGCAGATCCTTCTGCGCCTGCGCGGCCAGCAGGGCCTTCAAGCGCTCCAAGAACGCCTTCACCCGCTCAGGGGACTTGGCCATCCGGCGATAAGCCGTCTGATAGTGCGCGAAGGAAGCGTAGCCGAGCAGACGCGCGAGTTCGCGCCTCTTCTCCAAAGTTTCCTTCAAGATGGGGATATTCTTGTCCGCGGCTTTGTTGTTGAAAAGGAACTCCGCCTTCTTGCGCAGCTCCGGGCTCTTGACCGTCTCCATGATCGTCGTATAGTGCGGATAATCGAGCGGCACGCGGACGCGGCCCTCCCCTGCGGACGGAAGCTCCTTGAGAAACTCCGGGGGAGCTCCTTCAAGCTCCTTGCGCCCGGCCTCCAGCACGGTCCGGTCTTCCTTTACGTTGTTCTGGAAGGAAAGCTCAAGCTCGGAGAGCCTCTTCCGCAGGGACTTGAGCTTATCGCGCTCCTGCTGCGCCAGTTCGAGGCCGTTGCGCCGGAAATTCAGCAGCAGGTCCGCCAAAAGTCTGGCATCCTCTCCCTTGAGCGCCTCTCCCTTGGCCGCGTACTCTTTGACGGCCTTGTAGACGTCCTCGCGCGCGCCGAAGTCCACGCGCAAGGCATCGACCTCTTTTTCCAGCTCGAAAGCTCGTTCGCGCACGGCCTTGTCCGCGGACACCTGGGAGAGAAAAGTCAGAGGAACCAGCGCCTCGTTGAAATCCGCGTACGCAGCCTCCACGGCCGCGACCGTGTTCTCGAAAGTCCTTTTCCCGGCCGGAAGAGCGGCCGCGGCATCCAAAGCCGCGATGAGCCTCTGCTTGCTCTTCTCGAAGAGCGGGCCCATGTCCTGGGCGCGTACGTTGAAATCCGGAAGCCCTCCCACGACCGGCAGGGCCGCAGGCTGCGCGCAAGCCGGGCGGACCGCAAGCTTCAAGGCGAAAAGGACGCATACGGCCGCGAACACGAACTTCAAAGATCCGATCATAGCCGGCCTCCCGAACATATGCGGCGCCTGGACGCCGCTTCCGGCATTATAACGTATCCCGGGCATTCCTACGGACCTCTTTATGAGATCCGCGTCCGCTTGGAAACGGCGGAACGCGGATGCGCAGGGTGCAGGCCGGCATCCGCGCGTCAAAGGGTCTTGGAGAGCAGGCCGCTGAACATGTGCCGGAGCAGGAACGCATCCAGCTCGCGCGAGAGGAGCTTCTTCCCAAGCCAAAGCGAATCGAAGTAGCGCCGGCAGATCTCCGCCACCGCAGGATTCTCCTTGGCATGAAGCGAATGCAGCCGGTCGAACACGTCCTCCGAGCCTCTCAGGTGCTGCCCGCTGTACTGCCTGTGCGCGGCCATGAAGGCATCCAAGATGCGCAGCGCTCCATAGGAAGCCACGCTGCGCGCCGCGCCCTGCTTGTCCGTTTGCGCGCGGAGCTCCCCCTTCATGATCAGGCACGGAGTCTCCAAGCTCGGACTCAAGCCCACGTCGAATTCATCCCCTTTCTTGTTCGCCGTCAAGGACAAGTGGAACTTCTGATCAACGACGCCCTCCTGCCGGACGACCACGATCAGCGCGGCCGGAAGATGGCTCTGCGTGAGCAGATGCCGGAATATGACATGCCCGCTCAAGAAGGCGGGCAGCACTTCCCGGCCCAGCTCATCGCGTTTAATGAAATGCGGCGAGACTTCCTTCAAAGGGGACAACCCATCAAGCTCCTGGAGCAGCTGCAGGATGAACCGGCAGGAATCCTCGGAGACCTTCCTCTGACACCGCTTGATCGCTTGCTCGAACAGATTCCTCGACAAGCCCTCCGGCAGATCCTCCTGCCTCATGTTCCGGATATAGCTGCCGATCTCATCCTCATCGTCGATCACCGAGAACTGCTTCAGGAAATACGTCATGATCAGGAACAGCAGGTCCTGGTCGCAGACGAGATCGACGTCCATGTCCTTGAGCAGACCGCATGCGCTGACGCCCGCGTTCTTCATGGGCAGACCGAGCTCGATGTGGGACACCACGATCTCCTGGATCTTCTTGAGCGCGGACAAAGCGTGCCGCAAGCCCGGACGGGAGCGTCCGTCATGCAGGTGGAACAGCAGGAACACCCTGTAGGCTCGGATCTGGCACGCGGTCTCGCCGACATGCGCGTCGAACTGCTCCAGGTCTCCGCGCAGGAACGCCTCGACGGCCGCGATCGAGAAATGGACGAAGCAAAGATAGGTCTTCAGAAAACCGGCGATGCGCTTGCGCGTTTTCAGGCGAGTATCATGCGGGATCCCGACCAGATCCGATAGCTTTTCCACGACCCCTCTTATGCCCGCCGCCTTCGCTGATACGAGGAGGAAAACAGTAAAACGTGGGCCGCGAAGGATTCGAACCCCCCACCTCCCGCATGTTGCGCGGGCGCTCTGCCACTGAGCTATCGGCCCAAAGCCGCGCGCAGCGCGTCCTGCGCGCCGGAAAATCCGTCTGAAATTATATAGCTCCGCCCCCTTGATTTGTCAATACCGATGAGCGCCCATAGCCGTCATCCATGCCCGGTTTCGGCAAAAGACCTAGGCACGCGTGAGCCCAATGCCGCGCTGAAAAGGGTCTTTAGACCCCCGGCAAGCTCCTCGCGGCGCGTTATCCTAAAGATGTCGCGGATGCGCGGAGAAATTTATGACCAAAACGCTCTTGTCGGCGTTCATCGCCTTATGGACCCCCGGTTTCGCGGCGGCGCAGCCCGCCCTGGAAGCCGCGGCAAAGGATGCCGCCGCGCTGATCACGGTTGCCAAGAATTCCGGCCGGAAGATCGCGCGGCCGGCCAAGGAACCCGCGGAGACCATCATCCCCCATTTCCAGCAGAAGGATTTCCCGGCTCCGGCCGGCGGAGCATGCGGACTAAAGCGCTTCACTCTGCTGGACTCTGAGAGCCGCGAAATAGACGGACCGCGCCAACTCTCGCGCCTCTCGTCCATGGGCGCAGTCATCGAAACCACCTCCCCGGACTGCATCCGGGATTACGGCATCGTTCAGTTCATCAAAGGCTGCGTCTACCATACCGTGTACTCCGCCAAAACGGGCGCTTTGGTTGAGAAGAAATTCGATATCACACGCGCTCTGCGCGGAGTGAATAAGGTCATCTTCAACCATCCCAGCTACGAGGTCGATCAGGATGGAACGGATCCTCTTTATATCGCCGTACCGGAGGAAACGGACCGGCTCGCCTTCGCCTATGTGCCGAAGACCCCTCTGAAACTCCGCCCTGACAGACAGAGCATGTTCGCCGACCTCAAGATTTTAGATGACCCCAGACAGCTCACGATTCTCAAGCGGCATCCGGAGCCGACATCCGTGCTCTTGGCGATCGATGTTCCCCTGGGCGGGATATCCGCCTTCGATGACCGGCGCATGGAAATCAGCGCCTCCAACTCGTCCCTGGATTTCAAGACCTGCGTCTATCGCATCAAGGACATCCCGGCTGCCGGAGACCCCGCGGGAGAGGGCACTCCCCCCGAGAACGGCGGGCCCCTCCAGTGCTTTTCGTGGTCATCCCGCTACACCTATGACGGCGAGTCTCAGGATTTCGTGACGGACAAGTTCAAGGGCATCGACCCCTTCTGCTCGCAGGCGCCCGCGCGCGGACATTGACAAAAACAATACCGTCTGCGCCCCGCAGATAGGGCTCAGAAGTATCTGGATATGATATTCTTCCTTTATTATGCTCAACCTTCTTCTATCCCTGTTCCTTGCCTGCCCAGTACAAGCCCAGTCGTCTTTGGACGGCTATGTCGTCAAGGTCGAAGGATCCAAGATATACCTCGACCTCGGAGAAGCCAGCGGCGCCAAGACCGGCGACGCCTTCACGATCTACCGTCCGGGTGAAGAGCTCAAGCACCCGGTCACGGGCGCGTCCCTGGGCCGCACGGAAACGAATCTGGCCGCGGGACATGTCTCGGAAGTCCTGGAAAAATATTCCCTGGCCGGCATCGAGGGAGCACAGCCCGCCTCCGCATCGACGGTCAACCCTGGAGACCGCGTTCGCGTGCATCGGGCCGCGGTTCAGGTCCCGGCAGCGGCCGCACCGGCGACAACCGCTTCGACGACCGCACAGGCCCCTGCGCCCGGCGCGCATGCCCCTGTGCGCACAAGCCCTTCCTTGGACCTGGAAGCTGTGGCCTTGGCCTTGGGCGACGTGGACGGCGACGGCAAAACCGAGGTCATCCTCGCGGACAAGGATTCCGTGAAAGCCTATTCCGCCGAGGACTGGCATCCGGTCTGCGCCTTCAAAGACCCAGGCACCGCGATCACCAATCTTTCCCTGGAAGCCGAGGACCTCGACAAGGACGGACGCGCCGAGGTCTTCCTCACGCTCAACAACCGCTTCTTCGACCGCGTGGAAAGCTATGTCTTGGTCTGCTCCTCCGGCTCCTTCGAGAAGCGGACCACCCTGGCATGGATGGTCCGCCGCTACATGGATGGCACGCAGAGCCTTCTGGCGGCCCAGCCCCTGATCAAGAATGCGACCTTCCCCTTCGGCCCGATCCATCCCCTGACCTACGCGGACGGCCGCTACACGCTCGGCGAGCCCAAGCTGAAGCTCCCGCGCCTGGACTGGATCTACAGCTTCGCCGTGGCCCGGTCCGCGGAGGGATCCTTTCCTCTGTTCTATACCCCGAACAACCGCATCCGCCTGCAGTTCGAGAAGCGCGCGGCCTTTTCGAGCGAAGCCTACGGCCAGACCTCCAACCGGATCCGCTGGGCCGACCGCACGCTCCAGTGCAGCCCGCGGCTCGTGGCCGCCCCAAGCGCGGAAGGAATCTCCGCCGTCTACACCTTGAAGAACATCCCGCGCTTCGGCTCCCTCTCCGAGGCCTTCGGCGCTTATTCCAGCGCGGAGCTCCACTGCCTGCGCTTCAACGGCCTGAACCTGGAACCGGACTGGAAGGCCGACCTGCCCGGCTATGCCGCGGACCTGGCTGAAAGAGCGCTCCCCAACGGAATGCGCGAGCTCGTGACCGCCGTGGTCGGCGCCAACGGCAAGACCCGCGTCCTTTCTTTCACTCCGTAGCTCCGTAATGGGTCATTGATCCCTTTAGCGTCGTCATTCCGGCGAAAGCCGGAACCCAGTAAAAGCCGTCTACTCAGGGAAGGGGTTCCCAAGCGATAATGAAGTCTCGGCGCAACGGCAGCTTCCTCCGGAAAATCCTTTATCTTTCGCTGGCCGTTGCGCTTGTGTGCGCCGGAATGCTCGCGGAACGCAGCATCAGCCCCCTGCTCAGCGGAGACGTCACCGGCGCCTATCCCACGCGCATCTATTCCGCGCCCGCGCGCCTGCGCGCCGGCGACCCGCTCACGGAGGGCGAGCTTCAGTCCCGCCTGGAACGCCTGCGCTACGCGGCCTCAGAGACCCCGCAGCCCGGGACCTACTCCCGCAAAGGAAGCGCCTTCGACATCCGCATGCGCGGCTTCAGCACGCCTTTCCGCCGCGAGGAACCCTCGAACATCCGCGTCGAGACCTCCGGCGGAAAGATCCTCTCGGTCTCTCTGGCCGGAGAGGGACATCCTCCGCTGGTGGAAGCTTGGCTGGAACCGGAGCTGATCTATGAGATCTCCGGGGAACACCGCATCCGGCGCGAACGCCTGGAAGCCGCAGACATCCCGAAATCCGCGGCGGACGCGGTCGTGGCCGTCGAGGACCGGCGATTCCGCAAGCATCATGGGGTGGACCCGCGCTCGGTGCTTCGCGCCTTGGTCAAGAACACGCGCCAGGGACGCTACGCTGAAGGCGCGAGCACCCTGACCCAGCAGCTGGCCCGAAGCCTCTTCCTCTCGCCCAGGCGCACGCTGCGGCGAAAAGCCGAAGAGGTCCTCATCGCGCTCTACCTGGATGCGCGCTTCTCGAAAGACGAGCTCCTGCGCATGTACCTCGACACGGTCTACTTCGGGCAGGACGGTCCGGTCAGCCTGCTCGGGCTCAAGGCCGCTTCCAAGCATTTTTTCGACAAGCCCCCCTCCAAGCTCACTCTCGGAGAGTCCGCCCTGCTCGCGGGCCTCCTGCGTTCCCCCTACAACTACGACCCCTTCCGCAACCCCGAGACCTCGGCCGCGCGGCGCAAGACCGTGCTCGCGGCCATGCGGCGAGAAGGCTTCATCAGCGCCCAGGAGGAAGCCCAAGCCGCGAAGGAACCCCTGCCCTCCGGGCGGCCGGTCCATCCGGCCTCGCGCGGCTCGGACTATTTCACGGCCTTCGTCCACCGCATCCTGGAAAGCCGCTACGGCGACGAGGCCCTGCTCACGCACGGACTCAACGTCTACACCACGCTAGACACCCGGCTCCAGGCCCTGGCGATCCGATCCGCGGCGCACGCCCGAGACCAGGCGGCCATCGTGGTGCTCGATCCTGCCGACGGCGCGATACGCGCCTTGGTCGGGGGCAAGGATTTCGCAGCCTCTCCCTTCGACCGCGCCTCCGTGGCGCGCAGGCAGCCGGGCTCGGCCTTCAAGCCGCTGGTGTTCGCGGCCGCGCTCACGGGCGGGCCTGGAGAACGGCGCTGGACGGCGGCCTCGGTGCTCGACGACTCTCCCCGGGATTTCCCGACCTCCAGCGCGGACGCATCTCCCTCGATCGGGCCGGCCCGCTGGAGCCCGCGCAATCATGAGGACCGCTACCTGGGCCGCGTGAGCCTGCGCACGGCCTTGGCCCAGTCGCTGAACCTCGCGACCCTGGACCTGGCATCGCAAGCGGGCGTGCGCCGCATCTCGGAACTCGCGCGCCGCCTCGGAGTGAGCAGCCCTCTGCGCCAGGAACTGGGACTGGCGCTGGGCAGCTCGGAACTCTCTCTCTTGGAGCTGACGGGCGCCTACTGCGCATTCGCCAACGGCGGACGCCGCGCCGAGCCCTATGCCGTCGAGGCCGCGATGGACCCTTCCGGAGAGCTCCTGGAATACCACGCGCCTGCTTCCGAGCCGATCTTCTCGCAGGAAGAATCCGCTCTTCTGACCGATCTCTTGCGCGAGACCGTGCGCAGCGGAACAGCCAGGAATCTTCGTCGATGGGGGCTGGAAAACTGCTCCGCAGGAAAGACAGGCACCACCAACGACGGGAAAGACGCTTGGTTCATCGGCTACACCCCGCGCCTGCTGGCCGGCGTCTGGGTCGGCTCGGATCTCCCGACAAAGCTGGGGCTCACGGGAGCGAAAGACGCCCTTCCTCTTTGGGCGGAGTTCATGGCCGCGGCCTCCACCGCAAGCCTGCAAGAGACCTGGCCCGCGCCCGAGGGACTGCTCTCCCTGGAAGTGGACCCTCAAAGCGGCCTGCTTGCGCGCTCAGGCTGTCCGGAACGCAGGAAAGAACTCTTCCTCCCGGATAATGCGCCCAAACAAGACTGCCCCCTGCACGCCGGCGGGGTCAAAGGCTGGTTCGGAAGATTCTTCTCCGGCAAGCCCGCTAAAAAAGGAGTCCGCCGATGAGGTTCATCCTCCCAGCAGTCCTCGCGCTTTTCTGGACTTTCTCCCTGAACGCCCAGCCCATGCTCGGGCGCAAGCCCCTGGGAGTTCTCCTTCTCTCCAAGACCGGCGGCCATGAATGGGACAAGACCGTGCAGGATATCCGCAAGGAGTTGGGGCGCGAGGCCGTGGTCGAGGACTTCTCCGGCTCGCCGGACTCCCGCGTGCTCCAACGCGCCCTGGACAAGCTCTCCTCCGCGCGCGTCGAGCGCATCGTCGCGGTCCCGGTCTACCTGCACAGCGGCGATGAGGAACTCGAGCAGATCCGCTACCTGCTCGGCCTGCAGAAATTCCCCTGTGCATCCTTCTCCTTGGCGGCGCACGCCAACCGCGGCTCCTCGCGCGTGCGCCGGGCCCTGCCGCAGGGCAGGCTCGCCCTCGCCATGACCGGCGCCGTCGACGACGATCCAGCCGTCGACGCCGCGCTCTTGGCCCGCGCGAAGGAACTGGGACGCCGAAGCGAGCGGGAAGCCCTGCTCGTCGCGGTTCCCGCGCCCTTGGATGAAGCCCGCCGCTCCGCCTGGCTCGACAGCGCGCTCAAGCACGCCCAAAACGTCCGTGAAAAAGGCCGCTACCGGTCCGCTCACGCGATCCTCCTGGCTGGACCCGCGCCCGACATGGACGCAGCGCCGGATCTTCGCCGCCGCTTCGTGCAGTCGAAGGAACCTATGTCCGCGGAGAAAGAACTCCAAGAGACCGTGCGCAGCCTCAGCCGCAGCGCAAGCGTCATGATCCTCCCCTATATACTGATCCCGGACGGGACCGACCGAAGCCTGCAAAAATCGACCGAGGGGTCTTTCTGCAAGATCTCCGCCAAGGGACTACTGCCGAGCCCGGATATCAATGCCTGGATCCGCGCGCGCATCCAAGAAGGCCTGCGCCTGCCCGACATGATCGCCCACCGCGACGAAGGCCAACTCCCGGCAGCAAGGGTCAAATAGCTTGCATCTCGACCTCACCCAGTTTTTCCGGCGGGACCTGGAGCCGAGGGGAAACACCCTCCCTTCCCCCGTGCCCCTGGGAACTGGTTCCCCCCAAGCCGTGGGGCCCCCTTCACGGGAGCGGGAGGGTGTTTCCCCTCGACTCCACCCGCCGTTTTCATCGGGTAATGTCGAGACGCAATCTATTTGACCCCCTGCCGCCGCTAAACCTAAAATAACGTCATGAAAGAGATCAAGGTTCTCGACAAGGGGTTCGTGCGGCTCGTGGATGCGATGGCCAGCGACGCCGGGGTGGTGGAGGCCGCGCGGGTCTCCTACGCCGGGACCAGCAAGGGCGAGGAGAAGGACAAAGGCCTCATCGCCTATCTCCTGGAGCATCAGCATCTGACCCCCCTTGAACACGCGGTCTTCAAGTTCCATATCAAGTGCCCCATCTTCGTGGCCCGGCAGTGGTTCCGGCACCGCTGGTCTTCCTATAACGAGGTCAGCTACCGCTATACGCAATCCAAGGACGAGTACTACATCCCCCAAAGCTGGCGCGGCCAGGACCACAAGAACAAGCAGGGCTCCGTATCCGCGAAGCTCGACGACAAAGCCCTGACCCAGGAATATGTCCGCGCGCTGGAAACGGCCTCCGCGGCCTACAACCGCATGATCGAAGCCGGCGTGGCGCGCGAGATGGCGCGCATGGCCCTGCCCGTGGCGCTCTACACCGAGTTTTACTGGAGCGTGAACGCGCGCAGCCTCATCAACTTCCTCTCCCTGCGCGCCGACGCCCATGCCCAGCTCGAGATTCAAGCCTATGCCGAGGCCTTGGCCTCTTTCTTCTCCAAGGCCATGCCCTGGACCTACGAAGCCTTCCTCACCCGCCTTTGGAAAGGAGAGAACCCCAAGCTCGCTTCCGCGCGCGCAACGGCGCTGAACTCATGAACCGATCAGCGGCCCTGACGGACTTTTGCCGCGGGCTGCCGGCCGCCGCGCTCATCCTGTCCCTCGCAGCGAGCGCCCGCGCCCAGGAGAGCGACGCCATCAAGCGCGGCCTCATCCGCGACTTGACGCCGACGCAAGGGCACGTGCGCGCCGAAGGGTTCCTGCGCTTCATGGCGCCCTCGGCCGGCCGCGTGGAGGATATAATCGAGTCCACGGGCATCTGGCTCACGAAAGGCCGGGAAGTGGCGACCATCGCCTCCGCGGAAAGGGCCGCATTGCTCGACGCCCGCGGCACCGTCGATGAGGACACGCTCGATAAGCGCTGGAAGACGACCTTCCAGCCGGTCACCCTATCGGCCCCCGCGCGATGCTTCATCCTGCGCCTCAACGCGCGGCCGCGCCAGAAGGTGCATGCCGGAGAACTCCTGGCCGAGGCCATCCAGCGGCTGCGCTTGGTCGGCCGAGTAAGCAAGAAGATCTCGGCCAGGGTCCGCGCCGGGCAGGTCATCGAGCTCGATGATCCGCGAGCACCCGGCCGAATCCTGCATGCGACCATCGATGAGCCCGGAGAGACCTTCGTAGCCTCCCTGGAGCCCGGCGTCCATCTGGAGCCGGAGACCCAATGGACCGGCCGCATCATCCTTGAAGAACATCCCCGGGCCCTGCATGTTCCCGCATCCGCCCTGATCCATGCCGGCGAAGAGACCTTCCTGCCCATAAGCGTAAAGACCGGCATCGTCGAAGGAAGCCGCGTGGAGATCCTCTCCGGGGTCTCAGCCGCCACGCGCTATCGCTCACCCTCTCCCGGCGCGCAAGCCGAGCCCTTGCCCGCGCCTTTGCCTGCGCAGCAGGAGCCTTCTCTCCCGCCGCCGGCCGCGGAGCCTGCTCCAGCGCCCAAGCCGACGCCCCTGCCCAAGCGCGCGCCGCGCAAAGCCCGAGAAAAGACGCCTCCTCCCGCCGAGGAACCGGCATCCGCCGAGCCGTCCTTCATCGAACGGACAGGACAGCCTTCGCCCAGCGATATTCCGGAAGACGTCGAGCGGCCGTGAAGCGTCTGTGCGTCCACCTCCACTTCGACGCCCCGGCATGCGAGAATCCCTGGCTGGGTCTGCCGGAACCCGATCCTGAACCCGGCGGGCCTTGGCGCGATGCCTGCGGCCGCTGCTTCGACCGCGTCGTAAAGCCCTATCTGAAGAACACCGGCATCCTGTCTCATTCGAGCCTCAGCTTCTCGACGGAACTGCTCGACTGGATGAAGACGCAGGAGCCCAAAGCCTATCGCCTCATCCTGGACTGCGACCGCAAGAACCGAAATGTCTGCGCGGCCCTGCAGCCGCCGCTCGATGCGGCCTCCTCCAGGCCCCCGGCCGTGCGCATGGCCCTGGACTGGAGCCTGGCGGATTTCCGCGGCCGCTTCGGCCGCCCAGCCGAAGGAATCAGCCTCCCGCAAGGCCATGCTCCGGATCCGGTCTTGGAACTCCTGGCCGCGGCAGGACTGCGCTGGGTCCTTCTGCGGCCCGGGCTCGCGGCCAGGACCCGGCCCTGCACGAAGGAGAGCGTCTGGGCCGATGCAGACCCGCTCATCCTCAAAACTCGGCGGCCCTACCTGCACCGCACGCTCTCCGGGCCCATCACCCTCTTTTTCATCGACGCTCCTCTCAGCGAAGCCGCCTCCTCGGGCAAGCTCGCCGCCTTGGATGGGCCGGCCCTGGCCTTGGAATTGGCAGGCGCCTTCCGAGGCGCGGGCATGGAAACGCTCGTGCTTGCCGCAGACGCACAGGCATTCTCCAAAGCCCTGCGTTCCGGAAAACTCCCATTGGAGGGCGCCTTCGCGGAACTCCTGCGTGATGGGAGCTTCCGTCCCTGCACGCCCTCGCGTCTTCTCTCGGAGCTCCCTCCGCCGCCCGAGGAGATTTCCTTCACGGCCTGCCCGCCCGCGCCTCCGGCTCCCGAGAACGCCCTGCGCGCGCTCTCCGAGGACTTGGACCTCTCAGCCCAGGCCCTGCTGGCAAAAGAACTCCCCGACCCGGATGCGGCCTTCCGCGCCCATCTCTGCGGGCATGCTTTGCCGAACGCTCCGGAGCCGCTATCGCCCGCCGCATTGCGAAAAGTCCTGCGCCTCTTCGAAGTCCGCCGCAGGAGCCTGGAACTGCTCGACAGCCGTCCCGAGGCGAGAGATCAATCCTTGCGGCGCGCGGCGCTCGCGCTCAGCCTCTTGAAGAAAGAGAGCGGGGACGAAGGCCCCCGCGAACGATTCCTCGCGGCCCTCGGCGGCATGGCGCGCTCATTCCTTTCGATGGAGCAGGGCTTCGCCGTAGACGCCGACCGCGTCGCGGACCACGCCGCGGCCTTCGACCATCTGGCGCACAGCATGACCGCGCTCAAAGGCGAAGCCGGGACCGGCGTATTCATCACGTCGATCGACGAGCTCGAACGCAGCCGCCGCCCATTTCACGCGGGAAACAAGACCCTGAGCGTTCTGCGCGTGCGGGTCTTCCACCGCCGCTTCTGCGAAGAGACCCTGCGTCTATGCGCCGTGCAGCACCTCGAAGACGCGGAGTTCTCGCTTTGGTCAAGGTCCGGTTGGTCCCCGAAAGACGCATCGGATGCAGAGGCCCTGCGGAAAGCCTTCGAGGATGACGACGCAGGGCTTCCCGCGCTCGCCCAAGAGATCATCGGCCCGCGCAAAGGACTCGACGCCTTGTTCGTCCCCGAACGCCGGCGCGCAGTCGCCGCGCTCTGCGGAAGGCCCAGTCTCACCGGGACGCTCCCTCTATGATCACCAAGAAGATAAGCCTCGAAGGAACCCAGGAAGCCGTGCTCCTGCTCGGAGAGAAGGACGCCCATCTGCGCAGGCTCGAGACCGAGCACGGAGTGGAGATATTCGTCCGCCACGACTCCGAGTCGCAAGGCCTGCACCTGAGCATCCGCGGCGCCGCCGGACGCGTGCAGAAGGCCTATAAGCGCCTGCAGGAACGATTGAATCTCATCCGCAGCGGCCGTCCGCCCGAGGAGACGTCCTCGAACGTCCCCTTCTTCCCGCAGGAGGACAACACTCCCGAGGGCGCGGTGCTCGTGACCGCTTACGGCAAGGTCGTGCGGCCCAAGGGCCCCCGTCAGCAGGAATACTGCGACACCATCCGCGCCGGCGACCTCTCCTTCGGCATCGGACCCGCCGGCACCGGGAAGACCTATCTAGCGGTGGCCTGCGCGGTGCGCGCGCTCAAGGCCCGGGAGGTCTCCCGCATCGTTCTCACTCGGCCGGTCGTCGAGGCAGGCGAGAAGCTCGGCTTCCTGCCCGGAGACCTCTACGAGAAGGTCAACCCTTACCTGAAGCCCCTCTTCGACGCCTTCTACGGCATCATCGGCCCGGACAAGTTCCGGCTCTGGCGCGGCGAGGAGATCATCGAGATCGTGCCCTTGGCCTACATGCGAGGCCGCACGCTCGAGAACGCCTTCATCATCCTCGACGAGGCGCAGAACACCACCCTGGAGCAGATGAAGATGTTCCTCACGCGCATGGGCCAGGGCTCAAAGATCGTCGTGACCGGCGACGTCACGCAGGTCGACTTGGCCGGCGGCCGCTCCGGCCTGATCCTGGCTGAGGAGATCCTCAAGGGCATGCCGGGCGCGGGCTTCGTGCGCTTCGCGGAAGAAGACGTGGTGCGCCATCCCCTCGTCAAAAAGATACTCAGAGCCTTCGAACACTGGGAGAAGAAAAAATGAACGTCTTGATATTCGGGAAGTCCCCTCTCGCCGCCGCCGGAGAAAGAGCGCTCATACGCGCGGCCAACGCGGCCCTGGGTCCCTCGGCCAAGAAGCGCGGCGAACTCTGCATCATCCTCTGCACGGATGCGCAGATCCGCAAGGTCAACTCCCGCTTCCTGCGCCATGACCGGATCACGGACGTCATCTCCTTCCGCTACCCGGAACAGAAGGAAGGGAGCTGGCCCTCGGTCCCCGCGAAAAAAGAGGTCCCGCCCTTCGGCGACATCTACATCGGCCTGGGCGCCGCGCGCAAGCAGTCCAAGCAGCTGGGCCACGACCTGCTCCAGGAACTCATCATCCTGGTCCTGCACGGCACCCTGCATCTCATGGGCTACGACGACCAGCGCCCGGCGGACACGCGCCGCATGTTCACGAAGCAGGCGCATCTGCTCGCGCGGCTTTGCGGCCAGAACCGCAAACCCGCGCCGGCCAAGAAGACCCGCCGCGCCTAAGGGTTCGCAATTTCATTGCGAACCCTTAAACTGCTCCGCCCTAAAGGAACAGCCGGCTCAGTTATGTTGATATAGCTCACCTTGCGTATTTGATCTATTCGTATTGTTTTTTGCTAGCATCTATTCATGTCCGCAAAGCACGCTCTTCTCGGTGCGAGACTTTCCTTAATAATCTTTCTGTTTCTCCCAATACTCGCCCGATCCTCCCAAAAAGATCGTCTCTACGAACTCTATCTCTCGACCTCTGTTTCGCCGCGCTATAAGCCTCGTCTGGAACGTCTGCTCCATTCCCGCCAACAAGCCTTGAGCGCAAAACCGCACGCCGCACGCCAAAACCGCAAGGCCGCAGGCCCGTCTTCTCCTTCTATTCCGATGTCTCTTTTCTCCTTGGCCAAGATTTCCGTTCATCCTAACCCCAGCCAAGGCGCGGTTCCGGAGATATCCATCGAAGCCTCCTTGGCCGAGCGCGTGGAACTGCGCGTATTTTCCGCTTCAGGCCAACTCGTGGATTCCGCGGACTTAAATAGTCTCTCAGAGTTCGTAAACGGCTTTTCCATCTATCGTTATCGCCTTAAGCCCGGCCTGATGCTTGGAAAATACCGCTATTCCGTGCAAGCCCTGCGGCAGGGCTTCCTGCCGCTCAAAGCCGAAGGAACTTTCCTGATACAGCCCCGCTGGATGCCATGAGGATGAATCGTCCGATCTTCGCTCTAATCAGCCTAGGCGCGCTCTCCCTTGCCTCCCTGTCTGTTCACGCGGAGCCCTTGCCCCAGAAAGACTTCCTGCGCGATGTGGGCGATGTCCCCTGCCTGGACTACTCTCAGATCAATATGGCCCTAAGCGCGGACGACAGCGTGTATGTCGCGGGCGTCCCCTATTCCAATTTGGACAACTGTCTCGTCAAGATCAGCAAGGAAGGGACGCTTCTCTGGAACATAGCTGTCCCGGACATGGATTACATGGCCAGGCTCGCCGTAGATGGAGACGGCAATGCCTATGTGCCGAACACGGACTATGCCGTCGCAGAGGCCTCCATCCTGCGCTACGGCACAAACGGCACGTTCCAAGGCAAGGCCCTGCTCCCTATCCCGGCGGGAGCCGGCGATCCTTCGGCGACGAGCGCGGCCTTCGACCGCGCGCGCGGGATTCTCTACGGCGCAGGGACCTATTATGACGAGAACGGCCGGTATACTGGCTTCATCGCGGCGTATGACGCGGGACTTAATCTGTTGGAAAGCCGGGTCATCGGCGCGGTAGAGGATGATGCGATAGTCTCCGTGGATGCCGAAGGGAACGTGTACGCAGGGACCGTTGTATGGCCGATGACTGGAAGCGTCTATCTGGCGGCCAAATATACCCCGAGGCTTGCGCAAGAGGAGTGGTCGAACACGGCTCCCTACGCGGCCGCCCGCTTCGGCACGCAAGGGAACACCGCGGACCCCAACGGCGGCTTGGTGTTCAAGGGCGATGAATACGATGAAGCGACGAATCAGAGCGCGGTCGTATTGAGGCGAGTGTCCGCGGGAGGGGGTTTCAGCGGACCTGTGAGTGTCCCGGGGGTGTTCCGATACGGCGGATTCGACGATCAGTTGTCCGTGGACGGGCAGAGCGCGGCGTACATGTACGGATATGATCCGAACTGGAACCTGGGCCTGATAAAGGCCGATGCGGCAGGGACGCTTGCCTGGGGCGCAACGATCTTGAGTGAGGACGTCAGCCGATTCTGGCCCATAGGGTTCACGGTAGGCGCGGACAAGAAAATCTACATGCTCTGGGGCGGGGACCCGCCTGACTGCGGCTACGTCTGCATGGCGCGGTATTCGCAGGGGAGCGCGGACAGCCAAGCGCCCGCGGCAGTAACGGACCTGCGGGCAACGCAGACATCCACGACGAGCGTGACGCTTGCCTGGACCGCACCGGGCGATGACGGCACGGCAGGCACGGCGCAAAGCTACGACCTGCGATACACAAGCGCGGCCGCCATCCTTACAGACACGGACTTCTCATCCGCACAGCAAGCCGCCGGAGTTCCCGCGCCCAAGCCCGCAGGCGCGCAGGAAAGCTTCACATTGTCCGGCCTTCAGCCCGCGACCACCTACTATTTCGCGCTCAAGGCAAAAGATGAGGCCGGGAATATCGCGGGACTTTCGAATTCCCTCTCAACGGGAACATCGGCGCTGCCAAGAGGCCGCATGACGATATCTTCCGGCAATGAACAGGTCGGACTCATCAATGAATCGTTGTCCCTGCCGCTGTCAGTGAAAGTGGCGAATGGACAGGGCAACGCGGTCTCCGGTGCACAGGTGAATCTCGCCATTTCCAGCGCGCCGACGGGCGCAACAGGACAGGTCCTCTCAGTGGTAAGCGCTCAGACCAATGAATATGGCATTGCGACTTCCACGCTGACGCTCGGTGATATCCCGGCAGACTATCAGGTGACGGCCCTGTGCCCGGACTGCGCGGAGACATCTTCATCTGTGGTCTTCACCGTGTGGGGCAAGCTGAATGCACCGGATTTCAAACAGTATGATTCGCGATGGAAAGATGATATTTACGACACACATCCAGCCAGTAAAACCATTGAGGGTCGAGGATGTGCATTAACGAGTATCGCCATACTGCACAACTACTTCAGAGAACGCTATAGCTTGGCTATCCCGTCTACAACGCCTAAGGATTTGAATCGCTATCTGACGAAAAACGGAGGGTTCGATGCGAATGCCGACCTCTACTTCGATCGTATTGGCATGCTCTCCCAAGATAAAGTGCGATATCATAAACGGGTAGCTGTAGGTGAGAACATGCTGATGGCGACGATGCTGGCGTTTGCTGATGGTGATATCCTAAAGGGGCTGCCCGTCGTTTTTCACATTCCCTCTGAGACTCCGGCTGGACACTTTCTGGTCGGCGTGGGCAAACGTGGGGGAAAATATATAGTCACTGATCCGGGACGTAAGAATAGAATATTTCTCGACCCGGCAGTGACGACTGTGCTGGACATTCGGCGATTCAAACGGGGAGTGCCATGACAAGGAAAAATCTCATGATAAAAAAAACTGTTTTGTTTGCGGCAATACTGATAGGGAGTTCTGCTGATTTGCATGCTGAGGATGCCAGTATTTTTGAGTTTTACGCACAAAGCTATAGCACTAAGACACATGTACACTTTGTGCTAATGGATCCACAGGGAAGGCGACTGGGAATGAATCCCATTGGAGGTCGACAATTCGATGAAATCCCAGGCGCCGAAGGTGGATATGGGACAGATTCGATCGGAGATGATATGACTGGTGAGCCGGGCAATGAGCGGGCCGGATGTACAGTGAGTCCCGTGATTCAGGGCACCTACACGATTACGCTCTACGGTACGGCTAACACACGTTTTAGTTTGGGCCTTTTAGCGAGAAACGCGGCGGGTCAGGATGTCGGTCCTGGACCACAGCAGCTAATTGAGGGCATTATTACAGCAGGCACAACATATCAGTTTATTTTGCCTTATGATCCCATATCGAGTGTACCTATGCCTGTGATCAAACAAGTTGATTTCGAGACTCTGCGACAAGAACTTATGGCCTCATTCAATCTTCGGCAACTCGGTGATGATCACTTCGTCTCCAACCTGACGCGGATGCTGGATCTTGCCGAAAAGCTCTCAAAAACATGCGAGAAGCACCCTGCCAAGCGCGGCTGCTCGCCTGCCGCTGCCGTGCTGGAACTCTTCATCACGCGATTGGAACTCGCCAACAAGAAGTGCGAGGGCCCTTCCGGCTGCGATGAAGAGCGCGAATGGTCCTCATTCCGCGGCCTGCATGGCAAGGATACGGAATTCAAGGAATTCTTTTCTGATTGGGATAAGGACGAGTGGCATCGCTGGAAGAAGAACTGCAAGCGCTTCGTGAGCGACCAGGCATTGTCCGTCCTAAAACCAGACGCGCAAATCCTTATAGCCGGCATGCAATCCGAAGATACGCACGACCCGCACAGAAAAAAACCCGAAAAGACTGGCAAGCATTAAGCTGGCTTGAGCATTCCCAAGAGGATAACAACTATCGAACCTTGCTTAATGCGAAGGACAGGATTCAAGCATCTGCGGAAATTTATCGCTGCGCTTCTTTTCCTATCAACATGCGCGCAGCCGGCCGCTTCGCTCGTGTATTCAGATTTTCTATCCAACGACGATCCTCTTCGCCGCTCAGCCTTCCGCCGCATTCCCTCAATAGGGCAGAATGAAGCGCAAACCTTGTTCATCAGGTTGTCATCTGCTGCCGCGACCCTCGAAGAGGAGCCCCGTAATCGCGCAGTCACCGCGCTTCTGGCTCTGACACAGAAAGTAAAGTCGTTGGATGGGAATGTGTGTCTCGATTGGGCAGGCAGAAGCGCCAAAGAAGGAGATAAGGAATCAAGCCGCACTCATGTTGTGCTTCGTTCCATCATTCCCGCCTGCCAGATGTCCTTCTCCGAGTTCTTCCGCTCGAATAATACCGAGAATCATGAAATCCGACTAAAGACGGCCATAATCGGGGCCTTCCTGACACTCGATGCCATACCAAAATCCGCGGAACCTTTAGCAAATGTCATCATCGAACATTGCCGTGATGCGTACGGACTTCGCCAGTGGTCCATAGCCTTACGCGCACGGCTGCCAGCGGAAGATGCTATTGAAACGGCTTTGCCGGAGGTTCGAACTGATGATGGGGGCTGTCCAATTTCTTCCGGCACGTATTTCGGATTGCAAGATGTCGAGCTCAATCCTCGGCAACCCGTTTTTGAGGTGCTTCGCTCTTCTTCGGACGATTACGAGGAAACCATTGTCAATCAGGCAAATTTCTACGACACAGGAAGGTTTGTCCGCGGGAAATACAAAGATTCCCGACTCGTATTGGCGGTCATCCATTCGAGCGGCGAGATAAAGGTGGACTGTGCAGACTGCGTCATCGATCTGGACATGTTTCAGCGTTATGCGGCCAGAGGCGACGACATGGTCCGTCTGGATGCGATGTCGGATGACTCATATGATGTTCGCATACAGTCATTTGTTGCGTCGTTGCCGGCTCTTTTGGGGAAAAAAGCACTTTCTGATGCTGAGTATTCCGTATCGTCGCTCGTGCGTCCACCGCCACGTTTGCGCATCGGAGAGTCTTGCATGACGTACTACTCCCAGCGGTCGTCTATGCCTGTTAACGTGACGACGACAAGCGAAAAAGAGACGCCTTTCGGCGAGGTTTTCTGTTCCGGACGGGAGTTGTGGATCGCTCGTCCGGATGGGACAGCCGCTGCATATTACTTCCAGCCGCCTGATACCATTACCATAGGCTCCCATGAAGACCCTTATCTTTGCCGACGCAATCTAGGAAAGGATGGAGGTACGCTTCTGGATGAAGCTTATCTTCCCGCCGCCGATATCCTTAGCAATAGCGTTTTTCTGACAAAATCCGACAAAGTCGGCGAAATATACACGGTCAAAACTCTATCGCATCCTTTTGTCCAGGAATTCCGTCAGGCCTGGATTAGGGCTTACCGGAACGACCCCTCCCCCCATTGGGGGCTGGCCCCTGTTCCACGCCTTAGCGACGAACAGTATTTGGCTTTGCATCCCATAATCCTCTTTCGCGGACCACGCAAGGAGTTGTTTGCCTGCATCTATCAGCCGTTCGTCAATCCTTCAATGGCAGAACCGGTAATTTATCTCTATCCACCGTCAAAACAGTCCATTCGAATCGCAATCAACCCCAGCGTGCATATCGAAGCAGCGCGTCCGACCATGACCGACGGAAGGTGGGACGTAATCGCCTCGCCGGATGGAGAAATCTTTGTCAGTTCCAAGACCTATCCATACTTGTTCTGGGAAGGCCGTGATAAGGTCATCCTCCCACCCGAGCGTGGCGACGTAGTTGCTCGAGATGAGGTGCCGGGATACCTCGCCCGAGCATTGGCGGAACGCGGCCTATCAACACGAGAGATTTCAGACTTCAAAGCATATTGGCTGCCTAGGATGAGTCAAACACCCTATTACCTAATCGCGTTTTACGGGACAAACGACATGGAGTTCCTGGCACCGCTAACCATCAATCCTAAACCGGACACATTGATCCGGCTTCTGATGGATATTCAACCACTCAAAGAAAAAGCCTCTGTCCCGCCTGGACCGCCGCCTCAATTCATCGAACGGCAAGGCTTCACTGTTGTGGAGTGGGGCGGCGTCCTAAGATAAATACGTTCCCAAAAAATCACAGGCGTATTCATGTAAGCGACGAGAGACGATGTCGCAACCCAATAGCGCCTTGAAAGATTGATCCACTTATTTCATCGCGAGCCCTAAGCAGGCTTTTAGGCTAAAATACAACGAAGCCTATGCAGCCTGACCTGCGTAAAAAGATTCCGAAAGCCGGCCGGTCAAAGAAAAAATTCGAGCCGGACACGGCGACGGCCGCAGCAGCCGTGTCCGGAGAAGAAAGCGTCCTATGGGCGCATGGGACGCTGGCGCTTTGGGCCGCGGTGTTCATCGCGCTGGCAGCGGTCCCGGACCAGAAGATCCTGCGCTGGAAGCTCTTTGCCCTGGAGGCAGGGGTGTTCTCCCTGCTCGCAGGCATCGTGCTGCCGCGGCTCCTGCGGCCGCGCGCGGTCTTCCTTCGCACGCCGCTGGACTGGGCCGCCGCGCTATACGGCACCGGAAGCCTGTTCTTCTACGCGCTCTCTCCGGAGCGCGGGGTCTCCCAGCAAGAACTGCACCGCGCGCTCTTCTGCACGGCCTGCTTCTTCGCGGCCTCCCAGACCTGGCCGCTCCTTAACGATCCGCGCAGCGGCCTGCGCGCCTTCATGCTCCCTGCCGCGGGCCTCTCGCTCTATGCCCTGCTCCAGCTGCATGGAGGATTCTGGCTCTTGGCCGTGCCTCAGTCCGACCGGCCTGCCGCGACTTTCGGAAATCCCATCTTCCTGGCCGCGCTCCTGGCCTGCGCTCTCCCGGCGGCATTGACCCTGGTCCGCGATGAAGACTCTGGTCCGCGACGAGGACTCGCGGCCGCATGCGCGGCGCTCCTGGCAGGCGGGATATGGGCCGCGCAGTCCCGCGCGGCCCTGGCCGGGCTCGCATTAGCCGCGGTATGCGCCTCCCTCCTGCTTTTGCGCGGCGCAAAACGCGGCGCGGCCCTCGCAGGAATCGCCCTTTGCGCCGCGGCCTTGGCTTGGCATTTCCACGGCAGAGAATGGACGCACGGACTCATCTGGCGGGACACGCTCTCGCTTTGGCGCAGCCACCCCTGGCTGGGCTGCGGGCTGGGGCGCTTCCACGTCGAATTCCCCTCCCATGCTTCGCCGACCCTGCTGGCGCTCTGGCCCGAACAAAAGATCATCATCAATTTCGCGCACAATGAGTACCTGCAGATATTGGCGGAGACCGGAGTCCTGGGACTGGCATTCTTCCTGACCCTGCCCGTCAGCGCGGCAGTCCTGGCAGTCCGCGTCAAAAACCGGCTGAAAGGCGAAGCCGTTCGGAACGAGCCGAGCCAAGACGCGACGATCGGGCATTCCTCGACGGGACTGCTGCTCGCGGCCGCGGTCCTGCTCGGACAAGCCTTCTTCTCCCCGGACCTGCGCTTCGGGATCTCGGGATTTCTCTTGTTCTCATTTTTCGGCGCGGCCGCATCCGAGGAAAACCGCGCCTTCCCGCTGCACGCCGGAGCGCGGACCGCGGCGCTGGGACTGCTCCTGGCATTCCTTGCGGCATGGGGCAGCCTGGCGCTCAAACCGGTGCTGGCTTATCAGCGCTTGGCCAAGCAGCCGGGCTTTCATGCCGAACTCTCGCCGGAAGGCGAACGCACCATCGAATCCCTTGAAGCCCGCTTGGCCGCGAACCCCGCCGACGGGGATGCCGCGGAGAACCTGGGCTGGCTCTACGCGAAGGAGCGGCGCTGGGACCTGGCTGCGCAGCGCTATACCCTGGCCGCGCGGCTTATGCCTGATCGCCCGGGCCCGCTCAATAATCTCGGGAACATCCACTACTCCTTGGGGCGCAAGGAGGAGGCCATCGCCTGCTGGACGCGTTCGCTGGCCATCGCGCCGGACCAGCTCGACGCGCATCTCAACCTCGGCAAGACCCTTTATGAAGCCGGCCGGCTCAAGGAATCCGCGCGGCATCTGCAGGCCGTGCTCCAAAAAGAGCCTTCCAACGAAAAAGCGCAGGTGCTCCTTAAAAAGATGGTGGAATAAGGTTTAGTCCTCGGGCGGAAGCGGGAGTACGTCGTCTCCCAATATCGAACGCACGGTCTTGGCCAAGTCCTTGATCTCGATGGGCTTGAGCAGCACGGTCCTGGCGCCCAGGATCATGGCATCCTCGCGCAGATCATCGCTGTCGAGGCCCGTTATGATCACGATAGGCGTCTGGCAGAGCTTGCGGAACTCGGTCAAGGCCGTGAGCCCCATCATCTTGGGCAGGCCGTCGTCGAGGAAAATAAGATCGAACTTCCCTTTGGAAAGCGCTTCGAGGCCTTCTTCAGCGCTGCCCACGCCCGTCACGGCATGGCCGGACTTTTCCAAGATGCGGGCCAAGAGCCTGCGGATGGACTCCGTGTCGTCGACGATCAAGAAGGATTTCTTCTCCATTAGAATCTCCAACTCGTCTCGGCCATAAGCTGCACTCCGGAAAGGCCGTAGCGGAGCGCCCCTTCCTTGCGGTAGCCGTAGCCGCCGATCACGCCCAAAGCGCTCTCGAATCCTTTCCCCCACTGCTGCGCGACGCCCGCGGAGAAGCGGTGCATGGTCACGTCCACGGTGGTGGCCATGTCCACGCTCGCATTGTCCACGGAATAAGGATCGAAGGAATAGCCGCCCAAAAGCTCGGTCTTCTCCGCGACCTTCCAAGCGGAACCGAAGCGGAGCTTCCAAGTGTCGCGCCAGCGGAAGGTATCGGGCATGTCGGGCAAAAGCGCGCCGGGCTGGTCAAAGCGCATCTCATTGGTGAAGCGATGCCAGAAAGTCTGGTGCAGATCGCAGGTAAGCGTCAGGCCCTCGGAAGCCTTCCACGCCGCGCCCAGGTCCGCGGTGGGAGGCTGGTTAAGAGAGTACCTGAACCGGCTGGACTCTTCACTGCGGCCGAGCAAAGCCGATTGGCTCGTGGCGCGCGCGTCCCCTCGGATGCGGACATCCGCGCCCGTGCGATAGACCGCGGCGAGACTCAGCCGGGGATGAGCCTTCCACTGCGCGCCGACCACTCCCTCATAGCCGAAGCCGTCGCCCACCATCCAGCCGTCCATGTCCGTATAGGCTACTCCGGCGATGACGGGATAATTCTCAAGCCGGGAGGTCGTCTCCACTCGGCCGTAGAGAAGGTTGAAGCCCGCGCCGACGGAAAGCTCGGGCGTCACGCTCACGCCCAAGGATACGTTCGACGCCAGGATCGCGGCCGCGCCCTTGTAGCTTGTGGGCACGCCGTTGGCGGAAGTATCCGCGAAGTTGAAGCCGTTGAGGAGCGGAGTATAGACGCCCACTCCCAAGGCGACGCGCTCCCCCAGCGGGATCGCGGCGCCGGCTGCTCCGAATACGAAAGAGGATTGGGTCTTATCCTTTCCATAGAACAGCCCTTTGGATGCGAACGCGGAAAGGGAGTTGGAGTCCCGTCCAAAAGCCCAGCCGCCGAAGAGCTCGATGCCGGCCTGACGCGCGGCATGCGAAAGACCCGCGGGATTCCAATAGATCGCGGTCCAGTCCTCGGCCGCGGCCGTGGCGGCCCCCGCTCGGGAGACCTGCCGCGCGCCCACTCCCTCGAACTCGTAGCCCGAGGCCCGAGCCGATGAGGCGAAGACAGCCGACGACGCGAACAGAACGGCAAGAGAGCGGAAAACGGTCATGTGCGGGACTCCTTGGCGGAATGGATTTCATCCTGCCGACTTTCGACGAAAATGACGGGCGAGGCTTTGCCCGGAGCGGGCCAAGTCGTGCATACGGCCGCGCCTCCCCCAGGCGCTGCGGATACGCGCATTTCCGCGCCGTACGAGGAAAGAATCTCCCGCACGATGCCCAGCCCGAAGCCGTGGCCGTCCTTCTTGGTCGTGATGAGCTTCGAGGGCTTGGCCTTGAGGACTTCGTCGGAGAACCCTGGGCCGTTGTCTACGACCCATATCTCGGTGGAGCCGTCCTCCTTGCGCGCGGCCGAGACCTTCACGTGGGCAGGCCGCTGTCCATGCACGGCCTCCACGGCATTCTTAAGGAGGTTGAAGTATATCTGCTGGAACTGGTTCTTGTCCGCGAAAAGAGTGCATGCGCCGGGCTCAGGCAGGCTGGAGCGGAAATCCACGCCGCGGCCGCCGGGATAATAGCGGATGACGCTGAGCAGGATATCGAGCGCTTCCCGAACATCTACGTCCTCCTTGGACTCGGCTCCGGGCTTGACGAACTTGAGCATGCGCGAGAGCATCTCATTGATGCGTATGATCTCGCCGCGCATGATCCCGCAGTCCTCCTTCTGCACCGGATCGATCCCTGGGGTGATCTCCATGGCGTCCACGAAGCCCCGGATGGCGCCCAAGGGGCCGCGGATGTCGTGCGCGATCTTGGCCACCATCATGCCGAACTGCGACTGCGCCTCCATGCGCGCTATCCGAGTGAGCATCTCCTGCACGCGCACCTGCTCCTCCTGGAGCTTCCTGCGCAGGACCTTGACCGTGATCTCATAGATGTTGCCGGAGAGGACCATGAAGCCGACCACCGCTACGACCACGGCCCATGTCGTGACGGGAGATTTATACACGATGCTTGGACTTATGGCGCACGACGTCAAGAGACCGGAGAACTCCAATGAGACCACGATCAGATATATCGCCACGCCCAATCCGATGCTCAGCCAATGCGGCACGTCATAAGCGCTTCCTGAGATCAGGATGGCGATGAAGATGAAATTGAACGGAGAAAGTATCCCGCCGGTATAGTGCACCACCAGCCCCAGCATCACGAGGTTCACGAATCCGGCGATATTGAAATGAATCGAGGAACAGCGATTGAAGCCCAAGGCCAACACCGCATGGAACAATGAAGAGGCAAGCGCTAATGAATAAAACGCATCCGGGAACACCTGCACTGCGCAGAATCTCCGCGAAAACCAGATGCCCAAACCCATGGCGCTGGCCACGAAGATCTGCGCCCGCGTCAAGAAATGCTTCTTCGTTTGAGCAGAGATTTCAGCGTTCATCCGCTATGGGCTCCTCCCCCAGAAGCCCGCACACGAAGACATAGATCGAGACCGCAGCCGTGGGCGCGAAAAAGAAGAAATTAAAGTCATCAATAGGCACCACGGAGACATTGATCCGCACGGTCGCATAATACGCCCACCATCCATACTTGAAGCCGATGTAATTCCAAAGATAGCCGACCACCCCCAGCCCCGCGATGGGCACGCAAAGCGCGGGAAGATTCATGCGGGAAGCCGTCTTGGGCGCCAGAAGCATCGAACAAGCGAAGTTGTAGATCACGAGTTGGCTGAGAAGATAATACGGTCCATACGCCCACGAGGATACGACCAGCCCTGCGAAGATCAGCGTTCCCAGGGACAAGAACCCCCAGTAGCTCGGCGCATGCACCTTGCGCGGCAGCCAGGAATACGCCCAAAGATACGCAAGGATGCTCAGGAGCCCTCCAAGCGGATAAAAAAGGACCTCCTCGATGGGCAGGAACGGGACGACCTGCCATCCCAACATATACCGTTCGCCGAAAGTCCACCAATGGGAATAGCTGACCATCCAACTCCAGCTCCAGCCGATGATCGCGATGATCGCCACGGATATCAGAAGGGCTTTCCTGGACGCTTTCTTCCACAACCTCCCCAAAAGCGCGAGCGACGGGAGAAGGAACGCCAGGACGATCGAAACCAAATAGAGCGGTATGCGCGCAAGCTTGCGCGGGCTTGCGGCTTCTTCGCCGGAAGCCTTAGGTTCAGGCGCCATGGGGCTTTTCTCCCTCGAAGAATCCCTGCCATTGGCGCACGAAGCTCGGGGCGGTCAACATCAACAGCATATAACCGACGAGAGCTTCGTAGGGCATGCCGAAGAACGGGACCGTGCCCCAGTCCCAGCCGAGAACCTTGTAGTTGTAGTCCCAGATGCCGGCATGATGCCCGATGGTCTCGAAAGGGAAGCCGAGCAGGGCGCCGCCGAGCACGTCGAAGATGAAGATGCGCTTGTCTCCGGGAATGATGCGGTCCTTCTTCAAGAGGAAGCAGTAGAGCTTCTCAGACAAGAAGCATATCTGCGCGAACATCACGCCCCAACCCAAGGGAACCGAGATCGGCGTATCCTTATAATAGGTCAGCTTGAAGTGGTAGAGCCAGAGCGGCTCCGTGGAAAACTCGATGAACACGCCGATCATGATCCCGGCGAGGATGTCCCCGGCGATGTTGCGCTTGAAGAAGCGCCGGAACAGATAAATAAACAGCGGGACCTGCGCGTAGGACCATACTTCCCAGAGGATCAGCTTCATCGGCCCTTCTCCTCCCATTTGACCAGCGCCAGACGGATGGCCTGCATCACGGTGATGATGATGAGCGGGCAAAAGAGGTAATAGAGCAGCGGTTCCTCGATGGGCACTCCGAAGACGCGGGGACCCCAGATGCGCGCCTCATTATAGACCCAGTGTCCGCGGTGCACGGAGAATATCTCCGCCGGAAACACCACGCACTCGAAGAGCCCCACCACGCAGAACGCCGCGCGCCAGTCCACGTGCTCCTTGGCGAAGCGGTAGAGCAGCATGAACACGGCCAGGAAAGGAAGCAGGAGGTTCGGCCAATCCGGCCGCCAATCGCCCTTCTTATACTCGAATCCGCCGTCCTTGCCTGTCGGGCCGTCCTCAGGCATACGCCCTCTTTTTGCCGAGAAGGCGGACAAAACCCCAGTAGGCCAGGAGGATGAAGGGCGGCGCCCCGAACCAGAACATGAACTCCTCGATGGGCGCGCCGAAGATCCAGATGCCCAAGAGCGGATCCTTGGCCTGAGAGAATCCCCAGATGCCGCAGTAGAGGTACACATACTCCATGACCGCGGTCATGGGCAGGATACAGGCCAAGGCCAGCCAGAAGGCCTTGCGGCTCAAGCGGTCCTGCAAGGGATAAAGCCAGAACCCCAAAACGAGCGCGGGGATCCAGAAATAGGCCAGCGTTGAGAGGAAGTAAAGAGGCATCCCCGCTCTACGCCATCAGTTTCTTGACCTTTATGCAGAGCGCGGCCGCGTCCACGGGCTTGGACACTATGTCGTCGACGCCGCAGGCCTGGATGTCCTTGATCTCCTTGGGGTCGCTGGCGCCCGTGACCGCGAGGATGCGGGTCTCCCGCAGTTCCGGGTCCGCGCGCACGACCTTGACGACCTCGCGGCCGTCCAAGTCTCCAAGGTAGATGTCGAGCAGGATCACGTCCGGTCGGAAAGCCTTGGTGAGGTATCCCGCGCCGTAGCCGGAGGCCGTGGCCTGCACGTCGAAATCCGGGTCGGACTGGAAGGTGCGCTGGATCATGCGCAGCTCGGCCATATTGTCCTCGACGATGAGGATGCGCATCTTGTCCGAACCCAGCCGCTCCGGCGGGATGCCCATGCTCTTGGCGAAATCCTCGAGCTCCTTGCGGGTGATGCGGTTGTGGCCGCCGGGGGTGGTCGCGGACTTGAGCTGTCCGTTCTCCACCGCACGGAAAATGGTGGCGGGACTGACTCCCATCATGCGGGCGACTTCTCCGGTCGTGTAGAAGGCTTTGCGTAGCATAGGTGGTACCCTGTTTTTGAGCGATTTCAACGGCGCGTTAGATTGCACCGCGTTGTAAGTAGTATAACATCTTGGCAACTCTCTGCAAGACCCCAGGAGGCACTATGGAACGGATATCCGAGACTCTGCAGTACCTTGCGGCATTCTCCATGGCCATCGAGATGGGCTTTGAGACCTTCTTCTCCTTGCCCGGCATCGACGGCTACTACCGCAAACAGCCGAGCAGGGACCGCGCCTATCTCAAGCGCGCGGTGATCTTGTCTTTCTGCCTGGTGCTTTGCTCCACGCTCTACGTCTTCTCAGGGACAGGCCCGGGACAGGGCGCCTTGTTCCTGCAGAGGGTCTTCGACAAGCGCATCCCGGTCCTAGACGTTTTCCTTACCGCCCTCATCCTCACGGGCGGCTCGCGCGCCATCCATGACCTGCTCGAAGGCGTCAGCGGCCGAGCCGCAACCAAGAGACTTGACGCCGAAAACGCGGCGAAATAAGCGAGCCCCCGAGCCGCAATGGTCCTCGTCATCCCGGGCTTGACCCGGGACCCAGGAACGCCTGGATTCCGGCGAAAGCCGGAATCCAGGGATTGCGTGTTACTCGTAGGCGGGTTTTAGGCGAGCAAGCTGTTCTTCGAAGCGCTTCTGGAAAGCCGGGGCCAGCACGTCTTCGCAGACCCCGTAGCGGATGAGCGGCTGTCCGCCGCCCTGGCCGGGAGCGCCCATGAAGTGCACGCCGACCAAGCCGGTCTCGGCGATGACGAGACGATTATAGGCTTCGTGCAAAGCCCAGCCCTTGGCGCGCGCGTACTCCGCGACGTCCACGCCCAGCGCGCGGCTGGGCGTCCGCCAGAGCGTGAAGAATCCGTCATCGGCGGAACAGACCGGCCGCAGGCCCGCGACCTTGAGCCTGGGGATCACATAGTCCAGCCTTCGGCGATACATGGAGCGGATGCCGCCCAACGCGCGCCGCGCAGCCGAAAGGTCTTGGAAGAATTCTCCGTAAGCCGCCATCACATAGGGCACGGGGCCGGACTCGGAATTTCCTTTAATAAGGATGAAGTCCTCCACGAACTCCTGGGAACCGATGAGCGCGCCCAGGCGCGCGCCCGGATCGCTGAAAGATTTGCTCACCGAGTAGAGTTCCATCCACTCAAGCTCCGGCACATCCTTGGCGACTGCCGCGAGCGCCGAATGCTCCGCGGACGCCAAGCCCGCATAGGCCGCGTCGTTGACCAAGCGAGCCTTCTTCTCCAGGCAGAACGCGATGAGCTCCTTCCATTCCCGGGCATTCGCGCCCACGGAAGCAGGATTGCCGGGCCGCACCACGTGCACCAAGTCCACGCGGGAGTCCGCGGCTGCCGCGCGCAAGCGCGCGACGTTCAAGCGCATGCCGTCCTCAGGGACAAGCGGCCAGAGGATGCGCCGCGTCCCAAGATAGCCGGCGGACCAAGTGCCGATCACGTCGTAGGCCGGGAGATTCGAGACCAGCGTAAAATCCCCGCGCTGCCCGTCCAGATGCACGCCGCAGGCGATGGGGATGAAGGCCGTGGCGTTTTTGATCCCGGGGATGGGGAGCACGCGCAGATGCGGATGCTCCGCCGCGCGCACGCCGGAGTGGAGCTCCACCATGGCCTCGGCGAACCGGTGGAGATTATTCTCCTCCGCGTAAGTGTGATAATCCAGCCCCGCATCCTCGGCAAAGCGCGCCTGCAAGTCCAATATCTCTTGAGGCGGGACCGTATCCGGATTCCCCAAAGACAGGTTCATGACCGGCCGGCCCGTGCGCCGAGAATACTCCCGCGCCAGCACGTAGATGTGCTGGAACAGATTGATCCCCGACGCGGGTATTTTTCTCATATTAAGGCCGTTCTTTGACCGCTCGGTGCCTGGCTCGCGGCAACCCTTGCGTGCCTGGCACCGCTTCCGTTCCGTTTATCGAGACTTCCTTGTAGCGCCGAACCAGATATAGAGACAAAGCGCGCCGAATAGCGCCAGCGACAAGCCCTGCGAGGCCCATTCCGTGCCGTAGAAAGGCGTGCGCACCCATTCTTCGCTGAAGTTCGGGACCAAACGCATGGCCGCGCCCAGGACTCCGCCCAGGGCGCCGCCGGCCATGAGGCCGGAGGCGATGATCACTCCCCGCTCGCGGATGAGCTTGCCTTCCTTGCCGCCCTGCTTGGCAGCGCGGCCGTGCACGAGATGATGAAGCAATCCGCCCACCAGGGCCGGGGTGTTGAGCTCCAGCGGCAGATACATTCCGAGCGCGAACACGAGCGAAGGCACTCCGACCATCTCCAGGAGCACGGTGATGAGCGCTCCCGCGCCGAAGAGCAGCCAGGCCACAGGCTGGCGGTTCATGAAGCCCTCGACCAAGGCCTTCATGAGCGAGGCCTGCGGAGCCGCGAGCACCGCGCTCTCGGGAGTCCCCGCGGGCGCGTCGCCGAAGAAGTATCCGGCCTTGGCCAGCATGGCGATGGTGAGTCCCGAGGCGACCGCGGCCGCGATCACTCCCAGGAACTTCACGCGCTGCTGCGCGGCCGGCGTCGAGCCCAGCCAGTAGCCGGTCTTAAGGTCCGTGATGGTCTGGCCGGAGACCGAGAGCGCGGTGCAGACCATGCCCGCGATGGCCATGACGAAGAACATGCCCGTGGTCCCGGAAAGCCCGAAGCGCAGGAGCACGCCGCTGGACACGATGATGGCGAGCATGGTCATGCCTGAGACCGGGTTTCGCGCCGTGGTCGCGATGGCATTGGCCGCCACGGAAGTGAAGAAGAAGCAGAAGAGCAGTGTCAGCCCCAGCCCCACGAGCGCCACGGTCCAGCCCGTCTTCATGGAGCCGAAGAACATGGCCGTGGCCAGCGTGGAGCAGAGCACGCCGAGCAGGACCGCGATGATGGACACGTCCTGGTCCGTGCGCTCCAGCCCGCCGCCCTTGCTGCGCAAGGCCCTGGCCGCGATCACGACCGAGCCCAGCACCACGCGCAGGGATTTGAGGATGCCGAAGATGCCGGCCGTGGCGATGGCGCCCACGCCCATGAAGCGCACGTAGCCGCGGAAGATCTCGCTGGCGCTCATGAGCGCGATGGGCTTGAGCGCGGGGTAGACCACGATCTCCGGCGAACTGCGTCCGATGAACCAGATCAGCGGCACGAGCACGAAGTTCGCGAGGATGCCCCCGGCGCAGAGGATCATGGAGGAGCGCAGTCCCATGACATAGCCCAAGCCCAGGATGAAGGCCACGGCATCGAAGCGAACCACCACCTTGGCCTTGTCGGAGAGCTTCTGCATGAAGCCGAAGAACTGGAAGTCCACGAACTCCTTCCAGACCTTGAAGGTCGTGACCAGGAAGTCGTAGACCGCGGCGATGAGCGTGGACTGCAGGAGGATGGAAGCCTGCGAACCGCCCTTTTCCCCGGTGACCAGCACCTCCGTGATGGCCGTGGCCTCGGGATACGGGAATTGCCCGTGCATATCCTTCACGAAGTAGCGCCGCAAAGGGATGAGGAAAAGCACGCCTAGAGAGCCGCCCGCCAGGCAGATGAAGATGGTCTGGACCGGATGGGGGTCTAAGTGCAGGGAGTAGAGCGCCGGGAGCGTGAAGATTGCTCCGGCCACCACGGAGCCGGAAACGCCGCCCACGCCCGTGATGATGACGTTCTCGAGTATGCTCGAATGCCGCGGGAAAGCGCGCGCCAAGCCGATGGCGAGGATGGAGATGGGGATGGCCGCCTCCATGACCTGGCCAACCTTGAGCCCGGAGTAGGCCGAGGCGACGGTGAAGAGCACGCAGAAGAACAGTCCGAATCCCACCGAACGCAGCGTGATCTCCGGCTCGGTCTTCGAAACCGGCACGAAAGGATGATAGGTCTCGCCCGGCTTGAGCGGCTCGTAGGCGTTCTCCGGCAAAGACCGTGTATCAGGAGCGTCCATGGAATCCTCCAGTCCGCCGCGAATCCCGCGGCGCAAGATAATGATAGCAAAGCCGTCCGCCCATGCGTGGACATGGAAGAGCTTGGGGTTGCCGGTCGCGATATCCGGGATACTGACAGGGTCGTGGATTACTTTGGATCTAGATAGAAAGGTTCGAACCCGGCAACTCTCTTTAAAAGACTTTCATGGTCGTCAAAATGATATGCCGTAACAAACTCCAATGGAGCGTTCTTTTTCTTTCGACGAACAATCACAAAAAAATAATTCCGGGAAAAAGATTCAGCCCCCGTTTCTCGGTTCCTATAAGGAACCATGAAAGATTGAAGATACCCGAATGTATGCCAAGATTGATCACCGTCTTTGCGCTCAACTTCCTGGAAGTAAACCTCCACGGAATTTTGTATGGCCCAACGAATCCAAGGCATTCTCTTGGCTCGGATGGACTGGAAATTGGCAGCGTCTACTACATGTTTTCCGCTTTGAGAATCTTTGTATAGATACTGCATCCCATCGTCATCTATTATTATTTCCCGATTCCCTTTGTCCAACACCTTCCCCATCACTTTGTTTTCGTAGAAATCTAAGGCTTCGGCCTCTCCGATATCTCTTCCTACCAACAATTGGTTCAGCCCATCGTTACGCACGTCAACATCACGTGTTTTTTCGTAATGAAAAGCGATGAGTTGGAGGGCCGCTCTAACTCCCTTGGGTTTAAGTTGGGGTTTCGAAGAAATATCTTGCCGAACCTTTAAAACTTTTACAGCTTCGACAAAGTGATTTAGAATGATATTTAGATTTGGTAAATCTAGTGTGCCCAGAACACGAAGCAATGCGTCTAGTTGCCCACTATGGGAATCACCGAGCTTTGCTCGGATGGTAGCCAATAACTCTGCGGTGTTGGGTCTTCCGTTCGGTGCCATAAAAAAACCCACGCGGTGTGGGCAAAAATTTTGCTGGCGCAAATTGCACGGTAGGCAATTTACCTGGATGGCCCCGCCAGCTAGGCACCAGGGTAAACCATCCGTGACCCTGTTACACTTAAATGATACACGGAACAGCATGAGTGGCGCAAGGGACTTTCGGGTAAAAAAGAAACTTTTTTAGTTCCCAGACCCCAATCCAAGCAATATAACGCATCTCCGGCCGTCGACGGCGACTGTCGTCTCTATTCGTCGACGGAAGTCTGGCCCAGGTCAACGAGACCATTTCTGTCAACTCGGCTCCGAAACAGGCTCAGTGTGGTTATCCCTTGACGCACGCAGTAGCTCACTCTTCCCTTGATTTCAGCCCTTCATGTCTCTTTTTTCTATATAATGCGCGGATGTCCGACGAATACATCCCCTTCAAAGAGATAGAACAGAAGTGGCAGCGCCGTTGGGAAGAAGCCGGGCTCTTCAAGACCCCGGAGTCCCCGCGGCCGGGCAAGAAGTTCTACTGCCTGGACATGTTCCCCTATCCCTCGGCCGACGGCCTCCACGTCGGGCATCCGGAAGGCTACACCGCCACGGACGTGCTCTGCCGCTACAAGCGCATGCGCGGCTTCGATGTGCTCCACCCCATGGGCTGGGATGCTTTCGGCCTGCCCGCGGAGAACCACGCCATCCAGACCGGCGAGCATCCGCGAGTGGTGACCCAGAGGAACATCGCGAATTTCCGCCGCCAGATCCGCGCGCTCGGCTTCTCCTACGACTGGGAGCGGGAGATCGACACCACCAGCCCCGAGTACTACCGCTGGACCCAGTGGATCTTCCTCCAGCTCTACAAGAAAGGCCTGGCCTATGAGGCCGAGATTCCCATCAACTGGTGCCCCTCCTGCAAGACCGGCTTGGCCAACGAAGAGGTCTTCGGCGGCTCCTGCGAACGCTGCGGGACTTTCGCGGAGAAGCGCAGCATGCGCCAGTGGATGCTCAAGATCACGGTCTACGCCGACCGATTGCTCGACGATCTCAGGCTCCTCGACTGGCCCGAGTCCACGCTCGCCATGCAGAAGAACTGGATCGGCCGCTCCGAGGGCGCGGAGGTGGTCTTCACCATCCGCAACCACGCGGTGCCGGTGTTCACCACCCGCCCCGACACGCTCTACGGCGCGACCTATCTCGTGCTGGCTCCGGAACACCCTCTCGTCTCCCAGATCACGGTGCCCGACCAGAAGAGCGAAGTCGAAGGCTACGTGGAGCAGGCCCGGCGCAAGAGCGAGCTGGAGCGCACCGAACTTTCCAAGGAAAAGACCGGCGTGCCCACGGGCGCGCATGCGGTCAATCCGGTCAACGGCGAACGCATCCCGGTATGGGTCGCCGACTACGTGCTCTCGGGCTACGGCACGGGCGCCATCATGGCCGTCCCGGCGCACGACCAGCGCGACTACGATTTCGCCGTCCGCTATAACCTGCCCATCCGCATCGTGGTCCGCCCCCCGCAGGAGATCGCAGCCGAGCTGGAGAAGGAAAGCCGCGCATTCTGCGATGACGGCGTCGCGGTCAACTCGCCTGCCATCGACGGACTGCCCACGCCCCAAGCAAAGGAAAAGATGTTCTCCTTCCTGGAAGAGAAGCGCCTGGGCCGGCGCATGGTCACCTACCGCCTGCGCGACTGGGTCTTCTCCCGCCAGCGCTACTGGGGAGAGCCTATCCCCATCGTGCACTGCAAGACCTGCGGCATCGTGCCCGTGCCCGAGGACAAGCTCCCCGTGCTCCTGCCCGACGTGCGCCACTACAAGCCCACGGGCACCGGCGAGTCCCCCCTGGCCGCGATCATGAGCTGGGTCAATACCCACTGCCCTTCCTGCAAAGGCGAAGCCCGCCGCGAGACCAACACCATGCCTCAATGGGCAGGCTCCTGCTGGTACTATCTGCGCTACCTGGACCCGAAGAACGCCTCCGCAGCCTGGGACCCGGCTTCCGAAAAAGCCTGGCTGCCCGTGGATTGCTACGTGGGCGGAGCCGAGCACGCGGTGCTCCACCTGCTCTACGCGCGATTCTGGCACAAGGCGCTCTTCGACCTCGGAGCGGTCTCCACCCCGGAGCCTTTCCAGAAGCTGCGCCACCAGGGGATGATCCTCTCCTTCTCCCACCGGGATTCCCGCGGCGTCTACCACGGCTACGCGGACGTAGAGCCCCGCGCCGACGGCAAGACCGTGCTCAAGGGGACCGACGAGGTCCTCGACACCCAGATCGAGAAGATGTCGAAGTCCAAAAAGAACGTGGTCAATCCCGACGACGTCATCGGCAAGTACGGAGCCGACGTTTTCCGCCTCTACGAGCTCTTCATGGGGCCCTTCGCCGACTCCAAGCCCTGGGATATGAAGGATATCATGGGCCGCGTGCGCTTCCTGCGCCGGGTCTGGCTCCTGCTCAAGGACGCGCCCAAGCTCGATGCCGGCGACGGCTTGGTGGCCCTGCGCCACCGCACCATCGCGAAGGTGGGCTCCGACATCGAGGGACTCCACTTCAACACGGCCATCTCCGCGCTCGACATCTACTTCAACGAGCTCTCCTCGCAAAAGCCTCCCTGCCGCACGGACGTGGAGGCGTTCCTGACGCTCCTCAATCCCTTCGCCCCGCATCTGAGCGAGGAACTCTTCGAGCGGATCAGCGGAAAGCCCTTCCTCTCCGCGCGGCCCTGGCCGGACTACGACGAGCGCCTGCTCAAGGATACCCGCGTAGAGATCCTCGTCCAGGTCAACGGCAAGCCCAAGGAACGCCTGCAGGCGGCAACGGACACCCCGGCCAAGGAGCTGGAAGCCCTGGCCTTGGCTCAGCCGAAGGTACAGGAAGCATTGTCCGATAAGTCCGTGGCTAAAGTCATCGTGGTCCCCAACAAGCTCGTCAACATCGTGGTGAAATGAGAGGTTCCCGGATGATCTCCAGACCTGCCCTTCTCCGATACGCGGGGCCCGCGCTCCTTTGCGCCGCGGCCGTGCTCCTGGGCGCCTGCGCCAGCGAGGACATGAGCTACCGCCCGACCCCGCAGATCCTTCCTCAGCACGTGCGCAAGCTCGCGCTTCGGCCCGTGATCAACAAGACCCAGCAGTTCGGCCTGGAAGACAAGCTGACCATGCGCGTGCGCGACGAGTTTCTGCGCGACGGACGCTATCCCTTGACGCCGGAGTCCGAAGCCGACGGCATCGTGATGATCACGCTCACGCGCTACATCCTGGTGCCCACGCAGTACGATACGGTGCTCACGCCCACGGCCTACAAGCTCACGGTGCTCGCGAACCTGGAATTCGTGGACAAGGCCAAGAACATCATGCTCTGGACCGAGCCCAATCTGCAAGGCATCCAGAGCTACACGGCCTCCATCCTGCGCGGCGGCATGACCGAGGAACAGGCCCGCGAGCTCATCTGGGACGTGCTCGCGCGCCAGATCGTCAAGCGCACGCTCGACGGCTTCGGCTCGGTCAGCGGCGCCTCCCAGCGGAGCATCAGCGGCCAGCTTCCGCCCGGAGAGACCGCCGAGCCCGCGGCCAAGCCGGTCAATCCCAACCCCTATTGATGCCTCCCGAGGCCTGATGGCCGCAGCAATCGCCCGAGAAATCTCCCCGGAAGCCGCTGAGAAGGAATGGTCCGCCGGGAAACTGCGCCCCGTCTACCTCTTCGTGGGAGAGGATTCCGCCGGGAAAGCCCGCGCCCTGAGCTCGCTTCGCGCCGTCGTAAAAGTCGATGACTTCAACATCTCGGACTTCTCCGGAGAGATCGAGAGCCAGGCCGCGGAGATCGTCTCTCTGTGCCGCACGGCCCCCATGTTCTCCGAGCGCCGCTTCGTGCTCGTCAGAGAAATCAAGCTGGGGCTCTCGGGCCGCAAGCTCTTGTCGCAATACCTGCGCGATCCGCTTGAGAGCACGGTCCTGGTGCTGCTCAGTTCCGAGCGCAAGGCCGATGCCAAGGACGCGGTCATGTCCGCGGCCGCGGAGCGCGGCGCGCTCGTGTTCTTCGGCCCGCTCAGGCCCGAGCAAGCGGCCCAGCGGCTTCAGGAAGAAGCCCGCCGCACGGGATTTACGATCTCGCCCGCGGCCGCAGAACTCATTGTCGAGGAAGTAGGCTCCGAGTGGGGCATCCTGCAGGGCGAACTGGAAAAGATCCGCATCTTCCTCAACGGACGGCCCAGCGCGCCCGATGAGAGCATCCTGGCCTGCCTCGGCTACCGGCCGGAGACCGGCCCCTTTGATTTCTCAAACGCCCTGGAAGACGGAGACGCCCGCCTGGCCCTGCGAGTCCTGCGCCGAAAACTGGAGGAAGACGAGAACGAATCCTTCGGCATGCTGAGACAGCTCTCCAATCACCTGAGAAAACGCCTTCAGGCCAAGCGGATGATCCAGGCCGGGGTCCCCCGCTTTGAGATGTTCGGCAAGCTGCGCGTCTTCGGCTTCCGCCAGGACCGCTTCCTGAGTTCCCTTCAAAAAGAGAGTGAAGCGCGCCTGCTCAGCGCCCTGAAAGCCTGCCTGCAGACCGAGGTCGCGCTCAAATCCAAGAGCTGGCTGGACCGCCGTTGCGAACTCGAACGCCTGACCGCCTGGATCCTCCGCCTAAAATCCTGACGCGCCTCTTCGCCTTTTCCGGAACACCCATCCGTCATTCCGGCACCTCTCCTCGTCATTCCGGCGAAGGCCGGAATCCAGCCACACAAAAGAGTCCGGCCGCCCTGTTTGGGCGGCCGGACTCTTTGCGCTTCAGCCTATGTCTTAGGCCGCGGCTGCGGGCTGCGCAAGTATCTTCTTGACCTGCGCGGCCATGCGGGACTTCTTGCGGGCCACGGTCCTCCAATGGACCGCGCCCGACTTGGAGGCCTTGTCCCAAGCGGAACAGCTCTTGCGATAGAGTTCCTCAGTCTTGGCGGCGTCCTTGGTCCCGGCCACGGTGATCATTTCCTTGGTGATATCGCGCGCGCCCTTCTTGATGCCGCGGTTGTGGAGCGTGCGGCGCTCGGCCATCCGCTGGGTCTTGATCGCGCTTGTATGTCGTCCGGTCTTGAGCTTCATAAAATGACTCCTTACAGTCCAGGACCCGCGCACCGCGGCCCCAAGGCCGCGCGGCCCTCAAAAGGGCTCCGCACAAGTTCCTGTACCCATTATAGCTTTCTCGTCGACGCCCCGTCAACCGCAACCGAATGATAGAATGGAGGCATGGGCTCCTCCATGCCTCTAAGAGCGCATCTGCCGCATGCTTGCGGGGTGTACATCATGCGCGGGGCGGACGGGCATGTACTCTACGTGGGCAAGGCCAAGGACCTGGCCAAGCGCGTCTCGCAGTATTTTAACCCGAACAAGCCGGACCTCAAGAACCAGACCCTGGCCCCGCTCATCCGCAAGATCGACTACCTTTCCTGCGCCAGCGAGCGCGAGGCCTTGGTCTGGGAACGCCGCCTCATCTACAGGCATCAGCCCTTCTTCAACGCGCTCTGGAAGGACGATAAGTCCTATCCTTACATCAAGCTCTCCTTGCAGGAGGACTTCCCCCGCCTTTCGGTCGTGCGCAAGAAACTGCGCGACAAAGCCGCCTACTTCGGCCCCTATCCGAACGTTTCGGCCGTGCGCAGCCTGCTTAAGCTGCTCTGGCGCAGGAAGATATTCCCCCTGCGGCCCTGCGAATACGCCTTCTCGCTCCAACACCCTCTTGCGCAGAAGAAGATCCGCTCCTGCCTCTATTACCACACCGGAGAGTGTCCGGCGCCCTGCGCGGGCAGGATAAGCCCCGAGGACTACCGCCGCATCGCCAAAGATGCGCACTGCTTCTTCTCCGGCCGTTTCTCGCAGCTGCGAAAGCGCCTGACAGGAGAGATGGCCGCGGCCTCCTCCTCCATGGATTTCGAGCGCGCGGCAAGGTGCAGGGATAATGCCCGAGCCTTGGAGCACATGTCCGAGCAGGTCCGCTATGAAGAGATCCGGCCGGAACAGGTGGAATCCGGGCTGCGCGACTCCTCGGCCGTGACCGACCTGCAGGAGGCGCTCGGACTCAAGACTCCTCCTCATCATATCGAGTGCATCGACATCTCGCATCTCTTCGGCCGCCAGACCGTGGCCTCGGTGGTCTGCTTCATGGCCGCGGAACCGCATACGGCGCACTACCGCCGCATGCGCATCCAAAGGACCGCGGCGCAGAACGCCAAAGACAGCGCACCGGCCGAGGAGTCCGGCGGCAACGACGATTTCGCATCCATGGCCGAAGCCGTGGAGCGCCGCTTGCGCGGACTTATCAAAGAAGGCTCTCCTCTGCCGGATCTTCTATTAGTCGACGGCGGCAAGGGCCAGCTCTCGGCCGCGGAGAATGCGCTCCAAGCTCTCAAGCTGCATGTGCCCTTGGCGGCCCTGGCAAAGCGAGAGGAAGAGGTCTTCCTCTCCGGCAGACCCGAGCCCCTGATCTTGGAGCGCCGTCGGCCTGCCCTGCGCCTTCTTCAGCGGCTGCGGGACGAAGCCCACCGCTTCGCCGTGAAATACCACCGCCTCCTGCGAAAAAAAGCCCTGCTGGGCGACCGCAAGGGACCACCCGCCGAACCGCCTAAAAAAAAAGGAGCCTCCCCATGAAACTGTCTAAGCGCATCCTCGAAAAGATGAAAGGCTACCCTGCGTTCTATCGCGCGGTCTGGAAGGCCTGCGCCGAGATCCCGAAAGGCCAGGTGCGCACCTACGGCTGGGTCGCTCGCAGGATCGGCAAGCCCAAGGCCGCGCGCGCCGTGGGCCAAGCCCTGGGAAAGAACCCCTTCGCCCCGATCGTCCCCTGCCACCGCGTCGTGGGCGCCGACGGCTCCATGACCGGCTTCAGCGCACGCGGAGGCATCGCCGCCAAGCGCCGCCTCTTAGAACAAGAAGGCGCACTCTACGGCATCAACATGAAAAAACTCCGTCAAGCTCATCGCGAGGCGCAAGAAGGACGCACGCGTTCTTTAGACGATATTCGCCGCGACATCGACCGACAATAACCGACGAACAACGCTGGATTCCGGCTTCCGCCGGAATGACGATAAAACGCTTATCAAGTTTCTGGTTCCTGCCGGGATGACGAAGAAAAAATCATCCGGATTTTCGCACGGAAATATATTCGCAGCCGGAAAATCCGGATCTAGCCGGCCATGCTGCCCATCTCGAACATGGGCATGAACATGGCGATGACGATGCTTCCGATGACGATGCCCATGATCACGATCACGATGGGCTCGATCATGGAGGTCAGTCCCTTGACCGCGGCATCGACCTCGGTGTCGTAGAAATCAGCGATCTTGACGAGCATGATATCGAGGGAACCGGTCTCTTCTCCCACGGAGATCATCTGCGTCACCATGGGAGGGAAGAGCCCGCACTTCTTGAGAGGATCGGCGAGCCGTCCGCCCTCCCGAATGGACTCCCGCGCGCTCAGCACGGCGTCTTCGATGACCTTGTTGCCGGCCGTGGCCGCCACGGTCTCCAAACCCTGCATGATGGGCACGCCGGACTTGATCAGGGTGCCGAGCGTGCGCGAAAACTTGGCGACCGCGACCTTCTTAAGCAGGACGCCGAAGACCGGCGCCTGCAGAAACTTCTGGTCGCACCAGCGATGCCCCGCGGGCGTGGCATAGAAGCGCTTGAAGGCGTAGAAGCACGCCGCCGGGATGATGAAGATCATGTACCAGCGCGCGCGCAGAGTGTCGGAAAGATTGATGAGAACTTGCGTCGGGATCGGCAATTCGCGGTTGAAGCTCGAGAAGATCGTCTTGAACGTGGGGATGACGAAGGTCAAGAGGAATATGGTCACGACCGAGCAGATGGTGAGCACGATCGCCGGATACATCATGGCGGATTTGACCTTGCCCTTGAGCGCCTCCGCGCTCTCCAGGAAGCCGGAAAGCCGCTCCAAGATAGTGTCCAGGATTCCGCCCAGTTCTCCGGCCTTGATCATGGCCGTGTAGATCTCCGGGAAGACGCGCGGATGCTTCTTGAGCCCGTCGGAGATGGAAAGGCCCGCCTCGATGTCGGTGCGGACCTCGCCGACCACCGAGCGGAAAACAGGGTTCTCCATCTGCTCTTCGAGGATGGTGAGTCCCTGGACGATGGGAACGCCCGCGGAGACCAAGGTGGAGAGCTGCCTGGAGAATATCACGAGGTCCTTGGAGCCGACGCTCCCTCCCAGCCCAAGCTTCTTCTTGATCGTTTCGACGAGCCCGCCGGACTCCTTGAGCTCCAGGACGTTCAGCTTCTGCAGGCGGAGTTTTTCAGACGCACCCTTCTGATTGGAAGCCTCGATCTTGCCGGAAAGCACCGCCCCATCCGCCGCTTTGGCTTTATAAACGAAAATCGCCATGTCTTATGTCCTCTGGATGAGCCGCTTGAGATCCTCGGGGTCCGAAGACCTGAGCAGCGCCTCCTGGAAGGAGATGCGCTGCTTGCGGTAAAGGTCGCAGAGTCCCTGGTTGAGCGTCTGCATGCCGAACTTCCCGCCGGTCTGGATCGTCATCTGGATCTGCTCGACCTTCTGCTCGCGCACCAGGTTGCGGATGGCGGGGGTGACGATGAGCACCTCGCTGGCCAGCGCGCGGCCGGTCCCGGAGACGTGCGGGATGAGCACTTGGCAGAACACGCCCTGGAGCACGAAGGAGAGCTGCACGCGGATCTGCTCCTGCTGATGCGGAGGGAAGACGTCGATGATGCGGTTGATCGTCTGCGCCGAGTCCGTGGTGTGCAGGGTGGCGAAGACGAGGTGGCCCGTCTCGGCGATGGTGAGCGCCGCCTGGATGGTCTCCAGGTCGCGCATCTCGCCGATGAGGATGACGTCGGGATCCTGGCGCAGGACGTGACGCAGGGCCATCCCGAAGTTCTCGGTGTCCGCGCCGATCTCGCGCTGATTGACCAGGCTCTTCTTATGCTGGTGCACGTATTCGATGGGGTCCTCGACCGTGACGATATGGAGCTTCTCCCGCTCGTTGAGATAGTCGATCATGCAGGCCAGCGTCGTGGACTTGCCGCTGCCCGTGGGCCCGGTCACCAGCACGAGCCCCTTCTGGATCTTCATGACCTCGTAAATGACCGCGGGAAGGCCCAGCTCCTCGAAGGTCATGAAGGTCTGCGGGATGGAGCGGATGGCCGCGCCCACGGCTCCGCGCTGGCGGAAGACGTTCATGCGCAGGCGCCCGATGCCCTTGAGGCCGAAGGCCATGTCCAGCTCGTTCTTGGCTTCGAAGCGCTGGCGCTGGTCGTCGGTCATGAGAGAGAAGACGAGCTGCTGGGTGGCCTCGCCGGTGAGGCGCTCGAAAGGCGTGGGCACCAGCTCTCCGTCCACGCGCAAAGTAGGAGGCGCTCCGGCCGTGAGATGCAGGTCGGAGGCTCTGCGCTCATGCATCATCATGAACAATTCGCTCATCGAGACCATGGTTTTCCCCTTATGCGAATGCGCCCATCATAGCAGATTAGGCTCCTTCAAATGATAAAGCATGCAAAAGGAGCCTTAACCCGCGTCGGAGGCCGTGACGCGGATCATCTCCTCGACCGTGGTCGCACCGGAGAGCAGCTTGCGGACCGCGCACATGCGCAAAGTCAGCATCCCCTGCTTGCGGGCCTGCTCCTTAAGCACGGCGATGGGGGCCTTCTCCAGGATCAGCTCCCGGATAGGATCGGTCACGTCGAGCACCTCGTAGAGGCCCGCGCGGCCGCGGTAGCCCGTGCCCGCGCAGTTGTCGCAGCCTCGGCCCTTGGCCAAGGCGACCTTGCCCCCTTCGGCCTGCATCAGATTCTTGGACACCCCGAGCTTGATGAGCCAGTCCACGTCCACCTCATAGCTCTCCCGGCAGCGCGGGCAGATGGAGCGGACCAGGCGTTGGGCCACCACCATGAGCAGGGCGGAGCTCATAAGGAAAGGCTCGATGCCCATCATGCCCATGCGCGTGATAGCTCCGGCTGAGTCATTGGTGTGCAGCGTTGAGAACACGAGGTGGCCGGTCAAGGCCGCATTGATGGCGATGGAGATCGTCTCCAGGTCGCGGATCTCGCCGACCATGATGATATCCGGGTCCTGGCGCAGGAAGGACCTTAAGCCCGCGGCAAAGTTGAGCCCGATCTCGGGATTGACGTTGACCTGGTTGATGCCCACGAGCTGGTACTCGACGGGGTCCTCGACCGTGGAGATATTCACCCCCGGCTCGTTGAGCGCGCTCAAGGCGGAGTAGAGAGTCGTGGATTTTCCGCTTCCGGTGGGCCCGGTGATGAGATTGATCCCGTAAGGCGCTTTCAGAGCGCGCTGGAAGATGGCATAGGCCTCGGGCTCGAAGCCCAGCTTCTTGACGTCCACCTGAAGCCCCGAGGAGTCCAGGATGCGCATGACGATCTTCTCGCCGTAGACCACGGGCAAGGTGGAGACGCGCAGGGCGTACTCCTTGGCTCCGATCTTGAGCTTGATGCGGCCGTCCTGGGGCAGGCGCTTCTCCGCGATGTCGAGATTCGCCATGATCTTGATGCGGGAGGCCAGCGCGTTCTGGAAGCGCTTGGGCGGCGCCGGCTGCTCGTTGAGCACGCCGTCGATGCGGAAGCGGACCTTCATCTCCTTGGGAAAGGGCTCCAGATGGATGTCCGAGGCCTTGGCCTTGATGGCGGAACTGATGATCAGATTGACGATCTGGATGATGGGCGCGTCATCGCCCGATTTCTCCAGGCTGAGGATGCTCTCGCCGGCGGCCGCCTGCTCCTGCTCATGGCTGACCACGTCCACGCCTTGCGCCGTCTTCTCATCGGATCCGGTGGCCTTGACGATCTCCTCCAAGGCCCCCTGCGCGGACTGCTTCCCATAATGCCGGTCGATGGAGTCGACGATGTCCGCATCCGAGGCCAGCACGGCCTGGATGTCGAGTCCGGTCATCATCTTAAGATCATCGAGGACCAGCACGTTGAGCGGGTCGGCCACGGCCAGGGAAAGTATTCCGCTCTCGATCTTATAGGGGAAGATCACATGCTGGCGGGCCAAAGACTCCGGAACCTTGGCCAGAACTTCCGGGTCGACCTGCTCCACCTCCTTGAGACGGATATATTGGATGCCGCACTGCTCGCCCAAGAATTGTATGAGCTGGTCCTCGGTGATGGCGCCGTTGTGGATGAGGATGGTGCCGAGCTTCCCGCCGCTCTGGCGCTGCTGCTGGAGCGCCTGGGCCAGCTGTTCCTCGGTGAGGACCTTCCCTTGGACCATAAGGTCGCCGAGCCTCTTGGGGAGGCTCAGGGAGATGATGTTCGCCGGAGGCTTTTCTTCAGGCATCTTGATCGTGTTCGCCCTCTATCCGACTCAGCAGCCGCCGATATTAGTTAACAGCCCCTCGATTATTTGTCAAGGCGCCTACTCTCCGTCCGGACCAGGGTTATTGAAACCCTTGGCGCGACGCGGACTCCGGATGCGGTCGAGCTCTTCATCGTCCGGCAATGGAGGAGGATCGTGCGAAGCGGGCTTGGCTGCCGCACGCGCCTTGCGTGCGGCCTTAGTCTTGGGCCTTGATGCCGCGCCGCCCCTGTCCTGCGCGCCGGCCAAACCCGCTTCGGCTCCTTCGTCCGGCCCTCCCAAGAGGCTGCGCGCCGAGGGATTCTTCCCGAGGACCTTCGCGCCGGGAAGATCCACCTCGAAGAGATAGGTGATGGGCTGGGCATCGTTCCTGCGGCCCCCCTTGAACACGCGATACGTGACGAGATAGATATCCTTCTGGACCGCGGCTGAAGACCATTCTTCTTCGTTGCCGGGAGAGAGGAAGGAATACTGCAGCCACTGCGAGATATTGCCGCGAGCCTTATCCAGGACGTGATTCTTGGCGATCTCCAAGGCCTGGATGCTCTCATCCTGGATGAAATCGCTCCCGACAGCCGGAGCCGCCTGCACAGGGACTTCATTCCCGGAGGCAGCCGGCGCACCGGTCTGAAGCGAGGCATCGACCGAAGCCGCCTGTCCCGCGACAGGGGCCGCAGGGGAAGGTTGAGCGGGAGGAAGTCCGTCCATGGGCTGCAGCTCCGTCTCCTGCTGCGCCTTCTTCTGCGGTCCCATGTCGACGAGCACGCGCATCTCCTTGGGATTGTGCAGAAAGAAGGCCGCCAACAAGATCAGGATCACGATCCCGGAACCGAGCACGACCAAGAAGCCCTTGTTTCCGCTCCTGCGTTTCTGGAAAGTCGAAGGAGAATCGGTCGACGGCGTCTTCTGGAGAGTGGGCCTGCGGCCGGGATCTGTGGGAGACATATCCAGCATGTCCATGGACGAGCCGGAGAGCTTCCCCGTCGGCGTCACCGGCTGACGGAACGGACTCTCGGTCTGAACAGCCGGAGACCCCGCTCCCCAGGAGGATGGGGCGGCGCTTGTCCCTGTCCCCATTGCGCCGGCGGCGCCGGGCGAAGGAACGAGCGGAGCGCCGAAAAGGATGGTCTTGGGCTGACCGGCCGGCGTGGCGGAACGGCCCATGGGATCGGTCTGCGTCGCGGATTTCGGCATGAAAGGATAAGCGGGCTCGAATGGCGGCGGCTGCATGGCCGAGACCCCATGGACTTCCCCTCCCTGCGGCTGCATGGAGAAGATGACCGTCTTCGGCGGCACGGCCTCGCCGACAAACGGCGGAGGAGGCGCCATGACAGGCGCCTCGCCGAGTTCCAGAGGCGGCGGGAGATCGGAAAGCGCACCTACCGGGCTGGGCGCCGGCATGGAAAGCATCCCTGTCTCCGGAAGCGGGACTGCCGCGGATTCCAAGGCTGCGGAGCCGCCGAGCGCCGTGACCTCGAAGGCCTGGGGTTCCTGCACCGCAAGAGGCGCGGCCTGGATCTGCGCCCCCCCGGCCAGGGACTCGATCTCGAACATCTGCGGCGGCTGCGCAGGAACAGCCGCGGCCGACGGCTTCGGCGATTCCCCGGCCTGGGACGATACTTCGACGACCGGCAGGGTCTCCGGCGCCGAAGGGACTTCCACGACCGCCGGGGGCTGCGAAGCCGAAGGGATTTCCACAACAGCCGGGATCTCGGGGATTGCGGAGCCCGAGGGAATCTCCAGGACTTCGGAAGCAGGAACAGCCGGCTCTTCGGCAGGGATTTCCTGAAGATCTATCTCCACGATGCTCGGCTTATCATCCTCCTGTCTCGCCGCAGGCAATACCGGGATCTCCGGCATCGGAGAAGGAACAATCGGCGCAGGGACCGGCTTGGGAGCTTGCGGCGACGGAGCAGGAGATAAGATCGTCGGCATCATCGGCAGCACCGCAGGATCAGCCCTAACGGATTCCGGAGTGCTCACTCCCCGCTGGATTGCGGGTCCCGCAGGATCAGCCCCAAAGGATGCGGCGACGGATTCCGCCTCGGAGGCGAGAACGCGCCGCCGCTCCAGAATCCCTCGGAGTTCCGCCAACGACCGCTCCTTCTCCGCGATCAGGCGATCCTTGCGTTCGATCTCCTCGCTGACCTCTCTCTGTCTTTCCTGCATGCCCACGAACTCTTCTTTAAGACGGACGAGCCTGTCTTCAAGCTGCGCGGTATATTGGTCCTGCCCGGCAGGCAGGCCCTCCACCATGGACCCCTGGAGCACGGAAGGCCACAGATCCGCCATGCTCGGATCCGCGAACACGGCAGCCCCCAGGTCGGTGGAGATGCCCAGAGCCTGGAGCGCGGATCCTGCCTCGTGCTTGAACTCGCGAAAAGCGTCGAATCCCGCAGGCGGATCGGCGAGGGCGACGCCGGCGGACGGAGAACTCCCAGTCAGACTGCCCAGGGTCCTCCAGTCCTTTTCGCAGGCACCCCCGGCCCCTTCCTCGCAGACGAGACTCTCGGGTCCCAAGCTGGACTGGGACGCGAGATCCTCCCTGGAGAAAGGTCCAAGGATGCGCGTATCGTGATAGAGCCAATAGCGCATGGCTCCGATAGTCTGTCGTTTCGGTGTTACAGATTCAATACGGTCGGATAGGGAGCACGGCATCCGGGCCGGCCGAGGCCCGGCGAGAGCGCGCCGCGCGGTCGAGCGCCGCGAAGAGCTGATCCACGGTAAAGGGCTTCAGAAGGACCTCGGCGAATCCCGCTGCCTGGGCGCGCCGGGCATCATCGGGATCCGCGGTCATCATCACGATTCCCAAGCCCGGATGATCGCGCAATATCCTCAGGCAGGCGGCGATGCCGTCGGCCTCATCAGCCCCGAAATGGATGTCGGAGAGCACGAGTTCATAGGCGCAGCGGCCGCAAACGGCCAGGAGTTCGGTCGAACCGCCCACGGCGCAGACGTGATGGCCGCTGTCGACGAGCACTCGCTCGAGCATCTTCCTCGAGAGGGCGTCGTCTTCCGCGACCAGGACGTTCAAGAAAGACTCCCTTGAGCTTGGGCGAGCCGCGACAAGACCTTCTCCCTCCCCAAAAGTTCGAGCATCAGGAAGAGCGTGGGCCCATCGGTCCGACCCGAGACCGCAACGCGCAGAGGATGGAAGACCGCGGAGGTCTTCAGTCCCCGGCTCTCGCAAAAGCGGCGAATGGCGTTCTCCAACGCCTTCTCCGTGAAATCCGATTCTTCCTTGAGCAGAGTCCCCAGTCCCTCCAAGACCGCGGCGGCGCCGTCCTTGCGCAGGACCTTGTCCACGGCCTTCGGGTCATAGACCACGTCCTTGAAGAAGAAGTCCACGCGGCCCGCCATCTCGGTCAGGCGCTTGACCTTCTCTTGTTCCATGGCCACGACCGCCCGCAAGCGCTCCCCATCCTCCAGGCCGCTCTCGCGCAGGAACGGGAGCGTTTCCTCGAAAAGCCGCTCCTTGGAGAGATGACGGATATTCTCGCCGTTCATCCAGTCGAGCTTCACGGGATCGAAGGTAGCCGGGTTCTTCTGACAGCCTTCCAGATCGAACTTCGAGACAAGGTCCTCGGGCGAGAAGAGCTGCTGGGAATCGCGCGTGGACCAGCCGAGCAGGGCCAGATAGTTGCGCATGGTCTCCGGCAGGTAGCCCTGCGCCTTGTACTCCAGCACGGAGGTGGCCCCATGACGCTTGGAGAGCTTGGCTCCGTCGGGCCCGAGGATCATGGACAGGTGCGCGAACACCGGCGGCTTCCAGCCCAAAGCCTCATAGAGCCGCAGCTGCAGAGGCGTGTTGGAAAGATGCTCGTCTCCGCGCACGACATGAGTGACGGCCATCGTGTGGTCGTCGATGACGCAGGCGAAGTTGTAGGTCGGTCCGCCCGTGTTCTTCTGGATGACGAAGTCCTGCAGGAGCGAGTTCTCGAAAGACACGTCTCCGCGGATGCTATCCGGCACCACGGTCTGCCCGTCCTGAGGCATGCGCAGGCGCACGGAAGCCTTGCGGCCCTGCGCCTGCAATTCCTTCTCCTGCGCGGGCGTCAGATGCCGGCAGCGTCCGTCGTAGCGGATGGGCCGCTTCTCGGCCTGCGCCTTCTGGCGGCCGGCTTCCAGCTCTTCCTTGGTGCAGTAGCAGCGGTAGGCCTTGCCGTCTGCGAGCAGGCGCTGGGTCTCGCGCTGATAGAGCTCCAGGCGCTCCATCTGGAAATAGGGACCGTAGGAGCCGCGCGCGCCCCAGCCCTCGGAGGCCTCCATGGGGCCCTCGTCCCAGTCGAGGCCCAGCCAGCGCATGGAGTCGATGATGGCGGCCACGGACTCCCGCGTGGAGCGAACCTCGTCGGTATCCTCGATGCGCAGGATGAAGGTGCCCTTGTGCTTGCGCGCGAAGAGCCAATTGAAGAGCGCGGTGCGCGCCCCTCCAATATGCAGGTAGCCCGTGGGGGACGGCGCAAAACGCACGCGGATGTCGCTCATAGTGACCTCAATAGTTCTTCGGCATGTTTTCGCGCGGCCTCGGTGGGACGGGCGCCGCCGAGCATGCGCGCCAGCGCGTCCAGCCGCGAATCCCCTTCCAGACGCTCGGCGCGCGCGGTGGTCCGTCCGCCGCTGACGCGCTTGGTCACCTCGAAATGCCCGTCCGCGAAGCAGGCGACCTGCGGCAGGTGGGTGACGCAGAGCACCTGCCGGCAGCGGCTCACCTCGCGCAGCTTCGAGCCCACGGCGCGCGCCGTGATCCCTCCCACGCCGGTGTCCACCTCGTCGAAAACGAGCAGTCCCACGCGGTCCTGGCGCGCGAAGACGGTCTTGAGCGCGAGCATGACGCGGGAAAGCTCCCCGCCCGAGGCGATGGAGCGCAAGGGCTTCATGGGCTCCCCGGGATTCGGGGCGATGAGGAACTCCACGCGGTCGCAGCCCGAAGCGGACCAGGACCCTTCCTCCAGCTCCACGGACGCCGAGAACCGGACCGCGGGCATGCCGAGGTCCTTGAGTTCACAGAGCGCCCGCTCCGAGAGTTTTCGTCCGGCCTTCACGCGCGCGTCGTGGAGCTTGTCGCAGGCCTGCGAGAGCGCGGCTTGCGCGGCCGAAAGATCCTTGTCGATGTCCGCGATCCGCTCTTCCCTGCGCTCCAAAAGCTTCAGTTCCGAGGAGACCTTCTCGCGGTGAGCGGCCACGTCGGAGAGCGAAGGCCCGTACTTCTTCTTGAGCTTGGCGAGCTTGTCTTGCCGGAGGATGATGGAATCCAAGTTCACGGGCCGGTCTTCGATGCGTCCGCGGTATTCGGCCAGGCGGGAAGCCGTCTCCTGGACCGCCTCGCGAGCCGCGGCGATGGAGCCCGCGACGCTTTGCAGGGAAGGATCGAGCCGGGAAAGTTCCGCGGCCAAGCGCTCGGTCTTGGCCAGCAGTTCCTCGACCGAGCCTTCCTGCCGAAGAAGCAGCTCGCAGCACTGCTCGGAGGATTCGATGAGCTTCGCGGCATTCTTCAAGCGCGGGAGCTCGATCTCCAGGGCCTCGTCCTCGCCGGGCTTGGGCGCGGCCTCGTCGATCTCGCGCAGCTGGAACTCGCAGAGGTCCGCGCGGCGGCGGCGCTCCTCCTCGCTGATGGACAAAGACTCCTTCTCCGCGCAGAGCCCCTTCCAGGAAGCATGAGCACAAGCCGTGCGCTCGCGCAGGTCCCCGCAGCCGCCGAAGGCATCCAAGAGCTCCATCTGCAGCGCGGGGCGCAGCAGGGTCTGATGCTCGTGCTGCCCGTGAAAATCCGCGAGCTGTTCCCCCACGACCGCGAGCCGGGCGGCCGGCACGGACTTCCCCTCGATGAAAGCCTTTCCGCGTCCGGTGTCGTCGAGCTCGCGGCGAAGCGCCACGCGCTCGCCGGCAGCGCCGAGCTCTTGGCGCAAAGCCGCCGGAAGGTCCGAGGAGTCGAAGACGCCCTCGACTTCCAGGCGCTGGGCTCCGGCGCGGATCCAGTCCGCGCTGCCGCGCTCTCCCAGGAGGAATCCCAGCGCCTCGACGAGCAGGGACTTCCCGGCGCCGGTCTCTCCGGTGAAAACGCTCAGCCCCGGCCCGAACTCCACGAGCACGTCGCTGAGCAGGGCGAAATCCTTGACGCGCAGGGAGCGGAGCATCAGCGCTCACCCCAGCGCAGCTTGGCGCGCAGGACCTCGAAGTGGCTGCGGCGCGGATCGAAAAGCACGGTGAGCGGCTCCGGATGAGGAGACACGATGACCTCGTCTTCCACGTGAAGAACTTGCTCGATCTGGCCGTCCACGGAGACGACGGCCTTGGGCCGGTCCTGCGGGCTCTTCCTCTCCAGCCTCAGCACGAGGGCATCGTCCGCGGAGAGCACCAAGGGACGCTGGGCCAGGGTGTGCGGGCAGATCGGCGCCAGGATCACCGCGGGCAGGGACGGATGGACCACGGGTCCGCCCGCGGCCAAGGCATACGCCGTGGAGCCCGTGGGCGTGGCCACGATAAGGCCGTCTCCGAAATAATCCGCCACATAGCGGCCGGCTTCCCATACGCGCAAGACCACCGCGCGCACCTGATCGCCGGAACGGACCACGCATTCATTGAGCGCCGCATGGGGGCCGAAAATGCGGCGGCCCGCGCGGCGGACCTCCACGGAAAGAAGGCCGCGCGATTGCATCCGGAATCCTCCGTTGAGGATGCGGCCGAGGCCGCGCCGAAATCCCGGGAGATCGACGGCGTTGAGGAAGCCGAGCCCGCCGGTATTGATCCCGAGCAGCGGGACCGAGCAGCCCGCCAGGACGCGCGCGGCGCGCAGCATGGTCCCGTCTCCGCCGATGACCACGGCTAGGTCGAAGGAGGATTTAGCGATCCGGATCGGACTGCGCAGGGACCGGACTCCGACATCGCCCACGGCCTTGGGCGCGACGCGCACGGACACGCCCCGCTCGCGCAGAAGGCGGCGGACCTCGACGGCCGCGCGCACGGCCGCGGGCTTGCGCTCGTTGCAAAAAAGAATGACCGTGCGGAAGCTACTGGCTTTTTTCAAGTCGGACATGCGCCCCATCCGAAAGGATTCTCACTGCGCCGTCGCGGCGAAGCGATAGGATCTGCCCGGCCTCGCATCGGCTGGACGGAAATCCCGACGGAGAAATCATTATACAAAAATCCCATGTCGCCACATGCGTTATCGCATGCGCAGGCGCTTGTGCCGGCATCCGTTCGGACTCTTCTTCTCGAACGGAAGACACGCGGCCGCGAAGCCAATCCTCGGAGGATTCCATGACCAGATCCTTGAAGCGGATGACAAGCGTCGGGAATCCTCCGCCCTCGACCGGAATGGAGCGCACGCTCACTCCCGCGCGCAGGAAGGATTCCCCGGGCCGCAGGACCCGCAGAGTCCCCAATAACGGAAGGAGTTTGCCGGGCTTGGGCCCGAGCCCGGCTCCGGCGCGCAGGAGAGTCGTGTCGACCCGGCTCAACGATTCTGAACGCAGGACCGAACGCAGGATCGATGGCCGAATCCTCGCATCGAGCAGGGCCGCGCTCCCATCCGGCGATCTCAAAAGCGCGGCGCGGCCCCCCGCCTGGGAGAGCACGATCATGCCGAAGCCCCAGGGACCTTGCTCCAATCTCCCCGCGGTCCAGAATCCCAGGGCCATGCAGGCCCACAACGCCGAGAGCTTCCAACGAGGAAGAGAGGCCGCGGCAAGGAGTCCGGAATAATAGGCTGCGACGGCCTTCCAAGCCATGGGCGCCAGGTCCACGGCCGCGTTCGGCCGGGAGGCGAAGAACCTGCAGCAGGACAGGAACCCATCCGCTCCCGCCTTGGCCGCCCAGGCGAAGGCCCGGGAACAAATCTCCCAGCCGCAGGCGTCCGCGCCCCAGGCCAGGAAGCCGCAGGCCATCCAAGGCCCGGAGGCCGGCAGCAGGATCGGATTGGCCGCGACGGCGGCAAGCGAGCCCCGGCCGAAATACGCGGCGAATGCCGGCCACAGCGCGGCCTGCACCACGGCGCTCGCGAGAACGGCCCGCGCGCAGATGCGGGCAAGACGCGGCCAGCAGCGCGGGAGCCGCAGAAGATGCGAACACAGATGGAAGCCCAGGACCGCGGCATAGGTCATCTGGAATCCCGCGGTGAAAAGCTCGCGCGGCTCCCAGCAGAGCACGGCCGCCGCCGAGAGCGCCACGTACTGCAGGGCGCCGGATTCCCGCTCAAGGAACGAGGCCGCGGCCCATGCCGTGAAGCAAAGATACGCGCGCACATACGGCGCCTGCGCTCCCATGACCAGGACATAGAAGCCCCCGGAGCCGGCGGCCAAGAGCCAGCGCGCGCTGCGCGAAAGCCCGGCCTCGCCGCAAAGCCACAGGACCCAGCACAAGAGCACCGCCACCTTTGCGCCCGATGGGACCAGAAGATGCATGACCCCGGCATCCTGGACCGTCCGATTCGTCGAGGAAGCCAGCGCTCCCTTATAGCCCAGCAGCAGTCCTTCGAGCACTCCCGCGGTCTCTTGCGGAAAGCTTCTCCCAAGATAAGAGTGAATGGAGCGGTGCACGCGCGCGGCCGCGGCGGCGGGCAGGGACAAGAACCCCTCGCGTGAGCGCACGGCCTCGACTCTTCCCGAGAAGACATAGGCTGCGCCGCGTCCTTCCAAAAAAGAGCTCTCTGAGAAATCCCCGGGATTCCTGCCCGGACGGCCGGGCCTCAAACGGCCCTTGATCAGCACTCTCCGCCCCGGCAGCATCCGGGCTGTCGCGGGATCTTTCGCGTCGAGATAGGCCGCCGCGCGCGCAAAACGCGGAAGGACCGTCCACTCCTCCGCGTTTTTGTCGTCCTTCCCGCACGAGTCCGCCGCGCGTTCGATCACGACCCATGAGCGCTCGCCTTGGCGCTTGGGCTCGAACCCGGACTCCGCCCGGGCCTCGAAGCAGGCGCCGTCCTTGTAAAGGTAGGGCGCCAATGCCTCATCCGGCCGCACTCGGAAAACGCCTTGGACCCGCAGGGCGCAGAGCCCTGCGATGCCTGAGAGCAGAAGAACGACCAAAGGACGCCGGACCCACCCGAAAGACATACCCAATATACGAGCATCGCCCTTAAAAGTTCCATCATGTCGCGACTCTCCTTCGCAGCTTCCCGAATGAGTTCCATGTACGGTGGGCCTATAGGCCCACCGCCCGCCCCTTCTTTCGGCCCTCGCGCGGATATCCATTCTGGAGTATCGTTGTCAGACCATGAGCAAGACCTGCCGCCTCATCGCTTTGTCCCTCTTCTGCCTGCCTGCGGCACCCTTCTACGAGAGCCCCGCGCATGCCGGAGTCGGCTCCTGCCGCAAGAGCTTCAAGCCCGAGTATGCGGTCCACTACGGGATCGACGAAGCGGCTTGGAAAGAACAGTGCAACGCGTACGTCGACGAAACCGACATCCTGAGCATGGCCGCCTACTCCTGCGCCTCGCGCTACGAACCGCGGTTCATGGCTTCCGTCGGCGTCAGCTCCGATGCGTGGAAGGCCTTCTGCGGCGACCAGTCCTCGGCGGTCTCGGAAGAAGACTTCCTCACCCATAATCTGAAGATCTTCGTGATGGAACGGCCCAGCCGGGAAATCTCCATGGAAGCAGCCTCGCTCTTCATGGAATCGACCTCGAACGACAAGTCCGCTCCGGTCAAAGCCAAGCGCAAGGAACTTGCGCCCATGCTCAAGAAGCTGTGCGCGGCCGAGAAGCGCCTGGGCCGCAGCCTCGCGCAAGTGCCCGTGACCACGCCCGCCAACTCCCTCGAAGACGCGCTCCTCAAGCTCTCTTCGAGCTTCGACGGCAGCGCCCATCAAGCCGAAGCTCCCGCGGACGCCGTCGAGGCCCCTGCGGCCTCACCGGCCAAGAACGGACTTGAGCCTGCCAAGAAGCGCGCGCCCAAGGACCCGGATGCGCAATACGCTCAGACTCTTCTCACGAACCTGCGCGCGGACATCGATAAGCTGGAGGCCGCACAGACCTCGGCGAACAAACCCCTGCACGACCCCCAGACTATTTCGTCTCTGCGCCTGATCGCGGACTATATCGCGTCCAGCCCGCGTCCGAATCCGGCCGCGCTATCGGATGCCGGCCGCGTAGTCGAAGCCCTGAACCTCCGCGGAGTGACCGTGGAGTGGAAGGACCTTTCCTCACGGGATGAGAACTACATCCATGATCCGATCCGCAAGGCCTTCATCAGCCGATTGAACATGGACGGAAAGCCCCACTCCCCCGAGCAATTGGCCGGACTGCTCCTGCACGGCGTCGGCGGACACGCGCACGCCTTCAGCGAAGGCGGCGGCTTGAACATGATGGCCAATGAGCTCGACGCCTGGTTCATGCAGTACCGATTCTACGCCGACGTCCACCGCGCCCTCGACGCAAAAGCTCGGGAACTGCAAAAAGATCTCAAAAAAGGGCGTCTTAAGGCCGCCCAGCTCGCGGCGCGCAAAAAAGAACTGGCCGAAACGCTCGACAAGCGGGACCGCTTCCTGGAAACCGCCTACGCCGCCGACCTGAAGAGATTCGAGAAGGATCCCGCGGCCTTCATCCGGACGGTCCTCAAGCCGTACTACGGCGAAGAGATCTTCCCCGGCGCGGCCACGCCCGGCCAGCAGCGAGAACTCCTGTGCCAAGAGCGCGGCGAGGGCTGGCATCGATACGCGAACGCCGCCCTCTCCCTCGTCGGCGTGCGCATGAAGCCCGCGGAGATCGAGAAACAGATGAAGGTGCTCGAACAGGATGAGACGCTCGAGCGCGAAAGACTGAGGCTGGACCTCCAATGGCGCAGGCTCATGCGAGAGGAATGCCTTCTCTTGAAGGCCGAAAACCCCGCTGCCGCGGCCAAGAGCGCAGTCTGCGGCATCCGCTAGATCGGGAATCGGTGCCAGGGGTCATTTTGCTTGCGTAACTCTATGAGTTACGCAAGCAAAATGACCCCTGGCACCGATTCAGGGATTTGTGCGAAGATAGCGGCATGAAGAATCCCCTGCTTCTGCTCGTCGCCGCGCTCACCCTCTCCGGCTGCGGACTGATCTACACGAACATCCACATGGCGAACTCCTACCGCTCGGCCACGCCCTCGGATGTGAAGTCCTCCGGCGCGGACAAGACCGTAACGGGCTCAGCCTGCGTGAAATCGACTCTCTTTCTCTTTGCCTGGGGAGACGCGGGCTATGCCGCGGCCGTTCGCGACGCGCTCAAGGGCGAGCCGCCCAACGCCATGCTCTACGACGTGAAAACAGACCGCACCGGCCAGGCCTATATCCTGGGGCTCTACGCGAAGACCTGCATCCAGGTGACCGGCCGGGTCGCCCTGCAGTGAATCCTCTGAGCAGCGCGCTCCTGCTCGCCCTGATCGCCCTTGCTCCCGCTCAAGCGCAGGAAGAAGACGAAGGCAAGGCGAAATGGGGCCTCATCATGCCCGGGACCTTCGTGGTCTTCTATGACTCCAAAGGACCCGCATCCTACGTGAGCATGACGCGAAAGGAACTCCCCGCGGATGCGGCGCTCCTGACGCAGGAATTCTACGGCAGAGGCTGCCAGTACGGCTTATCCGTCCCCATGGGTTCGCCGCTGACGCGCTCCGCCCAGTCGCTCTCGGCCGCGAGAGGACAAGGCGGCTTCGAGGCGGCGCTGGCCCAGATCCGCGCCAAGGCGCCCGGCCTGCGCGGGCTCTACGACGTGCGCATCGACCAACAACTCACCAGCATCCTCGGCTTCTTCCGCCGCCAATGCGTGGAAGTCACGGCCCGCGGCTACAAATAAATTATGTCGTCCGATTCACTCTTCCGAATTTTCCCGAAGAAAGCGTTTGGAAAACGGAAAATTCGAGCTACATCTCGCGACGGCTGTTGAGGGCGCAGGAAAGCGTCTGTTCGTCGAGGTAGTCGAGGTCCCCGCCCAGAGGAACGCCTTGGGCGATGCGGGTCACTTTCACGCCGAAAGGCTTGAGGCGCTGCAAAAGATAGAGGGCCGTGGCCTCGCCCTCGGTATCCGGGTCCGTGGCCAGGATCACCTCGCGCACTCCGCCTGCGCGCACGCGCTTAAGGAGCTCTTCCACGCGCAGGGATTCTGGTCCCACTCCCGAGAGCGGCGCGATCTGCCCGTGCAGGACATGGTAGAGGCCCTTGAAGGAGCGAGAGCGCTCCAAGGCATCCACATCCGCGGGCTGTTCCACGACGCAGATCAAGCCCCGGTCTCGCGCCGGATCCTCGCAGAGAGAACAACGCTCGACTTCCGTATAGTCCATGCAGTTGGCGCAGGCATGCACGTTGGCCTTGGCCTCGCGCACGGCCGCGGCCAGGGCATCGACTTCCGATATAGGAGACCGGATGATATGGATGGCCAGCCGCTCCGCCTGCTTGGGACCCACCCCCGGCAGTCTTCGCAGCGCCTGGATCAGCCGGTCGTAGCTCTTCACTTCTTCTGGACCGGCCGAGGCTTTCCGCCGAACACGCCCAGGACTTTCTTGAGGCCCGGATCATCGGGAAGCGCCTCGGGCTCGGCCTTGGGCGCGGGCGCGGCGCTCTCGACTTCAAGATGCAGGGACGCGGCATGCCCGACCACGGAAGAGAGCTCTTTCTCGATGAAGGACTGCTCCTTCTTGGCGCGCTCCATATTGAAGGTATTGTCGAAGCTCAGCCGGAACTCGCCCTGCGCGGTCTGTCTGAAGCGCGCCTGGCCCAGCATCCCGGCCAGCGCGGGCTTAGTCTGCTGCACCCGCTCCAAGAATCGCTCCAAAAGGCTGCCGTCGACCGTTGACCCGCCGTCGTTTGCCGGCGCCGCCTTTGGCTTTGCGGGCGCGGACGCCTCAGCGACGGAAGGCTTGGGCGCCTCCTTCGCTTTCGGAGCAGAGGCCGCGCGTACAGGCGCTTCAGCCGCGGGAGTCCGCGCGGCAGTCGGCGCCGACTGCGCAGCGCTCCCGCCGCCGGATTCCAGACGCTTTTCCAAAGCCTCCAAACGCTCGACCCACTGCGCGAGATCATAGGCCGACTCGATGAGTCCGAACAAGCCCAGCTCGAAAGCGGACTGCGGCGCATCCGAGCGCCTCAGATCCTCCAGGATGCGGTTGACGCGCTTGATGAGGAATGAGAAGACCTCGGAGCCGCGGCCATCGGCCAAGGGCTTCCATCCCTCATCGACGGACTCCAGCACGCCCAAGCGGAACATGTAAAGGTCCTCGAAGCGCTCGCGCAGGTCCTTGAGAAGCTGAGAAGGGTCATAACCCTCCTGGGACATGCGCTCCAGAAGCCCATTGAGAGCCGCCGCATCCTTATCGAGGATGGCGCGGGCGGTATCCAAAAGCAGCTCTTCGGGCAGCATGCCCAGAAGCTCCACGGCATTCTCGCGCGTGAGCTTTCCGTCGCAGAAGGACACGGCTTGGTCGAGCAGGCTCATGGCATCGCGCAGGGCTCCGCCCGCGGCGCGGGCGAAGAGTTCCAAGGCCTTGGCCTCGACCGTGATCTTCTCCAAGGCCGCCACGCGCTTAAGATGCCCGGCGATGTCCTCGCGGCCCAGGGGCCGGAAACGGAAGCGTTGGCAGCGAGAGACGATGGTGGCCGGGATCTTGGCCAGCTCGGTGGTGGCCAAAACGAAGACCACGTGCGCGGGAGGCTCTTCCAAGGTCTTGAGCAAAGCGTTGAAGGACCCCGTGGAAAGCATGTGGACTTCGTCGATGATGAAGACCTTGTAGCGGTCTCGCGTGGGCGCCAAAGCGACCGTTTCGATGATCATCTCGCGGATCTTGTCGACCTGCGTGTTGCTCGCGGCATCGAGCTCCAGCACGTCGATCGAGGAGCCCGCGGCGATCTCGGTGCAGGCCGGGCACTCGCCGCAGGGCGTGGGCGTGGGCCCCTTGGCGCAGTTGAGCGCCTTGGCCAGGATGCGCGCAGAGGTGGTCTTGCCGCAGCCCCGGGGTCCGAAAAAGAGATAGGCATGCGCGGTTCGTCCGGAGGAAACCGCGTTCTTGAGCGTAGTGGAGACCGCCTCCTGTCCGACCACGTCGTCGAAGAGCTGGGGACGGTATTTTCGCGTGAGCGCCAAATGGGCTGTTTTTTTCACGATGACCTCGACATCAGGGATCCGCACAGCCCCCGATGGTTTCGTCTATGATATCAAATCGCTCTCGCTGTCTCGGTGCCGGGGGTCAACTTCGTGGAATTGTAAAATGACTTAACCAAAAAGAAACCGCCCGCGCATCGCTGCGCGGGCGGCCCTTAGCCGTCGGAAGCTTAGAGCTTCTTGACGTTTGCGGCGCGAGGTCCCTTGTCGGACTGCTGGACATCGAACTCGACGGCTTGGTTCTCGGCCAGAGTCTTGAATCCATCACCCATGACTGAAGAATGATGAACAAAAAGATCGCTGGAACCGTCATCCGGCGTGATGAATCCGAACCCCTTCTGGTCGTTGAACCACTTCACTTTTCCTGTAACCATTGTGCTTGTATTCCTCTTGCTTTAACGACGTCTACTCACATGCGTCTGTGGCGAGGGGAAGCGTCTCCCCGTACATTCATTATAGCACGAAATGCTCCCGCCTGAACTTGTAATATCGATAATAGTTTCCAGTGACAGGGGTCCGCTTTCTCACCCGCTTTCATTCAACACACCCGTTGCCCCCCGGCACCACAGCCGAGCTTCAGATTTCGGGCTATAATGATTGAAGATAAAAGGCTTCCAAGTGAAACAAGAATTCCTGATAGACCCTGAGGAAAACGGGCTGACTCTCAGCGCCGTGCTGCGCCGCCGACTCTCGCAACCCCAAGCGCCTCTTCCCTGGTCCAAGGCCAAAGAGCTCTGTGAGAGCGGAAAAGTATCTCTCGAAGGACGCCGGCTGCTCGACCCGTCCTTCCGCGTCAAAACCGGCCAGGCCTACTGCATCGACGAACATGCACGGCCGCCCAAGCCGCCTACGGCCGCGCAGATCGTCTTCGAGGACGCGCATGTCATCGTCATCGACAAGCCCGCCGGAGTCTCCAGCGTGCCCTTCGACGCCAAAGAGAAAGGCACGGCCATGGACGCCATCCGCGAGGCTTGGCGCCACAAGGGACGCAGCTCGGTCGAACCCCCGCTCTTCACGGTGCACCGCATCGACAAGGAGACCTCGGGACTGCTGGCCTTTGCCAAGAGCAGACGCGCCGAGACTTGGTTAAAGGAGCTGTTCCAAGCCCACGACATCGAGCGCAGCTACCTCTGCGTCGCGCACGGCCGCATGCGAGACCGGGACATAGAGTCCATGCTGGAAGACGACCGCGGCGATGGACTGCGCGGCTCCGCGCGCCGCCCCGGCACGGGCAAACGCGCAGTAACGCATGTGCGCGTTCTGGAGGATCTGCCGCTGGCGACGCTTTGCGAGGTTCGCCTGGAGACCGGCAGGACGCATCAGATCCGAATCCACCTCTCCGAAGCCGGCCACCCGGTAGTCGGCGAGCGCGTCTACATCCGAGACTACATGCATGCGGGATTCGAGCCGATCGAGTGCCCCCGCCTGCTCCTGCACGCTGCCACTCTCGGATTCCTCCATCCCGTCACCCGCAAGCGCGTACGATTCTCCTCGCCGATCCCAAAAGAGTTCGCCGCTGAACTCGAACGCCTGCGCCAAATCAACGGATAGCCGCCCCCCATAACAGTCCTTGCCTCGGGCATCCTCCAACTGCGTGTGGGTCCATAGACCTATGTTGGGATAGGCATAAAATGGATCGAGCCATGGGTCTTAAAGCTCTTTGCATCCTGCCCGGATCGAGATATCCTTGACTTAGATCCTTAATCCAGAAAAGGCACGGCAAGACATGTTCAAGACTCTGAAGAAAGCAGTCTCCGTCGTCCTGATCGGCTCCTTCCTTCTCGGCATCCAAGGACCGGCCGCGAGCCGCGCCTTTGCGCAGAGCCTGCAGGCCGGGACCGCGGGCTCACAGGCACAAGTCGTGCTCCCGGTCGCGGGCATCGGCGCTCAAAACGCGCTGCCGACGCTCTCATCGGAGATCCCTCTCCTTGAAAAGCCTGTCGGGCCGCTCACGCTGCCCGACCTGCCCCAGACCGCGCAGCCTTTAAAGACAACCGAAGAGACGGCTCTTCCTATAAGAGCCCCTGAAACGGATCGAACACAGGCTTCTCACCGCGCCGTTGTCGCCGTCGATCAGCACCGAAGCCTTGTCCCTGCTTCCCAAGAAAACGGCACGGCCGAAAACGTTCCGAAGACTTCCCCTCTCTCAAGCGTCAAGACCCTGGCGCGCGGCTTGGACAATCCCGCCGGGAAGAATCCGGCGGCTGCAGATTCAATGCTCTCGTCGTTCTACGATCAGGACCCTTCGTCCAAGAATCCTTCCGAGGAAGCGGTCGGAGTCTCGCCGGCCGTCGAACCTGCTCGTTCGGGACTCTCGCAGCCGAAGGACGTCCCCGCGGATGAGACCTCGGCGAACGCTTTTGTGCCGGCGCCGCTCGCCTCGATCGCGGCCAAGGCCCGCCGCGTGATGCTGGGGACGAGCTTCTTCAAGATCGGCATGGAGACGTTCATCCTTGTGGGACAACTCATCGCGGTCCAGCATTTCGGAGGCGCGGTCTGGGTCGCGGCCATGGCGATGATCGCGACGGGCTCCATCGCGGTGGGCAGCGGGATTTCGGGAGGACTGCTTGACCGCAATCCGGCCAACAAGGTCGTCGCTTTCGCCATGGCGGGCCAAGCGCTCATGGTGTCGGCGATCATCGCGGTCCTGCTGGGGGGCTTCGCGTCTCCGGCGACCATCCTTCCCTTGCATGCGCTGGGATGCGCCATGTTCGGCATCGTGAGGGCCGGCAACGACTGCATTCCTGCCCGCCTGATCGGGAGCAAGCAGCATCCTCTGGAGAAATTCAACTCGAAGAAGCATATCCTTTACGAGGTGGCGGGGACTCTCGCGCCCTTGCTCTGCGGACTCCTCCTTCATCGGTTCGGGCTCGCCGCGGCGCTTTGCCTGCATCCACCGGCGCTGCTGATCGGCGCGATCTTTTTTTACGGACTCGACATCCCGGCCGCGGAGACTTCGGCCAAAGCCGCTTCCAGCGGAATAACGAAGACCTTCCGACAGTTCTTCTCGGACCTCAAAACCGGCGCAAAGGTCATCTTCGACACGAAAGACCTCCGAATGATCGCGGTCGTGAACTCCGGATCGATCATAATGAACCGCGTGCTCAAAAGCATCGTGCTGCCCCTTTTCGCCAAGTCCGTGCTCGGCGATATCGGCAAGATGGCGTGGATGTCGAGCGCCTTGAATTTCGGCCAGCTCATCGGCGCGATGTTCCTGCTCAAGACTTTCGTCGGCGCCGCCGAGAGTTCGGATCCTTCTCCTTATCGGTGGCTTCCCTGGCTGGCCTTGGGCACCCTCTTGATCTGGGGATTCTCCGCCTCCGCGAACATTTATACCGTGCTCCCCATCGTCTCCTTTCTGAGCCTGGTATGGGCCGGGAATTATCTCAGTATGCAATCCAGCATGCAGTCCCGCCTTCCCAACGAGTCGGCCGGCAAGGCCCTCGGCTTCATGAGAACCCTCGAGACCGGCTTGGTCATGGCGGCCCTCTATCTGTTCGGCAAGATCTTCGACGTTCTTTCTCCCGCGTGGGCATTCTCGGCCGTCGGAATCCTGGCCACTATCACGGCCGCGACATATCTGTTCGCCGCCTGGAAGCTCCGGAAGCAGCCCAATCCCTGAGGCGTCCGCCTCCCGCGGCCGCCTCGACTTTCTTTCCTGAAGTCAGTCGGGAAGCGAGCCTCCTCTCACCCCTTGACGAGATGTAAACTAGGGAACTTTCCCAGCCCTCATTCGTAAATGTGGCATAGGACTTCCTGTCTTGCCGCCGAAGGAAGTCGGCGAAGTCTTGACTGGAAGTAACTTATACGTTACACTATGTTCGACGATCCAATAGAGCTTCCTGGAGGCAACGGTGAAAACCCATGCTCCCCATGTTTCCCATGAAGATGAACAGGTCAAAGAATTCCGCAGGCATCCGAACCGAGCGATAGTCTATCTCAACTCGTGCATGCAGGTGGCTTTCAAGGAGAACGATCCCGAGTTGGTGCTCACCGCCCTGGCGACCGTAGCCAAAGCCTACGGCATGACGCATGTGGCCAAGCAGGCCTCCCTCAAGCGGGAAAGCCTTCACCGCATGCTTTCCAAACGCGGCAACCCGGAGTGGAACAGCCTATTCCGAGTCTTCAAAGCCCTCCATCTCCGCCCAAAACTAGAGCGCTCCAGCCCCCGCCTCCCCCATCTCCCGTCCTGAACGCGCGCCTGCGCGTCTTAAACCGCACCCACGCCGCCGCCGCCCTCCACATCTCAAGGCAGTCCGTCCATAAGCTATTGAAGCTCGATTCCCGTCGGGGGCCGCGCGTTATTTTTGCGCGGCTAGGACTTCTTGGGTCTCGACGTCCACGACCATGTACACGCGTCGAGACCCATAGCGGCTGTCTTCCACTTCGCCGGCCTTTATGCGGTAGCGGTGGTCGGCCTTGCATGTAAATATCGGGGCAAAAGGCTTATCCAAACCGGAGTAGGCCACCAAATGCCGGCCCGGCGCGGCCTCGGCCAAGCCCGCCTCGGCCAAAATCCCTTTTCTCCACTTCGGCGCGGCCCCGTCGATCAACTCCACGGAGATGTTCTTCCCATCCCCCTCGAACAAGCAGACCTCGGTCGCCGCGCTGACGTCGATGGCTCCCCGCAGTTGAGCGCAGCCCGCGGACATCAAGCCGCAAGCCGCGATCGAGCAGATGATCGGATAAAAGCGAATGTTCATGGCGTTCTCCTCCGAATATCCTCCACGACCCGCACCGCATGCGCATAGCTCGACGCGGCCCAGGAAGACATCCTTTTATGCCAGTAAAGGATATAAGTTTTCCAGAAATCCCGCTCCCCCTCCGAGAGGCTGGAGAGCTTGGGCTTGAGCTTATAAAAGCGCACATCGCCCGTATCTTCAAGCACCTCTTTCAGGGACTGCGCTCCCCGCAGACTCTCATGCCCGCGCTCCGCGCTCAAGCCCTTCATGGAAGCCAGATTCCCGGCCAATTCCTCATCGAGAGAATATTCCTCGGAATACCTGTCCCGGACCCACGCGGCCGCCTCCCGGGGAGAGCGCCGCATCTGCACGGAAAGATTATGCTCGAATGCGGGGATCGCATCCTCGAAGCTCGGATCGCGCTCCGACTTCTCCAGAATGAAGAGCGCCTCGCAGAAGACCGCGTCGATCTCCTGTTCCTGCGGGTATTCATCGGCAAGCCCGCGCAGCTCCATGAAGACGCTTTGGCGATGATGCGCGGCCTCATGCACGAAGAACGGCGCCAGATACCGCGCAAGGCTGCGCAGCGTTTTATCATCCTTCAAAAGCGCCTGCGCCGTAAGGCCCTTGAGCCTTATCCAGCGCTCGATCATATCGGAATCCAGCACGATATTCTTGTTCATGGGCCGGAATTCCGCCAACGCCCCTGCAAGGTAGTCGATCTCCAAGTCCAAGCCTCGATGCGCATAGAACCTGAGAACCCGCTCGCCCTCCGCGGTCCCGGCCAGCTCCCGCCAAAGCGCCGCCTTAAGGCCGCGCGCCAGATCATGGCGAATGTTCCTCCAAAGCCTCTCCTCGGGCCGCGGAGCCCTCTCCATGGCGACGGACTCGAAGACCTTGCGCGGCAGGGCCTCGTCCGGGACCCCGGACAGGGCCTGCGCAAGATAGGCCAGCTGCTTGGACGGAGCCTCCTTGGACATCTGCTCCAAACCTGCAAGGATCCCGGCGAATGCGGCGCCCTGCTTTCCCGAGCCCGCATGCTCCAAGGCCAGGCGCGCGCGCAGAACCGCCCTGGCCGCGCGCAGATGCTTGCTCAACGCGACATTCTCGCTGTAAGGCTGCATCTCGAATATGCGGCGATACCGCGTCCGATACCCCGCCCACTGTTCCAAAGTCTTGGGGATCGGTTCGGACTTCCATTTCTTGGCCTCTGAATGCGCCCACCCTTCCAGATTCCGCGCATCGATAGGAAGAGTCTTCCAGGAAGACTCTCTCTGCCCGTCCTCGGAGAACCACCGTTTCTGTTCGGGACTCAGTTCGTCCCAGGTCTTGATCGCGAAGCGCACGGCCTTGAGCCGATGCGGACGATAACGCGCGACCCAGCCGAGCACGGTCTCTTCCTTGAAATCCATGCCGAGTCCGCGCAGCAAGGAATCCTCGCCGAAGCGCTGAAGAAGCCCGGTGAGCAGTTCCCTCTTGCTCGCGCCGTCCATGAAGACGCCCAAGTCGCGCAGGGCATAGGCTTTCTCAAGGATTCCGGCCGCAGCCGCGGGGTCCCTCTCCAGCAGGCGGCTCATCCGCTCATCGGCGATGCAGCGCTGGGCAACATCCGGATCTTGCTCGGCGAGCGCCTGCTCATACATGCGGGCCGCCTCGTAGACCGAAGCCTCCACGGAGCCTTTGCCGCCTTCGGCCATGGTCTTGGAGATGCGCTCCAGCGCGGAGACAAGATGCTTCTTCGATCGAGGATCGGCGTTCTTCTTGTGCGAGCCGACGACATGCACCGGGATCGAGACGCCTTCGGAATCCGAACTCTTTCGCGCGAAGGAAGCCTGCCGCTTGACGATCTCGGCGCTGATCTCGTCCCGCGACGAGAGTCTTTCCGTCGGCAGGATGCTCTGCTGAGAAATGATCCCCGGCAAAAGCGGCAAAGAAAAGTCCGTCGGCTGCGTAAATCCCGCGACCGGGACCGCAATCGGTACGACCCCACCCGTCGCAGCCCCGCCTTGCGGAACCACTACGACCGCACAAAAAGCCGCCGACCGCAGCGCCGAACACAACAGTATGGACAAGAATAGTGATCGCCTAATCATTGTTCCGATAATACAGATTCCCCTCATCGACTTTATGAGTCCAACGGCCCTCTTCGGACAATAAATAGACCCTCGAAGATTCGCATTGAAGTACACGGCCGTTTTATCATATCGGATCTGAGATTTTAAACAGGAAGAAGGAAAAGCATTCTCCGACGGGTGACGGGGGTGGGTCGGATCGGCCGGGTGCGAGCAAGATCGTCGACTCAGCCGCGAGCAGAGGGCGATGGCAGGGGAGGGTCCGGTGGACCCTCCCACTACGGAATCAGAGTCGTTCTGGGTGGGGTCTTGGATACCCGCCGCTAACAGGAGACCCATCGGAGGATGAAAACATCTTCTTATCCGAGTTTCCGGGACATGTTTGCTACACTATCCCAGATGAAGAGTGCGTTCTTATCGGCAGCGGCGTTTTTTCTGTGCGCGAGCGCGGCCTCGGCAAACTCCTTCATGGAGGCCAAGCTCTGGCAGGAGCGCTATTTCTGGGACGGCCTCCTGCAGGCCCGCGAGCGCGCCGCCCGCGTGTCCGCGGACCCGGCCATGCTCGACGTGGTCAAGGCCATCGCGCACCAGGTCGCCCAGCAGGCGGCCAATGCCGAGCAGATCCAGCTATACGTCAAGGCGCAGACCAACAATCTCCAGCTCGCCTTCGCCCAGCAGGATCCGCGGCCCAGCCTCACCGTCATCCAGAACAACTTCGCCACGCTCTCGCGCGGCGTCGAACAGATCCGAGGAAACCTCTATTACCTGACCGTGCGCATCCGCATGGCCTCCACGCAGGCTCTGCCGGACCCCAAGCTCACGGAGATGGCCGCGCTCCTCATCGCCCAGGTCCAGAACGTCCAGCTCAAGCTCAACGCCCTCTACCTCGACGCCACGGCCGTGAGCTCCGCGGTGCGCAAGGAGGACTGGTACAGCGACGATTTCTTCCGCTACAGTTCGGAAGATCTCCTCTCTTCCGTGGTCTTCATGCAGGACTCCGTGTTCTCGATCTACAACGCCTCCTACGAACTCTACAGCCTGTCGAAATAGGATGAAAAACTCCCTGACCCCTCTGATGATCGGGCTGGAAGGCCCTCGCGCGGACAAGACGGCCGTGCGCCGCATCCAAGAGACCGGCGCGGTCTCCATCCTTCTTCTAGCGCGCAACATCGAGTCCCCGGCCCAGACGCGGCGGCTCACCGCCGAGCTCCAGGACAAGGTCGGCCGACCCCTGCTCTTCGCCGTGGACCATGAGGGCGGCTGGGTCCTGCGCTTCTCCTCGGGTTTGACGGCTTTCCCGGGCAACGCGGCCCTGGGCAAAGCCGGAGACCCGAAGCTCGCGCGCAAGGTCGGAGAGCGCATGGCTTCGGAACTCTCGGCCTTGGGCATCGGCCTGAACCTGGCGCCCGTCTTGGATGTGCTGGGCGAGTCCTACAATCCCGGGATCCATATCCGATCCTTCGGCAAGACCCCGGAGCTGGCCTCAGAGATGGGCTGCGCCTTCATCCGAGGCATGCAGGCCGGCGGAGTCGCGGCCTGCGCCAAGCACTTCCCGGGGAAAGGCGCGGCCAAGCAGGACGCTCATCTGACCCTGCCCACGGTGGCGCTCCCCCGCGCTGAGATGATGCGCCGCCACGTGGAGCCTTTCCGCGCGGCCGTGCGCGCAGGGACCCTTTCTCTCATGAGCTCGCATGCCGTATACCCGGCCCTGGATCCCTCGCGCGCGCCCTCGACCTTTTCGCGCAGGATCATGCACGGACTCCTGCGAAAGAACCTGGGATTCAAAGGCGTGTCGATATCGGACGATCTCTGCATGGGCGCGGTCACCGAGAGCCGCGGCATCCCGGAGTCCGCGGTGGAGTCCTTCCTGGCCGGGCATGATCTGCTCATCGTGGCGCACCTGCCGCCGGCCCAGCTCGAAGCCGCCGAGGCCCTGCGCGCGGCCTTGGCAGAGGGCCGCATCCCGGCCGAGCATTGGAAGGCCTCCCTTTCGCGCATAGAACGCCTTCTCAAGCGCGCGTCTCCGAAGCCTCGCGCCCTTCCCAAGCCCGACGACGCCCTGGCCCTGGACATCTCGCGCCGCGCGGTGGAACTCTGCCGCAAGGGCGCAACGCCCCTGCCCTTGCCGCGAGACTCGAAAGTCGCGGTGCTTTGGCCGGACCTCAAGGAAGTGCGCGACCGATTCACTTTCGAGGGAAGCCCCCAGGCCGCCTTCGCGCGGCTCAAGTCCCGCATCCTGCGCAAGCATCCCCGCGCGGTCTTCCGCACGACGCCGATCATTTCCGAAAAGAGCCTGGACCCCGCCTTGAAAGCCGCGCGCAAAGCCGAAGTCGCGCTCTTCTTCTGCTTCGAGGCCATGCGCTTTACGGGCCAGATGCGGACTTTGAAAGCCCTGCGCTCAGCCTGCCCGGCCAAGACCGCGGCGATCCTGATGAGAAATCCCTGGGACTTGGACCTGCTCAAGCCCGAGACCACCGCGATCCACGCCTACGGCTACAGGGATTGCCAACTGCAAGCCTTGCTGGAGGTCCTGTGAACCTGCTGATATCCGCCCTGCTCTTCGCCTCCTGCGCGCGCGCGGAGACCGCGAACATCCGCGCCGTGCAGAAGAACAACGAGGTCGTGCTCATCCAAAGGTCCACGGAACCCGTCGAGTCCGCGGAGCCCGCGCTGCCGGATCTCTCCGGCAAGACCGCGGCCGAGCTGGGCGCGGACTACATCTCCGCGGTCTCCAATGAGGAGAAGATCCGCCTGCTCGACGCGCTCCAGCACGCGACCCCGAAGACCGAAAGAGACCTCCATATCCTCGTGGCGCTTTTCCTCCGGGACGACGCGTCCCGCGACGCGGCTCAGCGCTGCCTGCACCGCCTCCCCGCCGACGCCCAGGAGTTCGGCCCCTATTTCCTGGCGCTCATCAACGATGAGGATTCGTTCTTGCGCATCTTCGGCATGAACGGAGCCCTGCGCCTGCGCTACGAACCCGCGCTCAAGCCCATCGACAAATTCACGCAAGAACGCTTTCCGGCCCGACGCCGCACCACGCAGATGCTCCCGAAGCAGGCCAATCTCTGGCAGCTCCAGTTCGCCGCGCTCTCCACCCTGACCGCATGGAAAGGCTGCGAAGTCCTTCCCCTGCTCCTGCGCAAGAGTCAGGAGTCCCCGGACGTCGCGGGCTTGGCCGCAGCCTACTGCTGGCCCGAGGCGTTCGATAAGTTCGCGTCGTGGTCGCGTTCGAGTTCCTCCGACAATCAGGAAGCCGCCAAGATCGCATGGGCCGCTCCCGTGCCTCTTGCGGCCCTTCAAAGCACGCTCAAAAAACTGCTCGCCATCGTCTTGGACCGGAAGGAAGATCCGGAGACCCGCCACCGCGCCGCAGCCAAGCTCGGCCTCGCCGCCGGAGCCGAGGAGATCCGCCTCCTGCTGGATAAGCGGGAGAAGGCTATCAAAGACAAAGATGAGAGGACGCGCCTCTATATCGAGACCGCGGTCTTCGCCTCCCATGATGAACGGGCGATCCCTCTGCTGGAAGAATACGTGCGCGCGAGTCCATCGGCAACGGCCCGCGCCGGCGCCTTGGTCCAGCTCCGGGACATGCTGCCGCCCGAACGCTACGAAGCTCTCCTTCAGGAACGCAGCCGGCAGGATCCGGACCAGGAAAATCGATCCGATCTCCAGCGCGAACTGGCTGAACGCCTCCGCGCGGCGCAGAAATGACGCGCAACAAGGCCGTTGAATGAGTCCTCGCCGGACTCGGAAGAGCGGACGGCTGTCGTGGATCGGCGCCGCGCTCTTCCTGCTCTGGCTGGCATTCTCATTCTCCTCCCTGCCCGAGGTGCGCTATCTCAAGCGCGAGAATCCCAAGACCACGGCCTTCATCGAGCGCTACCGCGAAAAAGAACGCGCGAAGGGACGCAGGCCCGCGGTGCCCATGCGCTGGACTCCGCTCTCCGAGATGTCCCCGAACCTCGTCCATGCGGTGGTCATCGCCGAAGACGACATGTTCTACCAGCATAAAGGCGTGGACTGGGAATCCGTGCGGGAAGCGGCCCGCTACAACTGGGAGAAGAAGCGTCTGCGCCGCGGAGCCTCCACCATCACCCAGCAGCTGGCCAGGAACCTCTATCTCTCTCCCTCCCGAAATCCCCTGCGCAAGCTCAAGGAATTCCTCATCGCCCGAAGATTGGAAGAGAACCTCTCAAAGCGCCGCATCCTGGAGCTCTACATGAACGTGGCGGAATGGGGCCCCGGCATCTACGGCGCCCCTGAAGCCTGCAGGGTCTACTACGGAAAAAGTCCCGCGGACATAACGCCGGATGAGGCCGTGGCCCTGGCCGCGGCCCTGCCCAGCCCCAAGCGCTGGAACCCCGGCCGTCCCGCAGGCCCCAAGCTCCTCAAGCGCAGGGAAGTGCTCTTGAACCGGATGCGGGCCGCGGGCTGGCTGCCGAGTTCCACGACGGACTACGCCCTTCCAATTGAGGACCAAGAGACCTACTCGCCGCCTTCCCTTTAGACTCAACCGCGCCATAGCCGCTTCCTTTACACTATTCCCATGAACATCAGGGCCGCTCATAGAAAAGCGCTGTGCGCGCTTTTCTCCGGCTTCTTTTTTATCTGCACGCCCGGACTTGGCGCCTATGCCGCGGCCGCTGAGATCCTAACCGCTCCCTCAGCCCAAACCTCCATCCTCGCCGGAAACATTCCGGTCGTCGCAGCGCCGCTCATGATGCCGGAGAACACGCTCTCAGGCTCCGGCGTCTCGCTGGCCCTGCCGGCCAATACCCTCACGGGAAAAGGCGTCTCCCTGACGCTTCCCACGGCCGCCGACACACTCTCTTTAAAGAATGTCGGCGCCAAGACCAGCACCGGCGGCGATTCATCTGTTGTCTCGACGATCGACAACGCAGCATCCTCTGAGAAGTCAATCCCTTCTCGTCACCCCGGCGAAAGCCGGGGTCCAGCCGATCATCGTCACTCCGGGCTTGACCCGGAGCCCAGCAACTCCTGGATTCCGGCTTCCGCCAGAATGACGATGAAGATCTTGCACCGGAACGGCGGATATGAGATGCGGCCTCTCAATCCCACGCTTGAGAATGCGAATAATGCAAACACTCAGAGCGCCGATCAGGAAGGCTCCGAGGATCTTCGCTCCGGCGCCGAAGAAAGCTTCGCCCGCCTCCTCGGCCAGGACCTGGCCCCGGTCTCGGACTCAGAACCGGCCCCGACGTTCAACGACTTCCCGGAAACTCAATTTCAAAAATCGGCCGAGCGCCTCAAGCCGGCGAACCGCCGCCCTCTTCGGACGCGATTGTGCGCGGCTGCCCTCGCCCTCTCCCTGCCTTTGGCCGCGCTGCGGCCCTTCGCCGAGGGCGCAGACGTGCTCTGGGCCCCTTTGTTCAGCCGCCTTTCGTCCATGAGCTACACGACCGCCAACGCCCTGGCCTTCATCTTCCCGATACCGCAGATCCTTCAGACTTTCATGGACGGCAACGGCAAGGCCACCCCAGTATCGCGCGCTCTCATCGGAGTGAGCGCCTCCCTGGCGCTTGGACTCATCAGCGCCCCCCTGGCCGGCCATGCCTTCTGGGGAGTGCAGAACATCTTCGGCGGCCTCTCCCTGCTGGCGCCCCTGCTCATCGGGAAGATCCTCTCGATGCTGTCCCTGCATCTGAGCGACCGCATGGCCCATCTGGCCACCGCCCTGAGCTTGGCCTTGATCCTGGCCGCCAGCCTGGGGTTATACTCCGCCGCAGTCTCCGTGGTCCCGGGCTTACTTACGGCACAGCTCGATCCAACGGGCATCGGCATGCTCAAGCTCGGCATCCAGATCTCCACGGGGATCATGTATCTCCTGCTCTTCGCACCCGACATCCTCTCCATCCTGCGCAAGGAGACGCCGCACGGATTCACCCCGCTCCTCAGCCTCTTATTCTTCCTGGCCTCCTTTAGCTTCATCTTCTGGGCCGGTTATGAATGCTCCCAGGCTCCGCTCTGGTCGGCAGATTTCTGGAAGTACGGGGTCTACGCCGCGCAGAACGCAGTCTACGCCGTGGTCTCCTGGTTCAGCTACCGTTTCTCCTCCAAACCGAAGAGCGCCTAGAACTCATCCTGCACTGCAACCGTCCCTCCGCATGAGTTCCAGGCGCATTTCATTGCTTCGGCTTTCGCCGGAATGACGACAAAAAACAGGACAGCTCCTCATCGCGGACATGCGTCGAGGCACGCGCTCCTTGATATCGGAGCTGTCCGAAAATAATCTAAACTCTGAGGATGCTCTCGGGCATCCTCGGAGTCTTTTGCGTCATACTGGCCGCGACCCTGTGGCACGCTCGAAAACGACTCATTGAACAGGGCCGCAGAACCCCTGCGCCCAGGCCCGCGCAGCTGGGCAACCCCGAGACCTTGCGCATCGACGCCCTCATGCGCCGCCTGCTCGCCCTGCACGAATACGGCGCATCCCGCACGGGAAATGTCTCCATCGACGAATTCTGCACGCTTTTCCTGGAGAACGTCTGTGAATGGTCCGGCGTGCACAGGGCCTCCTTGATGCTGGCCGATGACGAGAGCGGCGCGCTCACGACCACTGCGATCCGCGATCTGCCGCGCTCTCTGCGCAGTCTCACGCTCAAGTCTGGAGAAGGACTCCCGGGACAAGCCGTGCGCCTGGCCGGGCCTGCCTTTGCCGAGCCCAAACCCCTTGTGCCCGAGTCCCCGGAGCCCCTGCTCTGCGTGCCGCTCCTGCTCAAGGGCAAGGCCCTGGGCGTGCTCAATCTTCACGAACTCCCGCCCGGCCTCGTGAGCGATGAGACGGCCCTGCAGTGCCTGTGCCTGCTCTCCGCTGAAGCCGCGGTAGTCCTGCATCACCAGCGCCGCTACGACACGCTGGAATCCTTCTATCTGGAGATGGTCCAGACCCTGGCCAACGCCGTGGATGCGCGCGATGCCTATGCCCAGGGCCGCGTGGAGGATTCCCGCGCCTGGGCCCGCGAGCTCGCCCGGGAACTGGGCCTTTCGGAACAGCAGGTCCGCTACGTGGAGTTCTCCACCATGCTCCAGGGCGTGGGCAAAATCGGCATCGACCAGTCCATCCTCTCCAAGCCCGGCAAGCTCACGCCGGAAGAGTTCGAGCAAATCAAGAAGCACACCACCATCGGCTACCGGATGCTGGCCCCGGTCAAGTTCCTCGGCCCGGTCGCGCAGATGGTGCTCTACCACCAGGAGTGGTTCAACGGCCGCGGCTATCCCGAAGGGCTCAAGGGCGATGCGATCCCCCTGGGCTCGCGCATAGTGGCCGTGATAACGGCCTGGGAAGCCATGAATTCGGACCGTCCCTACCGCAAGCGCCTGCCGCGAGAGACCGCCTTGGCTGAGCTCAAGAAAGGCGAAGGCACCCAATTCGATCCCAAGGTCGTGGAAGCCTTCCTCCAAGTCGAGGCTCGCCGCCACTTGGCCGCGCAATCGCCGCGCTGAACGTCCCTTTATGCTCTATCTGGTCCCCACGCCCATCGGAAACCTCGAAGACATCACCTTGCGCGCGCTCAAGGCGCTGGCCGAAGCCAAGGTGGTCTACTGCGAGGACACGCGAAGGACCCGCATCCTCATGGAGCGGAACAATCTGGCCAAGCCTCTGATCCGCTACGACGAGCGCGACCCTCGCTGCATGGAAGGCTTGCTTGAACGCCTGCGCCGCTCCGAGACCGTGGCCCTGGTCTCGGACGCCGGGACTCCCGTAGTCTCGGATCCCGGCGCCCGGCTCGTTGCACTGGCCCGCAAGGAAGGCCTGTCCGTCTGCAGTCTCCCTGGGCCGAGCGCGCTGACCACCGCGCTCTGCGGCTCGGGCTTGCCCGCGGATTCCTGCGTTTTCCTGGGCTTTCTTCCGCGAGCGCACTCCAAGCGCCTGCGCGCGCTCAAGGAAGCCGCGACCTTGGGCAAGACCCTTGCGGTCTACGAGTCGCCTTTCCGCGTCCTGGAACTCCTGAAGACCGCGGAAGAAGCCCTGGGCCCCGAAGCGCAGGCCGTCATCGCCCGAGAACTCACCAAGATCCATGAGGAATGGCTCACCGGGACCATCCGCTCCGTGCGCGAAGCCCTGGAAAAGCGCAACGGCGCTCCCGGAGAATACGTAGTCCTCTTCCATCCTCGCGCCCTGAACGCTGAACCGGCAGCCGAAGAAGAAAAGGACGAAGCTGGCCCCCGGCTTCCGCCGGGGTGACGAAAATAAAACGCACTACACTTGATGAAAACTAAACTTATACGAACCCCAGCAGGGACACCCCTGCCGTCGGCGGAACTGCGCGAACTGGCGGAGGCCGCGCGCCAAGGCCGACTCCTGGTCTTCCCGACGGATACAGTCTATGGATTAGGGACCACGGGCCTGATCAAGGCCTCTTCGCGCGATATATATAGGGTCAAGCGGCGCGATTCTATGAAACCCCTACCCATTTTGATACATTCCATTGAGGAAGCTTGCCGCTGGGTGCAGTGGACCCCGGCGGCCGAGGCTTTGGCTCGGAGTTTCTGGCCCGGAGCGCTCACTCTCGTACTGCCTCCGACGCCGGATGGGCGTGTTTTGACCTCCGCGGAACAGCCGAGTTTGGCCGTGCGCGTGCCGGACCACGCGGCGCTCCGGGATCTGATCCGGGAATCCGGCGTGCCTTGGGCTTCCACGAGCGCCAATCTCTCCGGGATGCCGGCCTTGACCGACGGCGGCCGGGCAGCCCGGGAGTTCGAAGGCCTCGTGGACTATATTTGGGACGGCGGGGCCTCATTAGGCCGCGAGTCTTCGGTCGTAGACGCGAGCGGACCGGTCCGCATCCTGCGGGAAGGCGCGATCTCCCGGGAGCGGATCGAACAAGCTTCAGCCGGACTGTAAATCCGTAGACCGGTCAGGTATCGATGAAGGTGCTTTTTGTCTGCACTGGGAACTCTTGCCGCAGCGTCATGGCCGAGAGGCTCTTCAACCACATGGCCGCGCACCGCGGCCTTCAGGATTGGGAAGCCCGCTCGGCAGGCACGAAGCCGGACCCCGCCTTCCCCACTCCCCCGGCCGCGCACGCGGTCCTGGCGGAACGAGGGATCACCGCGGACCCCCACGCGCCCCAGGCCGTGAGCCCGGAGCTCCTGGAATGGGCGGACTTGGTCCTGGCCCTGGCGCAAAGCCACCTGGACTGGCTCCTAAAAAATTTTCCGAAGCAGCAGGACAAGCTCCTGCTGTTCCTGGATTACGCCGGATTCGGGGCGAAAGACGTCGCGGACCCGATCGGCGGCTCGCAAGACGTCTACCGTTCGACCCGCGACGATATCGAAGCCGGACTTCAGGCGCTTATGGAGAGGGATGCCCATGGAACGATTGATGAAGCAGGATCCTGAGCTGTACAAGGCGATGAACGACGAGATGACGCGCCAGGCCGAGAACCTGGAGCTCATCGCCTCGGAGAACTACGTCTCGCCCGCCGTGCTCGAGGCGCAGGGCTCCGTGCTCACCAACAAGTACGCGGAAGGCTACCCGGGCAAGCGCTACTACGGCGGCTGCGAGCACGTCGACGTCGTCGAGAACCTGGCCATCTCGCGCGCCAAGAAGCTCTTCGCCGCCGAGCACGCCAACGTCCAGCCCCACTCCGGGACCCAGGCCAACATCGGCGTCTATCTCTCGGTGCTCAAGCCCGGGGACACGATCTTGGGGCTCAATCTCGCCCACGGCGGACACCTCTCCCACGGGCATCCCCTCAACTTCTCCGGCATGTACTTCAACATCGTCTCCATGAACGTGCGCAAAGAGGACGAACTGCTCGACTACGAGGAAGCCGAGAACCTCGTGGCCCAGCACAAGCCTAAGATGATCCTGGCCGGCGCCTCCAACTACTCCCGCGTCTTCGACTGGGAGCGCTTCAAGGCTATGGCCGACTCCGTAGGCGCCTACTTCGCGACCGACATCGCGCACTACGCCGGGCTCATCGCCGCGGGGCTCTACCCCTCCCCGATCCCGCACGCGGACTTCGTGACCACCACCACGCACAAGACCCTGCGCGGCCCGCGCGGCGGCATGATCCTCTGCCGCGAGGCGCACGCCAAGGCCCTCGACAAGACCATCTTCCCGGGCATCCAGGGCGGCCCCCTCATGCACGTGATCGCGGGCAAGGCCGTCTGCTTCGGCGAGGCGCTCAAGCCCGAGTTCAAGGAATACCAGCGCCGCGTGATAGCCAACGCGCGCCGCATGGCCAAGGCCCTGCAGGACCGGGGCCTTCGCATCATCTCCGGCGGCACGGACTGCCATCTTTTCTCCGTGGACCTGCGCCCGAAGAACTGCACGGGCAAGGAAGCCGAGATCGCGCTCGACAAGGCCGGGATCACGGTCAACAAGAACGCCATCCCCTACGACCCGCAGAAGCCCATGATCGCCAGCGGCGTGCGCATCGGGACCCCCGCGGTCACCACGCGCGGCATGGGAGAAAAGGAGATGGATGAGATCGCAGACCTGATCATCGCCGTCCTGGAGCACAAGACCGACGAGGCCGTGCTCAAGGACATCCGGCGCAAGGTACGCGCGCTCACCTCCCGTTTCCCCATCTATGAGGATCTGCTCGCGGCCGCAGGGCGCTGACCCATGGCACGAAAAGACATCCGCCCCTGCGTCGTCGCGGTCATCGGAGGCTCAGGCCTCTACAAGATGGAAGGCCTCACGGAAAAGGAAGAGCTCTCGGTCGACACGCCTTTCGGCCCGCCCTCGGACGCGATCCTCACCGGAACCTTGAGCGGAGTGCGCTGCGCCTTCCTCCCGCGCCACGGCCGAGACCACACCCTCCTCCCCTCGGAGATCAACGCCCGAGCCAATATCTGGGCGCTCAAAAGCCTGGGCGCTCAGAAGATCATCTCCTTCGGCGCGGTAGGCTCCCTGCAAGAAGCCATGGCGCCCGGGCATTTCACGATCCCGGACCAGATCGTGGACAAGACCGTGCTTCGCCGGACCACGTTCTTCGGGAACGGCATCGTGGCGCATGTCCCCTTCGCCGAGCCCTTCTGCGCGCACATGCGCGCGGTGCTCCAGACGTCCGCCAAGGGCCTGAACATCCGCGTCCATGAAAAAGGGACCCTGGTCTGCATGGAGGGGCCGCTCTACTCCACGCGCGCGGAGTCGCATACGCACCGCAAGCTCGGCTACGATATCATCGGCATGACCACGATCCCCGAAGCCAAGCTGGCGCGCGAAGCCGAACTCTGCTACGCCATGACGGCCATGGTCACGGATTACGACTGCTGGAAGGAAGGCGAGGAAGTCAGCACGGAGAAAGTCATCTCGGTGATGCACGCCAACTCCGCCAATGCCCAGCGCCTGCTGGCCGCGGCCATCGCGCAGATCGCGAAACTGCCGGCCTGCGCCTGCAACGATGCGCTCAAGAACGCGATCATGACCCGGCCCGAGGCCATGCCCCGGGAGACCGCCGAGAAACTCCGGCTCCTCATCGACAAGCATGTCAAAATCGCGTAAGAGCTCCGCTGCCGCGCGCGGCCGCCGCAAAGCCCTGAGCGCGGCGCATCGCCGTCTCATCAAGGCCGCGAAGTCGGCCCGCAAGCAGTCCTACTCTCCGTACTCCCGCTACCCCGTGGGAGCCGCGGTGCTCACGGAGTCCGGCCGCATCTTCAGCGGGACCAACGTAGAGAATGCCTGCTACAACCTGGGCATCTGCGCCGAGCGCACCGCCATCGGCAGCGCCGTCACCCGCGGAGAGAAGGCCCTCAAAGCCGTCTGCGTGGTCGGCCATAACGCCCAGCCTTGCGGCGCCTGCCGCCAGGTCATGATGGAGTTCAGCACAAAGGAAACCGAGCTTTTGCTCGTCAATACGGACCCAAAGGCCCGCGACAGCACGGTCCTGACCCGCGTAGCCGCCATGCTTCCCGCGGCCTTCGACCCGCTGGACTCCGGACTTTTGCCAAGGAGGAAGAATGAGCGCTGACGCCCTGTTTGAAAAGGTGCTTCGCTGGGCACGCGGAACGGATCTGCTCGACGTCTCCTATCGCCGCGGCGGCCAGGGCGTGGGCTTCCGCCTTGAAGGCGCGGCCTTGAGCCCCGCGCCCATGCCTTCCTGCTCGCTCGTGCCGGTGCGCTCACCGGGCGTCGGGCTCTACCGCCCGAGCGCCAAAGGCTTCGCGGGCAAAGCCTGCGAGGGCCGCTCCGTGAAAGAAGGAGACCCTCTCGGATTCATCGAGACAGGCGCCTCCCAAGAGCCCATCGCGGCTCCCTGCAGCGGAAGCATCGTCTCCTGCTCCATTGAGGACGGCGCAGCCGCGGAATACGGACAAGCCCTTTTCTTCATACGCCCTTGAGCCCGGCACCCCCCTCCGATATCCGATGCCTTCAGTGCGGCAAGAGCGCTCCGAAAGGCAGCGCGAAATGCCCGTCGTGCTCGGGCCGATTGGTCCGATACTGCCCGTCCTGCTCTTTCGAGAACTCCGCGGCCAAAAAATACTGCGACCGCTGCGCGCATCCCTTCGATGTCGAGGGGAAATCCCCCGCTCCTGCCGCGAAATCGCCCTCGGCCAAAGGGCCTTCCTCCTCGGGAGCCATGCAGATCGAGCGTTTCTCCCCGATCAACGCGCTCAAAAACGAAGAACCCGATAGCCCTGAACCCGCGCCGCCGCCGCCCCCCTCCTCGACCCCGCCGGATTTCCCCAAGACCGGGATATTCCGCTTGCGGGAGAAGCCCGCATCTGCGCCGCAGCCCAAATCGGCCCTCCCGGAGAAGCGCGAATCGCCGTCGGACAAAGAAAAGCATCCGCTTCCGCCCAAACACGATCCACCCGCGCGGCCCGCTCCTGTTCCCGCGAGAGCCGCGCAGACCCCTCACCGCACGCAGGCCGGGGCCCAGGAGAATTACACGAAGATGCGGGCCACCATGCGCAGACACGCGCAGGCCGCCACCGTGGTCGCGAAAGCCGCGGTGGGCAAGGTCAAGGAGCGCCCGGTCACCTCCACGCTCGCGGGCGTCTTCCTCCTCCTTTTGGGACTCATGCTCCAGGGAGCCATCCATCTTCGCCGCAACAGCGACCCGAAGCTACAGATCCTGCGCAGCGCCTCGCGCTATCTCCAAGCCCTCCAGACAGGCGACGTTGAGAAAGCCTACGGACTGCTCAGCGCGGAGTCCAACCGCAAGATGAGCCTGGAGGAATTCCGCCTCCTGCTTCCTCCCGCCATGGAACCCGGAACCCTGGAGATCGAGATGCAGGAACCGGACTGGGCCCTGGTCCGCTGCGCATTCCAAGGACAGGACGGCCAGATCCAGGAACGGATGTCGTTCCAACTCGAGGACGGCCGCTGGACGCGCCCCTATGACTGGGGCCTGCTCGCCAAGGCTGAAGCCGCGCTGAGCGCCGGCGATGCCGCTGCGGCCTCCCAAGCCGCGGCCCAGGCCGCGGCCGTGGATCCGCGGGACCCTCTGGCCTCGGCCTATGCCTGCGAAGCCGCTTACATGCGCCAGGACGCGCAAGGCGCGCTCGCGGCCTGCCGCTCGACCGTGGAACTGGCCAAGAAATATCCTTCCCAGCTCAATTCCGCGAACCTCTTCCACCTGCATGCCGTGCTCGCGGACCTCTACAAGAACAGCTTGAACCAGCCCGGCGAGGCCGTACGGGAATACGGCATCCTGCTCTCTCTGCCGGAACTGGGCTCCGCCGAGCGCTGCGACATCCAGCTCGCTCGCGCGGATGCCCGCGTGCTCCAGAACGACCTTGCCGGCGCCCTCGCGGACTACCGGTCCGCGGCCAATACCTGCCCTCCCGGAGAAGACGCGTCTTACGCGCGCAATACCGTGGGCATCTTTTCGGGGAGCGCAGGCGCGCACGCCGTTTTCCTGGCCCAGAACACGCTCATGCCCGGAGAAGAAACGACCCTTCTTCAATGGCGCAAGCAGGTCCTTCGCGAACTGCGCGCGCGCATGCGCGAGCGCGGCTCGCGCATGGAGCTTTCTCCGGACGTGTGGGCCCCCGAATATCTGAGCGGAGCGGACTATCTCGTGCGCCTGCGCGGCGCGGGCATGGACGTGCTCGCCGCTCACGTGGATCTTTGGAGCCAGACGGTCAAGGTGGATTTCCATGATAGGTAAAGTATTAGTCGCGAACCGGGGAGAGATCGCGGTCAGGGTCCTGCGGGCCTGCCGAGAGCTCGGCCTGCGCACCGTGGCCGTCTATTCCGAAGCGGACCGCGAGTCCATGCACGTCGGCATGGCCGACGAGGCGGTCTGCATCGGGCCGGCGCAGGCCAAGGAAAGCTATCTGCGCGTCGACCGGCTGCTCGCAGCCGCCAAGCTCACGGGAGCGGACGCAGTGCACCCCGGCTACGGCTTCCTTTCCGAGAACGCGGGCTTCGCGCTCGCCTGCCGCGAGAAAGGCCTCGTCTTCATCGGCCCGCCGCCCGAAGCCATCGCGGCTTTGGGAGACAAGATCGAGGCCAAACGCCTCGCCGAGAAAGCCGGCGTGCCCGTGGTGCCCGGAGCCCTGGGAGACGCGCGCGCCCTGGCGCGCGCGGCAGGGAAGATCGGCTTCCCGGTCATGGTCAAAGCCGCAGCCGGCGGCGGCGGCAAAGGCCTTCGCATGGTCCGCGAAGCCTCTGCCCTGGCCTCTGAGATCGAGAAAGCCGCGGGAGAAGCCCAGGCCGCCTTCGGCGACGGGACCCTTTATCTGGAGAAGTTCATCGAGCGCCCGCGCCACGTGGAGATCCAGATCTGCGCGGACCTTCACGGAAACGTGGTCGCCGCGGTGGAGCGCGACTGCACGGTCCAGCGCAGGCATCAGAAGCTCATCGAGGAATCCCCTTCCCCGGCCGTGAGCCCGTCTTTGCGCCGGAAGCTGCAGGAAGCCGCGATCCGCCTGGCCAAATCCTGCGGCTATTCCAACCTGGGGACCGTGGAATTCCTGCTCGACCCTGAAGGCGGCTTCTACTTCATGGAAGTCAACGCCCGCCTGCAGGTCGAGCACCCCGTCACGGAGACCGTGACCGGCCTGGACTTGGTGGCCGAACAGATCCGCCTGGCCGCCGGAGAACGCCTCTCCTTCGACCAAGCCCGCGCCGGCGAGATCCGCTCGCACTCCATCGAGCACCGCATCAATGCCGAGGACCCCGCGCACGGCTTCGCGCCCAGGCCCGGCATGATCGAAAGCCTGCGCCTGCCCGGCGGACCGGGCGTGCGCGTGGAGACGCATATCTACACGGGCTACACGGTGCCCAGCCACTACGACAGCCTCATCGCCAAGCTCGTAGTCGGCGCCCCTGACCGCGCCTCGGCACTCGCCCGCGCGCACCGGGCCTTGGGCGAGTTTTGCATCGAGGGCATCCCCACGACCATCCCTTTCCATCGCCGCGTGCTGGAAGACGCCCGCTTCCGCTCCGGCGAGATCGACACCGGCTATGCCGGATCCTTGCTTGAAAAGGACCCGGCTCCTGGCTCCCGGACACTGGAGGTCCGTGCATGATTGAAAAGAACGCTGATCCCAAAGAACGCTTGACCGCAGCGCAGGACATCCGCGCCAATCTCCTGCAAAGTTCCCGCACCCTGGCCGCCACCGCTGAAGACTCCGAAATCATCGCCCGGATGTCGGAAGTCCTGCTCAAGACCCTGCGGCAAGGAGGCCGCATCCTCACCTGCGGCAACGGCGGGTCGGCCTGCGACGCGCAGAACTTCGCCGACGAGCTCGTCGGCCGCTTCGAGCGCAACCGGCCGCCGCTGAGCGCCATCGCGCTCACGGTCAACAGCTCGGACCTGACCGCCATCTCCAACGACTTCGGCTTCGAGACCGTCTTCGAGCGCCAGCTCGAAGCGCACGGACGCTCCGGCGACACGCTCGTGGCCATCTCCACGAGCGGCAATTCCGAGAACGTGCTGCGCGCGGCCAAGAAGGCGCATGAACTCGGGCTCAATGTGCTGGGATTCTCCGGCAAGACCGGCGGCAAGCTCAAGACTCTGTGCGGCATCTGCCTCTGCGTGCCCTCGGACAAGACCTCGCATGTCCAGGACACCCATATCGCGGTCATCCAGACGCTCTGCGGCGTCATCGAGGACGCGCTCTTCCCCCATGCCCCCAAAGCCCACTAACCGGAAAAATTCCGTCGCCCTCAAGTCTGTCCCTGCCCGAATTTTTCCGGAGGGTGTATCCACCTCAGACAAGGTCCTCCCCCCCCTGCGCGCGGCCGCCCTGCGCAAGCAGTGGGCCCGGCAAGGCCTGCGCGTGGTATTCACCAACGGGGTCTTCGATCTCCTTCATCCCGGGCACATCGAGGTCCTTGAAAAGGCCGCGTCTCTCGGAGACCGCCTCATCGTGGGAGTGAACTCCGATGCTTCGGCCCGGCGGCTGGGCAAGGGCCCGGAGCGTCCGCTCAACCCCGTCGCCGCGCGCATGCGCGTGCTGGCGGCGCTCTCCTGCGTGGACGCCGCGACGCCTTTTTCAGAGGATACACCCGAGCGCCTGCTTTCCACGCTCAAGCCGGACATCCTGGTTAAAGGCGGGGACTATCGCCCTGAACAGGTCGCGGGCCGGCAATACGCGGGCAAGGTCGCCATCATCCCGCTCAAAAAAGGCTTCTCCACCACCTCGCTTGTCAAAAAGATCCGCCGCGCCGGCTGAAAGACGCGCGGCGGATCTTTTCCGACGAATAGGAATAGGACTTTCGGGTCTTCAGACGATAGGCACTTTATCTCGTCTTGCCGTTCCCATTGGACCCAGACCGGCAGCGGCCTCGTCCAGTAGACTATTCGGATGCAGCGACGCGCGCTCGCAGCGCTAGCCTCTCTTCATATCGCTTGGGCGTCCTCTTTCAGCGTCCGCCAAGCCCTGGCGCAAACAGCAGTCCAGGGCGCAGCGCAAGTCCAGGGTCCCGTCGTAGAACAAGTCCCCGCGCTGATCGCCGGGAGGACGCAGTTCGCGGATTCCCCTGCCGCGCGCACCGGGAGCACCTTCTCCCTCAGCCTATTCACCGGGCTCAACTATGCGATAGGCGCCATCCGAAATGATGATTTCAACAAAGCGTCGTTGCCTGCTCTCTTCGCGCCTCGCTCCGACGAAGCGGCTCCGCCCCGGTTGGAAACGGATCCGATCGTCCTTGAATACCTAAAAAGCGACAGCGTGCTGCGCCGCCCGGAATTCAAACGCCGCGACAAGATCGTCCCGCTGATGGATTTTGGCTGCCTCCCGAAAATCGACTCCTCCCTCGTGCGAAAGCGCTTGGCAGCCGCCTTTACAGGTCTTTCTCCGGACCAAATCGCCGAAATGCCCCGCTCGAAATTCGCGCAATGGTCCGCCGCGCTATGGGACGGCATGGTTCAAGAAGGAGCCATAAAACTCGACGATGGGACGGCTCAAGTCGTTTTTTCACAGCCCAATGGCGCAGAAAGCGTCCGCTCCGGAATCTTGGAATATCGTCTAAAACCAACCGGCGGGGATAAAAACTCCTTCGGCCGCCTGCGGCAGACCGACCCGCGCTTGACCCGATTGCTTGGGATGGATCCGGAATACGACGTACCGCAGATATGCGGCCCGGTCTGCGTCGTCAACCTAGCCGAACGTCTGGCAGCGCGCGCAAGAAAGCATCCCTATGAAGCGCTGCGCGACGTGCTGAAATTGCTCCCGGGAATCGGCGTGACGCTCAAACGCCAGCTTGATAAATGGCTGCAGTTGCCGGAACTGGAAAAACTGACGCAGAATTACCTCGAAAATCTCAGGATCACAAGCCGGATCTCGACGTTCGGCGCTGCTTTTGAGAAAAAAAAGGTCAAAAGCAAGACGGACATCACGTCGGACCTTCTCTTGAGCGCGAATCGCACCCCGCTTATCGCGTTCATCCGCATAGACGCTTTCCCCAATGATGATTATTGGACGGAAGAGCGGATGACCAAGGCATGGCATGTTTCCACCGGGCAGTTCGGCCATTTCATCCTCGTAGAGAACGTGCGCAAAAACGCGCGGGGAGAACTCGAGGCCTTCGTCAACGACCCGCTTGTCCGGAAGAACTATACGGCTGTTTTAAAACCGCTGCATGCCGAGCACCTGGGCTACGACACGTTCCGATTGGTCAGGCCGAAATGGGCCCGAGCCCATTTTGGGTCCGATGATGAGTTCGCGGTGCTGACTTCCGTTCTGTCGGTGGAAACAACGCCATGAAAAAATTTTTCTCCGCGTTCTTTTTCGCCGCCCTGATCCTCCTCCCAGCCGGAACGCCCCTTGCTGCGCGGGAATTAGTCCGCCCTTCAGGAAGGCAGCACTGCGACACTCGCAATCTCAAAAATCTTCCTCAAATCCTTCTTATCGGAGAAATCCACTCCGGGTTTTTCGGCCCCCTGGATGCTATCGCGAATCTGAAATCCGACATGGTATTCAATGCGACGGAAAGGAATATCTACGCAGCTTTCGAAACAGGCGACAGCGACATAACCTCCATGCACTATCCCTGGGAGAACAAGGATGCAGCGGAATATTATGCAATGAAGAAACTCCCATCGGCGGAAAACATTTCCATAATCGATTCACCTCTCCCCTATGGGCTAAACATCAGCTACAGAGCAGCTGGAGGCTCTGCGAGTTTTCCGGACATCGCCTTGCTACTGAGGGACAATCCTTATGTCCGAAAAGCCTGGGAAGACGTCAAACAGCAAAACAACGGATTTTCCGGCACGGACCTGGAACCTTTCGCCCGCATCCTCGACTCCGCCTACATGAAAACCTCCTTTTTCGATTTGCGCAAACAATGGCTGGAGACCCTCATCAAAGCGGAAAAAAGTTCCCCTCCGACGGAATTCGAACTAAACAATGAGCATGAGACATTGCGGGATATCGGATGGAAAAGCCCTCTGAAAAAATACTTGCCGAACCATGATGTTTCCGGTCGGTACCTGTTGTTCTTGGCAGGGAAGATTTACACCCAATTGGTTGCCCTGACAAATGAATCCTTTCTTCCGGCGCTTGGACTCACCCAAGAACTGATCCCCATAGACGCCTTCAGGGAAATCTCCAAACATGACCTGTCCCGGGCCTCAGAAGATAACCGCCTGCTCATGATACAGGTCCGCGACAGGGACATGGCGGACAGCCTCGCGGATATTTATTGCGCAGCCGCCGACGATAACGGCAAGAATGTCGTCGCAATGATCGGCGGCGGCCACATCCCCGGAGTCCTTGAACGACTGCGGGAATGGTCGGACAATCGCATCCAAATCCGAGCAGTGGTCCCGACAGACGCGAGCCGGGGGATTCCCGAAGAAATATTGAAAGAGCTGGAATCCGCAGGAGCGGCCGTCGAAAACGCCTACGCCATCAGCCAAGAAATATCTGTTCTTGGAAGGCAATAAAAAAGCCGGCCGCAAAACAACGATCGCAGCGCGCCATGAAAGGCCCGTTATCACGAACTAATCGGATCTTTTCTTGCTTTCCAGCAGACGCTGGAGGCTGCCGGAGGAGAGGTAATCCTCGAAGGCGGCCATGTCGGGCAGGAGCGCGTCGCTGTAGACGCGCAGGACCCAATTGGCCGAAAGAGGGCTGATCGTCACCACGGCCGCGCCGCGGCGGTAGGCCTCATAGATCTCCAAGGCGGTCCCCATGGACGCGCTCGGCACGAAGGCCACGACCAGGTCGCTTTGCGCAGCCTTCTCGATGCCGTCGCTGAGCGTGGCGCGGATCTCCGGCATCTCATAATCGATGCTCGCGGGGTGGCAGGAGTAATGGCAGTAGACCTCGGCCTGGGGCAGATGGCGCGAGAGCGCCTCCCGGATGGGACCGCGCCAATCCTGATTATGGATGGTCGACTTCGGGATGGATCCTTGGATGATGCCGGCCAGGAATACTTTCATGTTCTAAATTTACCTTTTACAGCGCTTGTCGCAAAGCGCCTCCTATGGTAGAGTGAAATCATGCAAGGGACGGCGCGCGTGATGACCTTCATCCTGGCCGGCGGCAAGGGCCAGCGCCTGGAGCCGCTGACCTGGGAGTATCCCAAGCCCGCGGTCACCTTCGGCGGCGGCTACAAGATCGTGGACTTCACGCTCAGCAACTGCCTGAATTCCGACATCCGCAACATCCACGCCCTGGTCCAGTACAAGTCCGCGGAACTCATCCGCCACCTGCGCGACGGCTGGCAGATGTACTTCTCCACTGCGCGCGGCGAGTATCTGGAGATCATCCCCCCTCAGTACGCGGGCACGGACCAGTCCTACGTCGGCACGGCGGATGCGATCTACCAGAACCTCTATCTCATCGAGCAGGAAAAACCGGAACTCGTGCTCATACTCGCCGGGGACCACATCTACAAGATGGACTACCGGCTCATGCTGAGCAAGCACCGCGAGAAGCAGGCCGACCTCACCGTGGGCGCCGTCGAGGTCCCCCTCAAGGAGGGCGACCAGTTCGGGATCATCCAGGCCGACGCGGACAACCGTATCATCGGCTTCCAGGAGAAGCCCAAAGTCCCCTCCCCTATCCCGAACAATCCGGAGAACTGCTTCGCCTCCATGGGCATCTATGTGTTCAGCCCCAAGGTGCTCTCCGAGATGCTGCGCCGCGACGCCGAGGACCCTTCGAGCAACCACGATTTCGGCAAGGACATCATCACCAAGCTCGTGGGCTCCCACCGCGTATTCACCTACAGCTTCATCGACGAGAACCGTAATCGCGCCAAGTACTGGCGCGACGTGGGGACCCTGGACGCCTACTACAACGCCAACATGGACCTCATCGGCGTGGACCCGGTGCTCAACCTCTACGACGCCAACTGGCCCATCCGCACCGCGCCCATCCAGGCGCCGCCGGCCAAGACCGTTTTCCAGGACGACGGCCGCTCCGGCATCGCGCTCGATTCCATGACCTCGCCGGGCTGCATCGTCAGCGGCGGCCGGGTCATCCACTCCATCCTTTCCCCGAAAGTGCACATCCACAGCTGGACGCACGTCGAGGACTCCATCCTCTTCGAGGGCGTGGACGTGGCCCGCTACGCCAAGATCCGCAGGGCCATCATCGACGAGGGCGTGCGCGTCCCCTCGCATGCCGAGATCGGCTATGATCCGGAAAAAGACCGCAAGCGCTTCATGGTGACCGAAGGCGGGATCGTCGTGGTCGCGAAAAACGCGAAGTTCTAGCCGGAAAAATTCAGCCGTCATCCGACATCCTGCGTCTGAATTTTTCCGGGATGGCTCGGGAACGACGAGAAAATCTGCGAAGCAGGCTTTCGCCGGGAGTGACGGAAAACCTGTTACTTGGACGGACGTGAGCGCTTATTGAACTCCTCACGCCTGGCAGTCTGCTGCTTCATGAAATCTTCTTTCTTGGCCCCGCGCGCCTTTCGGAACTCCGCATGGCGCGCATTCTCCTGAGATTGGAACTGGACGCGAAGCTCCTTCTGCTGCGCGGAAGGCTTGCCCTTGAGCGTCTTCCTGAAAGCATCGCGCTCGGCCCTGAGCGTATCCATGAACGCCTGGGTCTCGGCCCGGTCGGCCTTCATGAACGCCTTCATCTTTTCCCTTTCCGCGAAATGGAAAGCCTCGCGCTCGGCCCGCATCTGCGCGGAGAGCGCGGAGGGTTCTTGTCCCGCGGCAGGCTTCTCCGCCGAAGAAGGAGCAGTCTTCTTGTCCGAGCCGGACGCTTTCTTGTCCGAGGCTTGGGCGCTCAGGACGCCGAAAAAAGCGAGGGAGCACGCAAGCAGAGCCGTTCTTCGAGTGATCATGGGATTTCTCCTGATAGGGCTTGGGAGCAAGCGCCGTCTACGCGGCCGGCTCGACGTCGGACTTCCCGATGGTCTCCACGACCTTGGCCAGGAGCTCGTCGGTGTTGAAGGGCTTGGTCATGAAGCCCGCGACCTGCGGGAACTTCTTGAAAAGGGTCTTAGACGGTTCCAGAGCCGTGAGGACGATGATGGGGATGCTCTTGGTCAGATCGTCCTGGGAGATCTTGATCTGAAGAGAGTACCCGTCGATGCCCGGAAGCATCACGTCGAGCACCAGCATATCCGGCTTGTTCTGCAGGATGGCGTTCCACGCATGGCGGCCGTTGTCGCAGGTCACGACTTCGTATCCGCCCTGTTCGAGCGTAAAACGGATAAGATTGAGCATCTCCGGCTCATCGTCAATGACCAGTACTTTCTTCGGCATATGTGTTCATTATTATAATATCTCCATACTGAAATGACAACCTCTCCGGAGACAAAATCGCTCCTTGGACGCCTGGCGCAGTTCGACCGCGCCCATAAGCTCATCGCCCCCAAGGACCGCGTGCTCATCGCGGTCTCCGGCGGTCCGGATTCGGTCTGCCTTGCGCACCACCTGCGCGGACTGGCCCGCAAGCGCCGCCTCAAGCTCGCCTTGGCGCACTTCCATCATGGGCTTCGAGGGCGCGAGGCGGATCGGGATGCGGCCTTCGTGCGCGGATTGGCCTTGCGCCTGGGCCTGCCGCTCTTCGAGCGCAGCCTGCCGGTCCAAGAGACCGCCCGAAAAGAGCGCCGCAGTCTCGAGGACGCAGGCCGCAGCCTGCGCTACCGGGCCCTGGCCGGACTTGCGCGCGCGGAAGGCTTCGACAAGATCGCCACCGGGCACCAGCTCGACGATCAGGCCGAGACCCTGCTTCTGCATCTTCTGCGCGGCACGCAGGCCAAGGGGCTGGCCGGCATCCCGGCGAAGAGGCCCCTTCTCCGCTCCCCTCAAGGCCGGGGCCGCGCGGACATCGAACTCATCCGGCCGCTTCTGCCTTTGCGCCGGGCGCAGATCCTGCGCTACCTGCGCGAACACGGACTCTCCTATCGGAAGGACCTCAGCAACGACTGCGAGGAATTCACGCGCAATTGGGTGCGCCGAAAGCTCCTGCCCCTGCTCGAATCCAAGAGCCCGCGCATCCGCGAACATCTCTGGATGCTCTCGGAAGACCTCCGCCGCCTGCTCTAACCTGAAAAATTCAGTCGGCCTCAAATCTGTCCATGTCTGAATTTTTCCGGATTCCGCGAACAAAAACATCCCGTCGCTTCCGTCTGAAAGACAGGATCAACTGCGGAATCCGGGCTCAGGCTTTCGCCGGGATGACGGACTAGAAAAGTTTCTCGATGAAGCGGAAGGCTCCGCCTCGGAGCACGGGGCCGTGCCCGCAGCAGAGCACGTCGCAATCAAGGGCCGCGAGCATCCGCGCCGTGCGCAACGCGGCTTCGCCGTCCTCGGGGGACTCCGCCTTGGGAAGGCTCAAGGTCCCCGCCTTGTTGGCAAGGGCATCCCCGCAGATCAGGATCTGGCGCGCCGGATGGAAGAGCCCGAGCGAACCCGCGGTGTGGCCGGGCAGATGAAGGATCTGCCACTGGGTCAAACCGCGCACTCCTATCCCCGTTTCCACCGGCATGGCCACGTCCACGAATGAGAACGGCTTCCCCTTGAAGAATCCCTTCGTCCTCGAACGGACCGTCTCCAAAGACGGCTTCTTTCCCGTCAAAGCCGGGATATCGAAAGGATGCGCGTAGATCTTGAATCGATGGTCCTGGAGCAGGAGATTGAGGCCGCCGGCATGTCCCGCATGCGCGTGCGTGATCATCACTCGCTGGATGTCTTTCGGCCTGAACCCGTTGCTCTGAAGGTCCGCCAAAAGCGCCGGCACCCCGGCCTCGGGCCCCGCGTCCACGAGCGTCAGGTCCGCGGGCCCCTCGATGAGATAGACGTTCGTGCCAGCGGCGTCGATCTGATAGAGCCCGTCGGCCACGCGCCTCATCGTTCCTCGATCCTCACGGATTCCAATATCTCGGGAACGATCGGCCGGTCCACGAAGCGGCCGCCTTCCCGGACCACGCGCGCGGCCGCGGAGACGGCCCGCGCGGTCTCGATCCCTCCGACGAGCTCTCCGAAGATGGTGTTGCGTCCATTGAGCCACGGCGCGGAGTCCACGGTGATGAAGAACTGGGACCCATGCGAGGAATCCGCGGAATCGGCCATGGCCAAGAGCCCCGGCTTCACGAACCTGCGTCCGGAACCGTGCTCCTGTTCCAGACGGTAGCCCGGCCCGCCCGCGCCCGTGCCGAGAGGGTCCCCGCCCTGGATCAGGAAGCCCGGGATCACGCGGAAGAACACGGTCCCGTCATAGAGCGGCCTGCGAACGCCGGCGCCGGTCGCCGGGTCCGTCCATTCCTTGCGGCCTGAAGCCAGCTCCGTGAAATTCGCGACGGTCTTGGGAGCCTCCTGCGGGAGCAGCCGGAACTCCATCTCCCCGCGGGAGGTCTTGAACACGGCATAGAGGCTCTTGGCCGCCGCGCTGGACTCCGAGACTCCCGGCAGGCTCGCCGGCTCCGGACGCAGGCCCGCCGTGCCCTTCGAGCAGGCGGCCAAGGCCCCTGCCGCAACGACAGCCGGCAGGAACCGTGAAATTCTTTTTCCGCGAGGAGTCCTCACTCTCATCTCCCCCCTTTAAGAAGTTCCTTCGGGAAGCCGATGTCGAGCACCTTGAGCTCGCCCACGTAGCGCGCCGCGGCCGCGGCCAGAAGCCCGCGCTTGGCGAGCCCGAGCGCGCAGGTCCGCGCGGCGACTACGACCACGCCGCTGTGATAGCCCGTATCCGGATGAAGCCCCGAGGGGATGTCCACGGCCAGGACCGGACGAGCGGCCTGGGTGATGCGCTGGATCATCTTATGGACGGCGCCCGCGGGCTTGCCGCTGGCGCCCGTGCCCAAGAGCGCGTCGATGACCATGGCCGAGGAGCGCAGACGCACGTCGAGCTCCACGAGCTCTTCGGAAACCTCGTGGATGGAGACCCCGGCCTCCACCGCGCGCGTGAGATTCTTTTGGAACTCCGCGGGATAGGAGGCGTCTCTTTTGGCGGGGGCGATATAGACCATGACCTCCGCGCCCATGCCCTTGAGCCGGCGCGCCGCGACCAAGCCGTCCCCTCCGTTGTTGCCGCGGCCGCAGCAGACCGTGATGAGCGCTTCCTGGATCGGCTGCTTGAAGCGCCCGGAAAGCAGCTGCGCAGCCTCCTCGGCCACGGCGCGGCCCGCGTTCTCCATGAGTTCCAAGGAAGTGAGCCCGTAGCGCTCCACGGCGAGCCGGTCGATCTCGCGCATGCGCGCGGAGTCCACGACCGGCAGGCCCTGGAACTCCTCCGGGATAGGCGCCTTCACGATATCAGTCCCGCAAATTGCTGGACCAAGCCGGCCACAAGAAGCATGGAGGCGGCCGCAGCCAGCGCCGCGAACGCGGCATAGGGGAGGCAGACCGCGGCCCATGCGCGGGCCGGACTCAAGCCGTAGTTCCCGCGCACGCTGCGCGCGCGCAGGCAGAGCACCGCGAACGCGGCCGGGAGCGCGCACAGAAGAGGCGCCCACCAGGCTCCCGGCGCCAGAGCCCTGAGCAGCAGCGCCGCGGGCAGGGCCAAGGTCCAGCCCAAGTCGCTGGCGCCCATGAGCGCGAAGAGCCCGGCCGCGCGGCCGCGGCCGCCGAGCGCTTCCGCGAGCAGATGCACGAGCGCGGTCATGAGCGTTCCGGCGCTCACGCGCATGAGCGCCGCGAAGGCGGCCGCGAAAGCCAAGAACGCGATCGATCCGCCGGAAAGCACGGCCTTGGAAACAGCCAGGCTCAGCCCCGCCAAAACGAACGCGCCGAACGCCGCCGCCACGGGCGGACGCTCCTGCGCGCGCAGCGCGGCGCGCTCAGGCGCCATCAAGAAATCCTCGAGGAATCCCATCACGGCCTCCAGCGGTATTCCAAACCCGCTCCGGAGAAGTTCTCGCCCAAGCGCTGGAACAGAGCCGCCTCGGCCGGCAGGCGCAGGGAGGAGACGGAATCGAGCATATCCAGGAACCCCGAAAGAGAATCAGGCACGTCGCGCACGATCTCCGGCTTGCCCGAGATCCCGCCGAGCTTCCCGGCCAATTCGAGCGCGCGCTGGGAGTCGCCTAATTCATCGACGAGCTTGAGCGCCAAGGCTTGCCGGCCCGTGAAGATGCGTCCGTCGGCCAAGGGCTTGAGCTCGGACTCCGGGATCTTGCGTCCCTCGGAAACGGCATGCAGGAACTGCCCGTAGGCGTCGTCGATGATGCCTTGCAGGAGCTCGTGCTCCTCCTTGGTCATGGGGCGGGTGGAAGAGCCGATGTCCTTCATCTTCCCGGATTTGATGTTGTCGGAGCGCACTCCGATCTTGGAGAGAAGCCCCTCCACGTTGGCCGTGTGGAAGATCACGCCGATGGAGCCCAGCAGGGTGCCGGGATGGGCCACGACCGCGTCGCAGCCCGAAGCCAGATAATAGCCGCCGGAAGCCGCGATGTCGTTGAGCAAGGCCACCACGGGCTTCTTGCTCTCGCGCCTCACGCGCAGGAGCTGGCTGTGAAGCTCCTGCACGGCGCCCACGCTGCCGCCGGGAGAATTGATGTCGAGCACGATGGCCCGGACGTCCTTGCGCTCGGCCAGGCGCCGGAGCCTGCGCACCATGGAAGGCATGCCTCGGCCCCACGGCGAATTGGACTCGCCGTGCGTGATGACCCCGTTGATGGTGATCCAGGCCACGCCGCTGGGCCGGGCCGCGGAAAGCAGCTCTCCGGGATTGATGCCCGTCTTCTTCTGGTCGCCGGAACCGTTGCGCAAGAGGATGGCCAGAGCCGCGAGCATGGCGAGCGCGTAGAGACCCAGGAGAACGCGCATGAGCCGCTTGCCTCCGGGCTGAACAGGCGCTTCCTGCACGGAAGGCCGCGACCAGGCGGCGGTCTCTCCCGCGGATTCGGACGGATTCGGCGATTGAGGATCGTTCATTATATCTTCCTTACTTGCGAGATATCGACGACGCGGTTGCGTCCTGCGTCCTTGGCCGCGTACAGCGCCTGATCCGACTGGCGGAGCACGGACTCTCCGCTGTCCGCGTCCCGAGGAAAATGGGCGATGCCGATGGACACGCTCGTGTTCACGCGCCGGCCCGCCAAGTCGAAGGCTTCGGCCTCCACGGCCTGGCGCAGGGCCTCGGCCTTGCGCAGCACGCCCACGGGCTCGGCGCGCGGCAGGAGTATGGCGAACTCCTCGCCGCCGTAGCGCGCCACGAAGTCCGTCTCATAGACGCTCGCGCGCAGGATCTCGCCGATGCGCTTGAGCACCTGGTCGCCGAAGGGATGCCCGTAGGAATCGTTGAGGTTCTTGAAATGGTCGATGTCGATCATCATCAGGCAGAAGCTCGTGCGGAAGGTCTTGGCGCGCACGACCTCCTCGCGCAGGCGCTCGTCGAAGATGGCGCGGCGATAGACCCCGGTCAGGCCGTCGGTCTGGGAGAGCTCCTCGACTTCCTGGAAAAGCTGGATGCGCCTGAAGGCGAAGGCGATCTCCTCGGCGAAGGTCTGCGCCTTGGAGAGAAGAGCCTCCGGCTCGATGCCGGCGGGGATGCGCGCGTAGAAATAGCCCACGAACTTGTCGGCCTCGAACACGGGCAGAGCCACGGCCCGCTCCGGCGTGCGCAGGACGTGCGGCACGGAGATCGAGAGCCTCTGCTCCTGAAGGCAGCGCTTCAGGGTCTCCCACGAGGAGCCGGTCCCGGAGCCGAGGTGCCGCTTCAGCAGAGGCAGAAGCATATCCTCCAGATGCGGGGACACGGCGTAGAGCGCGAACTCCTCGACGCGAAGATACTGCTGGACCGCGGTCTCCAGCTTGGGCCGCAGGTCCTCCCAGGTCAGCGACTCGGAAAGCCCTTTGACCAAGCCGTAGAGCGCCAGGACCTCGCGCTGTTCCGCCTCGACCTGAAGGCTGTGCGTCCGGATCTCGGCGATGCGCAGGGAAAGCTCGCCGCGCCGCTTCTGCCGGCCGACCTTAAGCGCGCTCAACCGGTCGTACTCGCCGGCATTGCGCTCGACGACATAGGCCGCATAGAGCGTCACCAAAAGGCTCCAGAGCCCGGAGCCCACCCAAAACACCCTCTGCGCGGGACCCATCCGGGGAAACCCCGCGGCCCAGAGGATGAAGCAGGCAGCTGCCGCGGGCCAGCAGACCCAGCGCCTGCGCGGCCAAGCAGCCCAGAGCGTCAAGGCAGGCACCAGGGCCAAGGCCCCGGAAAGGATATTCCCGTCCAGAGAGATCCCGTTCATCCGGTGACCTGGTCCCTGCCGTTCTGCTTGGATCGGTAGAGCCTCTCGTCGGCCACGCGCACAAGCTGGCTCTGCGAGGTGGCGTCCTGCGGGAAAGAGGAGACCCCGAAGCTCGCGCTCACATGCGTGCGCCGGCCCTGGAACACGAAGGGCTCCTGCCCGATGGCCATGCGGATGCGCTGGGCCGCGTCCACGGCCGTGGAGTGCACCACGTTGGGCAGGATCACGGCGAACTCCTCGCCGCCGTAGCGCGCCACGCAGTCCACGGGCCGGGTCTGGTTCATGAGCAGGCGCGAGAAGGCGCGCAGGAGCTCGTCGCCGGCCTGATGCCCGTAGTCGTCGTTGTAGGTCTTGAAGTGGTCGATGTCTCCCATGATCAGAGAAAGCGGAGACTGGCTGCGGCCCGCGCGCAGGAGCTCGTCTTTCAAGCGCAGGCGGAAGGCCCTTTGCGTGTAGAGCCCGGTAAGCCCGTCGTGCAGGGCCATCTCGCTGACGTCCTGATAGAGCTGGATGTTCTCCAAGGTCAGGGACGCGACCGTGGCGAAGAGGTCCACGGTGCGCAAATCGTCGGCGCCGAAGACGCGCGCCTCGTCGGATTCCAGACGCACGAAGCCGTAGGGCTTCTTGCGCACGGTCAAAGGCACGAGCAGAGCGGAGCGGAAGGAGGACGAGGGAGCCAGCGCGCTGAAGCGCTCGTCCTGGCCCAGGTCGCGCACGAGCACGGGCGCCTGCGTGCGCACGGCCCACTGCACGAAGGGATCCGGCGGAGTGCCGGGAAGTATGCTCACGCGCGAGGAGCGGTAGCGTCCTTCGAGCACGCGCTGAAGGCGCAGCTGGAGCTCCTGCGTATCCATGGTCGTCCCAAGGCTCTTGGCCGCCTGGGTGAGGTCCTTGCGCAGGCGGATCTGGCCCTGCGCGGAGCCTGAATAGCTCTCGTAGAAGCCGGTCTCGCGCTCCAGATCGAGGTTGGCCCCTTCCACCACGGCCGTGGCCTCCAGGATGCGGCGGCGGTCCGAATCCATGCGGCTGCGATGGATGCCGAGCCCGAAGGAGATCATCCACAGGGAAACAGCCTCGCCGCAGATGCCGGCATAGAAGGAGAGCTCCAGGCGCCGGGTCATGCACAGCGCCGCGGATACGGCGGACAGGAATAGGAAGATGACGTGGATCTCCTCCTCTCTGCGGTAATCCGTCCAAATGAAGACGAGCCCGTAGAGCGGATAGATGATCGTCTCCCAGCCTGGGAAAAAGAAAAGCGCCGCGGAGATCGAGAAGAACAGGAGATTGGCGACGAGGAGAGTGAGGTTGCGGTAGCTCAACATTGGCCTAAGGATACCCGCTCTACTCTACAAAATCCACCCCCGGCCCGTGACATCCGGGCCGGGGGCGTTTTTTTTCGTCATCCACCCAAAGGTGGAGGTGGCGGGAATCGCACCCGCGTCCAAGAACGGCTGGCGGCGGCCCCTACAGGCTTAGTCCGGATTTGGCTTCATCCCGGAGAAACTGCCGGACGAGTACCCCGGGACTAGCTTCGTGTTGTCTCGGAGCCGCACCGACGAAGCGCGCGGAATGACTCCTTGCCTGCTGATTGACGCCGGAACCCGCCTAGCAGGTTTTGGCGGACCGACGTGGGCTTACTGCGGGTTAGGCAGTGGCCCAGGCCAACGGCGACATGTTGTTGGCGTTTATGTTTTTAGCCGATTTTTATCCTGGCACCGGCCAACCAGGGCCTGCAACCTTCCGTCTCGCCGCTCCTGTCGAACCTGTTCACCCCCACTTGTCGCACCCCTCATCTACGTTCGGGGCTGAAGCCCTCGCGAGAGAGGTTAAATTTCTCGCTCGGGTGCTCCCCAAGGGGCTATCGCCCCTATGGCGCCTTCGGGACGCTTTCGCGTCCCAGGAAGGCTGTTACCCTCACTAAGGTGCGCGGGCCATGCCGCGCATTCCATAGCACCCCTCACCCTGGCTCCGCTCGGGCGAAACAAGGGAAAAGGACAAAAGGACAAGAGGAAAAACGACATTCCATAAACCCGCTTTCAAAGAACGGTTCCTCGTCGAGGATGCGACCGATGCGGGTGAACATCTACAGTATAACAGAGCCCTCTTGCGGGCGCAATAGGGCGCGGATGTTAGGCAGGCCTTGCTTTGAGAGGATACTTCTCAGGATGCTCAAGTGACTCAATGTCTAGGTCGACATCAAGGTCTGGCCAGTAGAGATGGGAGCTATGAAGCAGTTTGACGTTATAGACTGCTGAGACCTTGGCTTCTTTGAACCAGGGATAATCCTTAAACGGCAATAGAAATTCCTGCCCTTTGGCGTATAGCCAAATGCCATGCCTGGAGATGTCCTGGATTTCAGCTCTTGAAGTATTTTTCCCAAGTGTGCACGATCTCATCTTTTCGCCTCTCGACGACCTTTATGAATCCGCTTCTCTTCGCGAGAGAAAAAGAAAAATCGGAAGTTCTTGTAGCGAAAAACTGTTGGACTATTGATCTTTAGATTATACCAGACCTTGCCTCGCGATGCCTAACGCGACGCTCCTGCCGAGCGCGCTATAAGCGTTCTCCTTGGCGCGCTGCGGCAGCAGCGGATGTTAGACCTTGCATAGGCTATCGATGGCCTTCACCAAGATGAAAATGCGCGTCAACACCCTGCTAACTTCCTTGGCAGATATCTTGCGCCGTTTGTGTTTGCGGGTACGTGATCGTTCTCTGTCTCCCTCATGGACGATTTGATTGCGGCGTTTTGCAAATGATGCCAAGTCCCGACAAATTGCCTCCCGGCTCTCGCGTAGAGCGGGGTCAAGAATGCGATTTTGGGCAGTAGCGACATTCGTCCACAAGTCCGGGACTCCAATCAGTTTCATCGCCTTCTCAATCGAGCCGGGATGCTGAAAGGTCTGTTCAAATATATGTTCGTCGATGTACCGACGGACTTGAACAAATGGCCTCCGTCTCGTAGCAAGGAGAACCAAGTCAATTGGCGGGATTTTTTTGGAAATGAGGATCTCATTAAGTGGTGTGAGCTTTTCGTTGGCGTTTTTCGCAGCGGCATTCCTAATATATCTCACGATGTTCTCTGATATCTTGTCGTGAATATAGGCATCCAGAGCGCCAACCGATAACACGTAGGCCGCTCTCAGCACATCGGAGCAGGCGCGATGCGTCGTGCCCTTCTTCCGGAGAGTCCTATAGAGTTGAATAAGTCGAGCACTTCGCTCAAGGTTGAAAAAGCAAGCCCTCTCAGCCTTCATGATTCCTTGTCAGATGAGTGTCTCATAGGTCTAACGAGGGGCTGGGCTGCGGGCGCTATGTGGCACTCCGTAGCCCTGCGCCCGCCAGCCCAAGCCGATGTTATCCGGAGGTATTTTATCGATCAATATGATTCCTCGTCTACGATTTTACTCTCCGGCGAGACTGTGAAAGTTTCTGTGACTCTTTGAGCAATGGCTCGCGGCCATAAGAGCATTTGCATTACCCAGAACGACCGCGTCTTCAAATGCTCCTTTGCTCGGCCAAAAACGGTTATGTATCCTGCTTGGAAATCGGCCCAGATCACTTCAATTGTGCATTTGACGTCACTCTCATCGGCCTTGGTCAACGCCTCTTCAGTATGGTTGGCGTCCAAGAGGCGTTTAAGCTGCTCGAACGTCTTTTCTCTGTAAGGTTGCATCATCCGCTTTAGAACTGTCCTGGCCGCTTCTCTATTCATTTTGCAGATGCCTTGCCACGCATTGGTCCTTCCGGATAACGTTGAACTGGGCTGCGGGCGCTACAAGGCGCTCCGCAGACCGGCGCCCGCCAGCCCAAGCTGATGTTATGCCGAACGATCTACCGTCTGAACCAGAGGGTAGTAATCATGCGCAACTAGCATCATTCCGGGTTTCACAGCCAGCTCTTCTGGCGCCTGAATTCGCTGCCATGTCCGCTCGATTTCCGTCGGATTAAGGTCTGCCGTAGTGAATGAGTTGGTCCAGAAGGCGCCGGAAATCTCATCCTTAAAGCCTTTGGTTTGGGCAATGGGGAACTGGCCAAAATACAATGTACTTTCTACAGTTATTGTGGCTTTTACCTGCACAGGACCGTAAAGAATTTCATCGACTTTTGTATAGGCCGCCTGTTCGCAAATTGATAGGTCAGCGTACTCGCCAGGTTCATAGCAAAGTTTTCCTTCATTCCATGCGCGCTTAACTATGTTGCCCAGAGTATCGATTTTTTCTCCCGACCTGGCAAATAACTCAAGCAACCGAGGGTCTATCGATGGAATCATGAACGGTGTTGGGTCAGAATGCCGAAATGAAAAGCGGAAAGACTTTATGCTTCTGAAGTCGCAGATGGTCGGAATGGAGACATAAACGGGCCAATCTTTACTCTCTGAGTCAATTGCTGAAAAAAGGTCTATTCCCTTTTGGGTTGCCTTGGTCTTTGCAGCCGCCGTAAAACCCTTGTTGCACACCATTGCGCCTTTGTTAGCCTTGACGTCTTCCACTAGCCCGGCGAATTCCTCTACTCCCTTGATATCAACCGGAGCTTTCCAGTCCTTGCAATCCATAATGATCAGTAGCGAGAACTGACCAGTGGTTTTTCGGACCGCGACATCAATTTGTCGAGGAACACCTGACGTGCCCATAATACGCACATTCGCTTCCACGTCCGCAGTGCCAGACAGCGCTCTCTGAATGTCTGCGACAAGCTCTTCAAACTTCTTCCACTTTGGAGTTAGTTCATTCATCACAGACATTCCCTTTCGGCATAACGCCTGGCTCTGCTGCGGGCGCTATAGAAACTCCTCACTGGCGCCCGCCAGCAGAAGCCGATGTTAGGCACTTCCACTCCGCTTTGAGCCTGAGAAACTGCTTCCAGATTCTTGCGATAGGGTTCCATGCTTGTGTTGAAAACCGGCCGGGAGGGTATGTTATTGCGGCCCACGGCATTGCGCCATGAAACAGGAGCAACCACTTCGACAGAGCGGGCTCCGTGGCTACCCTATTCCAGCGGTATTCAAAGACGCCTGGCCAGCCGCGACTTCCAGCTTTCATGTCCGCGTTGAATACTTTAAGCTCTTCCTTGGTCTTGATGCGGTGGACCTTTATGGAGAGATTCACGGGCAAAGGTTCGTTGCATTCGAAGTAGTATAGTCCCCGGCAGACTTTCCTAATTACCGCATTAATTCGGTTGGTCTGCAAATTGATCGCAAGGCGCGTTTCTGATTTGCCATTACTGGTCGGCAATTGAATCTGCTCGAAGCACTGACAGAGGGCATTCTTTAGGCCGAGATCCTTCTGGTACATTCGATGGTACTTGTGCTGCCAAAAGTGTTTGCCGACCGGTGATACGCCGGCATCGGAGAAGGAGAGAATGCTGAGGAAATAGTCTTCGTCCTGCTTGAATCCCGAATTGCATTTCAAACAGCTCGGCACTGTGATGAGATTCGAGGGACGCGATTCAGGGAACAGCGCTTTCGCGGGCACATGGTCACCGGTTTCCGCTGGAGCCTTCAAACAATATATGCAGTTGCAGCCCTTCAAGGGCTTGGTCTGTTTGGATCGCGTTGCCATGAATGTGCCTAACGCCTCGGTGAGCCGCCGCGCACGCTAAGATTCCACCCGCGTGCGCGGGAGGCTCCATCGGATGTTAGGCATTGCTCAGTGAAATGAACTCATGATCAGTCCGCCCATAACGGGAACCCAAAAAAGCAATCCCAATCCGCCGACTATGAGGCACCACCAGACCTTGCCATTTCCGGTTAGTTTCCCGTTTGATTCTTGAATCAGCTTTCGGGCCTTCAATGCTTTTGCTACGGCGATCGCGGAACCTATTCCCGCCAGCCAAATGATGGAAAAAAGGACTCCCCGATTGAGCATTCGGTTTACGTTTAGTTGGTCTTCAGAGATATTGTCCATAGATATGCCTAACGTAAAGAGTTTTAGCCGCTGTGCGAAGCATTGCGGATAAAACTTGTTGAACGAAGCCGTTTCGCGGCCTCGTATGGGGATTCTATATGGATTGGGAATGCCGTACAAGGAGAAAAGCAGGGGTTAGAAATGACTGCGGAAGTCTGCGAAGAAGATGGCCGACGGCGAGAGCGATCACCTTTTGAGTCTGGCCCCAGCGCCGCGGGGGTAGAATGCGATATCGGGACAGCAAGGGCCGTTGGCTCGTCGGCAAGAGCCAGGGGTGGCGGCAATGGTCGAGTCCATGAAAGATCATGAGGAATCCAGGCTTCGGCCATTGAAGACCACTCCACGCAGAGGAAAAAGCTCACCGATCACGCGCATGCGGCCTCTGGCGCAACAGGGGCAAGCCTTGAGATCTTCGCCGGTCAAATCCATGACCAATTCCGCAGTTTCTTTGGGAGCAGACCGCTGAATATCCGCGGTGAGGCCGAGGAGCTCGCGGCAACGCGTCAGATAATCCTTCTTTCGCCGATTGGCGAGGAAGCCAAAGTGGCGCACACGCATGAAGGAGTGTGGAACGGCGTGGAGGAGGAACCGCCGGATGAATTCGTCTGCTGCAAGCGACATCACCTTGCGCTTGTCGGCATCGCGTCGATCCCGATAGGAGAACGTGACGGTGCCGCCTTCGACCGAGAGGAGCCGATGGTTGGAGATGGCGACACGATGGGTATAGCGGCCGAAGTAGTCCAGAACGGATCGTGGGCCGGCGAAGGCTCGCTTGGAATAGACGACCCAGGCCTTGGCGTAGAGTCGAGCGAGCAAGCCGCGAAAGGCCGGTTCGGCGGAAAGATCCTCCGTCTTTCCCGAGAAGGCAAGTTCCCCATCCTGAAAGGCCTGCATCAGGAAATCCAGGAACTTTCCTCGGAAGACTTGAGCCAGCGCCCTGACCGGGAAGAGGAAATTAGGTCGAGCAGAGACCCAGCGATGCCTATCCTGGGAGAGCGCCCCACCGGGGACGGCACAGTGGAGATGTATGTGGTCGCGCAGGGTCTGGTCCCAGGTGTGCAGGATGGCCGTGATGCCAAGCGTGCCGCCGAGGCCGCGGTCAGGATCGGCGCCGAATTGCAGAAGGGTCTGCGATACCGCTCGGAAAAGGATGTCGTAGACCACCCGCTTGTTGCGAAGCGCCAAATGATTGAGTTCGTGTGGGATCGTGAAAACGACATGGAAATACGAGACGGGAAGAAGTTCTTCCTCACGAGCTTGAAGCCACTGCGCCTTGGCCAAAGCCTGGCACTTCGGGCAATGGCGATTGCGACAGGAGTTGTAGACCGGCCTGCGGAAACCACAGTCGGTGCACAGCTCCAGATGGCCGCCCAAAGCCGCGGTGCGGCAGGCTTCGATGGCCCGCATGATCTTGAGATGGGACGACGGCAATGCCCGGGATCGGCGGTAGGCCTGGCCATAAAGACGAAAAACGTCCGCCACTTCCCAACGCGGTCTTGCCGTCCCCGCGCGGGGGACGTTGGTCACCGCAGGTTGAATCAGACCTGAGACGGGCGGACCAGGAGGTCGAGCGGACTCGGCGTGCAGCGAATCCTATTGGCGGTGATCCGCGTATACCGAGCCGTGGTTGCGACGGAGCTGTGCCCCATCATCATCTGAATGGTCCGCAAATCCGTTCCAGCTTCCAACAGGTGGGTAGCGAAACAGTGGCGCAGGACATGCACCCCGCCGTTTTTGCGGATCCCCGCTCTGATCTTGGCCAGGATCATCGTTTTTTGGATGCAGGATTCGCTTATCTGCTTATCGGGGGTCTTGCCTGGGAAAAGCCATGTCTTTGGACGATAGATCTTCCAATAGGCGCGCAGCTCGTTCAAGAGTCGTTGCGAGAGCAATGTGTAGCGGTCCTTATTTCCTTTCGACTGTTCAACCCGGATCATCATGCGTTGGCTGTCGATGTCGGTGACCTTCAGCGCGACGAGTTCGCTGAGCCTGAGTCCGCCGCCATAGGCGACCATCAGAATGACGCGGTACTTGATGTTGCTGACGGCGGCGAACAATCGCTCCACCTCCGTGGCGCTGAGGATTTCCGGAAGACGTTGGGCGTGCTTGCGGGGAGGGAGGATGAAGGTGCTGGAGCGTCCGAGGGTGACGCGATAGAAGAACTGCAGGCCATTGGCGTGCACGTCGCAACTGCTCCAGGAGAGTTTGCGCTCGTTGAGCAAGTACAAGAGATAGTCCTGAGCCTTTTCAGCGGGAATCAGGTCGGGGGACTGCTTGTAGTGCTTGGCGAAGCGAGTGACGACGCTGAGATAGGATTCTTGCGTGCGATCAGAGAAACGACGCAGCTGCATATCACGGATCATCTTTTTTCGGAGCTCGGTCATGGGAGACCTCCCTTGCGCTATTTCTGGGCGAACGACCCCAGTCACAGGGAGTTTAGGGGAGGAAGACGACGAAACGATTAACTGGAGGGAGCACGGCTGACGGTAACCTACAAGCGATGGGAGACTGCCGCGAAGCGGCTTCGTTCAACATCTAAATCTGCTGACCGGTATTTTGATGGAGGCAGAGGATTTAGATGATGAAATTCTCCTTTAGAAACCTACATTAAGCAATATGGGGTGGATTGTCAACTTTACGATATGCCGCGCGGCCGGACGGCTTTCGCATGACAGTAATCCATACGATCAGCCTCCCAGGAGCTTGTCGGCCGGGCTGAGCACGCCCTTGCCGCCGCGGTTGAGCACGTGCGTGTAGATCATCGTGGTGTTGACGCTGGCATGACCCAGCAGTTCCTGGACCGTCCGAATGTCGTAGCCGTCTTCCAGCAGGTGCGTGGCGAAACTGTGGCGGAGCGTATGGCAGCTGGCCGGCTTGGCGATCCCCGCCTTCAGGCGAGCTTCCTTAAAAGACTTCTGGAGCACAGACTCGTGCAGGTGGTGGCGGCGCCGTTGGCCGGTCTCCGGGACCTCGTAGTGGCTCGTCGCGGGGAACACCCACTGCCAGCCCCATTCCTTGGGGGCGCTGGGATACTTCCTCGCCAAGGCGAAGGGCAATTCCACGCTGCCCAGGCCCTCGGCCAAATCCTCGTCGTGCTGGCGTTTGACCCATTCCAGGTGCTTGCGCATGGGCTCCTGGGCGGAGGTCGGGAACATGGTGTAGCGGTCCTTGCCGCCCTTGCCGGAGCGGACCACGATCTGGTTCTGGCCGAAGTCGAGATCCTTGACCCGCAGACAGCAGCACTCCATGAGCCGAAGTCCTGCGCCGTAGAGGAGCATGGCCATCAGCCGCGGGGTCCCGCTCATCTGCCCCAGCACCCGCCGGACCTCGTCGCGGGTGAGCACCACGGGCAGGCGCGCCGACTGTTTGGCCCGGACGACCCCTTCGACGAGGCCGAGCTCCCGGCCCAGGATCTCCTTGAAAAAGAAGAGCAGGGCGTTCAAGGCCTGGTTCTGGGTCGAAGCGGAGACCTGCCACTGCGTGGCCAAGAAGGACAGGAAGGCGGCGGCCTCGGCCTGTCCCAGCTTCTCCAGAGGCGTGCCCGCGCTGCGGCGCAGGAAGCGCTCGGCCCAGGCCGCGTAGACCGCCTCGGTGTTCGGGCTGAAGTGGCGCGCGCGGATCTTCGATCGGAGCATCTTCAGCAAGGCGTGGATCTCCTCGGCGGCCGCCGCAGAAAGCGGCGGTCCTTGCCGCGGCGCGGGAGCCGCCGAGCGCGAGCCCAGAGAGGGATCCACCAGGACCTGCTCCCCGGAGAAGAGCCGCAGCAGGCACTCAACCGCCTTGTCATAGCGCGGCACCGACCAATATTTTTGTTCCTTGTGCCAGCGCCTTCCGGGCACGGTCTTAATCTTCTCCACGCGCTCGGGCGAATAGGGGATATGGACGATGAGCCGACCCGGCTCCCCGGGCCTGATGCGTACAGGTTCCATGATTGCCTCCTACGCTGATATACGATCGAGGCAGCGAAAAGTTCCACATTGGATTCTTTAAGGTCACAATTCGTGACCTTAGAAAAACCATTTAAATTCCAATGAAAAACGCTGTTTATCTCTTCAAGGTCACGGATTGTGACCTTGAAGCCGTTAGATCAGGCGATTGGACCAGAGCTTTTTCAGGAAATCTTGCCGGAAGATCGCTTGGATGCCGCCGTCCATGACTCGGGTGACGGGGTCGAGGCTGACGACCAAGATGTTGCCGTTTAGCAAGCCAATCGGCAACGACTTGCCGATTGGCTTACCCGGCGGGGACCAGCGCTGTTGGTGTCAGGAGTCTTCCTGGGATTTATCTAGGAAAAGCTAGGCGAGGAAGCGATTTTTCTGGTCTTGGTCAGGGCCGGAAGCCGATCATTCGGCGGGGTTCTGGCGCGGGCTCCATCAGGTCCCTGATCGTGTCGAACAGGTTATGGATGTGCTCGTCATGGGATTCCAGCTTGCGTTCGACGACAGCCAGCTTTTCTGCCAGTTCTTTGTGAGCCATGGCCATCTGCCTCAATCGAACGAATGCGCGCACGACCTGGACGCTGGCCTCGACGGCAACGGAACTATTGAGGACGCTTGCGAGCATGACGGCTCCGTGCTCCGTGAAGACCTTGGGCGCATATTTGATGTTTTGTCCTCTTTTCAAGGTCGCAAAATGCGACCTTGAAGACATAAGTCCATCGATTTCTTTCGCGGTGAGCTCAAACATGAAGTCTTCAGGGTTATGCCGATATCGGCATAATCCCGATAATGACGAGTACCGAATTATGCCGAGGGCCGCGCCAAGCGCAAGCCCACCTACTCGGGGGCACGTCGCCTCTTCTGTTACACTCTCGGCATAATCAGAGG